>OZ253547.1:2668281-3961172 GCA_965262635.1 Candidatus Versatilivorator sp. | reverse complement strand
GGCCATTGCCCTTCTCCGGGTGCGACGCCGGACAGTTTCTTGATCTTGTGCCTTCCCGTAACATTGTGTGGATCGAAACGGAGTGCAATGAGGATCTCTTCGAGCACTCCGGTGAGTTCCTGTTTATTGCGCACAGCCTTTCGTGCCTGACGGTCGAATGCCGGAGTCGTTAGAACGTGGAACTTGCCGGCCATGCGGAGTAACGTTATCGTTTCGAGTGTTTCAGCGAGGCGACGAGTTCATCGGCGTCACGAGCCTCGCCGCGACGATACTCTTGTCCGCTCTCGCGGATCTGACGTTTCACGGTCGGGTCGCGTAACTCCAGATAATCTTCAAGCTCGTCGACGTCGATAATGCCGGCGACCGGAATTCCATCCTTTTCAAGGACGAAGTACTCCTTGTTGACGTGCACGCGGCGCACAATCTGGCCAAGGTTAATGCGGGCTTTGGTGATGGGGATGCGCTGGATCGTGATGGGGTCTTTCTTTTTATTGCTCAAAATGCCCCTTAGCATGTCAATCATCTTTGATTGATGTTAATCATTGTAATCCCCTGAGAGGAGTTGTCAAATGCAGGACGGTGAAGGCGATCCGCAGACAAGAGAGACACGGTGTTATGACGATCCCGTTTTACAGTGTTGCCGGTTGCACGCTTAAAACGACAGAGTCCGATTCCCTGTGGGGAACCCGCAATTTTGAGCCCGATCTGAGAAAAACAGGTCCGTAGGAGGCCCTACAATCGCGTTTCTCGGCGTCCGGCGACCTGGAGCACCCGGGCAATCGAAGGCCCGGAGCTAAGAAGTCAGCCGTTCGTAGACGTAGGAGACAAAGGAGTCGTCGTCTTGTGCCGCTGCCTTCTCGCGCGAGGGGGGCGTTGGAGGAAGCGGAGGGGCTGGCGGCCGGCTGCTGAGGTCGCCATGAATCCGGCCAGGGCGAAAGGTCCAGCCAGGGGATATCACGCGGCAGTATTCGCTAACGATTTTGCGCCCGCACCGATCGCAGTATGGGCCGGTCGGGCCGGCATCACCGGACGGATCCAGGACAAAGCCGGTCGCCGCATACTGGCAAAGGTCATCGCTGCAAACTTCCGAAGCGAGAATCGTCCATCTCATGCAGTAAGGGATATCACATCGAGGCCAGAGGTTGCCGGTGAACTGGCCCGATGTCCACGCATCGACATTCACGCCTCCGACCTGGGGCCGCAACCCTGGATGTTGTGGTTGCCCCGAACCGGGTATTCGGGGTGGATCCAATCAAAAACGAGGCCCGTATTTGCCCTGTGCTGCGTTTTCTGAGGGTCCGATGACCCATAGTGCCCGGTGCCTTTTCGTTCCACCCCTCTTAAATCACGATCCTTTCGATCTCATCCAGGCTGATCTCGTCGGCGGTGCGGTCATACAGCTTGGTGGTGCGTGGGGACTCGTGGGCGGCGATGGCCTGGGCGTTCTCGACACTGCCGCCGTTGAGCAGATAGGCGGTGATGCCGGTGGCGCGGAAGGTGTGGCAGTTGGCCGCCACGCCGAGTTCGGCCCGGCGCACCCGCCGCTTGACCATGCGGAAGACGTCGATGCGGCTCATGCGGTTGGGTCTGAAGCTTCCGTCCCTCCTCATCGAGCGCCACAGCGGGGTGCCCTTTTCATCGCCGATCCCAGCCACCTCGAGGTAGGCATCGAGATAGGTCTCGGCGTTGTGGTGGGCGGGGATCTGGTGGAACTTGCCGCCCTTTTCGTGGAGGCGCAGCCACCAGCGCTTGCCCTGCCGGTAGTAGTCCTCGACGTTCATGCCGACCATGGCGCCGACGCGGGCGAAGGAATAGACCATGGTGGCGAGGAGGGCCCGGTCCCTGAGCCCCGCGGGCCTGGTGAGGTCGATCGAGTCGAGCAGGGTGCGGGCCTCGCCGGCGGAGAGTACGGGGGTCTTGCCCTGCTTGACGACGTGCTTGGGGCCGCAGACGGGAGCGGCCGGATTGGCCGGCAGGACCTGGCCCACGACCAGGTAGTCGAGCAGTGCCCGGAGGGCCGAGAGGTGCTGCTTGATGGTGGGCAGGGCATAGCGGTCCTGCATCTCCTCGATATAGGTGGCGACGGCAAAGGGAGTGATTGCTCGAAGCGCCAGGTGCCGGGTCTCGCACCACCGGAAGAAACGGCCGGCCGCGGTCGAGTAGGCGAGCCGGGTATGGGGGTTTGAGATCTCGGCGGTGAAGATCTCGAGGAGGCGCCGCTCGGCGGAGGGGCCGGCCTCCCGGACGGTCCCGGGCAGGCCCTCGATGCGCCAGCCTCTGGGGATCAGGCGCGGGGCAGGGGGCCGGGCCACCGTCAGCGGGGGCGAAGGTGAGACTTCCCGCAGCTCTAAACTTTGCTCGTTTGGCCCTGGATCAGGCATGGTGCTGACCTCCTGCCAACAGAGTAACATAATATCCTTTATGTTACTCTATTTGCCTTCCCCCATCACCTGATCGACTGGCCTTCGACCCTCCCTTTCCTGCATCGCGATAAACCTCGCCATAACGCCTGACCCGGGGCGTTGTTCTCTGGATCGCCCCTCGCACGCTTGACTCCGGTTAGGGGGAAGCGGCGAGCTCGCGCTGGAATGGGTCTTCAGGGAAGGGTGGAAAATTTAAGGGCCGTTCGAGCCGAAAAAGAGGCCCGCAGTTGCCCTATGCTGCCGGTCGAGCGGATCTCCGTTCATCCCGGCTCCGCGGCGCGGAAGCGGCGCTATCGGGACCGTTCAAAGAACGCGAGGCACCGGCGCGCGAGCGGCTTGCGGCGTCCCTTTTCGGTGAGCACGCCGTAGTAGGCGCTGTCGAATTCGACGAACCCGTCTCCGAGCGTGACCAGGGTGCCGGCTTCCAGGGACCGCTCGATGAAGCCCCGCCATCCCAGCGCGATGCCATGCCCGGCGGCGGCAGCTTCCAGCACGTAGGTGTAGCTGTCGAATCCGAGGCGGCGCGGCGTCGCGTCCGGGCGTCCGGCGACCGCGAACCAGTCCTCCCACGACGCCCAGCCCTCGTTGGGCCGCAGCAGGTCGAGAAACGTCAGCCCGCTCCAGCCGGCGACAGGCCCGTCGAGGGTTTGCGCGTGGGTGGCGGCGTAGGCGGGCGAGCAGATGGGTCTGACCGCCTCCCCGTAGGCCAACGCCCGGTCTTCGGGAGCGACGCCCGCCGCGTCCCAGGTCAGCAGGATGTCGGCGGACGGGTCGGCCGGCAGGCTCTGGATGTAGTGGTGGTAGGTGAGGATGCGGATCCGGATGTCCTCGCCGAGCACCTGCCGGAGGGCGTCGTAGCGCGGCATGATGAATAAGTGGGACGCCTCGTGCGAGCAGGCGATGACCACCTGTTCGGCCTTGGACAGCTCGGCCGCCTCGGCGGCGCCCCGGTGAATGGCGGCGAGACCGGCCGCGACGCCGGTTAGGAAGCGCTCTCCGGCCTCGGTCAGAGTCGCCCCGGCGCGGGAGCGCTCGAACAGGGGCGCCGACAGCCACCTCTCGAGCTTGCCGATCTGGCGGCTGACGGCGGACTGGGAGGTGCGCAGTTCGCGCGCCGCCAGGGTGAAGTTGCCGTGCCGGGCGGCGCTCTCGAAGGCGATCAGCGCGTTGGCGGGAGGAATGCGGTAGGGGTCACGCCTGTCCATGACAATAGACTATCATACCATATCAAAATGGAACACTAAAATCGCAGGGTCCAGCTGGCAAGGGAGGAGGTGGACGAGCGCACGTTTATTGGCGAGAGGCAAGCTCTGCCACGGGCACAAAGCCGGTACTGTTCCACAGGGAGGAGCGCGAGGCCGTGAACGGCGTGGCCGGGCGACGGGTGGGTGAGGGCTTTTCATGCCATTATGATATGGTGACATGACTCTTTCGTGGGTATTCATACCTCATCGAACATCGCTATAATCCCATAATCCCGTTCCGGAGACCCTTGGCAGCTTCCTCCGCGCGGTCGATGTCGCGACCAGCCGGCTTGTGAGCCGGCCGGGAGATTGGCATGAAGCCTCCCGGGCTCCCACGGCGCAGTTGACGGAGGGGCAGATGCGGACCGATCGGCCCTAAAATCCCCCCCCTTAAGACACATTCCAGTGCGAGATCACCGCTTCCGCATGAATGCTTCTGATTCGAACCTCGGCTTCCGGCAACGCCTACTTGATGTGATCGACCGCTCTGGTGTCTCCGCCCGCCGCCTCTCGCTGCTGGCCACCGGCAGCGCCGATACAGTCCGCAACATGCGCCGCGGCTCCTCGCCCCGCCTGGACACCCTTGAGGTCCTCTGCCGCGCCCTCGGCTTCCGGCTTGAGATGGTGCCTCTCGATGAGCCGGCCGAGCCACCCGAGGGGCCCCCTGCTGTTGAGAAGCGACCCGAATGGTCCCGGCGGCTCAGGGAGGAAATCCGCCAGGACCTGGTCGAGCTCCTCGCCCGCGCCGGCAAAGGGAACCCTTGGTCGAACGGACCGGAGTAAGACCACCGGCGAGAGAGCTGGGGGCACTAGAGTATGCCAGACCTGGAGAAGTTGCAGCACAGGCCAAATCTGGGGCTCTTTTTTCCGCCGATCAGGCTCAAAATTTCAGGTTCCCCACAGAGGGGAGCTTCGCACGTGAAACGGAGATCTCCGAAGCACAGGATCTTGAGGAGGAGCCTTTGGTGTAGGCAGGGCCATAACGAGTCAACCGACTTTTTCTCTCAGAGCCCGAAGGGCTCGTCTTTTGGTGTGGGAGCAGCGCCAGGTGGGAGGTGGGCTCTGCCACAAGGGTATCGTCGGGAGTGGGTTCTTGCGGTGCCTGGAACAGCAAAACGTTGTAGAGGTGGCGCTCAAAACACCGTCTTAGTAAGTTTCATAACGCCATCCTGTACCGCCCCTGATTTCTTGGACAGATAAGACCCACCATACTCAAGCGGCCGGTTGCAAGGCAAGGCGTTGGCGCGCCTGAACCGGAGGCTCGAAGCCAAGACGCTCAATCAACCAATGCTGGTTGTAGAGAGCGCGAAATTCTTCCAGGGCCCGAACCAGTTCCGGTATCGATTGAAAGGGCCGGACTCACAGCAGTTGCTCTTTGAGCGTTCTGAAGAAGCGTTCGATACAGCCATTGCCTTCCGGCTCGCGAACGAATGCCGGTGAAGACTCAATCCCCAGGAAGGCGAGTTCGTTCTGGAAGTCATCGCTCATGAACTGCGAACCGTGATCGTGCCGGAGTCGGAGTCCTTCGGCGGCGCTGCCCCGGAAGCCGCCGAAGTGTTGACGGACACCTTGGCGGAGGGGTTCCAGAGCCTCGAAGCGCGTGGCACGCTTGACGGCATGAATGCCCACACACTCGGCCGTGCAATGGTCAACGGCGGCGAAGACGGTGACCTGGCCGTCGTCGAGGGTGACCGTTGCCGTGGCGTCGATGCCCCACATCCGGTTGGGACGATCGGTGGTGATGGTTCCGTTATGGGTCTTCTCCACGACGGGCACGGCTTGGCGCTGGGGCGCCAGCAGCTGGGCCTGCCGCATCAGGCGCAGCACCCGGGCTTTCGAGCTGCGGATCCCTGCCACCCGCAGGCGCGCCCACACCTTTCGGTGCCCTTCCCCACTAAAGGGCGAGGCGGCGATCTGCTCTCGGATCCGCTCGGTCAGCACTTCGTCGGTCCACGCCGTTCGGGGCCCGCGCTTGCGCGACTCGACGGGGTGATTGAGTCGATGACGCCGCGCATAATAGGTCGAACGGGGCAGGCCCCACACCGCCGTGACACGGGCCAGACCATAGGGCTTTGCTGTGGAGGGCGACTCGGTCCGGCTCATGGCTTCGACCTCCACCGTAGAAAAGGCTTTTCCTCCTCCATCTGCCGAATCCGTTCCCGCAGCACCTCGTTGTCCATCACCAGGTTGGCCACGGCCGACTTCAGCGTCTTCCGCTCTTCGTCGACGACATCGGTGGCTCGGATCTTCAATCCGGCCTCGCCTCCCTCAACAAATGCCTCGCGCCAGTGTGTCAGTGTGGCTGCCGTCACGCCGTACTTGCGGCTCGTCACCTCCAGTTCCGCCCCGCGCAGCAGCTCCAACACCACCGTCATCTTGCGGCGGGCCGACCATCGGCCCTTCCCACCAAGCACCGCAGCTGGGGCCGCTACGGTCGCCCTACGGGCTCCCTTCGCGCCCCCAGCTGCTCCATTCCTTCCTCTGGACATAGCCTGATCCTCCTCTCCTGTAGCTTCTCATATACTTTCTCAAATCACTGTCCAAAGAAATCGTGGGGCGGGGGAGTGTAGGAAAGAAGCTCCAAATCCCATCGACCCATTGGAATGACTCGATGTTTCTTTATGTAACGAGTGCAAAACCACTCGACGGCTACAGCGTGGAAGTATGCTTCGACGACGGCCGTGAAGGCATCGCGGATCTGACCGAGGCACTCGAGGGACCGATGTTCGAGTCGCTGAAGGAGCCGGACGTGTTCACGAAGTTGCGGGTGGACGAAGAACTTCAGACCATCGTGTGGCCCAACGGAACAGACTTGGCGCCGGAATATATCTGCTTTCAGGCGTTTCGAGACGATTCGGAACCCCAAGCCACCTTCCGCAAATGGGGCTACATCGCCTGATGCCGCGCTCCACGCTGACCGCCCAGCTGCAACGCGCTTGAACTTCCGTTGAGCTTGGTTGTTAGCCACTTCCGTCACAGAGGCATCGGGGGCAGTCCGTGGACATCGGGAGGGAATCAGGTAATATGTTTCTCAGGTTTTCAAGGAAGATCTCTGATGGCGCAGACACTCTCTGTTACTGAAGTCGCTCGTCACTTCGCGGAGTACATCAACCGTGTTTCCTATCGCGGTGAATGTTTTGTGCACATGCGTGGCAATAAACCTGTGGCGGAACTCCGCCCACTTCCTGCGGGGAAACGGCTTGTGGAACTCCCCGCACTATTGGCGTCCCTTCCCCATCTCTCTCCAGCCGAAGCCACCCAGCTTGCCGGCGACCTCACGGCGGCTCGTCAGGTGCCCGCTCGCGCGTAGGTCCAAGATCCGTCGCGGTCTTGATCGATGCCAGTATCCTGATCGAATACGAGCTGGGGGCTCAAATTGGAGCGTCATCACGCACAGCGACAGCAGGAAGAGTTCTTTCTCTCAGTGGTCACAGCCAGCGAACTTCTCCACGGAGTGCATCGTGCAGTGCAGTCAGGGCTTCGGGTGAAGCGTTCGGCCCTGGTCGAAGCGCTGCTGGAGCGCTTTCCCCTGTTGCCGATTGATCCCGCTACCGCTACCCGGAACTTGGGCTTTGGTAAAGAGTCAGAACTCCGGTCCCCCGACCACGCGATTCACTTCAATCCGAGGAGCCGGGCGGCGTTGTTCCAGAAGATGTCCTCGACCTGGGTGTCGCTGAGGCGCTCGGACCAGCAGGCCCACTTGAGCGACCGCAAGTGCTCCAGGCCGGTCAGCACCGGCTTGAGCTGTTGGTGATTTTCTCGCCAGACCGGGGAGTCTCCGCCCAGCCAGAGAAAAGAATCCTCGACTGAAACCGAGCGGCCACGCGCGTGGGTCACCGGCAGGTCGCCTCCATAGAGCAGCTTGTCGTGCCCGATGATGCGGATGATGGCCTGGTGGGCCATGGCTTCGCAGTTGGCGCTGGTGTCGAACCACAGGTTGTCCAGCCCGGTCAGGTGGGGCAGTCCCTCCAGGTTGTGGGCCGGCTGGAAGCCCCGGGCCGAATGGGCCAGGATCAACTGCATGTTCGGATAGTTCTCGCAGTAGTGCCGGATCCAGTGGATGTTGCCCGGATCGGCGGCAGCCCGAGCCTTGACCATGTGCAGGGTGATGGTCCAGCCCTCTTCGTGAGCCACCCGGATGTGGGATTCGGGCAGGTAGTCGGGAATCTCGGCTTCCCAGGTGGGGTCCGCGTGACGGGCCAGCGTGTGGTAGCACTTCAGGCCGTGGAGCTTCAGGCGCTTGACCTCCTGGCGCACCCACTCGGGATCGTCCTCGGGAGTGATGAAGAAGTGCCCACGGCAGCTCGGGTCCTTGGCAGTCTGCTCTCCCGTCCATTGGTTGGCCGCGGCGATATTCCTGGGGTCGCGAAAGGTGGGTATGAACAAGCCCTTGGCGACTCTCCCGGGATAGATGTCCTCCATCAATCGCACGTAGTTCTCGTAGTCCACCAGGGGAGGGAAACTCTCCGAAAAGACGTTGTGGTCCGGGTGCCAGACATGGGTGTGGGCGTCGAACACCTTGTCGGGAATGAACGAAGCCAGTTCGCGCTGGTAGAATTCCCGGTCTTCCTCGCGAGGGATATAGTCGGGATGAACGGTTGCCATGGATGCCTCCTGCGGCCTTTGCGCTATTCAACTCCGAAGAGTTCGGCCGCGTTGTTCCAGAAAATGTCTTCGACTTGGGCGTCGCTCAAGCGTTCCGACCAGCAGGCCCACTTGAGCGACCGCAAGTGCTCCAGTCCGATGAGCACCGGCTTGATCTCAGAGTGTTTTTCCCCCCAGACCGGCGAATCCTGGTAAGCCCAGAAAAAGGTATCGGCCGCGGCGGCCGACCTCCCGCGCAAGTGGCTGACTGGGATGTCGGTGCCGTACATGAGCCGCCGGTGTCCGATGATGCGGATGATGGCCTGGTGGGCCATGGCTTCGCAATTGGCGCTGGTATCGAACCAGAGATTGTCCAGCCCCTTCAGGTGGGGCAAGCCCTCCAGGTTGTGGGCCGGCTGAAATCCCCGGGCCGAATGGGCCAGAATCAGTTTCATGTTGGGGTAGGTGGTGCAGTAGTGGCGAATCCACCGAAGATTGCCGGCGTCGGCGCAGGCCCGCGACCTCACCATGTGCAGCATGATGGCCCACCCTTCCTGGTGAGCCATACGGACGTGGGACTCCGGCAGGAAATCCGGAATCTGCGCCTCCCAGGTCGGCTTGACCTTGGCGTAGACGTGGTAGCACTTGAGCCCGGACAGGCCCAGACGCCGCACCTCCTGACGCAGCCACTCGGGATCGGCCTCGGGGGCAGTCAGAAAGAGGCCGCGGTATTGGGGATTGCAGGCGACCTGCCGGCTGGTCCAGCGGTTGGCCCCCTCGAAGTGCTCCGGCGGGCAGATGCGGTGAAAGATGTTGGCGACGCAGGTCCGTCCGGGGTGCAGCGCCTGCTGCATGCGGGAGAACTCCTGGTAGTCTCCGTCCCTGGGCAGGGAGTCGATCCTGCGTCCGGGGTGCATGGCGCCGTGAGCCCACACGTGGGCGTGTGCGTCGAACACCCGATCGGGCAGGAAGGAAGCCAGCTCCCGTTCAAAAAAGTCGCGGTCTTCGGGTTGGATGAGCGCCAAGGGTTTGCCGGGAATGCTTTGGGGGCTGTTGCCACCGACTCGTTTGAGCCCGGGAGCCCGCTGAGAAATGCAGGGCAGGGATGATATCCTCATGCCTGTTCCATTTCAACCCGTGCAACTAGCGGACAGGAAGGAAGCCGATTCCGGCGGTGGATGCCGGTTCGAGGGAGGAAATCCAATGAGATCCAACAGCTTGAGCAGTTTGGTGGCGGCAGCGGTAGTCCTGGTTCTGGTCTTGCCGGTAGATGGTATTTCCCAGGCGCTGTCTCTGGGCTCGCAGCGTCAGCTCTTTGTGGACCGCTATCTGGTGGACCGGCTGGAAGGTCTGGAGTTGAAGCTCCAGCAACCCAGACCGGAAAACATCGCAATCAAGTATGACCAGCCCTGGGAGGATAAGCTGGCCTTCTACACCACCGTCCTCAAGGATGGCGATGTCTACCGGATGTACTACCGTTGCCGTCTCGCCAGGCCCCGACTGACCTGCTATGCCGAGAGCCGGGACGGGATCCACTGGACCAAGCCCCACCTGGGGTTGGTGGAAGTTGACGGCTCCACCGCCAACAACGTCATCGTGCCCGTTTCGGGCCAGTTCAGCGCCTTCCTGGACACTCGTCCCGGGGTGCCCCGGGCTGAACGCTACAAGGCCAACGCGCGGGATGTCCAGGCACCGTACAGCCTGGTGGGCTACGTTTCGGAAGACGGCGTTCGCTGGCGAAAGATTCGGGAAGCCCCCATCGTCCCCTATGCCATGGAGAACAACTTCGATTCGCAGAACGTCATGTTCTGGTCGGAGGTGGAACAGCAGTACGTGCTCTACGCCCGCCACATGGTGGGAGGGCGCCGGGCAACGGCTCGGGCCACCTCCGGTGATTTTCTCAACTGGAGTCCGCAGACGCACATGAGCTACAGCGACACGGGCACCACCACGCCCTCCCAGCACCTCTACACCAACCAGACCCAACCCTATTTCCGCGCCCCGCAAATCTATATCGCTCTCCCGGGCCGCATCCATTTCGGCCGGCGCTTGCTGATGCCAGGCGAGCTGAAATTCCTCGATTTGCGCCACAACCGCATCAGCGGGGGCATGCGGGATGTCTCCGACGCCGTGATGCTCTCTTCGCGGGCGGGGTCGACCCGCTACGAATTCACCTTCAAGGAGAGCTTCGTCCGGCCCGGACCCGGTCAGAGCAACTGGTCCACCCGAACCAACTACCCGGCCCTGGGGGTGGTGCGGACCGGTCCGGCGGAGATGTCTCTCTACCTGCAACGGGACTACGGCCAGTCCACCGCCCACCTGCAACGGTTGTCCCTGCGTCTGGATGGATTCGCCTCCCTGCATGCCCCCTATCGTGGGGGAGAGATGGTGACGAGGCCTATTACCTTCGAGGGGAGCCGGCTGGAGATCAACTACTCCACCAGTGCCGCCGGCAGCATTCGGGTTGAGGTCCAAACCGTAGACGGAAAACCCATTCCGGGGTTTTCCCTGGCGGAGTGCCCGGAGATCATCGGAGACGAGATCTCGCGCATCGTCGCTTGGGGAGAGGTGCCGCCCCCGCTGAGCACCGGCCGGGACCCGAAGAGCATGGTTGCCGAGAGCAACCTCAGCTACCAGACCCCGATCGTGGCCTGGGAAGGCCGCCAGGACGTGAGCCGGTTGGCAGGGAAGCCGGTGCGCCTCCGTTTCGTGATGAAAGACGCCGACCTGTTTTCCTTCCGCTTTCGGGATTGATTTGCAGGAACGCTGAAGTTTCAGGAAACGGCTGGTCCTGATTTCAGCGAAGACCAGGACGTTGGTTTCGAAGGTACGGGAGGATCAGCTTCTTCCCGGCATGTCGAACAGCTTGTCCCGGTCGAGAACGTCGACGCCCGGCAGTTCCTCCGCATCCCAACCTTCGAGTTCGAGCCGGTAGTCCGACGGCTGCGGCCGCATGTCCAGACCCTGACTCAACAACTCGTTGGCAACCTCCTGAAGAGTGCGGCCCTCGCGAGCTGCCTTCTCCTTGAGGCGCCGGAGAAGACGGTCTTCAATGGCAAGTGTTGTCCGTCGCATACATCAGAATGTGTCAGCTTATGACATGGAGAAACAGGCGAACTGTGTGAAGAACCGCAGCGGCTTAATACGCGCTAAACCGAACAGGCCGGGCCGGTCAATGGGCTCTCCGCTTGGAGGCGGGAAGCCGTGACCAGACTCCACGGAGCCCTGCCCGGCGGCTGGTGCTTGCCTCCCCCCCGCGCCTCAACCGGCCGCTCTTCCCACCGTATCGCTGGGGCCGGTGAAACCGGGACCGCCGGCCGCTACGTAGCCGTTGCTGGCGCCGGTCTCCTCGGGGCTGACCCAGAAGGAATAGAGCCTGCCGTTGGTCAGGTGAAATCGGAAGCGGACGGGCCGGCCGGCCAGTCGGGAGAGATCGGCAGCCTCCTTCCAAACGACCCGGTTGAGGGTGCTGTCTCCCGTCACCGGCAGGCAGTTTTGCCTGGAAAACGGGGCAATGGTGACGCCTTGCGTGTCAAGGACCTCGGCTTGCAGCTGCCCCCGTGGCGCCTGCAGGTTGACGAAGAGATGACGTCCCTGGTAACGCAGCGGCCGGGTGGTGACTGCTCCCCCCGATTCCGGGGCGTCCAGCGAGGCGAAGCCATCCCGGCGCAGGACGGCCAGACCGGTGCTGCCGCCGGCATACATGTCGCCTCCCAACCGGGGAGACTCCCCGGACCAGGCTCCGAAGTAGAAGTGGAGCCGGTCTCCGACCACCAGGCAGCAGCCCCCGGCTGAATGGAGGTAGGCTCGATTCCAGGTGCCCTTGCGCCGGGAGGGAGCGATGAAGGAGCCGCGGTCGGGGCGGTGCCAATGAAAGCCGTCTCGACTGTAGCCCAGCGCCAGCTCGGTGAGCTTGGGGAACCCACCCTTCTGACAAATTTGGTTGGGCGGTCCCCGGTGGATGGCCAGCAGGCCGATCATCAGGCTCTCGTAGCCGACCGCGTCCACGTTGTAGAGCTGGGTGGGATACCCCAGGTCGGGGGCCGGCGGGTCCAGTTCGTCGGCGCCGGCCCAATGGTGGACGTCGGTCTCTTTCCAGGAAGCTCCACCCACGAAGTCGGGGTGTTCCCGATAACCTCGCAGCCGGCTCAGCCTGGGCTGGAATTGGAAGGTGCGAATGCTGTAAACCCAGATCTTGCGGAAGGGATTGTAGAAAAAAGTGGTGTTGTCGCCGCAGGGGCCGGTGGGGGTGGGCCGGCCCCAGTGAATGCCGTCCGCCGAGGTATAGGCCTCGCCCCTCCTGAAGTCGTCCGGCCCCCTGAAGAAGGCAAACATCTTGAATCGCTGTCCCCGGTCCGCGGTCTCCTGGTCCAGCCAGACTCCGACCCCGTCCCGTTGAAATCCCTTCCCGCGGACCAAGACTCTGTTGGTGCCCGGATCCACGTCCAGGCGGGGTCGGGTCCAGTGAATCCCATCCCGGCTGGTGGCGTAGGCGATGCCGTCGAACCAACCGGCGTGGTACCACATCTTGAACAGCCGGTCCTCGGGGTCGTAGAACACGCCGTCATTGAAGGGACAGGCCACCGGCCGGAGCCCCCCGTTCATCTCCAGGGCGGTCTCCGGCTTCAGCACCGGGTTCTCCGGGTGCAGGCTGGCCCTGTGATAAGCGCGCTGGAGGGTGCTGTGGGAGATGAGGAAGTCGTCCACGAACAGTTGCCGCCCCCGGTCAATGGGAATGACCTGGGGAACCTCCTCCAGGTAGGGGGGCGTGAGGGGCGTTCGGAAGTCCTCCGCGGGATAGCGGGGAGGCCAGGCAGCGGGGAGCCGGATGCCGTTATAGAGAGTCTCCTGGTGGGCGGTCTCTTTGGGACGAGGCCGGCCTGAAGGCCCCGCAGGCGGCGGGGGTGATGCCGGGAAGCCTAGCCCTGGCAGCGTCAGGCCCCCGGTGAGTCCGGTGAGTTGTTTCAGAAACCGTCGGCGGTTCAAGGGGGTGCTCCTGCAGTCGTGGGCGATCTCATTGAAAACGCGGCCTTACCGACCCGCGTCTCTCACCGGGGGAGGACCCGCCCTGCAGGATCCAGGCAAGGCGCGACCGGTTTTTGAAGGTATGCTCTGTTTCATCCTGTACCCGGCGAGCCGCTGGGCAATGCGGGTTATACATCCAGCAAGAACAGGGTCGCCTGGCTGAGCCGTTGGGAGGTGGCAGGTCGAAGAGCCTGGCGCTGATCGGTCTGCTGAGGTTGATCCCTCCGGCAGAAATAGGCCGTGATGGACCGCCGCGGCCCATCCGTTTGGTTCCTGACGCCGCTGTGCCAAGTGTGTCCGGTGAAGACCACTACGCTGCCGGCGGGACCGGTGAGGCCGATTTCCCTGGGGTGCGGCTGCTGGAGATCTTCCATTTCATCCTCGGGAAAGGTCAGTCCCAGATGGGATCCCGGTACAATCCGGGTAGCGCCATTATCTGAGGTGAAGTCGTCCAGCATCCAGAGCGTGTTGCAGGAAAAGTGGTCGCTGGGCTGCTTGCGGTCCCTCCACCAGGCGGGATGCCAGTCGGGGTGAAGCTCCTGGTGCCCGCCCCCGGGCAGCACGGCCCGGGAACAGAGAGAAGAGAGCCGAAACCCCTCCGGCAGGACGCGGTCAACGGCCGCCAGAATCCGCGGGTGGCTGATACAGAGGTCGAAGACGGGGTCCTTGTTGACCAGGTCCAGAACCACGATGGTGCCCTGCTGAAAGCCCTCCTCGACCCGGCCGCAGTTCTCCTCCTTCTCGGCCAGCGCCGCCAGGTGATCGTTGAAGGTCCGGACCTGATTCCTGGTGAGGATCTCGGGAAAGACAAGGTATCCGTTCTCGTCCAGAAACGATTTTTCTTGGGCTGAAAGCAGGTCTCCCCGAACTCCCATCCGATCCAGAGCGGCGCGCGTATTCATTTCCGGTCAGCCTCCAAGTGCGTCTGTCCCAATAACCAGTCCTTCAGGCAGAAGGTGAGCGAAAGCGCCCCGGTTCCGGTGACGCTGGAACTTGGGGGCCGGCGCCCGCACTCCATGACGCTTGACCCTGATGATGTTGGCCGATACCGAAACGACCCTCCATACTCTCCCTCCGAGAGTGAAGACCTCATCGAATACACCAGCGATGGTCCCAATCTTCCTCCCCGAGTTGACGTCGACAACATCGTAGGTCTGTGTATCAGGGATGTTGGAATGAATTTTCCCCCGAATCCCGATGTTCATCAACCTCGAGGTTGCGTACCACCGGCCTCTAGCCTGGACGATGTAATCCTTCTGACGCAGGTGATTGAGTATCAATTGCACGCTCTCCTCAGGGCATAGAGTCGATAGCAGGCCGATAAGGGTTGACTCGTGAACTCCTTGAGGAAATTGAAACAGGCAGGAGAATATCTGCTGGACGGCTACTGAAAAATCAGCCTGGTAGCTCTCTGCGGGAAGCTGTCCGCAAGTGGCGCTGTTGAACATCAATTCCAGGTGTCCTTTCTCTTCGTCCGAATTGGCGATGGCGGCGGCGTGTATGATCTCTTTCCGCCGGTTGCCCCGTCCAGTGCGCTGGAGCAGCGATGAGAGGCTCCAGGGCGTTTCCGCAATCACGATCAGGTCGATATCGCCAATGTCAATTCCAACTTCCAGGGTTGAGGTTGCGACACAGGCGGCAACCTCCGCGCTCTTCATGACCGCCTCGGCTTCCTCTCTTATGCGGCGGTCGAGGCTTCCATGATGGACAACCACGGGATACGGATGCCACAACCCGATGAGTTCATCCCCGATGCGCTCCACCGACTCGCGCATATTGCAGAAGACAAGAAGTTTTTTCCATCCTCGTTCACGCGCCAGTCTACGGACGTCCTCAAGAGAATCCAGGATATGGTGGTCAATTTTCCGCTGTCCCCCTGATGTCACGACGTCGAAGTCGTTCACGTATCTTGATGCGACTTCCCGGGGAGACGACAGAGTGGCGGACATCAATTGAACGCTGAAATCAGCGTGAGCCGCCAAGCTCCGGAGCCTTTGTATCAGCAGGCGAATCTGGTCGCCGCGACAGGTGTTGTCCAGGAGATGGATTTCATCGATTATGAGCGCCTGCAAATGATGGAAGACATCCGGTCTGCGGCAAATCAGGGAGTCGAGGGACTCCGGGGTGGTAATCAGGAAGTCTGGCAGATTGCCAGACAGATAGGGCCGGTCTCCGTGTTTCAAAACAACATTCAGTCCCATGTCCTGCAAGGGATCCTGGATGCGAGTCAGGGTGTCATTGGCCAGCGCGCGCGTGGGAACCACGTACACGACCGACAGGTTCGGCCAGCCCTCGCCGACACACCGCTCGGCAAGAGGCGCTACGATTGCTTCGGTCTTGCCGGACGCAGTGGGCGCCGTGACTACCAGGCTTCTGCCCTTCAGGATTGAGGGTATGGCGTCGAGCTGTGTTCGGGTGAGCCGGCCAAACCGGGCGAAGAAGGGTGTCCATGCGCGTCTCAGCCTGCGCCTTACGGCAGAGTCTTCGTTGTAAGGAATCATCTCAAAGTGGCGTCTGGGACTTTGCCGCGTCAAAGGTTCTGAAAACCCTGAAATTGAAGGAGTTGATTCCGAATGATGCGGCATTGTTCATGTGGTTGTGTTCAGCGCCTCCTCCAGGGGCTTCCCGGGATTGAATCGCGCCCAGTCCAGCGCCTCAACCGATCCCTTGACGAACGTCCTGGTGTGATTTTTGCTTGAATTCACGCTGGCGAACAGCCTGCTCGTATTGAAGTTCCCTCCCAAGTCATAGGCGTCCCGGTAAAATTTGCAGACCTGCTCGAAAACATCCCGCAGCGCCTGGACGGACAAGGATTCCAACTTGAGGCCCGGCGCGCGCTTCAGTTCTGAAATCCGGTACCAGTCAAAGTCGGAGGCGAACGCGAAAAGCAGTTTCACGCCGCAGGGGATACGGTACAGGAAAGGTATGTCGTTCGCATGGCGAGCGTAGGGAAGGCCGGAGTTTCCAGGGAGCTTCACCAGGCGCCGGTTGTTTCCGGCCATCCTTGTCAGCGCGGTTATGAAATGACGCCCCCGTCGGGACTGGTAAGGGTGGAAACGGGCGCCGATGGTTTCGGCTTCGTCAAAGAGCAGCAGTAGTCCTCTGAGCCCCAGAGCCTCGCGCGCGGCCCAGCCCAGGGCGCTGATCAGGTAGCAGTAGATGTTTGCGGCAGTGGAATAGTCGAACAGGGACAGGTAGCGCTTGTATTTGGGGTCATAGGCTGGCACCGGGCGCGGGGCCGCTTCACGTGCCTCTATCCAGTTCCACAGATCGTCGTCCGGCTGGACGAGCCGGCTGAAATACCGGTGGTCATTCAGGAAACCCGCGCCAAGCGCCTCTTTCAGGAAGTCGCGAAAGCCTCTTACCCTGTTATCGACCCTGGAAATATAACGAAAGCTCTGAACCAGTCGCGCATAGACGCGCTTTGGCTTGTGGAATGGATTTTCGTTGGGGTCCATGTCAACCGAGGCCACCGCAAAGCCATCCAGAAGAGCCCGGCCACGAGCGTAGCCAAGGAGATGGCTCTTGCCTGTCCCATATTCCCCAACCACCCGGAGCGTACCCTTCGACGGCGCACCCAGCCACTTCCGCAACTTGTCCATTTCTCTCTTGCGCCCGAAGGTGAAGTCTTCAACATGTTGGTAGGGCACGATTCCCAAGCGGAGCGCCTCAATGAGTTGGCGGGCGCTCAACTTTTCAACAGGAATGTGCTGAAATGTCGGGCAAGTGAAGGACACCGGCCGGCGGCGGTTCACATCCTTGAGGTCGTCCAGCCTGACCCAGCGTTCCAGGCCGTTCCGGAACACCATCCGCTTCTCAAAGCCCCCATACCGCTCGGCGACAACTTTTCCAGCGCCATACCTGGAATGTAACAGTTCTTCTTCAGACATGATTGTGGAGGGTCTTTCATTATTTCATCCGGAGTTGCTCCGGTGACGGAGGTGAAGCCGTGTCTCGCAGGATATCAAGCCCTTTGACCAGATTCTGCATGAATATGCGCTTGTAACCGGTGTCGCCATATCGCAGTTCGTGGGCCTTGGATGCGACCAGATCGACTGTCTTCTGGAGTTTCGCCTCCTCAAAAGAGTGGTGGTAGGCGCGTGAGTAGACATTCGCAAGTTTGGCGCCGACCTGGCGCAGGAACTCGACCGGATTGGGTATCATCTTTTCCAGATCGATCTTCACACCGGACGGGTTGGGGATTTCAAACACGGTGGAAACGCGCTGGCGCAACGCTTCGTAGGTCTGGGTTCTGCCTTCCAGAAAGGTCTCATCCGGAACGGCGTACAGAATCATCACATGCCGAAAATTCGAGTGTCCGCACTCATCAATAATCTCGCGCAGATTGCTCAGGTGCTGCTCGCGTTGTCTTGCCGCCAGGCTTGGGACGCGCTCGGCTTCGTCCAGCGCAATCACCAGACCGGAATAGCCGATCTGGCGAATCCACTGTACAAGGGAGCGCAGCAGGGTGAACGCGGTAGTCCGGTCAAGCCGCTGGAGAATGCCGTGCCGTCCATGAGCCCGGCGGTCGTAGCCCTCGCCGCTCAGCCACTGGCAGATGTCTGTGAATTCATCCTCCTGGCGGTCCAACGATGCCTTGAACGCCGCTTTGACGGCTCTGGAAAAGCTGATGCTCTCAATGCCTGCGATACTGTCAACATAGTTGAGCATCTCTTGGCGCACCCCATCCCCCAGCCCCATATTGTTGAACTCCTGGAACTTCCGAGCGTACCAGGTTCTGAGAAAGTTGGTGATTCCCGGGTCGTGTTCACCACTTCCTGAAAGAAAACCCTCGTCCTTGAATGGCGGCATGATGACCCGGGCGATTGCCCTGTACACCAGTTCCAGCCTGTGGAACGGGCTTTCGCCCTGCCTGAGGTCAACGTATGACACCACGAAGTTGTGCTTCCAGGCAAGGTCCCGGACGCAGTACAGGAAGTGAGTCTTTCCCCCGCCATACACGCCCACGACCATTTTGAAGGCGGAACTGCCCTGCCGGACAAAACCGGAAAGATATTCCTTTTCGATGACTGTCAGGTAGGGCTCCAGTCCGACCGTGAACAGGTGAGAACCATACTCAGGCGGCTGGCCGCTGCCTCCAACTCTTTCGATAATGCTGCGGGCTACGTCAGGGGCAATTTCGGTCAACTCACCGCCTCCTATTCGAACGTGATGTGGGAGTAAGCAGAACCTCTGCCGTCTTCACTTTCCGGAATCCAGAGGTGTCTGGCGCGCTGCTCTGTCTGGGACCTGGTGGCAATGGCGAGGTGCAGCCTTTCCCTCTGCCGGGTTTGACCCGCCTCTCGCTGGACGCGATACAGGTCATAACTGAAGTCGGCGCGACCGTACCCCCTGTAATTCTCCCTCTTGGGGTCACTCCTGAAGTGTGGCGTCTGGAGCAAAAAGGAAAGCTGGCATAGAACCTGGATGATGGGCGCCTTCCTGCTTCTTCTCGCTTCGATGCAACTGAGGTAGGCTTCCTCCAACCGCGTCAGAAAGTCTTCAACCGGAAGCTCTACTCCAAGGTCTCGCTCGCTTTTCTGCACGCGACTGGCTACTTCCCGGGGAGACAGACGGTATCGTCCCAACTGCTCCTGTCTCGGACCGTACCAGAGGATTGCATAACCTCCATCGAAGTCGAGTTCGATGGTGAACAGTCCGGTTTTCAGTTCAGGGTAATGTCCTGACAGGGAACGGCCCATTTCTTCCAGCCACTGCTCCAGTTCTACTCCAAATCGCTGCCCCAACTCGCCCCGCGCCTCTTCCAATTGGTTCGCGTACTCATCCAGCCATGCCTGCAGGTCAGGCACCTGCCGGCTTCCCGGCTCCATCTGGCCCGTCATGTCGCCTATCTTTACCATGCGCGACTGAATTTGCCGAAAATTGGCGGCGCGGTCTTCATCCAGCCTGGAAATTTGCCTGAGAGTCCGGACGATCGCATCCGTGGTTTTCTTCGTGTCTGTAAACGTGTTGAGCAGCTTGTCAAGGTCCATGAGTGTTCTCGTATACGGCCTTTACTTCCTCGCAGGGATGTCGTCCGCCGCAAGAATACCACATGAAGGGTCCAGCTTCTGACTCGCCCAAGCCCCCGTTCTGACTGCGAGGAATCGTTAGCGGAAACCGATGGCAGCCGGTGGCAACAAATACATGACCCTGTGACCCTGTGCGAGGTCCGGCACCGGCAAAGAAGTGTCGCACTTCGGAGTTGAACCCGGGTTTTCTCATTGGGCACGACTCCCGAGTTTTTGCGGCATCCCGTGATCGCAGACGGTTGCCCCATCCTGGTCGGCCAGGGCACAGGGTCCCGAAACTGTCACTTGCAGCCACAGTCATGTTCCAGTCAACAGCAGGATCAGGAAGATGATGCCGTTGATGGCGTGAGAGGTAAAGCACAGCACACAGCGTATCCGGGTCAGGTAGAGCAGGGAGTAGCTGAGGTAGATCCCCAGCAGCACGGTGAGGAAGCTGGCCGACAGAAACAGGAAAAAGTAGGGTTTCAGAAATATCAGATCGGCGAAGGTCGCCGCCAGGATTGCCAGGTAAAAGAACTGTCCCGGCAGAGAATTGGGAAGGCCGAAGACGCGGGCCCTGGGTGAAAAAATCACCCGGCTGCAGGTCTGCTCTCCCATGCGGCAGAACGACGGGATCCACTTTTCCGTGGGATCGATCCAGCCGTATGAAACGGCCGTAAAGTAGCTGGAAATCGTCAGGCCGAAAGTGGCCAGGAGAATGAGGGCAAACGAAACCAAGGGGTGCTCCCTGGAGAGATCGTTAGGGTGCTGTTCTGCCCGGGCAGGCTACGGAGCCGGAATGACGATTGGAAAATCGACAACCTGACTGTCCTTGAACCGCTGTGGCTCCCCCAAGCCGGGCGCCGAGGGAGAGCGGGGGAAGTCCTCAACAAGCGGCCGCTCCGACCCTCCCTCCTCTAAACAAGTCCGATGGCGTTCAGGAAAATCAGCAGGATGGCGACAGGAACCGGATACTTCAGCAGGAACAGCCAGCCCTGGTAGAACCCGCGCAGACGGCTGCCCGCGAGGAATTCCTTCTGGCGCAACCGCTGGTTCATGCGCCAGGCGGTAAACAAGGCCATCCCCAGTCCTCCCAGTGGAAGCATCCAGTTGGTGACCAGGTAGTCCAGGCTGTCGAACCAGTTCTTGCCCACCATCGCCTCCATGCCGGAGCCGAACAGCCGTGTCCCGCCGCTGAGCGCTGACGGCAGCCCCACCAGGGCGGTGGTCAATCCCGCCGCCACCGCCGCCCGCCGGCGCTGCCACCCCCGCTGGTCGATGAGGTAGGAAGTGGGGACCTCCAGCATGGAAATGGCGCTGGTCAGGGCGGCAAAGACCAGCAGAGCAAAGAAGACCGTCGCCAGGAAGGTCGTTCCCGGCATTTGGCTCAGGGCGATGGGCACGCTGATGAACACCAGGCCCGGGCCTGCCGCCGGCTCCATGCCGTAGCTGAAGATGATGGGGAAGAGCATCAGGGAGGCGACCAGAGCAATAGTGGTGTCCAGGGCGGAAATGGTGACGGAGGCTCCCACGATGTCGTCCTGGCGGCGCAGGTAGCTGCCGTAGGTGAGCATCGCGCCCATCCCCAGGCTGAGGCTGAAGAAGGCGTGTCCCAAAGCTTCCAAAGCCCCGGCGGCCGTGAACTTGTCCTGGTGAAAGCCGAACAGGAATTGCACCGCTTTTCCAAATCCATCCAGCGTCAAGGAGTTTCCCAGCAGAACCAGCATCATGACCAACAGGGCCGGCATCAGGATCCGCGACCAGCGTTCGACTCCCTTGGAGACGCCTCCGAAGACCACCGCAATGGTCAAGCCCATGAAGATCAGGTGCCAAAAGAGATTCGCCCCGACCGATGCGTGGAGGCTTCCGAAAACGGAAGCCACATTGTCCGGGCTCAGTCCCGCAAACTGTCCGCTGATGGAGAGCCAGGTGTAGTGGAGAGACCATCCGGCCACCACGCTGTAGAAGGAAAGGAGGATGAAAGCCGAGACGACTCCCAGCCAGCCCATCCCCACCCAGGGGCTCCGGGTTCCGGCCAGAGACGTGAAGGCTCCCACCGGAGAGCTTTGGGTGGTGCGCCCGATAAGGATCTCGGCGATCATGATCGGTAGACCGACCAGAACCACACAAGCCAGGTAGACGAGGACGAAGATGCCTCCACCGTTCTCGCCGGTCACGTAGGGGAACTTCCAGATGTTGCCCAGCCCCACCGCCGCACCGGCAGCAGCCAGGATGAAACCGACCCTGGATCCCCAATGACTTCGCTGCTTCAGTGGTGCTTCCATAGGTAACCCGTGGGCTGAATTTCAGAGAGGCAAGATAGCACAAATACCTGCCAGCCTCCATTGCTCGCCGGGGGGGGGGGGGGGCGGTCAGGGTCCGGGCAGTTTTCCCCTTCAGCGAACGTGACCGTTGGAGCCGGCCCTTTTGGCGGCAATTTCGGTTCGGCGCAGGCGGGGAAGATTTTCGTTGAAGTAGGCGGTGAGAATGGCCACCCTTTCCGTTTCGCTACGCCCTTCCAATACCCTTTGCTTGACTTCTTTCGGTAGTGGGAAGGCCGAGGCGATCTGAAAACTCAATCCCTGGTAGCCGGGCGAGACAGCGACCTTGTCGGCCTCCTTGCGGTTGAGGATGTAGGCGGTTTCGCGATAAAGCTCAAGCAGTCGCTCGACTGCCTTTCCGTCGGGTGGTTGGGGCTGGTCCCGGTCGGTAAAAGGCTCCGACCATCCCCGCAGATAGGAGGCCGAAGTGTCGAAATGCAGGATCTCGAAGCGGTCGCCGCCCTGGGTCAACAGATCCATTCTGCCGTCTTCGTATTTCTTGAGGACCTTGAGGATTCCGGCCAGACAGCCGACCTTTTCCGTGGTCCGGTCGTGGCTGTACAACACTCCGAAGTGTGTCCTGGACTGGAGGCATTCCCCGATCATCTCTTTGTACCTCTCTTCGAAAATATGGAGAGGAAGGACCATTTTGGGAAACAGGACAATGTCCAGAGGGAACAGCGGCAGGTATTGAGTCATGAGGCATCGTAGCCTCAGGCTTCTTCCGAGGTCAAGGCGGGTTCAACCAACGGATCGTCACTCGGGGAAGCGCCGGTGCTCGGGCGGCCACGGGAAAACGGTGCCCCCGGGGCCGTTCCGGCCGCCGCCGAAGATTCGCTTCCAGGATCGTAAAGCACCCGATTTTGGACCGCTCACCCCTCAAATGGCACCATTCCCTGAAAGGTGCTTTTCGGGTGTTCCGACAGCGTAATATATTGCACCCGCTTGATATGGAATGTTTCCGAATAACCCGGTCCGAATAACCCGGAAAGTCGGTCCCAAGGCTCTCACCGGCTGGTTACCCAAACGGGGCTACCAACTATTGTCAGTTTTGAGTTAGTATTGTCGAATCAGCCTGACCGGCTTCTCCTGAACATCATCCGGGAACAGTCCCGGTTTCAGCAAACGTCATCGGTGAGTTCAGGATTTCTAGAGCTAACCTGTCGGGAGTTGCGCCTCTCCGGAAGAGACGCGATTCCACGGACCATCAGCCTTTCACTTCCTGCAGGCAGGGGGCGAAAGAATCTTATTGGGAGAAAGAGAACATGTCTATCGCAACAGGCAAGCGCCTGATGAAATACGCGGACACCGCCGTATGCTCGGCGGCCGGGGTTGTGTTCAACACCGTCCAGTTCTTCAACAAGCATTTCCCCAATCCTTCCTTTACGCCCAAATGGTCGGACAAGCCTCTGCAGAAGTCATGGGAGAAGTCGAAACCCACCTTGGGATTCCCCAGAACCACCGACTCCCTGTGCCCCGTCTGTGTGATGGAGGCCAGGGAAAAGATCATCAATGGAGAGCAGGACTGGCGCTCGCTGGTGACCGACGACGTGGGTGAAATCAAGGCGCAGATCATTGAGCGGAACGGCGAAGTCTGGATGGTCAAGGAGTGTCCGCAGCACGGCAAGTTCGAGGACATGATGGCCAAGGACGTGGCTTTCCTGGAGTGGATCGAGGGCAACTTTCCCGGCAGGGACATCCGTGCTCACAACGACGAGCGGTTGCACAAACACGGCACCAGCACCATCAAATATGGCAGGGGATCGGTCTTGACCGTGGACCTTACCAACCGCTGCAACATGATGTGCGACCCCTGTTTCATGGATGCCAATCAGGTCGGCTATGTTCACGAGCTCAGTTGGGAAGACATCCGGGAGATCATGACCAATGCCCTGGAAATCAAGCCCAAGAGACAGATGTCCATTCAATTTTCCGGCGGTGAGCCGACCATGTCGCCCTACTTTCTGAAGGCTGTGAGTTTGGCGCGCGAGCTGGGATACAACAGCGTGCAGGCGGCCACCAACGGCATTGAGTTTGCCAAGAGCAAGGAGTTCTCTCGCAAGGCCGCCGAGGCCGGACTTCGCTACGCCTACCTGCAATTCGACGGAATCGGCAACGATGCCAACAGCCATCGCCAGATCGGCAATCTCTTCGACGTCAAGCTGAGAGCCATCAACAACATGCACGAAGCCGGCATCGAGATCGTTCTGGTGACCACCCTGATCAACGAAGTCAACAACGACCAGGTCGGCCCCATCATCCGGTTCGCTATCGACAACCCCAAGAAGATCGCCTTCATCGCTTTCCAGCCGGTCTCCTTCACCGGCCGGGATGAGGAGATCACCCCCGATCGCCGCCACCGCCAGCGCTACACGCTGTCTCACATGGCCAGCGACGTGAAGACCCAGACCGGGATCGCGGAACCGACCCGGGACTGGTTCCCGATCTCGATCATGGGAGGCTTTGCCGACTACGCGGACCTGGTGCACGGCCCCGACCGGGAATGGGGCACCTTCAGTTGCGGCTGCCACCCCAATTGCGGCGTGGGCACGGCCTTAATGATCAACAAGGAGAACAAGGAGGTGGCGGCGGTTCCTCAGTTCATCGACGTTCCCGGGTTGATGGGGGACATGCGCATGATTACCGACGCGGCTCGAGGCAAGAGCTTCTCCAACTTCATGATGGCGATGGCGCTGCTGAAGAACTACTCCCCCTTCAAGGCACCGCCGAGTCTGGTTCTGTCCGATATCCTCAAGAAGTTCGACAAGACCTGGAATGCCTCCGGCGACGCCGACCTCAAATATGGCAAGTCGGACCCCAGCCGAACCATTGAGGACGTCAAGAAGCGCCGCTCGGATCCCTGGAACTTCCTCTTTATTTCGGGAATGTGGTTCCAGGACCTGTTCAACTACGACTTCCGGCGAACTGAGATGTGTATCATTCCCTATGCCACCCAGGAGGGAGAGATCTCCTTCTGTGCTTACAACACCGGGGTGGGGTGGCGGAAGATCATCGAGAACATGCACAAGAACGCGACCGTGGCCGATTGGTACAAGAATCACGGGAAGCACGAGGTGTTCGCCAAGGGCAAGAAGGTCGGTCTGGAGAGCTACGATCACTTTCTCAAGGTGGATGACGAGGATGCAGCCAGAGTGAGATCGCTGGGCGATGGCCCGCAGACAGCGGCCGACGAGGCGCGGATGCGCAGAAAGGCGGCCCGGGAGGCGGCCAAGGTGCGCAAGGTTTACGAGGAAATGGTCCTCAACAAGAAACCGGACGAACTGGTCCAGATTGCAGCTCCCTCCAAGTAGCGGTGGGTTGTGAGGATTGCGGCCACGAGAGGGTTCCCATGGGCTATCCGTGACGGATAGCCCATTTTTTGGTTGGGCGGGAAAGGCGGAATAGCGGGATCATGGCTGCCGGCAAGACAGTTTTCGAAAGCTATTTGACTCAGTTGGAGGAGAGTGACTGGGCCGAGGCCCTGACTCGAATCCTTCCCCGAATCCACCCGGTTGACAGCGAGGCCACCCGGATCTGGTTTGCCTTCTGGCCCCTGAAGCTCCGGTTGGCTCTGGACCGCTCCCCCGATCCGGTCCAGGTATTCAAGGACTTTCAGTTGGACGGAGAGTCGCGTCTGGAGGAGCAGATCGATGCCTCCGTGGCCTTTCTGTTCGGGTCGAGGTATTGGCCGGAGGTCAAGCAGGCGGTGCTGGCCTATGCCGAGGAGGCCTCGGAGCCCCCAAAGACCAGCCTGGATGCTCACATCCTGGAATTGTCCCGTGGGCTGGCAAACAGGTTGCAGGTGGAGCAAGCCCTGTTGACGGGCATCACGGCGGTGGGAATGATGGTGCTGCGGCAGGTAGGACTGTCTTCGTTGGCCAAGTACGCCAGCGATCCGGCCCCGAACGGGCGCCGGAAGTCGGCGGCCGGAGTGCTGAAGTTGCGAAAGAGGCAGGGCGGCTGGAAGTCCCTGATCTGGAAGTCCAAGAAATACCGGGTGACCTTTGATGAGAGCACTCCGGAGTCTCACTTTGAGGCCCTGGAAGGACAGGACTTGTCGATGGCCAGCGGCAACGACCCGCGGAATTTTCGGGAACTGGACCACCGGCGGGTTGCCGGACCGGTGCCGGTGCAGTGCCGAAGCGCTGCTTGTGGTTACTGCTGGATCGGTGTGCTGTCCGGACGGGAGAATCTTTCGGAAATCACCGCATTCGAAAAGCGCCGTCTGCAGTATTTCGGCTACGCCCCCCCGGGAGAGACCGCCCGGAAACACCCGGTCGTGCGATTGGCCTGTCAATCCAAGTGCTACGGGGACGTGTCCGTCGTGGTGCCTCCCTGGAACGGAGTGCTTCAGGAACGCGCTCCGGCAGCTTCCTCTGATGTGGGGGATTGATTTTTTTGCTGGAACCGCTACAATAACTCTATCGAGGATTCGTCATCGCTGGAGGGCTGAAAGGAGCCGCAAACGCAATGCTGAATATCACCGACAAAGCTCAGGGTAAAGTTAAGGAAATACTGGAAGGCCAGGAGGAGCAGTTCGCCGGCTTGCGAGTGCAGATCGTAGGCGGGGGGTGTTCGGGCTTTCAGTATCAGATGGGCTTCGAGAAGCAAGCCAATGGAGGGGATGAGGTTCTTGAGTTGATGGGGTTCAAGGTCTTCGTGGACAAGGGAAGCATGATTTACCTGGACGGGACCGAGATCGACTATATTGAAAGCCTCACCGGCGCCGGCTTCAAGTTTCACAACCCAAACGTCAAGAGCACCTGCGGTTGCGGCGAATCCTTCCACGTGTAGCTCGGCAGCCGTTCGAGGCTTGGTTGGGGATCCGGGTTACCTAGATTCGAAGGCCATTTTTCCGAGAGGAGGAATGGCCTTTTTTTATAGGTGGCTGACGACGTCACGGTGCCGGTGGTTTCCATCATGCTGGTTGATACCTTTCAACGCCCTCTGAAGGACCTGAGAATATCGGTGACGGATCGGTGCAACTTCCGCTGCTCCTATTGCATGCCCTTTGACGAGTATGTCTGGATCGCGAAGCATGAGATCCTGACCTTTGAGGAAATGGAACGCTTGGCCCGCATTTTCGTCGGGCTGGGTGTGGAGAGAATTCGCCTGACCGGGGGTGAGCCTCTCTTGCGCAAGGATCTGCACCGGCTGGTGGAGCGGCTGGCTGCCATCGGCGGCTTGCAGGATCTGTGTCTTACCACCAACGGGGCTCTGCTGGCCGAACAGGCCCCCCTCCTCAAGGCGGCGGGGTTGAAGCGAATCAACGTGAGCCTGGACACTCTGGATCCCGAAAAATTCAAGCGGATCGTCAAGCGAGGCAACCTGGCCAAAGTTTTGGAGGGGCTGTCCGCCGCCCGGAGCCAGGGCTTCCATCCGATCAAGATCAACGCGGTCATTGAAAGGGGAGTCAACGATGACGAGATGATCTCCCTGGTGGAGTTTTCCCGCTCCCATGGGTTCGATATTCGGTTCATCGAGTACATGGACGTCGGGAATTCCAACAGTTGGAAGTCCGAGAAGATGGTTTCCAAGGATGAAATTCTGGAGCGAATCCATTCCGTCTTTCCCATGATCGAAGTGGGCCGCGATCAGGGCAGGGCGCCGGCGGTCGACTACCGGTTTGCCGACGGTGGGGGCGATTTCGGTGTGATTGCTTCGGTAACCGAACCCTTTTGCGGCGGATGCAGCCGGGCCCGGCTGACCGCGGATGGAAAGTTCGTCACCTGTCTTTTTTCGGAGGTTGGACACGACCTCAAGACGCCAATGCGAGCGGGAGCCTCCGATCGGGAGGTTCGGGGCCGGGTGGTCTCGATCTGGAATCAGAGGATCGATCGTTACTCGGAGTCCCGGCTGGAGGCCCTCCATTCTCAACAGGGATACCGCGCCGGCGATCACAGGAAGATAGAGATGATCAGCCTGGGCGGGTGATTGCGAAGGCCCGGCGGGGCGATGGTTGAACTCAAGACGGTGAAGCCTCTAGCCAAATAATCCTGTGCATCCTGTGCATCGATGTTAATAAACAATCTACTCATGCTTGACTTTGAACCGGTCTCCCGCCACCCGGCGACGGTCGCTGTTTCAGGTAAGTTCGGCCCCCGCCCCCCACGACGGGGCGGATCATACGAGAGTGAAACAGGTTTTGTTTCAGGTAAGTGTCGCCCCCGCCACCACGACGGAGCGCATCACTCAGAGGGAAAACAGCCGTTCGTCAATGAAGACGAACCACCAATGGACACGAATAGGCACGAGGACTGATGGACCTCCTTCAACGACAACTGGCGCCAAAATGCTTTGGCACTTTTGTCCCGTTGGTGTGACCCTGTCATGGGAGGAAGCCCACCCGGGAGCGCGGGCGTCCCGCCCGCACAAATCCTCCCGCAGCTTCGGCTATCTCCTCCACCGGAATCAACCGGCAGCGGCGCCCTGCCTCTGCTTCGGCCGGGCCCATGCGGTTCCCGCCGGCAGGGCGGTCGGCTGCAACATCGCAGGGAAACTGAGCGGCAACCGAAGGGACAGCATGCGGGCGGGACGCCCGCGCTCCCGGGGGTGTCGTCTCGATGGTGAGGTGGGGGGTATCCGGCGGGCGACTTCTCTGAAAGCCGGCCTGTCCCCTTTGGGAAACTCCCGTTTGCCTGCGAGCCGGGCGCCCGCCCCCCGCGACTGGGCAGATCCATCGAGAAGGACTATAAATTGAACATCGATGCACAGGATAATCAGGACGGGAGGCTGCTGCAGGAGACGCTGACTCGGGCGATGATCGTGTGCGGATTTGAGGATGTCCGGGAACACAAGCCAGCCGTCTCCGGAAAAAATCCTGTGCATCCTGTGCATCGATGTGAATCAAAAATCTACTCATGCTTGACTTTGAACCGGTCTCCCGCCACTCGGCGCAAGCGTTTGTTTCAGGTAAGTCGGGCCCCCGCCCCCCACGACGGGGCGGATCATTCGAGAGTGAAACAGGTTTGTTTCAGACAAGTGGGGCCCCTGCCCTGCCGTGCAGATTATCCGAGAGTGAAACAATCAGAAATCGACTATCCCGTCGTGACCTTGGTATCCCGTCGCGGTTAACCTCAACGCCTTAGTGGCCCTTCGTCGTTCTTCGTGGCCCTTCGTGGATAACTCTTTTTCTTTTGTCTTTTTTCTGTTGTTTCAGGTAAGTTCGGCCCCGCCCTGCCATGCGGATCATACGAGAGTGAAACAGATTTGTTTCAGGTAAGTTGCTGAATATACAATAGTTGTCAATATGCACCAGAGACCCGGCGGGAAGCGCGGGTTGGACATGCCAGAAGAGGAGGGTCGGTTTCGTCGGGCCCAGTGGCGCATTCTGTGGGTCACCATGCTCTGCTACCTGTTCTATTACACCGGCCGCCAGACCTTTGGTTTTGCCATTCCGGGGATCGAGCAGGATCTGGGTATCAGCAAGGTCAGGCTGGGTTGGATCAGCAGCGCCATGCTGTGGTGCTATGCCGCCGGGCAGGCCGTCAACGGCAACCTGGGAGATCATTTCGGCGGCCGCCGGATGATGAGTCTGGGGGCATTGCTTTCCTGCCTGTTCAACTGGCTGGTCAGCTTTGGCGGCAGCCTGGCCGGTCTGATGGTCCCCTGGGCCATCAACGGCTACGCGCAGTCCATGGGTTGGGCCCCGGGAAGCCGGGTGCTGTCCAATTGGTGGGGCCGCCGGGAGCGCGGGAGAGTCTACGGTCTGTATGTGGGTGCGGCCGGTCTGTCCTCCGTTCTGGCCTTTACCACCTCCAATCTCATTCTGGCCCTGGATTTGAATTGGCGTTGGATATTTCGCCTCCCGGTGCTGCTTCTCCTGCTGGGTGGCGCGGTCTACTACCGGATGGCTCGGGACCGGCCCGCGGAACTCGGTTTCACCGGCTCGAACAACTTGGAAGACGGACCGGCCGAAGGCCAGGACACGCCATTCAACCAGGAAGAAAATGGGAAGAACCCCTGGCATCGCTACCGGCGGGTGTGTTCCAATTGGCGCTTCATGACCGCCAGTCTGGCCATCGGTTTCCAGAGCCTTGCCCGCTACGGCCTGCTGACCTGGGTGCCGGTCCACTACCTGGGGAAGGGGTGGAAAGGTCATTCGGGGCGGACCTGGATCACCCTGGCGCTGCCCGTGGGCATGGCCTTGGGAGCGTTGAGCAGCGGCTGGCTGTCTGACCGGGTCTTTGGTTCCAATCGGTCGAGGGTCATCTTCCTGTTCATGATCACCGCCTCCCTGGCCTGTACCGTCATGTACCTGTTGCCGTTCCACTTCTTCTGGTCCATGGTTCTGCTGGCCCTTTGCGGGTTCTTCACCTACGGTCCCCAGTCGGCGTTCTGGGCCCTGTGTCCGGATCTGTTGGGGACCCGTTACGCCGGCACGGGCACGGGAGTGATGAACATGCATGCCTATCTGCTGGCGGGACTGGGAGAGCCCTTCATCGGCTGGATGATCCAACGAAGCGGCGATGACACCGGCCTGGTGTTTCCGGTGGTTGCCGGCGCCTGCCTGATCAGCGGGTCGATTGCACTGTTTGTGCGGCGGTAACCCGCGTTTCTCACCGGGTCGCTGGGACCATGATGAGAAGTAGTTTATCTTCAGTACCTTGATTGGCCCCATTAAAGGGCTTGCGGTTACAGACGGCGCTGGGCGCGCTCTGGCTTGTCCTTTTCCCCTCAGCGCGCACAGGCTCGCTCGAACGTAGAAACAGCTACGCTCTTCGCTCGCGAGCACGCGCTGAGGGAAAAATTCCTGCGCCATTGTCACGCCCCCCGGTGAGAAATGCGGGTTAACAGCCGATCCTATCGACCATGAATGCAACCTTCGCCACTTCGCCGTTCTCCGTCAACGGCCGCCGATACCGGCCGCCGGCTAAGCCGGCGGTGGTGATCTGCATGGACGGCTGCGCGGACGACTACCTGACCGCGGCCATCGCCCAGGGCCGCATGCCCAACCTGGCCCGAATGGCCGCCGCCGGCTACCGCGGGCTGGCCCGGGCCGCCCTGCCCACCTACACCAACGTCAACAACGCCTGCATCGTCACCGGTGTTCCGCCTTCCGTCAACGGCATTTCCGGGAACTTCTTTCTCGATCCGGCGAGCCGTGCCGAGGTCATGATGAACTCGGCTCGCTACCTGCGTTGCGACACTATCCTGGCGGCGGCCGCCCGGTCGGGGAGGAAGGTGGCCATGGTTACGGCCAAGGAAAAGTTGCGGGACCTGTTGACCCGTGGACTTCAGGGAATCGCCTTTTCGGCGGAGCGGGCCGGCGAGCAGATCCGGGATCTGCCGGGCCAGGAACACATGGCCGAGTCCGTCCGGGAGGGCAGCCCCGACATCTACAGCGCCGAGGCCAGCCTGTTCGTCTTGCGCGCGGGAGTGGCCCTGTTGGAGAGCCGCCAATCGGACTTCCTGTATCTGTCGCTGACCGACTACGTGCAGCACCAGTATCCACCGGCAGCTCCCGAGTCGCTGGACTTTTATGAGGCCATTGACGTTCAGTTGGGCCGCCTGCTGGAGTTGGGTGCCGCCGTGGGAGCCACGGCCGATCATGGAATGAATGCCAAGACCAGGCCCGACGGTCAGCCCAACGTGATCTACCTGGAGAGTGAGCTCAGGGAGCGTTTTGGCGGGGGAGTGACGGTGATCTGTCCCATCACCGATCCCTACGTGGTGCATCACGGGGCGTTGGGGTCGGCGGTGACGGTCCACCTGGCCGAAGGGGTGTCCGAGAAGAAGATCGGCCAATGGCTGGCTCGACGCCGGGGCGTGGCGGAGGTGTGGACGCGCCCCGAGGCGGCGACCCGGTTGGAGCTCCCGCCGGACCGCATTGGGGATCTGATGGTTTTCTCGGACCGGGAGGTGGTGATGGGCCGCACGCCTGAATATCACGACCTGGGTCGACTGAGGGGCGGCTTGAGGTCCCATGGAGGCCGCTTCGAGGAAACGGTGCCCCTGCTGCTTTCCGAACCCGGTTCCCGGGCGGGGACAGCCAAAGACCCGAGAAACTTCGACGTTTTTGCCTATCTTTGCGACGGAGGTTCGTGATGAAGCCCAGCCTGTCCTCAAGGGAGACTCTGGATCTGCCCGGTTACCTGGCGGGTCAACCGGTCCGGACCGACAAGACACTGGAGGTTTTCAATCCCTATTCGGGCGAGTTGGTGGGGACCGTCTCCATGGCCGGGCGCGATCATCTCGACCGGGCCTGTGAGGAGGCCTTGGCCTGGCGGTCATCTCTGACCCACTACCAGCGCCATGAAATCCTGCAGAAGGCTCGCGTCGCTCTGCAGCAACGGGCCGAGGAATTCGCCCTGCTGGTGACTCGAGAATCCGGTTTGTGTCTGCGGGATACGACCTACGAAATAGGGCGGGCCCTGGACGTCCTGCAATGTGCCGCGGTCGAGGCTCTCAAGGACGAGGGCCAGGTATTTTCGGGGGATGTCTCCACTCACGGCAAGGCCCGGAAGATATTCACCCTGCGAGAGCCGGTTCCCTTGGTGGCGGCCATCACGCCCTTCAACCATCCTCTCAACCAGGTGGTTCACAAAATCGCTCCCGCCGTGGCCGCCGGGGCGCCCCTGATTGTGAAGCCGTCGGAGAAGACGCCTCTGACGGCCATCCGATTTGCGGAATTGCTCTACGAGGTCGGGCTTCCCCGGCCGATGCTCAGTGTGCTGCTGGGTACCGTGGAGGAGTTTGCGGAGCCCCTGGTCAAGGATGAGCGTGTGGAGGCGGTGACCTTTACCGGAAGCGCGGCGGTCGGCCGCCGTCTGGCTGCCATCGCCGGCTACAAGAAGTTGTGCCTGGAGCTCGGGGGAAACTCGCCCCTGTTGATTCTGGAGGACGCCGATCTGGAGCTTGCCGTCGACTTGGCGGCCGAGGGGTGCTATCGCAATTCCGGTCAACGCTGCACTGCCGTCAAGCGGGTGCTGGTTCACGACAAGGTGCTGGAGCCCTTTACCCGGCTGTTCGTGGAGAAAACCAGGGAGTACACCTGCGGCGACCCGGGGCAGTGGGCCACCCGTGTCGGCACCGTGATCGACGAGGCGGCTGCCGCCGGCCTTCAGCGGCGGGTGGAAGAGGCCGTGGCGGCCGGCGCCAGAATCCTCTGCGGCGGCCGCCGAAACGGGGCTCAAATGGAACCCACGGTGGTGGCCGACGTCCCCAGAACCTGCGAGATGGTGGTCAACGAGTCCTTCGGTCCGCTGGCGCCCATCCTGGCCATCCGTAATCTGGAGGACGGGATCGACCTGGCCAACGCCACCCCTTACGGGCTTTCTGCCGGAGTGGTGACCCGGGATATCCAAGCGGCCATACAGGTCGTCAAGGGCATTCGCACCGGGACAGTCAATATCAACCAGGTGCCGGGCTACCGTATCGAGTCCACCCCTTTCGGCGGTTTGAAGGATTCGGGGCTGGGGATCAAGGAAGGAGTCATCGAGGCCATGAAGTTCATGTCCTCGGTCAAGACCTTCTCTCTGCCCTGGTAGTTGCGTTGAGGTGGAGATGGAAAAGGCGCGCGCGGCAGTGTTTGTGGGACCCGGAGAACCCCTCCGGCTGGAAACCTTTCCACTGCCTCAGCCGGGACCTTCGCAATTGCTGGTTCGGGTGCGCTGTTGCTCGATCTGCGGCAGCGACCTCCACACCTACCAGGGACGACGCCAGACTCCCACGCCCACCATCCTGGGCCACGAAGTCCTGGGCGAAGTCGCTGAAGTCGGTCCGGGGCCGCCGGTACGAAACCTTGAAGGCAAAGTGGTGAGGGTGGGCGATCGCATCTCCTGGTCGATTGCGGCCAGTTGCGGACAGTGTTTTTTCTGCCGGCGTCACCTCCCGCAGAAGTGCGAACGTCTCTTCAAGTATGGACACGAACGCCTTCGGCCGGACCACTCCTTCAATGGGGGCTTGGCCGAGGTGTGCCATTTGATTGCCGGTACGGCGGTGGTTTCGGTTCCGGAGGACTTGCCCGACGAAGTGGCTTGCCCGGCCAACTGCGCCACGGCCACGGTCATGGCTGCCATGCGGGCCGGCGGGGGCTGTCGGGACGAGATCGTGCTGATTCAGGGCGCCGGCATGCTGGGGCTGACTGCCTGCGCTGTGGCCCGATCCCAAGGCGCCAGTCAGATTATCGTCTGTGACGTCGACGAATCCAGACTGATGCGGGCCGAACGCTTCGGCGCCAGCCGCTGCGTAGCGGTCAGAGAGGGCACAGGGAGCCTGGCCCGAACGGTGAAGGAACTCAGCCGGGGCCGCGGGGTGGATCTGGCCCTGGAGCTGTCGGGGTCTGCCAGCGCCATGGCGGCGGCCGTGCCTCTACTGAGGACCGGGGGGCGCTATGTCCTGGTCGGGGCCGTGTTTCCCAGCCAGCCTCTTTCCCTGGATCCGGAACGGGTGGTGCGCGGCTGGTTGCAAATTCGGGGTGTTCACAACTACGCTCCGGAAGATCTTTCGGCGGCGGTCGCCTTCCTGCAGCAGCACCATACCCGGTTTCCTTTTTCCGAGCTTCTGACCCGGATGTTTCCGCTCACCCAGGTCACCCGGGCCTTTCAGCACGCCGTGGCCAGTCGTGCCCTTCGGGTCGGCATTCGGCCCTGTTGAGGTTATAGCCCACATTTCTCACCAGGACGCTGAGCATAAGGCAGAAAAGTACTTGTCTTTAACATCTTGCGGCGCTTTGTTTGGAGTTTTCAGGGTACAGACTGTGCTGGGCGCGCCCTGGCTTGTCTTTTCTCCTTCAGCGGGCAGGTGCTCCCTCGAACGGTGTTCCGGCTACGCCCTTCGGTCACGAGCACGCGCTGAAGCTGAAAATCCTGCGCCAAGTTGCACTCTTGAGAAGAGTGCAACCCCCTGGTGAGAAATGAGGGCTAGAAGGTTTTGGGAGGGATATAACCTGGCGGGAGAGATGCACCCGGTCCAAAGAAATAGTCTTCGGTGTGCTTTTCGATCATCTCGTTGGCTTCCTGGGTGCCCAGGCTGAGGCGGTACTCGTTGATGACCATCTTGAGATGCTCGCGGTACGCCGCCCAAGCTTCCTGAGAAACGTTCTGGTAGATCCGTTCTCCCAGTTCGCCGCTGAAGGGTGGATGGTCCAGGCCAGGCAATTCCTGCTTCAGCTTCACACACTTTACCAGTCGGTCTGCCATGGGATCGTCTCCTCGCAGTTTGCCGCAAGTGAGCCCGCATTTCTCACCGGGTCGCTGCGTACATCATGAAAAAGAGTTTATCTTCAACAGGTTATTGGTCCTATAGTGACGGTGTGCTCGTACACACGGTGCTGGGTGCGCCCTGGCTTGTCTTTTTCCCTTCAGCGCGCACATGCTCGCTCGAACGTAGTGACCGCTACGCTCTTCGCTCGCGAGCACGCGCTGAAGGAAAAAATCCGGCGCCATGATCGCACCCCCCGGTGAGAATTGCGGGCTAAAGGGACCGCGGCAGCCGGGGCATTATAGCACTTTACGGCAAGGTGCGATTTCGGGAAGGACCGGGAACCCGTCTCATGAGACCAGACCTGCCGATCTCATTTCCCGCGTGTCCTCTGACCGCAGGTCAACCGGGAGAGGTTCGACAGGACCATCCGGCTCGAATAGCTTGGAGAATCCCCGATTGGGAGGGATTGGAGTGAGCACCGGGATCCAGGAGGAACTAGGCAAGCTCTTGCGGGGACAAGTGTTGGCCAAGGTCCTTCTGCGGGAACGCACCACCTACCGGATCGGCGGGGAAGCCAGCCTGCTGGCCTGTCCCGCGGACCTGGAGGACTTGCGCCATTTGCACGCCTATCTGGTCGATAAGGACCTGCCCAGTTTTGTCCTGGGAGGTGGCGCCAACCTGCTGGTCAGCGATCGGGGTTTCTCGGGGGTGGCCGTGCATCTCAGCGGGTTCAACCGGCTCTCCTTTCAGGATGGAAGGGTGAGGGCCGGCGCTGGGCTGGTACTGGATGAGTTCATCAAGGCATGCCTGAGAAGGGGGTTGGTGGGTCTGGAGTGTCTTTCGGGGATCCCGGGGTCCCTGGGGGGGGCTCTGAGAATGAACGCAGGCGCCTTCGGAGCGGAGATATCCGACCACCTGGTCGAGGTTGAGTGCCTGGACGGACAGGGTTGCTTCAAGGTGCTGCCAAAGGATGAGGTGGAGTTCTCCTACCGCCGGGCGCTTCGTATTCGGGAAACCTACATTACCGGCGCCACCTTTCGGTTTCCCCCGGGTTCCAAGGAGTCCCTCTTTCTCATCCGCGAGGATATCCTGGCTCGGCGACGACAGCGCCAGCCGTGGCAGTATCCGACCGCCGGCAGCATCTTCAAGAGACCTCCGGGGCACTACGCCGGAAAGCTCATTGAGGATGCGGGTCTGAAGGGAACAGTCCTCGGTCGGGCACAGATCTCGCCCAAGCATGCCGGAATCGTGATCAATCTGGGGGGCGCCAGGGCTTCCGATGTGCTGGGTCTGATTCGGCTGGCCCGGGACGAGGTGCTGCGGCGGTTTCGGATCGAGCTGGAACTGGAGCAGGAATTGATCGGCTTTGAGTCGGAGGAGTCGCTTTCGTCCGGTGGAATGCCGCTCACAGCGGCTGCCGGCCGGAGAATCCGCTGTTGAGATCATGCCACCAGGCGATTTCCTCTTCGTCCAGCTTCCAGCAGAGGTAAACCACCCGGCCATCGCGTTTGTGGGGAAAATCGCAGAGGCCGGCATCGAAGTCCTTGACCAGGACACCCAGCTCCTCGATATTGTGGATGCTTTCCTGGAAGTTCTCCAGGATCCTGATGTAGGCGGGACCCTGAGGTGTCCCCCAGTCCCGCATATGGCCTTGCTGAGCGCCTTCCACGACGGGCTTCATGGCCACCAATCGCCGCTTCTCGGCCTGAACCCGCCTCAACAACTGCCTGAGGCGGGGAAGTAAGGCGTTGGCCTCCGCAACGGAGAAAAGTCTTTCCATACCCGGTCTCGACTGCCTCCAGATCTCCAAATCCAACCGACTTACCAGAGTTAACATACCCTTTTGGCTTCTGTCAATGTTGCCCGGGATCGATTCATGGCCATCCCACGCTGAACCTCCCAACGTAGGGGCAACCCTTGGTGGTTGCCCGGTTGCCCGCGGTCGTCCCAACCATCCCGTAATTGGGCGTCCACAAGGGACGCCCCTACTTCCCCGATCGTTTACATTTGGGGTGGCTTGACCTAAGATAGGCGTCCACGCCCGCCCCCTAGCCAGCGGTGGAAGGGGTTGTCGCCGGGTGAACCCTTCCCCGTGCCTTCAGGAGTTCCTGTCGATGAGAGCTGCTTGCCCCGTCCAGATCAGCGGTGTCGGCTGTCATGTGCCTGAGCGGCTGCTCACCAATCAGGATCTCGAGAAGATGGTGGAAACCTCGGACGAGTGGATCCGGCAAAGGACCGGCATCGCCGAGCGCCATATTCTCGAGCCCGGCAAGGCCACTTCCGACATGGCGGTGGAGGCGGTCAAGTCCCTCTGCCTCTCGACGGGGATGGAACCGCAGGAGATCGAGGTGCTGATCATCGCCACCGTGACTCCGGACATGTCCTTTCCGGCCACTGCCTGCCTGGTGCAGGACAAGCTGGGGATTTCGCGGACTTGGGGTTTTGATCTCTCGGCGGCCTGTTGTGGATTTGTCTATGCGGTCTCGGCAGGGGTGGCCTTTGTCGCCTCCGGAATGCACCGCCGTGTGGTCGTGGTGGGGGCCGATGCCATGTCCCGTATCATCGATTACGAGGATCGCAACACCTGTGTCCTCTTCGGCGACGGAGCCGGAGCGGTCCTGTTGGAGCCGGCGGTCGAGGTCGAGAATTCCTTCATTGACTCCCACCACGAAATCGACGGTTCGGGGGGGACCAGCTTGTGCATGCCGGCTGGCGGAAGCTTGATGCCGCCCAGTTGCGAGACGGTCAAGCAGCGCTTGCACTATGTGAAACAGGAGGGCCAGCCGGTTTTCAAGTTTGCCACTCGAAAAATGGAAGAAGCCAGCCGGATCGTGCTGGAAAGAAACGGTCTGTCACCGGGCGACCTCCAACTTCTCATTCCTCATCAAGCCAACGCCCGGATTATCCGGGGCACGGCCGAGCGGCTCGGATTGCGTGAGGATCAGGTGATTCTGAATCTGCAGAAATTCGGAAACACCACTGCGGCCACCATTCCCCTGGCCCTTAGAGATGCCCTCTCCGACAACAAGCTGGCCAAGGGAGATGTGGTCTTGCTCGCATCGGTGGGTGCGGGTTTCACCGTAGGTACGACGCTGCTTCGCTGGGCTTACTGAAGGCTGGAAACCGGACCGGCCATGGTTGACTGAGGGTTTCGATCTCAATATGATTACCGGACGATTCCGAGCAGAATCGCCGGCGCCAATTGCCCCGGTCTTGAAGCGAGTGATCTGCGTTTGACCCTGGTTCCCTATCCAAGGAGGAAACCCGTATGGTTTATGAATGGAAGTTCAATCCGAGGCCTTATTCCGATGAGGAAGCCAAAGATTTGTTGGAGGATGTGGTCTCACCCGAAACGAGCAACTGGCACTACAACACCCACCACAAGGGATATGTCACTTTCCTGAATAACATTGAAAAGGAGTTGGAGACTGCGGACCGGGCCAAGGCAAACGGCAATTACAGCCAGGTTGGAGAGCTGAAGCGCCGTTTTACCTGGAACCACGCCGGAGCCCTGCTCCATGACGTGTACTGGGAAGTCATGGGTGGAGACGGGGATGCCTCCAAGGCTCCCGAGCTTTCCAAGGCACTGACCGCCGAGTTCGGTTCGATTGAAAACTGGAAAGCCGATTTCAAGGCGGCCGCTTTTGCGGCAAAGCTGAGCGGTTGGGGATTGCTGGTCTACGATGCCCTCTATTCACAACGCCTGATCAACGTCCTGGTCGACGAGCATCAGTACGGCGCCATCTGGGGGGGGATCCCATTGATTTCCTGTGATGTGTTCGAGCACGCCTACTATCACAAGGATGGACCCGCCCGCGTCAAGTACATCGACAATTTCCTTTCCAATCTTCATTGGGGAAGGATCGAGAGCCGGTATAAGAAGTACGTGGCGGGGTAGCCGTTGAATCCCTCCGGGGGAGCGGTGTTCGGGAAACCTGTCAAACCCCGCTCCCCCAACCCTCACCAGGATCGATGTTGAGCCCGAACTTCTCACCGGGTCGCTGCATAGATGGTGAAAGACCATTTATTTTCAGTAACTTACTGGCCCTGTTTGAGGGCATGCGGGAACAGACTGAGCTGGGCGCGCTCTGGCTTGTCTTTTTCCCTTCAGCGCGCACATGCTCCCTCGAAACTAGTTCCGGCTACGCTCTTCGGTCGCGAGCACGCGCTGAAGGAAAAAATCCGGCGCCATTGTCACGCCCCCCGGTGAGAAATGCGGGCTGGCCCCACCTCGTCGCTGGATCCCTCGCTGGCCTAAGCGATCCCTTTGCAAGGACTCTGATTGCGGGTTAACGCCAAGCCCCCGCTGGAGCGGAAACTCCTGATCCGATTGCGCTGGCAAAGCGCCGCGCATTTGCTATAATCGCCGTCGGAGTTCTCAAATTACCGGAGTTTTTATGGAAGACAAAGATCAATTGGACGCAAGTAGCGAAGTCGGAGAGGAAGAGGAGGAAGATTTCGCCACTCTGTTCGCCAAGTACGAAGAAACCCGTCCTCAACTGAAACCGGGCCAAGTGGTCGAAGGTAAAATCGTGGGGGTCTACGACAACGAACTCCTGGTGGATGCGGGCGGCCGAGCGGAAGCCACCTTGCAGAAGGATGAGATCAAGGGGCCCGACGGAAAATTACTGTTCGGAATGGGCGATTCCGTTTCGGTCATGTTGGAAGGTTCGGCCGATTCCGACAACCAGCTCAAGGTTTCCTACAAGAAGGCGTTGCGAGCCAAGCAACTCACGGCGTTGCAGGAGTCCATCGACAGCGGCAAGAATCTCGAAGGCCGGGTTGTAGAGGTCGTCAAGGGCGGTTTACTGGCAGACGTGGGCATGCGCGGCTTTATTCCGGCCTCTCAGGTCGACGAGTCCTATGTCGAAGACCTCAGGCCCTTTTTGGGGCAGACGCTGACACTCAAGGTCATGCAGCATGACCTGCCCAACGGCAAGCTGATCCTGTCGCGGCGAGCATTGCTCAATGAAGCCAGGGCCAAGAAGCGCAAGGAGACCCTGGTCACCCTGGCCGTTGGTCAACGCCTGCCGGGCGTGATTCGGAGGATCCTCGATTACGGGGTCTTTGTGGACATCGGAGGCGTCGAGGGACTGCTTCATATCTCCGAGATGTCCTGGCGGCGAATCAAGCATCCTTCCCAGCTCTTCAAGGTCGGAGACCACATCGAGGTAGCGGTTCTCAAATATGACAAGGACAGATGTCGGATCTCCCTGGGTTACCGCAAAGCCGAGGACGATCCCTGGCGCAACGCCGCTGAACTCTACCCGGAAGGCACGGTCATCACCGGAACCGTGAAGAAGCTGGAGCATTTTGGAGCATTTGTGGAACTCGAATCGGGCATCCAGGGACTGCTGCCCATCTCCGAGATTTCCTGGACCCGGCGTTTGTCCCATGCAGACCAGGTCCTGAAGGTCGACGACATTATCGACGCCCTGGTGACCAAGCTCGATCCCTCCAATCGGAAGATGTCCATGAGCCTGAAGCAGGTTACGGAACATCCCTGGGAGGCTTTTGCCCGCAGCGCCGAGGTGAATACGATTCTCCATGGCCTTGTGACCCGTACGGCCGACTTCGGGCTGTTTGTGGAAGTGGCCGAGGGGGTTGAAGGACTGGTGCACGTCTCCGAACTTCCGGACACAGGCGGGCGGGCCTCCGTGTCCAACTACCAGCCCGGCGAGGAGATTGTGGTGAAGATGCTGGGCATGGACCTCCACAACCGCAGGATTTCGCTCAGCGCCAAGGCAGTCAGCGAAGCGGAAGCCCAGACTGACGTTCAGGCATACCTGGAGAACGCGGCGGAAACCGAGGGAACCGGACAGGCTCTCGGTGACAGCTTCCCCGAGGAACTTCAGCAAGAATCCCAAAAGGCCAAGTAGCGGTCGGGCCGGACGGATGAGCACTGCCCTTTCCTCGTTTGGAGCCCACACCCTTCCCCTGATTCACCTGGGCTGCCGTTGAGGCAGCCGCCCGTTTCGCTGCCCGGCAACTCCATTGCCGGTAGGCCCCGGCCTGTATTTCTCACCGGAGCGCGGCACCCCTAGTGTCCTGACATTGAAATGGGTTTAATTAATTAACGTTGGCCAGAGCCTCTTTGGCTCGTTGAATCTTGGCGAGGATTGCTTCGCCTTTTGTATGCCATGTGTAGCGTTGAGGATCCGCGTTGCGGTCGGCCAGATAGGATTCGATGGCGCGAACCAGTTCGGGGACGCTGCGAAAGCTGCCGTCGCGAATCACATCGCTGGTGAGATCGGCGAAGAAGCGTTCGACAAGATTCAGCCAGGAGCTCCCGGTCGGCGTGAAGTGGTAGTGGATGCGTGGATGACGGTCGACCCAACGGCGGACACGTTCATGCTTATGAGTACTGTAGTTGTCGACAATGAGGTGAATGGCCAGCGACTTGGGTGTTTCCCGTTCGATCTGCTTGAGGAAACGCAACCACTCCACATGGGTGTGCCGCTGTTCAGTCCGGGAGATCAGCTTGCCGTCCAGGTAGTTGAGAGCCGCAAACAAGGTGATGGTGCCGTGTCGCTTGTAGTCATGAGTTCGGGTGCGAATGTGGCCGATTCCTAAGGGCAATCCCGGCTGACTGCGTTCCAGAGCCTGACACTGGGTTTTCTCGTCACAGCAGAGCACGAGCGCTTTCTCGGGAGGATGGAGGTAGAGACCGATGACATCCCAGAATTTCTGCTCGAACTTCGGATCTTTCGACAGCTTGAATGTACGCGTGCGATGAGGCTTCAAGTCGTTACGCTTCCAGATCGTGTGGACCGTGTGGCGCGAGACGCCGACTTCCTTCGCCATGCTGCGCAAACTCCATCGCGTCCGTCCCGGTGGCGGCTGGGTCACTTTCACGATGATTTGTTCGACTGTCTCCATGGGCACCCACGGTTTGCGTCCCCGTCCCGCTTTGTCGTTCAAGCCGTCCAGGCCGGCGTGCTGGAAGCGCCTCGACCACTTGCTGACGCACGGCAAGCTGACGTTCAATCGTTCAGCCACTTCCTCGACCTTGACCCCTTCGCTCCGGAGCAGGACAATCTCGGCGCGCAAGCTATCGCGCTTCGAACTCGTGCTGGAACTAACCCGGCGCTGTAACTCTCGACGTTCACCGGCTGTGAGCTTGAGGACTGTAATCGGACGGGCCATGCCCCATACTATAGCATCGAATCATCATTATTAAATATTAATTAGATGTCAGTACACTAGCCCGCATTTCTCACCAGTACGCTGAGCATAATGTCGAAAAGTGCTTGTCTTTAACATCTTGCGGCGCTTTGTTTGGAGTCTTCAGGGTACAGACTGTGCTGGGCGCGCCCTGGCTTGTCTTTTCCCCTTCAGCGCGCACATGCTCCCTTGAATGGTGTTCCGGCTACGCCCTTCGGTCACGAGCACGCGCTGAAGCGGAAAATCCTGCGCCAAGTTGCACTCTTGAGAAGAGTGCAACCCCCTGGTGAGCAATGCGGGCTAGTGCCGGCAAGCCTTTTAGATAGAACCAATAAACCGCTGAAGATAAACTGTCTTTACAGGATGTATTCAGCCCGCATTTCTCACCGGGTCGCTGGAACCATGATGAGAAGCAGTTTATCTTCAGTACCTTGATTGGCCCCATGTAACGGGCATGCGGATACAGACGGCGCTGGGCGCGCTCTGGCTTGTCCTTTTCCCCTCAGCGCGCACATGCTCCCTCGACCGTAGTGCCGGCTACGCTCTTCGCTCGCGAGCACGCGCTGAGGGAAAAATTCCTGCGCCGTCATCACGCCCCCCGGTGAGAAATGCGAGCTAGCGACCCGGTGAGAAATTCGGCCTGGAGCCGGGAGGGGAGTTTCTCAGTGAGATCGATCTTTGACGGGCATCTGGACCTGGCCCTGTTCGCGTTGGCCTACAACCGGGATATGACCGAGCCTTCGGCGGTCATCAACCAGCGCGAGGAGGGGATGACGGATGCATTGGAGCGTGGCCTGGGCGCGGTCAGCCTGCCGGAAATGAGACAGGGGAGGATAGCGGTGTGCCAGTCCTCCCTGGCGGCCCGGGTCAACCGCAAGGCCAAGCCCGTCAGCCGCCTGGATCTGGACTTCGCCACCCAGACCATGGCCTACGCCAACGCCCAAGGCCAGTTGGCTTACTACCGGGTGCTGGAGGAGGCGGGTGAAGTAGGCCTGGTACGCAGTGTGCAGGACCTTGACCGCCTGTGGGAGCGCTGGGAGACGGAAGAGGGTTCTGACTTGCCCGTGGGGATCATCGTCTCCATGGAGTGCGCGGATCCCATTTTGGGACCCGATCAGTTGGAATCCTGGTGGGAGAACGGCCTGCGCAGTGTCTCTCTCACCCACTTCGGCCACGGCCAGTATGCGGCGGGCACCGGCGTCGAGGGTCCCCTCACCGGACGAGGTCGGGAACTGCTGTCCCAATTGGCTCAGGTTGGCATGACCCTGGACGTTTCCCACCTGGCGGAGGAGAGCTTCTACGGCGCCCTGGACCACTTTCCCGGCCCGGTGATCGCCAGTCATAACAACTGCCGGGCCCTGGTCCCCGGGGACCGGCAGCTATCCGACGAGATGATTCGGCTGCTGTTGGATCGGTCTGCGGTCATCGGCCTGGTTCTGGATGCCTGGATGTTGGTTCCCGGTTGGGTTCACGGGGAATCTTCTCCGGAGAATCTCACGCTTACCGCAGTGGCCGACCACATAGACCATGTCTGCCAGTTGGCGGGAAACAGTCGCCACGCCGCCATGGGAAGCGACGTCGGAGGACTCAACCACATGCCTTCCGATTTCCACACCATCGCCGATCTTCAAAAGTTGGAACCCATCCTGGCGGAGCGGGGATATTCCGAGAGCGACCTGGACAACATCTTCAACGCCAACTGGCTCCGGCACTTTCGACGTTGGCTCCCTAATTCCTGATTCCTTCACTTCAACTCAACTCAACCCGACCGTTAGTGGAACTCCTCGTAATGGGTCCATAGCCTTAGGATCTTTAACGATCTTTCCTCCTTAGGAACTTGGTAAACCAGCCGGTGTTGGATGTTAATCCGTCGGGAGTATGCGCCAGCTAAATCCCCCACCAGCTTTTCATAAGGCGGCGGCTTCTGAAATGGATCATCTCGAATGATGTCGAGTAATTCCTGGGCTTTTCCCTTTAATCCGGAAGCAGCCAGTTTTCTCGCGTCGTTCCTTGCCTGCCGGGTGAAATACAGCTCCCACGTCACCAGTCCAGTTCCTTTTCGCAATTTTCGAGACTGGATTCCATTCCTTCGCGTATAGACTTGCGCATTCCCGGGATCGAAAGCAGGTAGAGCGTTTCGTTGATTGCGTTCCAGTCTTCTTCGGCAATCAGGACCGCATTGCCGCGTCTTCCCGTAATCACAACCGGGCTATGGGATTGGGCTGCCTCATCAATCAATTTGTAGAGTTTGGAACGAGCTTCTGTCGCGTTCAATGTAGTCACGGGCCACCTCCGAGATTGTTAGCGTACGTCATGGCGTACGCTTAGTCAAGCGGTTTTCCGTGTTGCCTCAATCGATATTCAGCTGCACAAATAGTCATCCCTCATTTGTCCACTGAAGCGGTGGTGTGGCTGTGTGACCGGATTGTCGAAAAGGCCCAACCCCATACAAAATCCTCCGACGGCCGCAATGCGACATCTCTTTCCAGCGGTGCCGTTTTTATCCTGAGCCGACCTGGCCGTTTTGCCTGCCTGCCGTATCATTTTTTTTGATTGCCTCCTGACAATACATGGCAACTTGATCAAGACTTGACCGGGAGGGTTCCATGCGGGGTACAAACCGGAAACATCCGAGCCTTTTGCAAAATTCGGAGTCGGGCATGAGATGGGGGCAGAATGCTCCTGCAAAATAACGCCCTCGAAAGGGATCTGCACCTGGCTAGCCATGGGTTTCCCAGGGACAACAACTCTTCCCGACAATAAATCCCGCTTCCTAGCGAATTTTGCAAAAGGCTCATCCTTTACATAATAACCGGGAACATGGTTTACACTTTGCCAAGGTACCAGGTCCCAGGCCAGGAGCCTTGTAAATCACTCCCCCCTTGAGGGGGAGTCGCAGAATCCGAGCCGTCAGGCGAAGGCTGATGCGGTGGGGGGTGGACACCGTGCGAAGACTGGCGGTTAACCCGCATTTCTCACCAGGACGCTGAATGCAAAGTGAAAAGCGGTTTATCTTCAGACCCTTGATTGGCGCCATTCAAGGGACTTGCGGCTACAGACTGCGCTGGGCGCGCCCTGGCTTGTCCTTTTCCCCTCAGCGCGCACATGCTCGCTCGAACGTAGAAACCGCTACGCTCTTCGCTCGCGAGCACGCGCTGAGGGAAAAATTCCTGCGCCATTGACACGCGCCCTGGTGAGAAATGCGGGTTAATCCGGGTCAAGCCGCGGCGGCCCGCACGATTCCGATGTGGGTGCGGCCGGTCCGGAACACCCGGGCGCCGGCCAACGTCGAGCGGCGCAGCAGGTCCTCAAGCTCGCCTGCGGTGTAGGAAGCTCGCAGAGAGGCCCGGTAGAGCTGTCTCATCAGCCCGAAATAGTGGCGCCCGTACCAGAGGGCGTGGAAAGGGAACTCCAGCCGGGAGGGCCTTCTCAGGTCCCGCAGCAGAAGGGCGCCCCCGGGCTTGCTCACCCGGGAGATCTCATTCAACAGCACCAGAGGGTCGGGACAGTGGTGCAGCAGAGAATTGCAGAGCACCAGGTCGAAGCTCCGCTCGGAAAAGGGCAGGGATTTGGCGTCTCCCAGCCGAAAATACAGCCGGTCGCTGACTCCGGCCTCCTCGGCGGCTCTCCGGGCCTTCTGCAGCATGGCGGCTGACAGGTCTACGCCTGTCAGGCGGAGCCGGGGAATTCTGGAGGCCAGCTTGATGGGGATGAGCCCGGGTCCGGTGCCGATATCCAGGGCATGGCCCTCGGTGACCCCCAGACCCAGGGTCTGCTCCACAAAGGTCCGGTCAATCCGTTCCAGGTAGGCTTGAGAGGCCGAAGCGCTGTAGGCCTCGACCCCATCCCTGTCGTCCATGACTTCCGGCTCGGGGATTCGCTCCAGATGGAACCAGGACTGCAAGGACATGGTCGTTTACCGCCAACGCCCCGATGGACCGGTCGCTCAATAGCCTAGGGCTTCCAAGTCTTCCTCGGAAAGTCCGAAATAATGGCCGATTTCGTGTTTCAGGGTCTTCTCGATCTGGCGGCGCAGGTCGGCGTCGCCGTAACTGATCGCTTCGATGTTCTTCTGGTAGAGATAGACCTGCTGGGGAAAGGCGCCGCTGGCAAAGACGGATTGACGGGTCTTCGGAACGCCGCGAAACAGGCCCAGGAGAAGTCCGGGGAATTGCCGTTGCAGTTCCGGCTCGGGGTAATCCTGGACGATGACGGCAAGATTATCCAGACGGGTCCTGAAGAATTGGGGCAAGCCTTCCAGGACCTCATCCACGATTTGCGAGAACCAGACGGAATCCATGCCATTTCCTTGATCCGGCGGCCGACCCTCCTCCCTGCCGGGAGGTGCCCTCACTGGCCGGGTTTCTCGTTTTCCCGCAGGAGTTGATCGAGTCGTTTCTTCAGCTGCTCCAGCTCCGAACGCATCCGGGGGAGTCGGGAGAGGTGGGCCAGTATACGTTTGAACTCCCGCAGGGGACGGGCGGGCGTTCCCCAATAGACCTGGTTACCCGGCAGGACCTTTCCGGGCAGGACCCCGGCCTGTCCTCCGATGACGGCGCCCTCTTTCACCCGAATATGCTCGCCGAATCCGGCCTGGCCGGCGATGACCACCCGGTCTTCAATGACGGCGCTGCCGGAGATGCCCGTCTGAGAGGCGATGATCACCGCTGAACCGATTTGGGTGTTGTGGGCGATTTGGACCAGATTGTCGATTTTGCTTCCCCGGCCGATTCGAGTCAGGCCCAGCGAGCCGCGGTCCACGGTGGTGTTGGCCCCGATTTCCACATCGTCCTCGATCACAATCCCGCCTGCTTGAGGAAACTTGATGTGGGAGGTCCCGTCGAACACGTAGCCGAATCCGTCGGCGCCCAGCACCGCGCCGGCGTGCAGCGTCACCCGGCAACCCAGCTCCGTCCCCGGATAGAGGACCACCCGGGGATGGAGAATGGAGTCGCTGCCGATACGGCAATGCTCTCCCACCACCACGCCCGCGTGCAGAATGCATCGGTCGCCCACACGGGCGCCGGCCCCCACCACCGCGTGAGGCCCCAGGTCCACCTGCGGTCCAAGGACCGCCTCGGGGGAGACCACCGCGGAAGGGTCCTGCACTCCCCGTCCGGTGGGACGGGGGTGGAGCAAGCGGGCTGCGCGGGAGAAGTCCAGCTTGGGACGATCGGAAACGATGGTGTTCCAGCCGGACCTGCGGAGGTCGGCGGTGGTGATGATGCAGCCGGCCGTCAGCTCATCCGGCAAGCGGCCGGCCCGGGCCGAGCCCTCGCAGTAAATCAGCGAAACCTGGTCGGCTTCCTCCCAGTTGGAGATTCGCTTGAGTTGCAGGGACCCGTCCCCGTGGAATGGACATTGGAGATAACCGGCGATTTCAGCAATGGAGGCACCCATGGCCCCTCTATCTAGCAACTTTCCGGAGGCCTGTCCATGGAAATGTCGCGGCCGGCCTGGAGGGCCTTGCCAGTCGAGAATTGATGGAAGGTCCTGCCGGCAGGCGAAGGGGCCACCGTCGATTGGAATACTCTAGCCCGGCCGGAACCGTCTTGGGTCACGACGTGAGGATCTTGTAAAGCAGGCCGAGCATGGGAATGAACAGCAAACTGATGAGCGGCCAAATCACCTTGTTCAGAGTGTTCATCTCCGCCCGGAGCCCGGTGATTTGAACTTGGAGATCATTGATTTGAGCTTGCATCTCGGACCGGAGATCATTGATTTGCGCTTGCATCTCAGACCGGAGCCCGGCGATCTGAGCTTCCATCACAGACCGGAGCCCGTTGATCTGAGCTCCGATGGAGGTGATGACGTTTTGCCCACTCAAATGACGTATCTCCTCGATGGCAGTATGGACCAGCTTAGGGTCCGCACCGCTGTCAATCAGGACCCGATGGATTGCGCTGGTGTCAGGTTAAGACGAGGTTGGCATCAACTTTCTCCCTTTCCGGAAGTGGTAATTCCGCTCACAAAACGCGCGGAACCGATTCAATCCAATGAGGGAGAAAAGTTCGGCCACGCCGGGGCCGGCCAGGACCGATCAGCACCAGCGAAGACTTCCGTGATCAGTATACCGCGACAGGCTTGCCGAAACCGCCAATAATCCTTTCGGGGGCAGGTAGAGTCTTGCAGGCGTCGATTCCCGAATATACCATGTTCCCGTACTTGTCCGGAGTCATGACAGCACCATCGATCGCCGGGAACTTTCCTGCGTCGCAAACCTCGTAAGGGAGAGGTTTATTGAGCCACGATTCTTAGGTTCAGGATACGAGCACCGCATGACCGACGTTCGCGCGGCGGTCCGCGCCGATTCCATCGCCGGATAAGACGGTGGGCGCTGCAGTTCAACACCAAGTAAACACCCGGATACTGACCATGAACCCTATAGCAAGAACAATCCTGACTGTCGTCCTGGCGGTGGCCGTGATCGGTTGGGGACCTCAGGCGCTCTCCCAAAACCGCGGGCAGGTCCAAAGCAGCTTGCTGTTGCTGATCGACGCCTCCGGCAGCATGGGCGATGAAATCGGGAGCGGGAACTCCCAGGTCAAGATCGAGGCCGCCAAGCAGGCCGCCATCGCCGCTTTGGGCAGAGCGGCGCAAAGCGGCTCGGTCGAAGTGGCGGTGCTGGCCTTCAGCGGCGACTGCCAGGACCCTGTCCCGCACCATCAGGACTTTACCGGTGACGTCAATCGACTCACCCAATTCATCGGCAGTCTGCAACCGGGCGGCGGCACGCCGATGGCGGACGCTTTGCTCTTCGCCAATCGCTACATGGACAAAAACGGAGATGCCGGCGCCTCCAACCGGATGATCATGCTGCTTGCCGACGGCCAGAACGACTGCGGTGACATCGGCCAGGCGATGGCGAGCTTGAAATCCAGCGGGATCATCTTCCGCCATGAAACCGTGGGGTTCGGCATTGCCCCGAACTCGCCGGCGGCGCAGGATCTGCGCCAGATCGCCACCCAAACCGGCGGCGCCTACCATCATGCGGTCGACGCCAACCAGCTTGAGGACACGTTCATGGAGTTCGTGGACACGTTTTCCGTCATCGACATGCTGGGGACGTTCGGCCGCGGCGGTACCCCTGCAGCGGCGGCAACACGGCAAGGGCAACCGAAGGGGAAACCAGCGCCAAGCGCCGCGCCGGCGCCTTCCCCTCCGGCGACGGGACAGGTCACCGACTTGCTCGGCCTGTTCAAGCCCAAACAGCCCGCCGCCAGGATCGACGAGTCGCTTGAGTTCTACGTTGCCGTCGCCACCACGGTGGGTATCGGGCAACACTCGGCGGGACCGGGGTTCAGGTGGAACTACGCGACCGGATGGAGTGCGGATTCCGGCCATGATGCGGGAATGGAGGCCGAGGAGGCGTGCGGCAGAAGCTCCGGACGTACCTGTTGGTCAGCAGGAATACCTTCCATGAGGGGTGGATGCGTGGCAATGGTCGAGGGCGTCTGGCGTGACAAGGACGACCCGCAAGAGAAGCTGGAAGTTTTCGTAGACACCAAGCAATCCCGGAGGACTGCGGAATCGATTGCATTGGATCAGTGCAGGAATGTGATTCATGCTGGGAAGTATGCGGGAACCGTTCAGGTTTACCATTGCAATCTGAAGGTTTCATTCTGTTCGGAGGATGTAAGACCTTGAGGATAGGAGAGACACCATGCGGGGAGTAGTCGGGAGCGTTTTGGTTGCAGTGTTATTGGGGAGCTTCACGGAGGCAACCGCCCAGCTTCCGCCGGAGATCATGGCTGACCGATATCTGGTCCAGGCGGAACGACTGATGAAAGAAAAAGACTTCAAGGCCGCTCTCGAGGCCATGGAGAAGATCGTCGCGCTTCAAAAGGAGCACGATCTCAAGTTGCCGGACGGGTTCCACTTCAAATATGCGCAGATTGCCATATCGGCGGGATTACACGAAGCCGCGATTGACTCTGTGAATAAGTATCTGGTGGCGGCAGGGAGGGCGGGCAAATTCTACAGGGAAGCGCTGGAGTTGCTGGATCAGGCGGAAAAGAAACAGGCTGAGATTTTGGAGGAGGCGGAAAAGAAACAGGCTGAACGGGATAAGGCTCAGGCCAAGGCACACGAACATCTGGCTGAGGCGGAGCGGCTGATTGCCGACAAAAAGTACAAGGCCGCGACTGACTTGGTGAACCAACTCCTCGGTCTGCGAAAGGAACATGATCTGACGTTACCAGACGAGTTCCACTTCGTTTATGCACGGGCAGCGTTGTCGGCGGGCATGATCAAGGCCACTAAGGACTCGGCGAACCAGTACTTGTCTGTGGCAGGGCCGTCAGGCAAGTACTCCGGGGAGGCTCAGGAGTTGTTGGCGGAAGCGGAAAAACTGCAGATGCCGATTCTACCGGAGATGGTGGTGATCCCCGGGGGAAGATTTCGGATGGGCTGCGTATCCGGCCTAAACTGCCAGGATGATGAGAAGCCCGTGCACGAGGTGAGGGTGGCGTCATTCGAGCTGTCGAAGTACGAGGTGACCTTCGAGGAGTACGATCGCTTCATTGCCGCGACCGGCGGGAGAAGTCCGAACGATAAAGGCTGGGGCAGGGGACGGCGTCCGGTGATCGACGTTTCCTGGGAGGATGCCGTGGCCTACGCGGAGTGGCTGTCGGTGCAGACGGGGGAGCGCTACCGGCTGCCGAGCGAGGCTGAGTGGGAGTATGCGGCGAGGGCGGGGTCGACCACGAAGTATGGTTGGGGGAACGATATCGGTCATAATCGGGCCAATTGCGGTGGCTGCGGCAGTCAGTGGGACGATGAGAAGACGGCGCCGGTGGGTTCGTTTAACCCCAACGCCTTTGGACTTCACGACATGCACGGCAACTTGTGGGAGTGGGTGCAGGATTGCTGGAACGGCAGCTATCAGGGGGCGCCGGCGGACGGCTCGGCCTGGACCAGCGGGGACTGCGAAAGACGCGTGTTGCGCGGCGGTTCCTGGCTCACAACCTCCCGAACTCCTCCGCGCGGCCAACCGCTACTGGAACACCGCCGGTGAACGGAACTACAGCAACGGTTTCCGTGTGGCCCGGACGCTCACCCCTTGAATCTTTAACTCTTTACCTCGGGGGTCCAGGGGGCTGGCCCCCTGGTGTTTTTTTCAGTGCTTGAAACCGGCGATAATCCTTGACCGATGAATCGACCCAACCAGCCCGCGTCCGCGCCGACCACTCGCGCGCAACCGGCCCGGCGCTGGAATCTCACTTTCGTTTTCTCGTCTGGTTGATACCGGCCGTGGAGCGTTTCCCCCGCAGTCAGAAGTTTCTGCTCGGCGACCGAATCCAGACTTCGGCCCTGGACGTTCTGGAACGGCTGATCGAGGCGACCTACAGCAGACGCAGGGGGGATCCCCTCGCCGGAGCCAACCTGGGCATCGAGAAGCTCCGGTTTCTGTTCCGCCTTGCGCACGACCTGCGTTATCTGGACCACCGTCGTTACGAACATGCGGCCAGATCCCTGGATGAAACCGGACGACTGGTCGGCGGCTGGCGGAAGGCGCATCATGCCCGCGAAGGCGCGTGACCTCTTCGACGAGATCGCCTCGTTTCCGGCGCTGCTGCAGGCCGCCCGCAAGGCGGCCAGAGGCAAACGGGCAAAACCGGGGGCGGCGGCGTTTCTCGCCAATCTGGAACCCGAGGTTCTGCGCCTGGAGCGAGAACTCAGCAGCGGCAGCTATGGTCCGGGCCGCTACACCGTCATCCAGATACGCGACCCCAAACACCGCACCGTCTCGGCTGCGCCCTTCCGCGACCGGGTGGTTCACCACGCCCTCTGCGCGGTGGTCGAACCCATTTTCGAGCGCGGTTTCATCCACGACAGCTACGCCAACCGGCTGGGCAAGGGAACCCACCGGGCCATTGCACGCTACGAACGGTTCCGCGACCGCCACCGCTGGGTGCTGCGTTGCGACATCTACCGCTACTTCCCTGCCATCGACCATGAGATTCTCAAAGCCGACCTGCGCCGTCGAATCGCCTGCGAGCGCACGCTGTGGCTGGCCGATCGCATCATCGACGGCTCCAACCCGCAGGAGGCCGTGAATCTTTACTACCCTGGCGACCATCTGTTCACCCCCTTCCAACGCCGGCGCGGCCTGCCGATCGGCAACTTGACCAGCCAGTTCTTCGCCAATCTGTATCTGAACGGCCTGGACCACTTCTGCAAGGAAGTGCTGCGGGCCAAGGGGTATGTGCGCTACGTGGACGACTTCGCGCTGTTTCACGACGAGCGGGAACAACTCGAGGTGTGGCGGCAGCGCATCGCCGAATATCTCGAGGGCCGGCGGTTGCGCCTTCACCCGCGAAAAACCGTCCTGCTGGATGCCGCCCAACCGGCCCCGTTTCTTGGCTTGATCCTTCTTGCGGGCGGCTACCGGCGATTGCCGGAAGACAATGTGCGTCGTTTCCGCAATCGTCTGCGGGGACTGCGCGACCGCTGGCGCGCGGGTAGGGTGGAGAAGGAGGAAATCATTCAACGCGTGCGAGCCTGGATTGCGCACGCGGAACATGCCAATACATGGCGCCTGCGCCAGGCAATCTTTCGGGCAGTGCGATTGGGTTCCGCCCGGAAGCCTGATCGTCCCGCGAACGCGTGTTGCGCGGCGGTTCCTGGAACAACCAACCCGAAAACCTCCGCGCGGCCAACCGCAACAGGAACACCACCGGTAAACGGAACAACAACAACGGTTTCCGTGTGGCCCGTACGCTCGCAAGCGGGAACCGGTGCTCCCAAGGGGGCGCCGGGAGAGCCAACGAGCGTCCAGGGACGGTCATGATGAAGATGGGCGGCGTTCCTCTTGCTCCGCGGGAGTGGAGGAGGAGCGCCTCCCGCAACGCCGCGGCCTGATACCGGTGTCCGGGGGTGGAACGTGATGGCCGAGTTTTCAGCCGGACCGGCAGCTATCCGTTGTGTTAGACCCTTCGGGCACGCCTGGCAGGGAACAGTCGAATCCCCATCACGGCGCCGGATCTCTGATCCATCCGAAACTTACTCAGTGGCTTGCAGCGCGGTTGACGACGTGGAAGCGTAGGCGGCCAATGTCACGCTGCATCCGCTTCGGAACGACGCCGGTTTGTCGTTGAAGGTCTTGACAGTCAGGAAACGATGAACGATCCACCCGCCGTGTCGAAGCCGGCCACGACCGTTGGGATTTCTCTTCCCCCCGGCCAAAATCGGCTTGGCTCACTGCATGAGGATCTTGTAAAGCAGGGCGAACATGGGAATGGCCAGCAAACTGATGAGCGGCCAAATCACCTTGTTCAGGGTGTTCATCTCCGCCCGGAGCCCGGTGAATTGAGCTTGCGTCACCTTGTTCAGGGTGTTCATCTCCGCCCGGAGCCCGGTGAATTGAGCTTGCGTCGCCGTGTTCAGGGTATTCATCTCCGCGCGGAGCTCGGTGAATTGAGCTTGCGTCTCGGAGCGGAGTTCGGTGATCTGAGCTCCGATGGCGGCGATGACGTTCTGCCCACTCAAATGACGTATCTCTTCGATGGCAGGATGGATCAGCTTGGGATCCGCACCGCTGTCCAGCAGCACGCGATGGATTGCGCCGGTGTCAGGTTTAGTCGAGGTCGGCATCAACTTTCTCCTTGTCTGGATTGGGGTGATTCCGCTCACCCAACCCGCAGAAACGATTCAATCCAAAGAGGGAGAAAAGTGCGGCCACGCCGGGGACGGCTAGGACCGATAAGCACCAGCCAAGGCATACCGTGAACAGTATACCTCGACAGGCTTGCTCTTGCCGCCATGAATCCTTGTCCGGCTTCCTTGCCTCGGCCTCCAAGCGAATGAACTCCGCTCGACAAGATGCCGGTTTGTGGTTGCAGGCCTTGACCGTCGGGAATCGATGGAAGATCCTGCTGCCGTGTCGAAGCCGGCCGCGACCGTCGGGATTTCTCTTCCCCCCGGCCAAAATCGGCTTGGCTCACTGCATGAGGATCTTGTAAAGCAGGGCGAACATGGGAATGGCCAGCAAGCTGATGAGCGGCCAAATCACCTTGTTCAGGGTGTTCATCTCCGCCCGAAGCCCGGTGAATTGAGCTTGCGTCTCCGCCCGGAGCTCGGTGATCTGAGCTCCGATGGCGGTGATGACGTTCTGCCCACTCAAATGACGTATCTCCTCGATGGCAGGATGGATCAGCTTGGGATCCGCACCGCTGTCAAGCAGCACGCGATGGATTGCGGTGGTGTCAGATTCCGTTGAGGTTGGCATCAGTCTTCTCCCTGTTTGGATTTGGGTGGTTCCGCTCACCCAACCCGGCGGAAACGATTCAATCCTAAAGAGGGAGAACAGCACGCCCCGCTGGGGACGGACAGGACCGATAAGCACCAGCCAAGGCAAGCAGTCGATAGAATACCTCAACAGCCTTACTCTTGCCGCCATAAATCCTTGCCCGGCTTCCTTGCCTCGGCCTCCAAGCGAATGAACTCTGCTCGGAAGGGCCCCGGTTTGTCGTTGAAGACCTTGACAGTCGAGCGACGATGGAAGATCCTCCTGGCATGTCGAAGCCGGCCGCGACTGAAGCGGTCTTTCTCCCTCCAGCCGAAATCCGGCGCCTGCAGACCAGGTTGCTCGACTGGTATCAGCGCTACCGCCGCCAACTTCCCTGGCGGCAATCTCGCGATTTTTACCCCGTCTGGGTGTCTGAGGTGATGCTCCAGCAAACCCAGGTACAAACCGTCGTCCCCTATTTTCTCCGGTTCATGAAGGTTTTCCCGACCCTTGAGGATCTGGCCGGCGCCGATGCTCAGCACCTGTTGCGGATCTGGGCCGGGCTGGGGTACTACTCTCGGGCCGGGAACCTCCGGGAGGCGGCCCGGATGCTGGTCAGCGAGCATGGGGGGGAGTTCCCGAGGAGCTATCGGGAAGCCTTGAGGTTGCCCGGAATCGGACCCTACACGGCGGCCGCCATCCTCAGTATCGCTTTCGACCAGCCGCTGGCTGCCCTGGATGGCAATGTCGTTCGTGTGCTGAGTCGATTATTCTGTTTGAACGGAGACCCCGCCAGGTCTCCCTTGCAGGGAATCCTGGCGGCTGCCGGACAACAGCTTCTTCCCGGCCGCAGGCCCGGGGACTTCAACCAGGCATTGATGGAGCTGGGCGCAACGGTGTGCCTGCCCCGCAACCCGCATTGTCTTGTCTGCCCCTGGGCTTCCCATTGCGGGGCCCGGAAACGGGGTATCCAGGAACGGCTGCCGGAGAAAGGGAGGCGGTCGGGGATTCGCTTGAGCCGCCAAGCTGCGGCGGTGATCTGGCATCGGGGTCGGTTCCTGATCCGGAGGCGTTCCGGCTCGCGGTTGCTCCGGGACATGTGGGAATTCCCCGGGGGAGAATTGCCTGGCTCGGACCTCGCCGCCTCCCTGGTGACTTATCTCGAAGGAGAGCTCCATTTGAAGGTCCGGCTGGGCGAGCGGTTGGCCGTGGTCAAGCACGCCGTCACCAATCGGAGAATCAATCTCACGGTGTTTGAGGCCCGCCTGGCGGCGCCACTCCCGAGGAGTCTCTCGATCCCGGGGGCGCGCTGGGTTCTGCCGGGCCATGCCGGACGCTATCCTCTTGCCGCCGCGGCCTCTCGCATCCTTGAGGCGCTGACCCAGGCAAGCTCGCGCACCGCCCGGGACGTGCAGGTGGAGGAAAGGGTCAACGCCATTAAAATCTTGACAAGCGCGGGGGCCGGGGGCAAGACTAGGGTGCTTTGATTCAGTGATCTCAGGAAGGAGCAGGCGGAACGATGAGCGGAAACGTAGTGGAACTTACCGATGGGAATTTTGACGCGGAGGCCCTGCAAGCGGACCAGCCGGTCCTGGTGGATTTCTGGGCTCCCTGGTGTGGTCCCTGCCGCATGGTGGGTCCCATCATAGAGGAGCTGGCAGGCGCCTATGCCGGGAAGGTGAAGGTAGGAAAGCTCAACACCGACCACAACCCGGTGGTCGCCTCCAAGTACGGTATTCGCAGCATCCCTACGATCCTGCTTCTCAAGGACGGCCAGGTGGTTGGCAACCTGCTGGGCGCCATGCCCAAGTCGGAATTTCAAAAGATGATCGATCCTCACCTGCAATAGGCTCACCTGCAGGCGGTCCGAGACCGCCAAGCCTCGGGCCGAAGGAACGGCCATAAGGCCCCCGATGCCGGTAGGCACTTTTTTGAACTCCTTCCCTTCAGACCTTCAAGAAAAGGCTTCTTCCCGGGAACGCCTGCCAGCCTTTCCCAACCGGCAACGGGATCCCAGCCAGTTCTGTCCTCAGTGCGGTTTGGAGTTGCAGCCCGACCACTGCAAGCTGCGGTGCCCCCAATGCAGCTACTACATGTCCTGCTCCGACTATTACTAGCCTGACCTCCGCCAGGCGTCCACCGTTCCCGGTCAACGTGTTCAGGCGAATCCAACCCAGCCACCTGCTTTTGATTCTCGGGTTCGTCTGGATCCAGTTCTTCCTGGGTCTTGGCGGCCTGGGACTGGTGGGTCCGGACGAGCCTCGCTACGCCCAGGTCGCCAGGGAAATGCTGGTCACGGGCGACTACGTGACGCCTCGCTACTTCGGAGAGCCCTGGCTGGAAAAACCAGTCCTCTACTTCTGGCTGGCGTCGGCGGCCTACTGGCTTTTCGGAATCAGTGAATTCGGCGCCCGGCTGCCTTCGGCGCTCGCCGCGGTCCTGGGAGTGTTTTGCGTCTATTATGTGGGCAGACAGCGGGAGGGTCCCACGGAAGGGCTGCTCTCCTGTCTCGTCCTGGCTGCCTCGATTCTCTATTTCCCCCTGGCCCGCGCTGCATCCACCGATATGCTGTTTTCGGCGGCAATGGCGGCGGCCTGGGCCGGCTTGTACTTCCTGTTATTTGGCGGCAAGGGGCTCTGGAGAGATTCGGCCGCTTCCGGTTCCCAACTGGGGTTGCTGCTGGTCATCTATGCTTTCCTGGGATTGGCGACTCTGGCCAAGGGCCCGGCCGGCTTCCTGCTGCCCCTGCTCAGCCTGGCTGTCTTCCTGGGCCTTACCGGGCGGTTGGACCTGGCGGCCAGGTTCAGACCCATCACCGGAGCACTGGTGTTGTTGGCGGTGGTCCTGCCCTGGTACGGGTTGTGCACCCTGGCCAATGGTTGGGGATTCGTGGAAGAATTCCTGATCCGGCACAATCTGGAACGGTTTTTTACCGGCCGCTATGAGCACCCTCAGCCTTTCTGGTTCTTTCCGGCGGTTGCCTTCATCGGCTTTTTCCCCTGGAGCCTGCAACTGCTTCCGTCGGCTCGGGGGCTGTTTCGACACGGGGATCGCTGGCGCTCGCTTGCCGGGGCCCAGGATCTCTTTTTGTGGCTGTGGCTGCTGACACCGCTGGTTTTCTTCTCCCTCTCCCGATCCAAGTTGCCCGGTTACCTGTTGCCGGCGGCCCCCGCCATCGCCCTGCTGATCGGCCATCAGGTCCGGCTGTGGCTGAAGCCGGGGCCGAAAGGCAACCGGCAGGTCTGGTTCAAGGACTTCTTTTTCTACCAGGGGCTGATCCTGTTGCTGACGGGTTTGGCTCTGCCCTTCTACGCCACCCGGCTGAACCTGCCGGTCCAGTGGCTGGCGGGTGCTGCCTCCGGGCTCCTGGCCGGCACGGGTTTGCTTGCCTTGCTGTTTTATTGGCGCCGGCGGCGAACGGCGTCGGTGGCTTGCTATCTGGCGGCGGTTGCCTTGGCGATGGTTCTGGTGACAGGGGGCGTGTTCCGGCAGGTGGACTCCACCCAGTCGTCCCGGCAATTGGCGGCCTTCCTTCAGGAGGATGGATTCGTGGATCAACCGCTGTTCGTCTATGGAATCTCGCGCAATGTGGCCTATGGGCTGGGCTTTTACTTGAACAGCCGTGCCCGGATCGTCTATTCGGAAGGCGACGTGAAGTATCCGAGGGGGAAAGAAGCCTTCTTTGTGACCTCGCCCGAATTCGAGGCCGCGGACTTCTTCGCTCGCAACCAGGTCGGCGGAAGGAAGGAATTCCAGTCCCGCAGCATTCTCAGGATCCGTCACCGGCCGGAATGAGGACTGCAGGAACGACGCCGGAGCAGGTGACAGGGCTGGCGCGGGTTCACGCTCCAGAAGCGCCTTGACGGTCACCGCCTGTCGGTGCCGACGGTCCCGCGCGCCGCCTTGAAACGTTCGAGCTTGGGACCCAGCGTTTCGAGGGGCCGTGAGGGGTTTCTACGAGACTTCGGCGAGTGACGGATTGAACACTCAGGAACGATTTCGGCTTTGCCGACGGGCTTTTAGGGCGTGGAGACTTGACACGCAAGAAAGGGTGTCCCAAAGCAACCAATTGTGAAGAGGGTGTAGTGCTGGCAATTTCGCGGAAATTGCTTCCATTGCAACTGCGACTTGAATAGAAGCCGAATATTGGTACAATCTATACACAGTGTACAATTTAGAGATAGTCCGGTCGGCACAGAAAGACATCAAGAGGTTAGATCGGCCTGTCCGGGTCCGCGTGATCGCTGCGATTGAGCAATTGCTCGCCGATCCCTACCGCCGAGGTGTACGCCAGTTGGCTAGCGGGATCTTTCGATACAGGGTCGGCCACTACCGGATTCTTTACAATATCGACAAGAACACTGTGACCGTGAGAATTGTCCGTGTCAGGCACCGGAGGGATGTGTACAGGGAGGAGAAATGAATACTGAACTTGAAGCTGCCGAGATCAGCGCTTCCTCGGCTCGTCAGAATTTTTCCAAGATCATCGATGCAGTTCGTGTAGCAGGCGAGCGCATCCTGGTCACGCAGCACGGACGACCCGCAGCCGCTATCATCGGCGTTGAAGATCTGGAGTTGCTGCAACTTCTCGAGGATCGTATGGATGTGGCTGAAGCACGCCGCCGAATGAAAGAGCCCGCTGACAAGGTTGGCTTGGAAGATTTGCGGAACGGATCGTTCCTGGAAGACAAGTCCACCCAGCGAAAAACCAAGAAGGAGCGGGCCCCTCGGGAATTGGTGTCGAGGGATAATTGCCAGCCGGTCGCCCCGAATAACATATTGAGATCGCCCGCGGCCAAGCGGCGCACATCGCCTTGAGGTCGGCGTTCACCCGAGATCGGTGACCCTTGCTCAGTACAAGCGCCCCGGGGACACCTTGAGGCCACAGTGCAACTGTCCGATCAACGCGATGCCGTCAGGAATTACCTGCTTCTGCCCGGCGGACCAGAGGAGATCCCCTGCTGTTCCAGATCCCCGGGAGTGTTGAGGTTGGTGAAGATCCTGCGATCCAGTCCCAGATCCTGCAGATCCGCCTCGGTGAGGTAGAGGGTCCTCAACTCGGGGAACAGGTCGGAGAGCTTGAACCTCTGCCTCTCGTAATTGGCTTTGACCACCGGAAGGCAGGAGCGATTGTAGACGGCGCACAGGGGTTCCAGGCTGCCGTCGCCCAGGCGCATCAGGACGGCATCGGCCAGGGGGGCCCGTTCCACCAGCAGTCTCAGAAAGGTCGCTTGCATCAGCGCCATGTCGCAAGCCAGAAAAACGTTGACAGCCGTCCCGGAACGCTCCAGGCCGGTATGGATGGCGCTGAGAGGCCCCCGCGAGGGGACCAGGTCGGGGAGCACGGGCACACCCAGGAACCCGTACCTCTCCGAAGGGCCCAGGATAACGACTCGATCGGTCAATTCCTTCAGGAGGCTCACGGCGGACTGGATCAGCGTCTGCCCTCCGATCTCGAGCAGGCCCTTGTCCCGGCCCATCCGGGTACTCTTGCCTCCTGCCAAGACAAAGCCCGTGACGGGAATCGGAGTGGCCCCGGTTTTCGTTCGGCCCCGCTGCTGTTCCATTGCCGCCTGCCTTTGCTTGCTCGGGAAGTCCTCAAGCGCTCGAACGATGCCGCCAAGGCTTCGCTGCCGGTACCGCTGATAGTCACTCACGGGGCGCGCACGGGCTGCGCCTGGGACGCCGCACGGGCTGCGCACGGGACGCCGCGTTTGCCCCCCTCCGGCTCGACTGCGGGCTCCGCCCTCTCGCCGACTCCCCCTCAAGGGGGGAGTGATCTTGCGGCCTGCACAAGGCGTTCCAGTATCACTCCCCCCTTGAGGGGGAGTCGCAGAAGCCGAGCCGGCAGGCGAAGGCTGATGCGGAGGGGGGCAGTCGCCGAGCCGCCAGACTGCGGCCCACGGCCACGCCAGGTCGCTTCAGCACCGTCCTGATCTACTGAAATCTTATGGGCGACACAGCCCGCTTACTGTGGGTCTGAAATAAGGCAATGCTTGTACAGGTTTCAATTGTTACCACAACCCTGAAGAAGTTTCACCCTGAATGATCGGCAGCGCCGTAGCGCGGCCGGCTTGCCCGGTTGCCGGAACTTGTTGCAAAAAAACGTCATGAGGACTGATCTCCACCTTCCGGTTGCCGCCGCCGGAGGGGATCTGTTCTGCTATAATTTCGCCCTTGGACCGGAGTCGGGCACAAACCGTCCGCGGTCCCCCGTTTCTATGATCCTCCGGCAGCCATAACGCAAGGTTTCCATGAAGTCTCTCCCTTTCAAGTGCTTCAAATGCACCGCCCGGCCCCGGTGGACCTGGAGCAGCCGTGCGGGCGCCATTCTGCCGCTCTTGCTGACCCTCTCCCTGCATGCAGGGCCGGCCGGGGGAGATCGCAACTTCATGCCCCTGGATCAGGTCAAGCCGGGGATGAAGGGTGTCGGCAAAACCGTCTTTCGGGGGGCGGAGGTTGAAGAATTCGAAGCTGAAGTTCTGGGAGTCCTCAAGAACATCACTCCCCGCCAGGACGCCATTCTGGCCCGCCTATCCGGGGGCCCCCTGGAGAAGACCGGCGTGATGGGCGGCATGAGCGGGAGCCCGGTTTACGTGGACGGCCGGCTGATTGGGGCCGTTGCCTTCTCCTTTCCCTTCTCCAAGGAGGCCGTGGCGGGACTCACCCCTATCGAGCAGATGGTCGGCATCTTCGAGCAGTCGGATGAGCCGGTGCGGGGCGACCCCATCGTGGTCGAGGTCTCCTCGATCGCTCCTCACCGTACTCTTGCGATTCGAGGCCCCGGGATCCTCCGGGTCCCCAATTCCAGGACCGCTCCCGTTTTTGCCGTCTCGAAATCCATGGCCGCCGGAGCGGCTTCCCTGAAGCCCCTGAGCGGCCAGTTGTTCCGCTATATCGACACGCCCCTGGTCCTTTCGGGGGTTGCGGCCGAAGCTGCCGACCTTCTGGGAGGCGCTCTGGGAGCCTACGGGATGAGGGTGTTGCAGGGCGGTGGATCGGGATCGGGAGCGGCCGGCGCCGAGCTGGCTGACGGATCCGACGTGGTCCCGGGCTCGTCGATAGCCGTCCAGTTGATGAGAGGAGATCTGGGATTCGGGGCCAGCGCTTCCGGCACGGTGACCCATCGCGAGGGAGACAAGATCTATGCTTTCGGGCATCCCTGGTTTTCGCTGGGACCGGTCGATCTTCCGGTCTCCAGAGCCCGGGTGATTTCGCTACTTCCCAACCTGAACAATTCCTTCAAGATCGCCGTGCCGACCGATCTGGTGGGGGCGATCACGCAGGACCGGTCACGAGGCCTGTATGGGACCATTGGCCAGGCCCCCAAGCTGATCCCGCTGGTCGTCAACCTCAGGTCGAGCCGGAATACCTCCCGCTCCTTCAGGTTCGAGTTGGTCAACGACCGTCTCCTGACGCCCTTTCTGGCCAATTTCACCATTTTCAGCACCATTATCTCCCAGGAGCGGGCCCTGGGAGAATCGACGCTGCAGGTTCAGGGCAGGATCCGTCTCAAGGACCGTCCCGACGTGCGCATCGAGAACCTTTTTTCCGGAGAGTCCAACTCCCAACTGTTCGCATCTCTGGCGGTGGGGCAGCCGCTCAGCTACATCCTGGGAAGCGGCTTCGAGGGCGTCGACATTCAGGAGATTGCCGTCGACATCACCTCCATCGACGAAAAGAGGACCGGTCGCCTGGATCGGGTGTGGCCGAACCGGGAATCGGTCAGACCCGGTGAAACCGTCATCCTGTCGGCCGTGCTGCGGACGCCCAATGGCGAGGAAATTGTGGAGAAGATTCCGCTTCCGATTCCCGAGGATATTTCGGGGGGAAGCCTGCTGGTCACGGTTGCCGACGGTTCTACCTTGACCGCCGCCGAGAACCAACTGGTGCGGCGGAATTTCGTCCCCCGTGACCTCGACCACCTGATCCGCGCCATCAACAACCTTCGCAAGAACGATCGGGTCTATGTCCGCTTGCAGCGGCCGGAACCTGCTGTGGTGCTCCACGGCGAGGAATTTTCGAGTCTCCCTCCGTCGTTTCGGCAGGTGTTGACCTCGGCCAGAAGCGCCAGCAGCAGCCTGACATTGATGGGGGCCTCGAACCTGTACGAATATGAACTGCCTTCCAAGTCCTTTGTGATCCAGGGGCGTCGCACCCTGACGCTCAAGGTTGTGGATTGAGTATGGCCCGCATTTCTCACCGGGTCGCTGGAACCATTGTGAAAGGCGGTTTATTTTCAGCAACTTGTCGGTCCGATCGTTGATGTCTTGCGGTTACACACTGTGCTGGGCGGGCTCTGGCTTGTCCTTTTCCCCTCAGCGCGCACATGCTCGCTCGACCGTAGTGACCGCTACGCTCTTCGCTCGCGAGCACGCGCTGAGGGAAAAATTCCTGCGCCAAGTTGCACTCTTGAGAAGAGTGCAACCCCCCGGTGAGAAATGCGGGCTAGGGCTTTCCCGGGCCGCGGCGCCGGGGCGTGCGATTCAGGGACGGCCCTGATGGGGAGGGTCGCCCGCGGCTTCCACCAAACCGCGGGACCCTGTCAGAGCGGAAATGGAGTCCGAATGAAACGGAAAACCTGGATGGTCTGCCTGGGCATCCTGCCGCTGCTCTGCTTGCCGACACTGGCCGTCGACCCCGGGTTTTGGACGACCTCTTCCTTCAGCGACTTTTCCAAGGGAAATCTTCGCGGACTCTCCCTGCGCCAGGATGGAACGCTGGCCTTGGCCCGCCAATTCGACTCGGTACTGGAATCGGATCAAGCTCTCATCTGGTCTGCGGTCTATGACGGCAGGCGCCATCTCTACGTGGCGACCGGGCACGATGGGAAGGTCTTCAAAATTGACGACTCCGGCAAGTCGTCGCTCTTCTTCGACTCCTCGGAGCTGGACGTATTGGCGCTGGCGCTGGACGCCCAGCAGAACCTCTACGCGGCCACCTCTCCCAACGGCAAGGTCTACAAGGTCACTCCCCAAGGGGAAGCCTCGGTCTTTTTCGACCCGGCCGACCGGTTTATCTGGGACCTGGCTTTCGGCTCGGGCGGGGTCCTTTACGTGGCCACCGGAAGCAAGGGAAGGGTGTACAGGGTCAGCCCGGAGGGAGAAGCCCGGGAGCTGTACGACACCGGCCAGACCAACGTGATCTGCCTGGCGGTCGATCCTGAGAACCACCTGTTGGCGGGCAGCGACCCTAGAGGCTACGTCTACCGGATCGCGCCCGACGGCAAAGCCTTCGTGCTGTTCGACACCGGAATGAACGAGGTGCACGATATTCAGGTCAACGCCGACGGAGAGGTCTATCTGATCGCGGTCAACGGTGGTCCCGGGCGCCGGGCGCCGGCTGTCGAGGAGCCGGCCAAATCCGCCGCCGCCGCGGCGGCCGTTACCGTGGGGCTGTCGTTGTCCAGTGTCGGCAAGGCGCAAACCGCCCTGAAGCTCTCCCCCGGTCCGGGGGTGGCAAGTCCGCCTTCCACCGGCCAGGGTAAACTGAAGAGTCGATTGCACCGGATTGGCAAGGACCGCTCGGTGGAGACCCTATGGTCTTCAAACACCGAGACGGCATACGGCTTGTACCTCGACAAGGGAGGAAGCATCCTTTTCTCCAGCGGGGACAAAGGCAAAATTTACTCCCTGTCCCGCAAGAGGGAGCTGACCCTTCTGATCGAGACCACCGAAGAACAGACCACCCGCTTGATCCCTGCCGGTGACGGCCTGGTGGCCTGCACCAGCAATCTTGCCAGGGTCTATCGCCTCAGGAACCGGATCAATCCTCGCGGCAGCTTCGAGTCCGAGGTCCAGGACTCGAGCGTCGTCTCCCGGTGGGGCAGTGTGAGTTGGCAGGCCAAAGTTCCCAAGGGCGCCAAGCTGAAGCTCTACACTCGCAGCGGCAATACCCGGCGCCCCGATGGGACCTGGAGCGACTGGTCCAAGCCCTACACCCTCGCGGAAGGGGAGAAGGTCGAGAGTCCGCCGGCCCGCTACATTCAGTACAAGGCGGTGTTGGAGACCGACACCCAATATTCCCCTGAGTTGAGCCGAGTGGTCATTCCCTATCTCCAGCAGAATCTGGCTCCGGAGGTCAAGTCCATCCGGATACTGCCTCAAGGCGTGGCCTTTCTGAAAAGCCAAGCCTTTTCATCCAATCCACGCCCGGTCTCTCCTGCCGACCGGGAAGCCGCGGACATTTCGGGCGCAGCCAAGGCCATTCCCGAGCCTCCCACCACTTCCAGCCGGCCGCGCCGGGCCTTCCAAAGGGGATCCCGGTCCTTCACCTGGAAATCCTCGGATCCCAACCGCGATAAATTGGCGTTCACCATCCAGTACCGGGGCGAGGGCGAGTCGAACTGGAAACCGCTGGTCCGGGACCACCCCCGCCGGAACTACACGCTGCAATCGGGAGCCCTTCCCGACGGGTCTTATCTGCTCAAGATTCTGGCCAGTGACGCACCCTCCAACCCCTCCTCCAGCGCCAGGTCCGGGGAGTTGGTCAGTGCGCCCTTCATCATCGACAACACGCCTCCGGCGGTTGAGGTCCTGTCCAGGAAGGTTCGAAAGGGTGTTGCGGTGGTGCGTTTCCGGGTGGTGGACCGGGTTTCTGGTCTTCGCAGGGCCGACGCTTCAACCGATGGCGCGAAATGGAAGGCCGTCTACTCGACCGATGGCATCGTCGATTCCAGGACGGAGGAGTTCCGGGTCACCACCGAGGCCCTCGAGACAGGCGAGCACGTGGTGGCTCTGCGGATTTACGATGCCGCGGGAAACCTGGGCCTGGGAAAGGCCTTGATCCAGGTTCCGTAGGCGCCGTCCCTCTCCCCTGGCTGGCGGATTTGACAGATGCATGTAGTCCTGGTGGAGCCGGAGATTCCTCAGAACACGGGAAACATCGGTCGGCTCTGCGTCCTCACCCAATGTCAGCTCCATCTGGTGGGCCCCCTGGGATTCTCGATCTCGGACTCTCGCTTGAGACGAGCCGGATTGGACTACTGGCCGTCACTGAAGGTGACCCGCCATGCCTCCCTGGAAGAGTTGCAGGAAGCGGCTCCCGGCGCCCGGTTTTACTACCTTTCCACCAAGGCCACCCGGCTCTACACCGAGGTCAGTTACCGCTGGGGGGATTATCTGGTGTTTGGGTGCGAAACCCGGGGATTGCCGCGGGAGTTGATCGAGCAGCAGCCGCAGCAATCCCTCCGGATACCGGTGTGGGGCGACAAGGCGCGGAGTCTCAATTTGAGCAACGCCGCCGCCATCGTCGTCTACGAAGCGCTACGGCAGATCAGGAAATTCTGAAGAGAAGCGATCCGGTGGGCAGGGAGGCGGGTTAATACTCCTTGACGCTGACCACAATTCCTTCGTGGAACTCCACGAAAATCACCTTGTAGGGCCTCTCCCCGTAAATCCACTCCTCCACCACGGTCTCTCCCTTGGTTTCCCACACCCTCCGTAGGGGGTGGCCCATTGAGGCCAGCACCGTGTCCTTGTCCATACCCACCGCCGCCCGCTTGTTCCGGATGGCTTCCTTGAATTCTTCGGGCTGGGCTTCCATGAAGCTCTTGGTCGAGCTTTTCTTGCTGAAATCCAGCACCGTGGAGAGGATGGATTTAACTTCCTCGGGGGTCAGGTCGGGAACGAATTCATCGAACTTGATGGTGAGGTAGGAGCCCTTGGGGTTGGAGGCTTCCGAGCGTCTGGCCAGCGGTGTCACCGAGGTTGCCGTACCCGCGTAGATCCGCTCCAGAATACGCCTCTTTAGCTTTCTGCCGCCGCCGTTGAGCTCGAAGCGCAATTTCTTCTTGTCGAAGCGGATCTTGGTGACTTGGACTTGGATGCCGGCGGTGATGAACTGGCCGCTGCGAAGCAGGGAAATTTCGTGTTTTTCCCAGTCGAACTCGCCGGTGTCGTCCACTGTCAGCCCCTTGCTGTTGATGGGGAGGGAGACTTTCAGGGTGGCGTACTCGCTGGAGAGCTCCCGAACCAACTCCCGGCGAGCCGGAGTGTCAAGTTGGGAGGGGCCGTCCTTGGCGATTGCGAGTTGGGGCAAAAGGACGAGGGAGACAATGCCGATTCCGAAGTGCCTCATCATGGGGATCACCATCGCTAAGTGGCTTTCAGTTATTGGATTATAAAAGAGGTGCGCCGAGCGGCGCAAGCTGCTTCGTCAGCTCCTCTTTTGAAGTCGTCCCCCCGCCGTATCGTCATGTTGGGGTTGGACGCACGGGTTCAGAGTCATTCTGGAAAGGCAGTGCGTTTCGGGACGATGCCACAAAATCGCCGCCTACGCGGCTCGGCTCGAGCCTTGGGCTGGTGCCCGAGGACCCGGCTTACACCCCCACCTCATCTGCCTTCGCCTGGCGGCTCGGCTTCTGCGACTTCGCCTCGAGGGGGGAGCGATTCGGGGGTAAAAACCGGGAACATCCTTAACACAATAAACCCGGAACGGGGCCGTCCCCCCCTGGGAGCGCGGGCGTCTCGCCCGCACCTTATACCTGCAAACAACCTGCCATCCAGGGCCGCTCCCCTGCAAAGCGCACCAAATCCGCGTTTGCAGGGATTTCTTCCATCGTGCCAGGCCTTGTGCGGGCGGGACGCCCGCGCTCCCAGGAAGATCTATCCATGGGTTTACGCCTACGGCCAAGTGCTGCCGCCGCTCCGCGGCTCCGCTCGAACCTCCGGGCTGACGCCCGGGGGATTATCATTTAAAAAATCCTGCCCTCCCGCAGTGTTGTGATTTAGGGGAGAGCGGCGAAGCCGCGGTTGGCGTTGGTTACCCAACGAAACGTTTCCTACAGGTCTTCTAAAAAAGCGGCGTAGCCGCGTCCGCACTTAGCCCCGGGCGTGAGCCCGGGGTCGTGTGGATTCTGCGGTGCCCTAGCCGCGTAGGCGGCGATTTAGGTGCATCCTTCCGGAACGCGTGGCTTCTCCAGAATGACGCTAAACACGACACTCACTCCCTGCACTCTTCTCAAGAATGTAACCTGTGGTGAGAAATGCGGGCTAGTGGCTCGGCGACTCCCCCCTCAAGGGCGGGAATGATTGGCCTGGACCAGGCTCCGGAAGTTCATTTCGCTGTGTCGTGCTTTCAAGGAGAGTCGCGAAGCCCGACACGGTCAGAATTTCCACCAGGACCGAAATTGGGTCCGGGCCCTGGCCAGCACGGCCTCAAACAGCTCGGAGCCGTCCGAAGGTGGAATGGGTCCCGGATGGCCGCAGAGCTGGTCCAACACCCGCAGCACACTCTCTTGCAATCCCTGAAGGTGGTAGCCGCCTTCCAGGACCAGGACCATCCTTCCCTCACAGACCGTGTCCGCCAGGATTTTGAGTTGATGGGCGATGGAGGCGAATCCGTCCGGAGTGACGCGCATGCCGGCCAGGGGATCTTCCATGTAGGCGTCGAAGCCGGCGGACACCAGCATCAATTGAGGCCGGTAGGCCTTGGCGACCGGAAGGACGATCTCCTCGAAGAGCCGGCCATAGGTGGCATCTCCGGTGCCGGCGGGCAGGGGAAAGTTGAGGGTGAAGCCCTTGCCGGAGGCGCTGCCGGTCTCGGGAAAGGCGCCAGTCCCGGGAAAAAGAGGAAACTGATGGGTGGAGATGAACAGGACATCGTTGCGGTCGTAGAAGGTCTTTTGAGTGCCGTTCCCGTGGTGGACATCGAAATCGACCACCAGGACCCGTTGCAGCCGGAAGCGTTTCAGGGCGTAGGCGGCGCCCAGGGCCACGTTGCTGAAAAGGCAAAAACCCATGGCCCGTTCGGGTTCGGCGTGGTGACCGGGTGGCCGGACAAAGGCAAAGCCATTGTCGATCTCGCCCGACATCAGAGACTCGAGCATCTGCAAAATCCCGCCCACCGCATGGATGGCCACCTCATAACTGGCGTCGCATACGGCCGTGTCCGGATCGAGATAGGTGAAGGGTTTGCCGGCGCTGCGCTGAATGTTGCGAATGTAGGCGGCTGGGTGTACCAGGCGGAGCTCGGTCTCGGTGGCCGGCCTCAGGCCAAGGCGCTTGAGCTCTTTGAGGTGAGGGTAGGACTCCAGTCCCTGCCGGATGGAGAGCAGGCGCTCCTTGCTCTCCGGGTGGGCGGGCCCGGTATCGTGCTTCAGGAAGAGATCGTCCCAGAGAATTCCCGTTTTCATGGAGCCATGGCGGCCGGTGCAGGCAACGGCTGTCCCGGAGGGTTCCGGTCCGCCCGGAGATCGGGCGCTATCGTGCTTCCTGAATCCAGCCGCCGCCCACCACCAGGTCATCCTGGTAGAAAACAACGGCCTGCCCGGGGGTCACGGCCCGCTGAGGCTCATCGAAGCGGACCGCCACCGATCCGTCGTCCTGAGCCAGCAGGGTCGCCTCGGCTGCCTGATGCCGGCTGCGAATCTGAGCCTGAACCCGCAGGGGGCCGGTCGCCTTCTCAATGGAGATCCAGTTGACACTGGCGGCGATCAGGCCGGATCGGAGTAGATCGCGGTCAGAGCCCACCACCACCCGATTGCGGCTGGGGTCGGTCTCGAGGACGTAAAGCCGCTCCCCGGTAGCCACTCCCAATCCCTTCCGCTGGCCGACGGTGAAGTGGTGGATTCCGGGGTGCTCCCCCAGCACCTCTCCCTGCCGATTCACGATCGGGCCCGGGCCCGCGCACGCCGAGGGGGTGGAATCCGGCCTCGAATCCTGGTTCGGCCCATTCTGTCCGGCAGCTACCGCTTTTCCTTTTTTCAGATATCGTTCCACGAAGCGCCCGGTGTCTTTTGAGGGAATAAAGCAAATCTCCTGGCTTTCCGGCTTGGCGGCAATCGGCAGGCGATAGGCTTCGGCCATGCGGCGCACCTCGGCCTTGGTGAGCTCACCCAGGGGGAAAAGCATGCGGCTCAACTGGGCCTGGGTGAGGTCGAACAGGAAAAAGGACTGGTCCTTGCTCCGGTCGACGGAGCGGAGCAGCTCGTAGCGGCCGGTCCCGGGGTTGTGGCGGATGCGGGCGTAGTGGCCGGTGGCGATCCGGTCGGCGCCGATCTGGTTGGCCCGCGCCAGCAGCCGGTCGAACTTCATGAGCGTGTTGCAACGGGTACAGGGTATGGGCGTTTCGCCACTGAGGTAGCTCTCCACGAAGGGACGCACCACTTCCTGCTCGAAGGCCCGCTCGAAGTTCACCACGTAAAAGGGAATGTTGAGGAAGCGGGCCACCCGCCGGGCGTCATGGATGTCGTCGAGGGAGCAGCAGGTTCCGGAGTTCTTCCGTTCCCAGGCCTCGTCGTCGCTGGTTTCCCGCCGGGTGTAGTCCCATAGCTGCATGGAGAGACCGACCACCTCCCGGCCCTGATCCTTCAGCAAGGCCGCGGCGGTCGAGCTGTCGACCCCGCCGCTCATGGCAATGACAATTTTCTCTGACATCTGGGTATCCATTCACCAGCCCGCATTTCTCACCGGGGGGCGTGACAATGGCGCAGGAATTTTTCCCTCAGCGCGTGCTCGCGAGCGAAGAGCGTAGCGGGGACTACGTTCGAGCGAGCATGTGGGCGCTGAGGGAAAAAGGACAAGCCAGGGCGTGCCCAGCGCAGTCTGTATTCGCGTGCCCTTGAAACAAGGCCAATAAGGTACTGAAAATAAATATCTTTCATAATGCATCCAGCGACCCGGTGAGAAATGCGGGCTAGAGTCCATTGCCGGACCGAAGTCCGGTCGGCCGAAAAGGATGATGGGGAAGCGGTTGTCCCGGTCCGGCCCGTAACCTGGTGGATTCAGGAGATCATGGAGTAGGCATGTTTTTCGGGAGAGGACATTTCCCGTTGCCGGGCGACCAGATCGGGCAGCAGGTCCAGCACCTGGGCCAGGTCTTCCCGGCTGGTGTCCTTGGACAAGCTGAAGCGGAGGCACTCGAAAGCCTCGGCCGGAGAAAGGCCCATTGCCGTCAGGACGTGGGAGGGCTCGATGGCTCCTGAGGAGCAGGCGGACCCGGTGGAACAAGCCACTCCCGACAGATCCAGATTGATGATCAACCCCTCTGCCTCGGCCCCGGCAAAGCGCAGGTTGGAGGTGTTGCACAGTCTCGAGGCGGCATGGCCGTTGACCGAGACCTCCGGCACTCGCCGCTGCACTTCCTGCTCGAACCAATCCCTCAATTGCCGAACGCGCTCGCCTTCCCCGTCCATGGACTTCCGGGCCAATTCGGCAGCGCAACCCAGGCCGACGATCTGCGGCACATTCTCCGTTCCCGCCCGCCGGTTTCTTTCGTGGCCCCCGCCGTGGAACAGGGGCCGCAGGCGCGTTCCCTTCCGCACGAAGAGGGCACCCACCCCCTTGGGGCCATGAAACTTGTGGGCGCTGATGGTGAGCAGGTCGGCTCCAAGCTCGGCCGGGTCCAGGGGGATCTTGCCGGCGGCCTGCACGGCGTCCACATGGAATACCACGCCCCGGTCCCTGGCGATGTCGCCGATCTCGCGGACCGGCTGCAGGGCGCCCGTCTCGTTGTTGGCAACCATGATGGAAATCAACCGGGTGTTCGCCCGAATGGCCTGGGCGACTTGCTCGGGATCCACTTCGCCTTGCCGGCCGACGGGGAGGTAGGTGACCTCGAGGCCGCGCTTTTCAAGAAACTGGCAGGTGTGGAGCACGGCATGGTGCTCGATTTGCGAGGTCACCAAGTGCTTGCCGGTTCCCGGGGCCGCCTCCATGATTCCGCGGATGGCCAAGTTGTCGCTTTCGGTGCCGCCGCCGGTAAACACGATTTCGTTGGGCTCCGAGTTCAGCAGGGAAGCCACCTGTTCCCGCGCCAGGTCCAGGGCTGCCTTGGCCTCCTGCCCATACCCGTGAACGCTGGAGGGATTGCCGAAGATCTCCCCGTAATAGGGCAGCATGGATTCCAGCACCTCCGGGGCCACCCGGGTGGTCGCGTTGTTGTCCAGATAGATGCGCCGCATGGTTATGACTCGACCGCCGACCAGAGCCGCCTCTTGCGACGGTTGCCGATTCGACGGTCTTCTCTCAATGGATAGTATATACCGGAAAGGCTTCTGGCGCTCAAATCGGTGCCTCCCGTCGAGCCGTCGAGAGTGAACGGCGGCCTTACATGTATTCTTGAGTGGGGCTGCTATGCGGCCACGATGCGTTTGACGTTGATCTGTCGTTCCAAATCACGCGATTGGGCAAGGTCGAACGCCAACTGCATGCCAAGCCATGTTTCGGGAGTCGAGCCGAACGCCTTCGAGAGTCGGTAGGCCATTTCGATGGAAACGGATGCCTTTTCATTCACCAGGTTGGAAAGCGTTTGACGCCCGACGCCAAGTCTCTTTGCACATTCAGAGACCGTGAGGCCCAAGGGTTTCAGACATTCCTCGCGCACGATAGCGCCCGGATGAACAGGATTTTTCATCGCCGTATCAGACCCTCCTAATGATAATCCGGGTAGTCAGCATCTACAGCGTGTCCACTCTCGAACCGAAATGTCACCCTCCAATTGCCCGACACGGAGACCGCATGATGACCTTTCATACGTCCTTTGAGCGGATGCAGCCGAAAACCGGGAAGATCCATTCCTTCGGGACCCTTACTTCGGTCCAATGCGGTTAGCATACGGCTCAGTTTTGCGACATGGTTCTGCGAGACCTTTGCAGATCGCCCACCCTCATATAGCTGCTTCAAGCCGGGATGACGAAATGACCTAATCACTTTCCAAGTGTACGGTGACAATCGACAGACGTCAACCTGCCTGGGAAAGCGACTATACTGAATGATAACCCGCATGGAGGGAATGCAAACTGCACGGTCGCAGGGCTATGCAATTTTTGGGCGAGAATCGGCGATTTAGTAAGAGGAGGAAGAGCACATGAAGGAGATCTACGGCTGGGTTCCCTGGTTCGGGGAACTCGCAGGCAAAATTGCTGAGGGTGGCGAGACGTATCTGGCCGAGGCCGCGAAAAGAGTGGCGTGGCGTGGCGATGATGATGAGCAACCGTTACCGTTGCTGAAACACGGAGACGAGAATATAGACCCGTTCTCGTTTTTCTACAGCCTCGCGCAACGGGGCCAGGACGCGGGAAGCCGGATGCGGATATTTCCGAGTATTAACAAAGAATTCAACATGGAGAGGCAGCCTCCGATGGAATCTGACGATGCGTTTGTATTCCCAACGCCGTCGTACAGAGCCCAGGTGCTATTCCACAACAACGGTCAGGGCAACCCGCAGTTGCTTTGGAACTTGTTCCGCGGAGCCCTTCGGGGGCTTGATTCGGTGAATCCCGACGATTTCGTTGGCGCACTCAAGATCGGCTACGTTGGGAGGGTGAAATTGACGCAGGTGCTCTTTCTGATCAACCCGTCACAGTTCATTGCCTGCGACGACAAGATGGCTCCCTTTGTCAATTTGCCAACCGGCGAACTCGATTGGGCACACTACAAGGATTGGGTCGGGAGAATTCGTAAGCTGTTCCCAGGTTGCGAGCCCTACGAAATAAACCTGTTTGCTTATCTAACACGGCCACAGTCGGGCAGTCTGCCTGTTCATTCGGATCGATGCTTTCAGGTCAGCACGAATGCCCGGGGCCAACGTGGAGGCGACTACTGGAATGACTTCAAACCAAAGCTTGACTTTGAAATGAACAATTGGGTCTTTACCGGAGGACCTGGAGGTGGGATGAGTTGGGAGGATTATGACGAGTCGCGGGATGGTCCCCCAAAATACCCGCTTCGGGATCCTGAACGCGGTGACGTGATTCTTGTTAGAACCGGCATATCGCGAGGGCGAGGCATTGGGATCGTCTCCAAGAATGACTACCGGGATCGCCTCGCTGCAGATAGCAGGATACACGTTATCTGGGTGAACAAGAGGACGGACAAACTTTCGGGACAAACGGAGCAAAAGGGTTTTAACCGTGCAGGCAATGGGACCCTGAACGCATTCCGCCAGGGGCCGGCATATTCGGAGACATTTGCGTTACTGGATCGACTCGGCGGTCGGGAGCCTATGACAAGTGAAGGGGAAGCGCAGGAACCAGACGTGAAGCATCCCAAAAATCAGATCCTATTCGGACCACCGGGAACCGGAAAGACCTATCATGCGGTTGACCTCGCCTTGGCGATCGTCGACGGGACGAAAGTGTGTGAGGGTGACATCGAGAGGTTTCGCGAACGCCGAGATTCTGGACAAATCGCGATGGTGACCTTTCACCAGAGTTACGCATATGAGGACTTCATCGAGGGCATCCGGCCAGTATTGGGCGGTGAGGCTGATGGCCCAATCCGATACGAGTTGCTTGACGGTATTTTCAAGCGCATTGCCAAGTTAGCGACGGATGGAAAGGAGAAACGCTTCGTCCTGATCATCGACGAGATCAACCGTGGCAACATCGCCAAGATCTTCGGCGAGCTCATCACGCTGATCGAGGACTCCCGGCGACTTGGCGCGAAAGATGCCACGGAAGTTACACTCTCCTATTCGAGGGACTCATTCGGTGTCCCCAACAACCTTTACCTTATCGGCACGATGAACACAGCCGACCGGTCAATTCAACTGCTGGACACGGCGTTGCGCCGCCGGTTCACCTTCGTTGAGATGATGCCAGAACCGGAGCATCCGCTCATCTCCAAGGATGTAGAAGGCGTTAAATGTCAGGAGATGCTCAAGGCTATGAATGGTCGCATCACCGCCCTGCTCGACCGGGAGCATCAGATCGGCCATACCTACCTGATGAACGTCAAAGGCAAAGAGGATCTGGCGTACGCCTTCCAGAACAAGATCTTCCCGCTGCTGCAGGAATACTTCTTCAACGACTGGTCCAAGATACGGTCCGTTCTGGGCGGAAACGACTTTGTCGTGGTGAAAGGAACCGCGGGCTTGTTCCGGGAAAACGAACAAGAGGTGGAAGAACGGGTCTACCGGCGACTGCCGGGCAACGACCCGAGGTGGATCGAACCTGACCAATACCGGCGCATCTACGAAACACCGGCCCAGCAGAGTGTCTGATGCCAGAGGTCTACACCATCCAGGAGTATGAGTCCTTCGACAGCAGTAAGCTACACCAAGCGGACTTCGAGGAACTCAAGGTCGTAGCCAACACAAGTCCGGTGCTTCAGCGCAGGCCAGAAGGCGGCGTCGCCGCAGCCAACTACGTGGGGATCGTCACCACCAGGCGTGGCACGGTGCTGGAAATCCTCCCCAAGATCGACCTTGGCAGCAAGCCGGGCTCCGACTACGAAACGACCCGACGCTTGTTCCTATGCATGCTGCCAAGCTGGCGTCGGTTTCGGAAAGTGCCAACGCTACCCGAAAGCGGAATTCGCGCCGTGCGGCGATTCGCCATGCTCGAAGTCTTCGTTCGCCGGTTTCTTGACAGCCTGAATGTGCTCACCCGTGCCGGTCTCGCCAGGCGCTATGTGCCAGTGGAGGAGAACCTGCTTTACCTTCGGGGGCGCCTGCTCTTTCGTGAACAGATCCGTGAGAACCTGGTCAATCAGGCGCGGTTCTATGTGGCGCACGACGAATTGAGTGTCAATCGCCCTGCCAACCGGCTCATTCACAGTGCACTGGTCAAGCTGAAGCCGCTGGTGCGGAACATGGAAAACCGCCGGCTGCTGCGGTTGCTGCGCCAGTTGATGGAGGTTGCCGAGGTGCCGCAAGCGGCTAACCCGAATGCCGACTGGCAGCGGCATCAGGTGGATCGTTCCATGCCGCACTATGGGCCGGTGATGCAATGGGTGGGCCTGTTTCTGTTCGGGCACGGGTTAGCCACCTACTCGGGTCGACATCGCAACCTGTCTTTGCTGTTTCCGATGGAGGAGGTGTTCGAGGACTTCGTCACGCACAGTTTTCGGCGTCACCAGAATCAATACGACGTGTACGCTCAGCGTCCACAAAAACGGTTGGCGAAAATCGACGGCGAAGACGCATTCATGATGAAGCCCGATATCTCGCTCAAGCTCAAGGATGGGAGGTGTGCGTTCATCCTCGACGCCAAATGGAAAGACATCAAAGCGCACGGCGCCGATCCGAAGCACGGCATCGACCAAGACGATATGTATCAACTCTACGCCTACGGTAAGCGCTATGGATGTGACGCGGTGGCACTGGTCTACCCGCGAACCGGATCCTTTAAGACTGAACTGCGCTACCGGTTCTTCGATGGCCTGACCCTGGTTTGCCTGCCGTTCAATGTCGAGAATCCCAAGGAAAGCGTTGAGTCGTCGATGCGGATACTCAGAACTTGACTTGCGCCCGAATGAGGGCAGGCGGAGTCACCGGCAATGAAGGCTGAACTGGTGGTGATAGCTCCCATTGGAATGTATAAGGAGCCTTTTGCAAAACTGCGCAGGAAGCGGGAATTTTTGTGGTGAGAGGTAAGAGAGGCAAGTCAGTCGCGGGACAAGCCTACTCTCTGTTGCATCATGAAGGTGTCCGATCCACATGATGAACGGAGATCGAACTTGCCCCTATCCTCCGTACATCTCCGTAATGATCCGTCGAAGTCGGCCTGCTTCCTCGGTAGACAACCGGTCCAAACTACGCCCAATCCGCTGCTTGCTGATCGCACGTATCTGGTCGACAGCGATTTCCGCTACCTTTCCCGCACATTCAACTTGCAACCGGCTCCTCCACCTGGGATGCAGTACAGTGGTGAGAGGACATACCACAACGGTATCCAGGAACTGATTCATCTCGTTTTGGCTTATGACCACTACCGGCCGAACCTTGCGGATCTCTCCACCCACCGTGGGATTGAGGTCGGCAAGGTAGATGACGTAGCGTCCAGGAAAAGTTGCTATCATTCCACGCCGTCTGCCACCACCACGTCGAAATCGCTCCAGTCTTCCTTATCGGCCGCCATGGCGCGGTAGGTCTCCTTCCACGACAGCGTGTTCCTTTCGCGGCTGTAAAGAAACACTCCCTCCTCAAGCTCTTCCAGGACGAGGGAATCGCTCCATCCATACTTCTGCAAGAGAGCCTTCGGAAGACGGATTCCCTTCGAATTGCCCACCGCGACCAACTTGACGTCTCTGTTGGCTGTCGCCTGGCTGCGTTTCATCGTCGAACTCTCCTCAACCCAATCGATTGAGTAATTACTGTAATTACCCGTGTCGCCCGATGTCAAGCGATTCCCAGATTTCGATAGCGCGTCAGTTCGAAAAGGAGGGAGGGATACTTTGAATCTGGTTCTTTGTTGGATCAGAGAGGGATAGCGATTCGAGTGCAATCCGCTGGTCGATGATTCGGGCGGAAAGATCAACCACGGGCGCTTTCGGACTGCTCCATCGGGCAAGACCCGTGCCGGCCCGGGGTCGTCACCAGAAACCGACCACTGGCCATCCTGTGTGATCAGAACCAAAGGCCTGTAGGAAGACGGCGGGCTTCGGATTAGCTTGCTGCCACCGGCCAGTCTTCGGGCGAGACCCCCAGCCATCGGGCCTCTTCGCAGATGGCGGCCCAGGTGGTGTCATCCACGGTGATGCCTTCGGCCTGTTTGCGCCGAGCGCTGAGAAACTCGGGTTCGCCGGGAGCCAGGATTTCACTGAAGCCCTCGGCCAGGCGGCTGGTCTTGACGTGGGCGATCAGGGAGTCCACTTCGTCATAGTAGCGGTCCAGGTCGCAGAAGTTCTCGATACTATAGACGGTCAACAGAACGCCGTTGCTGGACATCTGGCGTTCCCCGGCCGCGCATCCCTGTCCGCTGAGGGCCCCGCCCAGGATCTCCACCATGATGCTGAGCCCGTAGCCCTTGTGGCCTACCGGTCCTCCCAGAGGCAGAATGGCTCCCGGCGGATCGCCCTTGAACTTGTGGGGGTCGGTTGCGGGCCGCCCCTCCGAGTCGATGATCCACCCCTCGGGCAGGCTCTTGCCCTGATTCATGGCGACCCGTATCTTGCCCTCGGCCGCCATGGAGGTGGTCATGTCGATGAGGATCGGATCGGCATGGCGGCGCGGCGCCGCGAAGGCCAGGGGGTTGGTGCTGAGCCGCCCGTCGATGCCGCCAAAGGGAGCGATCTGATAGCCCAAGCGGCCCGCGTTGGCGAAAATGGATCCAATCAGGCCCTCCCTGGCGATCTGCAGCGGGTAGGCGCCTATCCGGCCGATGTGGCTGGTGTTGCGCAGGCCGACCGCCGCCATTCCCTGGGTCCTGGCCTTGCTGATGGCCAGACGAGTGGCGAAATTGGCTCCGATCTGCCCCAGTGCTCCATTGGCGTCGACCACGGCCGTGCAGGGATGATCGCTGATGATTTCGGGAGTGGCTTGGGGCTTGAAACGTCCTTCTCTAAGGGCGCGAAGATATTCCGCGTATCGCATCACTCCATGGGAATCGTGGCCAAAGAGATTCGACTCCACGATGTGGTCCACCACGGCGCGGCTGTCTTCTTCTTGACAGCCAGCCGTCTGAAAGAGCTGGTATCCGATATCACGGAGAACTTGTGGGCTGAGTGTCGGCATGGGTTGGGTCTCCGGGCTTCAGGGACAAGAGTAAAGGCTTGTGGGTGTCCGGGGGAAATTGGAGTCCGACCAGGTTCCCGAGACCTGGCCGGGACCGGTCCCGGCCGGCTGCTGCCGGCCCGCGGACTGGAACCTGCTGGCCGCCTGATTATACACGACAGGACCGAGCCGCCCTTTCCTTCGGCCGGTCGACGGGGCGGGTCTTCTCCTTCCGGGAAAGCCCGCGGACGGATCGCTGCGGGCTCGGGAGCTGTGATCCCAGGACCGGCGGCGGGAGCCAGCCACCGGCCGGCAAGCCCCGTCCTCTCCTGAAAAACATGCCCTTCTCTCCAGGCTCAAGTAGAATAGGGCTGTGAATTTGCAAGAGTAAGTCTCTAAACGAAAAGGATACAACAATGCCAAGATATGCCAGGGACGAGTTTCGCATGCCAGTTGGTCTGGGGAAGATGGTTGCCATAGGAGCGGTGGTGATTGTCGGCCTCATTGTAGTCTCGGGAGCCTTTGGAACGGTAGGCGCCGGGCAGCGCGGCGTTCTGCTGCGATTCGATGCTCCGACCGGGAATATCCTGGAGGAGGGTCTCTACTTCAAAATTCCCTTCGTCGAGGACGTGGTCCTGATGTCCACCCAGCTTAACAAGTACACCTCTCCCTCGACCTCCTCAAGCAAGGATCTGCAAGTGGTGACCACCGAAGTCACCTTGAACTACCAGTTGAATCCCACCGAGGTTGCGGAAGTCTATCGTGCCCTGCGGCGGAATTACGAAAACCTGGTGATTCAGCCCTATATTCAGGAAGCTGTGAAATCGACCACGGCCAACTACAATGCCGAAGAACTCATTACCCAGCGCCCGGCGGTGAAGACCGCCTTGCAGGAGCTGCTGGCCGATCGACTGCGGCCGCGAGGTCTGGAGGTTGTGCAGGTATCGATCACCGATTTCCAGTTTTCAAACGCCTTCCAGCAGGCTATCGAGGCCAAGGTGACGGCCGTCCAGCGGGCACTGGAAGCGGAGAACGCCCTTCGACGGGTCGAGTTTGAAGCCAAGCAGCAGATTGAGCAAGCTCGGGCCGAAGCCAAAGGGCTGGAACTCCAAAAGGCTCAGGTGACCAGCAATTTGTTGGAGTTGCGGCGAATTGAGGTTCAGAGGGAGGCCGTGAGCAAGTGGAATGGAGTGATGCCGGCGGTGGTGACCAGCGGTGGTCCGGTTCCCATGCTGGATGTGTTCAAGGCGGTGCAATAGAGGCCGTCGGGGGCGCCTCTAATATTTGGAGTCAGGCCCGGGAGCTGAGGAGGGGTCGTCTGCGAGGTTTGCCTTCAAGCAGCCGGGAGAGGAAATCCCGGACTGCGGCTGGATCAGCCAGCCTGTAGCCGGCGCGGCTCTCTCCGGAACCTACGTGGATGGCAAAGCTCCCGGGAGGCAGGGCCGCGAACAGTTCTTCATCGGTCCGATCGTCTCCCACGGCCAGGACGGTCCAGTCCCCTTCTCCCGACTTTGCCAGCGAGGGGACGACCATACCCTTGTGGATCCCCCGGGTCCGCACCTCGATCACTTTGTGGCCCAACACCATTTCGGCAGACAGACCCGGCAAGAGCCCTTCGATACGATGTTTGAGATCCTGGGCATGGGCTTTGCCCATCTCGGGGTCGGCCATGCGGTAATGCCAGGCCAGGCCCGCGCTCTTCCGTTCGATCAGAGAGCCCGGTGTCCAGGAGGCGTACTGCTCCAGAATGGGAAGAATGACCTCTTTCCACTGGGAGTTGGCCGGGCTGTTGTGCTGCCACGGCCTTCCCGGTCGCGGGCGAGACCAGAATCCGTGCTCCGCGTGCAGTCCGATGGGTATCCCATCCAGCCAACTCTCCAGAACCTGGGCGGGGCGGCCGCTGACGATGTGAACGGCCGTGTCCGGACGGGCCGCCAGGGCCTTGAGCAGCTTCTTCAATTCGGGGTCGGGAACAGCCAATTGGGGGGAACTGGCCAGGGGCACCAGGGTGCCGTCGTAATCCAGCAGCAGCAGCAGATGGTCGGACCGGCCCAGTCTCTCCAGCATTGACTGCATCCTGGCGTTGGTGGACAGCGCCTCCAGGGGTTCCGCGGTGACACCCGGAGCCGTTTCGAGAGCCTTGATGAAATTGTTGGACCAGTGGTAGCAGTCGTAGGTCATTACGCGACTGCGCAATACCCGCATACGGGCCCGCCGTTCTTCTTCCGGAAGCGACAGACTGTGCTTGATGGTGCTGGCCACTCCATCGATGTCGTAGGGGTTGACGGACACGGCTTCCCGAAGCTCTTCGGCAGCCCCGGCAAACTCGCTCAGCAACAGGATGCCGTCTTCATCGGTGCGGGTGGCCACAAACTCCTTGGCCACCAGGTTCATTCCGTCCCTCAAGGGCGTGACCAGCATCAGGTCGGCCGAGCGGTAGAGCGCGACCAGGTCGGTTTGCGGCAACGAGCGGTAGAGGTAGTGAATGGGGACCGAGTTTACAGTCGCGTGGGCGCCGTTGATCCGGCCCACCAGCTCATCCAGCTTCTGGCGGTATTGCTCGTAGGTGTCGACCTGGGTCCGAGAGGGAACCACAATCTGAATCATGCGTACCTTGTCTCTCAACCCCGGCTCCCGCTCCAGCAATCGATCCATGGCCAGCATGCGGCGCGGCAGCCCCTTGGTGTAATCGAGGCGGTCCACGCCCAGGATCAGCTTGCGCCCCCCGCACTCCTGTCGAACGGCCTCCACCTTGGCCAGTACCGATTCCCGGTCGGCCAGCCGTCCCAACTCGGCCGCGTCGACGCCGATGGGGAAGACGCCCGTAAGGATCTTCCGTTCCCCGTAGGTCAGCATTTCGCCTTCGGATTCCACACCCAGAACCAGCAACAGGGCCCGCATGAAATGCCGCATGTAGGAATAGGTGTGAAATCCGACCAGGTCGGCTCCCAGGATGCCCTCCAGAATCTGGCTGCGCCAGGGGAGAATCCGGAAGACTTCAGAAGAAGGGAAGGGAATATGCAGGAAGTATCCGATTCTGGCCTGGGGAAGCAGGCGGCGCAGCATGGCCGGCACCAGGGTGAGTTGGTAGTCGTGGACCCAGATCAGGTCGCCGCTTCGGTAGTTCCTGGCGACGACATCGGCAAAACGCTGGTTGACTTCTTGGTAGGTTCGCCAGTGTCGCCAGGCATCCCGCTGAAGCCGGTCTGTCTGATAGTGGAACAGAGGCCAGAGCACGCCATTGGAAAAGGCCTCGTAGTACCGGTTGATTTCGCTCTGGGTCAGGTAGACCGGCACGGCCCGCAGGTCTGCCAGCTCCTTTTCCAGATAGGATCGCTGACCTTCCCGGGGCAAGACCGCGCCGGGCCAACCCACCCACAGGGATTCTCCCGATTGGTGAGGGCCGCGCAGTCCGGTAGCCAGGCCTCCGATCGACTCGCTCACGCGGATCTTGCCCCGCTCCAACTTCACCGTAATGGGCAGTCGGTTGGAGACGATCAGGAGTCTGCTCATGGTTGAGTGGTCGAATCGAGGCCGACGGTGGAGTGAGCTGCCGGTGAGAGAAGGGGCCGTCGATGGAACGGACGGTCGCCTCATTGTATTGGAATTGGCCGCCATCTTCAAGGCGGCTAGGGCGGGAAACTTCCAATGGAACCGGATGGCTTGCCGGACAAGCCGATGGCGGCTGCCCGGGTTCACACGGGCGAGAGCGGGCGATTGACCAGTCCCTCCTCGGTCAATCCGTAATTCCTCCAACTGCTGCTGGGGGTGAACCCCAACAGACGCCGGCTCTTCTCCATGGAGATGAAGGGGGATGCCGGTTCCAGGCGGCCATAGCGCAATTCTGCCTTTGGATGGTACTTCCGGATCACCTCCGGGGTGGGCAGGACGTGGCCGGAATCGGGACCCGAGGCCAGGAACACGTCGTGCTGGACCTGTTCGGAAGCCAGAGCCGCCTCCAACAGTCCCACCAGGTCCCGGGATTCGATGTACTCGTGCAATCCCTGGATTCCCGAGTCGTCGTCGTAGGGGAAACGGTCTCCATAGGGGCGAAGAAATGCCGTGAAATGGGTGAGGCGAAAGCAGAGGGTGCGCATGCCGAACTTGTCGGTGAAGGCCCGGCAGAGGGATTCGGTGAGGAGCTTGCCGACCCCGTAAGTATCGTGGGAGGCCGCCGGGTGGTCCTCGTCTATGGGGAGGTATTGAGCTTCGGCGTTGCGGCCGAAGCCGTAGGCCATCAGACTGGAGGCGTGCAGGAAGTGGCGCACGCCATGCTCCACGGCCAACTCCAGCGCATGGTATGTGCCCTGCACATTGATCCGGAACACCTGGTGCAAGGGGGGGATGTCGTAGGGGATGGCCGCCAGGTGGATGACGGCCTCGGCCCCCTGCATGGCATCGGAGAGATCTTTGCGGTCCAGGATGCTGCCGGCGACGTAGCGGACCTGGTCCAGCCGGGTCGGGGGAGGGGTCCAGTCGAAGGCCGTGACCTGGTGACGGTCGGCCAGGCCGTCCAACAAGAGATTGCGGCCCACTCGTCCGCTGGAGCCGGTCAACAGTATGCGCACGGTTCTGGATCCCTGAAGGCAGCCCCGCTTTGGGTGGACGTGAGTCCGGGACTTCGTGCAACCGTTGGAGGACTGTCGTACTATTGCTACTGGGCTTGGGACAGCCAACGGCGGAATGTTAAGGGACCGGGCCCGGCAGAGTCAACCACCGACAGCCCTTTTCGAAGAGCGCTCCGGATCGATTCAGGGTGACCATGGGAGGGTGAGATGAAGCAGAGGCAAGTCTACATCAATGGGGAAATGTTTCCGGAAGCGGAAGCCAGGATTTCAATTTTCGACAGCGCGGTCCTGATTGGGGATTCCGTGATCGAGACGGCCCGAACCTTCCATCACAAGTTGTTTCGCTGGACGGAACACCGGGACCGCCTGCTTCGCTCCATCAAGGCGGCCAGGATGAACTTCGGCCTGACCACCGAAGAGTTGGACCGGATGACCCAGCAGTTCCTGGAGGACAATCTGCCGACCTTGGAAGAGGGCGACGAAGGCGGAGTGGGGCACCTGGTGAGCCGCGGTCGCATGGGGCTGGTGCTGCCGCCCACCGAGTCGACCTTCGTGATGTATTTCTATCCCCTGGGTCCGGGCCTGAAAAAGAAGGCGGTCTACTACGACAAGGGCCTGCACGTGGTGACGCCGCCGACGCGGCACATGCACCCGCTGACGATCGATCCCAAGATCAAGTATCGCAGCCGCCTGCACTTTTCACTGGCCGACGCCGAGGCCCGGCTGGTCGATCCTGAGGCCCTGCCCCTGATGCTGGACCACCAGGGAAACCTGGCCGAGGGTACGGGCTGGAACTTTTTCGTGGTTCATCGAGGAGAAGTGCTGACCCCGACCGAGCGAAACATCCTGCAGGGGGTGAGCCGGCTGACCACCATTGAGCTGGCCCGCGGGCTGGGCCTGACCGTCAGGGAGATGGATCTCCAGCCCTACCACGCGGCCACGGCGGACGAGGCCTTCATGACCTCCACCTCGCTGTGCATGATGCCGGTCACCCGTTTCAACGGGCAGTCGATCGGAGAGGGCAGGCCGGGACCCTGCACCCTCCGGTTGATGGATCGCTGGAAGGAGTACGTGGACTTCGACTTCGTCGCCCATGCCAGGCGGTGGGCATAGGGCGCGTTTCCCTCGCCGGAAAGACACAGGAACCTGCCTCAACGACAAGCGGCGCCAAAATGCTTCTGCAATATTGTGCCCTGGGTACGACGCTGTCATGGGATGATGGCTTCCTGGGAGCGCGGGCGTCCCGCCCGCACAAAGCCTGGCACGGCCTCGGCCATCTCCTCCACTTGGATCGACCCGGAACGGCCTCATGGCTGTTGCCTCCGCAAGGGGCTCAATGCCATCAGGAATTTTTGAACATGGATGAACAGGATATTCAGGATAGAGAGAAAAAATTCTGTCCATCCTGTCTATCGACGTGAATCAGGCATCGACTCATGCTTGACGCCGAGACCGAACGCCGGGAACATGATTTCTTGATCTTCCTGTACCTGGGTCCCCTTTGTGGATAGCCCCAGTGTCCTTTGTGGAAATCTTTTTCCCTTCGTGCTCTTCGTGGACAATCCCCTCAATGGGGTGTCAGACAAGCTGAAGCGGAGGCTTTCCTCTTACTCACCCCCGGGGAGGTCAGCGCCGGCGCTGACCAATGCAAAACAGGCGCTCGGCCGTCCTGATGAAGATCTGGCCGTCGGAAATGGCCGGAGAGCTGAGACAGTAGTCGTTCAGCGGGTTTTCGGCCAGGATCCGGAAATGGGGCCCGGCCATGACCACGGTCGTCAACCCATCCTCGTTGCTCACGTAGATCTTGCCGTCGGCCAAAACCGGTGAGGAACTGTAGGTCCCCGGCTTGAGCCGCTGTCCTCCCCAGACTTCCCTTCCGCTCTTGGCATTAAGGCACCACATCACCCCCTTGTCGCTGACGGAGTAGAAGAAGGTGCCGTCGGAGACCGGCGTGGGGACGTCCGGGCCGTTCTCGAACGACCAGACGCGATGGGTCTGGCTGACGTCTCCGCGGCCGCCCGGGCGAATGGCCATCAACGGCTTCACCCGGGTGGGCACATAGATCAGGCCGCCGGCGACCACCGGCGAGGCAACCACCCGGAAGTAGGGATTGTTGGTGGGATTGAACCCGTTCACCCGCCATAACTCGCGGCCGCTGGCCAGGTCATGGCCGGTGGCGCTGTCGCCTCCGGTGATCACCAGTTCCAAGCCCTTGTCGGTGGCCGCCAGGGTCGGGGTGGTGTAGGAGTCGGGTGATTCCCGGATGGCATCGGTGGGCCGTTCCACTTTCCAGAGGGTCTTGCCGTTGCTGCCGTCGACTCGCAGGACATAGGAAGGATCGTCGGTCTTCATTCCATGCAGAACCTGGATGAAGAGGTCGCCCTGGTGAAGCAGCGGAGAGGAGGCGTAGCCGTGGTTCAGTCCGAAATTTCCGTAGTCCTTCTGGATGTCGCGCGTCCACAGAAGCTCTCCTTCGAGGGTGAACCCCTTGAGGATGCCGGTCCCGGTCATGACAAAAACCGATTGGCCGTTTGTGACCGGGGAGGGCGAGGACATGTTCTGCTTGCGCATTTTGACGTTTCCCTGGCCCAGGCTCCGCTTCCACTTCAAGGCCCCCCCTTCGCGGTCGACGCACCACAGGTAAAGGTCGGTGCCGTCAGCCACGTTGAGAAATATGGAATCGCCCCAGACAATGGGGGTGGAGCCGCTGAAGTCGGGTAGCGGCAGCTCCCAGGCGATGTTGGTCTGCCTGTCCCAGGAGACGGGCAAGGCTTTCTCCGCACTGATGCCATCCAGCGTGGGCCCCCTCCATTGCGGCCAGTTTCCGGCCTCCGACCGCTGCAGAAGAAAAAAGGCGATGACTAAGGCTGGAAGCGTTCTCCACACCATTGGACTCCTCCGTGTTCCGCCAGGAATTCCCCGAAAACCCTAAGGGATTGTTTTTCGAGCCTTGCGGCTCATCGAAGGCCATCGACCCGGGTGGCATGACCGGAATCTCTGCATAAATGCATCCGGTTCTTTGACAGGCCAAAGCCCCGATATTACATATTCAGTCGAACGACGTTGAGAGGTCAAAATCATGACCCGAGCACCAAAACCCAAACTCAGGAGGTGTCCAAATGTTAGCACTTTCAAGAAGGCTGTTTAACGACTTTCCCTCTTTCGATCGGCAATTCGATCGTTTCTTCAACGATGCCTCGAACCGGGACATCTGGCTGTCGCCGGGCCTCAGAGCGTTTCACCCTGAAATCGAAGCCTTCGAGAGAGACGGCCAACATGTCTACCGGCTGGCTCTGCCGGGCGTGGATCCGGCCGACGTGGATCTTTCGGTGGTTGACGGCAAGCTGACGGTCCAGGTGGAGCGGAAGGAACCGGCCGGCGTCAAGCAGGACGACTGGCAGGTGAAGGGCTTCTCTTATGGCAGGTACGAGCAGACCCTGCTCTTGCCGAAGGGAACCGACCTGGACAGGATCGCGGCTTCCTTCGACAACGGGGTTCTGGAAATCACGGCTCCCCTGGCTGCGGCCGCCCTGCCGAAGAAGATCGAGGTGAAGGCTGTCGGCGGCAGGAATCTGAAAGCCACGGCCTGAGTCCGCCTGCCGTTCGGCAAGCCGGTACCATTGCCTGAAAGGGGTCTGGATTTTCCAGACCCCTTTTTTTGTGGGGGAGAAAAGAGATATCCACGAAGGGGATCCACGGAGAGTGCGGGTGAATAAAAAGATTTATCCACGAAGGGCCACGAAGGACGACGAAGGGCCACTAAGGGGTTGGAGAAGGCTCAGGAGGGGTCCGCCAAAGGTCGGGAAGGGGCCCAGAAAGGCATGAAGTCATCCGTTAAGGAGTAAAAAGAGTGATCTACCAAGGAACTCCAAGGGGTTGGAAAAGACTCGAAAGGGGTCCGTGAAGGGCCACTAAGAAAGACACTATGGGAAAAAGAAATCCACGAAGAGCACGAAGGGAAAAGGACCAGCCAGAGCGCGCCCAGCACCGTGTGTACATACATGCCCTTGCAATAGAGCCAATCAAGGAACTGAGAATAGACTGCCTTTCATAGTGGTTTTAGCGACCCGGTGAGAAGTGCGGGCTAACCGAAGGCTGATGCGTTGGGGGGGACGGGTCGGTGCCGAGGAATCGATTTTTTTATGAACATCGATGCACAGGATGCACAGGATGAACAGGACGAGAGGTTTCTGCACCAGAAGCTGTCTCGGGCGATGATCCGGTGCGGGTTTATAAATGCCCAGAATTACAGAACGCCAGACTCCCAAAGACAATCCTGTATATCCTGTTCATCCCTGTAAATCACGAGGCGAAGGGTTTCCCCCCACCGGCTCGACTGCGGGCTTCGCCCTTGTCTTGCCGACTCCCCCTCAAGGGGGGAGTGATTCGCCGGTCACACACTTGTCGTGAACCCATGGCAGCCTGGCGGTTGTGAGTGTTGTCCGTCTGTATGAACCCGCATTTCTCACCGGGGGGCGTGATCATGGCGCAGGATTTTTTCCTTCAGCGCGTGCTCGCGACCGAAGAGCGTAGCCGGAACTACGTTTGAGGGAGCATGTGCGCGCTGAAGGGAAAAAGGCAAGCCAGGGCGCGCCCAGCACCGTGTGTACCCGAAAGTCTTTTAAATTAGGGGCAATAGGCTGTTGAAGATAAACTATCTTTCATGATTTGCGCAGCGACCCGGTGAGAAATGCGGGTTACTATCCAGCCTGGAATGAGTTACGCAGGGAGGGGCGATGTGGAAGAAAGAGGAACATGAAATTCCTCGTTCGGAGTTCGAGCGGCGGATTGAGAGAGTCCGCGGGTTCGCCAGAGATCGCGGCCTGGCCGGCGTAGTGGTCTACTCTGCGCCCAAGATTCACCAGTGGAATCAGACCGGGCACGTGGGCTATCTCACCAACTGGTCCAACCTGGACCGCATCACCGACACCATGGTGCTGGTCCCCAGCCAGGGGAAGGCGGCGCTACTGGTGGCCGGCGTGGAATTCATGCTGGACCAGATCGAAGAGGTGTCCTGGATTGACGAGGTGCACCTGGTGAGCTCTCCCGACCCGCGGGCGATCTCCGGCGCCTTCGACCCCAGCGTGGGCGGAGAAGGCGCCGCCCGGGGGGCCCGCAGTTTCGGAGCCGAAATCAGCCACCTTCTGAAAACCGAAGGCCTCGATGGGCGGGCCGTCGCCATTTCGGGGATGGAAGCCATGCCGGTCACCCTCTATCGCGATCTGGAGCGGAATATCCCGGCCGGCATCGCGGAGGCGCCCGACGTGGTCGCCGAGCTCAGACAGTTCAAAACCCCGGAGGAAGCCGGTTTGTTGCGGCGCTCGGCGGCGATTTCCGATGGGAGCTATCAACGGATGGCGGAAGTTCTCAGGCCGGGGATGTGGGGGTATGAGCTCTCCGCCGAGATGGACGCCGCCGCCAGGCATCAAGGCGCCGACTTCGTCTACCACTGCATGCACACCGCCCCCGGGGCTGATCTGAAGGCGGGCAAGCTGTCGGTCAAATGCCACGACTGGCGCCTGAACCGCGGCGACTACATCAACGTCAACGCCTATGTGGTCTACAAGGGCTACTGGATCCAGAGCGACCGGGCGGGAACCATCGGACCGGTTTTGGACAAGTCGGCCGCCCAAATGGTGGAAGCCAACTTGCAGGTGCAAGATGAGGTGCTCCAGGTCATCCGTGCCGGACTCCCCATCGGTGAATTGATTGAAATCGGCAACCGGGCAGCCGAACGGTTCGGGTATGAGATCCAGGGCGGGAGGATCGGGCACGGTCAGGGCCTGGACTATTCCGAACGGCCCTTTCTGCTGGCCGGGAGCCGCGAGGTGCTCCAGCCGGGCCACGTTTTTGTTCTCCACGTCTGTCTGGGAGAACCCGGGGGGACGCTCCTGATCAATCCCATTGCCGATCTCTGCTACCTGACTGCCGACGGAGTCGAGGTCCTCAACAAGTTTCCCAGAGGGTTGTTTCACCTGTGAGTGTTGCAACCGGAACGAACCCGCATTTCTCACCAGGACGCTGAGCATAAGGTAGAAAAGTGCTTGTCTTTAACATCTTGCGGCGCTTTGTTTGGAGTCTTCAGGGCACAGACTGTGCTGGGCGCGCCCTGGCTTGTCTTTTCCCCTTCAGCGCGCACATGCTCCCTCGAATGGTGTTCCGGCTACGCCCTTCGGTCACGAGCACGCGCTGAAGCGGAAAATCCTGCGCCAAGTTGCACTCTTGAGAAGAGTGCAACCCCCTGGTGAGAAATGCGGGCTAGAGTTTCACCCCATGCAGGTCAACCCCTAAAGGAGGTGCTCATGCAGGTCACGCGCTTGAATCCCCCGTCCTTGCCAAAACCCCCGGCCGCCTACTCTCAAGTGGTCCGCAAGGGGTCGCTGGTGACCACGGCAGGGATGGTGTCCCTGGATACGGAGGGCAAGGTGGTGGGTGAAGGAGACGTCGGTGCCCAGACGCGACAGGTCATGAAGAACGTTGAAGCCGCCCTGGGAGCCGTGGGAGCTTCCCTGAAGGATGTCGTCAAGACCACCATCTTCTTGAGCGACATGGCCCACTACCAGGGAATGAACGCCGTCTTCAACCAGTACTTCCAGGGAAACCCGCCGGCCCGGTCCACCGTGCAGACCGGTCTGGCTTTGCCCTCACTGATGGTTGAGATCGAGGCCATGGCCCTGGTCGATGACGAGTAGGGAGTAGGGAAGCCTCCTGCCGCGGGCAGGGGCAGGCCGGCAACGGCCGCGCCCTGCGGGAAGAAACCGGAGGCCATTCCCACTGCGGCGCCGCAGGGGCCGTCCAGGCCGTCCCGAAGATACCGGCTGTTACGAGAAAGGACCGCGATGAACTTTCGTAGCGACAACGAATCGCCGGCGACGCCCGAAATCTTGGCGGCTGTCCAGTTGGCGAACTCGGGCCCGGCCTACGCCTACGGAGAGGACGGAATCAGTTCTCGGATGAGAAAACGCTTCCGGGAGACGTTTGAGACCGATCTGGAAGTCTTCCCGGTGGCGACGGGTACGGCGGCCAACGCCTTGTCCATCGCCCAACTGACCCCCGCTTACGGTTCCGTCTTCTGCCACCGGGAGGCCCATCTCCATTCCGACGAGTGCGGGGCGCCTGAGTTCTATAGCGGGGGCGCCAAGGTGATTCCGCTGTCCGGGGAACTGGCCAAGATCTCCCCGCGGACCCTCCGGAACGCTGTGGCCCGGATGGAGGAGATGGGGGTCCATGAAAGTCAGCCCAGCGCCGTCAGCCTCAGTCAGGCGACCGAGCTGGGGACCGTTTACAAGCCGGACGAGATCGGGGAAATTTCCCTGATCGCCAGCGGCCGGGGTCTGGGGCTGCACATGGACGGCGCCCGACTTGCCAATGCCGTGCAAAGATTGGGCTGCACTCCCGCCGAGCTGACCTGGAAAGCCGGAGTCGACATCCTCTCCTTTGGGGCGACCAAGAACGGAGCCATGGCTGCCGAGGCGGTGGTGGTCTTCAACAGCGACCGAGCCGCGGGCCTGGCCAGCCGCCACAAGCGCGCCGGGCATCTTTTCAGCAAGATGCGGTTCATTTCGGCTCAACTGGAAGCCTATCTCAAGGATGACCTGTGGCTGCAACTGGCGAGCCGGGCCAACCGGGCGGCGGACGCTCTTTCGGCAGGGTTTCGACGGCTTGCGGCGGTGGAGGTCCTCTATCCGGTAGAGGCCAACGAAGTCTTCGTCAGGATGCCGCCGCCATTGGCCGATGCCTTGAAGAAGGCGGGCTACCAGTTCCACCGCTGGCCCGGGCATCGGGACCACTTTCGGTTGGTCGCCTCCTTCGCAACCGGGATGGATGAGGTGAAGGCGTTCCTTGCCTTGGCCGGGCAACTATCGGATGGCCCGGTGGGGGGATCGCCGGCCAAGCGGCGGGACGGGAGTTGAGGGGTGGGGCTGCCGGTGCTATGCGGCCTGGCGTCTGCCCCCCACCGCATCAGCCTTCGCCTGACGGCTCGGCTTCTGTGCGAGACCAGGGCGAAGCCCGCAGTCGAGCCGGAGGGGGGGCAAACGCGGCGTTCCCGGAGTGACGATCACCGGCGGCACGGGCAGCAGCGCGTTGGCGGCGCCGCTTGAGCACTCTAATTCCCACCAACCGCAGCCGCATAGGCGGCGATTTGGTAGCGTCCTTCCAAAACGCGCCGCTTCCAGCGCTCAAGCCCGGACCGGTTTCCAGCGAATGGCCCACAGTTCGGACTTTCCGGTGGCCCCTGCCCAGCGCCTTCTGGATTCGAGTTCGTGGCTGATTCCCCCTACCGTGAGAATCCAACCGTCGTCCAGCACCAGGCTTTGGCTGAAACCGCTGGTGCCGTCTCCGTAGTAGAGGTAGTAGACTTCGTCCTCCCAGGTTTCGCCCTCGTCGTGGCTGATCATGGCCCGTCCGCTGGACAGGTCCCGCGGATAGCGGTGGTCATAGGCCACCACGAAGGTTCCGTCGGAGAGGCCGACTCCGTAACCATGGCACTGCCCGTGCACGTTGGTCAGCTGCCGGAAGCGGTTCCAGGTCTTTCCTCCGTCGTCGGAGTCCGCCAGAAAGACCGTCTTGTAATAGGCGTGGCTGGCCGGATCGACCAGTGGCCACTGGGGCACCACGGCTCCGTGATAGCGGATGACGGCGATGAGCTTTCCCGAGGCCATGGGCGCGATCATGGTCTCGTAGCAGTGGCCTCCCAGAAAGCCGATCTCGGTGTTGAATCCTGTCGGTCCGCTCCAGGTGCGGCCCCCGTCGGTCGAGCGGTGAACGTATTCCGGATCGATCATGTGGGCTCGGGACTCGATGGGCAGGACCAGAGTGTCATCGGAAAGCCGGCTGAGCGTGCCGGGGATGCGTCGCTCGCACTTGGCCGGGTTTCCGATCTCTGAACGTTGACTCCAGGTGCGGCCTTGATCGGCTGAGCTCCAGGCCAGGATCCTGGATGGGTCCTTTTCGCCCGCGGCCCGGACGGCAACGAAGGTCCCGTCGCTCAGAATTTGAAAGGTGCCGACCATTTTTTCCTGGCGGGGGATGAGGTCCCAACTTCGTCCGCCATCCCTGGAGCGGCACATCAGAGTATTCTGGTTGACGTAGATGGTTCGGTCGGGGGCCATGGCCAGTTCGACCGTCTGCACGTGGCCCTGGGGGTCGTGGGGCAGAAGGGCTTTTTCGGCCGGAACCCGACTCAAGGTGCCGGCGCGGGCGTGGAGGATATAGGGTCCGGCTTGCATGGCCCGCAACTGCCCGGGCGAAAGGGTGACGTCCCCCAACCACTCGGTTGATCGGAACCCCTGTTTTCCGTTCCCGCCTGGTGGGACCCCGCCCCCCGGCCCGTCGCTCTGCCGCCCCGTACAGGCCGCGGCTGCCCAGCCGAGCTGGGTTGCGGCTGCCGCCTGCAGCGTTCGCCGCAGAAACTTCCGCCTGTCAACGCTCATTGCCGTTCTCCGTATGTTCATTGGCCCCGTCCTCTCGCTAGTGATTGTCGACTTCGCCGGTAGGTCATTGGAAAACCTCCGGCCGAAGACCCTACCGGAATTGAATGGCCTTGACGATACCCGCCGTCCCGAAATCGGCATCTTCCGAGGGCTGATACTCAACCGTCACCGCCCTGGGTTCCTGCTCGCCACAGCTCAGGTCTACCAGGCCGACTTCCGGACCCGAGATTCTCACCGCGGCCGGATCCAGAATCGCGAGCGCCAGCGGCCTTCCCTCGATCAGGAGATGCAGCCGAGCCCGCTCTCCCAGGCAATCCAGCCTGGAGAAAGATCCTTGCACTTCCGCCTGGGGCAGCGCCGTTCGGGAACCGGGTGTATCGGCCGGGGCGTTCGACGGCCGTTCGGAATCCTCCCGCTGCGGCGTGGAGGGTGTCTTCCGGGGAGCTCCGCCATCCGCTTGGGGCGCCGGCGCTTCCTCCGGGACATCTCCTGTCCCGACGCCAAGCCCTTCCATCAGCTCTTCCGCCGAATCCATCTCCTCGGTGGAGCGGGCATACTTGCGGCTGAGGGCGGCCGCCTGGCGTGCGGCCGGCATTTTGCCCAACCGATGGTTGAGCTCGGCCACTGTCCGGTAGTAGCGAACGGCTTCCTGGCGGCTGAGGTGCTTGACACGCATCATCTGGGCCAGGGCCATTCCGGGCTTTCCCTCCTGAAGCAGGATGGAGCCCAGCAGATAGTGCCCGTCATCGTAATCCGGCTTCAGGGCAATGGCTTTGCGAAGGGCGGACTTGACGGCTTGGGGTTGGGCTTCGGCCTCCCGCAGCAGCAGCGAGTAGTCGTAATAGAGCCTGGGATTGGCCGCCTCCAGTTCAATCGCCCTGGCGAAGTGCCGGCGAGTCGACTCCCGGTCTCCGGAATAGCCGGCAAGATAGCCGAGCGCCTCGGGAATCCGCCAGTCCCCGGGGTGCTGCCGGGCGAGGTCCCGGTAGATTTCCAGGGCCTCCTCCCGCTTCTCTATCCCAACCAGCAGGTCGGCCTTGACCAGGCGGACCTCGGTCTCGGTGGCCGGCCGGACTTTCGGATTCGGGGCAGCCCGGTTCAGGACAATCTCAAAGTCCGATCCGGGGAATTCCTTTTGGGACACATGCCGCTTGAAATCGATCTCGGTCCGGTCCAGGGATTTGCCATAAACCCAGCGCAAGGCCGCTTCGCCGGTATCGCCGGCCGCCCCGGTGAGGAAGTTGGAGAACCGTTCCCCAAACTGCCTGGAGCGGCAGAGCATGTGGGTGAGCGCCCAGCTTTGGGCGTGGAAGAGGCTGACCCGGTCATGCTCCCGGCAGTAAGGCGAATCGCGGTCTGTGGAGATCAATGCACCCAGCGGGAGCCACTGCCTCTCCCTGAGGAGCTGAGCCGGCATGTCGCCAAACTTCAACTGACTTCCCTGAGGCTCGAGCGTGGAATAGAGGCTGGCCAGCCCTTCCTCCAACCACGGGGGCAGCTCTGCCCCCGAGCCTTGCACCAGCAGGTGAATGTACTGGTGGACCGCTGCCATCCTGGCCGGGCGATTGGAGCCGGCCATGACCACCGTGCCCCGGTTCAAACCGGCCAGGGTGTAGGCGGCGGCCGCTTCATAGGGTTCAAAGGGCGTGAGCTCCTTCCGGGTGCGAAACAGGATCAGGCGGGCGGGAAAGGCAGAGGCTTTGCCAAGGTCGGCGGTGCGGTGGAAGAAGGTTCGGACCTTTTCGAAGTAGAGAACGGTTCTGCGGCCGCTTCTCTCCCCGGCATTGGTGAACAGCTCGAAGTGCGGCGATTCGATCCTGACCCAGTTGGGCGCGGCAACCGCGGTGGGGGATGTAACCGCCAGTACGGACACAAGAAATAGACCCTGGATTCTCATCGGGGCCGCCTTACGTGATCTGCCGTCGCGGGAAATGTTACCCGCGGGCCAGGAGCGCCGGCAGCCGCGGGCTCAATCGGCCCAACGGCGATTCCATCCGGCGGGCCGGCCTGACAAAGCGGGCTCCCTGCATGGCGCCGCGGGCGCTGGAACATCGGCTACAAATCCCAACCCAACGGTTGTCTCGCCTCCAGAAGGCCGTTAATTGCGGTCGAGCCGGTATGCACTCTGATCTCGATTTCGTAGAGGCGGCTCTGACCTGGTTCCAGCCACTGGGCGGCCAGGGGATGATTGTCCTGGTCCTTGCCCCAGAGAGAGCCGCTGAAGGGCTCCAGAGCGGAGACATAGGAACCGTTGGGGGCGTAGTGCTGCCAGTTGGCCAGCCGGGGCAGTTGCCGGACCGGATAGCATAGCTCCAGAGCCAGGTCGAGACCCCGGTTGGTGACTCCGCAGTGGGCAAAACCCCGGGCGTCGCCGGCGATGTCCAGGATCAAGCCCCGGGAGCCGCAGGCGGCATGCTCCGGCAGCGGTTCGGGAACCGTCAGGTAGCGGTCGAAGTCGCGGTCCGATTCGGAAAGGTCGGTCATGGACATGTCAGGGTTCATCTCCCAGCCTCCGTTGACCCGGCCGCCGTACATCAGTTGCGATCCGTCGTCCAGCAGGGGATACCCCAGGTTGACGTGGTAGAGCCAGTTGTGGGCTACGGTGGAGTTCCCAAGGTTGGCCACTTCGTCCCGCAGTCGGATCGCGGGCTCACCCAGTCTGCAGGTGATCTGCCTGCGGACTTCCACCACCGGTCCATACATCTGGGTGTCGCGAATGACCAGACCCAAACGCATGTCGAGGTCGCCGCGGCCGGGGTCGGGGTTCTTCAATTCGAGCAGAGCCGCCGGGGTGTTGGAGTGTTGGCCGTGCAAGGCCAGCTTGAGGCCGTCTTCCTCGCGCCCGGGTCCGATGTGGCGAGGGCCGCAGGAGGTCAGGAGTCCCCCGGGCCAGGCGGCCAGCCAATCCTCGTCGCGATGGAGCGGTTGCCGCGGCGGGCGGTAGCCGTTGGGGGTCAGGTAGGCCAGGCTGTAACTCTGATAAAAAGCCTCCACGATGTCGCCGCCGCGATCCAGCGCGACGGTGAAACGCAGGCCTGAACCGGTGTCCACCATCGCCACCCGGCACCCGGGCGCGCCGCCGGCATCCGGCCAGTCGTAGGTGGCGGTGCGGATGCCGCCTACCTGATAAACGAGCTCGAACTTGTTGGCGTCGAAAGTGATTGGAGTGTTGCCGGCCATCGACGGTGTCCTCGGTGTCCTGAGGCAGCGCTCGGGGTTCAACTCAGCGGAAATGATTGCAACCCTGTCGCAGTGCCCGTGAAATCAACTCTGAGGCGTTTGCAAAATGCGGCAGCGGGATCTTTGCCGGGAATGGCCACAAAAGGCACAAAAACACAAAAAGAGCGGAACCATGAGAAACGACCAAGGCATGCGGGCTTTGTGTGATCAGATTCGGCAGACGGCCTTCGACCTGCATGGATATCTTCGCAACCGGCATCTCGAGAAGGGTTACGAAAAATTCCTTTTGTGACTTTTGTGCTTTTTGTGGTGAACCCGCATTTCTCACCAGGTCGCACCCGATATTGAAAAAGGCAGAACATCACGTTTGCCGGCAAAATGACCTGCCCCGTTGCGAATTTTGCAAAAAGCTCCTCTGAGAAATTCCAGATCCGGAATCGTTCTATTGCCGACTGCTCAAATAATCCCACAGCTCGGCAGCCTGGCGGGTGAGGTGCGGGATGTCGCTGCCGATGATAAAGCGCTGCTTCGCCAGGCGGCCTGCCTCGGTTCGAATGCGTCGCAGGTAGGCTTCCCGGCTGGAATACCGCTCGGCGATGGAGAGACGGGGGTCTCCCGTCTGCCGGCGTTCCCGTTTGGTCCCGGGGAACGGGATAAAGGACCCCACCATGCTGTAGAGCTCGGCGGGAGAGCCGATGTCGGGGTGCCGGAGGTTCCACCCCGTGTAGGTGGCCAAGGGTATCTGGATGACGGGCAGCCGGATACCGGCGATCTCGTTGCCGTCCCGGTCCACCTGAGGAACCAGCGGTTTGAAAGCCCCTCCCACCCGGGGCGGCTGCAGGGTCGCGATGCCCCTGGTTCGGAAATCGGGGCCGTAATCCAGGCGGTAGGGCTGCATGATTCTTATGGGAAGCCGGATGCCGGGAATCCTGGGAAAGTTCATCCGGTCCACCGACACCAGCTCTCCCTTGGAGAGGCGGGGATATTGTGAGGGAGGCGGTTGCCTGTCCTCGGCCAACCAAGCCTGCAAGGCCAGCAGCAGCGCCCGCATGGGCCAGCGAAAGTCGTTGGGATTGGGCAGGTTGGCCGTGCTCCTTTTTTGCGGTGGAAAGGAGGCGGGACCGTGCTGGGTGCCGGCGAAGACATAGACCCGGGTGTTTGCGGCCAGCGGGACATCCCGGGAGCCGTCGAGACGAGTGTGAATCAGCGAAGCGGCCCTTCCGTAGTATTCATAGGAAGCGTTGGTGTAGAAGATTTTTGGGGTGGACTCCTGCCGCCGGCTGTGGTCGAGGACCCCCTGGTTGAGGCCTCTTTCACGGTCCGACAGCGGAAGATCGGCAAAGGGGTAGATAACGGTGGGATAAAAGGTGTTCATGAAGGAGTGGGCATCCCTGGAGGGCTGGGCGAATCGGTGGTTGAAGCTGCCTCGGCTGGCGCCGGCCACGTGGGACAGGATGCCGTCGAAAACCCTGCGCTCCCTCTCGTCCTGATTGAACCCGTAGTAGAGAAAAGTTCGAAGGAACCGCCCGCTCTGGGATGTCCCGAAGCCGATAGCCCTGTGGACGGTGGATCCCAGCCCCTGCGCCGAACTGCCGTCCTGGAGCGCTCCGCCATACTTCAGGAAGGCAATGAAGTCGCGGGTGGCCGCCAGGCCCAATCCCACCAGTACCGGATTTTCCGCCGGATAGACCAGCTCATAGATTCGCCCGGGCTCGAAGCCCGAGGACATGAAGACGTGTCCGCGGCTGGCGACCGGCTTCCCGTTATCCTCCCGGGCCAGGCGCCAGCGGCTGCGCGGGACGATCTGTCTGGGCCCGTCGGTGAGGTCCCGCACCGTCAGTTTCAGATCGGGGTCTTCGGGATCGATGGCGGGATAGGCGGGCTCCATATTCCGGTCGGCCAGGGGGAAGCTCCGAACCCGGGTTTCGGGAACGAACTCAGCCCGTACCAGGCCCCGGATGGGTGCGGAGCCTTGCTTGGCCACCGGGGCGTCCAGCCTCAAACGCTTGGAATCCCGGGGCACGTCGAACTGCCAGCCAAGCCAGGCCAGGCTGAAGCCGTGGTCCAGCAGCAGCGCGTCTCCGAACTCCGTTGGGGTGGTCAAGTCTCGAGAGGAGGTCGCCCGGCTGAACATTCCCAGCATCCCCTTGCGGCCTCGATTGCAGACCTCATAGAGGACGGTCCCGTTGCCCTTGCCGGGACGAGCGGGCCGGATGAGAAAAAAATCGGAGGAGAAAGCCACCTTGCCTCGCCGGTTGCGAGGCGCCAAGTCGATGTCGCAGATGGTCCGGTTCTGTTCAAGCCGCGGGTCGACTTCGAAGAAGACTTTCCCCTGGACCATTTCATAGGTTTCCGCCGCGGCGAAAGTGCGGCCGTGCAGAACCTCTCGGCGGTCCTGCACCTCCACGCCGACCACCGCCCCAACAGCAAGCTGTCCCAGCAGCAGCCACAGACCGAGTACCCGAAAAGCCATGCCGTGATCTTAGTACAGCCGCCGGTCTCTTTCCATCGCTTTTGGTTGATGGCGCGCGGACCGGCGTTTGGCGGTCGGCATCCGGACGGTTCAGGTCGCACCAGGCCATCAGCGGCGGTGTTTCGGTGTTCCCGCCCTGCCGTGCGGATCATTCGAGGAAAAACGCCCGATCGTTCGTTAATAAAGATGAACCACGAATGAACACGAATGAACACGAAGAGACACGAAGACAGACGGACCTCCTTCAACCACAAGCGGCGCCAAAATGCTTCTACAATTTGGTGCCCTTGGTGTGACGATGTCATGGGATGAAGGCTTCCTGGGAGCGCGGGCGTCCCGCCCGCACCAAGCCTGGCACAGCCTCGGCCATCTCCCCCACTTGGATCAACCGGGAACAGCGCCATGGCTCTCCTTCGGCCTGGCCGCTGCGGTTCCCGCCGACAGGGTGGCTGCCTGCAGCATCGCACTGAAGCTCAGCGGCAGCCAAAGGGACAGGATGCGGGCGGGACGCCCGCGCTCCGGACAATCACTCCCCCCTTGAGGGGAAGTCGCAGAAGTCGAGCCGCCAGGCGAAGACTGATGCGGTGGGGGGCAAATAGCGCTTGACGACCCACCTCCAGCACATCCCCACGGATCAGGGTTGGACTTTTGGGTTGGGTTGGAGACAATAGAGTTCTCATGACCCGATACGGATTGCTGCTCCTGTTGCTGACGGCGGCCCTGGTCGGCTGCGCCTCCGACCCGGATCCTCCCGCCTCTTCCAGTGACCAGGTGTCGGACCTGAAGGAGCGGGCCCGGGAACTCTACCGGCAGGCCCGGGAGTCGGGGCAGCAGGTCCCCAAGGATGCCCTGGAGTGGGCCCAACAGGATCTGCGCCATATCGGCGACTGGGAGTACAAGATCGTGGACCTGCCGCGGGAAGACCCCGAATCCCGCCAGGCACGGCTCAATGAACTGGGATCTGAGAGGTGGGAAGCATTCTGGATGGAGCCTGCCGGGAACGGCATCCGGGTCTACCTGAAGCGCCGGTCCAAAAGCTGGCTGGAGAAGATCCCCCTATCGGAGTTGCGGCGCCTCTGGCCATCCAGCGGAGGGGGTGCGGAATAGTTGATAGCCGTTCCGCTGAAGAGGGATTTCCGGGGGCGGGGAATAGCGTTGGAGGCGCCCCCGGTAGGCGCTCCCGGTGGCGGGAGGTTCCCCGCAGGGGACGCTAATTTTCAAGGAGATACTGCAATGGCAAGATTCTGGTTCGGTATGGGTTGCTTGATGGTGGGTCTAGCGGTCGCTGCCGGCGCGTTCGGGGCCCACGGCCTCAAGCAGCGCCTTTCCGCCGAACTGCTGGCGGTCTTTGAGACCGGAGCCCGCTATCAGATGATCCACGGTCTGGGATTGGTGGTGCTGGCCCTGGCGATGGACCGGTGGGGCGGGGCCGTCCTTCAGTGGACCGGCGGCCTCTGGTTGGCGGGCATCGTTCTCTTTTCCGGAAGTCTCTACGCGCTGAGCCTCACCGGAGTGCGAGGTCTGGGGGCTGTCACCCCTTTGGGGGGCCTGTGTTTCCTGCTGGGTTGGGGGTTGCTGGTCTGGGAGGCCTGGAGAAAGGCGGCTTGATTCCGCAGCAGGGTCGGGGATGCGGTGTCGTCCCCGGACGGGCATGGCTGTTTTGAAAGGGTGCCAGCATGGCAAGAAGCAGTGCCGCCACGGTTGAAGAATACCTGCAGGAGATTCCCGGGGAGCGTGCGGAGGCCCTGCGGGCCGTGCGCCGGGTGATCCTGGACGATCTGCCGCCGGGCTACGTCGAGACCATGAACTGGGGCATGATCTGCTACGAAGTTCCCCTGGCGCGCTGTCCCGATACCTACAACAAGCAGCCGCTGATGTACGCCGGCCTGGCCTCGCAGAAGCACCACATGGCCCTCTACCTGATGTGCGTCTACAGCCACCAGGGCTCCAGGGCAGGGTTTGAAGCAAAGTTCAAGGCCAGCGGAAAAAAGCTCGATATGGGCAAGTCCTGCGTGCGCTTCAAAAACCTGGAGGACCTGCCCCTGGCCGTCATCGGCGAAACCATCGCCGCAACCTCGGTCGAAGAATATATTCAGCAGTATCGGGAATCCCGAACGAAGTAGCGAGCTTCCAGGTGACGCCTGGACTGGCCGTGTTCGAGACAGGCGGCCCCTGCCCATCAGCAGTCCCCGGTGGCCGGCGCCGAGATGGATGAGGCCGGTCGCACCTTATCGTCGGGGACGGCGTCCATACGGCCTTGGGGGGGGTACGTTTGACGTATACTTGAATCGTCCGACCTTTTGGAGTTCCAAAGTCGCTGGGTGCCGGGTGTCGGCAAAGGTCGTCCAGTTGAGCACTCCGTTCTCAAACGCTTGCGGAAAGCCGGCGTTCTTCCGATAGGACATCAAGCATGAAGGGGTGCCGGGGGGCATTCATGCCGGGCTTTTAGGGTTGGCGCGCCGATTTTATGGCAGCCATCTCGAACATGAGAAGGACAAGATCAGGTTTGGCGAAGATGAAACTTCGCAGGGTCCAGGGTCTGTGGTCAGCCGAAAACGGGAGACAGGAGGGCTTGTAATGAACGCGCACCGGTACCGATTGTGTCTCACCGGCCTTCACGAGCATGAGGGGCAGATCAAGGCATTGTGTCTAAGGAGCGTTATGGATGCGCTGACAAAGGTAGCTGAGAGCGCCACCCGTTTTCTTGCTACCGGTGAGGGCGGCGGAAGGGGGCGCAGACCCGCATGGCTCCAGGCAAGCATTGACTTCACGATCACCGGACTGAATCCCGGGTCTACGGTTCTTGACATTGAAGCGCCCCATCTTGGTGAGACGGCCCATGAGGAATTTTTTGAGGGAGAGTCTTCGCCTGTACAGCCTAGACTCGACGATACGGCACTCGATCTTGCTGCTTTTGCGATCGAAGAAGTGGAAACCGATAACTCGCACGGAGACCGTTTCGACGGCGCCATCCTTGATGCAATTCTGAACCTCAGCAGAGCCGCCGGATATTCTGGAGTCCATTATGAGCTGGTTCCGCAGGGTTCGGCACGCGGCCGGTTTGCGTTAGGCGAGCACGTTTGTGTACGGCTGAACCAACGATTGAAGAGCATGATGGCTCCGAAGGCATTTGTCGTGAGCGGGTGGCTCGACGAGATTAAGTATGGTGGTAGTGGTGGATTTCGTCTTTGGCTTCCCGAGGGGCGCCACCTTCCTGGACGGCTGCATCCAGAGTTCTTGGCTATTGAGTCTTTGCGGCCCCTTTGGGGAAAACGGATCACCGTTGAGGGAATGGTGCACTTCAAGGCTAACGGACTTCCTCGATTCATCAAGGCTCGCCGCGTGAGCCGCTTTGTCGAAGGCGACGGTTGTTTCGAAGAAACGCCGTCCATAGATATTCCGAGGTCTCAGGGCTTGACCCCATCCCAGGAAAGCAAGGTGCGTTCAGCAAACTTCATGGATCTTTGGGGTTCGTGGCCTGGAGATGAACCCATCGATGAACTCCTGGCCCAGCTCGATTGAGCCCATTGTTCTCTATGAGATATTTTCTCCTGGATACCGGCATATTGCTCGGGCTCGCGCGGAAAGCACCATGGGTTCGTAACACTTTAGACCGACTGCCGCTGAACGATCAGGAAACCGCGGCTGTTACCTCAGTAATCTGTCAAGGTGAAATTCTTGCGCTTGCAGAGAAATTCGGCTGGGGTGAAGAGAGGCGGGGCCGACTGGAGCAAATCCTGAATCGACTTCCCGTAATAGATATCAATAGACATTCCATCTTGAACGCATACGCCAGGATCGATTCCTGGACCCACGGTAGGCCTGTGCATTCTCCGGGTCTGATACCTCCGCCGCCCAGACCGGCTGTCCCAATGACGCAGAATGATCTCTGGATTGCAGCGACAGCCCATGCAACTAAAGCTACGCTTGTGTCGACGGACACAGACTTCAGTCATTTGGACAACGTGTGGTTCAGTTTTATCCATGTCGATCAAAGCATTCCCTAGAAGTATCCCGACGACAAAGAGCCAAGGGGTGTTGGCGCAGATACAGCCAATGGTGGATCAAGCTCTTGGCGAATCGTGAAGTTTCGAAAAATCTGAGTTTTGATTTTTAAATGAGAACCCAAGAGATGCGAACCTGTGAACTACGAGGTGATTAAGGATGCTACTGCGATGCTAATTCATGCAGACATTGCCGCGAAACTGAATTTTGCAGCGCACCAGAGTGCGTTTTCCGTCTTGCGTAGCCTCGGCATCGAAAACCCCGACGCCGATCAGCAATGTGAAGAATTGGTTCTGACACTTCGATCAACTCCAGCATTTATCAGAGAAAAATCTTGGATTCTTGATCGGGTCGCTCCCCGCGAAATTATATCCATCAAAGATCGGGACCTTGGAGTCAACGGCGGATTCCTGTTGGGTCTCGCTGAATCCGTCCAAGGCAACGTTGTGTTCCGGCTCGAAAAGGACGACGAGGTTCTGGCAGAACTGGCAAAGCCGGTCGAATTGCTTGCATACAACGAGTGGGGTGGGGCTGGTTTTATGCCAGAACTGTTGGCGGCGTTTTCGATGCCGAATGACCCAGCAATCGACAAAATCCTTCGGAGCGCCAGCGAGACTCTTCGTGGAGCGGCAAAGCTGGACAAGATCGATGGCTATCAATCCGGAAGCCGCCAGCGTGTTTGGGAAATCGTATCCGCCATCTATTCGGCAATTGCCAACCTTGGCCTGACCTACGCTACTCCTCCGGCAAGCTTCGAGCGTGACGGCCAGAAAATTCGACTGCCAGGGCAGATTCTTGACGGCCGCGTCGCGACCTGCCTCGACACCGCCATGTTGTTCGCGTCGGCGTTCGAACAGGCAGGACTAAATCCGATCATCGCACTTCCGAAGGGACATGCACTCGCCGGCGTTTGGCTTCAACCCGAAGACCTTTCAAGCATTGTTATTGACGAGGCGGAGACACTCAGGAAACGGATTGATCTAAAAGAACTTCTACTCATTGAGACCACGTATGTGACCTCTCATCCCGCTCGGATCTTCTCAAATGCTCTCGCCGCGGCTAAAGACTGTATTCGTGACGGGCTCGACAATACGTTTATGGCGGCGGTCGATATCCGGCGGGCGCGGTCCCATCGCATCACGCCACTCAGCCTCAAATCCGGAAAGCCGGCGCACGACGGCGAGAGTCAGATCGTCACGACGGTGCAGCCGCTGGAACTGTCACCAGACCTTCCCGACTTCAACTTTGCCGATCCTGAGGATGAGAGAGCTAATTCTCCAAAGAGTCGCTTGGAACGCTGGCAACGGAAGCTTCTCGATCTTACTTTGCGTAATCCGTTGCTGAATCATCGCGCAACAAAGGGCAGTCTGCAAATCATCTGCCCGGAGCCTAATCGGCTGGAAGACAAACTCGCTGCAGGCAGGCGCATTCGAATCGCTGCCGCTCCCACACTGTCTTCCCAAGAACAGGATGAAGAAATTCATCTACAGAGAGAGGGTGAACTCATTACGCAGGAGTATGCACGCGACGAGCTTGAACGCCACCGCGTTCTCGTCGACCTCACCCAAGATCAGCTGCTGCATCGAGCGGTTGAGATATATCGGAAAGCGCGAACGGCTTTGCAAGAGGGTGGGTCGAACACGCTCTACCTCGCCTTTGGATTCCTACTTTGGAAACGGGGTGATAGGGATGATCGCAGGTTTCGCGCTCCTTTGATCCTATTACCCGTCAGTCTGGAAAGGACCTCCGTCCGAAGCGGATTCAAAATCGTAGGCCACGACGACGAACCACGCTTCAACACAACGCTGCTTGAGATGCTCCGCAGGGATTTCCGAATTGAAATTCCGAGGCTGGATGAAGCTCTGCCCGAAGACGAAAGTGGAATAGATGTCCCAGCAGTTTGGAACAGAGTTCGACTTGCAGTTAAGGAAGCACCCGGATTCGAGGTAGTCGAAGACGTGGTGCTGGGCCACTTTTCATTCGCTAAATATCTCATGTGGAAGGACCTTGTCGACCGGACAGACGCATTGCGAGAGAATGCTGTCGTTCGCCATCTGCTGGATACGCCTAACGATCGGTACGGTTCGAAAGAGGGATTCGTCAATCCACGTCATCTCGACCGTGACTACAAACCGTCCGACCTTCTAACTCCGCTATCGGCGGACTCATCGCAGATGTCTGCAATCGCCACAGCTGACCGGGGTAAGGACTTCGTGATCATCGGTCCGCCGGGTACTGGCAAGAGCCAGACCATCGCAAATCTCATCGCACACCTGCTGGGTACAGGTAAGACCGTCCTTTTCCTATCTGAAAAAACAGCTGCGCTTAACGTAGTCTTCGACCGATTGAAGAAAATCGGTCTTGGCCGTTTCTGCCTTGAGTTGCACTCCAACAAGGCACGTAAAGCGGATGTTCTTAAACAGTTGGGAACGGCATGGAAGCGTGCGGATCTCCAATCGAAAGCAAAATGGAAGCAACGAGCCGAAGAATTTCTCGGGTTTCGTGACCGTCTGAACGGCTTGGTCGACCATTTGCACCAGAAACGCAGCAACGGTATGACGGCTCACTATGCGATAGGTGTGAGAGTTCGGGACATGGAACGTGCGAGCCAAGTCGCATTGTCCTGGCCGACCGCTGCTCATCATGACGAGTCAGCTCTCAGGCGGACTCGTGAAGCTGTGGAGAAGCTCTCCATTCAAGCCAAGGCCATTGGTGATTTCTCTGGAAGCCCGTTCCACCTCATCGAAAAGAGAGAGTGGACTCCAATGTGGCAATCCTTGGTATACAAACGAGCGGGTGCATTGTCTGCCGCAGCCGGCAAGGCGGATGCCGCCCGTGACGCCCTTTGCAAAGCAACAGGAATCAACTTGCCTGATCACTCGATGACACGGCTCGAGGCATTTGGAGAACTCGGGAGGCTCTTGCTTGATTCCTACCGGAAACCCACGGCTTTTGCATTAGGCCCAAATGGCCAGGATCGAGTCGAAGCCTTGCATGAAGCCTCCAGACGGCTAAAAGCGTATGCGAACGCACAGGGATTGCTAAGTTGCGAATACGAACCGTTTGCTTGGCGCGCCATCAACGGACAAGACCTGAGGCAAATTTGGGCGGAGGCTGAGACTACGTGGTGGCCGAAGTGCTTTTTTGCGAAGCGCCGAATCATTAAAGAGATGGGCGCATACGGCTGTCGGGGGAACCCGAATCCTGAGAATGACGCACCGTTGCTGGCAAGGCTGCGTCAGGAGGGCGAGGCCATCGACCGTCTGAATAAACGACTATCCGACTTAAACGAGTGGTCCGGGCACACGACTGAACCGGCGACCGCAGAATCTCTACTTCAGCTTGGCGAACGTGCTCGCACTGCTGCCAGTAAACTGGCAGACAGTCCACAGACGCTGGTCGAGATTCGCCGCAGACTTCGGACTTTACTTCACGATGGAAACGATCTTCTTGACCCAGGTGAAAGCGTGGGAGGTCCTGCGATCACCTTTATGGACGCGCTCGAAAAGCTGATCAAAGCAAGCAGCGAGTTCGAAGAGGTCGCGGGTAATTCCGTACGAAAAGTATTTGCTGCCACTGATCATGCGCTGCCGGATGTGCAGCAGGCGGCCGACACCATCCGGACTCGTCACAGCGAGCTCCGTGATTGGTGCGCTTGGCGAAAGCGCAGGGCCGAGGCAATTGATGCCGACCTTCTGCCGCTCGTCGAAGCCGTGGAACAGGGACGAGTTTCACCGGATGGGATAGAGAAGACCTTTGAGGCAGCCTACTGCACGTGGTGGTCAGGGGTAGTTATCGAGGAAGACGAGGTGCTTCGCACCTTCTCCGTTCCAGAGCACGAAGCAGCTATAGAAAAGTTCCGCCGAATGGATGATGAATTCCAGAAACTTACTGCCGAGCATGTCGCTTCGAAGCTGTCGGGCGCGCTACCGGATCAGGACGACATCAAGAGAAACTCGCAATGGGGCATATTGAGACGCGAGTTGCAGAAGCAGAGACGGCACAAGCCGGTTCGCAAGCTGCTTGACGAAGCCCCTGACGTCCTGACGTCCCTAACCCCGTGTTTCATGATGTCTCCGCTTTCGGTGGCTCAATACTTGCCTGCCGAGCAAGCGCTGTTTGATGTCGTCATTTTTGACGAAGCATCTCAGATCACGGTTTGGGACGCCGTAGGCTCGATCGCCCGCGCAAAGCAAGTCATCGTTGCAGGCGATCCCAAGCAGATGCCCCCGACCAACTTTTTTGCACGTTCCGACGACGACCCGGACGGTGAAATCGACACGGAAGGGGATCTGGAAAGTATTCTGGACGAGATGCTCGGCGCCGGCATTCCTGACAGAACTTTGAATCTCCACTATCGGTCGCTCCATGAAAGCTTGATCGCGTTTCCCAATGATCGTTACTACGGCAACAGCCTAATAACGTTTCCCGCTCCAGATATAGGTGACCGAGCGCTGAGCCTCCGCCAAATCGAGGGGTTTTATGCCCGCGGCGGTGCTCGTCATAACGAGGGGGAAGCGAAGGCAATTGTGGACGATATCGTCTACCGCTTGAGACATGAGGATGAACAGGTCCGTAAGCGTTCGATTGGCGTTGTTACATTTAACTCCGAACAACAAACCCTGATCGAAGACCTTCTGGATAATGCTCGCGCAAAGTACCCCGAGATAGAATGGGCGTTCTCCCAAGAACGCGTACCTGAACCCGTGTTTGTCAAGAACCTCGAGACAGTACAAGGTGACGAGCGTGACACTATTCTGTTCAGCGTTACCTACGGACCGGACCGGACCGGGCATGTCACGATGAACTTCGGTCCACTCAACCGACAGGGAGGTGAACGGCGGCTGAATGTAGCTATCACCCGGGCCCGACGAGAGATGGTAGTCTTCTCCACGTTGCGTTCGGACCAACTGGATCTATCTCGCACGAATTCACGGGCAGTTGCCGACTTGAAGGACTTCCTTGTATATGCCGAGAGTGGACGGTTCGCTATTCCGTCGGGTTTTCCAGGCGACTTCGAGTCGCCGTTTGAGGCCGCTGTTGCTCAAGAACTGAGAATGAGAAACTGGCAAGTCCATCCGCAAGTCGGGGTATCAAGCTATCGAATCGACTTGGGAATTGTGCACCCGAATACCCCCGGACGTTACCTTGCTGGCATCGAGTGCGATGGAGCCATGTACCATAGCTCCGCCTTTGCCAGAGAGCGAGATAAAATCCGTCAGGCAGTGCTGGAAAATCGCGGCTGGAAGATCTTTCGTGTCTGGTCATCGGATTGGTGGACCAACAAGGAAGGGGCGGTCACAAAATTAGACGCTGCCCTCCGAGAATTCCTTGAGGAATCTCGGCGGAGACAATTACCGGAACCGTTTCAGGAAGCACACGAAAGGCGAAAAACTCGCCAGAAACAGGGCGAGCAAGAGCTCTTGGAAAACGACACTAGCTCCAAGGGCTCAGGATCCAGCGGGAGGGGACAGGCAAAGCCCACCGAAAGATTTGACGACCAACCTGTCAATAAAGACTCGACGGTGACCGAAGCCAAGCCGGAGGCGGACAAAGAACAGCCACGAGCCCCCCTTGCTCCATATCCTTCGTTTGAGGGTCAAGCTGGCCCAGACCCGCGTAGCGCCAATCTGCTTCAGGTATCGGGTGGGCTGTGTCGAATTATTGAGCGAGAAGGGCCCATCCTCGCCAAGCGTGCGTACGATGTTTATCTTCGAGGACGCGGTATTCGCAGAATGGGTGGTGAGCTTAAAAAACTGATGAACAAGGCACTCCAACGTGCCATCCGAAGGGGCCTTGTAGTCAAAGAGGATGAGTGGCGCACGGGTGAATTGGTTACCTCGATTGTGAGGCCGTCTGGCGCTCGGCCAATCATAGTTCGGGAGAGAGGTCCCCGCAAGTTTGAAGAGATTCCACCCAGCGAGATGCAACTTGTTGCCTGCCAACTGCTCAAGGACCACGGAGAGGAAATCGAACCTGGCTCCGAGACCCATCTAAAGGCTGTGCTCGCCTCGTTCGGCTTAAAGCGGCTTACGAAGCAGGTGAGCGAGAAGCTGCTCGAAATCCTGAGAAACCGGTATTCCTATGTGGATGACTCATTGGATGGCAGGTGAGACGGTGGCAGCGCGCTTGAGGACTTTCGGAGAATTGTTTCGGGGATAGTTGCTTCCGGCGCTTGGCCCGCCGACGTCGAATTGGTCAGTACGCGGTCCTTGACGGCCAGGACGCGGTCGCTTGGATCGTTGATGCGTACGATCTTATAGGAGCGCGAGAGGGGTTGGGATAGATCCCCGAGAAGGGTGGGAGTTATTTGTGACTTGTTGGTGAATCGGAGGTTCATTGCCATGATCGAGAAACGGACTGATGCTGCCGGAGACCGGCGCCGCCCGGTAGCCAAAGGCCACCGAGCCCTGTGTGCATTGACTTTGGCCGGGGTGCTTGCGGCCTTGGCTGTGGTCCCTGTCCAGGGGTTGAAAGCGGCGGATCGGGAATTCCGCCTTTCTCCCGAACACATTGCCGCGGTCAACGCCAAGCGGAGAATCGTGGTCAACCATCCGGCTGACGGCCTGCTGGCGGCCATCCAGCGCAAGGTCGGCATCGACGATCTGATGACCTACGAGCTGGGGTTCACCGATGAGCCCGGCAGCCAGATTGACGGGCAATGGTGGTGCCTGGACAAGTTGTTTCCCATGAAGGCCCGGCCCATGACCGCCCGGGACAGCCCCCTGGCCAAGGGCCACTACATGGGCGGCAACGTCGAGACCATCTATCGGTGGGCCGATGAAGGAATCAATATCGCCAAGGTGTACCTGGAGGAGACCAAGAAGCGGGGGATCGAGTGCTTCTATTCCTACCGGATCAGCGACGGCACCAGTCACAACGAGTTCGGCCGGGACTTTGCCCAGGCGCACCCCGACTGGGTGGTGAAGGATGAATGGGGCAATGCCAAGTGGAATTTTGCCGTTCCGGAGGCGCGAGCCCGCAAGCTGAGCGTCCTGCGGGAATTGGCCGAGGATTACGACTTCGACGGCCTGGAGGTGGACTTCGCCCGCGGACCGAACAACCTGCCTGCCGGACGGATGTGGGCCAACCGTCGAGCGGTGAGCCAGTTCCTCCGCGACCTCAGGGCCGTGACCCTGAAGGTGGAGCAGCGGCGCGGCCGTCCTTTCCTGGTGGCGGCCAGGATCCCGGACACTCTGGTTGGCTGCCATTTCGACGGTCTGGACGTGGCGACCTGGGTTCGAGACAACCTGGTGGACATCCTGGTCCTGGGAGTGCGGTCCTATGAGCTCGAGATCGAGCGTTTCCGTCATCTGGTTGGGAACAAGCCGATCAAGATTTATGCCACTCTGGACGACCATCACTGCACCGACGGCTACTCCTGGCCGCCCATTGAGGTCATGCGGGGTGTGGCGGCCAACTGGTGGCAGCAGGGCATCGATACCCTGCAGGTCTTCAATTGGGGCACCGCCTCCCCGGAGGTCAGGGAAAAGACCGGGATGTTCGTCCACCAGGCCTATTTCGACGACTCCGATCGAATCCAGGTGTACCAGCAGGCTTACAAGGAACTGGGCAGCCCCGAAACTCTTCGATACCTGGACAAGACCTTCGTGGTCCAACGCAGGGGCGGGGGCGGCTCCGGGGGACCCGATGTGCACAAGTGGCATACGCCCCGCTCTGCTTACCAGAACACCAACATGCTGGCCCAGTTGCCGGCAGCCCTGGACGATTCGGAGCGGGTGGACACCCTGGTCCGACTGCGGGTTGGAGACTCCCTCTCCGACCATGCCGCGCAGATCGGGAATCTGACCCTGGCGCTGCTGCTGTCGGACCCGGCGACCCGTGGGTTGCCCGCTGAACAGACCATCGACAGGGCGTCCATCAATCCTTTCTGGAACAACCCCCAGTTGTACACCTCGCCTGCCAGGCGGGGGATCGAAGCCCGCTTGGAAGTGCGGGTGAACGGGGCGCTCCTGGACGGGGGCCTGGTGGATGGAGGTTGGGTGGTCTACCGTCCCGACCCCGATCTGTTTGCCGTGGGGGAGAACCTGGTTGGCATTCTGGTGAAGGGCCGCAAGGCCGGCGACCCGGCCATGACCGTGGAGAAAGTCGAGGTGCGGGTCGATTATCTGCCGCGCCGGCAGGTGGCCGCGGCCGGGCCGGACGGAGTCGGCCGGTAGCCGGGTCGAAGCCGTCCGGGTCTTTCCCGTTCGGTCCGGTCAGGGAGAGGATATGGGAAGCGACGACGTGAGGTACCCCGTCAACAGGCGGGAGTTTCTGGAATCCACCGGGCGCTATGCGGCAGCGCTGGGTTGGGCCGGCGCGATGTTGGCTCCCGGGTGCGGTCCCGGGGAGGAGCCGCCGGCCCCCGCACGGCGGCCGGTTGTCGACACCCACATGCACGTCTGGGCCAACGACCCCGCTCGCTATCCCTTCCCGCATCCCTACATTCCCGGCTTTGAATATGCCGACGTTCCCGCCGAAGCCACCACCGAGATGCTCCTGGAGGACATGGACCGCAACGGCGTAGCTCACAGCATCCTGGTGCAGGTGATCTACCACGGCTGGGACAACGCCTACCTGGTAGACAGCCTCAGGGCCCACCCGGACCGCTTCCGGGGACATGGGCTCATCGATCCCACCGATCCCAACGTAGCCGACCGGCTCGAATATTGGGTCAAGGAGCATGGCTTGTCGGGAATGCGGTTCAGCCCCATCTACTACCTCGACGGCAGCAAGGGTGGGGATGGTTGGCTCAACCATCCCCACAGCGACAAGCTCTGGAAGAGGGCCAGGCAACTGGGCGCGGTCTTCAACTTTTTTATCGCCACCCAACAGCTCCCCAAGCTGGAAGAGATGGTCCGCCGCCATCCGGAGGTGAAGGTCTGCATCGATCATCTTTCCCAGATCGATCTGACGCTTGAAGATCCCACCCCGGAGTTCAAGAAACTGCTGGCCTTCTCCAAGTACCCCAACGTCTGGGTCAAGGTCTCCGAGCTCACCTCGGTTTCCGGGGCGAAATATCCGTTCCGCGAGGCCCTGTCCTGGGTGCGGAGGGTCTACGAGGAGTTCGGAGCAGACAAGCTGCTGTGGGGGACGGGTTACCCCGGAGCCGCTCGGGCCGCCTACGAACGGCCCAGCCTGGCCCAAGAGCTGGCCCTGGTCAGGGAGGAGATGACTTTTTTCAACCCGGACGATCTGGAGAAGATCCTGGGTCTGAATGCAGCCCGCATCTGGAACCTGCCTTCCTGATCATGAAGGGGCAGGGAAAGAAAAAAGATATCCACGAAGGGCCACGAAGAAAAACTATTGGAAAAATGGGTTTCTTCGCCACTCAGTCGCGGCGGCGGGAACAATGGCCCTCTAACTCCAGCGGTATACTGTTACACTGTGTGCGCATCGTGTCTGCTCCAAGAATCTCATTAACTTCTTTTTTAAGAATATGTTAACAGATTCCAAGAACCGATGCGTCCTGCCCTTGGCGAGAAATCCGGGGTAGCCCTGCGAGGAGGTTAGAAAGATGCCGAGGTCCAATCTGTTGAAGAGTGTGTTGGCGCTGGTGGTTTTGTTGACGGTCGCTCCGCAGGCCTGGGGCGGGGAAAAGGTCCCGGCTACGGAAGCCTGGGCGGCCACCCTGTTCAGTCGTTACAGCGTCAAGGCCGACGTCACCTACCTGGTGGCCAACAACTGGGAGGCCAAGCTGGATGTCTACCGGCCGCGGCAGGCGGCTTCGCCGGCGCCCACGGTGGTCTATTTTCATGGCGGAGGCTGGGTCGCGGGCAACAAGAATGTGCGCCCGCTGCATTTCCTGCCCTTCCTGGAGATGGGCTGGGCCGTGGTCAACGTGGGATACCGGCTGGCCAGAGTGTCGCTGGCTCCGGCTGCCGTCGAGGATTGCCGCTGTGCCTTGCGCTGGGTCATCGAAAACGCCGACGAATACAACTTCGACACCGACAAGATCGTGCTCACGGGCAGGTCGGCGGGCGGCCATCTTGCCCTGATCAGCGGGATGCTTCCGGCGTCCTCGAGTCTCGACCGGCGCTGTCTGGGTACGGACGACCTCAAAGTGGCCGCCATCGTGAACTGGTTCGGGATTACCGATGTCAATGACCTGCTGGAAGGCGAGAACATGAAGGCCTACGCCGTGACCTGGTTGGGCAGCCAGAGCAACCGCCACGAAATTGCCAAGCGGGTATCGCCTCTGACCTACGTCCGGCCGGGACTGCCGCCGGTGCTGACCATCCACGGGGATGACGATTCCGCGGTGCCCTACGAGCACGCCGTACGTTTGCACCGGGCATTGACTGAATCCGGAGTCCCCAACGAGCTGGTGACCATTCCGGGCGGGAAGCACGGGGGCTTCAGCCGGTCGGAGCTCCTCAGGATTCATGTCTCCACCCGCGCGTTCCTGGAGAAACACGGGTTCACACGGCAGGGCGGTTCCCCCCCATCGGGCGACTAGCCCTGCATTGCTCACCAATGGTAGGAAACGTCAGCTCTCAATCCACGAAGGGGCACGAAAAAAGATATCCACGAAGGGGCACGAAGGAACACGAAGGGACACGAAGAAAAACCATAAAGAAAATGAGTTTCTTCGCCACCAAGAGGCGGCCGTGGCCCTCAAACTCCAGCAGTTTACTGTTACACTGTGTGCGCATCGTTTCTGCCCCGTGAATCTCGTTAACTTATTTTTTAAGAGTATGTTAAATGATTCCGAGAACCGATGCGTCCTGCCCTTGGTGAGAAATGCGGGCTAGACTCCTTGAGCGACGACAACATTGACAAATGAGTCAAGTTTCGCAGAAGGATCAAGTACAGGCGGCAAGCGGATTTCCACCGCTCAGCGCGAACCGTCCAGGCCGCACGGAGATGAGCAGCGAACCACAAATGGACACGAATGAACACAAATTTCAAGCGTCCAACGTTTGAAGGGGAGAGACTGGTTCTATGACATCATTTGAGTCCATTGGTGTGAATTCGTGGTTCTATTCCCCCTACATGCGTGTCGGTCTGAGGCACAGCGGCGACTAGCCCTGCTGCACCGCCAAGAGCTGCCTAATTCATCTCCATTGGCCGCCCGGCGGTTCTTGCCGCATCTCGGCCGGCCAAACAACCACCCCTCGGAGCCCTTCACATGGACGGATACAACAGTTTGAGACCGAAAGGCGCCGCCGCCGCGGTTGTATTGGCGGCCTGTTTTTGTGTGGCGACTCCGTGGTCAACCGAAGTAGCCGCGGCTGATGACGACGAACGTTTTGTCCTGTCCTCCCAACACCTGTCCAAGATCCAGCGCCGCCGGCGGGTGGTGGTCAATTTCGATGCCATTCACGGGGACCTCAAGTTCGCCAAGATCCCTCCCCGGGACCTGGTGAAGCTCAGCTTCACCTTTGCCGATGATCCGGAGAGCCAGATCGACAGCATCTGGTGGAACTGGGGCGAAGGTCACCAGGCGCCCTATCCCAGCAAGGTGATGCCCCTCTACGATCAGGACGGCTACCGGAAGTGGGTGGAGGAGGGCGTCGACATCATGCAAATCTTCCTGGAGGCGACCAAGGAGCGGGGTCTGGAGGCCTTCTACTCCTACCGGGTCAACGGCTCGGACAACGATCTGGTGGTCACTCGCGAGATTCCCATGAAGCAACGGCATCCGGAGTGGCTGCTGGCCGCGCCCTGGGCCCCGGACCGCAAGATTTTCTGGGACTTTCGCATCCCCCAGGTCCGCGACTACAAGTTGAGCGTTCTTCGCGAGGTGGCCCAAAACTACGATTTCGACGGGATCGAGATCGATTTTGCCCGGGGTCCGATTACGCTGCCGCTGGGCCAACAGTGGAAGTACCGCCACCATCTCACGGACTTCATGAGTGAGGTCCGGCGCATGACCCTGCAAGCGGCCGAGCAACGGGGCCGCCCCATTTTGCTGGCTGCCCGGCTGCCAGCCAGCATCGAGGGCTGCCGCATCGACGGCATCGATATCGAGACCTGGGCCAGCCGGCAGTTGCTCGACATCATTGTGCTGGGCTGCCGCTCCTACGAGGGAGACGTGGCGGGCTATCGCCGGATCACGGCCGGGACTCCCATCAAGCTGCTGGGGGGCTCGGACGAGCACCATACCTCCGACGGCTACGACTGGCCTCCCATGGAGGTGTTGCGCGGCCTCTTCGCCAACTGGTGGCAACAGGGGGTCGACGGCGTCTACTGCTTCAACTGGACCTATGCCATGCCGGAGGACGCGGCCCGCATCGGCGCACTGCTGCACGATTCCAAAATGGCCCCGGTGCACCGCCGCCTCTACCGGGAGATTGGTGAACCGAAGACGCTGCGGCGCAAGGACAAGACCTTCGTGGTGCAGCGCCGCGGCGGCGGAGGGAGCGGCGCGCCGGGGACCGTCGGATGGGAAACCCCTCGTTTCTTTCTGAATACAAACAGTTTGGCCCAACTGCCGGCCAGGCTGGACGACCGGGGAAAGGCCGATACCCACTTGAGACTGTGGGTGGCCGATCCACTGGGGCGGGAGTCCCGAAACATCCGGGACATCAGTCTTCGGCTCATTCTCCACGACGCTGCGGCCGGACCCTACATTGAGAAACTGAACACCTCGGTAATACCCGACCCTCCGGGGCCGAACCGAATCCCAAGAGCCCTGATTGCCCTCTTCAAGGACATCAATCACCTCTATAACAGCTCACCGCTGGAAGGCATCTGGAAACGGATTGATGTGAGGATCAACAACCTGCTGCTGGAGGAACCGGTTGTGGAGGACGGATGGCTGGTGTTCCGAGGATTGGATCCCAATATTTTCGCCTTGGGAACCAATCTGGTGGGACTGCGGGTGACCGGTCGATCGCCCAATGCCGGAGCGCCCCTGTTCGTCGAGAAGCTGGAACTGCAGGTGGACTATCGCTAGCCCCCCATTCTCACGCCCCCCGGTGAGAAATGCGGGCTGGTGGGATGATCGATGCTAGACTGATCCTATCAGCATCTGCTCCAACTCTTTCTTCGTTGGCAGCCCACAATGTCCCCTCGCGCTGACGATGTCGACCGCCCACCGCGCCGGAACTCGCAGACCCAAAGGGCTACGCCAATCAACAGAACGGAAACGGTGATGAACGTGAAAATGCTTGTAGCCGGTACACTGCTCGTGTGGGCAGGTCTGACGCTCGGACTGCGGGCTCAGCACCTCCCCAAGACTCTCGATCTCGACCAGGCCGTCGAGATCGCACTCTCGCGCCACGGCGGCCTGGACGCCGCCCGGGCAGCCATCGAAGCTCGCGCCGGCTCGACGCGGCAAGCCGGGTTGTTGCCGAACCCGGTGTTCTCTTTACAGACGGAGAACTGGCGTTTCTACGGCACCCCGGGCTTTTCGGCCTCCCGCAACCTGGATGTGTTCGCCTGGGTGGGCCTCCCGATCGAAACCGCGGGCAAGAGGACGCGGCGGGTCGAGCTTGCCGAGGCCGATGAACGCATCGCGGAGCACCAACGCCAACTGCTTGCCTGGAGAATTCGCCAGAGCGTCAAGAAGGCGTATTGGGAAGCCCTGGCCGCCGTGAGCGACGTAGAGATGCTGGCGCGCAGCCGCGAAACCCTGCAACGCCTGGAGAACTACCACGAGGTGCAAGTGAGGCAGGGCGCCATGGCTGAGGTGAACCTGATCAAAGTCCGGGTCGAAGTCGGGCGGGCCGCACTGGCCGTCTCCGGCGCCGAGATGGAGGTTGGCCGCGGCAAGATTGCCTTGCTGGAGGCGATGGGGATCCCGGAGTTGAACACCGACTTCGAGGTGCGTCAGCCGGAGGCGCGGCCAGTCAACCTGAGCTGGGACGCCGCCCGGGCCACTCGGCAGACGGTGGAGACAGCATTGGTCCATCGACCGGAGATCCTGATCGGCCGGGCCCATGTGGAGCGCGCCCGCGCAAACGTAGCCTTGCAACGGTCGCTGGCGCGGCCCGACGTGACGCCTTATCTTGGTTACAAGCGGAACAACGCGTTTCATACTCTCATTGGCGGATTTTCGATCTCGTTGCCGGTTCGCAACAAGAACACGGGTAGGATCGAGGAGGCCTTGGCCGAGGTCCGCCGCTGGGAAGCGGCCCTGCGGGCGGAGGAAGCGCGCATTGGAGCGAAGGTGGCCGCAGCGCTTGAGACGGTGAGGCGGCGCCAGGAAATATTGCGCTCGATGGAGACCGGCATGCTCGATCGCGCGCGGGAAACCTCTCGGATCGCGCAGGCCGCCTACCAGGAAGGTGGGGTCGAACTGCTGGAGGTGCTGGATGCCCAGCGGGCCCAGAACGAGATCTCTTTGTTCTACTCGCGGTCGGTGCTCGACTACCAATTGAGTTGGGTGGACCTGGAGACCGCCTCGGGAACATCCAATCTGCCGCTATCCTCGGTGGGGACCCAAACAGCGGTGGCGCGTTTTGGAGCGACGGTCGAGTGACAATGTTTCGGTAGAGGTTGGTGACGATGCAAACCTTGGAACCTGCAATCCGGCGAGTATCCCTGGCAGCGGTGTCGGCGATTCTGATGATGACGTTGGGTGGATGCTCCCAACCGGCGGCTGAAACGGAGCAGGCCGAACCTGATGCTGCTTCCGACCCGGACTTGATACGTCTCGACCAGGAGGCGATGCGAATTGCCAGGATCACGCTCGGTGAGGTGGAAATCAGAAAACTCGAAGAGGATCTGCGGGTATCGGGGCGGGTCACGGTCAACCAGAACGCCACCGCCCGGGTGGGCTCGTTTACCGAAGGCATCGTTGTCGGCTGTTGCGAGTCGGTGGGTAGCGACGTCGAAAAAGGACAGGTGCTGGCGCGCCTCCACAGCCACGAGATCCATGACGCCGAAGCCTCCTACTGGGAAGCCAAGGCCGAGCTGGAACGACGGCAGACGGAACTGCAGTTCGCCGAGAAATTTTACAAGCGGGCTTCCCGCCTTTTTGAGTTGAAAGCCGGCTCGCTGCAGAAGGAGCAGGAGGCCGAAGCCAAGTTTCGCGGCGCTGAGACGCTGCTCAAAATCGCCAGGGCCGGAGTGGAGCGTGCCGATAACCACCTGCGCTACTTGGGACTTACCCCCGAGCAACTACCGGAAGCGGCCGACGAGCACGCCGTCGAGGGCCAGCGTGCGCATGAAGAGGCGCACTTGATCGAGGTGCGCTCTCCGGTTGCAGGCACCATTATCGAGCGAACGGTCAGTACGGGCGCCGTGGTGACACCGTCGGATTCGCTCTACGTCATCAGCGACTTGCGGAGCCTGTGGGTCATAGCTCAGGTCCCCGAGCAGCATCTCTCGTTGCTGCGGAGCGGGCTGACCGTGGAAGTATCGGTGCGGGCTTACCCTGACAAGACCTTTCCGGCTCGCATCACCTACATCGGCGACGCACTCGATCCGGAGACGCGAACCGTTGAGGTGCGCTGCGAGTTGAAAAACCCCGGCCGGCAGCTCAAGACAGAGATGTTCGCGACGCTCATCATACACACCGGCGGCAGCAGGGAAGCGGTGGTGGCGCCGCTTGAGGCGCTGCAAAATATGGATGGGGAAGAGGTCCTGTTCGTGTCGGAGGGAGAGTATTCCTTTCGAGCACGCCGGGTCCGGGTCGGCCGGCACTCCGGTTCCGTTGTCGAAATCGTGAGCGGGCTGCAGGCGGGCGAGAAGGTGGTGGTCGCCGGCGCCTTCCGCCTCAAGTCCGAGCTGCTAAAAGCCCAAATGATCGAAGAGTAGCAACCGCCCCGGTTGGTTCGCGGACCCCATTGGTATCTGCAACATGCTCAAGCGCATCATCGACTACCACCTCGATCACCCCTGGGTTGTCCTGTTCGGCCTGGTGGTGCTGGTCGCGGCCGGCCTCACCGCTCTTTTCCAGACTCCCATCGATGCTTTTCCGGACCTGACCAACAACCAGGTCACGGTCATCACCGAAGCGCCGGGAATGGCGCCGGTGGAGGTCGAGCAACTGGTGACCTTCCCCATCGAGTCGTCGATGATGGGCCTTCCCTACACCGAGGAAGTACGCTCGATTTCCAAGTTGGGCCTTTCGATGGTCACCATCGTTTTTGCCGACAGCGTGGACAATTATTTCGCGCGGCAGCTCGTCAACGAGCGGCTGAACGAAGCCCGCGGCCGGATTCCGGCCGGCCTGGAGCCGGCCCTGGGGCCGGTGGCGACGGCCTTCGGCGAGGTGTATCGGTACACGCTCGAAGGGGAAGGCTACAGCACCATGGAGCTGAAGACGCTCCACGACTGGGAGATCAAATACCAACTGCAGGCCGTGGCGGGCGTGGCCGACATCAACACCTGGGGCGGCCACACGCGGCAGTACGAGATCGAGGTGGATCCTTACCGCCTGCACGCTCGCGGGCTGAGTCTGCGTGACGTGTTCGAGCGCGTCCGGGAGAACAACGACAACTTTGGCGGCGGATTCGTCGAGCACGCCTCCGAGCAGTACACCGTGCGCGGCCTGGGCCGCATAGGGAGCGAACGGGACTTGGAGGCGATCGTCCTGGCGGCCCACCAAGGAACCGCGGTCTATCTGCGTGACGTGGCTGAGGTCAAGATCGGGCAAATGCCGCGGCAAGGGGCGGTCACGCGTGACGGCAAGGGGGAGACCGTCTCGGGCATGGTGATCATGCTCAGAGGCCAGAACAGCAAGACGGTCATCGAGCGCGTCAAACAGGCGCTCGACGGGATTCGCCGTTCCCTTCCCCAGGGCGTGAGCATCGTTCCGTTCTACGACCAGTCGGTGGTTATCGACGGGACGATCCGCACGGTTCGCTACAACCTGCTGCAGGGCGGAGCGCTGGTGGTGGCGATTCTGTTCCTGTTTCTGGGCAACCTTCGCGCGGCGCTGATCGTCGCGGCGGTGATTCCGCTGTCCATGCTGGTCGCGTTCCTGGGAATGCGGTGGTTCGGCATCACCGCCAATCTGATGAGCCTGGGAGCGATCGACTTCGGCGTGATCGTCAATGGCGCGGTGATCATGATCGAAAACTACGTGTGGCGCCTGCGTGCGCGTCCAAACCACCACCTGCCGCTGACCCGGGAGGAGAGTCTGGGCCTGGTGCGCTCAGCGGCGCACCAGGTTTCCCGGCCGATCCTGATGGGCATCGGCATCATCATCGCCGTTTACGTTCCGATCCTGAGTTTGCAGGGGCTCGAAGGCCGCATGTATCGTCCCATGGCCGTTACCGTGTGCGCGGCGCTGCTGGGGTCGCTGGTGCTGACCCTGGTGGCGGTGCCGGCGGCTTCCCGCCTGTTGCTGGGACACGGCACTAAAAAAGCCAGGGAGCCTTATATGGACCGCGCGCGGCAGGTCTACGGGCGAATCGTGAACCAGGCGCTGGATCACCGGGTGCTTGTGGTCACCGCGGGCTCGCTGCTCATCGCCGCCGCCCTGGGTTCGCTGCGCTTCATCGGCACCGAATTCATGCCGCGTCTCGACGAGGGGTCCGTGCTGGTTCAGGTGCTTCGGCTTCCCAGCATCTCGCTGTCCAAATCGGTGGACATCGGGCTCGAAGTCGAAAGGAGGTTGCTGAAGTTTCCCGAGGTGACGGGCGTGGTCAGCACGCTGGGCCGGCCCGACCTGGCCACCGAGGCGATGGGGATCTACGAAAGCGACGGGTTCGTGAACCTGAAGCCGCCTGAGCAATGGAGCACGGCCGACACCAAGGAAGGGCTGACCCAAGCCATGGCGGCGGAACTGTCGAAGATTCCCGGAGTCGTCTACAACTTTACCCAGCCGATGGCGATGCGCCTGGACGAGACCATTTCCGGCGTGCAGGCCGACGTCGCGGTCAAAATCTTCGGCCCCGACGAGCAAATACTCGACCGTTCGGCTGACCAGGTGCTGCGGGTGCTGGGGAAGGTGCGCGGCGCCGCCGATGTGCAGAAACAGGTCTTTTCCGGCGCGGCCGAGTGGCAGGTTGTGGTGGACCGAGAGGAACTGGCACGTTATGGCCTCAATGTGTCCGACGTGCGTGACCTGGTGCAGGCGGCGGTGGGGGGCAAGCCGGTGACAGAAGTCATCGATGGCCGCCGCCGGTTTCAGATCGCCGTGCGATTGCCCGAGTCTTATCGCAGGGACCGCGAGGCGCTCGGCGGCATTCTGCTGGCGGCGCCGGCGGGCGAGCAGGTCCCACTGGGCCGTGTGGCCGAGATTCGCCGCTCCAGCGGGCCGGAGGTCGTCCATCGCGAAGACAGCCAGCGCCGTATCGTGGTGCAGTGCAATGTCCGCGGGCGCGACGTGGGCAGTTTCGTTGCCGAAGCCCAAGGCCGCATTCAAGCGGCTGTGGATCTGCCGTCAGGCTATTACATCACCTGGGGCGGCCAGTTCGAGAATCAGCAGCGGGCCATGCAGCGCTTGATGTTGGTCCTGCCGGCGGTCCTGCTGGTGATCTTCATGCTGTTGTACCTCACCTTCCGATCAGCCAGGCAATCGTTGCTGGTGCTGCTCATCGTTCCGTTCGCCACGGTTGGCGGGATCGCGGCGCTGTGGCTGCGCGGAATGAACCTGAATGTTTCGGCCTCGATCGGTTTTATCGCGGTGTTCGGCGTGGCCGTGCTGGACGGCCTGGTGATGGTCTCGACCAACAACTCCCTGCTGGAAAAGGGCCGTTCCATTCGGGAGGCGGTGGTTGAGGGGGCCGTGACGCGGTTGCGCCCGGTTCTGATGACTTCGGTGTTGGCCAGTATGGGCTTCCTGCCGATGGCGCTGGCGACTTCGATCGGCGCCGAGGTTCAGCGCCCGCTGGCTACCGTGGTGATCGGCGGGCTGATCAGCTCGACGATCCTGACGCTGCTGTTGCTGCCGGCGCTTTACAGTTGGTTCTTGCCCAAGAACAGGGTTTCCCGCCTGGAATAGATCGGAGGAGGGGATGGACCCCATTGTGAAATGATTTAGGCAGCGGGCCGCTGAAATGGATGTTGCCCGTGGAGCGGGCAGAACAAGGAGATCCGGAATGCAACTGACTTGGCGAACAATAGCAATGGTGGGGCTGGCCGGCCTGGTGGCCGGTTTGGCGGCCTGTCGCATCCCGGGCCCGGATGGCGCCCCCGATTCGGCGCAACCGGCCGTCCAGGCCGGGAATCTGCTGCCCAACGCCAGCTTCGAGTTGCCCTTGGGCGAAGAGCCCCGCCAACCCGGCAACTGGGGAGACATCCTCAACGCCCTCACCATCAACCTGGCTGCCTCCAACCAGCAGCCCGGGAATTGGCCCCCCCGAAGAGTGGCGGCCGAGGCGGTGGAGGGCAACCATGCAGCCCGGATCGCTCTGGAGCGGGCTGGAGATGCATTTGCGGGCCACCTGACCTCCCCGGTGGTCCCGGTCCGGGGCGGCCAGGTCTATACGCTCTCGGCTTATGTCAGGAGCGAAGTTCCATCGGCCTGGCTGAAGCTGTGCTTCTGGACCCGGCCGCTGGATTGGAGGGACCCGGACCCGGCGGCTTCCGCCGGTCAATATCTGGCTTTTTCGGGGCCTGACGCCCACAGTGAAGCCATGGAGGTGTCCCGGGACTGGAAGCGGTACGAGTTCACCTTTGTGGTGGAGCACCTGGTTTCGCAGGGGGTGGCCGATCTGGTGGTTGGCGGCAAGGGTCCGGGCAAGGCCTGGGTGGATGCCGTTCAACTCGAGCCGGGACCGCGGGCTTCCGCGTTCCGGACGCGTTATCCGGTGGAAGCGGTGCTGGCGGGACGCCGCAAGCCGCCCATGCTCCATCTGGTGGATGAGCCCCTGGAGCTGGTTCTGGCCAGCTACAACAGCAGCGAGTCGCCCTGGAGCGGGGGATTCAGGCTGAATATCCAAACCCTGGAGGGGCGGGGCGTCCTGGAAAAGCGCCTGCAGGGGCCGGTGCCGGCCGGGTATGGGGAGCAGAAGCTGAGCTACCCCTTCGAGCGGGTGGGAGAATTTCGGGCTCGAGTCGGCTCCGGCTCGGGATCGCCGATCGGGCTGGAGGACTACATTTTCGTGGTCCATCCGGTCATGCACCGGGATCTTCAGGCCGTGAGCTTTTCCCGCCGGGGACTCCTCCACCAGCTTCCCGCGGAGCGGGTCTGGATCCCCTGGAACGACAACCAGGATTTCTTTGCCGACCCTCAAGCCAACCTGACGGTCACCCGGCAGGGAGCCATCTATGCCGGGCTCAAGGGCGGGGTGGTGGCGGTCACCAGGGACGGGGGGCAAAATTGGGATCTTATCCACTCCAGCAAGACGTTGCTGTCGGTGCTTCCCGACGGCGCCTTTCTCAATGCCACCCGCGAGTCGGGCGGGCTGAGGATGTACCGCTCCGAAGACGAGGGAAAGAGCTGGACCCGGTTGGGATCCATTGAGGTAACCGGTTCTCAGGCAGGTCCGGTGACTCAACTGAAGGACGGGACGCTGGTTTGGCCGATCGGCCATCCCCGCCCGGGAGTTCCGCACACGGTCTATGCCTACCGGTCCCGGGACGGCGGCCGGACCTGGTCGGAGGGCTATCCCATTGGTCCGGGAGGAGAACCCGCCCTCATTCAGCTCGATTCGGGGCGCCTGCTGGCGGTCGTCCGCCACAATCCCTCCCGAGCCCCGGGTGAGTGGGAAAAGTTTTACAGAAACGAGTCCTCCTGGCGGCTCTGGCAGTGGGCCACCAGCTACTACGATCACCACCGCAACCGCCTGTCCTCCTACGAAAAGAACCTGCTGATGGCCGACTCCGACGACGGTGGCATCACCTGGAAGAACCCCCGTGCGGTGACCCACCTGCTGGACGAGATGCACGGGTCGGCCGTCCAGCTCCCCGACGGCCGGATCGTCCTGATGTACGTTCACCGCCTGCCGGCGCTGCATGGAGGCGAGCGGGCCAAGGTCAGTCGGGACGGCGGCAATACCTGGGAAGAGGAACTGTACTACCTGAACACGGTGGGGGCTCCCAACTGGGAGGAGGTGTTGACCGCCCTGGAGAACGCCGACGGCGGGGTATTCACCTTTGAGGAAAGTCGCCGGCGAAGCTTCCCGGCAGAGGGACAGACGCTGAAGGGCATGTGGTACATCAACGACCATGTGAGCAAACCCGGGTACTCCGCCAGTTGCGTTCTCCCGCCCGAGCTGGCTGACGGAAAACCGGGCATGATCCTGTCCATCGTGGGAGAGCGGAAAGGGAAGGATCTTCCGGCCAGGATGCAGGCCATCCGCTGGCGGCCCCTGGCCAGGTAGGTGGAGCCGGGATTTGCCAGGAGGGGAGAAAGATAAAGATCATCCACGAAGGGGCACGAAGGACGACGAAGGGCCACGAAGGGGCTGGAGAAAGCTTACCTGAAACAAACGCCTGCGCCTGGTGGCTGGAAACCGGTTCATAGTCAAGCATGGGTAGATTTTTGATTCACATGGATGCAAAGGATGCACAGGATTTTTCCGGAGACGGCTGGCTTGTGCTCCCGGACATCCTCAAATCCGCACGCGATCATCGCCCGAGTCAGCGTCTCGTGCAGCAGCCTCCCGTCCTGATTATCCTGTGCATCGATGTTCAATTTATAGTCCTTCTCGATGGATCTGCCCAGTCGCGGGGGGCGGGCGCCCGGCTCGCAGGCAAACGGGAGTTTCCCAAAGGGGACAGGCCGGCTTTCAGAGAAGTCGCCCGCCGGATACCCTCCACCTCACCATCGGGACGACACCCCCGGGAGCGCGGGCGTCCCGCCCGCATGCTGTCCCTTCGGTTGCCGCTCAGTTTCCCTGCGATGTTGCAGCCGACCGCCCTGCCGGCGAGAACCGCATGGGCCCGGCCGAAGCAGAGGCAGGGCGCCGCTGCCGGTTGATTGCGGTGGAGGAGATGGCCGAAGCTGCGGGAGGATTTGTGCGGGCGGGACGCCCGCGCTCCCGGGTGGGCTTCCTCCCATGACAGGGTCACACCAACGGGACAAAAGTGCCGAAGCATTTTGGCGCCAGTTGTCATTGAAGGAGGTCCATCAGTCCTCGTGCCTATTCGTGTTCATTGGTGGTTCGTCTTCATTGACGAACGGCTGTTTTCCCTCTGAATGATCCGCCCCGTCGTGGGGGGCGGGGGCCCGACTTGCCTGAAACAAACGCCTGCGCCTGGTGGCTGGAAACCGGTTCATAGTCAAGCATGGGTAGATTTTTGATTCACATGGATGCACAGGATGCACAGGAGTTTTTTTGGAGACGGCTGGCTTGTATTCCCGGACATCCTCAAATCGGCACACGATCATTGCCCGAGTCAGCGTCTCGTGCAGCAGCCTCCCGTCCTGATTATCCTGTGCATCCTGTGCATCGATGTTCAATTTATAGTCCTTCTCGATGGATCTGCCCAGTCGCGGGGGGCGGGCGCCCGGCTCGCAGGCAAACGGGAGTTTCCCAAAGGGGACAGGCTGGCTTTCAGAGAAGTCGCCCGCCGGATACCCCCCACCTCACCATCGGGACGACACCCCCGGGAGCGCGGGCGTCCCGCCCGCATGCTGTCCCTTCGGTTGCCGCTCAGTTTCCCTGCGATGTTGCAGCCGACCGCCCTGCCGGCGAGAACCGCATGGGCCCGGCCGAAGCAGAGGCAGGGCGCCGCTGCCGGTTGATTCCGGTGGAGGAGATGGCCGAAGCTGCGGGAGGATTTGTGCGGGCGGGACGCCCGCGCTCCCGGGGGGGCTTCCTCCCATGACAGGGTCACACCAACGGGACAAAAGTGCCGAAGCATTTTGGCGCCAGTTGTCGTTGAAGGAGGTCCATCAGTCCTCGTGCCTATTCGTGTTCATTGGTGGTTCGTCTTCATTGACGAACGGCTGTTTTCCCTCTGAGTGATGCGCACCGTCGTGGTGGCGGGGGCGGGACTTGTCTGAAACAAAACCTGTTTCACTCTCGAATGATCCGCCCCGTCGTGGGGGGCGGGCGCCCGGCTCGCAGGCAAACGGGAGTTTCCCAAAGGGGACAGGCCGGCTTTCAGAGAAGTCGCCCGCCGGATACCCCCCACCTCACCATCGAGACGACACCCCCGGGAGCGCGGGCGTCCCGCCCGCATGCTGTCCCTTCGGTTGCCGCTCAGTTTCCCTGCGATGTTGCAGCCGACCGCCCTGCCGGCGAGAACCGCATGGGCCCGGCCGAAGCAGAGGCAGGGCGCCGCTGCCGGTTGATTCCGGTGGAGGAGATGGCCGAAGCTGCGGGAGGATTTGTGCGGGCGGGACGCCCGCGCTCCCGGGTGGGCTTCCTCCCATGACAGGGTCACACCAACGGGACAAAAGTGCCGAAGCATTTTGGCGCCAGTTGTCGTTGAAGGAGGTCCATCAGTCCTCGTGCCTATTCGTGTTCATTGGTGGTTCGTCTTCATTGACGAACGGCTGTTTTCCCTCTGAGTGATGCGCGCGGTAGGGCGGGGGCCCGGTTAAGCACGTAACCGGCGTTAACCAGGACAGGAGATAGGCAGGAGGGCAGACCCGTGGGAGTCTTGTCGGGTTACAGGATCGTGGAATTGGCAGGCATCGGACCGGCGCCGATGGGGGCCATGCTGCTGTCGGACATGGGGGCCGAGGTGCTGCGCATCGATCGCGTGCAGGAGTCCCACTTGGGGATACCCATGGAGCGCCGCTACGATCTGCTGTGCCGGGGCAGGCGATCGGTGGCCATCGACCTGAAACATCCCGACGGCCGCGAGGCGGCGCTCAAGCTGATCGCTCACAGCCACGGGTTGATCGAGGGGTTCCGGCCCGGGGTCATGGAGCGGTTGGGGCTGGGACCGGAGGTCTGCCTGGCCCGCAATCCCCGACTCGTCTACGGGCGGGTGACCGGGTGGGGACAGGACGGCCCTCTGGCGCAGGCCGCCGGCCACGATATCAACTATATCGCCTTGACCGGGGTCCTGCATGGGATCGGAGGACGGGACGTGCCGCCCGTGCCGCCCCTCAACCTGGTGGGGGACTTCGGCGGCGGCGGGGTCTACCTGGCCCTGGGGCTGGTGGCCGGGCTGCTGGAGGCGCAGACATCGGGGAAAGGTCAGGTGATCGACGCCTCCATGGTGGATGGCGCGGCTTCCCAGATGACTTTCGTCTACGGCCTGCGGGCGGCCGGGCAGTGGACCGATGGCCGAGCCTCCAACACCCTGGACGGCGGGGCCCCCAACTACCGGGCTTACCAGACTCTGGACGGGAAGTACATCGCCATCGGCCCGGTGGAGCCCAAGTTCTGGGCCCAGTTGCTGCGACAGATCGGAGCCGAAGAGGAGGATCTGCTTGCGTTGGAGGATCGGTTGGAGTGGCCGCGGGTGTCGGAGCGCCTGGCCGCAATTTTTCGCACCCGGACCCGGGAGGAGTGGTGTCGCCTGCTGGAGGGAAGCGACGTCTGCTTTGCTCCGGTTCTCAGCATGGGCGAGGCCCCCCAGCACCCCCACAACCGGGAGAGGCAAACCTTTGTGGAGGTGGAGGGCGTGGTGCAGCCGGCGCCGGCGCCGCGCTTCAGCCGTACCCCCAGCCGAATCCAGCAGTCCCCGGCCGAACCTGGAGAGCACACCCGGGCTGCCTTGAAGGATTGGGGGTTCAGCCAGGCCGAGCTGGAACGGTTGCAGAAAGAAGGAGTGATTGGCCGCCGGCCGGCGGAGCCGCGGTGAGGTCTTGAGTCGTCCGCTGCAGCCCGGCGTCCGCCCCCCCACCGCATCAGCCATCGCCTGGCGGCTCGGCTTCTGCGACTCCCCCTCAAGGGGGGAGTGATACTGGAACACCATATGCAGGCCGCAAGATCACTCCCCCCTTGAGGGGGAGTCGGCGAGAGGTACAGACCGCAAACATCCTTTACATAATAAACCGCAAACATGGTTTACATGGTTTACACATTGATAGGGTATCGGCCGAGGAGGACAAGCCGATGCCCTGGAAAGAGACGTGTACCATGGACCAACGCATGCTGTTTATTGTCGACTATCTCAGTGGTCGCTACACCAAGAAAGGCCTGTGCAGCCACTACGGAATCAGCCGGCCCACCGGCGACAAGTGGATCGACCGCTATCGGACCCACGGACGGGAGGGACTCGATGATCTCTCGCGAAGACCCGGTTGGCATCCCGACACGACGGCACCGGAGATCGTTGAGCGGATCATCGAGACGAAGCTGGCGCACCAGAGCTTTGGACCCAAGAAGGTGATGGATCGACTTCGTGCCCTGGAACCGGACGAGGTCTGGCCGGCTGATAGCACGGCCGGGAAGATCCTCAAGCGAAACCATCTGGTGCGGGAAAGACGCCAGCGTCGGCGCGTTCCCCCGGATCCGCGGGCCTTGGTCCACTGCAACGCTCCGGCACAGAGCTGGAGCGCCGACTTCAAGGGCGACGTACCCCTGGCCAACGGGAAGCGCTGCTACCCGCTGACCCTCACCGACAACCACAGCCGCTTCATCCTGCAGTGCCGGGCCCTGAGCCACCCCACCACCGATGCCGTCAAGCCCTGGTTTGAGTGGGTGTTTCGGGAATACGGCCTGCCTGAGACGCTGCGCACCGACAACGGCCCGCCCTTTGCCTCGGTGGCTGCCGGCGGCCTGAGCCAGTTGTCGAAGTGGTGGATTCGCCTGGGCATTCGCCCCGAGCGCATCCGCCCGGCCAAGCCCAGTGAAAACGGTCGCCATGAACGCATGCATCGCTCGTTGAAAGAGGCCGTGATGCGTCCGCCTGCCCGCACGCTTTCAGCCCAGCAGCGGCGCTTCGATGCCTTCGTGAAAGAGTTCAACTGGCAGCGTTCCCATGAAGCCCTGGGGCGTCTGACACCCGCAAGCGTGCACCAGCCCTCGCCGCGTCCCTATCCGGCCCGCTTGCCGGAGGTGGAATACCCGAGCGGTGTCACCGTGCGGCGGGTCCGTCGCACCGGCGAGTTCAAGTGGCGGGGCCGTCTGATCTATCTCTCCACCGTGCTGGCCAAGGAGACGATTGCTCTGATTCCCTGTGACAATGACCGTTGGGAGATTCGCTACAGCTTTCATCCTCTGGGCGTGTTTGACCAGCATACCCAGAAAATCATCCCTGCTCAGCAGTGGCATCAGCGAGAGTGAACCTGGGCGTTGTCCTTCGGTCGGGCTCCGCCCTCCCTCCGGACAACGCCCCCTCATTGCCCATCGACCCCCTTGGAGATATGCTTAGCCCCACTTAAAGGAAACTAACCGTGTAAACCATGTTTGCGGTTTATTGTGTAAACCATGTATGGATTGCACAAGAGGGCGGAGCCCGCAGTCGAGCCGGTGGGGGGCAAACGCCGCACCCCCAGCCGAATCCAGCAGTCCCCGGCCGAACCTGGAGAGCACACCCGGGCTGCCTTGAAGGACTGGGGGTTCAGCCAGGCCGAGCTGGAACGGTTGCAGAAAGAAGGAGTGATCGGACGCCGGCCGGCGGAGTCGCGGTGAGGTCTTGAGTCGTCCGCTGCAGCCCGGCGTCCGCCCCCCCACCGCATCAGCCTTCGCCTGGCGGCTCGGCTTCTGCGACTCCCCCTCAAGGGGGGAGTGATCTCGAGGCTTGCACAAGGTGTTCCAGTATCACTCCCCCCTTGAGGGGGAGTCGGCGAGAGGGCGGAGCCCGCAGTCGAGCCGGAGGGGGGGAACCACGCCACCCCGCGAGTGACTATCAGCGGCACGGGCAACGGCGCCTTGGCGGCGTCGTTCGAGCGCTTGAGGGCTTCCGGCAGGTCTGATGGCGCACCTCCTGCCGCGAGCATCGCACCTATTTTTTGCAGGCTTCAACAACCCTGCCTGAAGGATTTTCCCCGGAAAAGAGCTTCCGCCCCCAGGTTCTCCTCAATCCGCAGGAGTTGATTGTACTTGGCGATTCGGTCGGTTCGGCTGGCCGAGCCCGTCTTGATCTGGCCGGTGTTCAACCCCACCGCCAGATCGGCGATGAAGGTGTCTTCGGTCTCTCCGGAACGATGGGAGATGACGGCCGAATAGTGGTGGGTCTTGGCCAGTTCGACGGCTTCGATGGTTTCGGTCAGGGTCCCGATCTGGTTGACCTTGACCAGGATAGAGTTGGCCACCCGGCTCCGGATGCCTTTCTCCAATCTCCGGGTGTTGGTGACGAAAAGATCGTCCCCGACCAGTTGCACTTTGGCTCCCAGCCTGCGGGTGAGCAGGGCCCATCCCTCCCAGTCGTCTTCGGCCAGGCCGTCCTCAATGGAAGCGATGGGATACTGGCGCACCCAGTTCTCGTAGAATTCCACCATTTGTTCGGCGCTTTTCTCGGATCCATCCGACTTCCTGAAGCAGTAGCGCCCCCCTTCGTAAAATTCGCTGGAGGCCGGATCCAGGGCGATCAGCAGGTCCTCGCCCGGGCTGAATCCGGCCAGGGCGATAGCCTCCAGGATGACTTCGATGGCTTCCTCGTTGCTCTTGAGGTTGGGGGCAAAACCGCCCTCGTCGCCGACGGCCGTGCTGTATCCCCGCTTTGAAAGCACTCGCTTCAGGTGGTGAAAGACCTCGGCGCCCATGCGCAAGCTGTCGCTGAACCGGGAGGCCCCCACGGGCATGACCATGAACTCCTGGAAGTCGACGTTGTTGTCGGCATGGGAGCCGCCGTTGAGGATGTTCATCATGGGTACGGGGAGCAATCGGGCATTGACGCCGCCCAGATAGCGGTAGAGCGGTTCGCCGCAGGCTTGGGCCGCGGCCCGGGCCACGGCCAGCGATACCGCCAACAGGGCGTTGGCGCCGAGGGCTGCCTTGTTGGGCGTCCCGTCCAACTGCAGCATCTGGCGGTCGACTTCAACCTGCCGGCAGGCATCCAGGCCTTGCAGCGCCCCGGCAATGCTTTCATTGACGTTGGCCACGGCCTGCAGCACGCCTTTGCCCAGATAGCGCCGGGGGTCGCCGTCCCTGAGTTCTACGGCTTCGTGCTCACCGGTGGAGGCTCCTGAAGGGACGGCCGCGGTTCCGGTGGCTCCACCTTCCAGGACCACGGTGGCCTCAACCGTGGGGTTTCCCCGCGAGTCCAGAATCTCCCTGGCCTTTACCTCGGTAATGGATGTCATGGACCTCTTTTCCAGTGGGTGTGTCGTGCCCCGTGCGCCATCGGCAGCGCTGGAGGCCCGGCGAGCTGTGCAGCGATCTTATCGGAAAAAAGTCCCGGAGTTCCGGGGCCGCTTCCGCGGTGCATTCTAACTCAGGGCGTTGTCTCCATGAAACCTCCGGATAGGTCGAGGGTCCAATCACTTCTCCCTGGAGGGGGATTCGCAGAAGCGTTACAAAGCGGGAACATCCCTTACACCAAAAACCGGGAACATGGTTTACATCATGCCAAGGAATTGGGCAAGGAGGCATGTGCAGGCCTCGAGAATCACTCCCCCCTTGAGGGGGAGTCGGCGAGACCAGGGCGCAGCCCGCAGTCGAGCCGGAGGGGGGCAGACGCGGCGCCCCGTGAGTGAATGTCAGCGGTGCGAAGGCGGCGCCGTTCTGGAAACGCTGTGCGTTCCGGGAGGGCGCTTCTAGTTCGCCGCATTCGCGGCTGTGTTAGCGCGGGATTCAGACGCCCCCGGGCTTCCGCCCGGGGCTACACGAGACCGCAGCTACGCTGCTCTATAAGGAAGACCTGTAGCAGGCGTTATCTCAAATGACACACCTCAACCGCAGCTTCGCAGCTCTCCCCTAACCCACAACACTGCCGAGGGACAGGATTTTCAATGATAATCCCCGGAGCACCGGCCTAGAGTGATCCGATCTCTTCAAATCCCCGTTTCTGCGGGGGAACAGGAATTCTTGGGAAGATCATTTCCTGGGCGCCAGACAGGGGGGGGAGCCAAGAAAGCCGCGAACGCGGCGTCCGCGCTTAGCCGTGGGCGTAAGCCCATGGATCGGTATGCTCCAATACCCCCGAGCCGCGTAGGCGGCGACAGCAATCGTCCAGGGCGAACGGAATTGCCTCAACAGGGCAGGGCGTGTCGGGCTTGGCTCACAGCTCACCCGGGTTTGCGCCAGTTCCGGAGGATGGGATAAGATCCGACCGTCGAAGGTGCGGCGCAATCATGCCCTGAAACACTTTCTTGTTGCAGGAGTCAGACATGGCTATTCCGATGGATCAAATCACCAGTATGCCGGCATTTTCTCCCTACTATCCCCCGCCGCCGGTGCGCTATCGCAACGCACGCTTTCAGTTTGTATTCTTCCGGGCTGATCCCGCCGCCGTGGACCGCGTGCTCCCCGCCTGCCTGGAGCCGGCCGAGGACGGCTACTGCGTGGCCATCGGCATCACCGTACCTTGGGCCTCCAGCTACGGGGCCTTCGACGAAAGTGTGCTTTCGGTCAAGTGCACCTTCAAGGGGAAAACAGGGTTTTTCGCCCCGGTGGCTTTTCTGAACTCCCGTTCCAGCATCCCGGCCGGACGGGAGATCTACGGCACGCCCAAGGTGTTTGCGGAATTCGAGTGCGGCATGGATGAACGGGTGGCTTATACCGATACCCGCCTGGCGGGGGCGTCGGTGCTGGCCATCCGTTCCACCTTCCACCGCGAGGCCCAAGCGGAAGAGCTGCCCAACCTCACTCCCTCCTGGCGCCTCAAGGCGATTCCCCGGGTGGACGGACGCGGCGCCGACGTGCTCCAACTGATCGATGGCGCCAAGGTGACCTCAGACGTCGACGTGCATGTTTGTAGGGCAGGGGACGGGGTGATTCAGTGCGATCCCTCTCCCATTTACAACCTGGCCGACTTCACGCCGCGGGAGTACTACGGCGCCTACTACCTGGAACAAGACTACACCGAGGGGTACGGAGAGGTGGTGCACGACTTCCTCAATCCCGCCTGAAGCCGGACCGATTCCAAGCCAGGTTTGAAGGACTTGAGGTGCGGTCCGATTCCCGAGAGCCGTTTGGTCGGATGGGTCCGTGAGAGCCGGGAAGCTGAAGCTGCCGGGCGGGACGGGAAGGCCGCAACGGGCTGACCCTGCCTCTGCCGGACGAAAACCAGCACTGCCGGGCAGACTGAGCAACCGAACATGGAACCAGTGAAGTTGGCGGTGGTGGGTGCCGGACTGATTGGCAGCAAACACGCTCGGCTGATCCGCGGGCAGCCGGAGTGCTCCCTGGTTGGGATCTGCGATCTGGATGCCGGGCGCCGGCCGGTGGCGGAGGAGTTTGAGGTTCCCTTCTACCGGGACCTTTCCGATCTGCTGGAGGAGCAGCAGCCCGAAGGAGCCATTGTCGCCACACCCAACGGGACCCACTCGGCCGTTGCCGAGGTTTGCGCCGGGAAGGGCGTCGACCTCCTGATCGAAAAGCCCATTGCCGACACCCTCCCTGCGGCCCGGCGGATCGTGGAGGTGACCGATGCCGCCGGGCGCCGGGTCCTGGTGGGCCACCACCGGCGTCACAATCCACTGATTCGGGAAGCCCGCTCCCTGGTTCAAGGCGGTGCGCTGGGGCGGCTGATTGCGGTGTCGATGATGTGGACATTGTTGAAACCGATGGACTATTTCCGGGTGGGTTGGCGCTGCCGGCGTCCCCAGGGCGGACCCCTCCTGATCAACCTCATTCACGAGCTGGACATTCTGCGCTTCATCTGCGGCGAGATTCGCCAGGTGTATGCCCAATCGGCCTCCATGGCGCGCGGACTGGAGGTCGAGGACACCTTGAGTATGACGCTTTCCTTTGCCGGCGGAGCCCTGGGCTCCATTATTGGCTCGGACGCCACGCCCTCGCCCTGGTCCTATGAAATCGCCAGCGGAGAGAACCCCTACTATTTTCACACCGGCCAAAACTGTTATCATTTTCTGGGCTCCGAGGGGGCCCTGGCCTTTCCCCGGATGGAGCTGTGGCGCTATGGGGACCCGGCTCGGGCCGGCTGGCAACACCCTCTGAGCCAGGCTCGCCGCCAAGTGGAACCGGCGGACCCGCTCGACCTGCAACTGAAGCACTTTTGCCGGGTGGTGCGGGGCGAGGAATCCCCGCTGGTGGATGGAGTTGACGGCGCCCGTTCCCTGGCGGTAGCGCTGGCGGTTCAGGAATCGATCGACCGAAAGGCTCCCGTCCAGGTGCCCGCACAGTCCGGCGCCGGGGTCGGATTGTCCGACGCAGCCCAGGGGCCGGACGACAGGCCTCGCGAACCGGAATCATGCAACTGACCCCCAGCCAGATCGAGCAGTTCAATGACCGCGGCTACCTGTTCTTTCCGCAGTTGCTGGACAGCCGGGAGGTGGCCGCGTTGCAGCAGGCGATGCCGGAAATCCTCAGCCGCCCGGGGCCGGAGGTCGTCCCTGAAAAGGACAACCCCCAGGCCGCCCGGCTGGTTTTCGGCGCCCACCTCTACTCCGAACCCTTCCGGCGGCTGTCGCTGTTGCCGCGGTTGTTGGGTCCGGTGCAACAGTTGTTGAACGAAGAGGTGTACCTGCATCAGAGCCGCATCAATCCCAAACCGGGACTGGCAGGCGGGGCCTCCTGGGATTGGCACCAGGATTACAGCGCCTGGCACGTGGTGGACGGCATGCCGGAGCCTCGCTGCCTGATGGTGTCCGTGTTCATTGACGATTGCACCCCGGTCAACTCGCCCCTGCTGGTGGTGCCGGGTTCCCATCGGGACGGGTTTCTGGACTCGATTGAGCTTCACCGGGACGCCAAGGGGTATTCCCTCTACCACATCGATGAGCCCACTCTGCGCCGGCTGGCGGAGGAGAACGGGATCGAGGCCCTGATCGGTCCGGCGGGATCGGTCTGCTTCTGCCATAGCATCGTCGTCCACGGATCGGCCAACAACGTCTCTCCCTGGCGGCGGGCCATCATGTATCTGATTTACAATGCCGTCAGCAACGCCTGCACCGGCACCGGCCGACCCTGGTTCCAGAACCAGCGGGATTTCACGCCCCTGCGGTCCATCGAGGACGACAGCCTCAGGCGGGGGTGCTGAGGGGGCGGTTCAGGCTGCGACGGCGCCGTTTCGGGCCATTCGGGCCCCAGGCCGCAAGCAGCGGCATCCGGGCAATCGGCGCCGGGCCGTCCAAGCGACCACTCAATGACCTGGAGTAGAGAATGAATCGACGGAAGTTTCTTTCCCATTCGGCGGTGGCTCTTTCCGCCGGATCCTCGGTCCTGGGGGCCGTTCGTTCCCCCGCAAACCGCCCGCCCTGCAACTACCGCATCGTCTACAACGACGACGGCCACACCATGCAACGGGTGTCGGGAATCAGGGAGCTGCTGGAGAAAGGGGTGGACCGCTTTATCGGGACCCAGGTGGATGCCCTGTTCTGGAGCGTTGGCGAAGCCGACGTCTTCTACTTCAAAACCAGGACTGCCGAGATGTACGGCGAGAATGTGAGGCGGTTCCAGAGTGCCGGGGGCCTTCGCTTCATTCGGGGTCTGGAGAGCGTTATCGAGGAGCGGGAGGACTACTTTCAGGCCATGGCCGATCGCTGCCGCCAGATCGGCATTCAGTTCTTCGTGACCGTGCGGATGAATGACGCCCACGACAGCCCCAAGGGTTGGAACGCCGTCGATCTCTACAGTCAATACAAGAAGGCTCACCCGGAACTGCTGCTGGGAGAGGCCGTCCATCCCAGTTTTGCCACCGGATTCGATTTCGCCTATGAGCAGGTACGGCAAAACAAGTTCAAGGTCATCGAAGAGATCGTCCTGGATTACGATCTGGATGGCATCGAGCTGGATTTCCTGCGGCACCCGGCCTTTTTCAAACCCGAGGAGGCCTACCGCAACCGCCACCTGATCACCCAACTGGTCCGCAGGGTGCGAGCCCTGGTGGACCGGACCTCGAAGAGTCGAGGCAAACCCTTCCGGCTGGCCGCCAGGGTCCCCTTCACCTTCAACCTTGCCTTCAAGCTGGGATTTGACGTTCCCACCTGGATCAAGGAGGACCTGCTGGACGTGGTGACGGCTGGAACGCCCCGCGGCCATGAATCCGACTTGTCCATGCAGGAGTACGTGGAAGCCGTTCGCGGCCGCAACCTCACGCTGCTGGGACAGATCGGCTTGTATCATCCCGCGGAGCAGACGCGGGCCACTGCCTTGAACTACTGGAAACAGGGCGTGGACGGGATCTATCTCTTCAATTGGTACGCCCCCCTGTGGGACACGGAGCTCTGGCGCAAGTCACTGGTGGAGATCGGAGACCCCGGCCTGTTGAAACACCGGGACAAACGCTACCTCATCGATGAGCAGGTCGCCTCCCTGTGGCGGCGATCCCACCCCAGGGCCCAGCTTCCGTTGAAAATCCAGCAGGAAAGCGTGGGAGGCCCTACCCGGGTCAGATTTTTTGTTGGAGACGATGTACCGGGAGCCGTCGCCGAGGGCAAGTCGGTAAAGGCCAAGCTGGTCATGCGTCTGGAGCAGGGCTTGGATGACGACGATCTCCAGTTCCGGTTGAACGGCGCGCCTCTTTCCAGAGAAAAGGAAGACGTCAAACTGGAGTCGACGCTCTTCGGCAGTCGATACTGGCTCCACCTTCCGTTCCGGGCCGATCTCCTCAAGACCGGATTCAACCAGTTGGAGCTGGTTCTGAGAAAGCGCGACTCTCGCCTGGCGGCACCCCTGGTCCTGGCGCAGATGAGCGTGGAGATCCACTACCGGAGCGGGACATAGATTCCCAGGGGTCGAGGGCAAGGAAATAACCATGGACAACGGAAGCTACGCCGAGCAGTTTCGGGAGCAGGGCTACCTGGTGGTGGAGGATTTGGTTTCAGCCGACGAAGTGCAGCAGGTGCGGCAGCGGACCGAGGATCTGATTACCGGCGCCGTCCCCGGATTTCCGGCCGAGGATATCGAGCTGGAGCCGGGCGCCAAGACGGTCGAGTTGGCAACGGTGCGCAAGCTGAATCGCCCCGCGGCGAACGATCCGGTGTTTCTGGCTCACGCCGGCAACCCCCAGGTTCTGGGCATCGTGGAGTCCATCATCGGTCCCGACATCAAGCTCTACAACAGCCAGTGCTTCATGAAGCCGCCCGGGGGCGTCGAAAAGCCCTACCACCAGGACTCGGCCTACTTTGCCATCGAGCCCATGGACCTGGTGACCTGCTGGACGGCGCTGGACGACGTGACCCTGGAGAAGGGACCGATGTATGTGATTCCGGGAAGCCACCGGCAGGGCGTTCTGGATCACAGTCAGGCCTGGGTGGTGCGGGACCGACGGGACAAGCAGGTGCCCGACGAAGCCATGGACCTCAGCCGGGAAACGCCCCTGCTCATGCCGGCGGGCGGTTGCTCCTTTCACCACAGCCTGCTGCTGCATCGATCCACACCCAACCGTTCCACCAGCTCGCGGCGCGGCCTGGCCATCCACTACATGTCGGCCCGGTCCCGCTGGACCGACGACAGCCGGCCCCAGCCAAGCTATGTCCTCCTGCAAGGCAGGGAATACCCCGGCTGCGTGTAAAGAAAAAAAGAAAAAGAGTTATCCACGAAGGGCCACTAAGAACGACGAAGGGGCACGAAGGGCCACCTAGCGTGACAGCTCTGCCGCATCGGCACGGGCTGCGGCCCGGCAAGCCGGCGCGTGCCCCCTTGAGGAGCAAGAGTGATGGGAGGAGGCGCCACCCGGGAGCGCGGGCGTCCCGCCCGCATGCTATCCCGTTGCGTGCCGCTCAGTTTCCCTGCGATGCGGCACCCGGCCACCCTGCCGGCGGGAACGGCATGGGCTCGGCCGAAGCAGGGTCCTGGCGCCGTTGCCGGTCGAGCCGGGTGGAGGAGATGGCCGAGGCCGTGCCAAGAATTGTGCGGGCGGGACGCCCGCGCTCCCGGGTGGGCTTCATCCCATGACGTCGTCGCAGCAAAGGAGGTCCATCGGTCTTTGTGTTTATTCGTGGTTCGTCTTCAATAACGATCAGCAGTTTCTTCTTCGAATGATCTGCCCGGCAGGGCAGGGGCGGCACTTGTCTGAAACAAAAGAAAAAAGAGTGATCCACGAAGGGACACGAAGGGGCACGAAGGGCCACCTAGCGTGACAGCTCTGCCGCATCGGCACGGGCTGCGGCCCGGCAAGCCGGCGCGTGCCCCCTTGAGGAGCAAGAGTGATGGGAGGAGGCGCCACCCGGGAGCGCGGGCGTCCCGCCCGCATGCTATCCCGTTGCGTGCCGCTCAGTTTCCCTGCGATGCGGCACCCGGCCACCCTGCCGGTGGGAACGGCATGGGCTCGGCCGAAGCAGGGTCCTGGCGCCGTTGCCGGTCGAGCTGGGTGGAGGAGATGGCCGAGGCTGTGCCAAGAAATGTGCGGGCGGGACGCCCGCGCTCCCGGGTGGGCTTCATCCCATGACGTCGTCGCAACAAAGCAGGTCCATCGGTCTTTGTGTTTATTCGTGGTTCGTCTTCAATTGCGATCGGCAGTTTCTTCTTCGAATGATCTGCCCGGCAGGGCAGGGGCGGCACTTGTCTGAAACAAAAGAAAAAAGAGTGATCCACGAAGGGACACGAAGGGGCACGAAGGGCCACCTAGCGTGACAGCTCTGCCGCATCGGCACGAGCTGCGGCCCGGCAAGCCGGCGCGTGCCCCCTTGAGGAGCAACAGTGATGGGAGGAGGCGCCACCCGGGAGCGCGGGCGTCCCGCCCGCATGCTATCCCGTTGCGTGCCGCTCAGTTTCCCTGCGATGCGGCACCCGGCCACCCTGCCGGCGGGAACGGCATGGGCTCGGCCGAAGCAGGGTCCTGGCGTCGTTGCCGGTCGAGCCGGGTGGAGGAGATGGCCGAGGCTGTGCCAAGAATTGTGCGGGCGTCCCGCCCGCGCTCCCGGGTGGGCTTCACCCCATGACGTCGTCGCAGCAAAGGAGGTCCATCGGTCTTTGTGTTTATTCGTGGTTCGTCTTCAATAACGATCGGCAGTTTCTTCTTCGAATGATCTGCCCGGCAGGGCAGGGGCGGCACTTACCTCTACAATCCTTTGCCCGCATTTCTCACCGGGCAGCGCGCAGGCCCTTCCAGATGCTGTAGCACATCCCTAACAGCACCAGCGCGAACGGGAAGCCGGTCACGAGCGCGGCGGTCTGCAGCGCCACCAGTCCGCCGCTGACGAGCAGCGTGATGGCCACGACTCCTTCGAACGCACACCAGAAGACGCGCTGGGCGACCGGTGCGTCGAGCTTGCCTCCGGCGGTGATGGTGTCGATGACGAGCGAACCGGAATCGGACGAGGTGACGAAGAAGACGACTACCAGGACGATGCCGATAAGCGAGGTGACATCAGCGAACGGCAGCGCCTCCAGCATCCTGAACAAGGCCAGCTCCGGTTGCTGGGCCTGCACCGCCTCGACCACCGCGGTATCCCCGCCATCGAGATAGTTCGACAGTGCGGTTGCCCCGAAGACGTTCATCCAGAGCGCGGACACCAGCATCGGGACGACCAGCATGCAGCCGATGAGTTGGCGCACTGTGCGGCCGCGCGAGACCCGGGCGATGAACATGCCGACGAAGGGCGACCAGGAAAGCCACCACGCCCAGAAGAAGGTGGTCCATCCGTGCATGAAATCCAAGTCGGTACGACCCACCCAGTTGCTGAGCGGTCCGATCGCCGCGAGATAGTGGCCCATGCTGGCGACGAACCCGGCCAGCAGGTCGAGAGTCGGCCCCACCGCCAGCACGAACGCCAGCAGCAGCAGGGCCAGCAGCAGGTTGGCCTGACTCAGGCGCTTGACGCCCCTGTCCATCCCGGCGACCACCGACCCCATCGCGATGAGGGTGATGGCGGCGATGATCAGCACCTTGGTCGTGTCGGTGGCCGGCACGCCGAACAGATGGGCCAGCCCCGCCGCCGTTTGCTCGGCGCCCAGGCCGAGCGAGGTGGCCAGTCCGAAGAGCGCGGCGAACACCGCCAGGATGTCGATCAGGTGGCCGAACCGGCCCCAAACCGCCTTGCCCAGAACAGGGTAGAACGCCGACCGCAGCGTCAGCGGCAAACCCAGATTGTAGGCGGCGAAGGCGAGCGAGAGTGCGACCACCGCGAACATCGCCCACGGGTGCACGCCCCAGTGAAAGATGGCGGAGGCGATTGCCAGCCTGTGCGCGGCGGCGGTGTCTGCGGCGTCGACCCCGAGCGGAGGATTCCGGAAATGGGCAATCGGTTCCGCCACCCCGAAGAACATCAGGCCGATGCCGATCCCGGCTGCGAACAGCATGGCGAACCACGACCAGGCGGAGTAGTCGGGCTTGGCGTCCGGACCGCCGAGGCGGATGCGACCGAGCGGGGTCGCCACCAGCAGCAGGCAGAACAGGACGAAGACGTTGCTCGCACCCATGAACACCCAGTCGAACGTCGAAGTGAGCCAGGCGTATAGCCCGTCAAAAGCGGCAGCGGCGGTGTCTTGGAACGCCAGAACGCCGCCGACAAATGCGATGATGGTAAGGCTGGCTACGGCGAAGACCGGGTTGTGAACGTCGAGCCCGAGGAACCGTATGTTGTCCCGGCCAGTCTGGTAGTCGGTCTGTGTGTCGATAGTGGCCATGTGGGATCTGAACCGTACCGGGGTTCCCGGAGACCTCACCCGTTGACGCCGGCCGCCGGGACTGGAGTGTCCGTTGGCAACAATACCGCTGCTCGCAATCGATCCCTAGTCGAGGGACAGGGCCATCCCGCGCTGAACCCCCCAACGTAGGGGCAACTCTTGTGGTTGCCCGGTTGTTCCCGTTCGCCCGGTCAGCGCCGCGTAGGGGGCGCCCACAAGGGACGCCCCTACCATCCTAACTTGGAATGTGGGCGTGATTCGGGTGCCTCGACATATCTGTCACCCTGAATTCGGTAGCGTGGGATAGTCCTGGCCGAGAGATCGGCCTTCACGAAATTCACATCCAGCGCGGCTTATTCCGCAATTGTGGGCTTGCTCCTGGACTGATAGAGTAGGTCTGATGCTTCACTCGGAAGGCGTTGAACGGAACTGTCCGCTCCCCCATTTTCGAACCGGACCTGAATTTTGGGGAAGGCCAACGATATCAACAACCGGCTTGTACCGCTACGGCTAGTCTCCAAGCCGATGCGCTGCGATCGGTCGAGATCGTGACCGTGACCCTACGATGTAGAGGGAGGGTTCTTTGCCGGATTGATTTCGTTGCTGTAGTCGAAGTCGGGACAGGCTTCTTACGGCCGACGGCCTTCACGATTTCATTGTTGACGGAAATGGAGAACGTCGCAAGTGCTGATTACCATCGCCAACTTCGCCTACCCCATTGAGGCCAACTTGGCCAAGACGCGGTTGGAATCGGAGGGAATCGACTGTGTTCTGACCAATGAGCATTTCGCTGGGCTGAATTGGGTTTGGCCCCTGGCCGTTGGCGGCGTGGGCCTGCAGGTGAGGGAATCGGATGCCGAGAGAGCCGCGGAGATTCTTGAGGACGAACCCCACGACGTGGATGAAGTGGAGGGGGATTGACCTGCATTTCTCAATCGGGGCAGCGCACTCTTGACAAGGGTGCAGCCGACGACACCAGCGGTCCCCGCTGAGAAATTCGGGCCGGGTCTTGATAAACGGGAATAGGGCATCGGGTCTCACAGGGTTCGACCAACCCCAAGGGAGGACAGGACGGATATGGAAATCGCATTGATGGCGGCAAGCATGCTGGAGAGATCCTGGGAGCAAATGCTCGACTCCGCCAAAAAGCAGGGCATCCGCTTGGTCGAGGCCTGCGCCGGCGGGCACATTCCCAAGGTTCACTACGACCCGATCAAGCTGGAATCTTCCCCGGCCGCCTTCGAGGCCTTCAAGTGCAGCCTGGATGAGCGTGAGATGCGGATCTGTTCCTTCGGCTGCCATGGGAACCCCCTACACCCCAATCCGGCCATCGCCGATGGGGCCCATGCAGACCTGGTGGCCACCTGCAAGCTGGCCAGCCGCTTGGATGTTCACCACATCAGTCTGCTGGCCGGCACGCCCGCCGGCGGTCCTGACGACAAGACGCCCAACTGGATCATCAACTCGGCCTTCGTCATGTGGAAGGATGCCTACCGCTGGCAGTGGGAGCAGAGAATCATTCCCTACTGGAAGAAGGCCGCCGCCATCGCCGACGACTACGGGGTCAAGCTGTGCATCGAGCCCCACACCGGCGATTGCGTCTACAACACCCAGACCTTCCTGCGCCTTCGCCGGGAAGTCGGGCCCACCATCGGTATGAACCTGGACCCCTCCCACCTGTGGTGGCAGGGGATCGATCCCATTGTTTTCGTCGAGACCATCGGCGAGGCCATCTACACCTGCCACGTGAAGGACGTCGCACTGGACCGGCGGTTGGCCGAACGCGACGGCCTGGCTTCCAGCGCCTACTACGACGAGTGGGATCAGCGGTCCTGGAGCTATCGTACGCTGGGCTATGGCCATGACGAGCACTTCTGGCGCAGCTTCATCGTCAGCTTGCGCCGTGCCGGCTACGATGGCCCCCTCAGCATCGAGTGCGAGGAGCCCTACCTCACCGTGGACGACTCGCTGGCCAAGGCCGTGGAGCTCCTGAAATACGTCCTGCCCAACGAGCCGATGCCCTCGGGCAACTGGATGGACGCCTACCAGTTGGACGACTACGAGAAGAATCTGGGGGGATAGGGGAAGGGATTGGGATAGGGATAGGGTTGCCGCGGGTCTCTGGTGTTCTTCCTCAGAAAACGAGCCGTATGGAAATGGGACAGTGATCGGAAAGACGTTTGCGCCAATGGTAATAATTCCTCTCGCTATAGGTTAATTCTTCGAATGAATGGGGTTTCACGGCTTTCTCGGCGATCGGTCCGACGATGATGTGATCGATGAATTCCGGGAACCTGCCGTCCCAACATTTTGGCTTCTCGCCAGCGTTGACCCTGTAGATCGGCTTTGGATTTCCATTGGCAATGAAATGCCAAAGATCATCACGCCACAGATCCATGCGTCGATTGAAGTCACCCAAAAGAACAAAGGCACGCCCCTTTTCCAATCGTCGGTCGATCCATGACTCGAGCGGCTTCACCTGGGACTTGAGTTCGAGGCAACTCCTGGTTCCGGGGCGGTCCAGATCCCGCTCATGGCAGCCGGACTTCAGGTGTACCGACATCACATCGATCTTCTTGCCGCCCACCTCCAACTCGATCACCGTGCCGTAGCGCAATCCCCACTTCGTGCTCAGGTCTCGATAATCGGGGAGGCGCCGGTATCGGATACCCTTGCGGATGGCGAAGCCAGTGCGCTGCTGGGTGTCGTAACGGTGCGATATTTCGATGCTGTACTGCTGCGGAGGAAATACCTTCCGGGCAAAGCCCGCATCGACTTCCTGCAAAGCGATGACGTCCGCGTCCAGGTCGTTGGCGTATTGGGCCAACCTGACGTAGTCGCTGGCCTTGCGTCTGTGATGATTCGGGTCCTCCGAGGTGAGCCAGTATATGTTCCAGGAGGCAATCTTGATCTCTGCCGCGCTGGCGCTGACCAAAAACGCTTTGACCAGGAACACCAGCAGGACCGCTGCCGTTATGTATCTCACGAGTCTCTTATTGGGCATGGTGCCGGAAGACTGGCCGTTTTAGACCTGATCTGTGAGCGGCCCAAATTCGGCCACTGTGTCATCTTGGCGCAAACCTGCCTATAATGAGTTCTCTCTTCAGCTTTCGTCAAAAAAATGGAGTCGGCCATGCACTTTTCCAACTCTTCCGCAAGAAATTCTGAAGCCGAGTTCGGCTTTCCCACCCGCCGCGGTTTTTTTGCGGCCGTTGGCGGAGCCCTTCTCTTGAACGGCTGGAAGCCGGTGTGGGCTGCCAGGAAGCAGGCCGAAGCCCAGCATGGCTCCATTCGGATCACCGACATCGAGGTCCACAACATCACCGAAGAGTTCGTGGACTGGATCGCCTACGAGCTCAACCACTTCTACGGACCCTGGAAACGGACCGTCTACGTAGTGCACACCGACGCCGGGCTGATCGGATTGGGTGAGAGCGGAAGCCCGGAGTCTGAGGAAACGATTGAAAAATACATCGGCACCAGCCCCTTCGATTGGGTGGGGGACGAGAACTCTCTCGGATTGGGGACGGCCATGTACGACCTGATGGGCAAGGCGGCGGGAGTCCCCGTCTACAAGCTCTTCGGTCAGCGATACCGCCGCTGGGTGCCAGTGGCCTCCTGGACGGTCTCGACCCATCCCAAGCGCATGGCCCAGGCCGTCGAGCGCTTCTCGGCCATGGGCTACACCTGGATGAAGTACCACCTCTCGCCCTTCGAGAACGTGATGGATCAGATGGACGCCATGCAGGCGGTGGCCCCCGAGGGGTTCCGCATCCACCACGACATCACCATGCACGGCACCAACGACCACATGTTCGAGCTGCTGGAGAAGATCTCGAAATACCGCATCGCCGGCTGTTTCGAGGATCCTCTGCAGGAACGGGACATCGAAGGCTACGCCGAGCTGCGCAAGCGCTCCCGGCTGCCGATCATCTACCACCACACCCCGCTGGGAGCGACCTTCGAGGTGCTGAGGCGGGCGGCCGATGCCTACATGCTGGGACACCAGAAGATCGGAGCGGCCCGGCGGCGGGCCGGCCTGTTCGCGGCCGCCAACATCCCTTTCATGTTGCAGAACGTCGGCGGCAACATCACACGATCCATGACGGCCCACATGCAGTCGGCCTTCAAGACGGCCAGCTTCCACTTCGTCAACACTTCGGAAAGCAAGAAGTCAGACGTGGTCCACGAGCGCATCGATCCGGTGAACGGATTTGTCCGGGTGCCGGAACAGCCCGGACTGGGGGTGACCCTGAACCGGGCGGAGCTGGAGCGGTTGGAAAAGCTGCGCCTTCCCGAGCAGGACAAGTGGATCATCAAGACCCGCTTCGCCAACGGCACCCGCATGTACAACATCCACGATCCCGAGCAGTCCCTGTTCATGGTGCGGCCCGACCGCTGGCGCCTGATCCCCATGAGCTACGACTCCCCCCTCACCACCGAGTACTGGGACAACGACGGCTCCGAAGAGTACCGCAAGATGTTCGCCAGAATCGAACGGGAAGGCATCGTGCTTCTGCAGCCCTGAGGGCAGTCCAGGGTGCACGGCCGTACAACAAAGCGCCTGACAGCCGAGAGATCACTGGGGAACACACCCAATGGCAAGTCGCACAAGTTTGAGAAGTTGCCTCACTTGGCACTCTCCGACGCCGTCATCCGTTAGGCCTAGACCGGCTGAAAGCCAGTGAGTAGGTCGACGTAAACGCGATGGTATCGGAGCTTGTGGGCACCCCAACGTCTATCCTCCTGCAGCGATCCTACAAGCCAATCCAAATAAAACTTAACGAAGTAGAACTTCTGGCCACGTCGGAACGCAGCTGGCGTTAATCAAATGGTTCGTGCAAAGATGCCGCCGTCACAATTCGTTACGAGAAAACTGTTACATGTCCAATGAGATCATCTCCTATATCGAAATGTGTCAGCGAGAAGGCGTAAGTCTTCAACGGGGGATGAACTTCAACCTCAGCGGCGATCACTCTGTGATTCTGATGTCCCTCAGACCAGGGTCCCCCTATGACGACGAACTCCAGGATGCTGGGTCGACGTTGATCTATGAGGGTCACGACCAGCCAAAGCTAAAAAACGGACCTGATCCAAAGAGCATCGATCAACCATACCGAACCGACTCGGGGCGATTAACACAGAACGGTCTATTTCACGAGGCTGCACAGGAGTGCAAGGCTGAAAGGCGCCTGCCCGAACGGGTCCGCGTTTACGAAAAGCTCCGTACAGGTATCTGGTCGTACAACGGGGTGTTTCACCTTGTAGATTCTTGGCTTCAGACATCTGGCGGTAGAAATGTCTTTAGGTTCAAGCTCGTTGCCGTTGAAGGGGATGAGGATTTTTCACTCCCTCCGCTCCGTAACACGGTACCAAGGCGTGTGATTCCAACCAGTGTGAAACTAGAAGTCTGGGCACGAGATGAGGGGAAGTGCGTTATTTGTGGCGCAATAGATGAACTCCATTTCGACCACGATCTCCCCTTCTCAAAGGGAGGAACTTCCCTCGTCGCGGAAAACGTACAACTTATGTGTGCGCGCCACAATTTGCACAAGCGCGACAGGATCGAATAGCCCCAAGAGAAGGGGTTGTTATACTGGAGGTCCAGGCAAAAATGGAATGTACAGTGGCGGTAAGTACTCGACAGGGCAAGTCAGTTACGCCGCCTTCAGGGAGGGACTGCTCAAAATCTCTAAGGGAGTGACCAAGAAGGCCACTTAACTGACCATCCCTGGCAGCAGAACTGTCTGGTGATTGCTGTCACTGTACATCAAGGCCGACGATTCACTATCCTGAAGACACAGGCATGAGTTGGTGCAACTACGCGACGATTTCGGGGCTTTTTGAGGACGGGAAATGAAATGGCCAAGATAGAAGGCTTCAGAGTAAAAAACTTTAAGGTGCTCAAGGATGTGACACTGGGTCGTCTGTGGAACCAACGGCAAAACAAACCTCTCACCCCCATGACAGCGGTAATCGGAAAAAACGGCGTTGGAAAAAGTGTCTTGTTTGATGCGTTCGGATTCCTGGCCGACGCTCTTAAGTCCGGCGTCGACGAGGCCTGCGACGCACGCGGCCGCGGCGGATTCGAGAGGCTACGGACGCACGGAGAAACAGGCCACATCGAGTTCGAGGTGTACTACAGGGAACATGGAAACGCCCGCCCAATTACCTATGAGATCGCCATTGGGGCTGACGGCTTTGGGCGTCCTTACGTATTACGGGAACGTCTCAGACAAAGGCGAAAGGGTCAAAAACATGGCCGGCCATTCTCATTCTTGTTGCTCAATAACGGTGTAGGCGGAGCATGGAAAGGGGAACAGGAAGGACTTCAGATTGACGAACGAGAGAAGGCGCTTGACACTTCCCGCTTGCTGGATCTGTTGAAGAGCGAGGGAGAGGAATCCCCCGAGACCGAGACTATCGAATTGGAAGACCGGCGCAAGCTCGGCATTGCCACACTCGGTTCCTTAAAACAGCACCCGAGAATTTCCGCTTTTCGTCGCTTCATCGAAGGTTGGCATCTCAGCTATTTCACCCCAGACGCTGCCCGCGGTCTACCGTTGGCGGGTCCCCAAAAACATCTCAATGTCCATGGTGACAACCTCGGCAATGTCGTACAGTTCATGGAGCGTGAACATCCGCGGCGCTTCCAAGCTATTCTGACGAGCATTGCCAAAAAAATTCCGGGCATAAGCAAGATCGACACCGAAAAAACTAATGACGGTCGGCTATTGCTAAGGTTCAACGACAAAGGCTTTCAGGATCCCTTTTATGCTCAGCAGATGTCCGATGGGACGCTGAAGGTGTTTGCCTACTTGTTGTTGCTAGAAGATCCGACTCCCCCTCCATTCCTCTGCATAGAAGAACCGGAAAACGGCCTCTACCACAAGCTACTGGAAACCCTGGCCACTGAATTCCGTGAACATGCCATTGGAACCAGAGGCAGTTCACAGGTTTTTGTGACGACGCACCAACCCTATTTCGTCGATGCGCTGGAGCCTGACGAAGTCTGGATTCTGGAAAAAGCCGCAGACGGTTTGTCGACGATTCGCCGGGCCAGCGACGATCCGATCGTGAGGAACATGGTCGAGGAGGGATTGCCATTGGGCAGCCTCTGGTACAGCGACTATCTCGATGCGAGGGAATCGGATGCATTTTGAAGTGCTCGTCGAAGACCGGTCGGGCAAAACGGCACTTGACATTCTGATCCCGAAGATCATCGGCGACCGACACACATTCAGAGTTATTCCATACCGAGGAATCGGCCGTATTCCCAAAAACCTTACAAGTCATACCGATGCGAGCAAACGCCAACTACTTGACCAGCTTCCCAAGCTGCTTAGGGGTTATGGAAAAACATTTGCGCAATACCCCTCCAACTATCCGGCAGCGGTGATTCTGGTCTGCGACTTGGATGACAAGTGCCTGAGAACGTTTCGCCAGGACCTCTTCGCTGTTCTGAATGGGTGCCACCCTAAACCAGAGACCCGATTTTGTATTGCAATAGAAGAAGTTGAGGCTTGGTTTCTAGGCGACATACCCGCGATCAGGGCAAATTACCCCAAGGCCGAGGTCAATGTACTGAATCGTTACGAAAACGACTCGATTTGCGGTACGTGGGAACTCCTGGCCGACGTGGTATGCAACGGCGGATCAAGTGAGCTCAAAAACAAGGGATGGCAGGCAGTAGGCAGGGAAAAGTCGATATGGTCGAAGAGCATCACTCTGCGAATGGATGTCGATAACAACGCATCGCCGAGTTTCCGCTACTTTCAAAAGAAGCTTCGCGAACTTACCTGAGTGACTATGATCGACCTCGCCCTTCGCAGAAACCACTAAACAGGCACCTCCTGCTCCTGCTTTTTGTCGAAAATTTGTTGTACCGCGACAGCAATTACCTGGCAGTTCCCCGCCTACGATGGTCGGTTGAGTGGCGTTCGTGGTCCCTCGTTTGGATTCTTTGGTTAGTTCCTTAAATGTACTCGTATGGAATCCCTGACGGTGTAGTTTCAACAGGCTGGCGTTTTAGCGTGCATGCGGGCGCGACTGAGAGCGAAATGAAAATCACAGGGTTGGATGCGCTGATTTGCGATATGAAGGAACTGGAAAAGGCGGTTGGTGACCTTGATGGCGACATCGCGCATGTCACTTTTGATCCGCATGACCCACAGAGTATTGAGCAAGCCATTCAACAACTTTATGCGGCGATCGATGACAAGGTCGCAAGCTACGCTCACAACGAGATGGTTGTCAACGTTACCGAAGAGCTCAAGGAGACTGGCCGCAACGAAATCCTTGAACGAGCCGCCGCTGCTCGGTTAGAGGGAGAGGACGAAGAGTGACGACCAAGGCTGCACTCCGGGAGCTAAACAATGCGGTTATCGACCTACAAGCGGCCGATTACAACACTTATGCGCGTCCGCTAAAGCGCCTTGCTGCCACCCTGACGTCTGACGACCTTGAGCCGTTCACGCACAAATTAAAAGAGAGAGTCGATTTCGATGCATTCCTTGCGAGTGCTTCTCGCGGGGGCATGGTCGGTAGCGACAGCCTCAATTGGCCAACGGATCGGGAGGAAGAACTCGGATTGGCGATCATCCTGATTGAGCGCGGTGCTGAAAGCCCTGAGTGGTTTCTAGGGCTTGCACATCGATTCTACTATGGTGGCAAAAAGTTCATTGAGTCGATACGAAAGATTACAACCTCTGTAATTATTCCGTTTGCCCGAGACTTTGCTACATATGTGGAGCAGAGTCTACCAACAGCGGGTCATTCTCCGCCAGAACCAACTGACGTCCACCGTGTGTTCATTGTGCATGGGCATGACGGGGCTCCCAGAGAAGCTGTCGCACGATTCATCACCAAAATAGGTTTGGAGCCCGTCATTTTGCATGAGCAGGCTAGCCGCGGCATGACCATTGTCGAAAAACTCGAAGCTAATGGGAACGTCGGCTTTGCGATCGTCTTGCTCACTCCGGATGACCTGGGTCGGGGAAAGTCAGAAGACAAGGAGAAGCCCCGTGCGCGGCAGAACGTTATTCTAGAACTTGGTTACTTCCTTGGGCGTCTTGGTCGTGAGCGTGTTATGGCGATCTTGCAGGGAAAAGTGGAAATCCCCTCAGATTACATGGGTGTGGTATACACACCCTTCGACGATGGGGGTGCATGGCGTCAGCATTTGGCCCGAGAACTTCAGAGTGCTGGTTATGAGATAGATTGGAATAGAAAAATGCGTTGAATCCATGGAAGATACGCGAGAGGAGTTCAGGTGTGTAGCTTAAAATCTCGCCTGGAGACGAGTTGGGAGAGACTGATTTGGGCGATCAGTTATAGATCAAGCAGCAGCTTAGATATTCTGTAGCCTGTCGGATCGATAATGCCCCTTCGTCCATAGGCGGTCCACGTCTGATATCTCTCAACATTCTGGCCCCGGTTTCCCTCGACGTCCCTGTGGCGTACTTCAACGAGTTCCCAATTGTCCATCCTAGCGCAACTTTCGAGCCGAGAGGCGTGGCTGATGCGGGCCGTTGTGGCGCCACCCACCGAGACCCTAGACGCAGGCTTTTCATCGGTTCGACAGCCTTCCCGCAGGGACGGATCAGGAGGGCCCACTTCCTGGAGGGTGGAATGGCCGTGTGCACCATCACCCTCTGGAATGCCGATCCAGACTGGCCAAACAGGTGGGACACCCCGTCCACTTCCGAACTCCCGGATCGGCGAGACGGCTGCCACGGCTTGACCGCAACCGCGGCAAAGTCAGAAATATAAGCATAAGCGGGCGCGCGCCTGAAAAGCCTGTTTCCCAACACACGCACCGATTTGTTCGGTGTGCGCTGGCCGATCGGCAGACGACATCGCTGATCGCTGCGCAGAACACGCGTCCGACAAAACTTCCATTCGCAATGGACTCGAAATGAATCACAGCCAGATCGTCAGCTTTATCTGGGGGGTGGCGGACCTGATTCGCGATACGTTCAAGCGCGGGAAGTATCAGGACGTGATTCTGCCGCTCACCGTGCTGCGCCGGCTCGACTGCGTGCTGGCCCCCAGCAAGCTTAAGGTGATGGAGGTCCAGGCACGGTACCAGGACAAGATCGAGAACCCCAAGGGACTGCTTCAGACCGCCTCCGGATTCGCCTTCTACAACACGTCCCGCTACGACTTCGCCAAGCTGTTGGCCGACGCCCCCCACATTGCGCAGAATCTGCGCAACTACATCGCCGGGTTCAGCCCCAACATGCGCGAGGTGCTGGAGAAGTTCGACTTCGACAACACCATCGCCAAGCTCGATGAGTCGGGTCTCCTGTTCCAGGTGATGCAGCGGTTCGGCGATCCCAAGGTGAATCTCCACCCGGACGCGATCGACAACTTCACCATGGGCACCATCTTCGAGGAGCTCATCCGGAAGTTCAACGAGGCGCTGAAAGAGAACCCCGGCGAGCACTTCACCCCCGCGACGTGGTCCATCTCATGGTCGACCTGCTGCTGGCCGGCGACCAGGAACGGCTGCGCACCAAGGGGGTGGTGCTCAGCGTCTACGACCCCTGCTGCGGCTCGGGCGGTATGCTCACCATCGCCAAAGAGCACGTCACCGTCGGAGAGAGGCGCGAGGGCGAACCCCTTGGCAACGCCGTGAACCCTGACGCCGGCATCCACCTGTTCGGCCAGGAGGTGAACCCGGAGACCTTCGCCGTTTGCAAGTCCGACCTCTTCATGAAGTCGAAAGACAGCCGCGACGCGGATGAGATCCTCTTCGGGAGCACGCTCTCGAACGACCGGCATGACGGTACCACCTTCGACTACATGATCTCCAATCCGCCCTACGGCAAGGATTGGAAGCGGGACCAGGATGCGGTGCGGGACGAGCACGACCGGGGCGCTGCCGGGCGCTTCGGGCCGGGGCTGCCGCGGATCAGCGACGGCCAGCTCCTGTTCCTGCTGCACATGCTGGCACACGCCAAGGACCCGGCCGGGGGCGGGTCGCGGATCGCTATCATCATGAACGGCTCGCCGCTCTTCACCGGCGACGCCGGCAGCGGCGAGAGCGAGATTCGCCGCTGGATCCTCGAAAACGACTGGCTGGAAGCACTGATCGCGCTACCCGAGCAGCTCTTCTACAACACCGGCATCGCCACCTACGTCTGGGTGCTCACCAACCGGAAACGGCCCGAGCGGCGGGGCAGGGTCCAGCTCATCGACGCCACCGCCTTCTGGGTCCTGCTGCGCAAGAGCCTGGGTGCCAAGCGCCGCCAGGTCCCGTTCGAGCGCAAGGAGGACATTCTGCGGCTGCTGGCCCACTTCGAGGACGGCGCAACCCGCAAGATCGTCCGGGACGGAGAGGAGCGCGAGGTCGTCGTCAGCCGCGTCTACCCCACCGCGCACTTCGGCTTCCGCAAGATCACGGTCGAACGACCGCTCAGGCTCGATTTCCAGGCGAGCCCCGAGCGGGTCGCCCGGCTCGGCGACGAGCGCGCTTTCGTCAACTTGGCGGTGTCGCGCAAAAAGGGTCCCGCCAAGGCCGCGGACGAGGCGGCGGGGCAGGGGCAACAGGCCGCCATTCAGGCCCTGCTCGGGGGCCTGCCGGACAAACTCTTCCTGGATCGGGCCGTCTTCGAGGACGAGCTTACCCGGGTGGCTCAGCAGGCGAAGCTCAAGCTCGCCGCCCCAATCAGGAAGGCCATTCTCTCCGCGCTGTCCGAGCGCAACGGCGAGGCCGAGATCTGCAGGGACCGGGAGGGTCGCCCCGAGCCCGATCCGGAGCTCCGTGACACGGAGAACGTGCCCCTTCTGGAGGAGGTTGGGACGTTCTTCGAGCGCGAGGTGAAGCTACACGTCCCCGACGCCTGGATCGATACCTCCCGCCGGGATCCGCAGGACGGAAAGGTCGGACTGGTGGGCTACGAGATCAACTTCAACCGCTATTTCTACCAGTACCGCCCGCCACGGTCCCTGGAGGAGATCGAAGCCGACATCCAGCAGGTGGAGAAGGAAATCCTGGCCATGCTAAGGGAAGTGGCAGGATGATGCCTTTAAGTGTAGGCAAGTAAGAATATTTGCCTACATATCCTACGAGCTTCAGGTTATTCTAGAAGCGTGGCTCACCTGAATCGCAAACAACCGACCGCATCTGCCGACAATTCAAGGAGCCGGCTAGGCGCCGTTGACCTGGGGGGTCTCGGGGCGAAGACCTTTTTTTGCCCGAGAGACGCGGCAGAGCTGGGAGTCGACTCACGCGGGCTGCGGCGCCTGGTGGACGATGGATCGGTCGAGCGGGTGGCCCGCGGTCTCTACCGCCTTGCCGACGCCGAACCGACCGAGCACTACTCCCTCGCCGCCGTCTGCACGCGGGTCCCGGGCGCCATCATTTGCCTGCTTTCCGCTTTGAGCGTCCATGGCCTCGGCACCCAGCTCCCGCGGGAGGTCTGGATCGCCATCCCGCACAAGGCTCGCACACCCCGCCTTCCCGAGCTACCGGTCAAGGTGGTCCGCTTCTCCGGAGCATCGCTGCGCTACGGGGTCGGGAGCACTGCCTTCGAGGGTGTCCCGGCCCGCATCACGAGTCCGGCCCGCACAGTCGTGGACTGCTTCCGCTTCCGGCGGCTGGTCGGCAAAGACGTGGCGCTGGAGGCGCTAGGTGACGCCCTGCGTGAGCGCAAGGCGAGCGCCGACCAGATCTGGCGCGCGGCCGAGGTGTGCCGCGCCAAGTCGCTGGTCGGCCCGGTACTGGAGGTGCTGTCTCGATGACGTTGGCGAGGAACTGCGGCGTTTCCTGGGGCCGGTTTGCGAAAGTCTGATCGAGGAGAGTCCGTTCACCCAACCCTGGCCCAGCGGTGGGCCCTGGCGGCCGGGGATTCAGGCTCGGACGGGAGGCGGAGGACAATGACTGGGGTGACCGATCGGATCGACGAGGCCCGGCTACGGCGCTTCCGCCCGTACCCCGCGTACAGGGACTCCGGCGTCGAGTGGCTGGACGAGATCCCGGCGCATTGGAGTGCCAAGCGGATGAAGTTCGTCGTACCTGCAAGAATCAGCAAGCTGGACACTAAACCGGACAATGCGGTCTATGTAGGTCTTGAGCACATCGAATCTTGGACTGGGCGGCTATTACTGGAAACCCAACCTGAGAGTGTCGATAGTGTTGTGTCCTCGTTCGTCCGAGGGGATGTCCTGTTTGGGAAGCTACGTCCCTATCTCGCCAAGGCAGCACGACCAGACTTCGATGGCGTTTGTACGAGTGAGATCCTCCCTCTTCGACCAACTCCTGGGTGTTTCCAGAGCTACATGATGTATTGCCTGTTGAACGCGCTTTATATTCGCTGGCTCGATTCAATGACCTACGGGACCAAGATGCCTCGTGTCAGTCCCGACCAAGTCGGAAGCAGCCACGCCCCGCTGCCTCCAGAGTTCGAGCAACGCACCATCGCCACCTTCCTCGACCGCGAGACGGCTAGGATCGATGGATTGGTGGAGCGGAAGGAGCGCCTGATCGAGCTGCTTCAGGAGAAGCGCGCCGCCCTCATCACCCGCGCCGTCACCCGGGGCCTCGACCCAAACGCCCCCATGAAGGACTCCGGCGTCGAATGGTTGGGCGAAATCCCGGCGCATTGGGAGGTGAAGAGACTTCACCATCTGCTCGATCCCGGAAAGCCTCTCTCCTACGGAATCCTTCTGCCCGGTCCTCGACTCGATGATGGTATCCCGTACATAGGTGCCGGTGACGTTGCTCCTGGAAAGCTGCGACTTGAAGTACTGCCAAGGACAACTCCTGAGATTGCCGCTGCCTATCCGAGGACGCGGATGCAACCTGGTGAACTCGTATACGCGATCCGAGGTAGTTTCGGTAATGTCGAAGTCATTCCTGAAGAACTCGCCGGTGTCAACCTCTCCAGGGATGCGGCGAGGATTGGACCCGACAATAGGACCAGTTCTTCGTGGCTCAAGTTCGCGTTGAGATCGCGCTTGTCGCTTTTCCAGTTTGGCGTCACGGAAATAGGGGCCACCATCACGGGTGTGAACATCCGCGACCTGAAGCGCACCTTGCTAGCGGTTCCACCCAACGGGGAGCAACTAGTCATCGCCGCTTACCTCGACCGTGAGACGACCAAGATCGATTCCCTCATCGCGAAAGTCCGCCAAGCCATCGACAACCTCAAGGAATTCCGCACTGCCCTCATTTCCGCGGCGGTCACTGGCAAGATCGATGTCCGGGAGGAAGCGTCATGAGTCCCGAGATCTCCGAGCGGGCCTTCGAGGAGGCCATCGAGTGTGCGTTGCTGCGGCACGGGCCCGACGCCTGCCCGGGCGATGCAACGGCGGTGCGGGAGTCGGGGCCGGCCTACGGCGAGGACCCAGCGCCGGGCGGATACCTCAGGCGCCGGCCTGAGGACTACGACCGCGGGCTCTGCCTCATTCCGAACGACGTGCTCGACTTCCTGCTGGCCACCCAGCCGAAGGAATGGGAGAAGCTGCGGCAGCACCACGGTTCTGAAGTGAAGCCGCGCTTTCTGGGCCGGCTCTCGCGAGAGATCGGCCGGCGGGGGGCGCTCGACGTGCTGCGCAACGGCGTCAAGGACATGGGCTGCAAGTTCCGGATGGCCTACTTCCGGCCCGTGAGCGGACTCAACGAGGAGTTGCAGCGCCTACACGCGGCCAACCTCTTCGCAGAGGTGCGCCAACTCCGCTACAGCGAGCGGGGCGAGCACAGCCTGGACCTCGCAATCTTCCTGAACGGCATCCCCATCTTCACGGCTGAGCTCAAGAACCCGCTGAGCGGCCAGGACGTGGAGGACGCCATCCGGCAGTACCGGCAAGACCGCGCCCCCAGGGAGCCTCTCTTCGCCCACGGGCGCTGCCTGGCCCACTTCGCCGTGGACCCGGAGCTGGTGTTTGTGACCACCCGGTTGGCAGGGCCCGCCACCCGATTTCTGCCCTTCAACCGAGGGCGCTTCGGGGGCGCGGGGAATCCACCGGTCCCACCCACCCGTCCGGGCTTTCCGACCGATTACCTGTGGGAGCAAATCTGGGCCCGGGACAGCCTGCTCGACCTCATCCGCCAGTTCATCCACGAGGTCGAGGCGGAGGACGACCGCGGGCGCAAGACCGGCCGGCGCTACCTGATCTTTCCACGCTACCAGCAGCTCGACTGTGTGCGCCGCCTTGTGCGCCACGCACGAAACCACGGCTCCGGCCAGCGCTACCTGATCCAGCACTCGGCCGGCAGCGGCAAGAGCTTCACCATCGCCTGGCTGGCCCACCAGCTCTCGGTGCTGCACGATAGGGATGACCGACGCGTCTTCGACTCGGTCGTGGTCGTGACCGACCGGCGTGTGCTCGACCGCCAACTTCAGCAGACCATCCGGCAGTTCGAGCAGACCCTGGGCGTGGTGGAGAACATCGACCAGACCTCGCGCCAGCTCCGCGAGGCCCTGGAGGCAGGCCGGACAATCATCGTCACCACCCTGCAGAAATTCCCCGTCATCGCCGAGCAGATCGGGCAGCTTGCGGGCCAGCGCTTTGCCGTGATCGTGGACGAAGCCCATTCGTCGCAGTCCGGCGAAAGTACCAAGAGCCTGAAGTCGGTGCTGGCGGCGGGGACCCTGGAGGAGGCCGAGAAGGAGGAAGCGGGCGCCGGGACCCCGGAGGAGGAAGTGGAGGAGCGCGTCCTGGAAGCGATCCGCAGCCGCGGACGGCAGACGAACCTCTCGACCTTCGCTTTTACGGCGACCCCGAAGCCCAAGACGCTGGAGCTCTTCGGGCGGAAGAGGCCCGACGGGAAGTTCGAGCCCTTCCACCGCTACAGCATGCGCCAGGCCATCGAGGAGGGCTTCATCCTGGACGTGCTGGCCAACTACACCACCTACAAGGCCTATTGGCGGCTGCTGAAGAAGATCGAGGACGACCCGCGCTACGAAAAACGCAAGGCGGAGTATCTGCTCAAGTCCTTCGTCGAGCTGCACCCGCACGCCATCCGCCAAAAGGTCGCCCTTTGCGTGGAGCATTTCGCAGCGCAGGCCGCGGGCGAGATGGGTGGACGGGCCAAGGCCATGCTGGTGACACGCTCACGCCTGCATGCGGTGCGCTCCAAGCTCATGTTGGACCGCTACCTGGCAGAGAAGGGCCATTCCTGGAAAACGCTGGTAGCCTTCTCGGGCACGGTAAAGGACGGCGGGGAAACCTACACCGAGTCCGGCATGAACTCGGCCGGGCAGGAGCGGGTCATTGGCGAACGGCAGACGGCAGCCGAGTTCGAGAAGCCCGAGTACCGCTTCCTGGTGGTTGCCAACAAGTTCCAGACCGGATTCGACCAACCGCTGCTTCACACGATGTACGTGGACAAGAAGCTGGGCGGCGTCAACGCGGTCCAGACGCTGTCGCGCCTGAACCGCACGCACCCCGGCAAGCAGGGCGTGATGGTGCTGGACTTCGCCAACGAAGCCGAGGAGATCCGAAAGGCCTTCGAGCCCTACTACGAGACCACCCTGCTCTCGGAGGAAACCGACCCCAACCTCCTCTATGAGATCCAGGGCAGGCTGCTCGGCTTCGGCGTGTTCATGGAAGACGACGTCGAGGCCTTTGCGCGGGTGTACTTCAACCCCAGGGCGGGCCAGGACCGTCTCTACGCGGTATTGGAGCCGGCGCGCCGGCGCTTCGACGATCTCGCCTCAGACGAGGGGGGCGACTTCCGCGGCCAACTGAGCGACTACGTACGCCTTTATGCCTTCCTCTCCCAAGTGCTGACCTTCGCCGACCCCGACCTCGAAAAGCTCTATGTCTTCGCCCGGCACCTCCGCCGCCTGCTGCCCGCCGACCCGGATGAGCTGCCGCGCGAGGTCCAGAAGAACATCGACATGGAGTCCTTCCGCATCCAGCGGACCAGCCGTGGCCGGATCGCGCTGGAACGGCAGGCTCGGCCGCTGGAACCCGCCGGGAGCAAGCCGCCCGGCGGCCTCGGCGAGCAGGAGCTGGAGGCGCTCTCGCGCATCATCGAGGCGCTGAACGAGCGTTTCGGCCTGAACCTCGGCCCAGAGCACCGCGTCACGCTGGAGCATCTGCGCTCCGTCCTCGACCAGGATGCCGGCCTCGACGCCAGCGCCCGCGTGAACACGCGCGAGAACGTGCGGCTGACCTTCGATCCCAAGCTCGAGGACAAGATCCAGGAGATCGTCGAGACCAACTTTGACTTGTACAAGCGCATCACCGATGACCCCGACTTCGGCCGGGCGCTCAAGAACTTCCTCTTCGACGACTACATCCGGCGGCACCGGCGGGCCGAGGAGTTGCTGAAGCTACAGGAGTCGAAGACGCTGGAGTTCAAGTCGAGCCTGCGCTGGAACCTGCGGGAGGACCGCAAGGACGACAAGCACATCACCCACGCGTCGCTCAAGACCATTGCGGCCTTCCTGAACACCGAGGGCGGTGACCTCCTGATCGGGGTGGACGACGACCGCAAGGTGCTCGGCATCGAGCACGACCGCCTGGAGAGCGAAGACAAGTTCATGCGGTACCTGGCCCAGGCGGTGCGCAACGGCCTCGGCGACCGCGCCGGCACCTGCATCGATCCCAAGACCCAGATCGTCCAGGGCAAGACCGTCTGCCTGGTGAGCTGCCAGCGGAGCCCCGAGCCGGTCTACCTGCGTTGGAAGGGCCTGGAAAAGACCGCTGACGGCGATCTCTACGTCCGCAGCGGCCCGGGCACGGTGCGACTGGGCGGGGAGGATGCTCGGAAGTACGTCGCCACTCGATTCGGCTTGAAGTGATCCCCAAGTTAGGTAGTCTCCTTAGTCCTTTCTTTGGGGCCCTTGGGTATTTCTCCTGGAAGTCGTGAGCTGGGTTTCTCCCCTTAATGTTGAGGTCTTGGGCCGGGCGCGGGGCACGTGCAATTCTTGCAACCACCAATCACGTATAAATAATTGAGCCTTTTGCAAAATTCACAGCAGGGCAGGTTGTGTTGCCGGCAAATCTGATATTGTGCTCCTAACTTACTGACAACAAAGACCCGTTGGACGGAAATACCTGGATCTGCAGGCCGGATCAGAGGAATTTTTCAAAAGGCTCAATTGATAGTCATAGCGGTATTGGCAATAGGCCCACAGTATTCCTCTTTCTTAACAGGACGTCGATGGACCGGTGAGGATGTCGGTGGAAAGGTTAGCCGAGCGATCTACACGGTCCGCGGCATTGAGGCACGAACAGGAACAGTCTTCAGCGTCAATAGCTTCTAAGAAGGACTAGCCTGTCAGTCTATAGGCCAGAGCCAACTCGATCGGATTCGCTTACATGCTCAACGATCGCCCTCAAGAAACTCTCAGCTGGATGAAACTATTGGTTCGCGATCCCCAATGCCCGCTATCCGAGCCGGGAGCGTCCGATGAGGGAAGCTACCCTCTGGACGGCTCTGCGGGCCCTCGACGTCCGCCCGGATCGGATGACGATGCATGGCTTCCGGGCCATGGCGAGAACCCTCTGGTTTAAGTGTTGGGCTTTCGGCCCGATTTCATCGAGCATCAGTTGGCCCACGCCGTGCGGGATCCCAACGGACGGGCCTACAACCGGAGCGCGTTCTTGCTGGAATGCCGGCAGATCATTTGGTTCCGGACTTGGCCCGCAAAATCGACGCCCAATCGAAGCCGATGCACTCAGCAAGCGTCTCCAGCGTCAATTTTTTAGCATCGTCGGCAGTGGCACAACCGGACGCGAACAGGGCGAGATACTGCCCGCGCGTCAGTGGCAACGAGATCTCCGTTAGCGGTAGAGCCGCCGTCGGCAGTCCGAACTCGAGGCGGTGCAGCAGCTTGTCCAGTCCCGACAGGAACATCGGCTGGTCCGGGAAAAGAGTCGAAAGGATCTGATGCGCAGAGCGCAGATGGAAACGCGCGCTGTCCACGATACGGATGATGTCGCCGTAGCTGATCGCGCCCCGGTAGGGCGTGGTTGAATAGCGCCTTTCCAACTGGTCGACCGGTGTTCCTTCGATCCAGTCGCGTAGCAGTGAGGCACGCTTGCAGCGCGCCCAAAACTCGAACTCGTCGCGGCAATAGCGTTGCAGCCCTTCGACAACCAAATGCCCAAAGCGCTGCGTTGCCTCACTTGTGCGAATGCTCTCCGAACGACCACGCTTCATCAAAGGCGTGTAGATCGCGTCCATCTCGGACAGAACCTGGACGATGCCAAGTACCTGGAGGGGATCGGTCTGCGCTGCGTTTAGCTGCCGCATCAGTTCAATAAGGCGCAGGCCCGACTCGAAGGATAGCGACGACAATCCGCAGGCGCGGCCAAGCAAGGTGAGGTGGATCAGATCTCCTTCCTGCTCTGCGAGCCCTGCCTGCAACAACCGCGTGACCAGCGCCGACACCTCAGCCTCTATGAGCTTGATCCACTGGGGATTGGCCCGGGAAGCCGCATAACCGCCGAAGGTATTGACCAATAGACCCGGAATCTGGTCGCCGCGCACGCCACGCACCTGGCTCAGCAGTCGCAGCGTCCAAGTGGGAAGGTCGCGCTGCTGGAACGAGGAGGTGACTTCCTCGGGTGTTCCGAGCACATATTTCTGGAACAGCTGAGCGCGGTCAACCGGCGTGTCGGCGAGGACAATCGCCTTACCGATCTCATTGTAGCCCAGCCGGCCGGCCCGGCCCGCCATGTTCTTGTACTCCGCGATCGTGAACGGGCGGCCGTCCTCACCAAGGAACTTATTTTCCGCGAGAATGACGGTGGAGGCTGGCGTGTTGATGCCGGCGGCGAGGGTCGTGGTGGCCGCCAGGACATGAATGCCGCCGTTAGGACTGCGATAGCCCCTCTCGACCGCTTCGCGCTCGGCACGAAGCAAATTGGTGTTGTGGAAGGCCGTGCCTCCGAGCAGGCACTCGCGCAAACGCTGCGATACGCTCGTCAAGTCTTGCGTCGGTAAGGCCTCGATGACCCCATCGGCGGGATTGAGCCCCAGCTCCTTGGACAGGTATCCGGCACAGCCCTGAGCCGGACCGCGCATGTTGCGAAAGATGAGCAGCTTTTCACCCTTTGCGACCAACTCCTTCGCCAACGGAACGATCACGTCCTGAGAACTCGCCTTGTTGCGGCGCTGCACGATCTGGTACGCCGGCAACAAGGCTTCACTCTTCGTCATCCCGTCGACGTCGACAAACTGGAACGTGCCACGGCGATCGAGTACGCCCTCGATCAGTGGCACAGGCCGATCGCGCGAGTAAAGCAAGGGCAGATCGAGCCAACGGTCGAAGTTGTTGAGATTCCCGATAACCGCTGACAGGACCAACAACTGGGGCTGGATGTCTTGGTGCCGTGCCCTCAGCAGCAGCGAGAAAATGAGCTCGACAGTGATTCCGCGGCCTGGATCAGTAATGAACTGTCCTTCGTCGAGCACCACCAAGCCGAGCTGATTGAGCAGGCGCGGAGATCCTAGCGCTAGGTTGAGGAAGGTCTCGAAAGTGAAGAATCCGAGGTCGTAGCGGCCGCTCAGCACCGGGCCAACGCCATCCGAGGCGTCGCCGCTGCACCGGACAACACGCAAGCCAGCTGGTCCATAGCGCTGGCCAAAGTCCTCGAACTTCTCATTGACGAGCGCCCGGTACGGCAGTAGGAACGCCGCCTTCTTTCCGGCGATCACGGCCTGGATCGCAGCTAGTTCGCCGATCAACGTCTTGCCCGAACTGGTCGGCGCCACTACCAGCAATGACTTGCCATCAAGCACCCCGTGCTCGTTGACCGCCTTGAGCTGAAGGGCGTTGAGTCCCTCTGGGAAGTCTGCCGTCCACTGATCGACGATCTCTGGTGGAAAGCCTTGCTCGGCGAACTCCGCGAACGATCCCGACATGTGCTGGACAGAGACGGCAGGAAACGCGGCGACGAAATTGTCACCGCGTTTCAGGACCGGGAAGATCAAGCCTCCCTGCACGCTGCCGAGGAAGACGGGGGTCTGCGTAACGCCGATACGTTCGGCTTCCACTCGGGTCAGCCGGATGATTTCGCCTGCGACCTCGGGAAAGCTCACTGACTCCCCGTTCGCCTTGCTCAATGCCTCGATGGTCGCATGGGTGAGTAGTCCATGGCCGGTTCCCGGCTGCTCCCAGGCCGCTTCGCTCGTAGCGCATGCCGCGAGAAGAATGCGCCCTTCGCCAGCAACTCCGGTGAGTGCAAAGGCATTGCGCGGTCGCGCTTCGGTCTCGAAGACGCGTGCAGGCGCCTGTCCGCTGAAACAGCAATCGAGGATACACAGTATCGTCCGTGCCTTTGTGCTCTTGAAGGCATCAGCCAAGGCCCTCATTGGCAAGGCGGTGCCCGGAAGATCCGTTGCGTCAGTGTCAAACAGCACCAGACTGCCATCCGGGGAACCATGGCCGGCGAAGCTGATGACGATCACGTCATCCTCTTGCGCGGCTTCCAACGTACCCAGAATGACTTCGGACACTGCGGTGTGGGTCGCCTCCTCATCGACCAGAAGCCTAGCGGCAAGCTCCTCAATGGTGTCGGTAAATAATGCCCACAGCGCCGTGGCGTCGCGTCGTGCGCCGCTCAGCTCCGGAATGGCGGGGTCCAGATGTGTGTTGATACCAACGAAAACACCCTTCAGCGTCATGCCGTCTCCTAACCGATCCGAGCCAGCAGCTGCTCGATCAGGTTGCTGACTTGGCGTTGCCGCAACATCCGAGCTTCGCGCTGATCAGCCTCGTCATCTTCACCCAGTTCGAAACGGGCCACCGCCACGGGACCGTCCTTCTGATAGCCCTCGACCTTGTGATCCCGTGCGAAACGATTGCGAAGAATTGTCAAAGCGTTCCGGATCACTGTGCCGTGGCCGCCTTCCAGGGCGTTGCGGAACATCTCCGCGGCGCTGTTGAGACCCTCGGGCGTGTGCTCAATGCAATAGACCAGGTCATGCGCGTCCTTGCGCTCGAAGCGCTGATCGAAGGCGAACGCCTTCAGGCAACTGAAACTCACCAGATTGGCATGTTTGACTTGTTCGACGGCGGTGCCTGCGCCGTTAAGAAGCTCTGCTTGAATCTCCGTGACTTGGTGCAGGTCAAAGACGATGGACGAGTGCGGGATGTTGAGCGCGGAGATGGTCCCTTCCGTGGGCAGCGGCTCAACCCTGCCACCGGCGATCTCTGGCGCATCGGCGAGCAGTTCGACCACCATCAGCGCGCCATGTTCGGTGCGGGTCTGCCACCGCCACGAAAGCTTCTGCCCCTTGTCGTTCGTGGACCGCTCGAACCTCATCCTTCGTAGGTTGTCCTCGAGCGTGCTATAGCCCGCGGTGTCGGCCAGGATTTGCAGATCGATGACGATATCCACGTCAAGGGTGCCGGCATGCGCCGGCACGGCCGGTGGCCTAGCCACCACCAGGTATCTCGGCGTCAAGCCACCAACCAGAAATACCGACTCCTTCCAGGGGCCTAATCCGCGCAGCAGGGTCACGAGAACGCGCTCGCAATCGACCGTGTACTGATCGGTGTAGCCGTCGAAGGTGGCGGGTTTCGCCATTAGAAACCGATCCTTTCTTGGCGCAGGTGCTTCGCCATTTCCCTGGCGCGGCCCTCGCTGCGCATAAGGTCGAGGTAGACTTGGATGGGACTCGCCAGCCAAGTCCCGTCCACCAGCTCGCGAAACAGCAACTCGCCGGACGACTTAACCTCAATGAGCGCAAGGTTTGCGCCTTGGTCGACGATGTGGGCATCGAGTGCGCTAAGGGCCCCATCTGCTGCGGCACCGGGCATCAGCCGACAGCGCACCTGGGAGACAGTCGATAGAAAGGGCGCGTACCGTTGCCCTGCCACCTCGTGAGTGATCGCGTATTCGGCCTTATAGGCAGCGCAGACCTCGGCGAACCTCTGGACCAGCCCCTCCGCACGCACCGCGGGCACAAAGTAACGCCGCATTGAAAGGGGCCGCATCACTGCCAGTTGCTTGGCCCATGCATCCAGCAAAGCGCCAGGCTCTCGCAGATGGCGTTCCTTGGTTGGCCCCTGCCCGCGCGACACTACCCAATCGAACTTCTCCAGTTTCGTAAGCACCTGCGAGGCGGTCGCGGGCGAGACCCGCACCTGCTCCGCGATCTCCTTGACTCCGAACCATTCGCCATGCCGTATCAGGAGCCCGTGCAGCACTTGCGCACGACGACCTGAAAACAAGGATCGTATGGATTTCGAGAAGGTCTTCGGAGGCGGCTTATCCACGTACACGTAGATGCTGTCGGCAGGGAGAAACAGGCTGCCCCCGCTGTCATAGTAGCCAACCCGCTCGTCCCTCAGCAGGTCTTTAGCTCCAGGTGAAATCGATTGTGCAACTAAGAAGGACACCGTTTGCCGTCCTTCCGCCGATTTCGGCCATCTACGTGCGAATTCCTGGAACTGCCAAAGAGCCTGCCGCACGTCTCGAGGATAAAGGGCCTTCTTCACCTCTATCAGCAGGGTGGCAGCTTTCCCGCCCACCCAAAAGTCAACCCGGGCGTCATATCCCCGATCCGGGCCACCGGACTGTAGGGGCGGACCCAACTCCGCTTGCACCTCGGGCAGCCCCCGCAGGGCTTCGAGGAACTGGTCAAGCAGCTGTCCTTCCATAACCTCAACCTCCGCGTCAAGCATCAGCATTCTGGATTTTTGCTGTACAGTAAATATCACCCTTATAACATATATTTAAGAAAACGGGTATATTGACTGAACAGTGAACATGGCACGTAGCCACCCCAAGGCCTCGCGGCTGGCCTTAGAGGACGAAGTCGCATTGGAGTACTTCATGCGGGTTTCCGGCCATCAAACGGAATGAAGTCAGTTCGCAGACGCAGTCGTGGCTGAATGCATTCAGCGTCCTGGTGAGAAATGCGGGTTAATTGAGGCGCAGCAGAAAACGATTACTAAAACGGTCTCGGAGACACTTGATCATCGCATTGGCGGAAGATATAAACGCAGATCAATGATGAAGAGCTTAGTGACAGCAATCACCTGACGGGGGGACTGTCAGGGGATTCCTCTCACTCTACAGGAATATGAATTTCCTCAACTTTATCAATCATCCTCTCGTAGGCACCCCATACGGTTTCGCGCTGGATTTGTGCATAGTCCTGGCCATAGTCTGCTGGGTGCTCTCAATCCTGACGAGAGAGTATTCCTGGACGGACCGACTGTGGTCGATTGTCCCGGCGGTTTACTGCCTGATCGTTGCTGTCGATCTGGAGTTTCAATCGGCTCGGGTCAATATCATGACCGTGTTGGCGTCATTGTGGGGGATACGATTGACGTTCAACTACGCCCTGAAGGGAGGGTACTGGATCGGCGGCGAAGACTATCGGTGGATCTATCTCAGAAACAGGATGAGCACGCTGGAATTTCAGCTGCTTAACGTGGCTTTCATATCGGCCGGTCATATGGCCATTGTGTGGTTGTTCACCGCACCCATTCATCAGGCGTGGGTGTATTCGGGGCGCCCCGTTGGATGGCTGGATTTCGTTGCCGTGGTGGTATTTGTGGTATTGCTGGTTTTTGAAAGCATCGCCGATTGGCAGATGTGGCGATTTCAGCAGAATAAGAAGCGTCAGGTTGAAGACGGCGTCGAAGTGGAGCGGCCGTTCATGGACAGCGGCTTGTTTCGATTCTGCCGTCACCCCAACTATTTCTGTGAAATGGGAATGTGGTTGACGTTTTACCTTTTTGCCATCTCTGCATCAGCTCAGTTCTGGCACTGGACGGGTCTGGGCAGCGTTCTGTTGATATTGATTTTTCAAGGGTCCACACGACTGGGTGAGAAGATATCGAGCGAAAAATACCCCGCCTACAGCAAGTACCAGGCCACGGTACCCAGGTTCATTCCATTTACGAGACTGGGCTGTAAACCGGAAAGATAACTTCGTCCCTTCGATTCTTCCGAGGTTTCAAGGAACTTCTTGCGACTCCGGATGTCCGCCGATGACGGGAGTCACGATGGCGGATTCCAGCCTTCGCGGCGAATCGCCTCCCGGATGTGTGCCAGATGATGCCGTCCGTGCCAGGCATAGGAGCCAATGGTTTCCGGCAGCTTTACAAGGCCGGATTCGGGGTGAATGAACGTCCTTTCGAGATCCTGCCCGGTCAGGGAACGCAAGAGCGCTACCCAGCGTTGATGCAGCCCGTCCAACAGATCGAGAGACGCCGAGACCGGAGTCACCGAGTAGTCCGCCAGTTCCGCCCAGCGGTCCTCGAAATAGGGCTTGATCTCGGGCCGGTCCTCGGTCAGGGCCAACTTGAACCGGATGAAACTGTTGATGTGACTGTCCGGCAAGTGGTGGATCACCTGGCGGATGGTCCAGCCCCCGGGACGAAAGGGCGTGTCCAGTTGTGCGTCGGTCAATCCCTTGACGGCTTTCCTGAGGTCGGCGGGAAGGGCTTCGATGTCGCCGATCCACCGCTCGATGTGGTCCCGGTCTATCCGGGACGGAGGTTCGAAGCGGCCAATCGGATACCGCAGTTTCTCCAGTTCTGCTGACATTTCTCCTCCTTGGTGATCTCCGAATAGTATCCTCTACCCAGGCCGTCGTCCCACCCAGTTCACCTGGTCAGTCGTGAGATCAGATGAGAGCAGACTTCTTCAGCTGCTTTTTCGTAGTTCCAAGTGTATCCGGTGGCCAATAGCGGGCCGATATCAGCATTGAATTGTTTTCACAGGTCTGGCTCGATATCGACGTTCACAAGGATCTTCCAGTTCGCATCGCGTTGCGTTTCCTTGCGGATTATCCCCGGGAGAAGCGGAACCGTTTGTCGGGCTTTGGCTTTGACATAGACCCTTAGGTGGCGGGTTGGTTCGTGAGCGCCGGCAAAGTCAAGAAGGTATCCAAGCCTTTGTGCCCACGTGATAGGAGCGCTCTGCGCGGCCGTCAGCAATTTCTGGGGATCAATTTGCTCCGCAAGTTCCAGCAAGACAGTCGCTACCTGATCGAGCCCTCCAACGCGGTGGCAATAGCCTACGAGATCGACAGCCGTCGCCTCCGGCGTCGAAGCGCGGATCGGACCGCGGGGCGTTTTGAAGCTCTGAACCGGAACCTGCCGGAGGCGCTTGCGTACGATGAATTTCGCGCGCACCTGGCCACAGGAGATGGGCCGGCGCGCCCTTTCGAGGACGACCTGGAATTCCTGCGGCCGGTGATGGGCTGCGCCGTGATATTGGGCTGCCGACAGCAGCCCAGCATAGTAGGGTTGGTTTAGCTGCTCCATCAGCGCCGGAATAAACTGATCTGCCGGCAGGCATCCCAAAGAACGGTATTCCGGTGGGACGATCACGTAGAAGCCCCGCGCAGGCTGTGCGATCATATTCTGCCGGGCAAGCCGGCTCAGGGCGAGCTTGGTCGCATCGGCGGACACGCCAAGCGCCTTGCGAGCGTCACTCGACAGGAAGTGATAGCGCCCGGAAGCGGCAAGGGAACTGACATAGTCCTTGGCACGTAGCTGGCGAGATCTGAATACCATATGCACAAAGTATCATTTTATGATCCTTTGTGCAATCGTAAGTTGCCTTTTCCGCCCCGAGCAGCAACTCCAACACTACCGCCATCTTGCGACGGGCCGACCACCGGCCCTTCCCACCGAGTACGGCAGCTGGGGCTGTTAAGGTCGCCCTTCGCGCCCCAACTGCTCCATTCCTTCCTCTGGACATAGCGTGATCCTCCTCTCCTGTAGCTTCTCATATAGTTTCCCAAATCACTGTCCAAAGAAATCGTGGGGCGGGGGAAGAAGAGGTACACTATTCTGTTGTCAACAATATCGTTGACAACAAAACAGTGCCAGAAGGTCTGAAAATGCACGTTGTTGAAACTGTGGATCGCGGTGGATGGTCTCCGGGCACTGATTTTTCGGATTAGCCGAAAAGAACGGTCAAGCACGAACGTCCGGAAAGCTACCACCAGCTTCTTCGAGCAATCGGTCCCGTGTTTTCCTGATTCCGTCAATCACCGCGTCAATCTCCTCGTGGCATCGCCACGCCGGTATCCGTAGGACAGTCCAACCGAGATTGACCAGGACGCGGTCTCGTGTAATGTCCTGGCGCCGTTGTCGGCCTCGGACGTCAAAGTGCTGATCGCCGTCAACCTCGACGTCCAGCTTGATCCCTTGTTCCAGCAGTGCAAAGTCCAGTTCATACCCCTGCACGTCAAGCTTGGCGTAGGGCAAGAGGTCCCGGAGTTGCATGGCGTCGAGCAGGAGTTTCTCAGACATGCTGTCCGTGCGGAACTCGGCGGACGGCGAACCAGCGCCCTCATTCCGGGTGACTTCATCGCGCAAGTAGGCGCGCAGCGAGGCCAGGGTTTTACTCCCCAAGTCTCCGATGAGCGGGTGGCCGAGAACGATCAGCGCTCGACGGCCACGGCTGACGGCCACATTCAAGAGGTTTCTCTCTTTTTCTATCCAGCGGGCGCCGCTCTTGGACATGCCGGGAGAGAGCACGGAAGAAAGAAGGATCGCATCACGCTCGTCTCCCTGCAAGCGGTGTGCGGTTCCACTCACAAAACCGATGTCTTCCAGGAAATCCCGGCCGAATTGCATTGTTGCGAACTGATCGATGAGTTTCGCCTGCGCGGTGAACGGAGTCACGACGCCAACGGTCTTGTAACCGGATTTGATGAGGCCGCGAAGTTGTTTCACCGTTTGCTCCGCCTCCGCCCGGTTAAGCCAGCTTCCTGAGGCGGGCCGTACTGCCGCGCCGTTGACATCGACCCAGCAGATGGCGCGGTCCCGCTGGGATGTATCGGAGACATCCGTCAATACAGTGAGTTCACCATCGTAAAACGTCCTGTTAAACCAACGGGCGATGTGGGGGTGGCAACGGTAGTGCTCGTTGAGAAGAACCGGTGTTCGGGGTCTCGCGGCAAACTCGAACGCGGAGTAGGCCGATCCATATTTGTGGTGGATGCCGCGCGTGCGCAGATCATCACTGTCGAACCCCGTTTGTGTGGCGATCTCCTGCAAGAGTCCGTCGCTGAGGGAAACGATCGGATTCAATTGGCAGGGATCTCCCACGACCGCCAGGCGTTTGGCGCGATAGGCCAACGGCAGCACGGCCGCCAGGCTGCACTGGCTGGCCTCGTCGACGATCACCAAGTCAAACAGCCCGGATTCCAAGGGGAAGTTGGAATCCGCTGTAAGTGCCGTGCACGCCCAGCCTCGTAAGTGGTGAAACGAGTTGCCGACTGCCCGTTTGAAAAGGTCGCTGTTGACGGAGATTTTGCCGAATGCCGCCAGACGGTCGGCGCCGGAGGAGATTCGTGCTGCCGTGTCTATGCGGATTGCGTAGAGGCTTGCAAAGGCCCATTTCTGGTCTGCGTTGCGCATGCTTGTTGCCGGGTCGCCGACTGCGGACTCCAGTTGTCGACGTTCCGCTCGTCCAATCGCCAATTCGGAGGCGAGAGTTGCCAAACGCTGATCAATCCGGGCCCATGCGGCGAGTTGCTCCAATGGAGCGGTTTCCACACAGCGGAGTCGCCTGCGTAAGCGCCGCGCACGGAAGCGACGGAACCACCACGTCCGCAACAACCGTCTGGCTCGCCGCTCGATTTCATGGGAACTGATGGGCAGTCCAAGAGGGTTGGGGTCAGGCCAGAGTGTTCGCGCCGCCTCTTTCAGGGCGGGCGAGAGTTCCTCTTGCTCTTCGACAACCCGCAACAGTTCCACGTCCAGTTCGTCCAGCCGCGCCAGTTTCTTCATCAGCTCGGCGCGCCCGGTGGCGGCGTGTTTCAACCCTGCCCGCCCGGCGGCCTGGTTGCCACGGTGGGTTACCGCCTGATCCGACGCCACGGTAATGCGGCCCGGTACCTCCAGGCGCTCATCGCGATTTCCCGTACGGACCAACAAGCCAGGACTCACGTCCTTCGCCGCGCGGTGGACGGCGACGTCAACAGCGCCATTGTTGGTCGAGGTCACCAGGACCTTGTCACCGTCCAGCCAGGCGTTCGCAACCGCATTCACAACGAGTTGCGTCTTGCCGGTCCCAGGCGGGCCCGTCACGACCGTGAGAGGTTCTCTGCGGAGACGTTCGAGTGTTTCCTCCTGCGATTGGTTGCAAACGAGTGGAGCCGCAAGAGGCCCGAACGGATGTCGCGTGTTTCGCTTCTGAGCGGAGCCGTCGAGGAGAAGATGCGCCACCGCCGCCGTCGACCAGTCTTTCCGGGTCTGTAGTTGTCGCAGTTCCTCGCGCAGTCTACTGGTGTATCCGGACCATTCGGCAACGACCGAAATCGCGACGTTGTAGACTCCTCGGTTGCGACCTACTTTCGATTCGAGGTTACTGGCGTTGAGAGGTGACACAATCCGTAGCCCGAGCAGGCCGGCCGTTCGTCCGGCGAGAGCTTCGAATGCGTTGGCATCGCCGAACGGCAAGCCGTGACTCAACAGTTCGCTAATGTCTTCAGTGATCGAAAAGTCGAAGATACCGCTGGCCGTGATGGCCAGGTTGAACTCTGGTTCCATCGTAGCGTGGAGTTTCCACTGCTTATCGGGTCCTTGTTCCGGTTCGATCTGGACAGCGAAAAGAGGGGCAACCTTGGGCATGTGATCGCGGTCGATGACGACGACCGTCGGCCAGCCGTAGATGATCGACCTAGTGCGAGACCTCAGTTTGTCGAGTAGTTCTCCGGGTGCTGGCGTCGAGTCGCTCTTCCCCACCACCAGTTTCTCGTCCCCAGAGTGGGTGAACCACAGTGAGTTTTTCTTGGCGTACGGGACCAGTGATTTCGCTGCTTCCGCTTCAATGCATCGTTGCGCATAGGTGCATAGTTGCTGCCAGGGAGTTGGCGGGGTGTTGGCACCCCGCTTTGACTTGCTTGAGCTGTCGGGACTTGCGTTCGTTGTCGTATTCCGCGAAACGCCCACTACGTTGTCCGATTCGACTTGGACCGAGGAACCTTCACCACCTGCACAGTCAATACACCAAACTTTTTTCGACGATGGCGACCAGTGGGCACGTTCGCCCGCAACCAGCCTCGTCGCGCACGATCGGCAACGTCCAGCGTACTTCAGCGGGATGAAACGTAGATCTTTGGGGAGTTCCATCAACGGTCCTTAAAGGGTGCCGTCAGCGACGACGGATGGTTGGAATTCATCGGAGGAAACCCTTCGGTCCGTGCGGGAATTCTTTTCATGAGCGAGTAAAAGTGCACCTCCAATCCAGCAACTCCCCCTAAGCATCGCAAAAGTTTCTCTGCTGGGATAGAATTTTCCGGATCGGGTCCGGGAGCTGTCCATCTGCTTTTTGGGCGGCTCCTGCGACCCTCGGGCAACGGGTTGTCGCCGGAGTGGCTGACGGCGCTACCGGGAAGAGGCATCCATGATCTCTGGCAAAAAAATCCTGCTGGCCGGTGTCGGCCTTCTGCTTCTGAGTGGGCCGGTCGGCGCCCAGCGGCTGCCGGGCCTGCCGGAGATGGACCGGCGGGCTACCGGGATACGCCACCTGCACCTGCCTTATACCTTCCAGCCGTTTCTCACCGAAAAGGCCTGGTTGCGGCGGGCCGGCGATCTGCGGCGGCAGATAGAGGTCAGCGCCGGGTTGTGGCCGCCGGTGGAGAAGAGCCCTCTCAAGGCGCGGATCTTCGGGAAGGTCTCCAAGGGGGACTATTCGATCGAGAAGGTCTTCTTTGAGAGCTATCCGGAGTTCTATGTCACCGGGAATCTCTACCGTCCGTTGGGGAAGAAGGGCCCTTTCCCGGGAATCCTGACCCCCCATGGCCATTGGGCTTACGGGCGGCTGGAAAATCAGTCCCTCGCCTCGATGCCGGGCCTCGCGATCAACCTGGCCCGCCAGGGCCACGTGGTTTTTGCCTACGACATGCTGGCTTACAACGACAGCCGCCAGGTCAAGGATCACCGCCGTCCCCTGGACCGGAGCTTCAGTCTGTGGGGCATCGGCTGGTTGGGGATTCAGCTCTGGAACAGCATTCGTTCGGTGGATTTCCTGCAGTCCCTGCCCGACGTGGACCCCCACCGGATTGGCTGCACCGGGGCTTCGGGAGGGGGGACCCAGACTTTTTTGCTGACGGCGGTCGACGATCGGATCAAGGTCTCGGCCCCGGTCAACATGATTTCCCACTACATGCAGGGCGGCTGCATCTGCGAGAACCAGGCCAACCTCAGGCTCGACACCAACAACATGGAGATCGCGGCTCTGATGGCTCCCCGGCCGCTGTTGATGGTTTCGGCCTCGGGGGACTGGACCCGGGAGACCCCCCGAGTGGAATTCCCGGCGGTCCAGAGTATCTACCGCCTCCTGGGCGCCGGCCACAAGGTGCAGACCATGCAGACCATGGCCGAGCACAACTTCAACCGGAAGAGCCGGGAGGCCGTCTATGCCTGGTTCGGCCGCTGGCTGCTGGGGGAGACCGACGCCAGCCAGTTCAGCGAGAGGCGCTTCCGTCTGGGGAGTCCCTCGGAGTTGCTGGTCTTCTTCGGTCGTGAGCTTCCCGAATCCGCGGTCACCGAGGAGGAGATGCTGGCCTCTCTGAAGGAGAGCTATCGGCGACAGATCGACGAGCTTCAGCCCAGGGACTCCGAGAGCCTTTCCCGGTTCCGGAAACTCATGTCCCCGGCTCTGCAGCACGCCTTGGCCGCCGACTCTCCTGCTCCCGGCGAAGTGCTGGCCGCTCCCATTCCCTCTCCCAAGCCGGGTGCGAGCCAGGAGTTTCACATCGGCCGTCGGGGCCGTGGCGACAGGGTGCCGGCGGTTCTATGGTTTCCAAGGGGGAAGCGCAGGAATCTGACAGCCACGCTGCTGGTTCACCCCGAGGGCAAGGCGGCGCTTGAGGCACCGGGCGCATCCTGGGTCCAGCCGCTTCTGGCCCGGGGACAGCTGGTGATGTCCATTGACGCCTTCAACACGGGCGCGGCCAAGGCCAAGCGGGACATGAGCGATCCGTTCTTCACCACCTACAACCGGACCGACGATTCCCATCGGGTTCAGGACATTCTGACGGCGGTCGTCTACCTTGAAAGCCGGCCGGAGGTGGCCCGGGTGAACCTGGTGGGCGTGGGCAAGGGAGGGCTGTGGTGCCTGCTGGCCCGGGCGCTTGCACCCGGGCTCCACCGCACCCTGGTGGACGTGTCCCGTTTCTCAAGCGAGGAGGACGGGGCCTATCTGGACCATCTCTACGCTCCGGTGCTGAGACGGGCGGGGGACTTCAAGACCGCCTCCATGCTGGCGCCGGCAACCCGGCTGCTGATCCACAATGCTGGCGAGTCCTTCGATACCGGTTGGTTTCGGCAGGCCTATGAGTTGGCCGGCAAGACCGACCTGTTGGAGATTGAGCCGGGCAAACTTTCTCGGGAACAAGTCGTTTCCTGGCTGACCCAAAAGGGTCCTTGAGGCCGGTCGAATCTTGGATTCGGGCCAGGCATGCGGAGGAAGCGCTCAGTCGGGGGTGAGGCGGCCGGCCGGTCGCACCGGAGCCCCTGGAGCGCCCTGATCCTGAATCGGAGTCTCAAGCCATGGAGCACCACTTCACTCCCACCCGATACCACACCACCCTGGGACCGCACCCGCCGGTATTGCAGGTGGGGGACGGCGATACCCTGGTGACCACGACGGTGGACGCGTGGGGGGTCGACCACCGGCGCGAGCAGGTGACGCCCAGAAGCAACCCTCAGACCGGGCCCTTCTACGTGGAGGGGGCCGAGCCCGGCGATACCCTGGCTGTGGACCTGGAGGAGATCCGGCCCAACCGCGCCTACGGGTTTTGTCATTCGGCGGTGGCGGCCAACGTGGTGGATCCCGATTACGTGCGCCAGTTGCCCCAGGCCCCCATGGCGGAGTGGGAGGTGGACGCCGAGAAGGGAACCGCAACCCTGGTCGGCCCCGAATCCAGACTGGGGCGGCTGGTCCTCCCGCTGGAGCCCATGCTGGGTTGCTTCGGCGTGGCAGCCAAGGGCGGGCAAGCCATTTCCACGGCAACCTCTGCCGAGCACGGCGGGAACATGGACTATCGGGGGTTTGTGGCGGGGACCAGGGTCTATTTCCCGGTCTTCGAGCCGGGAGCCTTGTTTTTTCTGGGAGACGGGCACGCCGTGCAGGGGGACGGGGAAATCGTGGGCACCGGGATCGAGATTTCCATGGACGTCCGCGTCACCCTGCGGGTTCTCAAGGGCAAATCGATCGGGTGGCCGCGGGGTGAAAACGACGATTGGATTTTCACGGTCGGGAACGCCCGGCCGCTGGACCAGGCCACCCAGCACGCCACCACCGAGATGCTGCGCTGGCTGCAGCAGGACTACGGCCTGGATGCCCTGGGCGCCAATCTGCTCTTGGCCCAGTGCGTTCGCTACCAGCTGGGAAACATCTTCGATCCGGCCTATACCATGGTCTGCAAGGTGAACAAGGGGTTGTTGGGTGGACGGTGACTCGTTTGATGTCGAGCACCGGGATGTTTGCTGTCGCCGCCTACGCGGCTCGGGGATAGAGCTATCGGTTTCCATGGGCTCACGCCCACGGCTAAGTGCGGGCGCCGCCTTGGCGGCTTGACTGGAACCCCCGGGCTGGCGCCCGGGGTGATCTCACGCTGCCAAATTCAGGGGGACATGTACATCGAGGCGCCCGAATTCCATGTAGGACAGTCCTGCACCAAACCGTAGGGGCGTCCCTTGTGGGCGCCCAATCCGGGGATAACCGGGCAAACGCGAACAGCGGGCAACCACAAGGGTTGCCCCTACGGTGGGGGGCAGCGTGGGCTAGTCCCGGGCTGGCACCGGGGGGACTATTTTCTTAAAAAAACTCCTCCACCTGCTGCACTTGCCTCAAGAGTGCAACTTGGCGCCGGAATTTTCCCCTCAGCGCGTGCTCGCGAGCGAAGAGCGTAGCGGGGACACCGTTCGAGCGAGCATGTGCGCGCCGAGGGGAAAAGGGCAAGCCAGGGCGCGCCCAGCGCCGTCTGTAGCCGCAAGTCCCTCAACTGGCGCCAATCAAGGTATTGAAGATAAACCGCTTTCACTATGCATTCAGCGACCCGGTGAGCAATGCGGGTCAAGCCCCGGTGGGGGGGCGACCTGTCCGAAGGGAGGCATGCCCATGAGACCGATTTCAAGGCGCACCTTTGCCAAAAACATGGCCCTGCTGGCCGGAGCGGGGCTGTTGCCGTTCCAGGCAGGCTGCCGGAGGAAAGCAACCAGCTCCCTGATCGAGGGCGTTCAAATCGGTGTCCAGAGCTACAGCTTCCGGGATCGCTCCTTCGAGGATGCCATTGAGGCCATGGTCAGCGTGGGGATCGACAGCTGCGAGCTCTGGCAGGGACATCTGGAGCCCAGGGATCTGGAACCCGCCGAGCTCCGCCGGTGGAGGCTGGAGACCCCGCTCAGCTTCTTCGAGAATGCGGCCCGCAAGCTGGACCGGGTCGGCATCCGGCTCAACGCCTACAACTACAGCTTTCGCAAGACCATGAGCCCCGAGGAAATCGATCGGGGCTTCCTCATGGCCCGGGCCTTGGGCGCCAAGGTGATCACTGCCTCGGCAAGACCCAGCATGGCGCCCCTGATCGATTCCTTCGCCAGCAAGCACCGGATCAGGGTGGGGATGCACAACCACGCCCACGGCGGCAAGGAAGATGTCTTCGACAGTCCTCAGGATTTTGCCGCGGCCATGGAGGGGGCTTCTCCCTACATTTGCGTCAATCTGGACATCGGTCACTTCGTTGCCGCCGGGTTCGATCCGGTGGACTACATCGACCGGCGCCACCAACGGATTGTCACCTTGCACCTCAAGGATCGGAAGAAGGGGCTGGGCCCCCGATCGCCGGTGTTGAAGTTCGGGACCGGGGACACGCCCATCGGGGAGGTGTTGCGGCAACTGAAGGCGGGGAAGTACCCGATTCCAGCCAACATCGAGCACGAGATCAAGGGTCAACCCGCCCTGGAAGGCGTTCGGGAGTCGCTGGAGTACTGCCGGCAGGCGCTAGCCTAAGGTGGGTAACTTGAACGTGCCCCGCTACCGGTTCTCCTCCAACGACGTAAATTCCCCTTTTGTTCAAACCCGTCCAACCCTAGGTCATGCAAGATCTACGTAAACTTGGCTGGTACACCTTTCAACAACTCTGTCACACAATCATCAGAGAGATCCTAGGGCAGACCGTTGAGTCTTATCTCGATTCCAGCGATGGGGGACGCGATGGTGCCTTCAACGGAACATGGAGCGCCAGGAACGGGGAACAACTTAGCGGCAATTTTGTAATCCAGTGTAAATTCACTAGCAAGGTCAATTACAACCTCAAAGCTTCTGACATTTTCGATGAATTGGAAAAGGCAAGGAAACTTGTAGAGCGGAACCTGTGCGATTCGTACGTGCTGATGACGAATGCAGGTCTGTCTGGTACTGAGGCCGAAAAGATTACGGCGTCCTTAAAGGATGTAGGGGTCAAGCAAGTCCTAATTTTGGGTTCCACTTGGATAAACCAGCAAATTCGTGAAAACAGGCGCCTACGCATGCTCGTCCCGCGCTTATACGGTTTTGGGGACTTAAGCCAGATTCTCGATGAACGCGCCTACGTTCAAGCTCGAACAATCCTCGAATCGATGCGTGAGGACCTCGCTAAGGTAGTCGTCACAGACTCGTACAAGAGAGCCGTCGAAGCGATAAATGAGCATAGTTTTGTCTTGCTCATCGGCGAGCCTGCTTCCGGCAAGACGACCATCGCATCCTTGCTGGCAATAGCCGCACTCGACCAGTGGAACGCGTCTCCGATCAAACTCTATGAACCCCGTAGCGTCTCCGAACGTTGGAACCCAGATGAGCCGTCACAATTTTTCTGGCTGGACGACGCATTCGGCGTCACCCAGTACGATGATGCAATGGTTCGCAGTTGGAATCACATACTGCCTCAAATCCGGCCGATGATACGCAGGGGGGCAAAGATTGTTATGACTTCACGAGATTACATCTACAACCGTGCACGCAATCATTTGAAGGAGAGTGCGTTTCCGCTATTGAATGAGAGTCAGGTTGTAGTCGATGTCCATAATTTGTCCGGCGACGAGAAACGCCAGATCCTATATAACCATCTCAAGCTTGGCAAGCAGCCTCGCTCCTTCCGATCCGAGATTAAGCCCTACCTCGAGGGCTTAGTTGGCCATCAGCGTTTCATCCCTGAAATAGCGAGGCGCCTAGCCGACCCGCTTTTCACGAAAGACCTTTTCATCAATGAGTATGGCCTCAACCAGTTCGTCGAGAGACGCGAGCAACTTCTCCAAGAGGTTCTCCGAGGGCTTGACACTGATAGCACAGCAGCACTTGCTCTGATCTACATGCGTAATGGTCGTCTACAAAGTCCGATCGAACTCCGGAGTTCAGAGGCGCAAGCTCTTCAGCTACTCGGTAGCAATCTCGGGGCGTGTGTAGTTGCGCTCGACGCTCTGAACGGGAGCCTTGTACGCCTAATTCACGCAGGCGGTGAGTCTTTCTGGGAGTTCAAGCATCCGACCGTAGGCGACGCATTCGCAGCGCGCTTGGTCCAGAGCCCAGAAAGCCTTGGTATCTTTATCCAAGGGAGCGCGCCGGAAGGGCTTGTCAATCGGGTGACTTGCGGTGATGTTGGCATCGAAAAAGCGGTCGTTTTGCCGAAGTCTTTGTTTCCGCAGATGCTCGTAAAACTTGAAATCCTGTCTCAACGCAAGCTGTTTGGGTCCGCATGGCTTTCGGCCTTTAAAACGAAGGGGGCTTTGCAAGGATTTCTTGCTAACCGTTGCTCCCGAGAGTTTCTTTCTCTATATCTGCAAAAACATCCCGATTTGCTAGACAAAGTTTCCGTCCCCGGACTTTATCTCAACTCCGTTCCAGAAGTGCGCCTAGCGGAACGCCTTCATGAATTCAACCTACTGCCAGAAAAAAACAGGAAGAAGTTTGTCGAGACGGTGAGTAATTATGTGCTCGAAGGAGAGGATTCAGGCCCCCTGTCTGACGAGGGAATCCGGAGCCTCTTTACGAGGAATGAATTCAAGAAGCTCGTGGAAAGGGTCCGGACGAGGCTTCTACCGAGGCTTGATGATGTCCGCTTCGATTGGGAGTCCAACTATAATCCGTCCGAATCGCCCGAAGAGTATATGGAACAGCTTCTCGAATTCTTAAATTCGTTGAAGGTTGTGTTTGGCGATGACGAGAGAACAGTCCAACTCATAGACCGCCAAATATGTTGTTCGGAGGAATGGGTCAACGATAATTCAGTAGTGGAGCCGGATTCAGGCCTGCGACAGTTGGAAAAGGCGGAAGTTCTGGAGAAGCCGAAAAGCACTCGCAATATCTTTGATGACATTGACGCAGACTAAATCTGGCCAGCGCCAAGCTATCGTTACTCACCCACTCTATTTCAATGAAACTGCTTGACCCAGAAATTAGAAGTACGAAGCTTCTTGCTGAGTCGACCACGGGCTGATGTAGTCGACGAAGGAACGCAATTAAGCGCACCGTTCTCGAGGTGTGGTGCATCTCGATGCGTTACGTGCGGGGGGCGGAGCGTTAGGAAGAAAGGTCTAGCCGGAACACGGGCCATCTCGAACGCGGCATGCTCGTCCTGCTGCGATGTCTCGGCAAAAAAATCCTACTGGTTCAACTGTCGGTGAATACACTTGCGAATATCTCGATTAAGGATCAACAACTACCGTAGCATCAGGAATATGTGTTTAGAGTGTAGGCCTTTTCTAACACTGTTAGGACCCAACAATCACGGCAAGTCCAACGTACTTTCTGCATTGGAATTTGGTTTATCAACATCTGCTAAACCTACCGAAGAGGACTTTTTCGCACACCGAGACGCCAATGACGACCAACTGTGGGTAGAAATGACCTTTTCGGAACTTACAGAACAGGAGCAGACTACTTTTAAACGGTATGTCTTACCGGACAATTCTGTCTGCATCCGCAAAACAGCCTGCCTTAGAAACGGCAGTGTAGAGGTTTCTTACAACGGTTGGATTCTACAACCGGAGGAAGATTGGCTGCGCAACGAAAGTGTTACGAATTACACAAAACGCGACAAGATCAACGCGACTCCATTGAAAGACTATGTTCCCCCAAGTGGACACATTTCCAAGAGACACGTAGAGGAAGCGCAGCAGGCTTACGTTCAAGACCACTTCGATGAACTTGAATTTCGCAACGTGCTAGAAACTACTCCATTATTGGGGCAAAAAAATGTCGGTGGTGGAGTTTTGCCTGAGATGTACATGATACCCGCTATTCGCGACCTAACAGATGAAATAAAGATCAAGACCACAACTGCATTTGGTCGCCTGATGAACCGGGCTGTTCGTGAAATGGCCGAAAGGGATCCTCGTTTCACCCAGGCACGAGCACAGCTTGAAACGGTGATATCAGCCCTGAATCAGCGCAAGACCGACGACGAGGTCCCCAATGAAATCGCCTTGCTTGAAAGGAAAATCGAAAATGAACTCAGTGATTGGAATGTCAACGTCAATATCGAAGTAGCACAACCTGAAATAGAAAAGCTGTTCGAACTTGGCACCGATATTCACTTGGATGACGGTGTTCGAACATCTGCAGAACGAAAGGGCCATGGACTTCAGCGCGCAGTGATGTTTGCTCTTTTGCGTTCATGGGCCGAAGCTCTGCGGGCGCAGAAGAAGCTAAGTAGTGAAGTAGAACTTCGTCCGAGAAGACAGTCAGTCTCAGTTATTTTCGCAATGGAAGAACCTGAGCTGTTTCTACATCCCCATTCCCAACGTCGGTTGTTCTCTTCGTTGCGTGAGATCGCGGAAACACCTGAGCATCAAGTCTTTCTGTGTACTCATTCAACTTACTTTGTTGATCTCTCTGACTATAAGCATGTAGCTATTGTTAGAAAGAACAAATCAGTTGTGGGAAGTGAAGTAAGGCAATGTACTGCAGAACTTTTCACAAGCGATGACGTCGAACAGCGGAAGAAACGTTTTCACATGGCCAAGTGGATCAATCCGGATAGGGGAGAAATCTTCTTTGCACAACGTGTGATATTTGTCGAAGGTGAAACCGAAAGAGTTGTACTTCCTTATCTTGCCGAAAAACTTGAATGCTTTAGTCCGGACATTTCAATCATTGATTGCGGCTCGAAGCACAATCTCCCTTTGTACGTCACAATTGCTAAGGCCTTTCATATTCCGTATGTGGTAATTCATGATGAAGACCCACTACCTGATCCTGTGCCAGATAGCTGGTCTGCCGACAAAAAACGAGAGAAAGAACGAAGCTTCGCTCTTAACCAAGATATTTCTCGGCTCGTTGAACCTCCGCTAGGTTACATTGAACAATTCAGGCCTGATTTCGAAGGTGCCAGCGGAGTATCAAGAACCCAGGGAAAAAGGAAGGGCAAAGCACTTGCTGCACTGGAGCATTTTGATGGAATTTCGATCACTGACGTGCCGGAAGGGGTTGTGAGGGTTATAACTGCGGCATTTGCTCCGTCTGCCGCAGACATCCCCTTCCAGCGGGCACAAAAACTCGGAGGTCAAATTACTGAATCGACCGATTTGTCCTAGCCAATGGAAAGCCAACCATGGCCATTGGCTCTCGCCATCAACCCCCAGGCTTGGGGAATATTCTCTTTCCCTTGTAGCTTCTAAGTCCACAGGAGCCGGCGGTCCGGAATCCGTTCTTCTTGAGTAAGGCCGCGGCACGCGCGGCTCGGCCACCGCCGTTTCAGGCGGTGACGATCAGCCGGTCTCTGGGCAGCTCGTCCAGGCGCTGCTCCAGCTGGCCGATGGGAATATTGACGTAGCCCTCCAGAGTTCCCAGCTCTTTCAGTTCCGAGGGCTCCCGGACGTCCAGCAGCAGCGCCTCCTCCTGCATGAGCCTGTCCAGGTCGGCGGCGGCAATACGCGGGGGCTTGTCGTTTTCGGCCGCGCCGGCGGATCCGCCCACGGGGCCCTCCTGCTGGCAGCTGGCGGCGGCAAAGGCCAGGAAGGGCAGGGCCACCCAGCTTGAAATCTGTTTTTTCATGTGACCTCCAGGTTGAATAGTGTTCTTGCAGAAGCTCCGTTGGGGTGGATTCAGGGTTTGACGATGGTCCCGTCCTTGCGCCGCAGGTTGCCCCAGTGCAGGTCGAAGCTGGGGTCGTCCTTGATGGGGAAGCGGGCCGCCAGCTTCTCGTCCAGGTCGACCCCTATGCCGGGCGCTTCGTTGATGTAGACATAGCCTCCCCTTTCTTGGGGGCTTCCGGGGAAGACGTCCCGCTCCGACTGGGTGAGGCCGTGAAACTCCTGGATGCCGAAGTTGTTGCAGACCAGACTCAGATGGATATTGGCGGCGTGCCCCACCGGCGAGGTGTCGCCGGGGCCGTGCCATGCCGTGCGAACCCGGAAGAACTCGCAGAGATGGGCCAGCTTGAAGGCCATGCTGATCCCACCGATCTGGGAAATGTGGACACGGATGAAATCGATCAGCCGCTGGCTGACGATGTCCAGCCATTCGTTGGGGTTGTTGAACAGCTCTCCCATGGCGATGGGGGTGCTGCTTCGCTGGCGCAGATGCTTGAAGTATCCGATGTCTTCCGGGGAGAGCGGATCTTCCAGGAAGAACATCCGGACGGGTTCCAGGTCCTTGGCCAACTGGATGGCCATGATGGGGGGCAGCAGCTCGTGGACGTCGGTCAGCAGCTCGACCTGTTCGCCGAACCGCTCGCGCAGCTTTCCGAAAAACCGGGGAAGCTCCCGGGCGAAGGGAGCCGCCTCCCAGATGCGTGTCCGCTGGTTGGCGGGACGGGCGGCGTTTTCCGGACCTACGGGGGGAGAGGCGTCCGGTACCACCGGCTCGCAGCGAATGTGCCGATAGCCCTGCTCCAGCAACTGCTGGAACGAATCGGCAAGCTCTTCGAAGGTCCGGCCGCCGGCCGACTTGTAGGTGTCGACCGCACGGCGGCTTTTGCCTCCCAGCAGTTGGTAGACGGGCAGGCCGGTCCATTTCCCCAGGATGTCCCACAAAGCCGAGTCGACCCCGCTGAGGGCGTTGTTCAGGACCGGTCCGTTGCGCCAGTAGGAACTGAAGAAGGAGGACTGCCAGATGTCTTCGATGTCCCAGGGACTCTTGCCCACCAGAAACTGCTTCAGATAGACATCCACGGCTGTCTGCACGGTGCGAATCCGCTGGGTGAAGGTGGCGCAGCCCAGGCCGTACAACTCGGGTTCGCTGGTCGAGACCTTGACTACGGCCAGCCGGCGTCCGGCGGGCGCCGTGAGGATGCACTTGACATCGGTGATCTTGATGGGCGGCAGTCCGGAACGCTGCTGTGGAGCCGCCAGCAGGGAGGCTCCGGTGGAAGACGGCCCCAAGGAACCCATTCCGGCGGCCAGGATCCCCAGGGGACCGGCTTGCAGCAGATGGCGGCGTTTCATGATTCGATTCCTCCAGGAGGGATGGGGGCGGCCTCCGCGGCAGTCACCCGAGAGCCAACCCTGTTTGTGTGGAATACCAAAAGATCGACTCTATCCTATCATGGCCATCCGGGATTCTCGTGATGAGAAGAGGGGGCCGGGGTTACCGGCGCGGCCAGGGGCGCGGCGCCTTTGGTAAACGGAAAATGTGGTGATCGGGGACTGGAATGCTGAATGGCTATTCCTGGGAGCGCGGGCGTCTCGCCCGCACAAGGCCCGGCAAAATCGTGGCTATTTTGATCGCCACATCCGCGATTCGAAACATCTTGAAGGGGTGACGGAATATATCGAACACAATCCTGTATAGGCAGGGTTGGCGGGTTCGCCGGGCGATTGGCGGTAGAGCAGTGCTTTGGAAAAGCAGGCGGGCGAGACGCCCGCGCTCCCAGGGGGAAACCTATGGCCAACCAGGTGTAAATTCGTATTGACCAGACGGGACCGGCGACCTACACGGCCCTGGTCAGCAATTTATCTCTCTCCGGGAGGGGTGATTTTGGCCGCTTTGGGTGATTTGCAAGCGTTTCGTGCGTGGAATATGGACGTGAATCGCTCGTTTTGACGTACAGGTCACCCCAAATCTGGGAGCGTGGGATCACCGGGGGACGGCGATTGACCCCGACAGGCGTATCGGCTAGCATGCCCTACGTCACCGGGCTCGCCGGGTCCTGGCGTTCGTGTGCTGGGCAGGCGGGCCGGCAGCCTTTGGGAGAGTGGCCGCGCGCCTCCTGCCTGGCCAGGTGGACGCCGGGCGGCGGGACCTGACTCAGCTTGAGGGAAGCACAGCATGGAAGGACCGAACACCCATCCAATCCGAGTAATGATTGCCAAGGTCGGGTTGGACGGTCATGATCGAGGGGTCAAGATCGTCGCCCGTTGCCTGCGCGATGCCGGTATGGACGTCATTTACACCGGGCTCCACCGCACTCCCGAGGAAGTGGCTCTGGCAGCCGTCCAGGAGGACGTCGACATCCTGGGCATCAGCATCCTTTCCGGAGCTCAGATGACCGTGTTCCCCCGGGTGTTGGAGCTGCTTCGCCGGCACCACAGCAGCGACATTGCCGTCGTGGGCGGCGGCGTGATGCCCGACGAAGACGTGGTGCAACTCAAACGGATGGGTGTCAGTGAGATCCTTCTCCAGGACACGCCGCCGCAGGCGATCGTCGAGTCCATGCGGCGCCTCGTTCAGGAGCGAGGCCCGCGGTGACGAAGGAGGTTCGCCATCGAGGACTGGTCGTTCCCACCGAACTACAACCCGAATTACCTGCCGGATCCCACCAGCAAGTACTGGTTTCCCCTGCGCGAGACCATGCCGCCGGAGGAGCGCAATGCGCTGATCCTGGAACGGCTCAAGCAGGTCACGCGATATGCCTATGATCGTTCCGCCTTCTATCGGAGACTTTGGGACAGGGCCGGTTTCCACCCCGATCACCTCAAGGAACTGGAAGACTTCGAGGAGAAGGTCCCGGTCATCACCAAAGGGGATCTGAGGGAGTCCCAGGCTCGGGTTCCCGGTTTCGGCGACTACCTCTGTATTTCCGAGGACGAGATCCATCACATCCACGGCACCTCCGGGACCACCGGTCAGCCAACGGCCTTCGCCGTCGGCAGGGGGGATTGGGAGGCCATCGGCAACGCCCACGCCCGGATCATGTGGGGCATGGGACTGCGGCCGGGAGACACGGTCTTTATCGCATCTTTGTTCAGCCTGTACTGGGGATCCTGGGGAACCTTGATCGGCTCCGAGCGGTTGCGCGCCAAATCCTTTCCTTTCGGTGCCGGCGCTCCCGGGATGACGGCGCGGGCGGTGGGGTGGCTGCGGCAGATCAAGCCCAAGGCTTTCTATTCCACACCCTCCTATGCGCTGCACCTGGCGGAGGCGGCTGTGAGCCAGGGGGTCGACCCGGCTGAATTCGGGCTCAAGATCATGTTTTTCTCGGGTGAGCCGGGGGCGTCGGTGCCGGGCGTGCGGGACAGGATTCGGCAGGCCTATGGCGCCCGGGTGATTGACTCTGGATCCATGGCTGAAATGACTCCCTGGATGAACTGCGCCGGGACGGCCGAGACCGACGGCATGCTGCTCTGGCAGGACGTTGTATACACTGAGGTGTGCGATCCCGCCACCTTCCGGCGGGTTCCGTTCGGTCAGCGCGGCACACCGGTCTACACTCATCTGGAGCGAACCTCCCAGCCCATGATTCGATTGCTCTCCGGGGACCTGGCCCTGTGGGAGGAGGGGCCGAGTCCCTGCGGGCGCACCTATCCGCGCTTGCCCAACGGCATCTTTGGCCGCATCGACGACGCCTTCACCATTCGAGGCGAGAACGTCTATCCCAACGAAATCGATGCGGCTCTCAACGAACTGTCCGACTATGGAGGGGAGCACCGCATCGTGATTTCCCGCGAGCGGACCATGGACGAGTTGCTGGTCCAGGTGGAGCCGACCCCGGCCGTCTTCGGAGCGGGCCCCGGGGCCATGAGAAGGTTCCGGGACCAGACGGCCGGCCTGCTGCAGCGGATCCTGGGGATTCGCGCCCGGGTGGAGGTGCTGCCGCCCGACTCCCTTCCCAGGACCGACTTCAAGGCGCGGCGGGTGGTGGATGACCGCGACGTGTTTCGCGAGTTCAACCGCAAACTGGAGAAGGAGCGTTAATTCATGGGAAGGACGATCCCGCCTTCGGCGCTGGTTCAACCGGTTCTGGACGGACGGCTGTCCGCCATCGCCAGGATGATCACCCATGCGGAGTCGGGGGACGAGAACTGTCAGGACGCCTTGGCCGAAATCTACCGCCATACCGGAAAGGCGCATGTGGTCGGGATCACCGGCGTGCCCGGGAGCGGCAAATCGGCGCTGGTGACTCAGCTCTGCAAGGCCCTGCGAGCCGGCCGGCAGCGTGTCGGCATCATTGCCATCGACCCCTCCAGTCCCTTCTCGGGAGGATCCATCCTGGGGGATCGGATTCGCATGAACGAGCTGGTGACCGACCCCGGCGTCTTCATCCGCAGCATGGCCACTCGGGGAACCCTGGGCGGGCTGGCCCGGGCCGCGCTCAGTGGAGTCGACATCCTGGACGCCGCCGGATACGATGTAGTGCTGATCGAAACCGTGGGCGTCGGTCAGGACGAGATCGACGTGGTTCAGGCCGTCCATACCACCCTGGTGGTATCGGCCCCGGGTCTTGGCGACGACATTCAGGCCATCAAGGCCGGGGTGTTGGAGATCGCCGACATTCACGTGGTGGGCAAATGCGATCGGTCCGATGCCCATCGAACCGTCACCGACCTCAAGAACATGCTGGCCATGGGGAATCAGAACGCCCAGGGGTACGGTTGGCAGGTGCCCTTGATACCCACCAGTTCCGTCAGCGGGGAAGGCATTCCGGAACTGCTGGCCGCCATCGACGGCCATCTGGAAGCGCTGACCTCCTCGGGTGAGCTGGAGCAGCGCCGCCGCCGCATTGCCCAGACCCGGCTGTTGAAGTCGGCGGAGAACATCCTGAGAGATCAGTTTCAACGCCACCACGATCGCCAGATCGCCGAGCTCACCGACCGCATGATGTCCGGGAGGACCCATCCCCATGCAGCGGCCAAAATCCTTCTGAATCAATTCCGTAGCGAGAGGAAGTCATGAAAGAGACCAAAGGGGCTCAGACCATCGAGGGTCTGGCCGAGCAATTGCAGGCCTGGGAAAGCCATGAGGTTGCGGGCTTTCTGGCACGCCAGCCGGAGAGGCAGGAGCAGTTCTCCACCCTGGGCGGTTTTCCGGTCAAGCGGGTCTATACGCCCCTGGATGTTCAGGAGATCCCCCTGGAGGATGTCGGTCTGCCCGGCCGGTATCCCTTCACCCGGGGTCCCTATCCCACCATGTATCGGGGCCGACGGTGGACCATGCGCCAGATCGCGGGCTTCGGGACCGGCGCCGATACCAACAAGCGGTTCAAGTATCTGATCCAACAGGGCCAGACCGGACTGTCCACCGATTTCGACATGCCGACCCTGATGGGATACGACTCCGACCACGCCATGAGCCGGGGCGAGGTCGGGCGGGGGGGAGTTGCCATCGACACCCTGGCCGACATGGAGGATCTCTTTGCCGGCATCGACCTGGAAAAGATCTCGGTGTCGATGACGATCAATCCCTCGGCCTGGATCTTGCTGGCCATGTACGTCGCCCTGGCGGAGCAGCGCGGATTCGACCTCAATCGGCTGTCGGGGACCATTCAAGCCGACATGCTGAAGGAGTACATGGCCCAGAAGGAGTGGATCTTTCCCATCGCTCCCTCGGTGCGGATCGTCAGAGACTGCATCGCCTATTGCGCTCAAAGGATGAAGCGCTACAACCCGGTCAATATCTGCGGGTACCACATCAATGAAGCCGGGGCTTCTCCGCTGCATGAGCTGGCCTTTACCCTGGCCAACACCATCGTCTACGTGGAGGAGGTGGTCAAGACCGGCATGCCGGTGGACCAGTTCGCCCCCCGCCTGTCCTTCTTCTTTGCCTGCGGCTCCGACTTCTTCGAGGAGGCGGCACGCTTTCGCGCCGTCCGCCGGGTCTACGCCACCATCATGCGGGAACGCTTCGGGGCCACCGATCCCGCCTCCATGCGCCTGCGATTCCACTGCCAGACGGCCGCGGCCACCCTCACCCGGCCGCAGTACAAGGTCAACATCGTGAGAACCGCCCTTCAGGCCCTGGCCGCCGTGCTGGGTGGGGCCCAGAGCCTGCACACCAACGGCATGGACGAGGCTTTTTCCATTCCCACCGAGGAAGCCATGAAGATCGCCCTCCGCACCCAGCAGGTCATCGCCGAGGAATCGAACGTGGCCAACGTGGTGGATCCGCTGGGCGGCTCCTACTACGTGGAGAAACTCACCGACCAATATGTGCAGGCGATCCAGGCGGTCTTGAGGGAGGTGGATGGGCGGGGAGGCACGGTGAAGCTGATCGAGGAGGGTTGGTTCCAGCGGAAGATCGCCGAGGACGCTTATGAGACGGCGCTCAGAAAGCAGTCGGGCGAAAAGCCGGTCATCGGAGTCAACAGATTCGTGGAGGAAGAGGAAACGCTGGACCTGGAGGTCCACCCCTACGATCCCAAGTCGGCCGAGCGCCAGATCGACCGGACCAAGCAGGTCCGGGCGACCCGGGACCAGGCCAGGGTTGGGGAGCTGCTGGAGCGGCTCAAGGCAGTGGCGCGGGACGATTCGCAAAACATCCTGCCGGTGACCATCGAGCTGGTGAGGCAGGGAGCCTCCATGGGCGATGTCGTGGAAACCCTCAAGCAGATATGGGGGACCTACCGGGAAAACCCGGTTTTCTGAGACAACAGGCACCATGAACTGTCGGAAAGTATGGATCAGACTGGCGGTCATCGGGTGTTGCTCCCTCGGGGGAGCCCTCTTGCCGGCTGGGTCCGCCGCCCAGGACCTCAACACGGTCTTCTCCAACCCCCGGCACCAGAGGGCAACCGAGCTGATGCGTGCCGGCAGGTACGCCCAGGCAGAGGAGGTTCTGGAAGCCTCAATCCAGGCTGGGCCGGCCCCGGACGGCTACGGTTTGCTGGGCTACGCGCGCGAGAGGCAGAACAAGTTTTCGGCGGCCGAGAACGCCTACCGGGAGTCGATGCGCCTGGCCCCCGACTTTCTCTTCGCCCGGGTTCGGCTCGGCATCGTCCTGACCAAGCAGAAGCGGAACCGCGAAAGCATTGAGATTCTGCAACCGATAGAGACCGCTCTGCGCCGCCTTCCCGAAGCACTCTTTCATCTTTGCCTGGCCTACCTGGAAACGGCCGACCTGGAAAAAGCAGTCGCCACGGCCGAAAAAATGGAGGCTTTCGGGCCCGAAATGTCGCTGCGGGTTGCCAAGCTGTTCGTCTGGAAGGAAAAGCATCCGGCATCGCTGCCTCTGCTGAGAAGGGTGGTGGAGTCCAGTCCCGGGTCGGCCGAGGCCAACTACCTGCTGGCATCCGCCCTGTTTCGAACCAACCAGCCCCGGCAGATGTGGCCCTATCTGGAGAAGGCCCACCGGCTGGATCCCGCATCGGTGCCGACCCTGCTGCTTTACGGCAGTGGGCTGCTGGCCGAGGGCAAGTTCAGCCGGGCCAAAGACCGCCTGCTGCAGGCTCAGGCGCTGCGGCCGCAGGATCCCCGCCTCCGTTTCCTGCTGGGCAAGGCCCTGATCGGGGAAGGAGACCATGCAGGGGCGATTGAACAGTTGGAGGTTCTGGTCAGGCAGGATCCCGACAAGCCGGAGGTTCACCTGCTGTTGCTGAGCGCCTACCGCTCCAAAGGGGACATCCAGGCCACCACCCGGCAGGCCCGCCACACGGTGCAGGAGTTTCCGGGTCACTTCCAGTCCCAACTGGAGGCCGGAATGGATTTGCAAACGGTGGGGGAGTTCGAGCTGGCGGAACAGGCGCTGCGGCGGGCGGTGGCTCTGTCCACAGGCAAGCCGGCGGACCTGGGTAAAGCCCAATTCAATCTGGCAACCGTTCTGGTGAAGCTGGGCCAGGACAGCCAAGCCGTGCCGCTCTTGAGAGAGGTGGTGGATTCCGACCCCGGCGAAGTGGCCGCCCGGGTGGAGTTGGGAGACAGCTACCTGAGGACAGGGGACTACGGGCTGGCCGTGCAGGTGCTGCAGGAGGCAGCCGGTCGGGACCCCAAGAACAAGCGGGCTCACCTGCTGCTGGGCAAGGCCTTCACCCGGCTGGGGCGTCATGAGGAAGCGGGCAGGCACTTCCAGGTTTTTCAGGACCTGGAGAGCGCGGAAGCAGCGCCGGAAACCTCCGGGGCGGGGGCGGGGCGCTGAGGATTGGAGTGGGTCAGGGCCGCGGCACCAGGCGGAGTGGGGGACGTTGTTGAATAACCGGAATTCAGGCACCGCCGATCCAAGTTATTCCAGTAATTCAACAACGTCCCCCTATTCCCCCCGCGGCTCGACTGGCCCTCCGGGCTGACGCCTACGGAATATGCTGTCGCCGCCTTCGCGGCTCAACTCTAACGCGTAGCTTTCCATGGGCTTACGCCCACGGCTAAGTGCTAGCGCCGCCTACGCGGCTCGACTGGAACCCCCGGGCTGGTGCCCGGGGGATGATCATTTATAAATCCGTTCCCCCGGCAGTGTCTTGTCTTAGGAGAGAGCGGCGTAGCCGCGGCAGCATTTAGCCGTGGGCGTAAGCCCATGGAATTTAGCAGCAAATCCCCCGAGCCGCGTAGGCGGCGGCAGCAATCATCCCTGGTTTTCGATCTCAGGCAAGCCGGGCCCCCGCCCTGCCGGGCGGATCATACGAGAGTGAAACAGGGGTGATTCAGGCACGTTGTCAATTCCTCTCCAACCCCTGTTGTTTCAATCTCTTGAACCGGTTTTGCGTCACGCGAACCCAGATTTGTTTCAGACAAGTAGGGCCCCCCCACGGCGGGGCGGATCATACGAGAGTGAAACAGGTTTTGTTTCAGGTAAGTCCCACCCCCGCCCTGGTGTGCGGATCATACAAGAGTGAAACAATCAGAAATCGATCATCCCTTCTCGACCTTGGCATCCCGTCGCGGTTAACCTCAACGCCTTAGTGGCCCTTCGTCGTTCTTTGTGGCCCTTCGTGGATAACTCTTTTTTCTTTTGTTTCAGATAAGTACGGCTCCCGCCCCTACGACGGTGCGCATCACTCAGAGGGAAAACAGCCGTTCGTCAATGAAGACGAACCACCAATGAACACGAATAGGCACGAGGACAGATGGACCTCCTTCAACGACAACTGGCGCCAAAATGCTTCTGCACTTTTGTCCCGTTGGTGTGACCCTGTCATGGGAGGAGGCCCACCCGGGAGCGCGGGCGTCCCGCCCGCACAAATCCTCCCGCAGCTTCAGCCATCTCCTCCACCGGAATCAACCGGCAGCGGCGCCCTGCCTCTGCTTCGGCCGGGCCCATGCGGTTCCCGCCGGCAGGGCGGTCGGCTGCAACATCGCAGGGAAACTGAGCGGCAACCGAAGGGACAGCATGCGGGCGGGACGCCCGCGCTCCCGGGGGTGTCGTCCCGATGGTGAGGTGGGGGGTATCCGGCGGGCGACTTCTCTGAAAGCCGGCCTGTCCCCTTTGGGAAACTCCCGTTTGCCTGCGAGCCGGGCGCCCGCCCCCCGCGACTGGGCAGATCCATCGAGAAGGACTATAAATGGAACATCGATGCACAGGATAATCAGGACGGGAGGCTGCTGCAGGAGACGCTGACTCGGGCAATGATCGCGTGCGGATTTGAGGATGTCCGGGAACACAAGTCAGCCGTCTCCGGAAAAAATCCTGTGCATCCTGTGCATCGATGTGAATCAAAAATCTACCCATGCCTGACTATGAACCGGTTTCCAGCCACCAGGCGCAGGGGGTTGTTTCAGGTAAGTCGGGGTGCGCCCAGCGCAGTGTGTACCCTGAAGGCTCTCCCCAAAAGTGCTTCAAGATGCCAAATATAAGCACTTTCCGAGGCGATGCTCAGCGGGCTGGTGAGAAATGCGGGATAGCGTCGTTCCCCCAATGCACTGCTTCTCCAAGGCTCTGAAGATCAACTTTCTCTACCGGATCCATCCATTTCCCCGGTGAAAAACGCGGGCTACCGCCCCCCCATTCAGTTCCCGATAGCCATCAAATGCCGGTCGGTCCTGAAGTACCAGTGGCCGTCCACCAGGGCAGGGGACGCCAGCACGGGAGCCTCCAGTCGATTCACCCGGAGCAGTTCGAACTGCCTTCCCGCCTTGAGCACGAAGGTTTCACCGGCATCGTTGGTAAGAAATACCTTACCGTCCACTGCTACGGGCGAGGAAGAGAACCCCTCGGACTTGGGCTCGCCCAGACGCCCCTGCCAAAGGACTTCCCCGGTAGCGGCCTGGTAGCAGGTGGCCACGCTGACCATGTCGTTCACCTGGTACAGCAGGTCCCCGTAGAGCAGCGGCGAGGGGACAAAGGAGGCTCCCTTGGACTGCTTCCAGGCCACATGGGTCCGGGTGACATTCCCCGATCCGCCCGGACGGATGGCCAGTGTCGGCCCGGCCCGGCCGGACACGCAGAAAACCAGGCCGTGACCCACCACCGGAGTGGGAATGACCTCGGCCAGATTGCCGTCACAGTGCCAGAGCGCCTTGCCGCTATCCGGATCGTAAGCCGTGACCCGCTGCTGACTGCTGACGATCAACTCGTCGCGGCCTCCGGCCCTGATGACGATGGGCGTCCCCCAGCCGACGCTGGCTTTTCGCTCCGTTTTCCAGAGAGTTTCGCCGGTCCGCTTGTCGAATGCAGCCACGAAAGCCCCGTGGCGCTGGTCCTCGTAGAGGAAGACCCTGTCCCTGTACAGAACGGGCGAGCCGGCCGACCCATGGTAGTTTTGAATCGGTCCCAGGCTGTGGCGCCAGACGACCTTCCCCTGGAAATCCACCGCCGCCAGCCCCAGGTTTCCGAAGGAGGCATACACCCGTTCTCCGTCGGTGGCCGGGGTGCCCGAGGCGTGGGAGTTCTTCCAGTAGACCCGGCCCGGCTCGCCCGCGGGAAGGGAGGATTCCCAGAGGAGCTTCCCGTCGGATCTCCGATAGCACAGGACCGAGGGGCGTTTTCCGCCATCGCGGGCGGTGGTCAGGAAGATCCGATCCGCCCACACGATCGGCGAGGAATTGCCTCGCCCGGGCACCTGGACCTGCCACTGGACGTTCCGGGTGGCCGACCAGGTATCGGGATAGCCCTCTCCCCGGGCCAGTCCCTGGCCGGTGGGTCCCCGCCAGCTGGGCCAGTATCGATTGGCCTCTCCGTCGGGAAGGATCATCCGAACGCCGTCTTGGGTCGGGCTGCCCGGGACCGGCCCGGCGGTTTCGACCTCGCTGCCGAAAACGGCGATCAGGAACAGGGCCAAGGAAATTGTCGAGTATCGACCGGGCATGAGATGACCTCCGTGCTGGACTGATGAAATCGAGGAAAAACCACTATAGGGACAAAAGGGTCGGTTGCGCCATGGAAATTTCCGGCCGAAGAGCGTGCAGCTGACTTGCCGGAATGGCTTGAATCCTATAGATTTCACTCGGCCGGCAGCGCCGATGGGAACGGCCAATGCCGCCCCGGTGGGTTCCCGTAGGCCTGTTTGGGACGTACCTTCCGGACGGGGGCGTCTCCTTTCCTCCGGCTCGATCTTCACACCCCTTCGGCCAACGTAGCCCGCATTTCTCACCGGGTCGTTGCGCACATCATGAACAAGAGTTTAGCTTCAACAGGTTATTGGTCCTATATTGACGGCTTGCGGATACTCACGGTGCTGGGCGCGCCCTGGCTTGTCTTTTCGCCTTCAGCGCGCACATGCTCCCTCGCAAGTAGTGCCCGCTACGTTCTTCGGTCGCGAGCACGCGCTGAAGACGAAAATCCGGCGCCATGATCGCACCCCCCGGTGAGAAATGCGGGCTTATGGACTCCAAGCTCAAGCCAGTTCTGCTGTCCCTGGCCAAGGCCGTTCTGGGGATGGTGATCCTCATTGCCGCGGGGAAGCAGGTGTTGGGAGCACTGGCCGAGCTGGAATCTTCCCAGGTCCGGTTCTCCGTGCCGATCCTGAGCCTGGCCCTCCTCTGCTACCTGGCCGGAATGGCCGTGTTTGCCGACTTCTGGCGGCGGGCGGTGGGCTGTCTTGGAGGGAAACTGACCTGGTTGGAGTGCCATTCCGCCTATTTTGTCAGCCAATTGGGAAAGTATGTTCCCGGCAAGGCCTGGGTGATCCTGATTCGCTACGGACTGATCGGAGGGAAGCGGCTGTCCTTCAGGGCGGTGACCGCCTCCAGCGTCTATGAGACCTTTAGCGTGATGGGTTTCGGGGCGCTGCTCTCTTTTCTGGTGTTGCTGGTATTGGGCAGCGATCCAATCCTGTTGTGGCTGGCGCTTGGCCTGTCGGCGGCCCTGCTGGCTGCTTCCCATCCCCCGGTTTCCGCCTGGATTGCCACATTGGCAGGCTCGGGGTCGGGCAGGGAGGAAGACCCCGTCCCGGTGCCATCCTGGAGGGTCTTGTGGAAAGGGACGCCGCTTTTGATTCTGGGCTGGGTCCTGGCCGGCGCCAGCTTCCCCCTGGCGGGAGCCGGCATCGGAGTGGCCTACCCGGGGCTGCGTGAAGTGATGCTGGCCGGGGCGGCTTCCGGACTGGCCGTTGCCGCAGGATTCGTGGTCCTGGTGGCTCCGGCGGGGTTGGGGGTTCGCGAATGGCTCCTGGTGCAAACCCTGGGACCGTCGGTAGGGGAAGGACCGGCGGCGCTGGTTGCCGTCGCGGCCAGGGGGTTGCAAGTCTGTGGCGAGTTGGGCATGGCGGCCGTCCTCTATGGTCTTCGCAGGGCAGGGGGGGCGCATGCTTAGTATCGTGATCCCGGCCCGCAATGAAGTGGACAGCCTGGAGCCGCTCCACCGGGAGATCGACTCCGTGCTGGGCGCGTCAGCCTTGCAAGCTGAAATCGTCATTGTGGACGATGGGTCTACAGATGGCACCTGGTCGGGGATCGTGGCGCTGGCAGCATCCGACCCGCGCGTGCGCGGCATCCGCTTTCGCCGGAACTTTGGAAAGGCTGCAGCCCTCAGCGCCGCCTTTGCCAGCGTCAGAGGCGATCCGGTGATCACCCTTGACGCCGATTTGCAGGACGATCCTGCCTCGATTCCCCGACTGATTCACAAGCTTCAGGAGGGCTTCGACTTGGTTTCGGCCTGGAGAAAGGAGCGATTCGATCCGTGGCACAAGCGGGTTCCAAGTCTCCTGTTCAACTGGCTGGTCGGAATCTTCAGTGGTCTGAAGCTGCATGATCACAACTGCGGCCTGAAATGTTACCGGTCGGAGGTGGTCAAGGAGATCCAATTGTTCGGGGAACTACACCGCTTCATCACGCTGCTGGCTTATCGGAGCGGCTTCCGTGTGACCGAAATCGAAACCCGACATCGCCCCCGGCGCTACGGGCGATCTAAATACGGGCCGGCGCGCCTCTTGACGGGGTTGCTGGACCTGTCGACCCTCGGCTTTCTGGGCAGCTTCCGGCGACGACCCATCCATCTGCTGGGCGGGCTGGGACTGCTGGCGTTTGCTGCGGGAGTGTTGGGGTTGGCTTACCTGGCTGGAGTGTGGCTCTCCGGAGGAGGACCCATCGGCTCGCGGCCCCTGCTGATCTACTCGGTGGCTGCACTGGTTGTGGGAGGACAGATGATGACCCTGGGCATCCTGGCCGAACTCATCACCTCTCCGGGTTCGAGGCTCGGGCAGGCTGACGCGCAACCCTACAGCGTCTCCGAAAGGATCGGCAAGCCATGATGGGTCTGCTTCGCACATCTCAGAGCGTCTCCGGAAACAACCTGAAAAACCGTTTGCCAGGAGTTGGAGGGTAGTCGAGGCGCCATGCAAGGGCTCGGGCTAAGGTCCGGCCGGTCTGCCAAGCCTCCCGCAAGGTCATGAACAACCAATCCAGCCTCACCTCCCTGATGGTTGTGGTAGCCATCGGACTGATCTTCGGATCGCTGCTTCGGCTGCAACCGGTTTCCAGCGCCAACGACAAGTCCCGGTGGAGCACGGTCTGGAGCCTGAATGCCGGACACGGCTACGTGATTGACGAGACTCCCTACCCGACCATCGACAAGGTCAAACGCGAGGGCCATTTCTATTCCAGCAAGCCGGCCCTGCTGCCGACTCTGATCGCGGGCCTGGTCTGGGCCATCGGCCTGGTGACCGGAATGACGCTTCCGGAAAACCAGGGCTTTATCGTGCGGTTTGTTCTGGTCCTGATCAATCTCATCCCTTTCGCCTGGCTCCTGGTGCTCTACTCCCGCCTCCTTCAAAGGCTGGGCTTTGAGACCTCCACCGTCCTCTATTGTCTATGCGCGGCCGGTCTGGGCACCTATCTGACCGCCTACAACGTGACGCTCAACAACCATACGCTGGCGGCCACCGCCACCTTCTTTGCGCTCTACTGTTTCATTCGTATTGCCTATGAAGGGCAAAGAGACTGGAAGTACTTTGGGATCTGCGGCTTGTGCGCGGCCTGGGCGGTGGCCAACGAGATGCTGGCTTTTCCGCTGGCCCTCATCCTGATGGTATGGCTGTTTCGGATTGCCCCCAAAGCCACGGCCGCCTGGTTTCTGCCGGCTGCCGTCCTGGTGGGGGCTGCCTTTCTGTTGACGCTCTACCTGTCGACCGGTGGGCTGCTTCCTTACTACTGGTACTTCGATACGCCGCTCTACCAGTATGAAGGCAGCTATTGGAACCATCCGAGAGGCATTGACGCCGCTGACGATCCCAAGTGGTTCTACTTCTTCAATCTGATCCTGGGTCACCACGGCGTCCTGAGCCTGACCCCGGTGTTCATCTTCTCTTTTGTGGGATTCTTCGTCAAAGACAGGTTGCAGGGAGTTTATCGGATGGGAGGGATTCTCACCTTGGCAATGGTGGTCTTCTACACGCTGCAGACCAACAACTATGGGGGGAACTGCCAGGGTGCGCGCTGGCTTTTCTGGTTGATCCCCTTCTGGCTGCTTACTCTCCCCGCGGTCGTCCGACAGGTCCTGCAGGTCCGTCCCTACAGGTGGCTGGCCTACCTGTTGCTGGTCGTTGCGCTCTCTTCGGTGGGATTCGCCTTGAGCGGACACAAGGAGATCGGCCGTCCGGGCCCCTGGAGTTCCTCCTGGCTGCATCTGGCCATGCGCTCGGCAGGATGGATCAACTACTGAGGACGACTGAAAAATATGGCGTCCCGTAGGGGATTTGAACCCCTGTCGCCGCCGTGAAAGGGCGGTGTCCTAGGCCAGGCTAGACGAACGGGACTCGGAGGTGGGTTCGGCAGACAGCTCGTGTGAAGATCGGGTCGGCTGCCGGGTTCGACCGATGGTTGGGTCTGGTGAGCCGTGCTGGGCTCGAACCAGCGACCCTCTCCTTAAAAGGGAGATGCTCTACCAACTGAGCTAACGGCCCGCCCAAAAGCTGAGCTATCTTAGAGGCAACTCTCAGGGCTGTCAAGGTCCGCTTGAGAACCGGGCGGCTTGAGAATCTGTCGGGGATGGCCGGCGGCAGGCGGGCGCTGACTCCACCCACCCTGCGCCGTGCCGGAGCGGATTGTTCAGGCCGGTTCGGTCCCTTGACTTCGGGTACCATCCATTGTATATTCCTGTCCGTTTTGAGCCAGACTGGCCGGGTGGTTACGGGCGGTTAGCTCAGCTGGGAGAGCACATCCCTTACAAGGATGGGGTCACTGGTTCGAGCCCAGTACCGCCCACCATGGTGAGCCGTCAATTCTGCGGGGTCGTAGTTCAGTTGGTTAGAACGCTGGCCTGTCACGTCAGAGGTCGCGGGTTCGAGTCCCGTCGGCCCCGCCATCTACGCGCTTATGGGGCTGCAAAAGGAATACGTCCGCTACCTCTCGCAGCGGGTCGTGGATGAGTTGATCAAGCGGGAAATGATTGAGATTCCCGTTCAATCTCCTCTGCGGGACCGAGTGCTGACGGTGATGGACCAGGAGTTGAGCGTGGAAGACCGCATCAACGAGGAAGCCAGAAACCTGCTGCAGCAGTACGCGGAACACATGCGGCAGAACGCCGTGTCCTATCATGAGATCTTCAAGATGGTGAAGAATCGGCTGGTTAAGGAAAAGAAGGTGATTTTGTAAGCCCCTATGCGCCTGAGCCGCGACAAGATCAACAAGCTGGCTTATGTGGTGACGGATGAGCTCGTAATTCACGACGAGGTGGAATTCGTCGAAGACCGCAATACGATCCGACTGGAAATCGTGAGGATTCTGACCGAGGAGATGAAAAAGGAAGAGGGGCTGGATCAGGAGGCTAGAAGGAAGATCGAGTCCCAGAAAAAGACGATTCCCGAGGGCAGTCTGGAGTGGGACATCCTATATCGCAAATATTATGCTGAAGAGTTGAAGAAGCTATAATCCGTTCGATCCTCCAAACGAAAAAGCCAGCGAGCCGAAAGGCTGCTGGCTTTTTTGTCGTGTGTTACCGGAGAAGCTCTATTTCCTGCGCTTGAGGGTGGGGCGTTCCTCGTCGTCCGCGGGGTCGTCGGAGACTTCCTCCACCTCCCCGCTGGTGCGCCGCTTCAGGGATGGGCGGTTCGATTTTTCACCCTTCTTGGGTCTGCTGGCATTCTCCATGGCCAGGAGCTTGGATTTGATCCGGTCGAATTCCGAGGTATTGATGACGTACTGCTCCCGCTCCGGGAGTATGGTGGCGATGTTCTTCTGGGATTTGGTGATTCGATCGCCTGTCGGGGGGTGGGTGCGAAACGCCTTGGCCAGCTTGCCCGGTTTCTTTTTCTCCTGAGCCTGAATCTTCTCGAAGAAAGAGACCGAGGACGTCGGATCGTACCCGGTCTTGTACAGGTACTGCAGGCCCAGAAAATCGGCTTCGCCTTCGGCTTGCCGACTGAAATGCAGAAACTTCAGGGGGATCAGAAACCCGGCGGCCTGGTAGAGACCATACCCGAGGGCCCCTCCCATGAAGATCAAAGGCAGCATGGCGTATTTGGCGATCTGACCCTTGGTGGCCTGCTCGGTCCCGTGGCGGGCGGTGACATGGGCTATTTCGTGGGCCATCACGCCAGCCAACTCCGATTCCGCGTCTGCGGAGGTGATCAATCCGGCGTTGACGTAAAAGAATCCACCCGGCAGGGCAAAGGCATTGATCTGGTCGGAATCCACCACCTTGATGGTGAATGGCACCTTGGAGTCGGAATTCCGAACCAGATTCTGGCCAACCCGATTCACATACTCGTTGATTTCCGGGTCGGTGACCAGCTTGACCTGCTGCTCGATCTGCATGGATAGCCGCTTGCCCAGGGCAGTCTCCCGCTCGATCGAGTAGAAGTTCAAATTCCGTTTGTTGATTTCCCGGTTGCCCACATTTTCCACATCGGCATTCTTCTTTTGTTTCTTTTGTTTCTTTTGGGCCAGCAGTGGACTGTGGATCCCGAATCCGAGAAATGCCGCCAAGGTCATGGCCAATACCTGCCTGAGCTCACGTTTCACGGAACACGCTCCTCTCTTGGCCCTCATCCTCCATGGCCAATCCTGATGAACTGATGATCTAGTTAATTTTAACATCAATACAGGACGTTTACCAGAAATCTAACCGGGTAGAATGCCCGCGCGGCCTACCCCGGGGTGGCGATGTGATGGCTGGAGTCTGCCGGGTGATGAGGGGATCAGTGGGGGTTCTGCGGTGCGGATTTGCGGGATTTCTGCCGGCCGAGATCGGAACTCGGGGAGGAGTCGGGTTGTTTCAGGGGGTCTGTCCGGGAGGTCTGCTTCCAGGTGTAGACAGTGCGGTGGACGACGGTCAGGTTGCTCATGACGGCCATGACCCACAGGACGGGAGCCATCTTGTTGAACAAAGCGCCGATGATGATCAGGACCAGCCGCTCCGGACGCTCCATGAACCCGACTTTGCACAGCGGGATCAGGGACTCCGCCCGGGCGCGGGTGTAACTGGTCATGACGGCGCCCATCATGACGATGCCGGCCAGCACCAGATAAGTCATCTGCTCAATCCGGGCGTAGTGAATCAGCAATCCCAGGAAGAGAGCCATGTCGGAATACCGATCCAGTACCGAGTCGAAGAAAGCGCCGAACTTGGTGACGGTGTTGGTTACCCGGGCCACCCGGCCGTCCAGCATGTCGAATACACCCGAGACCATGATGACGATCCCGGCATGAAAGAACTTCCCCTCGGCCAGATAATAGGCAGCCAGCAGAGTGATGAGAAATCCGACAAAGGTGAGCAGGTTGGGATTGACGCCCAACAGGGAAATCCCCCTGACCATGAGGTTCAGGATGGCTCTGCATATCCTGCCGATGGTTTGGCTCAGCATGGCCGGCTATTCTTTGTCTCTTGGTTGATCGTGAATGGTGGTCAGACGCAAGATCTCGAATTCCTTGAGGCCACCCGGGGTGTTAGCCTTGGCTGTGTCCCCCTGCTTCTTGTTCAGCAGACCCCGACCGATGGGGGAGGTTGTCGAAATCAGGCCTTTTCGAATATCCGATTCTTCGGCCGAAACCAGCTTGTAGGTGATCTCGACATTTTTCTGAAGGTCGTAGAGAACAACGGTCGATCCATAGGAGGCCCGATCCCTGGGTATCCTTTCGAAATTGATCATGGCCACGTCGGACAATCTCTTGCGGAGTTGAGCCAACTTGGCGTTGAGAATCTCCTGCCGCTGCTTGGCCGACTGGTATTCGGCATTTTCTCTCAGGTCCCCCAGCGCGGCGGCCTTTTTCAGCTCTTTGGGCAGTTCGTTGGTCAGCTCGTGCTGAATCAGGCGAATTTCTTCTTCCAGTTTTCGTTTAATGTCGATGGTCATGGGAGTTGTTTTCTCGCCCCGGGAAGTCGCCAATATTAGTTCTAATCGACTGAAAAGTCAAAACATGCCCGCCACAGGGGTGCTCCTCTGTTTCAGACTGCCGGCACGGGCCGAAAGGGTTGCGCCGGCTGGCTGCAGCCCTCCACAGCCTGCAAGTGTCGAACTCACAAGATGCGGTTCCGACTTCAAAACAGGCTGAATAGATTGATGCGCAGAAACTTTTTGGGATCGGCTCGGATGTCGTGCATGAGCTTCACTGACTCGGCCGCAGCCTGATCCAGGTTGGCGTAAAGGGAGGGATCTTTCAAGAGCTTGGAAATGGTTCCCTCCCCCCGGTTCATTTTTTCGGCGACCTCGCTGAACTTCTGCAGGCTTTGGTTGAATCGCCGGTAGAGCGTTTCATCCTTGGACAACCGCCCCAGGAATCCTTCTCCATCCTCGACTCTCTTGACGACCTTTTCGATCCTGGCCAGCATACGTTCGGCCCGGTCATACAGCGCGGGATCGTTGATGACCTTGCCCAAGGTTCCCTCTCCCGAATCCACCTTGGTCACCACGCTCTGTCCCTGCAGGAGCGTCTCCCTCAGGTCCTGGTAGAGCTGCGGATCCGAAATGAGCTTGCCGATGGTCCCCTCTCCGGCCTTGATCTGGCTGACCAAGCCTTGCAGCTCCTCTGAAGTGCCGGTGAGGTTGTTGAATATGGCAGGGTCGTTGATTAATTTGCCCAGGGTCCCTTCCTGAACATTGATTTTGCCGGCGATTCCCGTGATTTTTTGGACCAGGTCGCCAACGTTGGCCATCAGGTCGTTGGTGCCCTGGATAATTCTCTTGATGTCGGGTGGGGAGGAGCCGTCGATCTCGCCATTTTCCGAAACCACGGGAGCGGATTGCGAGCCGCGGGAGATCTCGATGTACTTGTCTCCCAGGAGGCCGATGGAACCCAACGTCGCCTCCGAATCCTGGCGGATCGATTGCTGAAACGTCTGATCGATTTTCATGACGACTTCGACGGCCCGGTCGGGATGGCCCGAGCGGGAAATTCGGACCTGGTCGACGCTGCCCACCTCAACTCCCGCCAACCAGATCAGGGACCCCTTGCGCAGGCCGGAGGCATTTTGGAGATGGGTCTTGAGGGTGTATTTGGGCGTGAAGAGCCCTCGTCCACCGCTGACCAGGACCAGGGCGGCCGCCAGGATAACAAAACTCAAGATAGCCAAAATACCAACGCGCAGTTCCTTCCAAGCCATTGATTGTCGAGCCATGGTACCTCCTCTCAGGTAAGGAATCTCTGAATGTATGGATCAGGACTGTGACCCAGCGATTCGTCCGTTCCTTCAAAAATGATTTCTCCGTCCTTCAGCATGATGAAGTGGGTATTGATCCGGCCGGGGTCGTTCAACTCCCGGCGAACCACCCAACCGCCATTTTCCAGGGTCAGGCGTTCCCTGGCCAATGTAAAGGCGTCGTTCAAGCGATGGGTGACGAAGATCGAGCTGACATCCTCCAGGTCTCTCAACTTGATGACCAACTCGTTGATGGTCCGGGCCGTGATGGGGTCCAATCCGGCAGTGGGCTCGTCGTAAAGCATGATTTGGGGGGTCCCCACCAAGGCCCGGGCAATGGCCGTTCGCCGGCGCATGCCGCCTGAGAGCTCCGCGGGCATCTTGTCCAGGGACTCCTCCAGATCCACGAATCCGAGCGTTTTTTTTACAGTTTCCAGGACCTCATCGTCATCCAGTTCGCCCAGCTCGTAGAGTCGAAAGCCGACATTGTCGGCCACCGAGAGAGAGTCGAAGAGGGCTCCCTCCTGAAACACCATTCCGATGCCCTTGCGAACCTCCATCAGGGGACGTTCGCCGTAGCGGGTGATGTTTCGGCCTTCCACCCAGATTTCTCCCTCGTCGGCCTGAACCAGGCCGAGAATCAATTTGAGAATGGTGGATTTGCCCGAGCCGCTGCCTCCCAGGATGATCTTGGTTTCTCCACGCCCGACCGAGAAGGAAATATCATTCAGCACGCGGGTGTCGTCGTAGTACTTGGAGACGTGTTTCAGCTCGATGGCGGGAGATTCGTCCGGATGGTTGCGGTGGTCGTTCATCAGAGGATGGTCAGGAGGATGCGGGTGATGAAAAAATTGGAGATGAAGACAAGAATCATCGAGCTGACCACGGCTTGAGTGGTCGATCTTCCCACCCCTTCGGTTCCCCCGTAGGTGCCCAGTCCGCAGTAGCAACCCACGATGGCGATGAGAAAACCGAAAATGGGGGGTTTGGCCAGCCCCTGTACCAGATCGGAATAAGTCAACCGGTCGTAGGCGGAAGTCAGATAGAGGGAAGGGCTGATTCCCAGGAAGATGGTGGCCACGAAAAATCCACCCAGAACGCCAACCATGTCGGCAACCACGGTCAGAACGGGAACCATGGTCGTGCAGGCGACCACGCGCGGGGTCACCAGCTTCTTGATCGGGTCGGTCCCCAGGGCCCGCATGGCGTTGATCTGCTCGCCGATGAGCATCGACCCCAGTTCCGAAGCGATGCCCGAACCGACCCTGCCGGCAACCACCACCGCCGTCAGCACCGGCCCCAGTTCCCTCACCAGGGAGACCGACACCAGTTGACCGGTATAGCCCACCGCCCCGAACGAGGACAGTGTATTGGAGGTCTGCAGGGCCAGAACCGCCCCCGTAAAGAAAGCGGTGAGAGAAGCGATGGAGAGTGAGCCCACGCCCACGATATCCATCTGCTGAAAAATTTCCCTCAAGTAGAGCGGCCTGCGGAAGAAGCTGAGGATCGAACGCACGCCCAGCAGGGTGAAGGTCTGAATCTCAAGCACCCAGCTTTGCAGCAGCGTGGTCTGTCTGTCGGAGGAGCCATTCATCGAGAAATCGTAATCGATTCGGAAAGACTAAGTCAAGAATCGATCCAAACCGAAAAGACAGGTGTTCATTCCACAACGTTTTTATTATCAATATATTACAAGATTCATTGCCGAGTGTCTCGGACCTCTGCGGTGGTGGGACCGCCGCGGCGGGTCCAAGGCTTGCCGGCGCGTCATTCCCCCGTTGGTAGTGTTTGGCGTCGTTCTGGAAAGGCAGTGCGTTCCTGAACCAAGCCACCAATTCGCCGCTACGCGGCTGTGGGAGAGGAGGATTCAAACGACTCCGGCACCCTCTACCTCAGTCAGAGGGGGCGCGGTTGACGATGCCCAAGGCCCGCGGATAAAATCGAGGTGCGGATAACCTGTGGCCGCGGAACCCTTCCCCATGATTCTTCCCATTGTCAAGTACGGAAATTCGGTCCTGCAACGGGTTGCGGAACCGGTCACTTTCTTTAACGAGACCTTGGAGGGGTTGCGCAAGGATATGGTGGAGACCATGTATGCGGCCCCGGGAGTTGGCCTGGCTGCTCCCCAGGTTGGGGCGCTGACCCGTCTCATGGTGATCGATCCCACCGGTGGAGAAAAAGCGGGTTCGTTGATTGTCTTGGTTAATCCCGAGATCCTGGATTCCGACGGAGACCAGTACGAGGAAGAGGGTTGTTTGAGCATTCCCGAGTTCACGGCGCGGGTCCATCGTCCCCAAAGGGTGGTCGTATCGGGGAGGGAGGTCGATGGCAGCCAGAAGATCGTGGAGGGGGAGGGGTTGCTGTCTCGGATCCTGTCCCACGAAATCGACCATCTGAACGGAGTGCTCTTTATCGATCATCTGAGCCTGATCAAGCGCGACATCATCAAGAGAAAGATACGCAAGAAGGTTCGTGCTGGGGAGTGGTAATGCGCCTGCTCTTCATGGGGACCCCCAGCTTTGCAGTACCCACGCTTGAGAAACTGCTCTCAAGCCGGCACAGGGTCAACGGAGTCTTCACTCAACCCGACCGGCCTTCCGGTCGAGGCCGCAGAATAACCCCCTGTCCCATCAAGCAGGTGGCCCTCCATAGAGGACTCCCGGTTTACCAGCCTGACCGGCTTGCGTCCGAGGAGTGGAGGGTCCTTGTGGAAACCACCGCCGACGCCCTGGTGGTGGTGGCCTACGGCAAGATCCTGCCTCCCTGGCTCTTCACCCTCCCCCCGTTTGGGGCCGTCAATGTGCATGCCTCGCTTCTGCCGCGCTACCGGGGCGCCGCACCGATTCCCTGGGCGATCGCCCGTGGTGAGACCCGCACCGGCGTCACCACCATGAGGATCGACCGGGGAATGGATACCGGGGATCTGCTTCTGCAGAAAGCAGTGGCGATAGGGCCCGAGGAGACGTCAGTGGAACTCCAGGACCGCCTGGCGGTAATGGGGGCGGATCTGCTGGTGGACACCCTGGACCGGCTGAAGGCGGGGCAGGTCCGGCCCAGGCCGCAGAACCCGCAACTGGTGTCCCATGCTCCGATGCTGAAGAAGTCAGACGGTGAAATCGACTGGAACCAGTCCTCTCGGCAAATATTCAATCGTGTGCGGGCTTTCAATCCCTGGCCGGGCGCCTTTACCTGTCGAGGCCGCTCGTTGCTGCGGATTTTGAAAGCGCGGCCGGTCACTCCCCTTCTGCAGCAACAGGCGACGGGTTCACTGTGGCGGTGGGATTCCACCCGTGCCCTGGTTTCCTGTGGAGAAGGCTGGCTGGAGCTGTTGGAAGTTCAGCCGGAAAACCACAAGCCGATAGCGGCCTCGGATTTCCTTAACGGCCTTCGATTGCAATCCCGCCACTCTATCCTGTTGGGCGGCTGAGTATGCCTCTTTCACCGGCGCGTCTGGCCGCCTTTCGCATCCTGATGAAAATTGAGCAGGGAGGCGGGGTCGCCGTCGACATGCTGCATGCCGATCCTGTCAGTCGGTTCAACCAGGCCGACCACCGGCTGGCCACCGAATTGGTCTACGGAGTCCTGCGGCAGAAGAATTGCCTGGACTGGCACCTGGGCTCGCTGGTCAAGCTGCCGCTGGAACGGCTGGACAGGGAAGCCCGGATGACGCTCCGACTGGGCGCCTATCAGATTCTGTTTCTTTCCCGAGTTCCCTTGCGGGCGGCCGTCCACCAGTCAGTGGAGATGGTGAAGCAGGCCAGGAAACGGTCCGCGGCCGGCTTGATCAACGCGGTGTTGCGCCGAATTGACAAAGCCGGTTTCGAGCAGGCCTGCCGGCAATTGCCGGAAGATTCCAGCCGGTCGCTCAGTCTCCGTTATTCCCACCCGGAATGGTTGGTGAGCCGCTGGATCGACCGCTGGGGCCTTAGTGCCACCAGCGCAGTTCTCAGCCACAACAATCGTCCTCCCGGGGTGCATTTCCGTTCCAACTCGCCCCGATTGCAGCAGGCGGATTTGGCGGCCATGCTGGAAGGGGAGGGCTGCCAGGTTCGCCCTCATGACCTGGGGGAGGGGATCTGGGAGGTGGTTCGGGGCGACCTGTACCGGTCATCGCTATACCGGCGCGGCCGCCTGGTTGTCCAGGATGCCGGGTCCCAGATGATTCCCTGTCTCCTGGAGTTGAAGCCCTCGGATGTGTGCCTGGATCTGTGCAGCGGCACCGGAGGCAAGGCCTCGCGGATGGCTCAACTGGGAAAGGGCCTGGCAAGCGTTGTCGGCCTGGACTCCCATTTCGGTCGCCTCCGGATTGCGAAACAGCGTCACGGGCGGCAATGGCCTGGACTGCGCTGGATAGTGGCCGACGGGACCCGGCCCCTTCCGCTGTCTGTGAGGTTCGACAAGATTCTGGTGGATGCGGTCTGTTCCGGAACCGGGACATTGCAACGCAATCCCGAAATCCGCTGGCGCCTGAGAGTAGGGGATCTCACCAGGCTGGCGGGGCTGCAGCTCAGTCTCCTGGACAACGCCGCCGGCCTGATGAAGCCGGGCGGAACCCTGGTCTACGCCACCTGCTCCCTGGAGCCGGAGGAGAACGAACAGGTAGTGGAGCGCTTCCTGTCAAGTCACCCCGGGTTCCGGCTGAAGACTCCGTCCGATGACAGGGTGAAGCACTATTGCCGCCAGGACGGGTTCTTTCGCCTGTCGCCCCTCCAGGACCGATCGGACGGTTTCTTTGCGGCCGTGATGCAGGACTAGCGAGGCCGTGCCTCAGACCGACAAGCCAGGGAAAAAAGATATCCACGAAGGGGCACGAAGAACCACGAAGGGACACGAAGAGACTGATTATGGTAGAATGAAGGGGTTGCCAGAGTTGGCTTCCAGATATCGATGGACCCTCCACATTTCACCCTTCTTGGCGTCTCACTCAAGCTGCTGGCCATCTTTTTTCTGGTCTGTTTGAACGGCTTTTTCGTTGCAGCCGAATTTGCCATCGTCAAGGTCCGTTCCACCCAGATCGAGCCCCTGGCCAGGAAGAAGCATCGCCGCGCCAAAGTCGCCGAGAACGTCATCCGCCACCTGGATGCCTACCTGTCGGCCACCCAACTGGGCATCACCCTGGCCAGTCTGAGCCTGGGCTGGCTGGGGGAACCCTTTGTGGCCGAGTTGCTCAGGCCGCTGCTCTCGGGGCTGGGGGTTCACTCCCCGGCGCTGGTCCATTCCCTTTCCTTTGCCATCGGGTTCAGCTTCATCACCTTTCTTCACATCGTGGTGGGAGAACTGGCGCCGAAGTCGCTGGCCATCCAGAGGGCTCAAGTCACGGCGCTCTGGGTTGCCATCCCGTTGACCTTTTTTTACAAGGGATTTTTTCCGGCCATCTGGCTGTTGAACGGGGTAGCCAACCGAATCCTCAAGGCGGTGGGGCTTCGACCGGCCAGCGAGCAGGAGTTGGGGCATTCCGAGGAAGAACTGCGGTTGCTTCTTTCCGAATCCAATCCGGGGGAGGGGCAGGACTCGTTGAGCCGGCGCATTCTCCGCAGGACTTTCAGTTTGAAGAGTCTGCAGGCGCGCAACATCATGCTGCCCCGCAACAAGATCGACGCCCTGTTCCTGGAGATGTCTCTGGACCAGAACCTTGAAATCGCCAAGGCCAATCACCACACCCGGTTTCCGGTCTGCCGCAAGACGCTCGACGATGTGGTGGGAATGGTCCACATCAAGCACCTGCTCTGGAAAATTCAGTCTCAGACCGAACCGGTCAACCTGGAATCGATCTGCCGCCAGATCCTGTTTTTCCCGGAATTCGCCTCGCTGGAGACGATGTTGAAAACCTTCCTGCAAAGGAAGTGTCACATGGGGGTCATCGTCGACGAATTCGGCGGGACGCTGGGTCTGGTCACTCTGGAAGATATTCTGGAGGAACTGGTGGGGGAGATTCAGGATGAGTTCGACCAGGAGGCCCCTTTAATCGTCAAGCTCGGCGACGGCAAATTTCTGGTGGATGGCTCCACGCCGCTTCACGATCTGGAGGAAGCCTTTGGAACCCAATTCAACGGCGACCACGACGTCACCACCCTGGGCGGCTACCTGGTCAACCACTGGCGGGATATTCCCCCGGAAGGGGCGGAGTCCACCCATGACAACCTCAAGCTGGTGGTCCGCCGGGCGGAGAAGCTTCGAGTCAGCCAAGTTCTGGTTCAAATCCTGGAAGCGGAGCCCACCGAAACCTGAGGCGCATTTCTCACCCACGGGTTGCACTCTTGAGAAGAGTGCAGGGAGTAAGTTACGTGCTTGGCGTCATTTTGGAGAGGCAGTGCGTTCCGGGAGGGCGCTACTAATCCGCCGCTGCGGGGGCGGGGGATGACGTTGCTCTGGGAAGGACAGCGCGTTCCCGATCGTCGCCATTAATCCGCCGCCTACGCGGCTGCGTCAGCGGTGGATACGACGTCCATGGGCTCACGCCCACGGCTAAGTGCTGGCGCGGCTACGCCGCTTTATAAGGAAGACCTGTAGGGGACGTTTCCTCGGGTGAGCCACGCCAACCGTGGCTTCACCGCTCTCCCCTAAATCACAACACTGCCGGTGGGAAAGGATTTAATTGAGGGCCGCTCTCCCCAAAATCACAACACTGCAGGCGGACAGGATTAATAGAATAGTCCCCGGGCGCCAGCCCGGGGTTCGAGTAAGCCGCGAATGCGGCGTCCGCACTTAGCCGTGGGCGTAAGCCGGGGGCGGGCCGGGCGGAGGCCAGGCACGCGCCATTGGAAAAGGGCAGTTCCATCCCCCGAGCCGCGTAGGCGGCGGCAGCAATCATCCCTGGTGTTCGATCCCAAGCAAGCTCAGGCGCGCCCAGCGCAGTCTGTACCCTGAAGGTTTCCCAAAAAAGCGCTGCAAGATGCTAAAGACAAACACTTTCCCAGCCGATGCCCACCCCCCTGGTGAGAAATGCGGGTTAGCCGTGGGCGTAAGCCCATGGAAACGGCAACTCCACCCCCAAGCCGCGTAGGCGGCGGCAGCAATCCTCCTAGCAGGGCCGGAGGGTGGCGATAGGACCCCCCAGGCCGCCATCAGTGAATCCTCAGCTCGGGAACGATCAGCCAGGGCGCCGGATGAGTCATCGCCGACAGTCGCTCTCCGAGCAACGATTCCAAGGATGGCTCCCGGCTGAAGACTTGAGCCCAGTCTCCACTGAGCAGGCTCTGCCACAGGCTCTTGGGTTTGGGGAACAACACCAGTTGCACCTCTTCCTCCGGCGGAATGTTCAATTCCTTCTTAAGCAGTTCCAGAGCCGTGTTCAATCCACCCACCGCATCGATCAGTTGACGCTGCCGGGCCTGGCTTCCCGTGAAGATTCGGCCGCCGGCCTGCCCTTCCATTTCCTCGACAGTCAGGTGGCGTCCTTCGGCCGCCTTCTCGACAAAGGTGTCGTAGATGTGGCCCATCCAGTTCTCGACCTCGCCTCTCTGCCTGGGGTTGAGAGAGGTCATGGGAGAAAGGATATCGGCATTCTCGGCCAGCTTTATCCGGTCGACGGTAATTCCCAGCCATTGATCGAAAAGTCCGCTCACGTTGAATTTCATGAAAATAACGCCGATGGAACCCGTGACGGTTGAAGGCTGAGCCACGATCTTGCGAGCGCCCATTGCGATGTAGTAGCCCCCCGACCCGGCGACTCCCCCCATGCTGACCACCACCGGTTTACCGGCCTCTTCCATGAGTCGGATCTCACGCCAGATCTTGTCGGACCCCACGGCCGAACCGCCGGGGCTGTTCACCCGAAAAAGCAAGCCTTTCACACTCTTGTCCTTCCGGATTTTCCTCAACCGCGACACCATGGTATCTCCACCCATGAAGTTGTCCCAGGTCTCGTCGCTGCGTCCGGCCATGATCTGACCGATGCCGCCCAGCAGCGCCACTTTGTGCGGTCCGGCGGGGCGGTCCTGGCGCTTGACCGCCCTCAGGTAGTCCGAAGCCGAAATGGATCGGTATTCCGGTTCTTCTCCAGGGGCCTCGACTTTCAAGCGGTCCCGAATTTGATCCTCGTATCCGAGATGGGTCACCAGTCCCGCGGTCAGAGCCGAGGATGCACTCTGGATGCCGTTCTGCATCAGCCGGTCCAACTGTTGCGGCGCAATCCGACGCTCCCGGCTCAGGGCTTGCTTGAAGCGTTGCTGAATGTCGGACAGGAGGCTCCTGTACATCGAGCGGACTTTCGGGGTCATTTTCGATCGGGTGTAGTTTCCCGGACTCTTGTATTCCTTGAACTGGAGCACCTCGGGTCGGACCTTCAGCTTGTTCATCATCTTGCTGTAGAAACTGACCTCGGCGACCAGGCCATTGACCAGCAAGGCCGCATCCTGATTCAAATGAATCTCATCGGCAGCCGATGCGAGGTAGAGATCCATGTCGTTGACCAGTTCCAAAGACAGATAGGCGTAGATTTTTTTGCCGGATTCCCGGAATCGCTGCATGAAGGATCGCAGCTCTTCCACCCCGCCCCAACTCGATCGCAGGGGATAAATCCTGCAATAGAGGGAGGAAATGCGCTCATCCTGCGCGGCAGCCTGTAACACCTGTCCCATCTCGAACAGGGAGAGCTTGCCTTGTCCCGTGAGTTGTACCAGTGGGGAGGTTGGGGGCAGGTCCGTCAGTGTGCCGCCGATACTGAGCTCCAGTACGGAGTCATTGCGGACTTTGATTTCGGCCGGACGGGTGAACCGAAATAGTGCAAAGACCATGGCTCCGAACAGAATCAACAGAACCACTAGAATGACACCAAAGATCTTTACGCCCTTGCTGGCCATGAGTTCTCCTTGTCTTGCCGGTCCTGCGGAGATCGGATTCTCCATTGCCCACAGGGCCGACCGGGATCAGCGCTTGCGGGCCTGGCTCACCAATTCAACCGCGTCTTGCCACGGGCCTTCCCCTTCCTGGGCCACCGGCCTGCAGTCTTGCCACGGGAATTTTCCCGGAGGCCGTCCTCGTAAATGAGGCAACATCTAGGGGTTAGGCTCCTCAGCCCCGCCTATGCTACCATCCCCTGGCAGTTTTGGGGAATGGATTCGCCCCCGGGCGGGACCGGCAGGAAACGGACTGGAATCCAGGTCCGGATGGTGGCAGGTCCGGCTGCCTTTGGTGAGGGACCCATGAAGAAATGGACGGCTTGGGCATTGCTGCTTGGGGCCGGGTGTTGGTGGAGGCCCGGTCAGGATGCCGGGTTCGAATCCCTTGCTGAAGGTTATGTGGAGGAACTGCTGGCCATGAGGCCCGAATGGGCCACTCGCCTGGGAGATCATCGCTACGACCACCGCCTCAATGACTATTCCATGGCAGGAATGGATCGCGACCTCGCCTTTCAACGCCGATCTCTCCGGCAGCTTGAGACCATGGATCCGGCTCGACTCAGCGCCGTCAATCAGGTGGACTATCGGATCCTGAAGGCCAACGTTCAGTCCATGATTTTTCGACTGGAAGATTTGAAGGAATATCAGTGGAATCCCATGGTCTATAACCTGGGTAGTGCCGTCTATCCCCTGGTGGCCCGTGAGTTCGCACCCTTGCCGGAAAGAATGGCCAACCTTCAGTTGAGGCTGCAGTCAGTTGCCGAGGTGGTCTCGGCTGCCAAAGCCAATCTGAGGAATCCCCCCAGGATCCACACCGAGACCGCAATTCAGCAGAATCGGGGGACCCTGCACCTCATAGCCAAGGGGTTGCAGCCCTATCTGGACCGGGTTCCCACCCTCAAGGAGTCGTTCCTCCAGGTTCAACGTCAAGCCGTCGAGATCCTGGAGGATTACGGCCGATGGTTGGAAAGAGATCTGCTCCCCAGAGCGCGGGGCAACTTCAGACTGGGGGAACGGCTGTTCAGAGCCAAGCTGAGGCACACCCTGGAATCCGATCTGTCCCTGGAGGAAATTCGTGAAGCTGCCACGCGGGATCTGACCCGCACCCGCAAAGACCTGTTTGCCACCGCCAGCGGGCTCTACCCCCTCCTCTTTCCCCTTAGCCACGGCCTGCCGCCGGACCCGAAATCCGTGGTCAAGGAAGTGCTCGACAAGCTGGCCGATTCTCATCCGGACAATGGAACGATCGTGGACAAGGCCCGGCAGTCCCTGGAGCAGGTGACCCGATTCGCCCGGCAGCAGGAATTTGTGACCGTTCCCCAAGAGCCCATTCGGATCATCGAGATGCCGGAGTTCCAGAGGGGCGTCGCCGTGGCCTACTGTGATTCTCCCGGACCGCTTGAGACTCGGGGCGAGACCTTCTACGCCATCTCTCCGACCCCTGCCGACTGGCCGGACGATCGGGTGCGGTCCTTTTTTCGGGAATACAACGACTATATGCTGCAGGAGTTGACCATTCATGAGGCCACTCCAGGCCACTATCTCCAACTCGCCCACTCGAACCGGTTTCGGGCGCCGACCAGAATACGGGCGATCTTCACCAGCGGACCCTTTGTGGAAGGGTGGGCGACTTATGCCGAGCAACTCATGGTGGAAAAGGGTTTTGGCGGACCGGCCGTCAAGATGCAGCAGTTGAAGATGCGCCTGCGGCTCATTATCAATGCCATCCTCGATCAACGGGTCCACGCCGGTGGCATGAGCCGGGAAGAGGCCATGGATCTTATGATGAATGAAGGGTTTCAGGAAGAAGGGGAAGCGGCCGGCAAGTGGCGCAGGGCATGCCTGACCTCGACCCAGCTCTCGACTTACTATGTCGGCAATCGTGAAATCAATGCCATACGAGGAGCCTACGAAGCCAGGCACGGACCCCTGAAGGATTTCAAGGCCTTTCACGACAGGCTGTTGTCCTTTGGGTCGCCGCCCCCCAAGTATGTCCGGGAGTTGATGGGTCTTTAACCCGCATTTCTCACCAGGTCGCTGAATGCATAGTGAATAGCGATTTATCTTCAGACCCTTGATTGGCGCCATTTAAGGGACTTGCGGCTGCAGACTGCGCTGGGCGCCCCCTGGTGAGAAATGCGGGTTAAGGACGGGCCGGATCTCTGAAGACCGCTGAGACCGCACTCGATGGGATCGGCGCCGGGGCCGGCCGGCGAAAACGGCTTCACCCCAATGGTGAACCGGCAGTTGAGGCGTCTATCATTGGTGGCGCGGGCAGGCCGGACCACCGCAGGAGACTCCATGATTCCCCTATCGGAAAGACTCAAGCAGCCGCAACCTCTCCTGTATGACGGCGGCTTTGGCTCGGAGCTGTTTGCCAGAGGGATTGAGCTGCCCAACAGCAGTGTAGCCAACGAGTTGCACCCCGAAGAAGTGGTGAGCATCCACTCCGCCTATATCGAGGCCGGGTCCGATGCCATCGGCACCAACACCTTTGTGGGATCCTCCCTGCATCTCAAAATGGCCGGGAAGGATGCCGACGGGTGCGACCGTCTGGCCAAAGCCGCGGTGGAACATGCCAAGGCAGCGGTTGAGAGAAGCGGAAAGGAGACGTATATCGGGGGCTCGTTGGGTCCCTGCCCGGGGGCCATTGAAGCCGACAGCGGCGATACCATCTTTGGAATTGCCAACCACTTGGTGAGAGAGGCCCACCAGAAACTGGCTGAAGCCCTGGCGGAGGGTGGCGTCGACTTCTTTTGCATTGAGACCATGTTTTCTGCCAGGGAGGCGGCCATCGCCGTGGATGTGGCACGCCGGTATGGACTTCCGGTTGCGGTCAACCTCACTTACAAGTACACCCGGGACCGTGACAGCGGCAGGGTTACCTACAAGACGGACTGGGGACACTCGGCCCTGGATCTGCTGGAGTTCCTTTCAGCGGGCGAGTTTTCCGGGGGGGACAACTTGCTGGACCATGTGTCCCTTCTCGGCCTCAACTGCGGTGCTGAACCCAGACGGGAGGAGCATACAGGGATGCCTTACGCCATTCGGGGGGTCAGGGAACTGCGGGAGGCGATGGCCTCCAGGAGTATTGAGCCCAAACGGGTGATGGCCTATCCCAACGCGGGGATGCCGCGTTTGGATGACAACCTCAGGAGCTACTACACCCAAACCCCCGAGGAAATGGCCGGCCATTTACCCGAGCTTCTGAAGGAAGGAGCCTACTTTATCGGGGGGTGCTGCGGCACCACACCGGCTCATATCCGGGCTTTTCGCTCGGCGCTGGGAGCTCTTCCGGAGTCCAGCTAGCTAGCCCGCATTTCTCGCCACAGGCTGCACTCTTGAGAAGAGTGCAGGGAGGAAGGGTCGTGTTTAGCGTCATTTTGGAGATGTCGTGCGTTTTGGGAGGATGCAACTAAATCCGCCGCCTACGCGGCTCGGGCAGCGCGGGATTCACAGGACCCCGGGCTCATGCCCGGGGCTAAGTGCTGCCGCCGCTACGCGGCTCTACTCGAACCCCCTGGGCTGGCGCCCGGGGATTGTTCCCTTATAAACCAGGCCCCTGCCCCCCACGACGGGGCGGATCATTCGAGAGTGAAACAGGGGTGATTCAGACACGTTGTCAATTCCTCTCCAACCCCTGTTTTTTCAATCTCTTGAACCGGTTTTGCGTCACGCGAACCCAGATTTGTTTCAGGTAAGTCCCGCCCCCGCCACCACGACGGGGCGGATCATTCAGAGGGAAAACAGCCGTTCGTCAATGAAGACGAACCCCCAATGAACACGAATAGGCACGAGGACTGATGGACCTCCTTCAACGACAACTGGCGCCAAAATGCTTCGGCACTTTTGTCCCGTTGGTGTGACCCTGTCATGGGAGGAAGCCCACCCGGGAGCGCGGGCGTCCCGCCCGCACAAATCCTCCCGCAGCTTCGGCCATCTCCTCCACCGGAATCAACCGGCAGCGGCGCCCTGCCTCTGCTTCGGCCGGGCCCATGCGGTTCCCGCCGGCAGGGCGGTCGGCTGCAACATCGCAGGGAAACTGAGCGGCAACCGAAGGGACAGCATGCGGGCGGGACGCCCGCGCTCCCGGGGGGTGTCGTCCCGATGGTGAGGTGGGGGGTATCCGGCGGGCGACTTCTCTGAAAGCCGGCCTTGTCCCCTTTGGGAAACTCCCGTTTGCCTGCGAGCCGGGCGCCCGCCCCCCGCGACTGGGCAGATCCATCGAGAAGGACTATAAATTGAACATCGATGCACAGGATGCACAGGATAATCAGGACGGGAGGCTGCTGCAGGAGACGCTGACTTGGGCAATGATCGTGTGCGGATTTGAGGATGTCCGGGAACACAAGCCAGCCGTCTCCGGAAAAAATCCTGTGCATCCTGTGCATTGATGTGAATCAAAAATCTACCCATGCTTGACTATGAACCGGTTTCCAGCCACCAGGCGCAGGCGTTTGTTTCAAACAAGTCCAGCCCCCGCCCCCCACGACGGGGCGGATCATTCGAGAGTGAAACAATTGGAAATCGATAATCCTTTCGTGACCTTGGTATCCCGTCGCGGCTAACCTCAACGCCTTAGTGGCCCTTCGTCGTTCTTAGTGGCCCTTCGTGGATAACTCTTTTTCTTTTGTTTCAGGCAAGCGAGGGCTCACCCAGCGCAGTCTGTACCCTGAAGGCTTTTTGAATGTCAGTGGATTCTGTTGGAGGAGGGGCAGTTCCGGGCCCGGCGCCGCTCATCCGCTCCGCTTGCGGAACCGGTTTTCCCATTGGCGCCACTCCGGAAAGCCCAGGAGTCGATCCAGTTCCTGGAAAGACGCCAGGTCATCCAGATATTCCTCGGGTGAGGCCTGGGCTTTCAGCTTCGTCAAGGTGCGCTCCATGGCTCGGACCGATGCCATCAGGGTGGTCAACGCGTAGGCGATGACTTTGTATCCCAGAGCCTGGAGTTGTTCGAGGGGGAGCAGGGGAGTTTTGCCTCGTTCGACCAGGTTGATCATGAGGGGTTTGTGAAAGGAAGCGCCGATCCGCTTGATCTGATCGACGGTGGTTGGGGCCTCGATGAATATGATGTCCGCTCCCGCCTGCTGGTAAAGCTGTCCCCTGCGAAGGGCATCATCGAGTCCGGTAACGGCAATGGCATCGGTACGGGCGATGACCAGGAATCGGTCGCTGCGCCGGGCGGCGACAGCCGCCTCCAGCTTTTGCGCCATTTCCGGGGCTTCAATCAACTGCTTGCCCGCCGTGTGTCCACACTTCTTGGGGATCATTTGATCCTCCAATTGGATGGCCTGGGCTCCCGCTGCCTCGTATTCCTCCACGGTCCGTCGCACATTTCCCACTCCGCCGAATCCCGTGTCGGCGTCGGCCAGAACCGGGATGTTGACGCTACGGACCAGGTGGTGCAATCGCTCCAACATCTCGGAAAAGGAGATCAAGCCGGCGTCGGGGAGACCCAGGTGAGAGGCGGAGTGTCCGAAACCGGAGAGGTAGACGGCTTCAAAGCCACAGCGCTCCACCACTTTGGCGGAAACCATGTCGTAACAGGCTGGGACCAGCAGGGGTTGGGGGTGTTCAAGCCGCTGCTTTAAAGTCGGTAGACCCACCTGGGTTCCTTGATACTGTTGACAAAAATCAACCTGCTACCTGCCTGACCGATTGGCAGGTTTAGATTCGTGGAAGGTGCATGGCAAGCCTCAGTTGGGCTGACTTAAGCTTCCGGAGTGGGAAGAGAGAGGATCCCCTCGACCGTTCTGGGTCCGAACGCCACCGAGAGAATCAGTTTCCCGTCGGTGTTGCCATGACCGCTGGTCAAGTCCAGGTTCAGATGGTGGGCCGAGTGAGGCCCCTTCATGGATCGGCTCTCCAGGGAGATTTCCCGCCCGGGCTCCTGTTGGCCTTCGGAGCCTTCCGGGGCCTTGGGAATGAGCAGCAGGGTCCATTCGTCGGCGGTAAGGGCTTTGGCCCGGACATCGTATTGTCCGGTCGACACCTTTACTCCCGAACTTTCGATTTCTCCACTGATCTCCAGGGTCGCGCGGCCGCAGTGGAAGACAAAACCCTCCTTGACATCAGCCATGTGCTCCGCGTTGTAGGGAAGTGTGAAGTAGCTCAACTTGAGCTGAACGCCCTGGGCTGAAGCGCCGACCGTCTTGCGGATATGGGGGTGAGGCAGGATGAGCCCTGCCAGGAAGCAGAGCAACGCAATGGACAAGCCGAATTTCTTCATGCTGAACCTTCCTTTCGTAATCTGCGGGTGGTTTGGATCACAGAGGAATCGAGAAATCCGTCCCAATCTCAGTCATCGGCGGATTTGTCCTCGTCCTCCTTATACATGTAGCGAATTCCATGTTTGAAGATCAGAAGGTTGGGCTCGGGGTCCCGATTGAACTTGATGCAATTGCGGTCGTACCACTCGATGACTCCGTGCAGCCGTTCTCCGTCGTGGAAGACCAGCACCATGGGGGTCCTGTTCTGCATTTGTTTCAGGTAGTAGAAGCTTTCGGCGTTGGTTTGTTCCGGAGGAGAGGGTCTCTTCTTCTGCGATCGCACGGTCACCTTGTCTTTGATGTCCGACAGCGACGGACGGATGAGCCGACGATTCATGGAAAATCCTCCTCCCAGCTTCGGTTGGGTTCTGTGCAGAGTCGCGGTAGCCCCAAAACTGCCGCCTGTCAAGACAACTCAAGTCTTCCGCGTTTCGATGGGAACTCGGAAATCTGCGATCACTTCAGGACTCGGGGCGGGCGCTAAGAAACTTTTCGGCTGGCCAACGGCCGGGTCGCAACTCTGACCCGCAGGGTCTTTTTAGATGGCCTGTGAGCGTCAAGATTGGAAATACTGTAGCACGGATCCCGTTCCGCTACAAGCCCCAAGAAGACGCTGGGGGAGGCTCCCCGTGGGCTGATGACCGCGGCTACTCGCTGCCGCCGCCTACGCGGCTTGGGGGGTGGAGCTGACAGGTTCCAATGGCTTGCGCCCGGCTTACGCCCACGGCACCACGCGGACGCTGTATTCGCGGCTTACCGGAACCCCCCGACTGGCGCCCGGGGATGATCATTCAAAAATCCCTTCTCAAGAGGGCGAGCAGCCCTGCGTTCAGGTTCGGGTCGTGGGACTTACACCGCCCAGCCTGAAAAGAAAACGGTCCAGAGCCAGGGACTTGTTGAGATTGCGCCGCAGTCCCTTCATCAAGTGGTCGAGCGAGCCGATGGCATCCACAAGCTGCCCGAGAGTCAGGGAAGAGCTGATTTCAATCAGCTCCGGCTGCAAATCGAGGTTGGTGACGCTTTCGGGGGGCGCTCCCAGTCGAATCAGGAACAGGTCGCGCAGCAGATCGTAAAGGAGACCGATCTTGAACTCGAATTGTCCTTTTTGCCTGGGGGAGGCGAGAGGTTCGGTGATTTGCAGAGCCTGGTGATAAGAGAAGGCGCCGGCGCAGGCCTGGATTGCGTCCACCAGTTCCCGGCGGGCCTGCCGGTACTGCTGCAGGTCCAGATTCAAGGCCCTTCCGAGGCTGCCCCCGGAGATCCGTCCCACCAGCGGTAGATCCTGGGCTGGGTGGATCGATCGTCGCCGGAGTATGCTTTCCAATTCCTCCGGAGGGAAGGGATAGAATTGAATGCGCTGGCAGCGGGACCGGAGGGTGCCGGGAAGATCGTTGGGAGAGTCGGTGACCAGAATGAGCAGGGAGGTCTCCGGCGGCTCCTCCAGGGTCTTGAGAATGGCATTGGCCGCCTCCAGCCGCAGCCGGTGGGCTTGGTCGATCACAAAGACGCGGCGCCGGCCTTCAAAGGGTTTGAAAAAAACCTCTCGAATCAGATCTCTCATCTGGCCGATCTTGATGAAGGCCCCGTCGGGCGAGTAGCTTCGAACATCGAGGTGGGCCCCCTGATCGATTTTGCGACAGCTCCCGCAGTCGTCACAGAAATCATCCTGAAGGTTCCGGCAGTTGGCCGCTTTGGCCAGGAAGTGGGCCAGGGTTCCCTTGCCGACTCCCGCGATCCCTGCAAACAGCAGCGACGACGGGAGGCGGCCTTGGGAAAGGTTCTGCCTCATCAGGTCCCGTATGGGGGCATTCCCCAGAAAATCACTCCATCCCATCGGACCTGCCCCCTGGAAGGAAAGTCGAGATCAGACTCACGATCTCTTTCTGCAACTGCCGGATGGTTTGCCTTCCGTTCAGGACCCTGACCCTGCGGGGCTCCCGCGCGGCGATCTGCAAATAGCCTTCCCGGATGCGGTGGAAGAACCCCAGAGATTCCGACTCGAAACGGCCTTCATCGACTTCCATTCGGCGGTTCCGGTTCCGGGCCCGGGCCCGGGCCAGAGCGGGCTCAATGTCAATCAACAGAGTGAGGTCCGGCTTCCTGCCGCAGTTGACCATGCGATCGAGAGCTTCAACCAGCGAGAGATCCAGTCCGCGTCCATATCCCTGATAGGCGGTGCTGGCATCCGCGAAACGATCGCACAAGACCCATTTGCCCCCGGCCAGAGCAGGAATGATCTGCTGGCAAAGGTTCTGATTGCGGGCCGCGTAGTAGAGCAGCAGCTCGCTCAAGGGCAGCAGCCCCTGGCTTCGGGAACTGAGCAGCAGCGCTCGAATCGCTTCTCCGACCGGAGTGCCCCCGGGTTCTCGGAGTACGGTCGCCTGGACACCGCGGTCTGCCAGGTAGTCAGCCAGCAGCCGCACCTGGGTGGTCTTGCCGCAGCCGTCAAGTCCTTCGAAGGAAATGAATGGAGGCATGGGAGAATAGGGGTTCGGGCCCGGCTCCCGGGGCTGGGAGCCTTTGCAAAATAGCACAAAGACAGCGGGTCCAACAAGGCGCCGCCGACTGCATCCGCCCGTTTGGCAGGGCAGTTGGAAATCGGCTGGCACTTGAGGTAAGATGGCCCCTTTTTGAGGCTGCCGGGTCCGTTGGTTGGAGGATCCTGCGGGAATCGCCAGATCGGAGGGGCCGGGGTGTCAAAGCCCGAATCTCTTCGGTCGGCGATCATGTTTGGCGGGAGTGTCAAAGGGATGGATGTCATCGCTGGAAACGTCCAGCGGGTGATGGAAGCGGTTGCCAACGCAGCGCTGAAGTCGGGTCGCCACCCGGAGACGGTGCGGCTGATGGCCGTGTCCAAGTTGGTGGATGCGGACCGGATCCGTCAGGCGCTTGCGGCCGGGGTTGTCTGCCTGGGCGAGAATCGTGTTCAGGAGGCCCAATCGAAGAAGGCGGGTCTGGCGGGATTTGATTTCGAGTATCATTTGATCGGCCCCCTCCAGAAGAACAAGATCAACCGCGCTGTGGCCACCTTCGATTGGATCCAGACCGTCGACAGTCTCGATTTGGCCAGGCGGATCGATCGGTTGTCGGCTCGGGCGCGGAAGGTGGTTTCGGTATTGATCCAGGTCAATATCGGGAGGGAGTCGCAAAAGGCGGGGGTGATGGAAGAGGAGTTGGAAGAGTTGGCCAGGCGGCTGGTCGACCTCGACTCCATCTCTGTCCAGGGCCTGATGGCCATTCCACCCTATCTGGAAGATGGCGAGGCCGTACGGCCCTATTTTCGTCGGTTGAGGCAGTGGTTCGATCGGTTGGCAAGCCTTCATCTGCCGAAGGTCAGCATGAAGGTCTTATCCATGGGGATGAGCCACGATTTTCCCGTGGCCATTGAGGAAGGTTCCACCATGGTTCGCGTAGGCACGGCCATTTTCGGGAGACGCCCACCGGCCTGAAGGAATGGTGACCGATGGATTCCAGGTCGCTCAATGCAATGCTGATCTGTCTCGCTGGACTCGTCCTTCCGGGGTTGGGCCATTTGATCCTGGGGAAGTGGATACGCTCCCTTCTGTTTGCCTTTCCCATCCTTCTGTTGTTTGGCCTCGGGCTGAGCCTGGGAGGAAAGCTGCATACACTGGCTGCCGAGCAGTTTATCGAATTCGTGTTTCTCTTTGCCGACCTCAGTAACGGACTGCTCTACTTTCTGGCCAAACTTTGGGGCTACGGCGCGGGTAACCTGGAGAACCGGTCATTCGACTACGGGACGACCTATCTGGCCGTCGCCGGACTCCTCAACCTGCTGGCCGCCCTCAACGCCTACGACATCGCCGTGGGCCGCAAACGCTGACATGGTGATTCCCCACTTCACGGCTGTGGCGATTTTCGCCTTCTGTGTGGCGATCGTCTTTGCCCTCACCACCAAGGAGACCCCCCGCGAAAAGCTGCGTTACGGTGTTTACGTATTCGTGGCCTTTCTGGTGGTATCCCTGGGACTGGGTTGGCTGATGGCTCCCTTTCCCCGCTGAACGGCAGGGGTGCGGCGGTAGCTCAAGGTGAGTCCAGGCCACAGCGGAGAAGCCGGGCGACCTGTTCCGATTGAGCTTCCAGCAACTGGGCCGCCTGTCGGATGGCTGCCTCGACCGGGAGGGGCGAGGCGACAATGCTGAAGAGCGCGGTGAATCCCTGGTCAAACAATCCGCCCACGTCGCCGGCGACACTTCCGGCAATGCCAATCACGGGCACTCCATGGGCTTTGGCAATCTTGGCGAGCATTCCAGGGCCCTTGCCAAAGGGTGTCTGAAAGTCGATCTGACCCTCTCCGGTAAAAACAAGGTCCGCATCCGCCACCTGCTGTTCGACCTTCAGCAGATCGAACACCAGATCGCTGCCGGGCCGTAGCTGAGCACCCAGCAGACCCATGAATCCTCCGGCAATGCCTCCTGCCGCTCCAGAGCCGGCAACAAGAGAGACGTCCTGATCGGTCGTCTGTTGAATGAGCCGGCCCAGATTGCCAAGGGAGTCGTCCAGTTTTCGAACCATTCCGGGGGTGGCGCCCTTTTGGGGGCCGAAAACGGCTGCCGCTCCCCGGGGGCCCACCAGGGGGCTGTCCACGTCACAGGCCACCAGGATCCGTGCCTGCTCGAGCAAGGGGTTGATCTTCTGCATATCGATCCGAGCGATCGACTTCAAGCCGTTGCCGCCCCAACCCACCGGCCTGCCCCGACGGTCGAAAAAGCCGAATCCCAGCGCCTGCAGTGCGCCAATGCCGCCGTCGACGGTGGCGCTCCCCCCGATGCCCAGGATGATGTCTCTCACCCCGCGTTTGAGCGCGGCATGGATCAATTGTCCGGTGCCGTAGCTGGTGGTCAGCATGGGATTGCGCTGCGAGGGCGGGACCAGGGCCAGTCCGGAAGCTCTCGACATTTCGATGACGGCAGTCCTCTCGTCGCCCGTCAAGCCATATTGGGCAAAGATCTTCTTTCCCAGCGGATCGAGGACGCGAGCCCGAAGGATTTTCCCATGGGTGCCCTCGACAACGGCTTCCAGCGTTCCGTCTCCGCCATCGGCGATGGGCAGTTGAGTGATCCTGGACCCGGGAAGCACTTTGAGGAGTCCCCGGGAGATGGCTGCTGCCGCATCCATGGCCGAAAGGCTCTCCTTGAAAGCGTTGGGAGCCACCAGGATGCGCAAGGGTTTTTGAGAAGAAGACATGGTTGGCCTCCGCGTTGGCGCGTCACGGCATTATCGGTTGAGCCCGCATTTCTCACCGGGGGGACTGCAAACCGTCAAAATAACACCAACAAGTTGTTAATAACAAAGGGTCTTTGCAGGATGTATTCTGCGACCCGGTGAGAAATGCGGGCTAGAGACGGGGAAAATACAATCCACTGCTGATCCGTAGTTTCAACCGGAGACCCGTGGCCGGGTTGTTCTGCGGGAACTCCTGAACTCCAGGCTGTCCAGCGCCAGCCGGATTTCGCTCCTGACGCATGGATCGGATTCTGACCGGGTCGCCTGCAGCAGCTCCGATCGAGCCTCCCGGCCGCCGACTCGGCCCAGGGCCCAGGCCCCATGGCGCCTGACCAGGCTCTCCGGGTGGTGGAGCGCGATCTTCAACGAGGGGACGGTCTCCGGGAGGTCGCTATTGCCCAATGCGATTGCCACATTGCGCAGAAAGCCGGCATAGCCGCAGCGCCGGATCGGACTGAGTCGAAAACGTTGGGAGAATTCCTGCCGGCTGATCCGCATCAGCTTCATCAGAACCGGTGCATGGTTCCCGGGTGCAGGGTAGAAGGCCTTCTCCAGACTGGGCTGGGCAAACCGGTTCCAGGGGCAGACGTCCTGGCAATCGTCACAGCCAAAGATCCGGTTGCCGATAAGCGGTCGCAGTTCCAGGGGGACCGGTCCTCGCAGCTCGATGGTCAGGTAGGAAATGCACAGGCGGGAGTCAACCACGTAGGGAGCCACGATGGCCCCGGTCGGACAGGCATCCAGGCACCGTTGGCAGCTACCGCAGAAATTCCCGCTCTCCCCGTTTTCAGGCAGCTCGAGATCCAGCAGGATCTCCCCCAGGAACAGCCAGGACCCCTGATCCCGACTGACAAGGTTTGAGTGCTTGCCGATCCATCCCAGGCCGGCTTTGTGGGCCCAGACCTTGTCCATTACCGGGCCGGTGTCCGAATAGAACAGTCCGTTGGCCGGAGGCAGGGTCTCGGCAATCCATCCGGCCAGCGTCTTGAGTCGTGACTTCAACAGGCGGTGGTAGTCCAGACCCCAGGCGTACCGGGAAATCTTGCCATGCACTGGGTTCTCGGAGTGGTCGAGGGGCTGGTAGTAGTTGATAGCCACCGAAAGAATGGTCCGGACCTCGGCCAGAATCAGGGATGGGTCCTGGCGCTTGGCGGCATTCTTGCTCATCCAGTGCATTTCTCCCTGGTGGCCCGACTCCAGCCACTTCTCCAACCCGCTCCGGGAACCCAACGGCCCGGCCCGGCTGAAGCCGACCTTGTCGAACCCCAGCGCCATGGCCTTGGTTCTGATCCGGTCCGCCAGCCGTGGCGGTGGGGAGGCGGTTTCAGGCTTTGGGGTGAGCCTTGTCATATTGCTCCATCAAATGACCGATGCTGAGGTGGGTATAGCGTTGAGTGGTGGAGAGGTTCTTGTGTCCCAGAAGCTCCTGAATAGACCTCAGATCGGCCCCCGAATTGAGCAGATGGGTGGCGAAGGAGTGTCGCAGTCCATGAGGGCTGATCTTCTGGTTCAGACGGGCCGACCGCAGGTGCTTTTCGACCAGATAGCGCACTGAGCGGGGAGTCAATCGCGAGCCCCGGGCGTTGAGGAACACCGGCAGGCCCGGTTCGTCAGAATGGGGGTCCGGCGGGGAGCGGCGTTCCTCCAGGTAGGCTTGGAGGGCCGCGTGGCAGTGATTCCCAAAAGGGACCAGGCGTTCTTTTTTCCCTTTGCCCCGAACCAGAATCAAGGCTTCCCTGAAGTCGATATCGCCGATATTGAGACCGGTAAGTTCACTCACCCGGAGGCCGCAGGCATAGAGCAGCTCCAGGATGGCGCGGTCACGCCTTCCCCGGGGCTGGTTGAGATCGGGGGTTTCGATCAGAGCCACACAGTCGTCAACGGTCAGATAGTTTGGAATTTTCTGGGCCACCTTGGGAGACCGGACGAGCTTGGCCGGATTGTGCGGCAGAATCTGGCACCTGCAGAGATAGCGGCAAAAAGAGCGAAGCGTGGAAATCTTGCGCGCAATAGAAGACTTTTCTATTTTTTGTCCGTGCAGATAGCCCAGGTACTCGCGAATAACCTGGGTGTTCAGTTCCTGGACGGAGAAGGTCCCGGGCCTGCCTTCGGGGTTCGGCGGAGTCAGGTAACGGTGAAATTGTTGCAGGTCGCTGATGTAGCTTCTCACCGTGTCGTCGGAGGCGTTTCGGCGGATCAAGTTGTCGGCGAACTGGCGGATTTCCGCGTCCATCCTGTTACCTTATCTGAAACAATTGAGGGTTATCCACAAAGGCCAAGAAAAGAAATCCACGAAGGGCCACGAAGAACGGCAAAGGGCCACGAAGGGGTTGGAGAAAGCTCGAGAGGGATCCGCCAAAGGTTGGGAGGGGAGAAAAGATTTCCACGAAAAGACAAAAAGATATCCACGAAGGACCACGAAGAACGGCAAAGGGCCACGAAGGGGTTGGAGAAAGCTCGAGAGGGGTCCATGAAGGGCCACGAAGGACACTGAGGTTTTCCACAAACGCGCACTCGATAATCGAGCCAGTCAGCTTCTTGTGCAGCAGCTTCTCGTCCTGTTTATCCTGTCTATCGATGTTCCCAAAAACAGCCAATCGGTTTAACGGGACATGGTTCTTGTTCCCGATAGGCCATGAGGGTTGGTTGTTTCACTCTCGAATGATCCGCCCCGTCGTGGGGGGCGGGGGCCCGACTTGCCTGAAACAAAACCTGTTTCACTCTCGGATGATCCGCTCGGTCCGGGGGCAGGGGCACGGCTGGCGGGCATACGGGAGTTCCCCAAAGGGTGCACGTCGGCTTTCTGAGAAGTCGCCCGCCAGCCCCCCACCGCATCAGCCTTCGCCTGGCGGCTCGGCTTCTGCGACTCCCCCTCAAGGGGGGAGTGATTGCCCTGGGAGCGCGGGCGTCCCGCCCGCATCCTGTCCCTTTGGCCGCCGCTGAGCCTCAGTGCGATGCTGCAGGCAGCCACCCTGTCGGCGTGAACAGCAGCGGCCAGGCCGAAGGAGAGCCATGGCGCCGTTTCCGTTTGATCCAAGTGGGGGAGATGGCCGAGGCTGTGCCAGGCTTGGTGCGGGCGGGACGCCCGCGCTCCCAGGAAGCCGTCATCCCATGACATCGTCACACCCAGGGCACGAAATTGCAGAAGCATTTTGGTTCCGCTTGTCGTTGAAGGAGGTCCATCTGTCTTCGCGCCTATTTGTGTTCATTCGTGTCCATTCGTGGTTCGTCTTCATTAACGATCGGCCGTTTTTCCTCGAATGATCCGCACACCAGGGCGGGGGCCGGACTTGTCTGAAACAACAGAAAAAAGACAAAAGAAAAAGAGTTATCCACGAAGGGCCACTAAGAACGACGAAGGGCCACTAAGGCGTTGAGTTTAACCGCTACGGGATATCAAGGTCACGACAGGATTGTCGATTTCCGATTGTTTCACTCTCGTATGATCCGCCCGGCAAGGCGGGGGCCGGGCTTACCTGAAACAAAACCTGTTTCACTCTCGAATGATCCGCCCCGTGGCGGGGGCCCGGCTAATTGGGCATTCAGGGACTCTCCGGACATCCCAGCCTCCGGCGCTGTCGGGTCGGTTCAATCCGACATCGACAAGCCATCGGCCAACCGGGAGGTTGCCTTCAAGGCAATCTCGGTTTGAAGTCGGCGTTTTTCCTTTCTGCCGATCTTGGCGCTGCTGGTGGAGGCCGGCGGCAGAATGCCGAAGTTGATGTTCTCGGGCTGAAAGTTGTTCGGGTCGGCGCTCACCAGGTAGTTCAGCAGCGAACCGATGGCCGAACTGCGAGGCCACGACAGGGGCGGCCGGCCGGCCGCGAAACGGGCCGCGTTGACTCCGGCCACCAGCCCGGTGGCAATGCACTCCACGTAACCCTCAACTCCGGAAATCTGTCCGGCGAAGAACAGGTCCGACCTCCGGGAAGACTGCAAGGTGTCTTTCAGTTGCAGGGGGGCGTTGATGAACGTGTTTCGGTGAACCTGGCCCAGCCGGAGGAAGCGGGCCTGTTCCAGACCGGGAATCATGCGGAACACCCGTTGCTGTTCTCCGAAGCGCAGATGGTTCTGAAAGCCGACCATGTTGTAGCTGTCGGCTTTCAGGGTTTCCTGTCTCAACTGTACGGCTGCATAGGGTCGACGCCCGGTTCTGGGATCGATGAGGCCGACCGGTTTCATGGGGCCGAAGCGGAGGGTGTCGATTCCTCGGCGGGCCATTTCCTCGATGGGGAGGCAGGCCTCGAAATAAAGGCTTTTCTCACATTCGTGCAGGGGCACCGATTCGGCATGGACCAGAGCCGTGTAAAAGGCCAGGTATTCTTCCCGATTGAGCGGGCAATTCACATAGTCCGGCCCCCCTTTGCCATAACGGGACCCCCGATAGGTTTTTTCGGGGTCGATGCTGTCCGCTTCCAGGATGGGGCTGATGGCATCGTAGAAGTACAGGTGATCTTCACCCATGAATTCTCGCAGGGATTGGGAGAGCGCCGGGGAAGTCAGCGGCCCGGTGGCGACAATGACAGGACCCTCCCGGGGCAGGTCATGGACTTCCTCGCGCACGATTTCAACCCCGGGACAAGCCGTCAATGCACCGGTCACTGCCGAGGCGAATCGTTCCCGATCCACCGAAAGCGAGGCGCCGCTGGGAACTCGATGCTGATAGGCAAGCTTGAGCAGCAGGGAATCCAGTGCGCTCAACTCCTCCTTCAGCAACCAGGGGGCTGACCCCGGCTGGTTCGATTTGAAGGAGTTGCTGCAGACGATCTCCGCCAGATGGGACGTCTTATGGGCAAGGGTGTTCCGGTCGGGTCTCATTTCGTACAGCCGCACCTGGAATCCGCGCCGGGAAATCTGCCAGGCCGCCTCCGAACCTGCCAAACCTCCTCCGATGACCAGGACTGAATTCATGAGAGCCGAACCCACTTTGGGAACAGGAATGAGCATGGAGTCCCGGGCTTGGCACCGGGAGGATGACCCTGCCAGGGCGCATTTCTCACCAGGGGGTTGCACTCTTCTCAAGAGTGCAACTTGGCGCAGGATTTTCCGCTTCAGGGCGTGCTCGTGACCGAAGGGCGTAGCCGGAACACCACTCGAGGGAGCACGTGCGCGCTGAAGTGGAAAAGACAAGCCAGGGCGCGCCCAGCACAGTCTGTGCCCCGAAAACTCCAAACAAAGCGCCACAAGATGTTAAAGACAAGCACTTTTCTACCTTATGCTCAGCGTCCTGGTGAGAAATGCGGGCCAGGGCGGCCGTATGGGCGTGCCCGTCGAGCGGCGGCTCCCGCCGGAGCACCGATGGGGCCTGTCCGACAGGACAGTGTCAGGCCACGATGTCGGCCGACTCCTTGAAGTCGCAGGAGGTCGCATGGCAATAGTGCAGGACTGTTTGCTTCTTGGTTGCTTTTTCCAGGACAAAGGCCGCGCCGCATTGCGGGCAAGCCTTGTTGACCGGCTTGTTCCAGAGGACGAAGCGACAGTCGGGATAGCGGTCACACCCATAGAATAATTTACCGCGCCGGGACTTCCTCTCAACGATTTCACCGCCGCAACCGGGCTGAGGGCAAGCAATCTCCAGGGTCTTTTTTCTCACGTACTTGCATTTCGGATAGTCGCCGCAGGCCGTAAATTCGCCGAAACGGCCGTGTTTGACGACCAGGGCGTGGCCGCAGCGGGGACAGTTTTCTTCCAGGCGCGTTTCCGGGGACGGGGGTTGGTCCGAGCCGGCAGTGGCCAGCTTCCGTGTGGTCTTGCAATCGGGGTAGCCGGTACAGGCCAGGAATGGCCCAAAGCGGCCGCGTTTCAGTGCCATTGGCTTGCCACAGTTCGAGCAGGTTTCCTGTGAGGGTTGTTTTTCAGACTCTGTGGTCGGGGTCGGGTCGCCAGCCTTCGGGGCAAGCTCCCGTGTATTCTTACAGGCCGGAAATCCCGAACAGGCGACAAACCGTCCGTGGCGTCCCCACTTGATCACCAGGGGTTTCCCACACTTTTCACAGCTCTCTCCGGTTTGTTCCTCCGTCTTCTTGATGTCCTTCATTTGATTCCGGGCCTGAGTGAGATCGGTGGCGAATTTGCCGTAGAAATCCTGCAAGGCCTCGACCCACGGAATCTTGCCCTGCTCGATTTCGTCCAGCTCCTTCTCCATTCGGGCCGTGTATTGGATATCGAAGAGATCGGAAAAACTGGCCACCAGCAGATCATTCACCACCAACCCCAGATCGGTGGGCCGGAACCTCCCCTCCTTCTTGACCGCGTACTCGCGGTCCTGAATGGTGGTGAGAATGGCGGCATAGGTGGAGGGGCGGCCGATGCCTTTCTCCTCCAGCACTTTCACCAGGGTTGCCTCGGTGAAGCGGGGTGGGGGCTGGGTGAAGTGTTGCTCCGGCAACAGTTTGTTCAGTTGCAGGACCTTACCCTGGGTCAGGGGGGGCAGGGAGATGGCAGGCTCCTCCTCGGCCTTGTCGTCCCGGCCTTCTTCGTAGACTTTCAGGAAGCCGTCAAACTTCAGTACGGAGCCGGAAGACCGGAACAGATAGGGTCCGGCTGCAATATCCACCACGGTCTGGTCCAATAAGGCCGCTTGCATCTGGGATGCCACGAACCGCTGCCAGATGAGCTTGTAGAGCTTGAACTCGTCGCTGCTGAGAAATCCCCGGATCTCTTCGGGACGGCGAGCCGCCGAGGTGGGCCGGATGGCCTCATGAGCATCCTGGGCGTCCTTGCGGCTGCGGTAATACTTGGCCTTGGCGGGCAGGTATGGGTTTCCGTAGCTTTGAGCAATGTAGGTTCGGACTTCGGTCAGTGCGTCGTTGGAAACCCGAAGCGAATCCGTGCGCATGTAAGTGATCAGGCCGATGCCGCCTTCCTGCCCCAGTTCAATCCCCTCGTACAGGCGTTGAGCCACTGCCATGGTCTTCTTCACCGGAAACCGCAGCTTGCGGGCCCCTTCCTGCTGAAGCTTGCTGGTAATGAACGGGGGGACCGGATTCCGCTTTTTTTCTTTGGTAGTGACGTTTTCGACGGTGAAAGGCGATCCATCGAGGGCACGGACGATCTCCTGCGCCTGCTTTTCGGTGGTGACTGCGATGTTTTTGCGCTCGAATTTCTGAAGGCGAGCGTCGAAGGAAGGGGGTTGTGAAGCCGAAAGATTTGCGGTGAGGGTCCAGTACTCCTTGGATTCAAAGGCTTGAATCTCTCTTTCGCGCTCGACGACCAGTCTTACGGCAGCCGTCTGGACCCGGCCGGCCGAGGTTCCCCGGCGGACCTTTTGCCATAGCAGTGGACTGATCTTGTATCCGACCAGGCGGTCGAGAATCCGTCTGGCCTGTTGGGCATCCACCAGGCGGGAATCGATCTCCCCGGGATGGTCAAAGGCCTGCCGAATGGCTTTTTGAGTGATCTCATTGAATAGAACTCGAAAGAATTTGTGCTTTTCCTCAGACTCGGACAATGCTTCCGACAAGTGCCAGCCGATGGCTTCCCCTTCGCGGTCGGGGTCGGTGGCGATGTAGACGGAATCGACCCCGCGGGCTGCGGACCTGAGGGCTCTGACGATCTTTTCCTTGCCTGGAATCAGTTCATAGGTCGGCTGGAATCGGTTTTTCAGATCGACTCCCAGTTGTTTCTTGGGGAGATCCCGCACATGTCCCATGGAAGCTTCGACACGGAAGTCCTTGCCAAGGTAGCGGTTGATCGTCCGCGCCTTGGCGGGGGACTCGACAATGACCAGTGATTTTGGCACGAGCTTTACCGATTTTTGGGGGATCGATCTCTCCGAGTGGCCTGTCTCCGAGCGGGAGAGCGGTTCATAAGCGCTTCAGAAAGGCCTTTCCGGGGAACTGTCGAATCCTGTCTTTCATCTCCAACTCCGAAAGGGTGCACAAAAGTTCTGATGATGTCAACCGGGTCGATTCCAGGAGCTGATCTATGGGTATGGCCTGGTCGGCACTCAATGATGCCAGCACCTTTTGCTCCGTATCGGTCAGTATTTCCGACGGTGGCGGTGCGTTTTGGGAGCCGGTTGGGACCCGCAGCCGCTCCCGAATGTCCGAGGGCAGCTCCTCCACGATATCACGCCAGTCCTGAATCAGTTTAGCGCCCTCCTTGATCCACAGATTGGGGCCATAGCTGGTCTTGGAGGTGATGTTTCCCGGCACCGCCAACACCTCCCGCCCTTGATCCAGAGCCAGGCGGGTTGTGATGAGGGAGCCGCTGGATTGGGCGGCCTCCACCAGGCAGGTGGCCCAGGAGATGCCGCTGATGATGCGATTTCGTATGGGGAAGTTCTGCGGCAGGGGGCTCGTACCCATTGGAAACTCGGACAGGATGCAGCCGTTGGCTCTGATCTGCCGGGCGAGGGACCGGTTCTCGCGCGGGTAGATGGAATCGAGGCCGCAGCCCAGGACCGCCACCGTTTGTCCTCCGCCCCGCAATGCTCCCTGGTGGGAGGCGGTGTCAATGCCCCGCGCCAATCCACTGGCAATCAGGAGTCCGCAACCCGCGAGGTCGCAGGCAATTTTCTCGGCTGCATTGATGCCGTAGGCGGTGGCCCTGCGGGAGCCCACCATGGAGACCGAGGGAAGCGTGAGGCATGAGAGGTCTCCGTCGGCGTACAGGATGATCGGCGGATCGAAAATTTCCTTGAGCAGCGGGGGGTAAAGGGGGTCCTGGAGGGTCAGAACGGTTATCTGGCGCTGCCGGCACTTGTGGAGTGCCATTTCTGCTCGCAGGCGAGCCTGTTTCGATGCCAGGGATCTGGCGATACCCTCTGGAAGTCCCAGGCGGGTGAGAGTGTCCGGGGTAGCCCGGATCACCGCCCGGGGTGATCCCAAAGAACCAATCAGCCGATGGGCGCCCCGGCAGCCGAGCCCCTTGACCGAAGCCAGCATCAGGCAGGAGAAAATCTCTTCATCCATCCACTTGCTCCAGCAGGGACTCGCATTGCGGGCGCGACCTTCGATGCCCGGCGACCTGCCTCACCGCCGGAGTTTGCTGCCGGCGGTCGCAAATCGGAGTCTTTCAAGGGAGGCGGTACTGCAGTGGAGGGAGTCGAACGGGCCCCAGTATAGCAGAGGACACTGCCTCGGGACCAATGGTCGGTTGGAAAGAATGGATGATTGCCGCCGCCGCCCGGTGATAACCTACTGAAAAATCCTGTCCCCCGGCAGTGTTGTGATTTAGGGGAGAGCGGCGTAGCCGCGGTTGAGGTAGGTCACCCGAGGAAACGTCTCCTACTGGTCTTCCTTATAGAGCAGCGTAGCTGCGGCTTCGTGTCGCCTGCAGGGAAACGTAGGAGAAGCGCGAGAAAAGTCGCGTTTGGCAGCGAAGGCGGCGTCCTCTTGTCGGCGGAGGCGGGAGCCCGGGGTCGTGTGAATCCCACGCTGCGGCAGCCGCGTAGGCGGCGATTTAGTAGCATCGTCCCGAAACGCAAAGCCTCTCCAAAACCCGGCTAACCACGTGAGAAGAGTGCAGCCCGGCGCCGGCAGTCTCGCCGTCAGCGCGTGCTCGCGACCCGGAGAGAAATGCAAGCCAGGTGTCGTGGGGGCAACTCGTGGGGAGATTGTGGAGCCGTGTCGATCATGTTAGTCTACGTGGCTGCGACTGTCGGTGTTAGATTGCAGGCGGGTTAGGGTGCTGCCTATGAAGTCCCAGACCCTGGGAGCTGGTAGGGCAACGGCTGTTCTGGATACGATCGGCAACACCCCCCTGATTCCTCTCAAGCGGGTCTGGGAAGGCGGACCCGATGTGGCCGTCTATGCCAAGGCGGAATGGTTCAATCCGGGGGGGTCGGTCAAGGACCGACCCGCTCTGGAGATGATCGAGCAGGGCGAGCGCGCCGGCAACCTCCGGCCGGGAAAGATCCTGCTGGACGCTACCTCCGGCAATACCGGGATTGCCTATGCCATGATCGGGGCGGTCAGGGGGATTCCGGTGCGTTTGGCCATGCCGGAAAACGTTACCCCGGAACGACTCAAGATCTTGCAGGCCTATGGCGCCGAGCTGGTTTTGACCAGCGGCAGAGAGGGGTCCGACGGAGCCATTCGGGCAGCCAGAAAATTGTACTCGGAAAACCCGGACCTGTATTTCTACGCGGATCAGTATGCGAATCCGGCCAATTGGCAAGCTCATTATCGAAGTACGGCGGTGGAAATCTATGAGCAAACCGCTGGGAGGGTGACCCATTTCGTCACCGGACTCGGAACCAGCGGCACGTTTGTGGGGACCACCCGAAAGCTGAAGGAGTTCGATCCGGGCATCGAGTGTATCGCCATGCAGCCGGACTCCCCTTTGCACGGCCTGGAAGGGATGAAGCACATGCCTTCCTCGATCGTCCCGCCGATCTACGATAGCCGGTTGGCCGACAGGCAGTTGGAGGTGTCCACTGAAGCGGCTCAGGAGATGGTTCGCCGGCTGGCCCGTGAAGAAGGCCTTCTGGTCGGCATCTCGGCGGGGGCCAATGTGGTGGCGGCTGTCGAGATTGCCAAGAACCTGGACTCCGGTGTTGTGGTGACGGTCCTGTGTGACGGAGGCATGAAATATTTGAATGAGCGGTTCTGGGGAGTCGGCAAGGGTGGCGGTTAACCCACATTTCTCACCGGGGGGCGTGATGATGGCGCAGGAATTTTTCCCTCAGTGCGTGCTCGAGAGCGAAGGGCGTAGCGGTCACTACGTTCGAGCGAGCATGTGCGCGCTGAGGGGAAAAGGACAAGCCAGAGCGCGCCCAGCGCCGTCTGTACCCGCGAGACGTCAAAATTGGTCCAAAAAAGTGCTGAAGATAAACGGTCTTTACATAGTGCATCCAGCGACCCGGTGAGAAATGCGGGTTAAGCTGAAAAAGGAGCATCCTGGGGCCATTCAGGCGCACGGGGAGGCCGCCTATCCCAACGAGTGCTGTGGCTTGATGCTGGGGCGGCTGGTTCAGGGAGACAAGCACATCCTGGAGTTGCTGCCCGCCGAGAATGCACGGAAAGAAAGCGAGCAGCACAACCGATTTCTGATCTCTCCCCGGACCATGTTCGAGGCTGAGAAGCGGGCTCGGGAAAAAGGCATGGATGTGCTGGGCTTTTACCATTCCCATCCCAACGCCGAGGCCCGGCCCTCCCTGTTTGACCTGGATCATGCCTGGCCCTTCTACTCTTACGTGATTATCTCGGTTTCCCGGGGGAGGGCCGGGGCCATGACCTGCTGGAGGTTGGCTGACGACCGGTCCTGCTTCAGCCCCGAGGAGATCGAATCCAACTGAGCCAGGGCCGGGAGGAGATGTCGATCGGGCGGCGGAAATATTGTTGAAACGCTAACTGCCCGCATGCTCACGTCCGGGAGCGAGCCCAGCGCCGTCTGTAACGGCATGCCTTCAAAATAGGGCAATAAGGATGCTGAAGATAAACTGTTTTTGCAGGACGTAGGCAGCGACCCGGTGAGAAATGCGGGCTATACTATGTCAGCGAGTGTGGGGGATGAACCCTGAGGAGAAGATATGGCTTTGAAGGTGCTCCTGCCGGTTGCACTGCGGCATCTCACAGGCAATCGGGATGAGGTGGAATTGAGCGGCGAATGCGTGGGTGAGGTCATCGATGGATTGGTCCGGCGTTTTCCCGAGCTCAAGCCACACCTTCTAAACGACGAGGGGCAAGTCCGCAACTTTGTCAACGTGTATATCAACGACGAGGACGTCCGGTATCTGCAGGAGGATCGGACGCCTGTGAAGGAAGGGGACGTTGTGAGCATTGTGCCCTCCATAGCCGGTGGAAACCTCCGCGCCGTCGAGGCTGCTTCGGACAGCCTGGACCTCAGCCAGGATGAGATCCAGAGATACAGCCGGCACATCATCATGCCTGAAGTCGGTATGGAGGGCCAAAAGAAGCTGAAGGCCGCCAAGATCCTGCTCATCGGGACAGGGGGGCTCGGGGCTCCGCTGGGCCTCTATCTTTCAGCCGCCGGCATCGGAAAGCTGGGGCTGGTGGATTTCGACACCGTTGATTTCAGCAATCTGCAGCGGCAAGTCATTCACGGCACCGGGGATGTAGGCCGGCTCAAGCTGGATTCCGCCCGGGAAAAGATCCTGGCTATCAACCCCAATGTCCAGGTGGAGACCTACGAAGCCAGGCTGACGTCGGAGAACGCCCTGGATATTATTCCCGAATATGACATAGTGATCGACGGAACCGACAACTTCCCCACCCGCTACCTGGTGAACGACGCCTGCGTTCTTCTGAACAAGCCCAACGTCTATGGGAGCATCTTTCGATTCGAGGGCCAGGCTTCCGTGTTCGACGCCAGGCACGGTCCCTGCTACCGCTGCCTCTATCCGGAGCCGCCTCCCCCGGGACTGGTTCCCAGTTGCGCCGAGGGGGGAGTCCTGGGAATCCTCCCGGGAATCATCGGACTGGTTCAAGCCACCGAAGCCGTCAAGTTGATTCTGGGCAGGGGGCGGTCCCTGGTGGGCCGTCTGGTCCTCTACGATGCGCTGGAGATGAAGTTTCGGGAGCTGAAGCTGCGAAAGAATCCGAAGTGCCCTCTTTGCGGAGACCAGCCCACCATCAAGGCGTTGATTGACTACGAACAATTTTGCGGCGTTGCGCCTCAGCCCGCGGCCGGGGCGACTGCGCCCGAGGAGTCCGACGAAATGACACCCAAAGAGCTCAAGACCGTGCTGGACGAGGGTGGCAAGCCCATCATCCTGGATGTTCGGGAACCCCAGGAATATGACATCTGCCGCCTGCCCGATTCCGTTCTGATCCCGCTGGGGCAACTGGGCGAACGGATGGAGGAGTTGAATCCCGATGACGAAATCGTGGTCCACTGCAAGATGGGGGGACGCAGCGCCAAGGCCGTGGAACAGATGCTGAAGGCCGGCTTTACCAATGTGAAGAATCTCACCGGAGGCATCGACCGCTGGTCTCAAGAGGTGGATCCTTCAGTGCCCAGGTACTGATCCGGAGACCCGGAAACAGCGGTCAAGGCAGCGGCGGGTGGATGCCCCGGGGAGGGGCTGCATGGTTGATCGAAGGAAAAAGGGAATCTCGGGGTTGATAGGGTTGGTGGTGTCTGCCCTGCTGGCATCTCCTCCGGCGGTCGCAGGACCGGGCGAAAGTCCGGGGATCGAGCAGCAGGTTCGGCAGGCCATCGATTCCGTCTATCCGGCCCTGGTTCAAATTTATGTGTTGTCTCTGCGGCACGGGCGAGGGAGGGGGCAGAAGTTCGAGTCCACCGGGAGCGGGGTCATCATTTCACGGGAGGGCTATGTCATCACCAACCACCACGTCGCCGGCAAGGCGACCTCGATTCGTTGTGTCCTCTCCACCCGGGAAGAGGTGGAAGCCGAACTGGTGGGGACCGATGCCCTGGCGGATATTGCCGTAATCAAGTTGGACATGTCTTCCCGGGACGCCGCCAGCGGGCCTCTGCCGGTCGCCCGGTTCGGCAGCTCGGAGGCCCTTGCGGTGGGAGAAGCGGTCCTGGCCATGGGGTGTCCGCTGGCGATCTCGCAGTCGGTGACACGCGGCGTGGTTTCCAACAAGGACATGATGATTCCGAAGCGTTTGAGCGCTCCCTTGAGGCTGGACGGGGAGAACGTCGGATCTCTGGTCAAGTGGATTGGACACGACGCCGGCATTTTTCCGGGAAACTCCGGGGGGCCGCTGGTGAACTTGCGGGGCGAGATCGTGGGTATCAACGAGATCGGCCTCGGCCTGGGCGGCGCCATTCCCAGCGAGTTGGCCCAACCGGTCTCGCAGGAACTGATCGAGCATGCCCGGGTCCGCCGGGCCTGGGTAGGCGCCGGTTTTCAGCCGCTGTTGAAAAACGGCAGCGCGGCCGCGGGGGACCAGGGGGCGTTGGTGTCGGGAGTGCTGCCGGGCTCTCCGTCGGAACGGGCCGGACTCCGGGCGGGGGACATCCTGTTGAACATTGACGGCGAGCCGGTCCGCGTCAAATTCGAGGAAGAAATGCCGGGCTTGATTCGCCGCCTGCTCTCCAAACCTGTGGGCGTGCCCATGCAGGTGAAGGTGAAGCGGGGGCAGATGGAACATTCCCTGAGCATTACGCCCCGGTTGCGCGATGACGCCAGGGGCAGGGAAGTCGAGGCCAGGGAGTGGGGAATAACCCTCAGGCGTTTGACCCTTCTGGATTCCAAGGAGTTGCATCGCCCGAACCTGAAGGGCGTGCTGGTCGGCAGCATTCGACCCGGGGGTGCAGCAGACAAGGCCGTGCCCCGTCTGCGACCAGGCGACGTCATCGTGGAGGTCAACGGAAAGGCGGTGGAGGGAGTCCGCCCCTTCAATCTATTGACCGGCGAGATTTGTCGGGGGAAGGACGGACCCGTCCCGGTGACGGTAGCTTTCGATCGGCGGTCCGAGCGGCTTCTGACTCTGGTGGAAGTGGGTCTGAGGCGCCCGCAAAGGCCCCCCGCGGAAGCCAGAAAGGCCTGGCTGCCGGTCGCGACACAGGTGCTGTCCCGCAAGCTGGCCAAGGCCCTCGACCTTCCGGGCAAGAAGGGGGTGAGAATTACCCAGGTCTATCCCGAAAGCTCCGCCCAAGCCGCCGGCTTTAAGGTGGGCGATATCCTGACTCATGCGGATTCTCAGCCCATTGAGGCCTCCGAACCCCAGGACGCCGAGGTGTTCAAGGCCATGATTCGTGCCTACCGGGTCGGCAGCCAGGCTGAATTTACCGTGATACGGTCGGGAGAGACGAGCATGCTGAGTGCCGTACTGGTAGCCATGCCCACCCCGGAAGGAGAGCTGCAGGTTTACGAGGACCTCCTATTCGAATTCAAGGCCAGGGATATTTCCTATCTGGACCGCGTCGCCAATCGATGGTCGGAGGAGGAAAGCGGGGCCGTCGTCTCTCAGGTGGATGCGGGGGGATGGGCTGCAGTAGCTGGATTGAAGGCTCGAGATCTCATCAAGGCGGTTGATCACCAGGAAGTCAAGGGAGTGCAGGATCTGGAGGTCCGGCTGGATGCCGCCGGTAACCGGAAGCCAGCCAACATCCCGCTGTTTGTCAAGCGGGGCATTTATACTCTTTTTCTGGAGTTGCAGCCCAGTTGGAGCCAGGGCAATGGCGGCGCTGCATCGGATGGAGTGGAGCCATGATCATCCTTTCCTGCTCGCTAAAATGCTGCTTACATCTGCTGATCGGGTTGCTCCTGGCGAGCCTGGCCCATGCTGCCGATATTCGGGAAACGGCTCGAGCCGTGGCAGAGAGATCGAAGGATGCGCTGGTCACGGTGCGGGTCGTCATGGGCATCGAATTTTCCATTCGAGGTCAGAGTCGGGACCAGGAACGAAAGATAGAAACCAACGGCACCATCATAGATAGCTCGGGGCTGACGGTCGCATCGGCTTCGGCGTTGGACCCGACCATCATGATGCGAGCCGCGACCCGAGCCGATATCAAATCGGAGTTCAAGGAGACCACACTCATTCTGGATGATGGAACCGAGGTGGACGCTGAAGTGATCCTGAAGGCCAGCGACCTGGACATGATCTTCATCAAGCCGCGTGAGGCTGAGGGGTCCTTCCAGGCGGTGGCATTGGACGCCAGCCAGCGCCAGCCTCAGATGCTGGATCAGGTGTTTGCGGTGGGTCGTCTGGGCAAGATCGGCAATCGGGCCATCCGGCTGCATCTGGGCCGCGTGGAAGCCAAGGTGAAGGGCCCTCGCCCTTTTTACGTGTGCGACGCCGCTCTCTCCGGCAACCTGGGCTGTATCGTCTACGACTCCCAGGGAGCGCCGCTGGGCATTCTGGTGACCAAGCAAAATCCGGCAGGCGTGGCCTTCGGCGGTTCGCGGCTGAGCGGCAATCAATTGATCCTGCCCATCCTGCGCACCATCGAAGACCTGGTCGAGATGGCCGACCAGGCCCGCGAGGCTCAGGCCAAGCCGCAAACCGAGCCGGCCGCCCCCGAGCCCCCGTCCGATCAGTAGTCCTTCTGGCTGAAGGATCCCTCCGTCCCGTCCCTAGCCTTACCCATCCCGCATGCCAATGGCTTGCGCCGGGTTGACGCCGACGGCTGCGGGCGAATACCACGTTCCGGCTTGGCTTGCCCCCGGGGAGAGTTGTCACAAAGCCCTGACCGCACGACGCATCCGGACCGGAACAATCCACGCTGACGCCAGCTTCGCTGGCTGCATTCGCCTCAGGAGTGCAGCCCTTCCAAGGAGGGGAATGCCCATTCCGGTGCGTCGCTCCCTGCATTTGCCTGGCGAGAGCAGCCTCTCCAGATCGGGGGAATCCTTGCCAAGCCGACGTGTCGGGGTTTTAAGTAGATTGACCGAGCTGTGTTTGGCGCGGGTCACCCGAAGGACCTACTAAAGACTTCCCTATAGGACAGAGTAGCCTCGCCAGCATTCACCCCGGGCGTGAACCTCGGGTCGTGTGCCCCGGACCACCTACTGGATCCGACGGGTCTCGACGTCGTAGGTGAAGTTCCTCCCGACTTGAGGATGCCTGCTGGTGTTCGGGCGCCGTCGCTGTTGGCGGGGCCGGCTGGGTCGGAAGGTACCTGTGACCCGTGTAACATAGTGCGGTTATTTCGGAATTCTGGGATAGTTACTCTGATTTTGAGGATTCCATGCGGTGGTAATGCTGGCTGGCGAGTTTCTGCGCCTCGGCCAATTGCTCGGCGGCCATAATCGGACGGAGCAATTCATTCAGTAAAGATGTTCCATCGGGTGCAGCCGAAACCGCACAAAATTTACCGTCCCTGGGCAGCGTGAAATTATTGATTGGTAGTCACCCACGCGTGTTCGACGAGCAGGTCGTTGTATCTATAGTACTTATCTTTGAATGCGTCCATCGCAGCGACAGTCTGGCCAAGTATAAGCGTGACGTCGCTGTTCTGCGGCAGGTCGTCTTCATCGAGAAGGTCAAGATAAGCGCTCGTCGACTCCCCTTTGAGGATGATTCCATGGACATCGCGCAGCAGCCGGTTCACGATTTCGACCTTGCGTTTGTTCAAAGCGCCGTCAGGCTTTTTCTTGGAGAGTTCTTGAAATTCCCGAAACATCGACTTGAGAAGAGGCATGAGCTCATCGTGCTTCCTAGCTTTTTCGGCGGTCGTGATACCAGAAGTGTCTCTGTTTCTTGGCATTGTTAGTGCTTACTTGTGTGCGAGTTTCTTCGGCGGAGTTGTCTCGATCTGTCCTTCCCTGGCCTTCGGGTCGACGCCTTCAATATTCCAAAACCACCTGCGGTGCCGCATATAGATATTATCCGCTCTGAACTTTTCGGTACACGCAATGTACTGGGACAGGATAAACGTAACGTCGCTGTTTGAAGGCATATCATCGGACGAGAACACTTCGAAATCGGAGAAGGGACGATATTGCCGGCCTAAGAACTCGTTACAATTTGCGAGGCACCCGTTTACGAATTGAAGTTTAAAGGTATTAATTGCGTCATTGGGCGACTTCTTAGCCAGCGCGGACATCTCTTGGTAAAGGCTACCAAGCTGGGCCACTAATTTCTCAACGATGTCTACATCCGCGTGCTTCATTAAGACTCTCCTCTATGAGGGGCATGCCCGCTGGAATTCGACGTACTTTTTTTTGAGCACCTCGATCGGCTGTCGTTGCTTGCTGTCAAACACCTCGCCCATCAACTCTAAGTCCTCATCGGTTAGGCCGATTATGCAACGCCGCTGGCCCGCCCACAGCGCTATCGTGTTCCTGAATATCGCTTTCGTCAAGGGCTTGCGCGTCACCATCACACCAAAAGCACCAAACTCGTTAGTCAGGTATCTATTCAGCTGGTTGATGTGTTCACGCTCCACCGCTCTCACGTTCTTCATCTCCATCACGAGCTGCCGACTCCGATAGTCGTCAAGGATTTCCTCCAAGAAGTCAACGGAACGGTTATTGTAGAAAATAAGGTCCCGGATTGTGGAACCTCCCTCCGAACGGCTCTGCGTCGCTGCGAAATCGAGGTGCGGGTACAGCATAGAGGCTAACAGTTGCGCGACAAAGTCCTCGTATTTCCTGTCCGCCTTGTCGCCAGTACCTGTTGGCAGCTTCATGATCTCGGCCAACTTGCGGCGGGCTGAGACGACCGGCATCTGCTTGAATAGCGGATCATTGTGGCAGTCCGTGGCCGTGCGTTCCTTCTGTCGGACGTACTCGGCGACCATGCCGTAGTTTTCACGGTTGTAGTGCAATACCTGGACACGGTCGTCCGAACTCTGGCGGTTGACGACATCGTCCTTCGGGCAGGAAGTGGCGAAGTAGTCGTCAAAGTTGATCCAGGGAACATGGCGCAGCCAGCGCTTCGGCACCAGTAGGATCGGTTCACCCGATTCTGGCATCACCGGTAGTTCAACCCCGACATCTTTATCGAAGCGCTGCGCCTTGTAGTTGTACAGGCTTTCTAGCCGCACGTCCGCTAGGGGAATGCCGTGCTTGTGGCACTGGTCGATCGTGAAGTCGATTAGGAAAGACTTTAGAAAGTTGCAGGCGATGTCGCTGACTCGATCCTTGGAGATGCCGTCAACATAGAGCTGGATCTCTTCAAAGTGCGTGAATCCGGACCTCCCATATTCCGGCACACGCGAGAAAAGAGCCAGTATCGTGTTGGCCGTACCCGAGCCTATTCGCTTGCCCCTTCGCTTCACTGAGACCCCGAAGCCAACCTCGTCGCACTCGGAGGCCACTATCAGGTTATCCACCGCCACCGCCTCGCGGCCCTTCTTCATGAGCCAGCCCAGGTGGTTGAAACAATTTACAAGGCTGGTGTGAAGCGCTTGGTCTTGCTGAGATGGTGACCGCCAGAGCAGGAACGGATCCAAATAAAGCGGAATGTCCTCGTCGAGAAACGGGATTGCGAAATCCACGTCAGTTTGGGCGACTGAGATTCCGTGGTGGTCTGTAAGTCGAGGACGTACTAGGGACATTGCATTTTAGAGAACGCCCGGAGGTCGGTCCCACTCGATTTCGTGAGGGTCCGAATGGAATTGTTGTAATTAGACTCGTACGAGCCCAAAAACTATCCATGGTCGCTCATGTTGTCATTGAGTCATGTGTTAGCACGGGCCAAAGGGATCGGATTGAACGGATTAGGTCTGTGACAGCCTCTGCGAAATGTGCTGATTTTTTCTGCGCAAGCCTTCCCTAGACCTTCCCACACTGAACGTATTCTGTTCAGTCCGAGCGAATCCTCCCGGAGGCAATACCTCCTGCGTAACGCTTAGAAACCATCAGACACCCCAGACCCGCAAAGCTCTGGCGGCCAGACTACATTTTACTTTCGGCGATTTCGACGATAGCGCAAGAAGATCTTTACACTGCGAACCTGGAATCCCGTCTCTACTTGGTCGCCAAGCAACAATGCAAGGAGCACAGCGAAAATTAAGCCGAAGCCAAAAAAGTAGAAGTCATGGACGATGTTCATTATCGCCCCCCGAGCTTCTTCTTGATGGAGCGCTGTGGACGCGCGGATATTTCAATTGCCTCCACGAGAGGTACAGTTTCGTCTACGGAAGCTGAAATCTGTTCCGCCACCTCCTTGGCCTTTCGGTCAAGCTCCTTGATAAGTTCTGGGATCTTCGGGACCGCCATTATCCTCAGGGAACGGGGTGCATCGTTGAAGGCCCAATTTTCGTCTTCATCTAGCTCACCATCACCCTCGAAACCCGACCTTCTCCTAAGTGTAAGTCCCCATTTCCGCGCGATCCTGCTGTAACCGAGTGCCTCAGCCCAGAAGTACAACCCATTATTGTGAGCGCCACCCTGCACTGTGACCCAGGCGGTCACACCCAGATTGAGGCGCTGTAGCGCATCGTCAATGCGTGTGATTACCGCTGAGAGTTTCTTGGAAGCGTCGTTGAGATCTGCTGCGGTAGCAGCAAGGGAAGGAAGTAGCTCGCTCACTCTCTCTGAAAGAGAGTCGTTTTGATTAGTCATTTGGGAAAACTCCTCTACACGAAGTTTTTCATTTGCCCGCCATATAGGCGGTTGAACTGCAAACCGGCTTCCACCGGTTGTGACGTTACGCCACTACAGTTCTCATGGAATTACTATAACACACCGTGCCAGCGCATTATGCCCAGGATTGATTTATGACAATATCCCGTTGCGGAATAGAGGGAGGAATAGAGCGTATTAACAATAATGAGGAGAACCTGCAAGATGCATCCCGATGACCTGACAGAATATAATATGTTTATATTCAATGATTTATGGAGTTCACAAGGAAGAACCCCGCTCTCATAACTGTAGACGCACGCAATGAGCAGCGTCCTTTCGGAACGCATTGCCTCTCCAAAATCACACTAACCCATCTTTAACACAGGAATGGGCGATTGGGGGGATTTTACCCCCATTTTGGCCTAAAATCACCTGTAAGTTGTTGATTCTTCGTAGGAGAAGCTGAAGTAGTGCCATAATCGTATGGGAAGGGCTTGACCCCCTCGCCCCCCTCTGTTAGGGTCCCTCCCATGTTCATCCGCCGCACCCAGACCCGCTCCACTCCCTCCGGTCAGACCTACTTTACCCACCGCCTCGTCCGCTCCCATCGCGTCTCAGGCAAGGTCCGCCAGCAGACCCTGCTCAACCTCGGTCGCCACTTCTCCATCCCCCGCCATGACTGGCCCCTGCTGTGCCGCCGTCTGGACCAGATCCTCAGCGGTCAGTTGCCCTTGATCCAGGAGGGTTCGGCCCCGTTGGAGGAGGAAGCCCAACGCATGGCCGAGCGCTTGCTTCAGGGGGAAGCCGACGTGACCGGCACCGCTGGGAAGGCCTCTTCAGAAGACCTGCAGACGGTGGAGGTGGATTCGGTGGAGTTGACCCGTCCGCGCAGCGTCGGGGTGGAGCAGGTGGGCCGGTGGGCGCTGGAGCAGTTGGGGTTGGTGGAGTTGCTGGCCGAGTTGGGTCTGAATGGACCGTTGCGGGCGGCGGCGGTGGGGGCGATTGTGGGCCGCTTGGCCCGTCCCGGCTCGGAACGGGCCACCTGGGGCTGGCTCGGCCGGCGCAGCGGTTTGGGCGAGTTGCTGGACTTCGACTTCCAGACCCTGAGCCTGATGCAGATGTATCGGGCCTCAGACGCCCTGATGAGACACCGCCAGGCCATCGAGGCCCACCTGTTCACCCGGGCCATGGGTCTGTTCGATCTGCAGCCGACCGTGACGCTGTTCGATCTGACCAACACTTTCTTCGAAGGGGCGGCCCGCCATCAACCCAAGGCCCAGCGGGGGCACTCGAAGGAGAAGCGCAGCGACTGTCCCCTGCTGACCCTGGGGTTGGTGCTGGACGGGGCCGGGTTTGTGCGCCGCTCGCAGGTCTTTGCCGGCCGGGTGGATGAGCACCGCACCCTGGCCGGGATGCTGGGGGCGCTCGAGGCGCCCCGGGGGGCCCTGGTGGTGATGGATCGGGGGGTGGCGACCGAGGATCGCATCCAGTGGTTGAGGGAGGAAGGGTACCGCTATGTGGTGGCCAGCCGCCAAGGCTCCCGGCAGTTCGACCCCGAACTGGCCTTGACGGTGGAGACGGCTTCCAAGGCGACCTTACAGTTCCACAAGGAGGTCTCAGAGGACGGGCAGGAAGTGCGTCTCTACTGCCGTTCCCAGCAGCGGGCTCACAAGGAACGGGGCATTGTCGAGCGCTTCAGCCGGCGCTTCGAGCAGGGGCTCACCCGACTCTCCGAGGGGCTCTCACGGCCGCGGGCTCACAAGGGCATCGAGAAGGTCCGGGAACGGATCGGGCGGCTGAAGGAGCAGAGTCGCGGCGTGGCTCAACACTACACCATCGAGGTCCTCACCGACGAGAGCGGCCGCAAGGCGACGGCCCTGACCTGGAAGCGCCATCCCCGCCAGGGCTCGATGGCCACCCATCCGGGGGTCTACTGCCTGCGCAGCAATCAGACCGACTGGGATGAGGAAAGCCTGTGGCGCACCTATGCCACTCTCACCGACGTGGAAGCGGTGTTTCGCTCCCTGAAGTCCGAGCTGGGCCTGCGCCCCATCTATCATCACAAGCCGGTGCGGTCGGAAGGCCACCTGTTCCTGACGGTCATCGCCTATCAACTGGTGCAGGTCATCCGCAAACGCCTCAAGCAGCGGGGCGAGGCCTCCAGTTGGACCACGCTGCGGCGCATCCTGGAAGGACAGCAGCGGGTCACGGTGACCTTCCGGCGTGGGGACGGGCGGACCTTGCACGTACGCAAGGCCACGCGGGCAGAAACCGATCAGAAGGCCATCTACGACGCCCTGGGCATCGATCCCGCTCCCGGAGGGGTCCGCAAGATGATCGTCTGACTCCCCTTAATCACCGGTTTCAACCCGTTTGTAGTGCCACTTGCGCGTTTCTTCCTTTGTAACCTGTTGATAATACACGTGTGATCGGAAGCCGTGTTAAAGATGGGCTAAACACCTCCGTTGCTCTCTGCACGCTTCTCACGTGTACATTCCCCGGTGAGAAATGCGAACGATTGCCCCGTTCCCGGAGGGGGCGGCAAGGGAAGGCCAATTTGTCAGGAGAGACTGTCTTTTCGAAAGCGGATGGAGGCCTCCAGCATAACCCACAGACTCAGCAGGAGAATGGCGCCGCCCACCGAGAGCAGGAGATATTGGCTGGAGATCCAGTAGCCCTTGATCTCGATGACCATGGCGATCACGGTGACGGTGATCATGAACAGCATGGGCAGGCTGGCGAACCAGTGATTTCTGCGGCGTTGCCGGAGGTAGATGGCGATGGTCAGCAGCGTCAGCGCGGCCAGGACCTGGTTGGTGCTGCCGAAGAGCTTCCAGAGGAGAAGACCGGCCGGTTTTCCGTCGACTTCATAGAAGGCAAAGAAGCCGATCGAAGCCGCAGCCAACAGGGACGAGAGGTGACGGTTGGTCAGCAGCGGGAGGCGCAGGCCGCTTGCGATCTCGTTGATGTTGTAGCGAAGGAGTCTGGTGCCGGAATCCAGCGAGGTCAGCGCAAAGGAAACAGCCACCAGGGCGATGAAGGCCTGGGCCCAGGAAAAGGGCACTCCCAGTTGGCTGATGAACAGGGCTGCCCCATCAATAAAAGCCCGCATCTTTTCGGAGAGGGTGCCGGCAGTCGTCCAACTCTGGTAGTGAGTGCTCCAGGCCTCGATGGTTCGGAATCCGGCCGTGCAGGCCAGAACAGCCATCAGGCCCAGCAACGATTCTCCGATCATCCCGCCGTAGCCGATGGAGACCGCATCGGTTTCCCTTGAAATCTGTTTTGAGGTGGTTCCTGAAGAAACCAGTCCATGGAATCCGGAAACGGCGCCGCAGGCAATGACGATGAAGACGAAAGGGAAGATGGGTGGGGCGCCGGAGGGACTGACGTCCACCATGGGAGCCGCGAAGTTGGGTCGGAGGACAAAGAAACCCACATAGGCAAGCCCCAGACCCAGATAGAGGAGGAAGGAGTTCAGATAGTCCCGCGGCTGAAGCAGGGCCCACACCGGAAGGGTAGAGGCGAAGAAGGCATAGATCAGAATCAGCACTCCCCATACTCCGGCCGTCAGATCAGGCCTTTCAAACTGCAGGCCCAGCCAGATGGTGAGCAGCATGAGAGCAAATCCGAAGATGGTGAGCTTCCAGACGGAGATCGACTTCCTGAAGGCGGCCCAGCCCACTCCCAGAGCGATGACGATGAGTGAGAACGTCGGGAAGACCGCCTCGGGGTAAAAGGAGGCGGTAAACAGCCCGGCCACCACGTGGACGAAGACGCCCATGGCCAGGCAGACCAGAAAAAAAATAAGAACGTGGAAAAGAGACTTGGCTCGCGGCCCGATGATTTCCTCGGCCACCTTGCCGATGCTCAGGCCCCGGTTGCGCATGGAAAGGACCAATGCCCCAAAGTCGTGGACGGCCCCGATGAGGAGGGTGCCGAAGACGACCCAGAGCATGCCGGGAAGCCACCCCCAAATCACCGCGATGGCCGGCCCCAGCATGGGTGAGAGTCCGGCGATGGAGGCATAGTGGTGTCCGAACAGAACACTGCGCCGACAGGGGACATAGTCGACGTTGTCCCTCAACTGGTGGGCCGGAGTCGGCCTGTCGGGGTCCAGACGGAAAATCCATCGGCCCAGGTACCTGGCATAGAATCGGTAGAAAAGGACATAGGTGACCAGGCAGCCGCCTGCCGCCCAAACCGGTTCCATGGCTCCTCCCTGGATCGGATACGGCCACCGATCATACAACAAATGCGTGGAACGTCGGTTGATTATCCCGGCTGTGGATGGTCCCCTGCGGGTCTCGAGTCCAAATCCCTTCCTGCAACGCCTTCCGAGACCGGGAATCCGCTATACTGGCCTGGCCCGCAAATCTCAACGGGTTAAGAAAGGAGAGCATGGCTATGGCTAGCGCCACGTTTGCAGCCGGCTGTTTCTGGGGCGTCGAGGCAACCTTTCGGCAAGTCGAAGGGGTCTTGTCCACTGCCGTGGGCTACACGGGGGGAGGGCTGGAGAATCCTTCCTACCGGGCGGTATGTACGGACACCACCGGTCATGCCGAGGCGGTTGACATCCAGTACGACCCCTCCAAAGTCACCTTTGGGCAACTGCTGGACATCTTTTGGGAAAGCCATGACCCCACCACCTTGAATCGGCAGGGGCCCGATTTCGGAAGCCAGTATCGTTCCGCCATCTACTATCACGACTCCTTCCAGGATTCGGCAGCACGGGATTCCAAGGAAAGGCTGAATGCCTCCGGCCGCTACCCGCGCCCGATCGTGACCGAGATCACGCCAGCCTCAACCTTCTACCGAGCCGAAGAATACCACCAGCAATACCTGGAAAAGCGTGGTATGGCTCAGTGTAGGCTTGGCGTGCAGTTGTCGAGCGAGTGAAGGAGCTTTATTTTGCTCAGCGACCTGGTGAGAAATGCGGGCCAGGCGCGGGGCCGGCAGGCGCCGCCCGTCGCGGACGCATTGGCATACACATAAATAGTGTGTATCCTCACGATAAAAATAATGTGAGGTCCCAATGAACCGACGGCTCAACATCACCTTGCCGGAACAGACGGTCAGGATGCTTGATCGTGCTGTGCCTCGAGGCCAGCGCTCAAGGTTGATTGACGAAGCCGTGACACGCTTCGTCAAGGAACAGGGGAGAGCGAACCTTCGAAGGCAGCTCGCGCTTGGTGCGACAGCTCGATCCGAGCGTGACCGGGAGATGGCTGAGGAATGGTTCGTCCTTCCTGACTGACCCCCCAGATTCGACCTAAGAGGGGAGACCTCTATCTGGTCAACTTCGACCCGACACTGGGCGCTGAGATTCGGAAAACGCGCCCGGCGTTAATTTTGCAAAACGATATCGCCAACAAGTTCAGCCCGGTCACCATCGTGGCTGCCATCAGTTCCAGGTTCGACGACCCTCTGTATCCCACGGAGGTTCTGATATCAGCCAAAGCACGGACAGGTCTGGCTGTTGATTCGGTCGTGCTTCTCAATCAGATTCGGCGGTCGACAAGAAGAGGCTGGCTCAGCAACTCGGCAGGCTGTCCTCAGCCAAGATGGAGGAGGTCAACCAGGCTCTTCGCATCAGCGTCGGTCTCGTGATCCTCTAACAGCATGGCTAGCCACTCGCCAAGCAGCGCGCCAGGCTGAGAGAGGTAAACGACTTTCTGCGTGTTCCTTGGTATCAATATATGCCATTCCGCTTCGTTCACACCGCCGACATCCACCTTGACTCCCCGCTACGGTCTCTCGTCCTTCGAGATCCTGATCTTGCCGAATTAATTGGTGGCGCGAGCCGCCTCGCCTTTGAGCGGACCATCGATCTGTGCCTCGACGAACAGGTTGATGCTCTGATGATCGCCGGCGATCTCTACGATGGTGATCAGACGTCGATGAAGACAGCCCTCTTTCTCGCCGCTCAATTGCGACGGCTGGATGAGGCCGGGATTCGGGTATTCATCGTGCGGGGCAACCATGACGCGGAGTCACGGATCACCAAGGAACTTGTATTGCCGGAAGGCGTGAAGGTCTTCGGGGGGCTTAGTGAAACGGTCGAGTTGGAGCGGCCTCGCGGTGAGACTCCCGTCGTTGTACACGGAATCAGCTTTGCGAAACCCCAGGCACCGCAGAACCTCGTTCCCAAGTTCAAGGCTCGAGTCGAAGGAGCGTTCAACGTCGGGCTGCTTCATACGAGCCTGGCCGGTTCCACGCAGCACGACGACTACGCGCCATGTAGCGTCGTTCAACTGGCCGACACCGGTTTCGATTATTGGTGCCTTGGCCACATACACAAACGGGAGGTGCACAGCCGCGAACCGTTCATCGTCATGCCCGGCATGCCGCAGGGGCGTGACATCAACGAGGCCGGTCCCAAATCGGTGACGATGGCCACCGTCGGTAACGATGGCTCGGTTGATTCCCGGCCGTACCCGACGAGCATCGCCCAGTTCGAGCGTGTTGCGGTTGACCTGACCGGCATCGAGGACTGGCGAAGCATGGTCGGGCGCGTCGGTGTAAGCCTCAAGCAGGCCCGGGACTCCGTCAATTCGGAGCATCTGGTCGTCCGGCTTACGTTGCAGGGTAGTACCGACTTGGCTTGGCGTCTCCGCCGCGACCTGGACGTCGCAAAGGCTGAGGCTGACAGCCGTGCCGCTCTGCTTGGCCATACATGGGTTGAAAAGGTCGAGTTGAATGTAGGGCCGAGGACAGATCTCCCCGTTGGACCGGTGAGCGAGCTCGCCGCGAAGATGCTGGGGCCGATCGCCCGGTCGGATGATTTCAAGCGAGCGGCCGCCCATCTCGTGGAAGAGCTGGAGCCGAGCTTGCCGCCTGAGGTGCGAGGCGTTCTCGGAGACAATCAGACATCGCGCATCGAAATCCTTGAGGCACTGATGACCGAGGGTTGCGAAGCGGTGCTCGCTCATTTGAACGAAGGCAGGTCCGAGGGGGACGCGAACTGATGCGCCTGCGCCGACTCGGTTTGTCTCGTTACGGCATGTTCACTGACCACACGATCAACTTTGGCGCGCGGATCGGTGGCAGCCCCGACCTGCATATTGTCTATGGCCCGAACGAAGCTGGAAAGTCGACGGCCTTGGCGGGTTTTCTTGACCTGCTGTTCGCAATCGAAACACGGAGTCGATACAGCTTCCTGCACGGCTACGCCGCCATGCGGATCGAGTCCGACCTCGAGATCGGCGGGCAGATGCATCGGTTCGTTCGAGTCCGCAAGAGCATGTCCAGCCTGCTCGACGAGCATGGCCGGCCTGTCGCCGATGGCGTGATTGCCAACGTGCTTGGTGGCATGGATCGCGACGCCTACAAGGCAATGTTCTCGCTTGATGACGATACTCTGGAAGTGGGCGGTGATGAGATCCTCAGAAGCGAGGGTGATCTGGGTCAGTTGCTCTTTGCGACCAGCGCCGGTCTGGTTGAGCTGAGCAAGAGCCTGAAGCGACTTCGCGATCGCGCCGAGGCGTTTCACAAGCGTAGAGCCCGAAACACGGAACTTTACAAGTTGAAGGCGGAGATTCTCCAACTAGATAAGGAGAAGAAGCGGATCGACACCGTTGCGAGCGCCTTTGCCAGATTCATCACGGATCGGGATCGGGCGAAATCCGCTTACGACGGGGCCATGTCGGCGCGGGCCGCACTGGAGACCGAGCGTGAAGACGCTGAACGTTGCATTCAAGGGCTGCCATGGCTTGATGAAATCCATCGACTGCGCGACGAGATCATGGAGCTTAAATCGTTGCCGGAGGTTCCGCAAGTCTGGTTCGAGCAGGTCGGCAGTCTAATTGACCAGGAACCCAGGCTGACCACTCGGCTCGACGGCCTCAAGCGCCAGAAACGGCAACTGAACGAGAAACAAGAGGCACTGGCCGTCGACGGCGCGATCCTCAGGCTCGAGAGTCAAATCGCCCAACTCACCACCGCGCACGCACGCTATGTGACAGCGGCGACGGACTTGCCCGAACGTCGCTCCACGCTCAGCGAATACGACGGGACACTCCGGACCGTTGTGCGGCGTTTGAGCGAAGCGTCCGATATCGACCCTGCTTCTCTCGTCGTTCCCGCTAGTGTCGTAGGCTCATTGAATGACTTGATCGAACGGCGATCCGGTCTCGATGAACGGTTGAGGACGACGGCAGCCGAAATGGAGAAGGCAGCGGCCGTCGTCGCCGCGGCGATCCGTGCTCTTGAAGAAACTGGTACGGATGCCGGCGATGGCGACGATGTCGCGTTTGATCGCCTGGATGCCACGACCAAGGCCGTAAATGCGGATGACCATCATACACGTCTGGCGATGCACATGCGGCAACGAGGCGAGATCAAGGCTGTGCTCGACGCGCAGATGGCGCAGCTTCATCCGTGGGATGGCTCCGCCGAAGTCCTCGCGGGGGTTCGGGTGCCGGAGCCGGGCGAGATGGATGTCTGGCGATCCACTCTTGACCAAGCCGCCAAGGACATCGACCGACTTGAACGCGAAAAGGTGCTTCTCCTGGTCACCCGGAACAGACTCTCCGGTCTGATGGAGGCGAAGAGGGCTGAAACCGGGGTTATCAACGATGAAGAGGCAGCGCGATTGCGGACACTACGGGATGAGGCGTGGCAGACTCATCGCGCTACGCTCGATGTCGCATCCGCTGACACCTTCGAGGAACGGCTGGAGGAGGACGACGACGCAACGGCCGCCCGTATCGCGCACGCGACAGAACTCGCCAACTTGAGGCAGGCGAGCGAGGACCTGCGGGAGAAAACCTCGGAACTCGAGCGGAACGCGGGAGAGCTCGCTCTGGCGGGCAAGCAACAACGGCAGGTGCTGGATGAGGTGGCTGCCGCCGTTCAGGTTATGGCGGGGACAGGGGCCGAAGGTCTGCCGTCCGGCGTCACGCTTCCCAAGCTCACGACCTGGATTGATCGACGCGCGGAAGTCCTCGGGACGCGAGAAGACATCGGCAGTCAGGACGCTGAAATCGCGCGCGCGAGAGAGGATGAGAACCGACATCGTGAGCGGCTTGAGAAAGCCATGACGACCGCGCGGGTCGCGCATGATCCGGCGTTAAACCTCGAGGATCTCGTCGAGATCGCGCAAGCGGCCGTCGAGTCGGACAAGGAACGACGCGGCGCATCGAGGGCCGCGCGACAAGAGGTTAAACGGGCGCGGGCGGAGTTGGAGCGCCGACAGCGGGATGCGGGACAGGCGGGTCGCGACGACGCCAAGTGGCATGCCGACTGGACCGCAGCGCTGGCCCGTTGCTGGCTCGGGGGGCCTGATCCGGAGCCTTCCACTGCGGCGGTCCGGCGTATTCTCGAAGACGTGGCGGTTCTGGAGTCGACTCTCGAGAATCGCGCCGCGATGGCCGATCGCATCGGGAAGATGGAGCAGGATCAAGCTGTCTTCACCGCCGCCGTGCGAGCCCTCGTGGAGCAGTTGGGCGATACCTTTGACGCCGGACGGGTCGTCGCGATCAACGACGGCTTGAGCGACCGTCTCGGCAAAGCAATCCATGATCGAAAGGCGCGCGGCAAATGTTTCGAGGAGATTTCAAGCGTCGCCGAAGACATTGCCAAGGTCGAGAATAGCCTTGGCGAATTGGGCGCCGTCGCCGACGAGATGTACAAGGCATTCGGGGTGCATTCCCTCAGGGAGGTGGACGAGAGACTGAAAAAGGTGGCGCGCCGGACTACGGTTCGCAAGGAACTATCCGACCGCGAAACCAAGCTGGTGGAGTCGATGAAGGCAAGATCGTTGGAAGAGGCAGTATCGGATCTTGAGAATGCCGACTCGGACACACTCGAACGGGAAATCGCCGAGATCAAGGCTCGACTCGAGGACGCCTCCGGCCGCACGAACGAGCTCTATCTGGCGCTTGGCCGCGCCGAGGATGCGATCAGTGCGGTGGGCGGTGACAATGCAGTGGCTAGGCTTGAAGCGCAGCGTCGCACGGTTCTTCTCGAGATCGAAGAAGGGGCGCTCGCTTACCTCCGAACACAGCTTGGCATCGAGGCCGCGGAGCGCGCCCTGAGCGCGTATAGGGACGAGCATCGTAGTTCGATGATGAAACGCGCCTCGGAAGCCTTCCGAACGATCAGCCGCGGTGCCTATTCACAGTTGGATACGCAGTTGACCGACAAGGGGGAGGTGCTCATGGGCATCGGTGCCAGCGGCGGTGCGAAGATCGCTTCCGAGATGTCGAAGGGTGCGCGCTTCCAGCTCTATCTCGCGTTGCGTGTCGCCGGCTATTTCGAGTTCGTCGACCAGCATGGCCCGGTGCCATTCGTGGCCGACGACATTTTGGAGACCTTCGATGACTTCCGCGCTGAGGAGGCGTTTCGTCTGTTCACCGAAATGGCCGGGGTGGGGCAGGTCATATACCTGAGCCACCATCGCCACCTATGCGAGATCGCGCGTGCGGTTTGCCCCAACGTCACCATCCATGAGCTTCCCGAGCTTGTGTTGCCGGTAGCCGCCACGGGGGCTGATCGTGACCGGGCCACCTGACGCGGCGCTGGCGCACCCGGAAGAGCTTCTCGCCCGCCCGGCGGTCGAGGTGGGTGGATTCGGTGGTCCTCAGAGTGTCGAGGATTTTGGCAAGCCGGTGAAACCAGGCGGGTTGGGCGGGCATGGGGAAAGCTCCCCCCTTGGTAACGGATCAAGTCTGTACACAGGATCGGCTAGCGGCTTTGGTGAGAGTGAACGAATGTCCAGGGGGTGTTTGTGTCCCCTCGATTAGAAAAGTATCTGCGCGAAAAAAGAGTTCAGGTTGACCGGACCCTGGATCGAGTCCTTCCTCCGGAGGGCGAGGAACCTCGCCTCATCCACCAGGCCATGCGATACAGCGTCCTGGCCGGGGGCAAGCGTCTTCGCCCCATCTTGGCCATCGCCGCCTACGAGATTGCGGGCGGCCGCGGGGATTCGATCCTGGTGCCTGCCTGCGGCCTGGAGTTGATTCACACTTATTCGCTGATCCACGATGACCTGCCCTGTATGGACGATGACGATTATCGTCGTGGACGCCCCACCAGCCACAAAGTTTACGGAGAAGCCATGGCCGTCCTGGCAGGGGACGCCCTGACCGCCCTGGCCTTCGAGTGCCTGTTGGGGGAGGACCGGAGCAACCGTTTCCCCGAAGGCGCCGTTCTGCAAGCGACCCGCACCGTGGCCAGGGCCATTGGGACCGTGGGCCTGGTGGGTGGCCAGGTGATGGATATCGCCAATGATGCCAGAGATGGAAGAAAAGCAACTCTGGAAGAGACTTGCGGGCGCAAGACCGGGGCACTAATTCAGACCTCACTGGAATGTGGGGGCCTGCTGGCGGGGGCCGACTCCAGGGTGCTGGGGGCCCTGCGGCGCTATGGCAAAGGGCTGGGCCTGGGCTTTCAGATTAGGGACGATATCCTTAATGTGACGGGGGATCCGCAGCAGATGGGGAAAGCCACCCATACCGATCAGGCCCAGGACAAGATGACCTTTGCCATACTGCTGGGCGTCGAGGCTGCCAGGAAGGAGGCGCGAGGCTGGATTGACGAGGCCAAATCCAGCCTGGATTTTCTAGGGGACGTTGCCTGGCCACTCTACGATATCGCCGATTATGTTCTGGAACGGGAGTCCTAGCCTGAATCCGAGGCGAAATCGCCTCGAACAGCCCCTATCGTTCGAGCCTCCCATTGAATCCCCAAGCTCGATCCTCTTGAAAAGCCTTCTATCTTCAGGCATTCATCCGGGTAACGCAGTCTTCAGATGTCCTGCTCCAGAAGCTGCCCGTGTTCCCTCAGCCAACTTTTCGCCTTCTCCGTGGTCGGAACTTGGGTCCTGACGATATTCCAGAATCGTGGCGTATGGTTGGCCTCGATCAGGTGCGCAAGTTCATGCACGATGATGTAGTCAATCACGAACATGGGCGCCTTGATCAATCGCCAGTTGAGGTTCACATTGTCGTTGACCGTGCAAGAACCCCAGCGGTAGCGGCTGTCAACAATTTTCGCCTGTTTGAAATTGACGCCAAGCTCTCGCGCGTGCCGAGCCACACGGGGCAAGAGCAGTTTTCGCGCTCTGGCGACGTACCAATCGCGCATGGCGCCCTTCCTCTGTCCTGCCGTTGAGGACGGAACCAGGAAGTGCCGATTAAACCGGACCTTCTTGCCATCCCCTGCCACCAGCTCGATCCGATAATCGCGTCCCAGATAGAGCGCCGACTCGCCCGTCACCAGTTCCTTGCCCGGGGGATGGGGCAACGCTTCATATTTCTGAGGGTGCCCGGTTTTCTCGTAGATCCACTGCCGCTTTTCCCGCACCACTCGTTCGATCGACTCATCGGAAGCATCGACCGGCGCCTGCACGACGACTCGGCGGTCACGCTCAACCGTGATGGCCAGTGTTTTGCGTTTGTTCGATCTCTGGACCGAGTAACGGAGATCCATAGTGCCTTACTTCGCAAACAGGATGACGTCGTTGTTCCTCTTGGCAATCTCCATCGCGCGGCTGGTCAAATGCCTCCGATTCTCGGTGATGAAGCGGACCGAGACAAAGTCGGGCGCCAGCAGCGTCCTCTGGATTTCCGCCCTCAACCTGTTTTGGGCCGGGATGCTCTGCCAGAACCCGGTGAGCAGCAGTTCACGCTCGATCGCCAGGAACACTTTCTGCGTCAGGTCCACCATGAAGCTGATTTTTTTGTCCTCGCTCCATCCATAAGGCGGACTCGGATCCACCACCTTCGATCTGCCTCCACCTTCTCCAGCAGGGTCTTCGCCGAACAGTTCCCGCCGGAACATGCGGAAGAACGGCATCTGCTTCTTGCGATGCAGTCCATAGGTGGGTTCTCTGCTCACGTTTGAGATGCGCCTTCGCAGCTTTTCCAGTTCCTCGTAGATCTTCTGCCAGTTGTCGCGGAACTGCTCGAATATGGCCGCGAGCGCCTCCGCAAACGAAGCCTTGAGGTCCGGGTCGTCGTCAAGTTCCACCTGAAGATGGTGGCGGATGGCGTGCTCGATCTCTGCTGCCTTTGTCTTGGTACGGGTTCGTTCGACAAGGTCTTTGACGAAATCCTCGTCAAGGATGGAGATGGGAGGCACTTTGACGTCGATGCCACGCGATTCCAGATGCCGGTCGGTGATGGCCCGCAACTTCGCCGGAATGCCCTTCATGCTGAGGCGCTGGTCGCGGAAGTGCTTGCCGGCCAACACGTTGATCTCGGCCAGTGCCTTGTAGTCCCGCATGTAGTCGAGAGCCTGCCTGGCCGGGAACAACAGGTTCAGGTGCCGAGTGAGCTTCTTGAAGGCCAGAATGAACTCGAAGCGCAGGTCTTCGTCGTAGAAGACATCGAAGAAGGCATCGTGGTCGCTCAGGTCGTCGAGGCCGTTGGTCTTCAGCAACTCCATGATGGCGGCATGGCTGTCCTGAAGCTCCCGCAACTCGTTCTCGGGGGAGCTGAGCGTATCAATGACTTCGGTCTGCTCCCGCTTGTCGTAAACGTCGATGGCCTCCTTGAGATGGTGACCGATGCCGACGTAGTCGACCACGAACCCCTTATTCTTGTCCTCCCCGGCGATGCGGTTCACCCGGGCTATGGCCTGCAGCAGGTTGTGGGCCACGACCACCCTGTCAAGATACATTACCTGTTCGAGGGGTGCATCGAAGCCGGTGAGCAGCATGTTGTTGACGATGAGAATCCCCACCTCGCCGCTCACGCCTTCGTCTTCGCTCCCGAAGGGCAGCTTGAAGCTCTTGATGCTCGTCTGGTGCTTCGATGGATCCGAATAGGCCTTGAGGCGCGGCAAGTCGTTATGCTTGCCGGAAATGATGACGTCTGTGCGCATCGCCTTGAGCCGTTCCAGATCCGGCCTTCGGGGGTTGGACTGCTCAAGCTTTGTGACGGCGGCCCCAAGCGCCGAATCAATGTGCGGCTTGTAGCGGACGGCTGCCTCGCGTGAGGTAGCCACCACCTGCGCCTTGTAGCCGTTGGGAAACACCTGGGTCAGGTAATGCTCGACCATGTCTTTGGCCTTGGCCCTGATGGTCGATTCCGCTTCCAGGTAGGCATCTCGCGAACCGTAGCCAAGGATCTCCAGGCGCTCTTGCAGGTCGTACTGGCTGAACACGTCCTGGAAGGTCGTGTCCATGGCTCCCCGGTCGGGCACTTCGGCGTTGTGCGTGCGCCCCTCGTAGACGATCTGGAGCGTCACGCCGTCCTCGATCGACTGGCGCAGGGTGTACTTGTCTTGTCGATATAGTCGCCGAACACCTTTTCGGTCTTGTCGATCGGCGTGCCGGTGTAACCAATCCTGGTGGCGTTGGGAATCGCCCTGTCGAGGTTGGCGCCCAGCAGCTTGTACTGGGAACGATGGGCCTCGTCGGTCATGACCAGAATGCGGGGGCTGGCGTTGAGTTCAGGAAAGGTCTCTTCGAGATCCACCTCGCGAAACTTGTGGATCATGGCCATGACCAGATCCGAGGTGTCGGCTCGAAGCAACTCCTTGAGCCTTTGGATGCTGTCCGCCACTTTCACCGTAAAGCCGATGTTCCCGCTGGTTTCGGAAAGCTGCTGTTCGAGCTGGGTGCGGTCGGTGACGAATACCACCTTCCAATTGGCGAGCGCGGCGCGGCGGTACATCTCTCGGACCATGAACATCATGGTTAACGATTTGCCCGATCCCTGGGTGTGCCAGACGATGCCGCTGCGCTGGCGTGGACTCTGGCCTTCCACCAAACGCTTCACCGCCAGCTTCACTGCGCGGAACTGCTGGTAACGCCCCACCATCTTGATGGTCTCGCCCTCTTCGTTGACGGTGAACAGCGTGAAGGTGCGAATCAGGTCGAGCAGATTGCCGGGATCGAGCATCCCCGCCACCAGGCGCTTCTGATCGTTCGGGCCTCCCGCCCCATGTTCCAGATCATCCACCGTCCGGGGATAGGGGTCCGCCCAGCGGTAGAAATACTTTTCGCTGTGGGTGGTGATGGTTCCGAACTTGGCTTGTTGCCGGCAGGTGGCCACCACGAACTGGTTGTAGTAGAAGAGGGGCGCGCTCCCCTCGCCGCTGGCGCCGCGTTGCTCGCTGTAGCGCAGAAGCTGATCGATGGCCTCCGGGATGGCGTCCTTCACCTTGGGGGACTTGCACTCGATCGCCACCACCGGCAGGCCGTTCAGGAAGAGCACGATGTCGGGAATGATGTGGTGCTCGGTTCCAAGGACTCGGACCTTGAATTGACAGACGGCGATGAAGCTGTTTTTCTCGCGATTCTTGAAATCAACGAAATGGACGGTCGGGCTTCTCTCGCCTGTTTGCCGGTTCTGGCCGAGGCTGGTGTTCTCCAGCAGCAGATTGAAGACGTGCCGATTGTTCTCCAAAAGCCCCGTGCCCGGAAAGCTGGCGGTGAGTTGTTTGACGACTTCGTCGATCTGGTCATTCTCCAACCAGGGATTGATAACCTGGAGCCGCTCGCGCAGCACGGGCAGCATCACCACCTCGTTGAAGCTCCCACGATGGCTGTCGGTGGGGAGTTGCTGATTGTCGAGGTCGAGGATCTTCCAGCCAAGCCCGGCGAGTTGATCCAGGAACGGTTTCTCGACGTGGTTGCGCTCGTCCATGCGAAGTGGTTGTGTTCTCATGCCTGTCGCCGCGATGGCTGGCTCAAAGGGTTTAGGAGTTTTTGAACATGGATGGACAGGATATTCAGGATAGAGAAAAAGAATCCTATGTATCCTGTCCATCCATGTTCCCTTCTTTGGGTTGGTCTGCGCCTATCAAGCCGCCGTTTGCCTTCGCCGCTCTTGCGCCAATGCGTAGTTTCCTTGCAATCTCATCCAGAACTCCGCGTTGCTCCAACCGATGCGTTCCAACCCCAGGGCCACCGAAGCCGAAATCCCAATCCGCCCGTTCAACAACCTTGACAGGTTGTTCCGGGTCACGCCAAGCCGCTTGGCGCACTCCGTCACCGTCAAGCCGGATTCTTCGATGCAGTTGCGGACGCTTTCGCCCGGGTGTGTCGGGTTCATCATGGTCATCTCAGGTTCTCCTAGTGGTAATCAACCAGGTCAACGTCTACCGCCTCGCCGTTCTCGAAGCGAAAGACAATGCGCCAGTTACCGGATATGCGAATACTCCATTGCCCGTGTCTAGCGCCCTTCAGCGGGTGCAGCCGGTAGCCAGGCAAGTTCATGTCTTGAGCCGATTGCGCCGCATCCAATTCCGTCAAGATGCGACGGATACGACGAACAAGAGATTGCGGCACCGATCAGGCATCGTCTTGTTCGGCTAACCGTCTCAATCCTCTGTGAGTCAACCTCATGCAACACGTTATGCCTCAAGGCATGTCATGTTGCAAGTGTTTTTTGGGGATGCGGAGACCGCTGCCCGCGGTGTAAGACTCTGGAAGAGGCTGAAGCGAATCTGATTGAGGCCGTACAACTCGTGTTGCGGGCAAACCGGGAATTGGCGGAAGAAGAGATCGCCTCGGGCAACCGCGATATTGTGAAAGAATTTCTAGGCAGCGTCGCCTTATGAAACGGCGGTTTTAATCTTTGAACATGGATGAACAGGATATTCAGGATAGAGAAAAAGAATCCGATCCATCCTGTTCATCGATATTCCGTAAACTCACCCAACAAGAAACCACACTCATCGCCATCGCTCCCGTAGCGCCCGCACTCACGAAACGGCGGCCGGCACCTCGCCTTCGATCACACGACTTTCGCGTTCTCGACGACCGAGATCGCGTATGCGCTTTGCAGATTCATCCAGAATGCGGGGCCTGTTCCGAGAAAGCGGCCAAGGCGCACCGCGGTTTCGGCCGTGACCGCCCGTCGGCCACGCAGGATGGCGGTAATGCGGTTGGCGGGAACTCGGATGGCGAGCCCAAGCCGGTTCGCGCTCATGCCTCTCGCCTCCAACTCCGCCCGCAGCACGCTGCCGGGATGCGTCTTTACTCGGGTCATTGCCTGTCTCCTGGGGCTTACACCTTGTGATAATTCTAGATCGTGACTTCGCAAGCATGCCACTCTCTAACGATATTGACAATTAGAAAACATAAATTATGCTATAGGCATGAGCGCCAAGTGGTCATTCTACGGTCGTCGGGAAGAAGCAGGGCAACTCCTCGAACATATGCGCAAGGGACGCTGGTTCTTCGGTTCCATACGGGGACGACGCCGGATAGGAAAGACGGCCCTCATCAACCAGGTGCTCACCACAATCAGGAGTGACGATCCGAGTTTGCGGCTGGCGCTATTGTTTCAACTGCCCGACAGCAGTGTTTCGGACACCGCCAGCGTTTTCAGGCGCGCTGCCCGACGATGGAATCCAGATCAACAGATTGTTGGGCTCGATGACGTGCGGGACCTGGAAGGAGTCGCGAGCGTGATCGGCTCACTCTGCAGCCGGGGAGCGATAGTCGTCATCGATGAATTTCAGTTCTGCTACCAGGGGCCGCTCAAGGGTTTCCCATCTCTGCTGCAGGCAGAAGTGGACCGGCTCAGCCGCAGCAATAGAAAAGGCGGACTGATTGTCGTTGGCTCCATCCAGACGGAAATGGAAGCATTGCTTGAAGACCGCAAGGCGCCACTGTTCGGGCGGACCACCTTCGACATCAGGCTTGGGCCGTGGGATCTTAAGACAATCTTTGAAGTCAGCGGGAAACATGGTGCAACCGATCCACAAAGACGTCTGACCCTTTGGACGCTGTTCGGCGGTGTGCCCAGGTACTGGGAATTGTTTGCCAGGGAAGATGGGCTGGACGCCATTGACCGGTGGGACGATTGGGCAACCGAGTTGTGCAACAGGCTCTTCCTTTCCGGCAACGCTCCGTTGAGTCAGGAGGGCGAGGCACTGCTCGGAGGCGAATTGCGCCGAAACTATCTGGCCATTCTTCACACTCTGGCCAGGCACGGACCGTGCTCCCATGCCGAATTGCTGGAACGGCTTCCGGAGCTGTCGTCCTTGGGGGCTTATCTTGAAGTTCTTGTGAAAGACCTGAGGCTCATCGAAAAGTCGTTTCCCGTCTTCGCGGAAGGAAAACCGAGGAATGCGCGCTACGCCGTCTCGGATCCGTTTCTGCGGGCCTGGTTGGCCGTGTTGAAGGAGACCCGGCAAGACATGCGCGTGGTTCCCGAGTCCCGGTTGGTGAAAGGACTTCTCTCCAGGCTCCGAACACTGGAAGGACACGCGTTCGAGGTGCTGGTTCGCCAAGCGTGCGAAGAGGCGTCACGCTTGGATACCGGGGATTTTTCCATGACGCAACAGATTCACGGCTATTGGAATCGACCGCGAGGCGGCCAGCCACCAATCGAGATTGACTTGGTTGCACAAGACGAACGCAACCGGAAGGTGCGCTTTGGATCCTGCAAGAGAACCGCAAGAAACCACGACCGGGAATCCCTCAAGCGTTTCCGGAAACATGTGGCGAATTTTCTGTCGACCCGCAAGGGAAGCCGTTTTCGGGACTGGAAACACGAGTTGGCGCTCTTTGCTCCGAGTTTTCCCAGTGACAGGCGATCCAGGCTCGACGCCGACGGATGGATTTGCAGGGATTTGCCGGACTTGGAGAAGATGCTTCGCAGTCCCGATGGACGAGGAGACTTGGGCGGACTCTTCGTATCGCCGAAGGTTAGAGGAGAAATCTCATGACGCCGGGGAACACAGAGGCTGCCGTGACGATCATCAACGGGAATTGGGGACTGACAAGCCTGAGCGCGATTCGTGCAGTCCTCTCGTCGGCCCATCGTGTACTGGTCCGGTCATTTGAAGTGGCGCCTGAGGCGGCTGTTCATGTATCCCGCTGGAACAGGGACTATCCGTTTACCGTGTACGAAAAGCGCCCATACCAGGTTTTTCTCAGTGCGACAGATACCTACTGGAGCCAGTATGTGTACCAGTTTTCACATGAACTCTGTCACATCCTGACTCATTTCGACAGCTACAAGAAACACAAGCACAAGTGGTTCGAGGAAAGCCTCTGCGAACTGGCTTCCCTCCATGTCCTGAGATCCCTGGCAGAGGACTGGAAAGAGGATCCTCCGTCCGAGGTCTTCGAAGCTTCCGCATTCGCCAGGCACCATCAGTCATATGCGGAGGAGGTCGAAGAGAAGACCCCGATACCCTCACAATCCGATCTTCCCGGTTGGCTTAACCGGAACATCCACCTGATGGAGGAAAACCCCACCTGCCGGGAACTCAATCGTGTCGTGGCGGTATCGTTGCTAGGCAGCTTCAGCCAAAACCCCGCCCTTTGGCGCGATTGCGGCTGGTTGAACTGCTGGGACGTTCGAAAGGACAGTACTTTCTCCGAATATCTCAACTCCTGGACTGATTGTCTGCGCAAACATGGCCCAAAACAGGAACCCCGTGCTCCGGACATCGTGAGGCAGCTATTTGGCGTTGAATCGGAATCGTCCGTGTAGCCGGAACCCTCTGTGCCAATATAGGTGAGACACCTGACTGATCATATATTAGTGAACAACAGGGCGGGAAGGGAGACAACCTGTGTTGGTGCTCAAAACAAAGAAGGAGAACGAAGAATCGCCAGCCACGGAAGGAGCCCGTAGGGCGACTGGAGTGGCTGGCGAAGCGGCTGGTCGGGATGAGGATAGACCGGATCTGGAAGTATGCGACAAGGCGACACGGAGACGGTTCAGCGCCGCCTACAAGCGCCGGATCGTGCGGGAAGCGGACCAGTGCAGCCAGCCGGGCGAACTGGGGGCATTACTGCGCCGAGAGGGTCTGTATGGCTCGAACTTGAGCGCTTGGCGACGGCAACACGATGCCGGGGTCCTGTCGGGCAGGGGTTCGCCGAAGCGAGGACGGAAAGCCCGGCCGAAGGACGCCCGAGACCAGCGCATCGCTGAGCTGGAACGGGAGAGGCGGCGGCTTCGCAGGAAGCTGGAGCAAACGGAAACGGTCATCGAGATCCAAAAAAAAGTCTCCACGCTGCTGGGGATATCTCTGAAGAGCGCGGACGAGGGAGGCAACCACTGATGACAGCGGCCGAGAAGTTCTCCACCGAATTGGGGACGGCACCGGCGTGCCGGGCCTTCGGGGTTGCCCGGGCGTCGCTGTACCGGCGTCGGCAGCGGGGGGCCGCACCCGGTGCCGAGCGGGCCCGCCCACGGTCACCTCGGGCATTGAATGCCGCCGAGCGGCAAGCCGTCCTCGACCTGCTGCATAGCGAGCGCTTCCTGGACCAGGCGCCCGCCCAGGTCTGTGCGGCCCTGCTGGATAAAGGCCGCTATTTGTGCTCGGTACGCACCATGTACCGGATTCTGGATGCGAATCAGGAAGTGCGCGAACGACGCCACCAACGGCGCCATCCCGTCTACCGGAAGCCGGAACTGTTAGCAACAGGCCCCAACCAAGTCTGGACCTGGGATATCACCCGGCTGAAGGGGCCCCGGAAGTGGACCTCCTTCTCCCTCTACGTGATCCTCGACATCTTCAGCCGCCAAGTGGTGGGGTGGATGGTGGCCGATTGCGAATCGGCGACTCTGGCTAAAAAGTTGATTGGTGAAAGCTGTGACAGGCAAAGGATCGATCGCGGTCAACTGATTCTCCACGCTGACCGCGGCTCGTCGATGAAGTCGAAGGCGGTGGCACTGCTGCTGTCGGACTTGGGTGTGACCCAGTCCCACTCCCGGCCGCAGGTGTCCGACGACAACCCGTTCTCGGAAGCCCAGTTCAAAACCCTGAAGTACCGCCCCGACTTCCCCGAACGATTCGGTTCCATCCAGGACGCCAAGGCCTTCTGCCGGGACTTTTTCTATTGGTACAACAACCTCCACTACCATTCGGGCCTGAGCTGGCTCACGCCGGCGATGGTCCATTACGGTCAAACCGGCCCGGTTCTCCAACGACGTCAGCAGGCTCTGGATCGCGCTCACCAACAACACCCGGAGCGTTTCGTCAAGGGACCCAGGCAGATCGCCGGACCGCCGGACAAGGTGTGGATCAATCCGCCTGCAGAGGCAAAGAAAGTAGCTTAATTTCGGGAACTCAGCTGTCTCAAATTTATTGACACATTCCGGATTGGTTGGCCGAATCTGTAAACAATGACATCAAACAGTCCATCCACATTGAGCGTTCTCTTGAATCGGGAGAGGGGGATATTCAAGTAGGACCTTCCATCCCAGTCAGAATACCCATTCATCAATAGCTACGACCTCGATGCACAAGAGTCGATGACAAATACAATGGCTAATTGGGCCATGACAAAACATGCTTGGGTTCGTCAGGGGAACTTGTAACCCACATCACCTCCCCTGTAGTGAGCCTAATTCTCGAAACAGCACCAGCCTGCACATAGGGGATATCTGTGGAATCATGAGACCCACCCCAGCCAGATATCAGCCTAGCCTCTTGTACTGAACCTGGATTTAATATCAAACTCCTTGAGCGCATTCCTTCATCTAGTGGGTAAGTTCCACGCAAAATCTGATTGGTTCGAACTCCCACTGCTTTTACCTTAAACAGCGAAACCAGCCAATCAATAAACCATCTAATCATCATGTCCTCCTCTACTCAGAGCGGACAACTTGTCGCAGCCGAGTCATCCGAAAGACCAGCCCCGTATCAAACACCGTGAAGCCTCGGGTTGGGCATCCAACGCATATTTCGTTTAGGTCATCAGAGTGGCTGTCTGGGAAAAACCTGTGCTTGTTCATATAGTTGCATGATCCCGACTCGATCGTTTATGAGCGAAAAAATCTCGACACCAACACGAATACTCACCTCAACTCCGAGACCGACCAAGTATTGTAATTCTTGCTCCGGATAATTTGGTTCCACTGAGTTTTCAGTAATCCTACGCCTGACGTGCTGAATTCCACCGTGGGTAAAATCATGAAAGTAGCGCATGTTCGCCTTTTCGGTCTCCCGAATCCAATCCGCATGAGGCTTCGCTTTATTGTCTATTGCCTTCAATAGTTTGGAAAACTTCGGCCGCCGCCCATTATTGAGGAAGTGATCGACTTGTTCATCGGAGGCACACTTCAATATCCAGATACCAAGAACGTAACTTTCGAAGAGAGGTCTCGCAAGCGCCCAAGCCGGCCCCGGCAAATTGTCCGGCAAATTCTTTTCCAACAAAGTGATGATCGCGTCGGCTATATCTAACGAGAGTTGAAGAAGGCTTGACCCCGTTTGACTTCGCCTGTCATCGGAGATTCCTCTATCGTTTGTCTTTTCGTGCAGCCAGATACTCAAGTCCTTGGCCTGGCTGATTGCTTGAGGTAGGGACATAAGAAGTTACGCGGCGTTTACCGGTGAGAAGGTCTTGCATAAGGGCGGTTTTGACCCGATTCAGTTTTTCTAAGCCTGAGAACGTATTCTTGATTGAACCAGCATTCGAGGCTATGCGTTCGCATATGGCGCGCTGCTCCTCAAGGTGCGGGCGTTGTATCGGGAGCGAGATGACATCATGCTGATTAATGCTTGCTTGAGCAATTGCGAGTTTTGCATTTCTCAAGAAGTGTCTGGAGGCTGCCAGACCAGTCAGGAGTAGAAGAGCAAAGTCCGGTAACATTCGCCCCTGGTCAATGGTCAACCTCATCATATTGGATTCAAAAACAGTCGCTTCCGACAGGTGTTCCACCAGGGCTGTCTTACCCAAATACTGGATGCTATTAACTCGGTTTATCAATATCTCGCCCTCTCTCAACCTGTACTGGTCGATTTCTGACTTTGACAGCACGACTCTTTTGTATGATTGGGCTTTAATTCTATCTCCGTGACCGAACGCATCTATGCGAATAATGGGTGCGCCTTGCTCACCATATGCAGATTGCGGCTTATAAATCCCGTTTTTGGGACTTCCAGAGATACATGACTCGAAATATCCACGTTCCCACTCCATGGGAATCCATCCCAGGGGAGAGTCTTTGAACTGGTGGGTTTGTTCAGAGCGGAGGTTGCCGTGTTCGTCGATGCCGCGGGTGAGAAGGTCTTGCATCAGGCTGGTCTTGATGCGCTGCTGTTTGGCGATCAAGGCTTTCGTCTGCTCGATGGCACGGTCTACCGTTGAGAGTATCTCGGCAATCTTTGTTTGTTCCGGTTTGGGAGCAACCGGAATCCGAGTGTCCTCGATTGCGCTAATGGGAAGTCCGAAGCGGGTTGACCCGCTCGCATTCAAGGCGAAGTAGCGAGCGATCGGCGCAGTAGATAACTGCTTTGCCAAATAGATCGAATCGACAATATCGCTCCGGGGTCTGATAAGGGCCAGATGATAGCCGCAAACCAATCCGTCTATGGAGTCAGTTACCACCGCAGGCACGCCGATGTCGTCCGGAGTCTCTGAGTCTTTTGTGATAATGACATCGCCTGCTTGAAGGCAGAACCGTTCGATCTCCGACTTACTTGCTGACGCCGCCATGAAGTCGATTGATTTGGTCACGTAATCGTTCGCGTAAACGTCCATGTAGTTGCACAACTTGACTGTTGTTTCGGCATGGCTGGTCTTCTTGTCGACATTGCTCACGCGCACATCGGCGATATCCCTTAATTTGTAAGTTGGCCAGTTGGCGTTCATTCGAAGTAACCCAGACCCTGTAAATATCCATCCAGCGTCTTCAGCGTTGCATCCCGTTCCACCTCAAGCTCCCGGCTGCTTACCGCGTACTTGTCCCACAAATTTTCGATCCCGAGCACCAAGCTGCGTTTTTCTGCGTTGAGATATCGCTTCAACTCCGCGTGGGCGATGTCGTAGAGCTTGGCCAGAATCAGTTCACGGGCTTTCTCCTCGGATAGCTGCCCGCCGATCTGGGCCAAGAGTATATCCGTGCGGGCAATACGCTCTACCAGAGCCTTCTTGTCGTTGTTCAGCGCCGTGATCTTCTTCTTGTCCGCCTTGTTTTGGGGGTCGAGGTCGGCAAGCCGGGTGTCAACCTGCTTGATGAGCGCCTGGGTTTCGGCCTGGTAGTCTTGGCTGCCGACGCGCTTGAATTGCAGCTTGAGCTTCAGTTCGGCGGATTTGTCCTTGAGCGCCGCCCTGTCTTTCTTGATCCGCGTTTCAATAGCCTTGAGAATCCTGTCCTGCTCCCGGAGGCGCTCCAGCTCCTTCCTGGCCGAATCGCCGGGGCTGTCCTTGAGGTCAGCGATCAGGGACTTCAGTGCCTTCTTGAGGACGGCCGCGGTGACCTTCTCGCCTTCGTCGGGCTCATAGGCCGCGACTTCCTGGGCGGTTTCCAAGGCCTCCGCCAACTCGCCCTGGCCTTGGCCGATACTGGCTTCGAGTCTCTCGATTGCGTCTGCCTCGGCCTGAAAGAAGGCTCGGATCAGATAGTCGTCGGGGACGAGGCTGTGGTGCCAGCCGATGGAGACGATCGTTTTGAGATCGAAGCGGATCTGCTGCCACCAGTTCACGAAGACGCCGGCGCTCTTGAATTCGTCCAGCACCTTCTGGGGAACCAACTTGTCTTTGAGGGTGACGAGCAGTTCATGACGCACCTCGGGCATCTTCCTGACGCCGTTTTTCACCGTCTTCTGTGTGTATTGCAGTTGGGCAAAGTCGTCCCGGGCAACCTTCCACCAGGCTGCGAGGGCCTCGAAGTGGGCGGTGAGGGTGTGCCGGAGCGCAGGGGCGGATTCAAGCGTGGTCTTGATGGCGGGCTTGGCCTCGATGGTCTGGCAGAAAGCCAGGTAGCCGGGGCGTTGGGGCCGGAACAGCGAGTCGGGATGGATGCCGAAGCGGTCGAAGTCACCGGCTCGGGCCTCCACCTCTTCTTCCGGGAGTCCGCCGATGAGGTGGGCGCTCACGTCCTCCGGCTCCGGTTCGGGGGTGTTGTCCACATAGCGGCGGATGTTGAGGTTGTAGTCGTGGGCATCGGCAATCTCGGTCTTGTCCACCAGGCGGCTGTACTTGGGGATTTCACGTTTGTGGGTGAAGACGAAATCAATCTTTTCGGTATCTTCCGGGCGCAGTTTGTTCTGGTTCTTGCCTTCGGCGTACTCGCGGTCGGCATTGATGAACAGCACCTTGCCGCGCAGCGGGTCGGGCTTGCTCTTGTTGCACACCAGCACGCAGGCCGGAATGCCGGTGCCGTAGAAGAGGCCGGGCGGCAGGCTGATGATGGCCTCGACCACGTCATCGCCGATCAGCAGTTCGCGGATGAGCTTTTCCTTGCCCCCGCGGAAGAGCACGCCGTGGGGCATCACCGTGGCCATATGGCCGTCGGGCTTGAGGCTGGCCAGCATGTGCTGGACGAACATGAGGTCGGCCTTCTTGCCGCTTTCCGGGCACCACTCGCGGAAGCGACTGGTGAATGTCATGTTGGCGCGGCTGTAGTTCTGCGAAAAGGGGGGATTGGCCAGCACCCGGTCGAACTTGCAGATCTGGCCGTTCTTCAGGATCTGCGGGTCCTCCAGCGTGTCTCCGTTCTCGATGGTGAAACCGGTGATATTGTGGAGGATCATGTTCATGTTGCAGATGGACCAGGTGGTCCCGTTGGAATCCTGCCCGCAGAGGAATAGATCATTGGCGTCCTGGCCCTGTTCCTCGACGTACTGGTGGGACTGGATGAGAAAGCCGCCGGAGCCGGCGGTGGGGTCGTAGATCTCGTTGCCTGCTTCAGGTTTGGTGAGCTGCACCAGCAGGCGCACCACTTCCGCCGGCGTGTAGAACTCGCCGCCTTTCTTGCCGGCGCTGTCGGCGAAGTATTTGATGAGGTACTCGTAGGCTGCGCCCAGCAGGTCGGGGAACTCGAAGTTGTCGTTGACCAGGACAAAGCGCGGTTGGTTGAAGTGATCCAACAGGTCCTTCCACTTCTGGTCCGGGATTTTCGTCTTTCCCTTGACGGCGTTGAAGTCGATGTTGCTTTTAAGCACGCCGGCCAGGAAGTCGTTCTCGTCTTCCACCGCGGCAATGGCCTTGTTGAGCATGTTGCCGATATCGTGCTTGAGGTCCTTGAGGGCCGGGACCTGGTCACCGTTCTCGTCCGTCCATGCCTGGTTCCAGCGGGCGCGGACAGGCACGAAGAAGGTCTCGCCGTAGGAGATCTTTTCTTCCAGCAGTTCCGCCTGTAGTTTGGGCTGGTGCTTGAGGTGGGCAAAGACCTGATCGCGGAGCTGCTGGCGCTTGCGGTCGAACTCGTCGGAGAGCCGCTTCAGGAACAGCATTCCGAAGATGAATTCCTTGAACTCGGAGGCGTCCATCTTGCCGCGCAGGATGTCGGCGGCCTTGAAGAGGAAAGATTCGAGTTGGGCGAGGGTGATCTTCTCTTGGGTCATCGCAAATTCCGGTCCATCATCTTCGGGAAGCCTGCCGCGCCGCATGGCGGCCAGGAGCAGATTTCCTACCTCGATGGGCCGCCCTGCAGGCGTAACGGCGCCGTCGGTTACCCGTGCATGCCGTAACCGATCGGTGGACTGGTGGCCTCAGTGAGCGTTTGCTCGTTCGATCCCTTCGCCCCGCTCACTCCGTGGCTCGCAACCGGCTCAAATGGCCGGGCCATTGGAGAAGCCGATGGTCAGCGGTCACTAATTGGTGACCCTGCAGCGCAGTGGCCACGATCAGGCGGTCGGCTGGGTCGTCATGCAGATTTGGCAAAAGGCCCGCCCGGATTCCCACCTCGCCGTCTACGGCGATCTCGACCAGACCCTCTTCAAGCAAGTTCAGGCGCCATGAGCCGATGTCGGTCAGCAAAGCCAGCCGCCCCTTGTCGTGCAACATGGCGACCTCCCAGAACGTGACCGCGGATACGGCTGCTTCGCCTGCGGCCCAGGAACGGTCTATGACTTGATGGGTCCGCTTGCCGAGCCTGCGGTCATCGCAAAGCAGCCAGACCAGGACGTGGGTGTCGAGCAGGATCATGGATTCAATACCCGGTCTGGATTGGCCTCAGCCTCCCATTCCACGTCGATAGGCTCGATGATGTCACCAAGTATCCGAATCTTGTGGCGGTCACGGCCGAACGGGGCTTTCGGCTTATTTCGGTAGGGAATCAGCCGCGAGACCGGACGCCCATTCTTGGTGATCACGATCTCGTTGCCGCTCTCCGCGACTTCGTCCATCAGCTTCAGGCACTTGGCCTTGAACTCGGACGCTTTGATGGTTTGGATACCTCCAGCTTTGCTACCGTCTTTTTCCATGGCATTCCTCTCAATAGGGGTAGAAGTCCATTATTGTATCATGGTCATGACCATGGTCAAATAAGTACCATAAAGCTGTATCCTGGCTTTTTTTGTTTTCACAGCACCAGGGAACTCACCCTCAGCTCTGCAGGTTGCCGGAGATGGTTCCCATGTCCCGCCGGAGATCTTCTCTCAGTGAAAGTCCCGGCTCGTCAGGTGCAGTGATCCCTTCTCCAACTGCGGCTTCCAGATTTTCCGGACCACTAGGTGGGTGACCCCTTCCGCCACCTGCAGATTTCCGGTGACCCCCATGCAGGAAAGTGTCTTGGCCAGCAGGGAATAGCGCTCGAAGGTCTGTTTCCAGATGACCAGGTTGACGAAGCCCGTCTCGTCCTCCAAGGTCATGAAGGTGACTCCCCCCGCGGTCCCCGGCCGCTGGCGGCAGATGACCATGCCGGCATAGCGGACCCGGCGGCCGCCCGGCATCCGGTTGAGTTGGCGCGCGGTGGGCAGTCCCTGGGCTTCCAGAGCGGGGCGCAGCGGTTTCAGGAGATGGCCCCGGGCGCTGTGGCCGCTGGCCTCATGATCCCAGAGGATGGTTTCCAGTCCGCTCAGGGAGGGGAATCGGGGCAAGGGGTCGCGGCTGTCCAAGGGCAGCACGGGCTGGGGTTCGGTTGCCAACCCCTGAATCTGCCAAAGAGCCCTTCGCCGGTCCAGGCCGAAACACTCGAAGGCCCCGGCCTCGGCCAGAGTTTCCAGCCTGTCTTGGCGGAGCCGGCTTCTCCGGGCCACGTCCGGCAGGTTGCGGAAGGGAGCTTGCCGAGCCGCTTCCGCCAGCCTGTGCCAGTCTCCCCGCCCCAGTCCCCTGACGTAACGCAGCCCCATGCGGACCGCGAACTCGGCGGGTTCTCCTGGAACTCCCTCAATTTCGACCAGGCTACAATCCCAGTGGCTGTCGAGAATGCTGACCGGCCTCACCTCGATTCCATGGAGGCGGGCATCGTTGACGATGGTGGCGGCCGAGTAGAATCCCATCGGCTGGGCATTCAGCAGGGCGCAGACAAACTCCGCCGGATAGTGGCATTTGAGGTAGGCAGTGGCATAGGCAATATGGGCAAAGCTGGCGGCATGGCTCTCAGGGAAGCCGTATTCACCGAATCCACGGATCTGCTGGAAGACACGCTCGGCAAACTCCTGCTGAATCCCCTTGGCCACCATGCGGGTGACCAGCCGCTGCCGGTGACGCTCGATTCGACCTGAACTCCGCCAGGCCGCCATGTCCCGCCGGAGCTGGTCGGCCTCTCCGGGAGAGTAGTTGGCTGCCACCATGGCCAGTTGCATCACCTGTTCTTGAAACAGAGGAATGCCCAGGGTTTTCTTCAGGACGGGAATGAGGCAGGGGTGGGGGTACTCGACCTCCTCCTGACCGTTGCGCCGCCGCAGATAGGGATGGACCATGCCGCCGGTGATGGGTCCGGGGCGCACAATGCTGATCTCGATCACCAGGTCGTAGTAGCTGCGCGGCTTGAGGCGCCCCAACATGGCCATCTGGGCGCGGCTCTCGATCTGAAACACCCCCACCGTGTCGCTGCGGCAGACCATTTCAAAGGTCGAGGGATCTCCCTTGGGGATGGTAGCCAGGGAAAGCTTCTGTCGCCGGTGTCGCCTCAGGAGATCGAAGCAGAGGTGCAGGTGGGTGAGGGCGCCCAGTCCCAGCAGGTCTACCTTGAACAGGCCTGCCTGGTCCACGTCCTCCTTGTCCCACTGAATAACCGTTCTGCCCTGCATGGAGGCGTTCTCGATCGGCACCAGGTCGTGGACGGGGCGATGACCCAGCAGAAAGCCCCCGGGATGGATGGAGAGATGACGGGGAAAATCCTGAATCTCTTCCACCAGAGAGGTCAGATGGAGCAGGGCCGGGTTTTGGGGATCGAGTCCGGCCTGGCGGATGAACTCACCGCTCCAGCGGTCGTGGGACACCAGCTTGGCCAAGCGATCCAGGCTGGTTGCCGCAACCCCCAGCACCTTGCCCACTTCGCGGATGGCGGACCGATGCCGGTAACGAACCACATTGGCCACCATGGCGGCATGATCGCGCCCATACTTTTCGTACACATGCTGGATCACCTCTTCCCGGCGGTTGTGCTCGATGTCCAGATCGATATCCGGAGGTTCGGCCCTCTCCCTGGACAGAAAACGCTCGAAGAGGAGGTCCACCTGGGTCGGGTCCACGCTGGTGATCCCCAGGGCAAAGCAGACCGCCGAGTTGGCGGCCGACCCGCGGCCCTGGCAGAGGATGTCTTGGCGGCGGCAGTATTCGATGATCTCGTGCATGGTTAAAAAGTAGCCTTCGTACTCCAGCTCCCGGATGAGATCGAGTTCCTTCCGCAATTGTGGAATCAGGCTGTGGAACTTTCCGCCCAGTCGGCGGGCGGCTCCCTGGAAGGTCCGGTCACGCAGGTGCTGGCTGGAGGTCTTCCCTTCCGGCAGGCACTCCAGTGGATAGCGGTAACGCAGTTCCTGCAGCGAAAAGGAACAGAGGGAGGCGACCTCCCGGGTCCGTTGGACCGACTCCGGATCGTCGCTGAAGAGACGCGCCAAATCCTCCGGGCTCTTCAGGGCGTGCTGGTCGTTCGGCCGGATGAGCCGACCGGCAGTGGTCAGGGTCGCTCCTTCCCGGATACAGGTCAGAACGTCCTGCAGACGGCGCCGTTCGGGAGCGTGGTAGAGGACCTCCACGGCGGCCACGGTAGGGAGCCTGAACCGGTCCGCCAGCTTTCGCAGTTGAATCTCCCGCAGGACTTCCTCTGCCCGTCGGTGTCTGGACAGCAGGATGTAGAGACGGTCTTCGAATGCCGCTTTGAACTGCTCCAGGAGGGGTTCGGAGGCGGATTCCAGAGAAGCTTTGGGGTCGGACGGGCCGATCCACAGAGCAATCAGACCGCGACTGTAGCCGCACACCTCCTGCCAGTCCAGCTTGCACTTCCCCTTGGAGGAACGCAGATGCCCGTCGGTCAGCAGTCGGCAGAGATTGCGGTAACCTTGCTCGTTCCGGACCAGCAACAGGATCTCAGGTCCGTCCCGAAGGCTGATCTGCGACCCTACGATCAAGTGGATGCCGCACTGGCGGGCGCGAACGTGAGCCCTGACCAGTCCATACACCCCGTGGCGGTCGGTGAGCGCCAGGGCGGGAATGCCGTTCTGCCGGCAGGCATCGACCAGTTCCTCGGGATGGCTGGCCCCTTCCAGAAAGGAGTAGTTGCTCTTGCACCAGAGGGGAACGTAGGGTTGATTGGAGGCGGGCACGGTTTGCGTTCACTCCACGCGGCCCTGGGAGTACCAGCGACGTCCTTGTTGATCGTAATAGACCCAGAGGACCTCTCCCCGGTTGGTGTTGACGAACCGGTAGTCTCTTCGAATCTCCCGATTCCACCAGCCTCCACTGATCAGATACCCGAGCAGACGCCCCGGACCCGGCGGTCTCCTCCAGTCGAGAGGCTTGGGACGGGCATGGGTGCGCCGCACCAGGGGGCGGATGGAGACCGGCCGGGGAATGGCCGGGGCGAGTCTCTGAAAGGGTTGCCACTCCCAACGCGCTTCGGGCAGGTGTCCCGGTTTGAGCCGGGCCGAAAGCACTGAATCGGGCCCGAACTCGGCCTGAACCCGGGCCAGGGCGTGCAGGGCTGCTTCGGTATTGCGTCGGGGGTTCCGCTGCAGCAGATCCCGCGTCTCGGCGGAGACGCATACGGCTTCCACCTCCAGGGACAATTCCAGGGGAGGAGCGCCCAAGCAGACCGTCTCCAGGCGCAACCGGACCAGATCCAGCAAGACTGAAACCTCCAGGGTCGGCCGGGCCGGCTGGATGCGCTGGCGGTGATGAGCTCCGTTCTCCAGCCGAAGCTGCAACTGGAGGGCCGCCGCCACCTGGTACCTTTCCGCCGCCGCCCTCAACAGGGGGTCCAGCAACTGCTTGATCCGGAAAAGCAGTCTCTGGGCATTGGAGTCGGACTCGTCCAGGTCCATTCGGGCGCGGAGGGACTCGGGGATGCTTCGGGGCTGAAGCGGCAGTGACAGCTCTCCCGACGCAAGACGGTAGAGGCTTCGGGCCTGCTCGCCAAGATGGCGTTGAATGCCGGCTTCGGGAAGACCCAGCAAGTCTCCCACGGTATGAATCGCCAACTTCTCCAGCCGGTCGCGCAGCTTGGGATCGAGTTGCAGATGCAGCAGACTCACCCGGCGGCTTTCGGCCCCCTCCACCTCGAGGGAGGGAAGTGCGGTCACCAGGTTGGCTGCCTTGGCGAGGGCATAGCTGCCAAAGCGGCTGAAGCCGATGACGATACTGGCCGTAAGCTCCAGCCGGGAGAGGTGGGAGTCAATCCGACGGGCCCAGGCCTCGAGAGACCCATAGAGCTTGTCGAGTCCGCTGGCGTCGACCCAGAAAACCCCGGGTTCATCCTCACAGGGCTCAACCCGGGGGCTGAAGCGGTCCAGCAGTTGATGGACCTGCTGGACGGCCCTCTGGATTTCCTGCTCCGAAACCGTCCCGGCACACAGGTCCCGGTCCAGCGAGAGGGCGGAGGCATAGCGCATCCCCGACCGGATGCCGGCCTGACCGGCTGCCCCGTTCACCCACAGGATGGGGCTTTGAGGCTTCTCTTTCTCTACCACGGCGACCGGTCGCTGTTTCCACTCCGGGTGTTTCTTCAGCAGAAGTTGCAGCGGCAGTGCCCGGATATTAATGCAGGCCGTCCGGTCCACGGCAGATCTCGGTGTGGCGCCAACCCGGCCCATGACGTCTGTCCTTCAAGATTTCGATGTCGTACTGGAAACGGTCGGCTCCCAGGCGCCGGCAGGAAGTTTGCCCTCTCAGAGAGACCATCGATCCCAGCGAAGGAGCCTCCCTGGCTTTGGAGGTCAGGCAGAGAATGGCGGTATCGTGGGTCCGCGCCTGCTGGACCAGACGTGCCTGCAGCGGGGTGGGAATGGTGGGATTGGAGTTCAGATCCATCACGATCAAGCCGAAGGCGCCCGACCTCAAGAGCCGGTCTGCCGAGCGTGCCGCCGCCTGGGCGCCAGGCACGCGAATCACCACCAGGGCATTCAGGTCCACACCGTTGGCAGCGGCATCCGGGGGGAAGAAGGTGTCCGGCATAGCTGTAATCCAGGCCACTGGCTCACCCTCCATCTGTGCATCCAGCACCAGACGAAAGGCAGCCGTCAGCAGGGCAGATCCGGGAATGGAGGAAAGCTCGCACAGGCGTCCGGCCAATTGTATTCGCGACCAGAGCGGCGTTTTCCCTCGGGGTTTCGCTGCCACTCCCTTGAGGCGGAGTCGGAGGTTCCCTGAAACACTGGCCTGCAGGGCTGACATGTATTCTCCTTGGGCTACCGGGTACGCTCTCGTACTTCGGTGACGATCTTAGAAAGGGAATAAAAAGAGAATATTTAACAGACAAATGTCTGTATGTCAAGTGTTCTTCATGATGAATTTCGCTAACGATATTTCCCACCGGGGGGGTGCATTCTTGAGAAGAGTGCAGAGACCGGGGTACGTGTTTGGCGTGATTTTGGAGAGGCGGTGTGTTCCGGGACGCGCTACTAATCCGCCGCCTACGCGGCTGCGGGCGGTGGGGGATACGACGACCCCGGGCTCACGCCCATGGACTCAGGCTTGGGTCAATCGGGCCAGGAGGTCGTAAAACCCGGGAAAGGAGACGGACACACAGTCGGCATTCCCAATCACAGTGGGTCCGCTGGCCACCAGGCCGGCAATGGTGAAAGCCATGGCAATGCGATGGTCGCCATGAGAGTCAACCAGGGCTCCCCGCAACGATTGGCGGCCTGGAATCGACATCCCGTCCCGGTACTCTTCTACCGCCACCCCCATCGCCCGCAGGTTTTCCACAATGCTTTGAATCCGGTTGCTTTCCTTGACCCGCAACTCTCCGGCGTCCCGGATGTGAATACCCTCTTGAGTCCTCGGCGCCAGCACGGCCAGAATGGGAATCTCATCGATCAACTGCGGGATCAGTGATCCGGACAGGCTCCCGCCACGCAAATTGGAGGAGCGGACTCGAAGGTCGCCAACCCTTTCCCCGTGAAGCGGGTATTCATCGATGACGTCGATAGCGGCGCCCATCTCGATCAGAACGTCCACCATGGCCCGGCGCCTCGGGTTTAAACCCACCCGCAGGAAGACTGTTTCCGAGTTCGGCAACAGGAGAGTGGCTGCAATGAAAAAGGCGGCCGAGGAGAGGTCTCCGGGAACGGTAACCGCCCGCGCCAGCGGATGCTGACCCCCTTGAATCAGCAACCTCCCCGGGGATACCTGCAGGTCGACGCCGAATTGTCGAAGCGCTATTTCGGTATGATCGCGAGTGGCGAGAGGTTCGCTGACGCGAGTTTCTCCGGAAGCGTACAGTCCCGCCAGCAGGATGGCCGACTTCACCTGGGCACTTGCCAGGGGCATGGAGTAATCGATTGCCTGGAGATCTCCGCCCCTGATGGAGAGGGGAGGCGTGTTGTCCTGGCCTGCCTGGATTTCGGCTCCCATATGGGACAAGGGGTCGATAATACGCTGCATGGGCCGCCGCCTCAGGGAACGGTCTCCTGAAATGGTTGTCGAGAAGTGCTGACCCGCCAATATGCCTGACAGCATCCGGAGGGTCGATCCGGAATTGCCGGCATCCAAGGGGCGTTCGGAAGCTTCCAGGCCGCGAAGCCCGCGTCCCGTGATCATGACATGGCCCGGTCCCAGCGATACAATGCCAACTCCAAGTTGCCGGAGGCAGCTCAAGGTGCTTGCACAGTCAGCGCTGCTGGAAAACCCCTGGATAACCGTTTTCCCTTTGGCGATGGCGCCGAGCATGGCCAGCCGGTGGGAGATCGATTTGTCTCCCGGAAGTTCCACTCGGCCCTGGATCCGGCTTGAGGGTCTGATAGTGATCTTCATCAGCGGTGACGGAGAGCGGTCCGGATTGCGGGAAGGGTTCGGCCGGAAATTGGGGGGAATTATACAGGACGGCCTTGAGCGGGTCAAAATGCGGTCTTCCAGGGAGTGCACGTCGGCTTACTGAGAAGTCGCCCGCCAGACACCCCCCACCGCATCAGCCTTCGCCTGGCGGCTCGGCTTCTGCGACTCCCCCTCGAGGGGGGAGTGATTGGGCCCTGGGAGCGCGGGCGAGACGCCCGCGCTCCCAGGAATCCTTCATCCACACCATAAACCGGGAACGTGGTTGACACCTTGCCAGGGTATTGGGCAAGGAGCCTTTTGCAGGCCTCAAGGAGCAAACCGGGAACATCCTTTACACCATATGGCCCAACCCGGGGCCTGTTTTTCGGTTTACCTCGCCGCCCGCTTGGTTTATTTTTGGTCAATAGCCGGGATGGGCAGATCGCATTCCGGTGTTCTCGAGGGGTTGGATGAACCTGCCGAAACCGGACAACCCGGTCAGTGAATGGTTGGCGGCCCAGCCGGACCGTTCCTATCGAAGAGGAATGGCACGCCTGCGATGGCGTCACTTCAGCGGAACGCCCGCTCCGGATCTGGCAGCCGAACACTGCCGTTTGATCGACCTGAGCCTGCAGCCCTTGTTGAAGCCGGGCCGCCTCGCGGTTTCCGTCAGAGCCGCCCGGCGCCAGAAACCCTGCTGGCTGGCTCTGGGCGCTTACGGCAGTCTGGATCTGACCCCCTTTTCCCCTGCCCGGTTGCTGTTGACCGGATCGGTCCCGGATGGAGAGGCAGGCCAAATTCAGGAGACGACCCGATCCCGGATGGCAGACATGGGAATCGACGGCGAAGTCGTCCATCTCAGCTCCCGGGAGTGCCTGCGTCGAGCTCAGACCGATATGGGCTTTTGCCTGGAACTGCTGTCCTCGCGTTGGGTGGGTGGGGCCAGGTCGGTGGGGTCCGATTTGCACCATCGGCTCCGGTCAACTCTGGTCAAGCGGCCGGTCGTCTTCCTCTGCGACCTTGAGAGCCATTACCGGCAGGTGCTGGAAGGCAAGGAGGGGAGTGTTTATGCCCTGACGGCCGGTCTGGAATCGGGGCCGGGCGGCCTGTGGTGCTGCCGGGCGCTGTTGCAGTCCTTGAGGCTGTTTGCCGGCACCGATGACCCCATCCGGATCCTGAGAAAAGGAGGGATCACGCCCAGGGAATGGACCCAACTTTTGGAGATACGGGAACGTCTGTTGCAGATTCAAGCCCACCTGCATTTCCTGGCAGGTCAACCCCAATCGGACCTGCTGGGCGAGGCAGGTGTTCGAACGGCCCGATTCCTGGGATATCACGACTCTCGTCCTCTGCCCGCGCTGGAATTGCTGGTGAGAGACACCCTGAGGTGGAAAAGGAAACTACTGGCCCTCTTTGAGGGTTACCTGGAGCAAAACAAAGCGGCCTTCCTGAAAGGAACCGAACCCTTCAAGTCCCACTATCTCAGGTTGGTTTCTCAACCGGAACAGGGAAGCGAAGAGGAGACTCCCCAACGCTGGATGAAGATTTTTCGCCTGAGTCAAATGGAGCCCGAGATCGTCCAGCCCCAAATGGTTTCACGGCTGCAGTCCCAGATGCACCTGTGGCTGGCCCGCCATTGGCGCGTTCCTGCCATGCACCCCGATTTTCGGGCCATCCTCAGGAACAAGGGGAAGGTGGGACCGACGCTGCGCCGAATGCGTGACCTTGGATTCCTGGCCCGTTACCTGCCGGAGTTCGGTCGACTGGACTGCCTCCCCGGCATTGCCCGAGGCCACGGGCATTCGCTTGATGAGCACACGCTGCGGGCCCTGGATCGCCTGGACCGGGCAGCCAATTCAACCGACCCCGGCCTGAAGGATTATCGAGGCTTGCTGGAGCGGGTGGAGGACCCCTCGATCCTCACCCTGGGTCTGCTCTTGCATGAGACTGGCTCGGGTGGGCCGAATGAACCGGCTCGCAACGGCCGGCCCATGGCGGTTCGCGCCCTGCGGCGCCTCAATGTATCGCCGGAAGACCTGGATAAGGTCCTGCTGCTGGTGCGAGAGCAGACCTTGCTGGCCCATGTATCGCAACGGAGAGACCTTGATGATCCCCAGATCGTCCAGGAGGTCAGTGCGGTCGTGGAGACCACCGACAACCTGAACATGTTGTTGCTGCATACCTTTGCGGACTTGAGCTCGGTCGGTGGGACTGCGTGGTCGGAAAGAAACCGCTTCCTGTTGTGGTCCTTGTATTTCAGAGTCATGGACCGTCTCATGTTCGGCCAGGAGCTCAGCGGGGCCGAACACGCCCGGGTCGCCGAGATTCAGCGCGGCGTGCTGGAGCGGCTGGCCGGGGAGGTGTCCGTAGACTCGGTGCTGCACCATTTTTCTCTCTTGCCCGAGAAATATGCGCTCTACACGCCCCTTTCCCAAATCGTGGCCCACGTTCGTCTTTGTGAAAATCTCAAGGAACAGCCCTTGGTGAGCGAGTGGGTTGCCAACCCGGATGCCGGTTACTATGAACTCAACCTCTCCACTCGCGATCTACCCGGGCGTTTTGCCCAGATCACCGGAACCCTGACGGCCTTGGGCATCCGACTGTTGAGCGCCCAACTCAATACCCGCGAGGATGGAATCGTGATCGATACCTTCCACGTGAGCGATCGGGGCGGCCATCTGCTGATCGATGACGAGGGACGGCGCCGGGTGAACCAGGTGCTCACCGAAATCATCCTGGGCAAGACTCGTCTCGAGGACCTGCTGCGGGGGCAGCGCTATGAAGCTCGCGCCGAGCCGGGAGGCCCTGGCTTTGCCGTGGCTCCCCGAGTTCGAATCGACAACGACATCTCCGCCCACAGCACGGTCATTGAAGTGCAGGCCCAGGATAGCTGGGGTTTGAGTTACCGAATTGCCGGAATTCTGGTTGAACTGGGTCTCAACATCATTTCCGCCAAATTGGCCACCGAGCGGGACTACGCCTTCGACGTGTTTTACGTCCAGACAGACGAAGGAGAGAAGGTCGTGGATGGCTCGAGGATGACCCAGATCATGGAGCGGTTGCGCCTGGAGGTGAAGTTGCAGGCCCCGCTCAGCGGCCGGATCCCGGCCCTGGATCGCCCCGGGTGAGCGGCCGGCTCGGCGGCGGATTCAGCTCCTTGAAAACTCGTCGAAAAAATGGGCCACACTCACGATGCCGTTTTGGAAGTTGCCAAGGTCCAGTTTTTCGTTAGGGGCATGGGCATTCTCATCCGGGAGCCCGACCCCCATCAGCACCGTGGACAGACCCAGGGTTTCGGCCAGGGTGTCAACCACCGGAATCGATCCTCCTTCCCGCACAAAGACAGGCGCCGCACCGAACCCCTTCTCTAAGGCCCGGGAGGCTGCTCGGATGGCTGGATGATCGATGGGAGCCAGCCAGGGTTTCCCGCCGTGCATGCGGGTGAGCGTGAGTTCTACCGAGCGGGGAGTGACCGTTTTCAAGTGTCGCTCGAAGAGGCGGGCTATCCGATCCGGGTCCTGGTCGGGGACCAGACGCATACTGATTTTTGCCATGGCAACCGCCGGGATGACCGTCTTGGCTCCCTCGCCGGTGAAGCCCCCGCACAGGCCATTGACCTCCAGAGTGGGCCTGGACCAGATTCGTTCCAACGTGCCGTATCCTCTTTCGCCGAAGAGTTCGGGTGCGCCCACCTCCCGACGGAATCGTTCCTGGTCGAAGGGCAGCCGGGACAGTTCCTCTTTTTCCCGATCGCTCATGGGAGCCACGTCGTCGTAAAAGCCGGGGATCAGGATCCGGCCGTCCGAATCCTTGAGTGAGTGTATGATTTGCGCCAACGCGAAGTTGGGATTGATCACCGTCCCGCCAAAGGAACCGGAGTGCAGGTCCTGGCTCGTCCCCTTCAGGTCCAGTTGAAAATAGGCCAACCCCCTCAGCCCGTAGCAGATGGAAGGGATTCCCCGATCGAACATGGGAGTGTCTGAAATGAGGGCGACATCCGCCCGCAGCAGTTCCTGGTGGCTTTGGATAAAGGCATCCAGGTGGCTGCTGCCGACCTCCTCCTCCCCCTCGATCAAGAGTTTGAGATTGAGGGGCAAGGTCCCTTGAGCCTTCAGGTGGGCCTCGATTGCCTTCAAATTCATCCAGACCTGGCCCTTGTCATCGACGGCGCCCCGGGCGTAGAGCTCCCCGTCGCGGATGGTCGGTTGGAAGGGTCCCGAGATCCAAAGTCCCAGGGGATCGACCGGTTGAACATCGTAGTGCCCATAGAAGAGCACGGTCGGTTTGCCGGGCGCTCCCAGCCATTCCCCGTAGACAATGGGGTGGCCCTGGGTTGGGAACAGCGCCGCCTTCTGCATTCCGATGCTTTCGAGTTGCCCTGTCAGGAATGAGGCACAGCGCTCCATGTCGGGACGGTTTTCGGCGTTGTTGCTGATGCTGGGAATGGTCAGAAATTCTTTCAGCTCCGCGATGTAGCGATCCCGGTTCCGGTGGATATGGCGCAGGACGGGTTCCATGAGCGTCGCTCCTTTGGCGGTTGGAAAAATGAATTTGCCGGGCGGAGAATCTAGGCTAAACTTCCATCCGCAAACCACTGATATCGGGGCACAGCACCTGCCCGAGGTACCGATGAAAAAGGAATTTCAATTTTTAGAGAAGCGTTACTCCCTATCGATGGAAAGCTCGGCGGAGGCCGAGGGAAACTTTCATATGTGTGCCGGGAAGGTCCACAACGGACGAACCACTTGCAACGGTATTTTCAAATTGACCCAACTTGCCTGGGAGAAAGCCAACCAAAAGGCCAAGGACAAGCAACGGCCCCTGGACGAAGTCCTGGTCGATGGATGCGTCCAGGCGCTCAAGGCTGAACTCTACATTCGGGAGATCCCCGACGGATTTACCTACGTTACCGACCACCGCTTTTTCGAGAATCTCTAGCCTGCATTTCTCACCGGGGGAGCTGGGCATCGGCTGGGAAAGTGTTTTTCTTCAGCATCTTGCAGCATTCCAATGGCCTGCGCCCGGCTCACGCCCACGGCACTATGCGGACGCCGCTTTGCGGCTTGGCTCGAACCCCGGGCTGGCGCCCGAGCTGGTTTGAGATCAAACACCAGGGATGATTGCCGCCGCCTACGCGGCTCGGGGAATGCGGTTTCCTGATTCCATGGGCTCACGCCCACGGCACCCTGCTGCCGCCGCATGCGCGGCTTACTCGAACCCCGGGCTGGCGCCCGGGGGACTATCATTCAAAAATCCCGTGCCCCGGCATCCGGCCGAATCGCTGGAACTACTCGTAGCGAAGGGCTTCTATGGGATCCAAAGCGGCCGCTTTGTGGGCGGGGTAGTAGCCGAAGAAAATTCCGATGGACGCGGAGAAGAGCATGGAGATGGCGACGGAATCGAGCGAGACTATCGTGGGCCAGCCGACCAATTGAGCGATTGCCCAAGAGATACCCACTCCTGCCAGTAGACCCAGGATGCCACCCACCAGGCATAGGACGATCGATTCCGAGAGGAACTGAACGCGCACATGACTCGGTCGGGCGCCGATGGCCATCCGGATACCGATTTCTCGGGTTCGCTCCGAGACGGCCACCAGCATGATGTTCATGATGCCGATTCCGCCCACAAGCAGCGAAATGGCGGCAATGCCGCTCAACAACAAACCCATCATTCGGTTGGTTGATTCCGCAGCTTCTCCGATTTCGCTGAGGTTGCGCACCATGAAATCGTCGTCCTGGAAAGGCCCCAGGCGGTGCCGCTGGCGGAGCAGCGCCCTGATCTGTTCTTCGGCGGCATAGGTTGCCCTGGCATTGACAGCCTGGACCAATCCGGACTCGACATGGAGCGCTCCCCCCAGGAACTTCTTCTGCACGGTGGTGTAGGGTACGATGATGATATCATCCTGATCGCGGCCCCAGGAGTTGTACCCCTTTGCCTTGAACACTCCGACCACCTGAAAAGACAGGTTCTTGACCCGGATGGTTTGTCCAACCGGATCGCTGCCGGAAAACAGTTCCGTCCAAACGGTGTTGCCCAGCACGGCCACCCGGGCGGCTGCCTTGACGTGACTATTGTCGAAGAAGCTGCCCTGGGAAATGGTCCAGTTTCGCATTTCCGGATACAGCTCGTTATATCCCTCGATCCGGGTATTCCAGTTCTGGTTTCCAAACACCACCTGGGCCATCGACCTGGAGCTGGGACTGACCGCCTTGACCGCAGGGCACTCGCTCAACATGGCCTCGAAGTCGGTGGCTTTCAGAGTGTTCATCGTTCCGGAGGCACTCCGGACCCCCCAGGAACGGCGACTGCCCGCCCTCACCCAAACGGTGTTGTCGCCCAGGCTGGCGATTTCTTCCTGAATCTGGCGCTGCGCACCCTGGCCGAGACTCACCATGGCAATCACTGCTGCTATGCCGATGATGATTCCCAGCATGGTCAAAGCCGAGCGAATTTTGTTCCGGCTCAGGGCCTTGAGCGATATTTTCAGGATCATCCAGTAGTTCATTTCAGTACTCCGGTTATGGACTGTGTTCCACCTGGGCCGACACCCTGTGAGCGTGCCGTCAGGTCCTCACGTCCCTCAGGATCTGACCGTCCCTCATGTGTATTTGTCGTGATGCGTAGCCGGCGATCTCCTGTTCGTGAGTGACCATGACCAAGGTGATCCCTTTCTCAGAGTTCAGGCTCTGGAGAAAGGTCATGATCTCTTTCGAAGTGACCGAGTCCAAATTGCCCGTGGGTTCATCGGCCAGAAGGATGGAGGGTTGGTTGACCAGAGCCCGGGCTGCAGCCACTCTTTGTTGCTGTCCTCCCGATAGCTGATTGGGCAACGCCTTGGCTTTTTCAGAAAGTCCGACCACGCTCAAGGCCTGCTCGATGCGCCGGGTGCGCTCGGCCTTCGACGTCCCGGAATAGAGCATGGGGGCTTCCACGTTTTCCCAGACGGAGGTCCGGCTCAACAGATTGAAGGTCTGGAAGATGAAACCGATGTTCTGATTGCGAATATCGGCTCTTTGGGAGGGGGAAAAGGTGGAGACGTCAATACCGTCCAGGCGATAGACACCGCGGGTGGGATGATCCAGGCAGCCCAGAATATTCAGCATGGTGGACTTTCCCGACCCCGAGGCTCCCATAATGGCCACGAATTCCCCGCGAGCAATCTCGAGGGAAACCCCTCGCATTGCCTCCACCCGAATCTCTCCCGTATCGTAAATCTTCCACACATCCTGCAATGCGATCACGGCGGCCGGATCCAGGTCCGGTGAAGACGCACCTTCCGCAACAGGGTTGATGAGATTTTGCATGGACTAGCGGCCCCCGCTTCTCTGACTTCGCTGCTGACTTCGTTGGGGCGCACGCCGTCTACCGAACAGGCTGCCGAAGGGAGAGGATGTACTGCTGGCTCTGACCTCGGTGGCCAGCTCCCCGCTAACGACTTGTTCTCCTTCCTCGAGATCCCCGTTGAGAACGGCCGTCTCCCGGCCGTCCGTGATACCGAAGCGGACTCGCCGAGGCTCCGGATGACCCTCCGAATCGAGTACCCACAACAGGCCGGTTCGAGATCGGATCTTCTCTGCCTGAGGAAATCGAATCTTCAAGCCGGGACTGATGCCATACTGGGTCGTGTTAGAGGGTGCAATGACGGTCTCGGCGCCGGAGCCGGCTGGTCTGCTCCGTCCCGCTCCCGGGCGACCTCTCCCTCCGCCCCCCAAGGGTCCACCTCCACCCGACCGGGCCATCCGCGCCCTCATGGCGCGCATCCGCTCAGGATCCATACCGCGCCCTCCTGCGGACCTGCCCCCGCCCGACTGAGCTAGTCGCGCTCTCATGGCTTGCATCCGTTCCGGGTCCTTGCCTCGCTGTCCACCGGTGTCCGCTTGGGCCGCCGGGCCATCGGGGCGGCGGGATTCGGCCGAGTCATCCCCGGGTACGGGTTCGCCGTCTCGGAGCATTGCTCGAATCTCCTCGGGGCTCTTGTCTGACGGTTGGAATCGCAGAGCGACGTTGGCGACCTTCAGGACATCCTCCGCGCTGGCCACGGTGAAGTTGACGGTGGCCGTCATGGCGGGCCGCAGCTTCAACTGGAGGTTGTCGACGTCGATCATGACGTTGTAAACCACCACGTTGGTGGACCCGCCGGCCTGCTGGGCGCCGGTGCTGCTCGAGCCCGGCAGCTTGGAACTGAGACGAATCTCGGAGATTTTCCCCTGAAAGTTTTGTCCGGGGAAAGCGTCAACCGTGAATCCCACCTCGGCCTGTTCGGAAATGGCTCCGATGTCGGCCTCATCGATTTGAGCAATCACCTGCATTTTCGCCAGATCGTTGGCGATCAGGAACAAGATCGGTGCCTGGAAGCTGGCTGCCACCGTTTGGCCGATGTCCACGTTGCGTTCGATCACCACCCCGTCAATGGGAGAGATGATGTTCGTATAATAAAGGTTTATCTGAGCCATCTTCAGTTCGGCCTTGGCCTGTTTGACGTTGGCCTGAACCTGTTCTTTTTGAGCGGCTGCGGATCGAATGGACGCCTTGATTTGGCTGATCTGAGCCTCGGCCTGTTGCAGCCGTGCGGCGGATTGGTCCACGCCGGCTTGGGCCGTTTCCAGGTCCCGCTCGGGAATCAGACCGTCCTCAAACAGTCCTTTGGCTCTTCGCAGTTGCCGGCCCGCTTCCTGATGGTCCACCCGTGCCACCAGAAGATTGGCCTTGGAGCTCAGGAGTTCGGCTTGGCGGTTGACCAGATTGGCCTCCGCGTTCTTGACCGAGGCTTCCGCCGTGGCCAGGGAAGCGGCGGCACGATCCCGCTGGGCCTCGAAGTTGGCGGGGTCGATGATGGCCAGGGTTTGTCCTTTCTTGACCACACTGTTGAAATCCGCATGCAATTCCTGGATGCGGCCGGAGACCTGACTGCCGACCTGAACGGTGACTACTGCTTGGAGCGTTCCGGTCGAGGTAACGGTTCTCCGGACATCGCCACGTTGTACTTCAACCTTCAGGTACTTTTCGGCGGGGTCGACCTCCCCCTCTCCCCACACCAAGAAGCCCAGAACTGTCAGGATGAGAATCCCGACGACCAGGAGAACCGGCTTACGTTGCAGTGTCATGGATTTTTACCTTTCCAGGATGCTTGGCCGCCACGAGATCAAACTTAACAACGCTGGCCTCTGGCGGCTGGTTTCAACATTTTTGTCCTGTGGACCGAGTGCGGTTCGGCCGGGTTGGCGAACCCCAAGAACCGTTTCCAATGTAGCACCGGATCGCCGGCAAGGACGGTTCCTACGCATTCTCACCGGGGGCTGCACTGGTGTGGAAAGAGGAGAAGACCGACCAGGGCGCGCCCAGCACGGTCGGGGCCTGAGGGCTCCAAACCAGGCCCTCCAGGATGCCGAAGACAAGCACTTTTTCGTCCTGTACCCAGCCACCCGGCAAGACTTGTGGGTTAACCTGCCGAGACCTCCGGGGGGAGCATTTTGCGCAGCAGGGTGGGGAGGGTGAGTCCCTGGACCAGAATGGAGAACACCACCACCCCGTAGGTCAGGACCAGAATCAGCTCCCGTTGAGGACTCTCGGGCAGGGAAAGCGCCAGGGCCACCGAGATGCCCCCGCGCAAGCCTCCCCAGGTGAGAATCTTGACCACGTGCGGGCTGAATTCCTTCCGCAGGCGGAACAGGCTCACGGGAATGCCCACGCTGATCAACCGCGCCAGGAGCACCACCGGGATGGTCAATGCCCCGGCCAGCAGAAAATCGAGACGGAAAGTCAGGACCAGGATTTCAAGGCCGATCAGCACGAACAGGATGGCATTGAGGATTTCGTCGACCAACTCCCAGAAAGTGTCCAGGTGGCGGCGAGTGGTATCGGTCATGGCAAAATGCCGTCCCTGGTTTCCAATCAACAGACCCCCGGCCACGACTGCCAGCGGCCCGGACAGATGGAGGCTGGAGGCCAGGCTGTAGCCTCCGGTCACGAAGGCCAGGGTGAGCAGCACTTCGATCTGGTAATTGTCAATGGTTTTGAGGAGGGAGTAGGTGACCCAGCCCAAGGCCAATCCCAACAAGGTGCCACCGGCAGCTTCCCGCAAAAGCAGGCCGGCGGCGTCTAGAAAGCGGAAGGACTGTTGGTCCATGGATATTTGATACAGAACCAGAAAGAGGACGATCCCGACGCCGTCATTAAAGAGGGATTCCCCGGCGATCTTGGTTTCCAATGCCCGGGGCGCCTTGGCCTGTTTGAGCAGGCTCATGACGGCGATGGGATCGGTAGGCGAGACGATGGCGCCCAGCACAAAGCAGTAGATCAGGGGCAAGGGGGTACCGGTCCATTCCAGAACCGCGGCCATGAGACCGCCCACCAGCAGGGTGGACATGGCCACCCCCAGGGTTGCCAGCACGCCGATGGTCCACTTGTGCTGCATCAGATCTTCCAGGTTGAGGTGCAGAGCCCCGGCGAAGAGAAGGAAGCTCAGCATTCCCTGCATGAGGGTCTGATTGAAATCAATGCCTTCAACGATTCGCGCGGCCTCACGCCCCCAGTCCCAGCCCACCAGGTCCCCAAGAACCAGAACCAGGGATAGCAGCAGCGAAAACGACATGAGTCCGATGGTGGTCGGCAGCCTTACGAAGCGGTGGTTCAGGTAGCCGAAAATGGCCGCCAGGCTGACCAGTAAGGCGGTGGTTTCGAATAGAGTCATGGCCGATGTCCCTTGCCGGTAGAGCGAGGGCCTGAGCGGGTCTTTACGGGCTCGGTGCCGGAAGGCCGCTTGGGTTGCAGTCGGCTCAGGACCTCTCCCAGTTCCCCCACTTCAACCGGCAGGCCCTCCCGGATGGCAATCCACTGATGGGAATAAGAAGACACTCGAGCCCCGGGAGTGAGGATCCCTGCCAGGTTCAGGGGGTCTGCCGCGGAGACCAGCACCGTATCGTTTTGTGGTGTCCGACCGCGCCGAAGCGCCCGCAGGGTGTCCACTGCCTCGGGGAGGGCGAACTGTTCTCCCCCAAAGGCGCTCACGAATCGCCCTCCGCGAATTTCACCCCGAGCCTCCATCCTCCGGTAAACCCTCAGCAGGGTTCTCCATCGGGGTGCATGAGCTTCGCGGGTCAACAGCTCCCGTATGACGATGCCGTAGCGGCGCAGAAGCTGGTTGGCCATCCGGCTTGCGAATTCGTCGGGATCCTGACGGGGAGCCGCCATCCGGCGGCCGGGCTCGTCCGGTCGGGGCAGGTCACCGGGCAGATTGTCCGGAAGGTGGGGGCGCTGCGGCTGCAATAGCGACCATCGTCCCAGCGGCAGCAGTCGACCCGGGGCGTTACCTCCACGTATGACTCTCAATCGGTGCTCCGGTCTGCGCCGCTTCTGATGCGGGAGCAACAGAACCCTCAGCCCGGCCATCCCGTCTCCGGTGACCAGACCGCGGCTCACCAACTCCCACAGAGCGTCCTCGACTTCCGCGGCCAGCCGCCCGGTGCTTCTGGAAATGTCTGCCAGGAAACAGGCTCCCCATTGGCGGAGGGTGTTGGCCACCTCCACAGCCGCCGGAGACAACCCTGGAATTTCTTCCATGCAGAGGGGTCTCGACTCCAGCAACCAGGAGGAGTCCTGTCGTGTGAAAAAGGCCAGAGGGGCCGAGCGACCGGGTTTGGTCCGACCCTGAATGGCTCCGACTGAAGATCCCTCCCGGTCCAATGAGGGGGGCGAAGAGAATCTCAACCGGCCCCAGGCCACCATGCCGGACAGACACAGGGCTTCCAGGTCCTCGGGTCGATAGTCGACAATCCTCTTGGGCAGTATGTCGCGCTCCCAGGCCGTTGCCGGAAGCTCCAGACCCTGCAGTTGTTGCAGAACCTTCAGCAGACCCTCTCGACCATGGAGCTGAGTTCCGTCTTCCAGGTGCTGCCAGTGCAGCAGGTAGCGGATGAATTCGGCGGTGCCGGCCGGCTCGATTTCCCGCCGCAACCGACCGAGCGTCAAGCGGTGGATCCTTGCCAGGATCCTGCGTTCGCACCACTCGGTGTCGGGACCCGGAGGGTCGGAGGAGAGGGAGCCTGTTGCGCTGGACGCGTCTGAAATCGCTGTGACCGCAGAGGAAGGAGGATGGTTCGGTGCGGGCAGACCGGGACTGGCGCGGAAACGACCCCGCAGAATGGTGCCGCCGGCCTCCAGGGTCACCATGGCGAGTTGGACCACCGGGCGGGTCAGGCCGAGTCGGTCGGCCAGTTCCGCCGCTGTTGCCGGTCCCAGGCATTCGAGCCATTCTCGCACCAGGAAGGCAGTGACATCCTCGGAGGTTTTGGGGAGTCTGCTTGTGGTCAGCGAAGTCGCCGGCAGCAGAGACGAACCCGTCCCGGAATCCACGAATCGGCGCTCGAATGCCGGGTCCACGCCGACGTCGGAAACCACTCGCTTGAGCCAGGCCAGCCGCTCGGCAGCGACATAGGCTTGCTGGCGCGATCCCGTCGGAGCGGTCCAAGCCACCTTTCCCGCGCGGCCGGATTCGATCAGCTCATTCATGAATCCCTGCCAGGAACCAACGGCATCGGACGGCAAGATGACCAGATTGAGGAGGAGGTCGTGCAGTTCTTCACGGTCCCTGATATCCGGCCACAATTCCGAGACCACCCCCTCAACCACCTCGGGATCCAGGATAGGATCGGCCTGGATGGGGTCGGTCTCCATCCGTCGCAGTGAAACAGCCCGCGCCCGTCGTTCCTCCAGGGGCGCGTCATCCAGGAAGGCATAGGGGTTGGCGTTGAGGATCTCGTGGGACATGGGTGAGGGGGCGGGTGTGTCGCGCCCCACGAAACCGATTTCTCCCGACTCCAGGCGGCGAAGGACCTCCAGGAAGCCTTCCAGATCCAGCGGCTCGTGCAGGCAGTCGTGCAGCGTCTGGTTTACCAGCGGGTGGTCGACCGGCTCCACCGGACCGGGGGCGTTGTCCTGACAGGCCAACTGGGCCGGAAAAACGGCGGCCAGCAAATCCTCTGCTCGCATCCGCTGAATCGGCATCGGCACCCGGCGTCCATGCTGGAACCGCTGCAAGGCCAAAAAACGGGTGGCGTTCCAGCGCCAGCGATTTCCGAACATGGGAGAGGCCAACACCGCCTGGATCAGGTCTCGTTCGGTTCGATCGGGTCGCACCATGGAGGCGACACTCTGCAGGGGAAAGCTGTGTTGTTCTCCCAGGGATATCACCACCCCGTCGTCGGTGGCTGCCGCTTGTAGCTCAAAGTTGAAGGAGACGCAAAACCGCTTTCTCAGGGCCAGCCCCCAGGCTCGGTTGATGCGGCCTCCAAAAGGGGCGTGCAGGACCAGTTGCATGCCGCCCGATTCGTCGAAGAAGCGCTCGGCCACTACGGTTTGTTGGGTTGGAACTTCTCCCAGGACGGCCCGGGTCTGGGTTATATATGCGACCAGTTGTTCAGCGCCGGACCGATCCAATCCACACTCCCGGGACAACCAGTCGACGGCTGAGACTGGTTCCCGACCCAGTCGCTCCGTGACCCTGTGGCGGAGCTCCGAAACTGCTCCGGACAATTCTGCCGTGCGTGCCGGAGCTTCCCCCAGCCAGAAGGGGATGGTGGGTGCTGCGCCCTGAGCGTCTTCGACGCGGAGCTTGCCCGATTCCACGCGACGGATGCGCCAGGACTGGTTGCCGAGGAGAAAGATATCTCCGGCCATGCTTTCGATCGCAAAGTCCTCATTGACCCGGCCTACGGAAATCCCGGCAGGTTCCTGGATGACGTCGTAATCTGCCGTATCGGGGATGGCTCCCCCACCGGTGATGGCGGCCAGGGAGGCGTTTCTGCGAGGCCTCAGCCGGTGGTGGACGCCATCGCGGTGCAGGTAGGCCGAGCCTCGGCCGCGGCGGGTCGCGATCCCTTCGGAAAGAATCTCCACCACCTCTGCAAACTCGCCGGGGGTCAAGTGGCGATAAGGGAAGGCTTTGCGACACAATTCCCACAGGTCCTGCTCGGCGATCTCTCCGCTGGCGACGGTGGCGACCATCTGCTGAGCCAGGATGTCCAGAGGCTTTTCGGGGATGTGGATCCGATCCAGCTCTCCGGCGCGGACAGCCCGCACGGCCGCAGCGGTTTGCAGCAGCTCGTCCCGGGTGAGGGGGAAGAGGAGACCTTTGGGGATGGTATCCAGGCCGTGTCCGGAGCGGCCGATTCTCTGCAGCAAGCTGGCAATGGAGCGGGGAGCCCCGATATGGCAGACGAGGTCGACGTGGCCGATGTCGATGCCCAGTTCCAGCGAGGCCGTGGCCACAACCACCGCGATGCCGCCGGACTTCAGTTGCTGTTCCGCCGCCAGGCGGCTCTCCTTGGACAGACTGCCGTGGTGGGTGGCGACCTGATCTTCCCCCAGGCGCTGACTCAACTTGTGGGCAACTCGTTCCGCCAGGCGGCGGGTGTGGACAAAGACCAGGGTCGACCGATGAGCCCGAACTTCGGTGGCAATACGCTCATAGACGGCTTCCCAAAGCTCCAGAGTCGCAATGGGACCAAACTCCAGGTCGGGAATGGCAATGGATAACTCAAGATCCCGCTGGTGGCCGACGTCCACAATCGAGCAGGCTACCCGACCCTTGGGCCTGAGGCCCGGAGTGCCTACCAGAAGGCTGGCGATGGCAGCCACAGGTTTCTGAGTGGCGCTGAGGCCGATCCTCTGCAGGCGCCGGCCGGCCAGATGGTCCAGGCGTTCCAGGGACAAGGCCAGGTGAGATCCGCGCTTGTCTCCCGCCACGGCATGGATTTCGTCCACGATTACCGTTCCGGCTCCCGCCAGGTAGCCGCGGCTCCCTTTGGCCGTGAGTAGAATATAGAGCGACTCGGGAGTCGTTATCAGGATATGGGGCGGGCGACGGAGCATCGACTGTCGTTCGCTGTTGGGAGTGTCTCCTGAGCGTACCGCCACCCGAATTCCCAACGGAGCCTCGCCCTGTTGTTGGGCGATGCGTCCGATTTCCGCCATGGGGACCTGCAAGTTCTTGTGGATATCGTTTCCGAGTGCCTTCAGCGGCGACACGTAAACCACGTAGGTACGGTCTTCAAGTTGGCCCTTCAAGGCGGCCCGCACCAGCTGGTTCAGGGACCAGAGGAATGCGGCCAAGGTCTTGCCCGATCCGGTGGGGGCGGCGATCAGGGTATCTCTGCCGGCCATCACCGGGCCCCAACCTCTCTTTTGGGCGGGGGAGGGGGCAACGAAGTGCTGGCGGAACCATTGAGCCAGGTAGGGGTGAAACCCCCGAGGCAGGGGGCTGTGAGGCGGGATGGCAGTCTTCATCTTGAGCCTTCTGCAGAGGAAGAGCAGGGGGGCCTGGGTATTGGGTCGGTGGAAGCCGCCACTCGGATCCGCCCGCGCAAGGCCTCGAACTTGCGACGACCGATTCCCCGAATGATCAGGATTTCCTCCACTCTCCGGAAGGGGGGATTCTTGGCGCGGAACTCCAGAATTCGTCGAGCCAGCACGGGCCCGACACCCGGCAGCGATTCCAGTTCCCTGCGCCCGGCGGAATTGATGTCCAGTCGATTGCCGAGCTCAATCCGGTTCGAGGGTGACGGCTGCCGCTCCTGCCGGGCAGGTGCTGCCGATTCCTGCCTGGCTTGGGGGGCTTGCCACAGGCAGCTTTCGGAGACCATCAACCAGGACAGACCGAGTCCAAGGCCGCACCTCCATCCCAACCGGATTGCCACACTACTTGTCCCTGTTCTTCAGATTGGCAAGAAGCCGACGGATATCGCCCAGTCCCTTCCAACCGACGTAGAACACAAGAAATCCATACCACAGGATACAGAGCCATGTCAGGCAAAACCAAACGGGATGGGAGGGGAGCATCAGTTTAGTTGGTTTCGTTCCCTTCTGCGGGCCATCCACGATCCCAGAATCATGCCGCTGGCAGCAAAGGTGAAGGAGAGCAATCCGCTGACCTCGCTTTGGCTCAACCACTGCGCGGCCGTTGACCAAAGGCCGAAAGGTTGGCTGCTTTCAACCGCCGGAAACTGGATTTGGCTGAGCAGCAGGAACGCCAGCGGAGGCAGCGCTCCTCCTACGATGGCGCCCATCCCGCCTGCGGCACGGGCGCCCTTCCAGTAACAGCAAGCCACCAGCAGCACAAAGATGCTGGACAGGTAGATGTTGGCCGTGATGGACAAGTAGTCCCAGACTCTACCGGGAGGTTGATACCAGAGTCCATAGAGCAGCAGGAATCCGGCAATGCCCACGACGATGCATCGGTTCAGGAGCAGTCCCGATTTCTCGCTGAATGGTTGCCGGCGGACAGAGCAGATCAGGTCGTTGTAAAGGATGCTGCTCCAGGTCAACAGATAGCTGGAATCGGTCGACATCTCGGCGGCCAACATGGCCGCAATGACCAGTCCCACCAGTCCCGTGGGGAGCAGCGATGCCAGGAAGGTGGGCATGGCTTGCAGCGAGGCCGACGGGGGGTGATCGGTTCCCAGAACGGCCAGGGCGGCCATACCCCAAAAGGCAGGGATCAGGAAGCGCCCCACGAAATAGAAGCTGGTTCGGATATACACCCGGCGGGCAGTCCAACTGTCGCGGGCCGATAGAACACGCTGAATGACGGTTTGCCAAGTGACGACCACGGCCAGTTGATTGAGGGCCTGCCAGGCAACGTAGGCCGGGCCCATTCCCTCGCTGGTAAACGGGTTGAACCCCCCCGGCCCGTGCTCTTTTTCAACGGCCGACACCACCTGCTCCCATCCCACGTGGATCGCCACCAATAGGGAAACGATGACCAGGCCGATACCCATCACCAGAAACTGCAGGTAGTCCGTGATCAGGACCGAGAGCATCCCCCCCAGCACCGTGTAGATCAGTACCAGAATCACCAGAACCGTCATGGTGACTTCCAGATAGCCTTGGGGAATGCCGGTCATGATCACCAAAAACTCGCCGCCGGCTCGAAAGAAGACCCCCATGTTGAGGACTCCGCCCAGGACAATCACCAGGCCGGCCAGCCAGCGGACGCGAGGGCCGAATCGCCGGTCCAGCAATTCCGGAATGGTGTAGACCCCGGAATCTCGCAGAGGCTTGATGACGAAACCGGTGAGCCCGACCACCAGCATTGCGACAGCCATCAGGATCCCCGGGGTGGCGCCCGCGAAACCGTTCTTGTATCCCAGTTCGGCCGTATACATGGCGGTGATGATCCCGAACTCGGTTGCCGCCAGGGAGGCCACTCCCAGATAGACATCCATGCCGCGCCCGGCCAGGATGAAGTCCTCGACTCTGCCGACGTATCGGCGCATGGCCAGACCCGCGGCCATGGTGGCAACCAGGTAGGCGATGATGATGGTCCAATCCACCGGGCTGAAACCGATCATTGGTCTTTTGTGTCTTGGGTGAGCTCGAAACCGGAGCACAGTTCCAACAGCCGGCTCAACGGCGAGCGGTATGAGTTGACAGGATGGTCCGACATAGCAGGTTCCCTGGGTTGGTGCAAGGAAGCCGCCCTGCATGAGGAAACCGTCGGCGGGGCGTCAGACAGTGGACCGAGAATTTTCCCGACGATCCGGCTCTTTGGCGGGGGAAGGCGATGGGGCCGCGGGCAGGACTCCAAGCTAGCTGGGACTCCGGGAGGCGTAATATCCCTTGCGGGATTTCACTTTCAGCCTCTTGCGATCGGTCTTGATCTTGATGGAACGAAACGAGCCGTCCCTTCGGTAATTTGAGGAGCGATAGGCGAGAGAGTATTGGCTTCGAAGTTCGCTGCCGATATCGGCGAAGCTTTCGCTCAATTCCTCCGATTTGAACGGGAAGAAGGCCCGCCCTCCCGTTTCCCGGGCCAGGCGCCGAAGGAGCTTGTCGGACTTGGGCGCCTTGATGCTGAAGAAACCGCTGGAGTTGGTGCTGACGGCATAAATCGAGACGTCCGACCGGTGAACCATCTCCAGCGTGGAGGCCAGGTTTTGTATGCTGAGGTTGTCATCTCCATCGCTGATGAGAATGATGATTTTTCGCGTGCTGCCCGGTTCGGCTTTGAGCTTTTCCTGGCAAGTGAGGAAGATACTGTCCAGCAGCTTGGTGCCTCCGCCGGGTCGGACGCGTCGAATCGACTGCGCCAGCACTTGGGGATCGTCGGTAAAGTCCTGCACCAGCTCAATGGCCGAGTCGAATGTGATCAGCAGAGCCTTGTCCTTGCGCGGCCTCAAGGTCTGGTAAAGAAATTCGATTGCTGCCTCCTGCTCGAACTTGAAACGCTCGCTAATGCTGGTGCTGGTGTCAATCAGCACGGCGACGGTCAATGGCAGGTCGGTTTCTCGGGAGAAGTTGGTTATCTCCTGCTGTTTGTTGTCTTCAAATAGCTTGAAGTTGGGTTTTTGCAGATCTGTGACCAGCCGTCCCTTGCGATCGGTGACAGTGAACAGGACATTGACGAGTTCAACATTTACCACCAGGTTGTCGATGTCGGCCCTGATCTTCTTCTTGAGCGTTGGATTGACCGGGAGGTTTTGAGCGCGGATCTGATTCGGCGGGAGGGATGTGCCCAAGAGAAGCACCCCCAGGAAAAACCAGAGCCTGCGCGCCTGTCCATCCATCTTCATTGCTGGAAATCTCCTGCCGAACACCTATTCCGGGATTCTACAGACCGGAATTCCAGGGGTCAACCCTTCGACTGCGATGGTGGGGTTTGAAAAAGGGTTGCTGTTCTTCCGCGGGGTTCTTGACCCGCGTGCGGTTTTAGTGGCCCCCCCGTCCCCTTCGACGCGGCGGATCATACGGGATGAAACAGGGGTGTTCCAGACAAGTCCGGTCCCCGCCTTGGTGTGCGGATCATTCGAGGAAAAACGGCCGATCGTTCATGAAGACGAACCACGAATGGACACGAATAGACACGAAGACAGATGGACCTCCTTCAACGACAAGCAGCAGCAAAATGCTTCTGCAATCTTGTGCCCCTGGTGTGACTTCGTGTCCCTTCGTGGATTTCTTTTTGTGCTTCGTGCAATTGCGTGGATCGAGAGCGACGTTTCCTACTATTGGTCAGCGATGCGGCCCTAGTCCGGGGCCGCCCGGCATTTTTGGCTGATGTATGTGATGATGGTTTGGGTTGAGGTCCCGGGCAGGAAGATTTCAGAGATACCGCAATCCTTCAGCCCGGGGATGTCCTGGTCGGGAATAATGCCCCCGGCAACCACCAGGACGTCCTCCAGCTTCCTTTCCCGCAACAGCTGGGTGATGCGCGGAAGAATCACATTGTGAGCCCCGGAGAGAATCGAGAGTCCGATGCAGTCCACGTCCTCCTGCTGGGCCGCGTTGACGATCTGCTCGGGGGACTGGCGAAGACCGCTGTAAATCACTTCCATGCCGGCGTCTCGAAGAGCCCGGGCGATAATCTTGGCGCCGCGGTCGTGGCCGTCCAGGCCGGGCTTGGCGACCAGGACTCGGATGGGCTGCTCACTCATGGCTGCGCAACTGGTTGTGCTCGAACATCAAGGTCTCAATTCCCCTTCCGTGCCGGCTGCTGCCGATTCGACCTAAAAAATGGGCTCTTCATAGGTGCCGAACACCTGTCTCAGCTCCTCGCAGACTTCTCCCAGGGTTGCGTAAGCCTTGACGCAAGACAGGAGGAAAGGCATGAGGTTCCCATCGGTGGCAGCGGCCCGGCCCAGCTGGGCCAATGACCGTTGCACGGTCCCGGCGTCCCGGCCGGCCTTGACACGCCGGAGGCTTTCCAGTTGTCTGTCGGCCACCCCGGACTCGATGGTGAGGGTGTCAATCCGTTGTTCTTCTTCGATGACGAACTGGTTCACACCCACAATGACCTTCTCACCCCGTTCCACCGCCTGTTGATACCGATAGGCGGCGTCCAGAATTTCCTTCTGAGGATAGCAGCGCTCAATAGCCGCGATCATCCCTCCCATGGCGTCAATTTTTTCGAAATAATCCCAACAGCCCTTTTCCAATTCAAGCGTCAGCTTCTCGACGAAATAGGATCCGGCCAGGGGGTCGACCGTGTTTGCGACCTCGCTTTCGGTGGCCAGGATCTGCTGACTTCTGAGAGCGATGGTGGCGGCCTCCTCAGTGGGCAAGGCGAAGGTTTCGTCCATGGAGTTGGTGTGCAGGGATTGGGTCCCGCCCAAAATGGCTGCCAAAGCCTGGATGGCGGTGCGCACGATGTTGTTGTGGGGTTGTTGAGCCGTCAGGGAACATCCCGCTGTCTGGGTATGAAATCGGAGCATGCAGGATCGCGGATCTTGACAATGAAAGCGCTCCTTCATCACCCGGTACCAGACCTTGCGAGCTGCTCGGTACTTGGCGATTTCTTCGAAGAAATCGTTGTGGGCATTGAAAAAGAAGGAAAGCCGGGGTGCGAAATCGTCGACCTCCAGTCCGGACCGAACGGCCGCCTCGACGTACTCGATGCCGTCGCGCAGTGTGAAGGCCAATTCCTGCTGGGCCGTGGAACCGGCTTCTCTGATGTGATAACCGCTGATCGAGACGCTGTTCCATTGGGGGACGTTCCCGGCTGCGAACGCAATGGTGTCGGTAACCAGTCGCATGGAGGGATGAGGAGGATAGATCCACTCTTTCTGGGCAATGTATTCCTTCAGGATGTCGTTCTGAAGCGTGCCCCGAAGCCTGGCCCAACGATAGCCGCTTTTCTCGGCGTGGGCCAGATACATGGCCCAGATGACGGCGGCCGGGCAATTGATGGTCATGGAGGTGCTGATGGACTCCAGGTCGATGTTCCTGAAAAGGACTTCCATGTCTGCCAGCGTATCCACGGCGACGCCGCAATTGCCGATCTCTCCGGATGCCGTCGGGTGGTCCGAGTCCAGGCCCATGAGAGTGGGCAGGTCGAAAGCGACCGAAAGGCCGGTTTGTCCTTGCTGGAGCAGGTAACGAAAGCGCTGGTTGGTGTCCTGGGGGGTACCGAAGCCGCTGAATTGCCGCATGGTCCAAAGCCGGCCGCGATACATGCTGGGATGAATCCCCCGGGTGTAAGGTGGTTCGCCGGGGAATCCTACTTCTTGATCGGGGTCGAAGTCTTCCAGGTCTTCGGGGCCATAAAGAGCCTGGATGGGATGTCCCGAGATGCTGGTGAACTCAGGAAGCCGCGGGGGAAATCGTTTCCGGGAAGGATGGAGAGTCTGCTCTTCCCAGCGACGCCTCGATTGACCAAGCCGGGTTTGACCGGTCGGAATCCTTCCCATGATGGTGCCCCACTTGCCTTAGGAACCGGCCCGACGCCAGCCCGCATTTCTCACCGGGGTGCGGTCTGTACCGGCATGCCCTCAAAACAAGGCCAATAAGGTATCAAAGTTGAACGGTCTTTCATAATGTATCCAAGTCATGGTTCCAGCGACCCGGTGAGAAATGCGGGTTGGCATTAGGTGAGTTTGAGTGATACTAAAAGAGGCCCCTTGAGGTGTCAACGATTTCGCCGAGGCTCCGTTCTCGTAACCGCAAGGAGAGGGAAAGGCCCGATGCGTGTTGTGGTCCAGCGTGTTCTTGAAGCGTCGGTGACGGTCGGTGAGGAGGAGGTTGGGCAAATCGGCAGAGGATTGCTCCTCTACCTTGCCGTCAAGGACGGCGACGGTCCGGCCGACACCGATTATCTGGTGGACAAAATCGTGGGGTTGAGGATTTTCGAGGATGACAGCGGCAAAATGAACCTGTCGTTGAAGGAGGTTGGCGGGGCTCTGTTGATCGTTTCCCAGTTCACACTCTATGGCGACTGCCGGAAGGGACGCCGACCTTCGTTCTCAATGGCGGCGGCGCCGGAAGCAGCCAATCGTCTTTACCAATCCTTCATCGACCGGTTTCGACAGCAGCGGATCAGCGTCCAAACGGGTGTTTTCAGGGAAACAATGAGGATTCGGTCCACCAACGACGGCCCGGTGACGCTCCTGCTGGATAGCTCCAAAAGTTTCTAGGCTACCGGGTTCGAGCGGCTATTTCTTCTTGTAGCCGTCCAGGGTCCCTTTGTCGCGGTAGTATTTGCCGGCTTCGGTCAATTCCTCGGAACCATATTGGGTGTGACAATAGATGCAGGACTTGTTGGTTTTTTTGGCGTCGATGGGCTTGGAATAGTTGGAGGTGTGAAAGACGATCGCCGAGCCACCCACCGCTATTGCTAGAATCAGTCCTTTGATCAGTCTCAAATGATGGAACCTGGCCTGCTTGGAAAACCCTAATCGGTATCGCATCGAATCATCTCACACAATCTAAACCAGGAAGTCTAACTTTCAGTGGGGGCATAGTAGCCGCGTTTGGTTCTGGCGATCCACTTCCGCTTGCCCTTGGGAGATCCCATCACTCTGACGGTGACGTCTCTCCAGGTTCCGTCCCGGCTCAAGTTGGTGGGCTTGTAGCCCAAAGTGTACTGATTGCGGATTTCGTGAGCCACCTCGGTGCAGATCGCATGCACTTCGTCCACGGATTCAGGAAAGAAGTACTTCCCCCCCGTTTCCTCGGAGAGCTCTTTCAAGAGCCTGGCGGCTTTTCGCTGCTTCCGGCTTCGCTCCGATTTTTTGTCGAATAGTCCAATGAGGTAAATGCTGGCGTAGGACTCCCGGGCCAATTCCAGCACCGAGTCGAACCGGTAACGGCTGTCGCGATCCTGCCCGTCAGTAATCACCAATATGGCCTTCTTTTCTTCTTGTCCCTCCCTAATGTGCTCCAGAGAAAGGTAAATAGCGTCATAGAGGGCCGTGCCGCCCTGGGCATCGATGTGATCCAGGGCATCGGTGAGATCGTCGAGGCTACGGGTGAGATCCTGGTCGAGGTAAACCTGGTCATTGAAATTGATCAGAAAAATTTCGTCTTCCGGATTGCTGGTTTTGGCAAAGGTGATGGCGGCCTGATTGACCCGGTTGCGCTTGGTCCTCATGCTCCCGCTGTTGTCGATCACCAAGCCCAGCGACACGGGGATGTCCTCAACCTTGAAGAGCGAGATCTCCTGCTGAATCTTGTCTTCATAGACTTCAAAATGCTGCTGCTTCAACCCCTTCACCAACTGCTCCTTCCAGTCGAAGACCGTGACGTGGAGCAGTCTCAGGTCCACGTCCACCTTGAGCGTATAGTCGCCCTTGACCGTCCGGTCCTGCCGCTGAGCCATGACCTGGGTGCTCAGGAGCAGCAGCAGCGCTGCCAGAAGGATTCTTCCCGCCGCCGTATTCATCGGATCATCCCTGGGGGCCGTAGTAGCCGCTCTTGGTCCGGACCGATAGAGAATGGAGCCCTTTGGGGGTATCCATTTTTACTTTGATTTTGCGCCAGCGGCCATCCTTGGCTCGATTGGTGGAGGAGTAGCCCAGGACATATTGGTTCTTGAGCTCGATGGCGATCTTGGTGCAGATGTCCTCAAGCTCGTACACCGAATTGGGGAAATAGGCCCGGCCCCCGGTAATCTCGGTGATCTGTTCCAGAATTCCCCGCCCGGAGCGGCCGCGGGCCAAGTCGGAATAGTAGGAATTGACAATGCCGATGGCAAAAATTTGCACGTCGGCTTCCTTGACGGCATTTCGCACATTGATCAAGGAATAGCGACTGCGAGTGTCCTCGCCGTCGGTGATGAGCAGGATGGCTTTCTTGGAGTGGTTGGCCTGCTTCATCTTTTCCAGTGCCAGGTATATGGCGTCGTAAAGCGTCGTCGATCCCTTGGCTCTCTTGTGAACCAGGCGGTTTTGAATCTCGCTGATGTCGGAGGTGAAGTCCTCCTCGACTGAAGGTCGGTCGGCGAAAGCAATCAACAGGTATTCATCGGCCGGGTTGCTCGTTTTCAGGAAGGCTACGGCCGCGTCTCTGGCACGGGCAATCTTGTCCCCCATGCTGCTGCTGACATCGAAAAGCAGTCCGATGGAGGTCGGGACATCCTCGTTGCTGAAATGCCGTATCTCCTGCTCGATCTTGTCCTCAAAGATGCGGAAGTGTTGTTTATCCAAGCCGGTGACAAAGCGGCGGCTGTGATCGGTAACGGTGGCGCTGACCAGAACCAGATCCACGTCGATTTTCAGCGAGGAAAATCCGTTCTCCGAGGAGGAGTCTCCCGACAGGCTACCTTGACCCAAGGACAAGGGAGTACTGCCGAGAAGCAATCCAAGGCCTAGCATTGCGGCAGTGGTGCGGCAGTGGGTAGCCGGGGTAGCCGTGAAAAAAGGTCGTCCTTTCATAGAGCACCGCTCCAGCTCATGAAAGCTTCCGAGTGTATTATCTCTCAGCGTGAAACCCGGCCACATTTTGACCCAAGCCTGGGGAAAAGTAAAGGACAGAAGAGCCCTGACAGGCGGGTATCCGCGAGAGGATTACCGGCAACGGCTGAGGCCATTTTGCCAGAGGTGTCTCTGCCTCGAAACGGGTTCGGCTGCAGGGGCCCGCAGGAGTTGCGGGACTGGCGATCCGCCCTAAGGTGCGGGACCAACTAATTTAGGACTTGATCTCCACCCGATTTTCAACAAAGATACAGGTGACCCTTCCAAAGGCCCGGTTTCATCCAGGGGCCTCTCATCGTTAGACTCTGATCAGGTTTTGACCAAGAATGATCTGAACGCTGTTGTTGTCATCCCCGCCCGTTTTCAGTCGACACGTTTCCCTGGAAAACCCCTCGCAAAAATAGCCCGAAAACCCATGATTCAGCATGTCTACGAGCGAGCATCGGCCGCACAGGGTATCGCCGAAGTCATCGTAGCCACGGATGACAAGCGAATCGTGGGGGCGGTTGAGGCCTTTGGAGGCAAGGTCTGCCTGACCTCCGGGGCACACCGATCGGGAACCGAGAGGGTGGCGGAGGTGGGGAGGAATCTGGAGGTCGACCTGGTCGTCAACCTTCAAGGTGACGAGCCAATGATGGATCCGAAATGCATCGAAGCCGTTATCGAACCGTTCCGGTCCGATCCGAGTCTGATGATCTCGACGCTAAAATCTGTCGCCAGCGCTCAGGAGATTTCCGATCCCAACGTGGTCAAGGTGGTCACCGATCGCAAAGGGAATGCCCTCTACTTTTCTCGCTCTTCCATACCCTACACCAGGAGGGAACGGCCTGGAAAAGGGGAGCGGCCAGCCGTATTCAAGCATTTGGGAATCTATGCCTACCGCAGGGCATTTCTGAAAATCCTGCCCGATCTGCCGGATTGTTGGTTGGAAGCGGTGGAGGACCTCGAACAACTGCGTTTTTTGGACAACGGTTATCGGGTGCGGGTGGTGCAGCACGAATACCAGGGGGTAGCGGTGGACACGCCTGAAGACCTGGTTCGAATCAATGAGCTTGCTGCTCAAGGTGAGCTCCCGGGAGTCAGGGTGGAGCAGACGGCGAGAAAGAGTCGGGCTTAGTAGGGGCAAATTGCGAGGAAAGGAGTCAGCATGGCGGCCAAATTCATCTTTGTGACCGGTGGAGTCGTTTCATCTCTGGGAAAAGGGCTGGCGGCAGCCTCGATTGGCCGGCTTTTGGAAAGTCGGGGTTATCGAGTCAGCCTGCAGAAGTTCGATCCCTACCTCAACGTGGACCCCGGCACCATGAGCCCCTACCAGCATGGGGAGGTATTCGTCACCGACGACGGAGCTGAAACGGACCTTGATCTGGGTCACTACGAGCGCTTCACCGACAGCAAATTGACTCGGGACCACAACCTGACCACCGGCAGGATCTATGAATCGGTGATTCAGAAGGAACGGCGGGGGGATTATCTGGGGAAAACGATTCAAGTGATACCCCATATCACCAACGAGATCAAGGCTGCCATAAAGAAGGTGGCCACCGAAGTGGATGTCAGCATTGTCGAGATCGGCGGAACCGTCGGCGATATCGAGTCACTGCCCTTCCTGGAGGCTATCCGGCAGCTCCGACAGGATCTCGGCCGCCCCAACTCCCTTTTCGTTCATCTGACCCTGGTTCCTTATATCAGTGCCGCTGGGGAACTCAAAACCAAACCGACCCAGCACAGTGTCAAGGAATTGAGAGCCATCGGCGTTCAACCCGACATTCTCCTGTGCAGGACTGAACGTTTCCTCTCCAAGGCGCTGAAGGCAAAAATCGCTCTCTTTTGTTCGGTGGCGGAGGATGCCGTAATCACCGCCAGAGACGTAGAGTCGGTCTACGAAGTTCCCCTCACCTTGGCCGCGGAGGGTCTCGACCAGATTATTCTCAAGCAATTGGAAATGCCGATCAGAGATTCCGAGATGACCCGTTGGCGGGAATTGGTGAAGCGCATCAAGCATCCCTCGGATTCAGTCAATATCGGCGTGGTGGGCAAGTATGTCGAATTCGAGGAATCCTATAAGAGCCTCAAGGAGGCCTTAATACACGCCGGGCTGTTTCACCGTCTCAAGACCGAAATACATTGGATCGAAGCCGAAGGTGTCGAGGGAGAAGGCTGGTCTGAACAGTTGACTCCATTCGATGGGATTCTGGTTCCCGGGGGCTTCGGCAAGCGTGGAATCGCTGGAATGATTCGCGCCATCACCTTTGCTCGAACCAGGAAGGTGCCGTTTCTTGGCATTTGCCTGGGCATGCAGTGCTCGGTGATTGAATTTGCCCGCAATGCTTGCGGACTGGAGGAGGCTCATAGTTCCGAATTCAACCCCGCTACGCCCCACCGCGTCATTTACAAGTTGAGGGAACTGAGAGGCGTCGATGATCTGGGCGGCACCATGCGATTGGGAGCCTATCCCTGTATCCTCGATTCCAACTCGCAGGCGATGCAGGCCTATGGTCAGACCGAGATATCGGAACGCCACCGCCACCGTTACGAATTCAATAGGGAATATGAGGAGACACTGGCTGCCCATGGCATGAAGGTGGTGGGATACTCCCCTGACAACAGCTTCGCGGAGGTGGTTGAAATCGAGAATCATCCCTGGTTTGTCGGTTGCCAGTTCCATCCGGAGTTCAAGTCCAAACCCTTGGTTTCCCACCCGCTCTTCAGGGCCTTTGTGGGGGCGGCATACCAGAATCGCCGTGCCAGCAAGCCGAAGCAGCTTCCAGAAGCCGCCCTGGAGCGCAGGCCCCTCCTATAGCCCGCATTTCTCACCGGGTCGCTGGATATATCATGAAAGACTGTTTATCGTCAGTACGCTATTGGCCCTATTTTGAGGGCCTGCGGCTATACACGGTGCTGGGCGCGCCCTGGCTTGTCTAACCCGCATTTCTCACCAGGACGCTGAGCAAAATGTCGAAGAGTGCTTATCTTTAACATCTTGGGGCGCTTAGTTTGGAGTCTTCGGGGAACAGACTGCGCTGGGCGCGCCCTGGCTTGTCCTTTTCCCCTCAGCGCGCACAGGCTGGCTCGAATGGTGTCCCCGCTACGCCCTTCGCTCGCGAGCACGCGCTGAGGGAAAAATTCCTGCGCCATGATCGCGCCCCCCGGTGAGAAATGCGGGCTGGCAAGTCGCAACTGACGGGGAGACACCATGGCTACGTCGGTGGGTTTGAGTTTCGAGAAAATTCCGAAAACGCCAGCCCTCCTGTTGGATTATCTCTACCATACTGAGAAGGTTCAGCCCTTCTTCCCAAGGGCGTCCTCCCTTGAGGCTGCCCGATTGCCGGAAGCGAATCCGTCTCCGCCGCGTCTGGCCCATCGAGCGGCCCTGGTGAAGACCCTCAAGCGCCAGAATCGCCTTTGGGGCGCTTCCGCCAAGACCATGGAGAACCTGGACCGCATGGCCGGCGACCAATGCGGGGCGGTGGTAACCGGCCAGCAGGTTGGTTTGTATACCGGTCCGGCCTATACGATTTACAAGGCCCTGACGGCGATCAAACTGGCCGAGTCCTATTGCCGCCGCGGCGTGGAGGCCGTTCCCGTATTCTGGATGGCCACCGAGGACCACGACCTTGAGGAAGTCTGTCGAACGTGGATCTTGGCGGCTGACTCGACTCTGAGATCGGTCCAATTCGCTCAAAAATCAGAGGAGAATCGACTGCCGGTCGGTCCCATTCCCTTTGACTCTTCGATCCAAGACCACCTTTGCCAGTTCCTGCAGGCATTGCCGGACTCTGAATTCAAGCCCGTGCTGGCCGCCCGATTGAAGCAGGTATATCGGGAGGGGAACACCTTTGGGCAGGCGTTCGCCGAAGTCGTTTCCTTCCTCTTTTCCGAGTACGGGCTCATCCTGCTGGATCCGCGGGATCCGACTCTCAAGAACGTGGCCAAGCCGCTATTTCTACAGGCCGCCGAGGACTGGCTCCAACTGGATCGTCTCCTGACAGGCCGCAACCATCAGTTGGCCCGTGCCGGATACCCCCCTCAAGTCAGCGGGGAAGCAGAGACAAGCTTTCTCTTTTGGGAGCAAGAGGGGAAACGCAGGGGGGTGGTGGGGACCAGCAACGGTTTTTCCCTGAAAGGGAACACCGCGGTGTTACCCGATCTGCAGGCGGTCATCGAGCAGTCACCGGAGCAATGGAGTCCCAACGTGCTCTTCAGACCCGTTGTGCAGGATTTCCTGCTTCCGACGCTGGCCTACATTGCCGGTCCATCCGAGGTCGCCTACTATGCCCAGATCTCCCCGCTTTATAGTGCCCTGGGGAGAGCCATGCCCCGGATCGTTCCGCGTGCCAGCATTACGGTGATTGAAAAAAAGATCCAAAAATTGATGGCCAAATACCGGATTGAATTCGGTGATCTGTTTCAAGGGAGCCAGCCACTGCTGAAACAGATCGTCGAGAGTACTGTCAACCAGGAGGTCAGTGCCAGGTTCAACCGGCTCGAAAGAGAATTCGCCAATCGCCTCGGTGACATGGAGGAACCCTTGAAATCCGTAGATCCCACCCTGGTTGGAGCATTGGGGACCACCCGCAAAAAAATCCAATATCAACTGGAGAATCTTCGAGCCAAGTTTGTGGGAGCGGAGTCTCGCCAACAGAAAATCCTGACTCGGCAGGTCGATAGCCTGTTGAGGATGCTCTATCCCTCAAGGGGACTCCAAGAGCGTCAGATCAACATTTTCTACTTTCTGTCGCGCTACGGGCCCGAATTTCTGGAACAGCTTTACGGCGCCATCGACCTTTCCAACCCGGACCACCAATTGCTCCATTTGTAAGAGTCGGCTGATGTCGCTTGACCGAGCCCGCATTTCTCACCGGGTCGCTGCGTACATGATGAAAAAGAGTTTATCCTCACCAGGTTACTGGTCCTGTAGTGACGGCTTGCTCTTACACACGGTGCTGGGCGCGCCCTGGCTTGTCCTTTTTCCCTCAGCGCGCACAGGCTCCCTTGAATGTAGTGACCGCTACGCTCTTCGGTCGCGAGCACGCGCTGAGGGAAAATTTACTGCGCCATGATCACGCCCCCCGGTGAGAAATGCAGGCTAGGACTGTACATTCATATTCCCTTTTGTCTGTCAAAGTGCAGCTACTGCCATCGCGCTTCGGGGGTGTTTCCCGGGAGTTTGATCAAGCCTTATTTCGGAGCGCTGCGTCGGGAGATGGAAACGCTGCCCGCGTTTCTGCAGAGATGGAGTGCAGATGGAAATTCCGTCTCCGATTGGGAGATCGACACCATATTTTTGGGGGGTGGCACCCCTTCTCTGGTAAATGAGCAGGAGATAGGGCAAGTCTTGGATTGGATTCGGACTGCTTTCGCCCTCGTTCCTGTCCCGGAGTTCACCCTGGAAGTGAATCCCGGCACCTTGACGGCTGACAAACTGGACTGGTACCGGGACGCAGGTGTCAATCGAATCAGCCTTGGGGTCCAGACGTTCCAGAATCGCCTGCTGAAAAGGGTCGGCCGCACTCACAGCGCGCTGGACTCGGTTTCAACCATCGAGCTTTGCCGCCGGCAAGGGATCGACAACTTGAATTTGGACCTGATTGCCGGCCTGCCGGACCAGACGGAAGACGATTGGCAGGAAAACCTGCAGCAGGTGGCCGCCCTCTCACCGGAGCACCTCTCCCTGTATCTTTTGGAGATCCACGAAGATGCTCATCTGGGGAAAGGAGAGCGCTTGCCCGATCACTCCTTGCCTGATGAGGACCTGGTTGCCGATTGGTACGAGGAATCGGTGGTTTGGTTGGGAAACGCCGGCTGGGAGCAGTATGAGATCTCCAACTTCTGCAAGCCGGACCGCCAGTCGCGCCACAACTTGAAGCATTGGACAGATCAACCTTTCATTGGCTTCGGGTGCGGCGCCCATTCCTACTGGGCGGGGATGCGGTGGGGCAATGAGAGAGATCCCTACCGCTATGTCGATCTGCTGGAGAGGGGGGAGCCCGCGACGGCCTTTCGGTCCGAGGTCACTCCCAGGCAGCATCTCGAAGAGGTGATGTTTCTGGGGTTGCGGCTGAATGCCGGCCTGGACCTGTCGCGGTGTCGCCGAATATTCGGGTTTGACCTGCTGGAGCGCTTCAGCAGGGAATTGGGTCATCTGATTCAGGATCGGCTGATTGAAATCGAAGGAGACCGTTTGAAGCTGACTCGCAGGGGGCGGCTGTTTTCCAACGAAGTCTTTGTACAATTCATGCAGTAGGAGTGGGACCCCTCTGAAAGGGCTTCCATACCAAACGGACCCTTCCCGTGCAATCCGGGTCTGAGGCTTCACTGGTGCCCCCCAGCCGCCAGCCCGCATTTCTCGCCGGGGGGCGTGACAATGGCGCAGGCATTTTTCCCTCAGCGCGTGCTCGTGACCGAAGGGCGTAGCCGGAACACCATTCGAGGGAGCATGTGTGCGCTGAAGGGGAAAAGACAAGTCAGGGCGCGCCCAGCACAGTCCGTACCCTGAAGACTCCAAACAAAGCGCCGCAAGATGTTAAAGACAAGCACTTTTCTGCCTTATGCTCAGCGTCCTGGTGAGAAATGCGGGTTAACTCCTTTTCATTAATGAATCCAGCGACCCGGTGAGAAATTCGGGCTAGGGTTCACCTTGACAAAAGGCCGAATCCGAGCCTAGTATCGGCTTGTGCATGAGCCGGAAGGTGCCCGTTTCCTTCATCTTAGGCCAGTGATTTGTCCCCAGCCTCGCTGGTTGCTCTCCCCAATCCAGTCCTTCATCCCGGAGTGTGGCAGCGTCATGGTGTGTGCGACAGGTTGACTGGTCGGATAAGGGCGCTCACACAGTTCCGTGGAGGCGAAACAGGTGGGAACTCAACGCAGGGACACCCTTTATTTTGACTGCTTCTCGGGAATCAGCGGAGACATGATTCTGGGAGCGTTGCTGGACCTGGGACTCCCGCTGGAATATCTCGCCGGCGAACTGGAAAAGCTGAGTGTCAGGAACTTCCGTCTCAGATCTTCCCGGGTCAACAAGTCAGGGGTGCTGGCGACCAAATTCGATGTGGAAACCGGCGAAGAGCATCACCACCGACACTATTCGACCATCGAGAAGATCATCCGCAGCAGCACGCTTGCTCCCTGGGTTCAAGACAACGCCTGCCAATCATTCCTCCGACTCGCCGAAGCAGAGGCCAAGGTTCATGGCACCACGGTGGAAAAAGTTCACTTTCACGAAGTGGGCGCCGTTGATGCCATCGTCGATATTGTCGGAGCCTTTGTCGGATTGCACTGGATGGGCGTGCCCCAATGTCTGTCCTCGCCTCTCAATGTGGGCTGGGGAACGGTAGACTGCGCCCACGGGACCATGCCCGTTCCCGCCCCGGCCACGGCGGAGCTGCTCAAAGGACTGCCCATATACTCCAACAAGATTGAGGGGGAGCTGGTTACACCGACGGGAGCGGCTATCCTGACCACCATCAGTCGGAGTTTTGGAGCGTTGCCAGGCTTTCGAGTGGAGGGAATCGGGTATGGCGCCGGCAGCCGTGATCTGCGGGAAGGTCCCAATGTGCTCCGGGTGTTGAGGGGCCAACCGGTCGATTCCGATGCAGCTTCCTCGGATTCCAGGGTGTTGGTTCTGGAGGCCAACATCGATGACATGAACCCCCAGATTGTTGGATATGTGCAGGGGAAGCTGTTTGAACTGGGAGTGCATGACGTGTTTTCCTGTCCGGTCCAAATGAAAAAGAGTCGTCCGGGAGTTCTCCTCACCGTTGTGCTTCCGTTGGAGCTCCTGGATGGGGTCTGCAAGGTGCTTTTTGAGGAGACCACCACACTGGGCCTGCGTTATCACCAATGCCATAGAAAAGTGTTGGACAGAACCGTTGAGCCGGTAGAAAGTTCGCTGGGCAAAGTGTCCGTGAAAGTGGCGCGGCTGGATGGCCGAATCGTGAGTTTTTCTCCGGAGTATGAGGAATGCAAGGCCCTGGCCCATCGGCACCGGGTGCCCTACAAGCAGGTGCATCTGCAGGTGATTCAGGAATTCATGAGCCGACACGGCAAACAGTTGGGATAGGAACGGCGTCAGCAGGCCACGACCTGAGCAGATTCGATGGACACCTTCTACATCACCACCCCTCTCTACTACGTGAATGCCCGGCCGCACCTGGGACACACCTACACCACCCTGGTGGCCGATTGCCTGAGCCGCTACAAGAGAATGCAAGGCTACGATGTGTGCTTTCTCACCGGCACCGACGAGCACGGCCAGAACATCGAGCGGGCCGCCGCTAGCCATGGTGTCGCCCCGGAGGTGCTGGCGGATCGGAATGCGGGGGCCTATCGCAAGTTATGGTCGCGGTTCGGCGTGGAGTATGACCGTTTCATTCGCACCACCAGCAAGAGTCACTACGCTGCGGCCACCGAGGTGTTCCAGCGTGCCTTCGACAACGGTTTCGTTTACAAGGGCGAGTATTCCGGCTGGTATTGCATTCCCTGCAACCTGTTTGCCCCGGAAGCTGAAGCGGCGCCCGACTGTGAAGTCTGTCAACGCCCCACCGAGCGCGTTACCGAGGAGAGCTACTTCTTCAAGCTGTCTGCCTTTCAGAAGCATCTTCTGGACCTCTACCAAAAACATCCCGAGTTCATCAACCCACCCTCTCGTCGCAACGAAGTGATTCGCTTCGTGAGTGATGGTCTCAAGGACCTTTCCATCAGCCGCACCTCTGTCAAGTGGGGCATTCCCGTTCCCGTGGCCGAAAACCACGTCATCTATGTCTGGTTCGACGCCCTGGTGGGCTACCTCTCGGGAATCGGATTCGGGAACAAGCAGGAGCAGGACCAGTTCCGCAAGTACTGGCCGGCCCAGGTTCAATTGGTGGGAAAGGACATCATTCGCTTTCACACCGTCTATTGGCCGGCCTTTCTGTTGGCAGCCGGCCTCCCGCTTCCTGAACGGGTCCATGCCCACGGCTGGTGGCTCAAGGACGAAGCCAAGATGTCCAAATCTCGCGGCAACGTGATCAATCCCCATCTGTTGCTCAATCACTTCGGTTCGGATGCGGTGCGGTATTTTCTGTTGAGGGAGATCCCCTTTGGCGCCGATGGAAACTTTTCCTACCAGGCCATGATTCAAAGGACCAACAGCGACCTTGCCAACGATTGGGGCAACCTGGTTTCCCGGACACTGGCGTTGATCTCCAGGAATTTCGGAAATACCATTCCGGCCCCCTCCACCCAATCTTCTTCCTCCCTGGAGACCGAACTGCAGGAACATGTCCTGGCGACCATTGAGGCCTATCGAGGCCATATGGACCGGTTGGCCTTCAGCCGGGCGTTGGAGGCGATTTGGGAACTGCTCTCCCGGACCAACAAATACATCAATGTCTGTGCTCCCTGGACCATGGCCGGGGACGAGGCTCAGCGGCCCCGCCTGGCTACAATCCTGCACACTTGCGCGGAAGTGGTCCGGATCGTCACCATCCTGTTGACTCCGGTGCTACCGGCCAGTTGCGCGAACATTTGGAAACAGTTGGGGCAGCAGGAAGCATTGAACCGTCAACGCCTGGACCGGTTGCAATGGAGCCTGGAATTGGCGGGAAACAGGTTGGACGAAATAACGGCCGTTTTCCCGCGTCTGGACAGGAAGGCTCTCTTGGAGACGCTCTTTGACTCCGGTAGCAGGGGGCAAAAGAAGCCGGCTGACAGGGGGAAAAAGGGAAGTCCCCCGGCACTCCGAGACCAGCCGGGGAAGGCGCCGGCTCCCGCGGAGACTTCGTCCCCGGCACCCACTGGTAGAAGCACCATCACCATTGAAGACTTTGCCAAGGTCGATCTTCGGGTTGGCCAGGTGGTTGAGGCCGACAAGGTCAAGGGCGCCGACCGCCTCTTGCGGCTGACCGTGGATCTGGGTAGTGAAACCCGTCAGATTCTGGCTGGAATTGCCCAGGCCTATCCCGCTGAGAGTCTGGTCGGAAAGAAGATCGTGGTGGTGGCCAATCTCCAGCCGCGCAAGCTGCGGGGACTGGAATCCAATGGAATGCTGCTGGCGGCGTCGGTCGGAGAGGAAGATAGACCCGTGTTGGCAACCTTTCTGGAGGAGGTCCCCAACGGGGCTCGGCTGAAATAGGGCAGGGAGTCAACCCGGACAGATCCGACCGCACCGCACCGCAGAAGCCGGTGTCATGATCACGCCCCCCGGTGAGAAATGGGGGCTAGACCCCAAGAGGTTCCTTGGAAGCGATTTTCGAGTTTTTGGCAAGTCTATACAACCCGGACAAGCTGATCGACCTGATTCAGTCGGGCGGTTACCTGGTGCTGGCGGTCATCGTCTTTGCCGAAACGGGCTTGTTTGTCGGTTTTTTCCTGCCCGGGGACTCCCTGTTGTTCCTGGCGGGCCTGGCGGCTGCGAAGGGATTTTTTAACGTTGCCTTTCTGGTCGTGCTGCTGAGTGTGATGGCCATCGTCGGTGACGCTGTGGGTTACAGCATTGGCTACCGAACGGGAGTTGCCCTCTACAAGAGGGAGAACAGCTTCTGGTTTCGCAAGAAGCACCTCCTCTACGCCCGCGAGTTTTACGAAAAGCACGGAGGGAAGGCGATTGTACTGGCCCGCTTCGTGCCCTTCGCCCGAACCTTTGCGCCGGTTGTGGCGGGCATTGGGCAGATGTCCTATCCCCGCTTTGCCTCCTTCAATGTGTTTGGTGGTATTTTTTGGGTGGTGTCGATGGTCTTGTCCGGATATTACCTGGGGCAGGTGGCCTGGATTCGCGACAACCTGGAGAAGGTGGTCCTGCTGATTGTTTTCTTGTCGATTTCGCCCATTCTCTTTGAAGTCGCGCGAAACCGGTTCAGAGGGAGATCAGAGGCATCGTCGGGGAGGGAGTCGCCGCCAAGCTGATGTTCATTGATTCCCACTCCCATCTGGCGGAAGCCGAGTTTGAATCGGACCTCCAGTCAGTCCTGGATCGAGCCCGTTCGGCCATGGTGGAACGGGTGCTGGTGATCGGAGACGGGGCCGACGCGGCTAAGACCGAAAAGGCCGTTCTGCTGGCAGAGCGCGAGGAAGACTTGGATGTGGCTGCCGGGATTCATCCACACGAGGCAGGCTTGGCCTCGGAGTCCAATCTGGAAAATCTTGTCCGGCTGGCTCGGTCCGGCAGGCTGGTTGCCTGGGGAGAAATTGGATTGGACTTCCATTACCGCCATGCCCCACAGGAAGGGCAGAAGGCGGTATTCGCCCGACAACTGGCTCTGGCCCGAAAGGTGAGACTTCCGGTGGTGATTCACACCAGGGAGGCCGAGGTCCAGACACTCAAAATACTGGGCGAGCACTTTGGCAATGGCGGTCCGGTGGGTGTGATGCATTGCTTCACCGGCAGCTTGGCCATGGCCCAGGGCTGCCTGGAGATGGGATTCCATATCTCGTTTTCTGGTATGCTGACCTTCCCCAAGGCACACAACCTCAGTCAGGTTGCCCGGGCCGTGCCCATGGACCGGCTGTTGATCGAGACGGATGCCCCCTATCTGGCTCCGGTACCCTTCCGTGGCAAGCGCAATGAGCCGGCCTTCGTGGTCGAGACGGCCAAGGCCTTGGCAGAGGTTAAGCAGGTCAGCTTGGATGCTGTGGCCCGGTGCACCGCGGAAAACTATCAGCGCCTGTTCCACCCGGATCAGCCGACCCGGCGGTTTGAGGGTTCGGTGGATTGAGGCCATGCGGGCTAGCGCTAGCTTCGAGCAGGCAGTTTCTGCAGCCGGTGATCGCGAGGCGAAGTGACGGCCCGAAACTCCCTTGACGTTTAAATCAAGGTTTATCGAAGGCAATAACCGGAAGGGTTTGAGTGCAGCCTCAAGAGATTTTCCATCTGGTTAAAGATGATTTGCGTCAGGTCGAGGGGGAGTTTGCGCGCCAGCGCCATTCTCCGGTTCGTACCATCGAGGAGATCGGCAAATATCTGCAGGAAGGTGGCGGGAAACGGATTCGCCCCAGCCTGCTGCTGCTCTGCACCAAACTCTGCGGCCAAGTGAATGAGTCGGCCATCAAGCTGGCCGCCGTGGTTGAGTTCATCCATACCGCCACGCTCGTTCATGACGATATTATTGATGGAGCCAGAGTTCGCCGGGGTCGCTCCAGCGTCAACCACAAGTGGGGCAATCAGATCACGGTGCTGGTCGGGGATTGGCTTTACATGCGATCCTTCTACGTGGCGCTGCAGGAACGCAACTTTCGCATTCTGGACATCCTGATCGACTTGACCCAGAGAATGGTCGAGGGGGAATTGATGCAGCTCACCCTCGATGGCAGCCCCAAGGTTACCGAACAGGACGTTCTGGATATCGCTCGGCGGAAGACCGCTTATCTGTTCTCCGGCTGCGCCAGGATTGGAGGGTTGCTGGGAAAGGTGAGCGACGAACAGGAACGGGCGCTTGGGGAGTATGGTCTGAGCGTGGGTTTGGTCTTCCAGGTCACTGACGACATCCTCGATTTGAGCTCTTCGGAAAGGGTTCTGGGCAAACCGGTGGGAAGCGACCTCAAGGAGGGAAAGATGACCCTTCCACTGGTGTACGCCCTGCAGACCTGCAACCGGGATGAGTCCCGAAAAATCAAGACCGTCCTGCAGGAGAAAGCCTTTCGGTCCATCTCCAAGGCGGAGATCCTTTCCATCGTGACCCGGTACCGTGTCCTGGAAAAAGCTCGACAACGTGCCGAGGAGTTCGCCAGAAGAGCTGAATCGGCTCTGGAGTGTTTCCCCCCATCTCCCTACCGGCAGGCACTGCAGGCGATCCCCCGAATGGTCCTGGACCGAGACCGCTAGCTAGCGCAGTCTTGAGTCACGAAGCGAAAGATGATCTCAGCGCAGTCGCTCAGATCCTCAGCCACAACATGCTCTTCCAGGGAATGGAGCCCGGCTCCTCGAGGGCCGAAAACCAGGGTTGGGATGGAGGCGGCCGCCAACAGGGCGGCGTCGGTCCAGAATGAAACGCAGCCCCAGCGGACATGCTTGGGACGGTGGGAGCGGGCGGTCCGGTAGAATCGCTGCAGAACGGCTTGGTCAGGGTCTGCCTCAAAGGGTTCTCGGGAGCAGACCCATGAGGCCTCCCCCTGGAAGTGACGATCCTGTTGGCGGCAATCCCGCAGGATCCGTTGAATTTCAGTTTCGACGGTCGCCCGGGTTTCAGGCGGAACCGTCCTTCGCTCGTATTTCAAGTGGCAGCGGTCCGGGTAACTGCTCCATTGGCGGCCGCCCTGGATCAGAGAAGCGTGCAGCGAGCCCGATCCCAAAAGGGGGTGAAGGGGACGGCGCTGCAGGTCTCGGTCCAGTCGGTCCAGGTGGCCCAGAATCTGACCCATCAGGCGAATGGCATCCACTCCCTCGGCCGGCCGGCTACCGTGGGCGGCCTTTCCGGAGGTAGTGACCTCGACCCAGGCAAATCCCTTGTGGGCCGTGGCCACCTGAAGATCGGTCGGTTCCAGCACCAATGCGAAATCGAAGGGTCTCTCCTTCGGCCAATGCTCCAGCAACCAAGTGGTTCCCAGGCTTAAGTCTTCCTCATCGGCCACGGCGGCCAGCACAACCTCCCCTTGCCAGTCGTCCCTGCGCCGGGCAAGCGCCAGCAGCGCGGAAACCGCTGCCGCCAGCCCGCCCTTCATGTCCTGCGATCCTCTGCCATAGACCCTTCCGTCCTTGAGTACGGGAACCAGGGGCTGCTTCATCCCGGCGATACTCACCGTGTCCAGGTGTCCATTGAGGAGCACCCTGGGTCCGGGACGCGACCCTTGCACCGCGGCTACCACATTGAATCGCCCCGGAGCGACCTGCTGTAATTCGCTGCGGATCCCCTCGCTTTTCAAGAAGCCGGACAGAAACTCGGCAATGGCTTGCTCTCCAGCCCCTCCAGACACCAGGGCAGGGTTGACCGATTCTATCCGGATCAGTTCGAAGAGTATTTCCAGCGATCGATTGAAATGCTGCTTTAAGGAGGTCACTGTCGAGGATTATACGGGTTGGTTTTCCTGGACGAAAGATCTTCACTCACCGGGCGCGGCGTTTGCCCCCCACCGGCTCGACTGCAGTATTGATTTTCTGGAGGCGGCGTCGCAGAGATTGGTTGGCCCCCCCACCGCATCAGCCTTCGCCTGGCGGCTCGGCTTCTGCGACTCCCCCTCAAGGGGGGAGTGATCGTGAGTCCCGGAAAAGGGCTGGAGACGCGTGCAAAGGGTGATCGTACCTGGCAACCGGGTGAGATATGCGGGCTATATTTTGGTTTCGGTCTGAAAGGGACTACACTGTGATTTTCGTTTTACAGGTGAGTCATCGTCGTGCTGCATCGACCGGCTCGATCGCACCGGGCTGGGATTCAAAAGGGAGAATTGAATGTCTGACCGCCGGCATCATGCTTCCATAGACCGCCGCAGCTTTCTGAAGAATTCCGTGGTGGCTGTGGCCGCTGCAGCCTCCCAGACGGGGGCTCCCGCTGTCATCCCTGCCCGGAGCCTGGATTCGCCGGTGGTTTACGGCCTGATCGGCGCAGGCTCTCAGGGGAGAAACCACTTGAGGAATTTGAGCACCCTGAAATCGGGGCGGTGTGCCGTCCTGTGCGACACCCATGCACCCAACCTGGCCAAGGGAGTCCAGGCGATTGGCGGTCGACCGGATACCGAGTCGGGCGACTACCGCCGCGTCCTGGAGCGCAAGGACATCGAGGCGGTTTTCATCACCACTCCCTACCACCTGCACGTTCCCATGCTTCTGGAGGCCCTGAGCGCCGGGAAACACGTCTTCGTTGAAAAGTGCCTGATGAAAGAGGAGGCCGAGATCCCAAGGGTCTACGAGGCCAAGCAGCGCCACCCCGAACTGGTATTGCAGGTGGGGCTTCAGCGGCGCTACAGCGGGGTCTACCGCAATGCCATGCGAATGATTCACACCGGGGTGTTGGGTCGGGTGATGACGATCCGGGCCCAGTGGCACCGAAATACCAGTTGGCGCCGCCCCGTACCCGATCCCGGGCTGGAACGAAGGATCAACTGGAGGATGTATCGGGAGTACTCGGGAGGTCTGATGGCCGAACTGGGGTCGCATATGGCAGATGTAGCCAATTGGGCCTTTGAGTCGGAGCCGGTCAGCGTTACCGGAGTCGGAGGCAACGACTACTGGAAGGACGGCCGTGAGATCTTTGACAACGTGGCCGTAATTTACGAATACCCCCAGGGACAGAAGTTCCTCTTCAGTGCCATCGGGCACAACCGGCATCTGGAATTCGCGGAAACCATTTTGGGCGACCGGGGGACCCTTGAAATCACGCTGGGCCGCAATGATCCCAGAGCCACCTTCTATCCTCAGAAACTGGCTCCGGGTGCTCCAACCGCGGAAGAGTCCTCCAGTATTCCGAAAGAGCTGGACTGGATGGCCGGAGCCACCATCCTTCAGAAAGTCCAAGGGGTTCCCATCCTGTCGGAGCCTCCGTCCGGGTCCCAGGGATTTGTGTCTCGCGAAGTCGAGCATGCTCGCCGCTGGCTGGTCGAGATGGGAGTGATCGAGGTCGAGCGTGAGCGCAATCCCATTCAGGCCGAGGATGAGCATTTCTTCGAGTGCATTCGCCAAGGCAAGAAGCCACTGGCGGATCTGGACGTGGGCACGGCCGACTCCAGGGCGGTGATCTATGCCAATCGGGCCATGGACCGGAAGGAACGCGTGACTTGGCCGGGGGAGCAGCCCGGGGAAACCAATCCGAAGCTGGTCACCCAAAAGGTCTAACCCGCCGTACCCACCCATTGAGCAGTCCGAGAGTCAGCCGACCGCGGAAAGAGTGTCCTGCAATGGTGAGGAAGGCCCTGACGCGGGTGTTTGTGGCTGTGGTTGGGGCACTTTCGGTTTTTTGCGGCGTCGGCTCTTCCAGTTCCGGTCCGGTGGTGACGCACTATCGCGGCAGCCACCTCTCCATGGGCACGACTTTTGGGATTCAGCTCTATGGAGACGGACGGGATGACTTGCCGTTGGTGGCGGAGAGGGCCTTTGATGAAGTAGACCGCATTGACCGGCTGATGAGCGTCTACAAGCAGAACAGCGCCGTCTCCTTCATCAACCGGCGAGCCGGTCGGGAAGCGGTCCTGGTGGAACCGGAACTGTTTGACTTTCTACAAAGATGCCTGGCCTTCAGCCGGCAATCCCGGGGGGCCTTCGACGTGACGGTGCAGCCGTTGATGAGGGTTTGGGGATTTTTCGGCGGCCAAGGTCGCGTACCGCCTGCGACAGAACTTCGCGACGCCCTTCAGAAGGTGGGCTACCGCAAGCTCAGCCTTGATCCCGGCCGGCGTACCGTCCGATTCCGGCGGGAAGGCATGGCTCTCGACCTGGGCGGCATTGCCAAGGGGTATGCGGTGGACCGGGTGGTGAGCCTCCTGAGGGAATACCGAATCGAAAGAGCTTTGGTTAGTGCGGGCGGCAGCACGGTGTTTGGGTTGGGGGCTCCTCCCGGTAAGACAGCCTGGAACGTCAAGGTTCGAGACCCGGTTTATCCGCGCGATCCCCAAAAGAGTGCCCTCACTATCTCACTGGAGAATCAGTGCTTGTCCATTTCCGGAAGTTATGAGAATTCCTTTAGCCTCGAGGGGGTGACCTATTCCCATATCATGGACCCCAGAAGAGGCCATCCGGTTCAGGGCCTGCTCAGCGTCGCCGTTGTGGCCGGGTCCGGAATGGAGGGCGATGCCCTGGACAATGCACTTTTTGTGATGGGACCGGAGAAAGCCCAAAGTTATTTGAAACGATATCCCCGGGTACAGGTCTATTACTTTCTGCCTCAAAAGGAGGAAGGCTGGAAAATGCTGTATTTTCCCTCGGCGGCGGGGTCCGAAACCTCCAACTGAATTGGGATTCAGGCCCGTCCGAGGGTGATCTTTTGCTGCCCTCTTCAGCCCCGATATCGACGATGACGATTTCAATGAACCGAAAAAACTGGATGTTGTGGGCCATGCTGCTGGTGCCCGCTGCATTGTTGCCGATCGGCAGGTGGCATTTGCAGTCCTCCGGAACAGCAACGGCCACCGGCGCCATTACCTCCGAAGGGCTGATGTCCCACATCCGGTATCTGGCCTCCGATGAGTTGGAAGGACGACTCGCCGGAAGCCCGGGAGCGGAAAGGGCGGCGCGCTATATTGGGAAACAGTTCGCGCGACGGGATCTGATGCCGCTTGGGGAAGAAGGGGGTTACCTTCAGGAGTTCACCTTCGTCTCCGGGGTGCGGTTGGGTTCCAGCAATGCCTTGGAGGTGTTTTGGGGGAACGGCGGCTCGTCGAGTCCACCGAGTGGGGGGGAGGGTCTGGAGCCGGGCGTTGACTTTGCACCCGTTTCCTTCTCGATGGGAGGTCTGTTTGAGGGCGCGGCTCAATTTGTGGGGTACGGCATTTCCGCGCCGTCGCTCCAATACGATGACTATCGGAAAGCGGATGTGAAGGGCAAATTCGTCTTCGTATTGCGCTACGGCCCCGAGGGAGACGATCCCCACGGGCAATTCGGACGCTACCATGCCTTGCGGTTCAAGGCCAAAACAGCTCGGGACCAGGGTGCCAGGGGTATTGTTTTCGTGGACGACTCGGAAGATTTTTCCAAGAGTTCGCTCTCCAAGCTCCGGTCTGACCGCTCTTTCGCCGATTCGGGAATCGCCGCCCTGGCCATCAGTCGTCCTTCTGCCCGTCAGATCCTGGCTGGAGCCGGATTGAGCCTGGAAGCTCTGGAAGAAGCGGCCCGAAGCCGGGAGGGCAGCGCCGTCGATATGCCGGGTGTCCGCCTGAAATTCCGCTCGGACCTGGTCAAGGAGACCCGCTCAGCCCGAAATGTAGTGGGTTTTTTGAAAGGAGCTGGTGACCTCAGTGAGGAGGTCCTGGTGATTGGGGCTCACTTCGACCATCTTGGACTGGGGGAGCTGAGCTCGCTGGCGGCCAAGCCCGGGAGCGAGGTCCACAACGGTGCCGACGACAACGCTTCGGGTACGGCCGGGTTGCTGGAACTGGCCGGGGCACTGGCTTCTCGAAAAGATCAGCGCCGTCGCAGTGTCCTCTTCCTGGCATTCAGCGGCGAAGAGCAGGGCTTGCTGGGTTCTCGGCACTACGTCAACCATCCGGTGGTGCCCTTGGAAAAGACCGTTGCCATGATCAATATGGACATGATCGGACGAATGCAAGGCCAGCGGTTGATCATCGGCGGTACGGGGAGTTCGCCGGGCTGGCGGGACCTGCTGACTCGACTGAACAAGGATGCCGACCTGGAGCTCAAGTTTCGAGAGGGAGGGTTCGGCCCCAGCGATCACTCCTCTTTCTACGGGCGGGATATTCCGGTGCTCTTTTTCTTCACCGGGGTCCACGGGGACTACCATAAGCCCAGTGATGACTATGATAAGATTGAGGCGGCCTCGACCGCCCGGGTCGTAGAGTTCATCTTTCAAACAGCCAGGTCCATCTGTCGGATGGACCAGCGGCCTGCCTTCCAGCAGACGGCCGGTGCGCCCCCGGAAACAGGCAGAACGGGATTTAGAGTTACGCTGGGGATCATTCCCGACTATGGCGAGGAGGTCGAGGGGGTCCGGCTCACTGGCGTGAGAGAGGGGAGTCCGGCGGCCAAGTGCGGATTGCGGTCCGGCGATCTCATCGTGGGGTGGTCGGGAAAAAAAATCACCAACATATACGACCTGACCTACCTCCTGCAGGAGCATCGACCGGGAGATCGAGTGGAGATTTCAGTGGTGCGTGACGGCGGAGAACTGCGATTCACGGCCACTCTGGAAGGGCGTTAGTCCGACAAATGGACGAGTGTGCGGTCATGAACGTGCAGGACAGTCTCACCCGGGCTGAGGAAGAACGTCTGAGTCCGCTGGCTTATGGCCTCCTGGCAGAGCAGGCTTCCCTGGTCCAATTGGGGGAGACGGCAGACCGCATCCGGCGTCGGCTGCATCCGGACAATGTCGTCACCTACGTGGTGGACCGCAACATCAACTACAGCAATATCTGCTCGGCAGTCTGCACCTTTTGCGCTTTTTATCGACCGCCCGGTTCCAGCGAAGGTTACGTCCTGAGCCACCAACAGATTTTTGAAAAAGTCGAGGAGACCCTGGAGCTTGGCGGCAGCGGCATTCTCATGCAGGGCGGGCTCCATCCCGATCTTCCGCTGGAGTGGTACGAGCGGCTCCTGAGCGAGCTGAAGCGGCGGTACCGGATTCATCTCCACTGCTTCTCTCCTCCGGAAATCCATGCCTTTGCCCGGATCTTCGGCATCGACACCCGGGAAGTTCTGCTCAGGCTGAAGGCCGCGGGATTGGACTCGATTCCAGGGGGCGGAGCCGAGATCCTGGTGGATGAGGTCAGGAGAAAGAACACCAACAAGTGTAACACCCAGCAGTGGCTGGAGGTCATGGAGGTCGCCCACGGCCTGGGGTTGCCGAGTACTGCCACCATGATGTTCGGGATGGGGGAAACCCTGGAGCACCGAATCCAGCACCTGGAGCGCATCTATGAGCTGCAGGAGCGGACGGGCGGCTTTGTGGCCTTCATCCCCTGGACGCTGCAGCCCGATAACACCAAGATCAGTCGCAAGGTCCCGGATCGGGAGTCGAGCGAGGAGTATCTGCGCTGGTTGGCGCTGGCCAGAATTTGCCTGCCCAACCTCCCCAATATCCAGGTTTCCTGGTTGACTCAAGGCGTTGTGGTGGGAAGGCAGGGGCTTCACTATGGAGCCAACGATATGGGCAGCATCATGATCGAGGAAAATGTGATCACCCCTGCCGGCGCTCATCACCGGGCTACGGAAGAAATATTATGTGAGGCCATCCTGGCTGAGGGATTCCAGCCGGTAAAGCGAAGGGCGGACTACGTGCGCTTGGAGGAAACGGTTGAGACCCTATGAGACATCCACCGGGCGGGGGGCGGCGGGCAGGGCGCTCCGTCCGTCCGCTTCCGGAATCTCCAGCATGGATCTGCCGCGGCTGAGGCGACGGCTTCTGAAAAAGGTGGGTCAGGCAATCGCCGATTTTTCCATGATCTCGGAGGGTGATCGGGTCATGGTCTGCCTGAGCGGAGGCAAGGACAGCTATACCCTGTTGACGCTGCTGAGAGACCTGCAGAAGCGGGCTCCGGTGTCCTTTTCAATGGTGGCCGTCAATCTGGACCAGAGGCAGCCGGGGTTCCCCGCCGAGGTGCTGCCCGGGTATCTGAGACGCTTGGGACAGGAGTATCGCATTCTGGCCCAAGACACCTTTTCCATCGTTCAGTCTCATATTCCGGAGGGCCGGACCACCTGCTCGCTCTGTTCGCGGCTGCGTCGAGGCATCCTTTACAATGCCGCCGTCGAGATGGAGTGCAATAAGATTGCCCTGGGTCACCACGCCGATGATATTCTGGAGACGCTGCTTCTGAACCTGTTCTATGGGGGTGTGTTGAGATCCATGCCTCCCATTTTGAGAAGTGACGATGGACGCAACACCGTTGTCAGGCCGCTGGCCTATTGTCGTGAGGTCGATATCGCCCGCTTTGCCTCTCTCAGGCGCTATCCCATCATTCCCTGTGACCTCTGCGGCTCTCAGCCGGACCTCAAGCGTCAAAGGGTCAAGGAGTTGATCAACCGGCTGCAGGCAGAGAATCCAGGAGTCGGGGACTCCATTCTGGCCGCCCTCAAACATGTGATCCCTTCGCACCTGATGGACGCCAAGCTGTTCGATTTCCGACACCTGGCCGGGACTTCCGGTTCGGTGGAAGTAGAGTTGGAAGCAGTGTAGCGGTAAGATCCGGGAATCGGCATCAGCGTTTCGCTTTTGAGGGGACTTCCGCTCCCGGTAACCGGGCGCCGTTGAAGAGGAAGAGGGGAATGCAGCACTCAGAGGGTTTTTTGCGCCTTGTTCAAGATGCCAAATCCCGGATTCGAGAGGTTTCGGTGGCCTCGGTGCGGGAAAAGCTGAAAAGGCGCCAGTTCCTTCACTTCATGGACATCCGTGAGGATCATGAATGGTCTCAGGGGCATGCGGAGGGCGCCGTCCATCTGGGGAAGGGAATTATCGAAAGGGACATCGAGGCGCTGGTTCCTGACGCTGAAGATGAGATCATTCTCTATTGCGGCGGGGGGTATCGGTCGGCGCTGTCTGCCGACGCCGTGCAGCGTATGGGTTACCGAAACGTGTTCTCCATGGCGGGAGGCTATAAAGAGTGGGTGAAGGCCGGAAATCCGGTCACCCGGACCTAGCTCGCCCGCATTTCTCGCCGGGAACCCGGATGCCTTCGAATCCATGATGAAGGTCCTGAAGACAATTTGGTTGGGCCTCAAGCCCGGTCGGGTCTTGATGGATTATCTCAAATCCGTTGAATAAGGAGAGACTCCAATGTTGATGAAGATCTCCATTGTGCTGGCATTCCTGTTGGCTCTCACCTGGGGTCAGTCCCTGGCGGCCGACCTGAAGCCCGGAGACATGGCTCCCGAATTCTCGCTTCCGGGGTCGGACGGGAAGACCTACAGCCTGAAGCAGTTCAAGGGCAAGCAGGTGGTGGTGCTGGCCTGGTATCCCAAGGCCTTCACGGGTGGCTGAACGGCCGAGTGCCGGTCATTCCGTGAGAATGGCCAAGCCTTGCGATCCTTGAACGTTGCCTACTTCACTGCAAGCTGCGACAGCGCTGAAGAAAACCGCCGGTTTGCCGAATCCCTCAACGCCGACTATCCCATATTGAGCGATCCCGGCAAAGCAACGGCCCGGGCTTACGGCGTCGTCCACGAGAACCGAAGCCTGCCGGAACGATGGACCTTTTACATCGGAAAGGATGGGAAGCTCCTTTATGTGGATCGTCAGGTCAAGGCTTCCACGGCCGCCGAGGACGTGGTTTCCAAGCTCAAGGAACTGAATTCTCAGTAGCCGGTTCGGGGTTGCGGGCGTGCTTCCCAAAAGCCCGCGGCAGGGTCCCCAACCGCTCAACCGGGTGCGACCTGAAACAATGCCTGCAGGCCGAGGCATCGATGGCAGGGTCCTGGGGAAGGGTCCGAAGAGAACCTGCAGAGTCGCGGTAGAGCGGATTTTCCCGGTCACCGTGGGCTCTCCTGTCAATCCTGCCCATGCGGTTTTCCAACCTGGCCGACCGTTTGCCGGCAAAACGCAATCGCCTCTACGCGGAGTACGAGAAGGCCGCCTCGTCCGGAAAACCCATCGTTGATCTGATATCCACCAACCTGGCCGAACAGGGGTGGGTCTTTCCCGAAGAGCGGCTGCGGGTCCTCCTGGCCGACGCAGCCCGCCAGGCTCAAATCTATCGCCCCGACCCGTTGGGACTGCGGTCCGCCCGGGAGGCGATTGCGAACCACTATCGGTTGGCCGGCATCCGGGCCTCGGCTGACCAGGTCCTCATCACGCCCGGGACCAGTCTTTCCTACTTCTACTGCTTCAAATTGCTGGCCAGTCCAGGAGACGAGATTCTCTGTCCCACTCCTTCCTACCCTTTGTTTGAATCCATTGCCGAGTTGGGCGGCCTCCAATTGAGGTATTACCGGCTGCGGGAATCACGGGGATGGGAGATTGATCTCGACCATCTGGAATCTCAAATCAGCACCCGAACCCGTGCCCTGGTATTGATCTCACCTCACAACCCCACCGGAATGGTGGCCGGCAGCCAGTCCCTGCAGGGGCTGGCTGCCATCGCGGGCCGGCATGGGTTGCCGATCCTTGCCGACGAAGTCTTCAGCGAGTTTCTCTACGGTCCGGAAGCGTTGCCGCGGCCCGCCTCCACCGCTGCTCCCCTGGTCTTCACCCTCAATGGCTTTTCCAAGATGGTCGGGCTTCCCGGACTGAAGCTGGGGTGGATATTGGTAAGCGGACAGCAACCGTTGGTTCGAAGATCCTTGGAAGTGATGGAACTCATCTCGGATACGTTCCTGCCCGTCAACGACCTCGCCCAGCACATGGTCAGCGGCATTTTTGAGAACCGGGAAGCATTCGCATCTTCCTGCCGGCCATGGCTTCTGAGCTGTCGCCACATTGCCGGCACCATGCTCTCCCAATGTCCGGGCGTGCGCTTCACCTTGCCGCGGGGCGGATTCTATCTCACCCTGAAGGTGGGAGAGGCGGAGGTGGATGAGGAAGCCCTCTGCATCGAGCTTCTCAGGGAGTCAGGGGTCCTGGTGCATCCCGGCTATTTCTACGACATGGCTCCCGCCCATCTGGTCTTGACCTTTGTTCTGCAACACGAGCTGCTGGGCCGGTCCCTGAAGGCGCTTTGCGAGGGGATCCAGGGATGGAAAAAGCGGCAGAATCTCTAGCGAGGCATTGCCTCAGACCGACAAGAAATGAAGGGAAAAAAGATATCCACGAAGGGGCACGAAGAACCACGAAGGGGCACGAAGAGACTGACTAATGAACTGTTGATTGCTGATTGTCGATTGGGGGGTAGGACCACTGATTGTGCCTCAAATCCGAAATCTACAATCCGAAGTTCACAACAGTTGACTCATCTGTCAACGTTGTTTCGACTCAAGAGATCCAGCCCGCATTTCTCACCAGGGGGTAGCACTCTTCTCAAGAGTGCAACTTGGCGCAGGATTTTCCGCTTCAGGGCGTGCTCGTGACCGAAGGGCGTAGCCGGAACTACGTTCAAGGGAACATGTGCGCGCTGAAGGGGAAAAGACAAGCCAGGGCGCGCCCAGCACCGTCTGTACCCTGAAGACTCCAAACAAAGCGCCGCAAGATGTTCAAGCCAAGCACTTTTCTACCTTGATGCTCAGCGTCCTGGTGAGAAATGCGGGCTAACCTCAGCCGCCGCGAGCGGGCTTGTCCAGGACATGGCGCAGGGCGGCTTCCAGCGTCGGGTACTGGAAGGAGTAGCCTGAGCCCGCCAGCCGCCGGGGTTCCACCCGGCTGCTCGCGAGCAGCAGGGCGTTGGCCATCTCTCCAAGGGCCATGCGAGCCGCAAACGCCGGCATGGGGAAGAGGGTGGGGCGAGACAGCACCTTGCCCAGGGTCTTGGTGAATTCCAGGTTGGTGACGGGGTGGGGCGCGACCGCGTTGACGGGACCGCTGAGGTTCGAGTCCGTCAGAGCGTGACCAATAGCCCCCACGGCATCATCCAGAGCGATCCAGCTCATGTATTGTTGACCGGTGCCGATCCTGCCGCCGGCGCCCAGCTTGAAGGGCGGCAGCATCTTGGCCAGGGCGCCGCCTCGGGGGGACAGGACGATGCCGAGCCGCAACCGGACGACCCGGATGCCTTTTTCTGCCGCGGGGAGGGAGGCTGCCTCCCATTGACGGCAGACTTCCGAAAGGAAGTCGTTGCCGGAAGAACTGTCTTCGTTGAGAAGTTCTTCTCCGCGGTCCCCGTAATAGCCGATGGCCGAGGTGGCGACCAGCGTGGCCGGAGGCTGGGTGAGGTTTGCCAGCCGCTCGCTCAGGCGTGCCGTTCCCTGAACACGACTGTCACGGATCCTGGCTTTCTGCGCCGGCGTCCAGCGCCGGGCGGCGATGTTCTCGCCCGCCAGGTGCACCACTGCCTCGATGCCCTCAAGCCGACTGCTGTCGATTTCTCCGGTTTCAGGGTTCCATTGAACCGTAGAATCCTCTGGACCAAGCGGTGCCGACGGGCGCCGTACCAGCCGGGTCACCTGATGTCCGGCCGCTCTCAACACCGGCAATAGGGCGGAGCCGACCATGCCTCCTGAACCTGAAACAAGGATCTTCATGGTTTTCCTCCTGAGTTCTCAAGGGTAGTCTCCACGCTTTGTGCCACTTGTGCGATAACGTCCAACTTCTCCGATATCTCGGAATCAATCTCGGCTTTGGGAACGTGTGCGGCCAGCTCGTAGAAGTTCTTCTTCGCCATCAGGTTGGGGAGGTCCAGTTTTGTGAAGTAGACGTCAAACAGGGGTTTGAGGAATTCGTCGCTCGTTTTGAGTTCAGCTGACCAGGGAGACTCTCTGCCGAGTTTTTTCAGTGCGCCTTCGATTTCCCCGATGGCTTCGTGCATCGCTTTGAGACGTCTGTCGGCTTCGGCTATTGTAAACAATGGGCTCCATTCACCTGGGGTTGATGCTCTCGCGTAGGCTTCCAGAGCGGACTGCGAGCACAGATAGTTTTCGATTTCCCGCTGCTTCCAGACCAGACATTCGACCGGGCCGACATCCGGAGCGGTGGTCTGGAAACGGTCGAAGAGTACTGCCCCTCGAAGATCGGGAATTGCTTCTCGGAGTCCGTGGTAATGATACTGAACCCTGGCCGGCTTGTTGCCGACGTAGTGGACAAAGGGCCGCTGCAATGCACGGATCGCCGATTGGTGGTTCAACCGGAGAGCAAATGCTTGCAGGATGGAGAGATCGGTTGGCCCTTCCAGGTAGAGCACCCATCCCGTTTGTTCAGCTTGGATGTATTGGTCGTACCCAATCTCCTTGAGTGCTTTCAGGACCTGGCTCCCGCGGTCGTCAATCCGATGCGGTTGCCCGACGAAGGCGACGACCATATCCCTTCCTGCCGCCTCCGTGAGCAGCACCTCGGAGTGACTGGCGGCGATGATCTGGCTTCCGGTGTCTCCGGCGACTTCGGTAAGCAAACCGTAGATTTGGCGTTGGCGAAGGATCTCCAGGTGGGCGTCAGGCTCGTCCAGCAAGAGGATCGAGCCGGAGTTCGCGTACATGTAGGCCAGCAGGAGCAGTGTCTGCTGCAGCCCACGACCCGATGACGAGAGATCCAGTTGGACCCCCTGTTCCCGGTAGGTCATCAGAATCTCTCCCCGCTCGGCCACGTAACGCGGGGGATCAAGCTCGCAGCCGAAGAGGGACCGGATCCTCGCCACCAAGTATGTCCACGACTCAGGCTTGTCCTCGCGGATCAGGTAGCAGAGATTCCTCAGCACATCGGCGGTGCGTCCCTCCCCGATGCGTACGTTGATCGCTCCCTGGTCGAGCCTCGTCTCCGTAGCGGCAAGCCCGGACATGGGGGGAAGGAAGGCAATCTGAACGGTTTCGGCTTCCTCAGGAACCGGCATGCGATTGGGGTTTTTCCCCTCAGCGCGTCGCAAAGGTCGGCAATAGAACGACTCTTCATTGGCATAGTCGAACTCCAGACCACAGGTCCAGGATCTGTCCTTGGTGACGCCCTCGACGATGACATCGATTCGCACGTTGCTGGTCTGCTGCCGACCTTCGACTCTGCGCACGTCCCGCACGTGCAGGTCGCGCCACAGGAGATTGGCATCCGGGGCGGGAACGGCAATCAGATCGCGACGGTTGACGGTGACCCCCGGGCGCTTCTCCGGCGTACTCTTCCCCAACCGTTTCTCGTTCCAGCGCTTGAGTCCGATATCCCAGAGGGCCAGTGCCTGCATGGCCGAGGTCTTCCCTGAGTTGTTGGGGCCGATAAAGACCACCGGATTTCCCAGTTCGATCTCCACCTCTCCAAAACGCTTGAAGTTGCGGATGGTGAGCCTGGTGAGCATCAGAAGTTACCCTTCGATCCGGCAACCGCTGGATGGTCGGGTGCGTGAAAACGCTTGGCAAGAAGCAAATAAGAAGGATACGGGATTCCTGCCGTCATTCGCAACGGCGCCACTCGATGCAATTTGGCTTGATGTGTGATGTTGCCAACGCCCGGGGTTTGTTGCGGCAGGGGCCTTACCCTGAACTGAATTTTTTCAGCCCGTTCGGTTTCATTGACTTTACTACCTTACTCTACTAGGATTTTTGTAAGGAGAAACGGCATGATCGTCAAGATTACCTCAAAGCGACAGGTCACCTTCCCGGCGCGGGTGCTGGATGCGCTGGGCGTGGGTCCCGGTGATCAACTCGAACTGGAAGAAGGCCCTGACGGCTTCCTTCTTCGTCCGCGGCGGATCGACTATTCCAAGCTGGGTTTTCTCAAAGACAAAATCGATCCTGGAGTCAAGCCGTTCGATATCGAGAAGTTTCGGAGCGAGCCCTATGACCCGTCGCTACGGGATTGACACCTCCGTCCTCCTGCGGCTGATAACCGCCCAGCCCCCCGATTCATCCGCGTATTGCGTTCAGCGACTGTCCGCGTTAGTCGATAGCGGTGCGGAAGTCTTTGCCTCGAATCAGGTTATCGGGGAGACATATGTCGCCGCCCAGCACCACTACAGCGTATCCAAGGCCCACGTCTCTGTCGCACTCTTGCGTGCCTTGAGCAGTGGGTTGATCGCCCCATTGAACGGACAGTCCGTCATGGAGGCCCTCGCGAAGTCCGGCGGCCCGGGACTGTTCGACCGCCTCATCGCTGACGACTATTCCCGCGTGGGTCTGGAAGTCCTGACGCTGGACCGGAAGATGGCCGCATTGTCTGACGTGCGGCAGCTGTAGACAACCTCCCAAAGAGCCGCGCACTTCCACATGCCGACGACCCTCGACAGAAATAAGTCCCGCCCCCGCCCTGGCGGGCGGATCATCCGAGGAAGAAACTTTGTCATGGTTGTGGCAGAATAGCCGTAAGGCGACGGCTCCAGCAACTATGCCCCGTTTAAGCATTGGTGCCCCGTGCCCCAAGACAAGTGTGGGTCCGAGCAGGCTATCATTCATTCGTCGGGCTTCCCCGGAAGCTCTCCTCAAAGTAAGAATCCAAACGTTATCGCCATCTCAGGCCGGAGCCGTCTCTTCCAGACACCGCCTTATTAAGTTCCGCATGGCAGGAAGCAGTGGGAAGCGATGTGTGAGGATAAGGAGGGAAGCCATGAACAAGCAAAACCCCTTATTGAAGATTCGATTTGATGGCAAAGCGGTCGGAGCAGGGAGAATCCCTGTGTCACACATGCTGGACTTTCTTTCCAACATGAAAAAGGTGCTGCAACGCATCGGGCGAGTTTTGCAAGGTGATACCGAGAGTGTACGTCGAGGACAACCTCCCCGGAACATTAAGGAAGAAGTGGAGCTTGATCTGGTGTTGCTGACGCACGGAAGTCCTGCGGTAGTGTTGGGGTTTGAGCGAAGTCAGACCAATAGATCCTTTCCCGAAATGGATTTTGGATTAGAGGTGCTGAAAAAAGCCCTCAGCGGACTGACGAGGATACAAGAAGACGCGCCTGAAGGAACGCTACCCGCAGGCTATGACACCGGAGTCCTGATGGCGTGGCGCGATACCGGAAAGCTTTTCAGCCAAGACGTGACGAAGATCGAATTTGCCTTGAGTCAACAAGGTGATCCTATAACAACGGTATTTACTTCGGAAGGCTTCGGGCGTATTCAGGAGCGCATCAAGGGACCGCAGACGAACGTCCGGACGGTCGAAGGGCGACTGCTCATGGCGGACTTCAAAGAGCACGGGACTTGCTGCCGTGTGCATCCGTCGGCTGGAGACCCTGTACTTTGTTTGTTCGACGAGGAACAAAAGGATGAGGTTTTGGACGACATCCTCTGCTATGTCCGCGTCGTCGGGGAAGCGCAGGAAGACCCCGTGAGCGGCAAGATTGCCAGCATCAAAATTCACGATATCGAACACTTGGAAGGTCGCGACGATGAAGCAGCTGACTTGCTGCCTCAGGGCACGCCGATTTCAGAGAATTTCTGGGAATCGCCAACGCTGGAGGAGTTGGCAAGGTCCCAGAACGTAAAGCTGATGGCAAACGCTCGGGATCTTTACGACACGTGGCCCGGAGAAGTGAACGATGGATTCGAAGCAGCCGTTGAAGCACTGCGTCATTCTAGCCCTAAGAGAAGCGGCCGGTCATGAGCAACGCCAAGATCATTCTCGATACAAACGTCGTATCGTACTTGATGAAGGGCGGGCCTTTCGCCGAAGCGTATTCCCCGCATGTCGAAGGACGATTTCTGGCTATTGCCTTTATCACCGTTGGCGAATTGTACTTCGGCGCGGAAAAGAGGAAGTGGAGCGTGAAGAAACGCAAAGAACTCGAAACGACGCTGCGAAACTTCGTTGTTATTCCCTACGACCATGAAATCGCTCGTTGTTACGGACGGCTTGTTGCGGAGCAACAACGGAAAGGAAATTCCATCGCAACCAACGATGCTTGGATTGCCGCCTGTGCCGTTCGGCACGGCGTACCACTCGTGACGCACAATGCGAAGCACTTTAAGGACATTCTTTCTTTGAAAGTAATTACGGAACGGCCGGCAGGATGAAAATTCTATTCAACTCCGACCTTGATTACCGGCAAGGAGCCATCGCTTCCATTGTAGACAACCTCCTTCACTGCGGACGGGAGTCATTGAAGATCAGATGCATGGACCGTCACGGCCTTACTTATTACTTGTCCCGCATGTTTGAGTGCATCAGGATCAACGCGTTGTAAAGATAGAAGCGTCGCCTGGGACACAATTGCAATTGATAAGTATCGGTTAAGTACGTTGATGGTGAGAGTTAAGTAATAGACTTCAGCATCATTCTCAACCCCCCGCCCCCTTTCATTGGACTGCGAAAATGTAGCGAACGGAGTACCGTGAGTTTGGTTGGAGAGTAGCCGGTAGATCGGCTTGAACAAACCATCCACAAGAGAATGTTTCTCGGCGATCGATTCATCAGTGAGATGGGTCGCAGTGTTTCCCTGACGTACTTTCTCAGCCATATAACGTGATAGTGACGAGTAAATTGGAGATGCCATCAACGCTGCTTTCGACTCTGGAAGTTTCTTCTCAAAATCTGCCAAAACCTCCTGCCCAGCACCAAGTTCCTTATATAGACGATACTTTTCCGAATTCATGTGAAAAAAGTACAGCTTCAATCTGAACGCTGCATCTTCTGGATCTAGATCTTGTTCGATAAGGTAGAGATAGTGATGACAGGTTTCAATAAATGTTCTCGCTAAAGAAGCGACTGATGGGAAATTCCATAATCCCATTCCGTTCGCACGATTTTCGGGAAGCATGGAACAAATGGTCATTGCACTGAGCGTGATTCGGGTATAGACCTTCGTTGCCTCTATTCCGAGGTTCGTCGTGTTAATTCCGCCGGACGCATTGGAGAATATGACTGCGTCATGTACGAGTTGCTCAAAGGTCTTGAGTGTTCTTTGGTAGTCTCTTTTTTCGCTATTCTCTTTATCGGTCACGGGGAAATATAACTTTGTATTCCGAGGCCAAGAGTAGTCGAATCAATAGTGAACCGTTAACGACGGTGGGGAAATTAGCGTCTGGCCTCGATTTCCCCGTTGTGTACCGTGGCCCGCCCGCTACAGCGAGATGTTAGGTCGAAACCTAAGATGTGTTACACAATGAAGCGTACGTTAACCAGGCGCCGCACACAACTTCAGTTTGCTCTTGACCCGCGTACATCGTCAAGAGATCCTGTGCGACATCTTCTCCACTAATTGCGTAGAGAATCGGTCGAGTTCCGCAACGAATCCGAAATGGCTACGATGTCTCCCACCGATTGGCGAACGCGGCAACCTCATTCTCATAGTGGTCGCGCTCCTTCCTTTGATCTCAATCGGAGACTTTTACCAGCGGAGCAGGGCGTGGATCACTGAGTATCCCATCATGAGGGCCATGACGAGGGTGGATCCCCAGAGGGCCGTGGTGATCCAGCCCTTGGGTGCGATCTCCGGGGGGAGATAGGTCTTGCCGAGGTAGAGGATGGCAAAGCCGATGCCGGGCAGCAGCAGGGCCTGACTGATTCCGCTGACCTTGATCATGACCACCGGCTCCTGCACATACAGGAACAGCAGCGTGGGGATCAACGGCAGCACGACCACCAGGAGTCGAATCGCCCGTAACCTGGCGGCGTAGTCCTCTTTGTCGTACAGGCCGAGCATGCCTGCAAAGTCGGCCAACATGCGGCTCAGGGCGGCGATTCCGCAAAAGACGGTCGAGTAGAGGACGGCCATCGAGCCGATCAGGAAGAGATAGAAGGACCAGTTTCCCAGGGTCAGGGTAAACATGTGGGAGAGCGTTCTGACCATGACGAGTCCCTTGGGCACCAGTCCCAACCCGGAAAGGACGCCTGCGCCCAGAAAATAAAAGGCCACCGTGGCAAACGTGTAGATCACACAGGCACTGAGCACGTCCGTTCCCATCACTTTGATCCAACCTTCGGCCCTTGCTCTCCAGGCTTCAGATCTTTCCCGAATACCGGTGAAGCGGGCGTAACCCTTCTCGATGCACCAGTAAGGATAGGCAATCAATTCGATGGCTCCCACGCCGGTGGCCCCAAAGACGGTGACCGCCGTGCTCATGCCGCCCCGCGGGGGGTGAAAGGAGAGGCCATCCAGGACACTGGCCCAGGAAAAGTATTGTGGATCCTTGGAAAGCAGATAGGCGCAGCCGACGGTCAGAACCGTAAAGGTCACCACCATGGCTACCGCTACCCTTTCTATCAGCGAGTAACGGCCAACCACCAGCAATCCGATGGTGAAGAGGTTGAGGATCAACAACCAGGAGTTGAAGGAGATGCCTGGCAGCAGCGTGTTGAGAACTTCCGAGATGCCTCCCAGCATCCCACCAATGGAGAAGAGCCCCAGGAGGACCACCAGGAACCAGAGCCAGACCACCCAGGAAACCCGCCAACGGGGTCCCGGAAGCCGGTTGAAGGCCTCCAGGGTGGTTTCGCCCGTCGCGATGGCGTAACGTCCCAACTCGTTCTGGACCACGATCTTGATGACGCAACTCACCAGGATCAACCAGAGCAGCGTGTACCCGTTTTCGGCCCCGAGAACGGTGGTCGCAATCAGTTCGCCCGATCCCACGATCGTGCTGGTCAGGATTAGTCCCGGACCGATGCGCCTGAGAATTGAGAGAAATCGACCGGGAGGCGCCAGAACGGAATCGGGGTGCAGCCGATAGGGATCACGGGGAACTTCAGGCATGGGACCGATCCTACTTTGACGGCGCGACCCACTTCAAGGACATAGTGCTGTTTTTGCCTGGTCCTGACCCGACCGGGGGTCGGTGCGGACCGTCGGGATCAAGCCTCCAATGGGCTGAGGCGTGCCCGAGGTCCCCAGGTCGAGTTGCATTCAGCCATGGGCCGGAGCAGGCAGCGAGCCCCCGGATGGAGCCGCGGCTCCGGGCAGCCCATCCATCCGATCATGACACCGAAAGCATAGGGGTTGGCGGGTCTTCTGGTGTAAAGTAAGTTCCTCAGAGGCAGTTCCGAGCCTGCTGGGGCGCTTTTTCCAACGATCCAAGGAGGGTTTCCATGAGTGAGAGGATGAGGAGGTTTGCCGACTTTTTCAAGGAGTTGGGCGCCGCGGAAATCGGCCATTCCGCAAATACCTACCTGGCGCATGCCTCCGGGGTCTACAGAGACCTGAAATCCTGGGGTTGCAGCCAGGAACTGTGCGATGCCGGCATGTTTCATTCGATCTACGGCACCGAGCTGTTCCAGAAATTTACCCTGCCGCTGGAGCGCCGGAGTGAGGTGCAGGAGCTGATTGGAGAGCGGGCGGAAAGGCTCGTTTATCTCAACTGTTGTATGTTGCGGGATTCCCTCGATGAGAGCCTCAATCGGGGACAGGGGCCCTACATTCTGAAGGATCGTTTCCTGCAGCAGGAGATCGAGCTCTCGAAAGAAGACCATGACGACCTGTGTCGAATTCATCTGTGCGATTGGCTGGAGCAGGTGGTGCGGGGGGATCGTTGGGATCTGCGCCGGCAGGCTTTCCGGAGCATGGCGGAGAGGCTTGGGGGAGTCGCCCGGCAATCCTATGACCGGGTTTTCTCGATGGAGCCCGCCAAGGCCCAAAGTTGAGGAACGGCTGGACAAGGTCAACCCCGAACAATCCCGTTGGCGGAGAAGCCCAGCAGGTATCGCAGGGTAGGGGAGAGTCCGGCCAGTTTTTGCCTGGAAAAGCAGGTTCGATAGTCGCTGAAGGGTTTGACCCAGGAACGGGAATAGTAGCCAAGCAGGGCCCGCCGGGGGCGGCCGGTGGTATTGGGACCCGAGCGGTGCCAGGTGTTGGACAACCAGACGGCCACCGATCCGGCGGGCGCGGTCAGAACAACTTCGTTGCGCTCCTGTTGGGGGGACCAGCTGGGTTTCTTCCTCAGCTTGTGGCTTTGGGGCACCACGCAGGTGGCGCCGTTCTCGGCAGTGAAATCATCCAGCATCCAGGCATTCTGTATGGTCAGGGGAAAGTCGGGCAGGGGTTCGGGCAACTGACCCAAGGGCACATCCACGTGCCAGGCGCCTCCTTCCGCTGCATGGGCGCCGATACTGGTGGCGCTCAGGTCCGAGAGGACGCAGTCCGCACCCAGGACCCCCCGGACCAGCGTCAGGATGTGGGGTTCTTCGACGAGGTGCAGGGCCGCATCCGATTTGGCCGGCAGGTTCATGATGCGCTGGGATCGATCCTGATCGAAAAGCAGCGGCAGATGAAAGAAGAGCTTCATGACCTGGTTGGGGGGCACCGGCCAGGAGGTGTTCCCGTTGAGAGCGCGGGTGTGGCGGACCCTCTTCATGATTCGGGCCACCTCGGCTGCCGAGGCGGTGTAGTTCTCCGAGATAAAGGCTTCGATGGAGGTGTCGTCGGGTCCCGCTGGGCCGTCACCCGGATCGAAGGGCGCCCCTCGTTCCCGCTCGAAGAGTCGGTCGACTTCCCCCCGAATCCGTTGTAGCCGCTTCTGGTCCAGGACACGTTCGAGCACGACGTACCCGTGCTGCTCGAGGTGTCGGACGGCCCCCTCAAGATCGATCGATTTCATCATGTACCCGGCAACTCGGTAAGCAATGCGGGCCAGAATGCGTTCACTGCCCATTGGGCTCCCGGGGGAGCCTGGGATCCCCTGAACCCGGAGGCATCTTACTGTTAAATCCGCCCGGGGAAAACACCTTTTCCAGGGACGAGGTTGGGTATTCCCTGTTTCCTGTTTCGAGGGGGATGGCATGGCGCAGCATGACTGGATTATCGCAGGGGGCCGGGTCATGGACCCGGCCAATCACATCGATGGTCAGATGGACCTGTGTATTCGGGATGGCCGTATTTCCCTGTTAACCGGGTCGGCCCGGGCAGAGTCGTCCGTTCAGCGATTCGACGCCAGGGGGTTGCTGGTCGTTCCCGGCCTGATCGATCTGCACATGCACGGGTATGAGCACGTCACCCCTCTGGGCATCGCCGTGGACCACTACTGCCTGGGGCGGGGGGTGACGACGGCAGTCGACACCGGGAGTGCCGGTTGCAGCACCTTTCAAGGCTTTCGAACCTATGCCAGCCGGCCCAGCCAAACGCGTCTGCTGGCCTTTCTCAACATCTCCTGTGCCGGTCTGGCCTTCGCCCGCCTGGGCGGCGACCGAGCCACACCTGGCGAGCTGGATTTGCTGGAGCTGGCCGACCTCGAGGGCTGTATCGACTGTGTGAACGCCAATCGAGACCTCATTGCAGGTGTCAAGGTCCGCCTTTCGGCCTCGTTGGCCGATGAGGGCCGCAACGAGGCCGAAGCCTATCGGCGGGCCCTGGCTGCGGCTCGCGCGGTCCGGCTTCCCCTGATGGTTCACCACACCCTTTCAACGGTGAGTTTGTCCGACTGCCCGGGCAGAATGGCCGCGGGCGACATCTATACCCACACCTACCACGGATTTCGGAGCACCATCATCCGCTCGGACGGGCAGTTGGATCCCGCGGTCCGCGCGGCTCGGAAAGGGGGCGTTTTGTTCGACGTGGGTTTTGGACAGGGATCGTTCAACTGGAGGGTTGCCGAGTTGAGTTTTCAGCAGGGGTTTTGGCCCGACACCATCAGTAGCGACCTCCACAGCGGAACCTGCGAAGGCCCGGCTTACGATCTGCCAACGGTCATGACCAAGCTGCTTCACCTGGGTCTGCCGCTGCCGGAAGTCATTCGGCGAACCACCAGTGAGCCGGCCAGGGCCATGGGATGGGCGGACCGCATTGGCAGCCTCGAGGTTGGAAGGGAGGCCGACGTGACGGTGCTTTCCCTTGACACGGTCGACACGGAATTGGAGGACTGCCAATCGCAGTTGCGCCGAGTTCGAAAGCGCATCAGGCCTCGAGCCGTATGGCGAGCGGGAGTACCGGGCCGGATCACCTCGCCCGCTCAATGGCCCAATTTGGCAACCATCGCCAGACAGAGAGCGGCCTGGGATCTTTTGGAGGTGCGAGACCCCCATCCGCCCGGGCAGATTACTTGATCAGCCGGGTCTCGGGGAATTGAGCGAACCATCCGAACCAAAAGGCGCGATGGGCCGGGACTCGCTGCAAGGCCAGGTTGGGGTTTTCCTCGGAAACGAGGCTGTCTTCAGTCATCTTCCAGGGTTTTCCGGCGTCGTCGACCACGCGGTCACCCTGCAACCACCGCTGGAACCGTTGATCCTTGGTCTTGAAGACACGGTTGGCGCCGGCTCGGGTTGTCAGAATGGTCAGTGGATGGCCAGCCAGCTCGGTTTGGAAGACCCGGTTCTTTTTCAGGAATCTGGCGCTGACTGCCAGAGTTTGCTCTTTGCCATCGGGGGAGTCGGGAGAGAGCGCAATGCCCAGGATTTCAACCTTGTTTCTCAGGCGCTTGTCCCTCCTGGCCACCTGAAACATCAGCGAATCGGTTGAAAAATACTCCTTGTAGGCCTGACCCTCCCTGTAGTCACGCTCGTGCCCGGTATCCAGAGAAAGGACGGTGGTGTCGGGATGTTTTTTCCGCCATTCCCCCCAGCGGGTGGTCACGATGGGAAACGACTCCAGCTTGAGCCCGGATCCCGCCAGTTTGCCGATCACGGGTTTTCCCAGCAGGGTGGACCACAGACTGTTGGACTCGTGGTCGAACATCAGCTTGTTGGCCCGATAGATCAGTCCGCTGGTGCCGAAGGTCCGCTGTTGGCCCCCGACGACGCTCTTGTAGGGTATGGCGGTACCGCACAGCGTACAGTAGACCAGGGTGATTTCAATGTCCCCCAGTCTGTCCAGCGCCATCTCATGCCATGCCAGAATCCGCTTGGGATAGGCTCGAGCCCTGCCTTCCACCGATAGACCGAAGACAATGTGGCCGTCCTTGAGGTAGTCGGCCTGACTGGCCGGAATGTTCTTGGGGTGGTCCAGAGGAGGAATGCCGTTGACCTTCACCCCGCCCCACTGGACCTCGTCCAGCCGGACCAGGGAGCGGGCGCCCGGCGGGAAGAACTTGACCATGCGCGGATCGATGATCTTGTAGAAGGACCGCTTGAAGATGAGGTACTCAGGGTGGGGATCGTAGGGCTGCTTCCAGACCCACCTCATCCAGCGTTGGTGGTCCTGCCCGAAGAATTGGCCGGTCTGCTTGCTGAGGAAGCGAAAGAGGCGATTCTTGATTTCCGGGTAAGTAGGCCCGCTCAGCTCGACGAGCATGGCGGTATAGGCATCTCTCCAGGAGCGGCTGATGGCCTCGAGGGCAGGTTCGGCATCGGAGTTCTCTATGGAACCGGCTTGAAAGAATAACTCCAGGGGAGGCACCTCCCCGGAGTTGTCGTTGAGCGGCTCGGCTCGGCTAGGCAGGTTGGAGAGAGCCGCCAGGCTGAGCGTCAGCCCCAACAGGCAGACCTGCAGCGGCCTGTTTTTCCTGTTGGAAAATTGAATTCTCTCGGGAATTTCCGTTTTCCAGGGTTCGTTCATGATCCCGCCGGCAGGGTGGCCGGCTACCGCATCGCAGGGAAACCGAGCGGCAATCCAAGGGAGAGGATGCGGGCGGGACGCCCGCGCTCCCGGGGGGGTGTCGTCCCGATGGTGCGGTGCGGGGTATCCGGCGGGCGATTTCCCTGAAAGCCGACCGGCGCCCTTTGGTAAACTCCCGCTTGCCCGCGAGTCCTGCCCCCGCCCCCCGCAACCGGGCCGATCATACAGAGTTGTATCTTGCAAATGGCACGCTCAACAATCCGTTTATTGGTGTTCATTCGTGTCCATTCGTGGATCACTCTTTTTTTCGTTTGTTTCAGGTAAGTCCGGCCCCCGCCCTGGTGTGCGGATCATACAAGAGTGAAACAATCAGAAATCGATCATCCCTTCGCGACCTTGGCATCCCGTCGCGGTTAACCTCAACGCCTTAGTGGCCCGTCGTCGTTCTTAGTGGCCCTTCGTGGATAAATCTTTTTTCGTTTGTTTCAGGTAAGCCGGTGAGCTTGCCGAGTCCGCGAGATCGGGCTGCCGCCCTTTCAGGGGGGGAAAGCTTCCGTTGCCATGCTCAGGTCGCGGTCGGATCCTTTGCCCCGCTCGTGGATGACCAGGCGGCGGTTCCGATAGGTGAGGCGGGCGACTCCCTGATAATCCTCGGGGATCTCGAACAGGAAGGCCAGATAAGACCGCACGGCGGATTGGCCTGTATCCAGATATACATAAAGAGGTCGATCGAAAATGCGGCCCTTCTCAACCAGGATCGGGAAGGGCTGGTGAAGCCCGGTGGTTCCAAACTCCAGGCCCCGCGCCCACGGCTTGCCGTTCTCGGAATGGCGCCAGGCATTGAACCAGGGATATTCCGAGGTGCTCCACAGATACCCGATCAGCAACCCTTGCGAGGGGCTGCTGGCGGTGACCCAGCCAAGGTCCCCGTCAAAGGTAAAGGAGACCACATTGGGGTCCGAATCTTCGCGGAGCCGGCGGAGGGTGAGCGCCTGGCCGTCTTTCAAAGCTTGAGGCCAAAAGACCGCCGGCTCCTCGGGATTGGGAAGTGGGCTGGTCTGCATGAAGCCCTTGCGCGCATTGCTGTCGACCAGGGTGCCTTCATCCAGAAACGGGGGACCGATGGTGGGATGCTGAACCATATTGTAGATACGCCCCAGCTTGTTCCTGTTGGTAACCCTTTCGGAGACGGTGCAACTGGCCGAGGAGTCGGATAGGCGAATGGTCCGTACAACCTCCAATCCGGCCATGGGGAGCAGGGCGGACATTGCCGTCTCAACGGCGTCGCCCTTGCGAGCCGGTTTCTTGAGAACCCTCCACTCGACCCGGCTGGCCTCACCATGAAAGAACATTCCGTTGCGTTCTTCGGCTTCCGTGGGGGCGCCCCAGCGATCCAGGCAGAGAAAGTGGCCCAACGGCTTCAGGACCGCCGATTCCCGGGGATCGAATTGAAGGGGGTTGATGGAGTGGCCGCTCAACCGGAAGTCCACCAATGATCCTCCCCCGAGGTCCACGACCAGCCGAGCGGCCCTGCCCTCCAGAAACAGGGAAGGACGGCCGTTAAAGAGGGTTTCGGCCTGCATTGGTGAGCTGATTGCCAAGAATGTGATGGCGATGGAGGTCCTGATCACGGCTCGGACTCTGTAGCTTGCAGAATGAGTTGCCGGCGGCGGGCCGGCGCCGGTCGAGGTTGGGCTTGGCCCGCGCGAACAACTCTCACAGAATTCACAGCTAGCTGGTGCCGCCGACCCTCCGGGGTCAAATCTCCGAGAGAAGCTGCAGTTGGCCGTTGCTGTCGCCGATCGACTCGGGATGGACGCCCATGTGACTCAGCAGAGACATGTAAAGATTGGTCAAAGGTGTTTCGTCGGGGTAACGGATGTGGCGGCCGGGATGGAGACTCCCCGCGCCTCGTCCGGCTACCATCACGGGCAAGTCTTCGTGCAGATGTTGGTTGCCGTCGCTGAGACCGCTACCGTAGACAATCATCAGGTTGTCAAGCAAGCTGCCGTCGCCGTCGGATATCGATTTCAGTTTTCCCAACCAATGGCCGAACTGTTCGATGTGGTAGCGGTTGATCCTGCTGATATGCTCGATCTTGTGTTGATCCCCCTGGTGGTGGGTGAGTCCGTGGTGCGCTCCAGCCACACCGATTTCCCGGTAGGTGCGATTGCTGCCCTCCCGACCCACCATCAGAGTCGTAATGCGGGTGAGGTCGGTCTGAAATGCCACCGTCTGGAGGTCAAACAGGAGTCGCAGGTGTTCGGCAAAATCGATCGGGATGCCCTCGGGCCTGTCCATGTCCGGGTCCGGCGCGGGCTCACCCGATGCGCTTTGGAGAGACTCTATCCGTTTCTCGATGTCCCGGACCGCAAACAGGTATTCGTCCAGCTTGCGGCGGTCCACCGGACCCAGCCGGGTGAAGAGACTGCGAGCCTCTTCCTGAACCAGGTCCAGAATGCTGTCCCGGTACTGCTTGCCGGTTCCGCCGGGCTGGGTCGTATCCCGGGGAGCACTGAAGAGTCGATTGAAGATCGAGCGTGGGTTCACCTCGGGCGGCATGGGACTGGTGGGGCTGCGCCAGGAAATGCTGTTGTTGTAGGCGCAACTGTAACCGGAGTCGCAATTGCCGACCAGTCGGGTATGTTCGGTCCCCAACTCCAATGAGGCAAACCGGGTCTGGCCGCCGATGGCCTGCGCCGCAATCTGGTCCACGGAGATACCGTTCCTGATATCCGCTCCCTGAGTCTTTTTGGGATGGACTCCGGTAAGATAAGAGGCTGCTGCACGGGCGTGGTCGCCGGGACCGTCGCCGAGATCACGACCGTTGTTGTGGGTCAATCCGCTGAGCCACAGACAGTCGTCCCGGTAGTTTTCCAGAGGCTGCAGGATGGACGGCAGTTGGAAGTCGGAGCCCTCGTTGGCCGGCGTCCAGTTCGACATGATGATCCCGTTGGGAACATAGACAAAGGCCAGGCGGGTCGGTACGCCAGCCGAGAGAGGCGGCTTGGCTGCAAAGGCGGGGACCATGGCATCCAGCCATGGGAGGCCGATGGCTACTCCCATCCCACGCAGAAAGGTTCGCCGTGGAAGGGTTCGAGGCGTCATGATCCTCCTCCGTTGGTGGTCCTCATTTGAAACGGCAGGCTTTCGACAATGGATTGCACCAGTTGGCTGAACCTGAAGCCATTGTTCTCCAACTCCCGGCAGATCCGGTCGACCGCAGCTTTGTCGTAGGGCTCCAGGCCTCTTCCCAGGGCGTAGGTTAACATTTTTTCGGTGAGACAGTGAACGAATGCGTCGCGCTCTGTCTCCGCCAGCAGCGCCTTGAGACCCTTCGGTCCCTGAAAGGAACGTCCCCCCGGCAACTCGCCGGCGGCGTCCACCGGGAACCCGCCATCTTCCGTCCGCCAGGCTCCAACAGCGTCATAGTTTTCCAACCCGAAGCCCAGGGCGTCCATCTTCTGGTGGCAGGCGGCACAGGCAGGCAGGCTCCGGTGCTTCTCGAGCCGCTGCCTGAGGCTCATCGGCGAACTGTTCGGTTCCTCCTCGAGTGTCTCCATCACGGGTGGGGGCGGCGGTGGGGCGCCCAGGAGGCTCTCCAGGATCCACTTGCCCCGCAATACCGGGGACGTTCGGGTCGGATAGGAGGATACCGTCAATATGCTGGCTTGAGTAATCAGTCCTCCTCGCCGTTCACCGGCAAGCTCAATCCTCCTGAAGTGTTGGCCTTCGACTCCTGGGTGCCCGTAATGACGGGCCAGTCGCTGGTTGAGGAAGGTGTAGCTGGCGTCCAGAAAATCGAGCAGGCTGCGGTCTTCCTGCAAGATCGATCGGAAAAAGAGCGCCGTTTCCTGGCGCATGGCGTCCCGCAGTGGTTCGTCAAAGTCGGGAAATCGATCCGGGTCGGGTCGGGCACTCTCCAGATTCCGTAGTTGCAGCCACTGCCCGGCAAAATTCTCCACCAGGGCCTCGGACCTGGGATCCTTGAGCATCCGCCCCACCTGTTGCCTCAGGACCTGGGGATCGTGAAGGTTGGCTTCTTGGGCCAAGCCGAACAGCTCGTCGTCGGGCAGGCTGCTCCAGAGGAAGTAGGAGAGACGAGAGGCAAGTTCGTAGGGACCTACGGGGTGAACTGAATCCGCAGGGTCGGCTTCCGGATTGAATTCAAGTCGAAAAAGAAAATAGGGCGAGACCAGAGCGGCTTGAAGGGCAATCCGGATTCCTTGTTCCAGAGGCTCTCCGTCACTTTGAGCCGACGTTACCAGCACGCGCAATCGGTCCAACTCCTGCTCGGTTGCCGGCCGGCGGTAGGCTCGCAACGTCAGGTTCCGTAGAATCGATTCGGTGCAGTCGGGCAGGTGCACCCCCGGCTGGTGACCGCAGATCAGGACTCGGCGATGGCTGTCGGTCAAGGGCTCCGGCGTCACGTTGAACGGACCCAGAATCTCCATGGAATCCACAAAGACCGGACGGGCCGGGGGAATGTCCGCCGAATCCTCGATAACCGGCTGGCTGAAAGAGGTGCCCAGAGACTCGGAATCCAACCGAGGCAATGCCTCCAGCAGGTGCACCCCCGAGTTGACCCGGGTGCGGATGTCGAAGGTGCCCCTATCGTATGCGTTGGGCCGGACGTGAAAGGTCTGAAGGTAACTGCCGTCAAGCAGGAGGGCCAGCGTGGCTGAAGGCAGCTCGGCGGGCACCATCTCTCCCTCTTTGGCCGGCGGTGATTTCCTTCTGTCCACGACCTGAACCTGCACTTCGTACTCTCCCGACGAGGGGAAGGCATGCTCGGTGCGGAGCCTGCCTTCGGGCGAGAAACGTACGGTGTGGACGCCTTCCGGAGCGGAGGGGAGTTGCTCGCTTCGGGAGGCCAGGTAGCGGGCCAGCACCGGCTTGGCGTTCCTCCGAACCTCGATGGCCCGGCCGGCAATCTTTTCGGCGGCCGCCAGATATTTTTCCATCAACAGCGGAGAGAGCGAGAGCACATCCCCGATGTTGTCGAAACCATAGCCGGTATCATCCAGCGGAAAGTCCCCGGCCAATTTGAGATCCAGGCCCAACCAGTCCCGAATCGTATTGTCGTATTCGGTTCGATTGAGCCGCCGGGCCGTGACCCGTCCGGGGCTGGGTGAAATGCTGGCGGCTTCTTCCTCGAGCCGCGCTTCGATCCACCGGTCCACCCGCCTCAATTGCTCGACCGTAGGACGAGGGTTCCCCGGCGGAGGCATGCGGCCGCCGCGAAGCTCCCGCAGCACGGCCTGCCAGAGGTCTTGCTGATTCCGGACCGGATGCTCGGGATCGAAGTCGCCTAAATTGATTTCGGCGGTCCTGAGGTTCGCGTTGTGGCACTGCAGGCAGTGCCGGGTCAGGAAGGGTTTCACCTCCCGGTCGAAGGTGGAAGCCTGAACGAAAGGCGAGCCGACAACGGCAAGAAACCCCAGCAGCCATGGGAGGCGGGCTTGCCTGAAACAATTGAGGGTTATCCACGAAGGCCCAAAAAAAAGAAATCCACGAAGGGGCACGAAGGACCACGAAGAGGCACGAAGGAAACTGAGGTTTTCCAAGAAGTGCACGATAATTGAGTATAAGTGTTTGAGGTCGCTGGGACAAGGCGTTCCCGGCGAAAGCCCGCGGGAGTTGAATGCTTTGCCCGCACAATGCTATACTTCAACCGTGCAGGATGTGACTCCCATGTCATTCGTCGATCCAACACACTGATTCAGTGCCGCGAATGAAATGGGGTTTCGAAATGACCAACGCCGGCTGCCAGCCTGTTGATAACTCCTCTCAGTTTCTTCTTGCCGAAAGACCTGCCGGTGCCAGTGGCACCCTTGCCATTTGTTGTATCGAGGATCACGGCTCTTCTTGGCCAAGTTGCGGGCGTTCTGCCCTAATGCGAAAGGGGTGAGGCCATTTGCTGGAGACAACCTTTATTCGGGTAGTATTTTGTGCGGTTTTCATTTTTAGTTGCGGGTACTTTCAGCCCTTTGGGTTGACCAGGCCTCTGGCGTTGGCCGTCGGAGCGGTGGCTTCCGCGGCGATCATCGTATTCGAGGTCCGCCTGAGAAAGACCTCGTTGAAACAGCTCATCGGTGCTGCTATCGGGTCCATTCTGGGTATCAGCGGCGCCACCATGATTGGCAGCGTGCTGAACGAGACCACCGTGGACCCGGAAACTTTGTCGTTTGTTCAGGTCAGCCTGTTCCTGTTCATGGGTTACGTCGGTCTGGTGATGGGAGCCAACAAAGGGGATCTTCTCAATCTCTCGGCTTTGGGAGGATTTTTTGGCGGTGAGAGGCGTAGCGGAAAAAACTACAAGATCCTGGACACCAGCGTGATCATTGATGGGCGTGTGGCCGATGTTTGTGAGACTGGCTTCATCGACGGAATCCTGCTCATTCCGCAGTTCGTCCTGCGAGAACTCCAGCAGGTGGCCGATTCAGCAGATTCCCTGAAGCGGAATCGGGGCCGACGCGGTCTGGATATCCTCCAACGCATACAGAAAATGGCCGGGATTGAGGTGCAGATTATTGAGAAGGACTTTCCTCACATCCGGGAAGTCGATTTAAAGCTCATTGAGCTGGCCAAGGACCTGAAAGCCAAGATTGTTACTAACGACTTCAATCTCAACAAGGTAGCTCAGTTGCAGGACGTTCCGGTGCTGAATATCAATGAGTTGGCCAACTCGCTGAAGCCTGTTGTCCTTCCCGGCGAGATCATGAAGGTGTTCATTCTCAAGGAGGGTAAGGAGTATAACCAGGGGGTGGCCTACCTCGATGACGGCACCATGGTTGTGGTGGATAACGCCAGGAAGATGATCGGAAAGACCATCGACACTTCGGTCACCAGCGTCCTCCAAACCACTGCGGGCAAGATGATTTTCGGTCGCTACCATGACCGGTCTCAAAAGATGGAAGCCATTGGACCATGAACGTAGCTGCCATTGTTCCCGCGGCGGGAGTAGGGACTCGGATGAAGTCCTCCAGCCCCAAACAGTTCATCAAGCTGGGGGATGACTCGGTACTCATCCATACACTGCGAAAGTTCGCGGCCTGCAGACGGGTTCCAAGCGCCTGCGTCCCGCTCAGAGAAACAGACATGCCGGCGTTCCGCCAGGAGTTGGAGCAGCGGGGGCTGGCAGACTTTGCCCATCTGGTAGCAGGTGGAACCCATCGCCAGGAATCGGTCCACAACGGCTTCAGGGCCCTTGATCCTAGCACCGGCATCGTGGTGGTCCACGACGGTGTCAGGCCTTTTGTAGAGGTGTCAATGATTGAAGCCGTCATTGAGGCGGCCGCTGAGAAGGGCAGCGCCATCATGGCCCTCCCCTGCACCGATACGGTCAAGCAGGTCGAACGACAACAGGTGGTGTCCACCCTGCCGCGCGACAAAATCGTTATGGTTCAGACTCCACAAGCCTTCCGCTACGAGATTTTAAAAGAGGCTTTCGAACGGGCCAGCGCCGATCATTTTTATGCGAGCGACGAGTCCTGTCTGGTGGAACGCCTGGGTTTTCCGGTCACGGTACTGCTGGGCAGCGAGCGGAACATCAAGATCACCAAGCCTGCCGATCTGCCGCTGGCCGAGTTCTTGGTTCAGCAGTCGTCCCTCCCGGGCTTTGGCGGTTGAGGACAGTGGCGGCATGGCTGGCTGGGCCGCCGGGCCGCCAGGTTGTCGCTTGCAACATTCCGAACCATCACTATCGCGTCCTGATCCAGGAACCGCAAACCTTTTGGCTCGCCCCCTAGTGGGTTAATAATGCCCAATCGTCTCCGTTTTGCTCCGAGCCCGACGGGCGAATTGCACGTCGGAAATGCCCGTACCGCCGTCTTCAACTGGCTGTTCGTGAAGAAGTATGGCGGAAGCCTGGTCATGCGGATTGAGGACACCGATCAGGCCCGTTCCGAAAGGCGTTTTGAGCATCTGATTTACAAGAACTTGAAGTGGCTGGGCCTGGATTGGCAGGAAGGGCCGGACTGCGGCGGGCCGTTCGGGCCCTATCGTCAGAGCGGCCGCACGGCGATTTATGCAAGCAATGCCGAAGCCTTGTTGGAGAAAAGGGCGGCCTACCGCTGTTTTTGCAGTGAGGAGGAACTGGCGCGTCAGGCCCTGAAGGCACGACAGGCCGGAGTGACCTGGAAGTATCCGGGAACCTGTCGGAATCTTGTCCCGCAGGAGGTGGCCGAGCGGCTTGCCGATGGACATGCGTCGGTGATTCGCCTGAGGATTCGCTCCGGCAAAGTTGTCTTTCGAGATCTCGTCCATGGCGAGATGAAGTTCGACTGTGAAGTGTTGGGAGACTCCATTCTGGTTCGGTCCAATGGGATGCCAACCTACAACTACGCAGCGGTGGTTGACGACGGCCTGATGGAGATCAGCCACGTCATCCGGGGGGATGACCACCTCTCCAACACGCCTCGCCAGGTGCTGATATACGAGGCCTTGGGTTGGTCCCTGCCCGTCTTCGCCCATTTGTCGACCATACTTGGGCCTGACCGCACCCGTCTTTCGAAGCGGCACGGGGCTACCTCACTGCAACACTTTCGAGATCAGGGAGTTCTTTCCGAAGCCTTGCTCAACTACTTGACCCTTTTGGGATGGGCCCCCGGGGAGGAGCAGGGTGAGATTCTCTCGCCGGAAGAGCTTGTTGCAAGCTTCGACATCAAGCGGGTGTCGAAGAGCCAAGCCATTTTCGACGTCGACAAATTGTATTTTTTCAACCGGCACTACCTGAAGGAATGCGAGCAGTCCCGGACTGTCGAGTGGGCCAGCGTTTACCTGAGGGAGGAGGGTCTGCTGGGCGAGGTGGATTCCAGAGTACGCCAATGGGTGGGGCTGGTGGTCGACGCCTTCCTCCCCGGACTGGACCACTTGAGCCAGATTTCCCACAAGGCTCCCCAGTTGTGGTCCTTTCAGGCGGAGATGGCCGTTCAGGAAGAGGGAGTTCGCCAGGTGTTGTCCTTGCCGGGGGCGGCAAGAGTCGTTGAGGAACTGCGGAATCAGTTGTCGATTGAAGGGCGCGACGTGATCCGCGAGTGGCCATCCATCGTGCGGAGCGTGAAGGCCGGCAGTGGTCAAAAAGGTCGGCGACTTTTCCATCCCATTCGGGTGGCGCTGACCGGCAATGATTCGGGGCCTGAACTGGACAAGTTGGTGCCCATCTTCGAAGGTGGCAGTCAACTTGAATTACCCCTTCGAATCAAAGATTGCCGGTCCAGGAGCCGCGAGTTCTATAGCGCGATGCGTTGCCGGGGACTGATACCGGCCTCTAGTGTCCTGTCTCAGAAATAGGATTACCATCTCCGATGGAGGTTCCACAGGGAAACGGTCGGTTCGAGAAGCCCTTTGCGTTTCAGCAAACAGGCACGGTTCTGCTCTCCCTCCCCGGAACCTCCATCGGCCCGAGGGGTTCGGGCGGAACGGCGCCGTCTTCGGCGTCGCTCCTCCTCACAATGAATGAGCATTTCCTCGGCGTCGCTCCTTGAATCCGGCGCCGTTGCGCTCCGAAATATGGCAACCCTATTTCTGAGACAGAACACGAGCCATTGATGGAGCATCTGATCTACGGTATCCATCCGGTGCGAGAGTGTCTGAGATCCGGTTCCAGACCGATCTCATGTCTTTATATCGCCCGTCGAACCGGCAGCCCGGGGCTTCAAGCCATCGTCCATCTTGCAAAACGTCAGGGACGTGTCATCCGGTTTGAAACCCGAAACGTTTTGGATCATCGGGTGGGTGGAGCCAATCACCAAGGGGTGGTGGCGGTCTGTACTGCCCAGCCCTACGTTGAGTTGGAAGATCTTTTGGACGGTCTGGGACCGGCGGCCCTGGTGGTTGTGTTGGACTCTGTGGAGGACCCGCGAAACCTGGGCGCTGTCTTGAGGAGTTGTGCGGCCGCCGGGGTCGATGGAGTGATTATCACCAAGGACCATGCCGCCGGACTGACCACGACCGTTTCCAAGGCGGCAGCCGGTGGATTGGAATACCTGTCCATCGCTCGGGTGATCAATCTCGCCAGAGCCATAGACCAGCTCAAGAGGAAGGGAATTTGGGTTGCAGGGGTAGAAACGGGACAACCGCTGGCTTGCCAAGACCTGGATTTGACCTTGGCCACAGCATTGGTTCTGGGCAATGAAGGGGTAGGGTTGAGGCGACTGGTGCGGGAAAAATGCGATTTCCTGGCCTCGATTCCCACTCCGGGGCCCATCCAATCGTTAAACCTGTCAGTTGCTGCCGGAATTGTGCTTTATGAGGCCATCCGGCAACGAGGTTCCGGAGGAAACAGGTGAAATCGAGGTGGCCGGCAGGTAATTGTTCTTGCGTATTGAATGGGTTTTTGCTACGTTTCGAGGTTTGCCAACGGGCTGGCGTAGCTCAGTTGGTAGAGCATCTGATTTGTAATCAGAGGGTCGGGGGTTCAAGTCCCTTCGCCAGCTCCAGTGATCGAGTTCGTTGGGAGAGATGGCCGAGTGGTTAATGGCAGCAGACTGTAAATCTGCCGCTCCTTGCGAGCTACGGAGGTTCGAATCCTCCTCTCTCCACCACATTTTAAGAGTTCGAGGCGGGAGTAACTCAGTGGTAGAGTCACAGCCTTCCAAGCTGTTGGTCGCGGGTTCGAGCCCCGTCTCCCGCTCCAGAGCTATGCCCACGTAGCTCAGATGGTACGAGCGCGTCCTTGGTAAGGACGAGGTCACCAGTTCAATCCTGGTCGTGGGCTCTGCCTTCCGTTGCGTAGTCCGTCTGCACCAAAAAAGAGGTCCAATTTCACTTTCATGTTGGGATGGCTTCTGAGGCTGTGCCCGTGATTGCAAGGAGAGGAAGCGATGTCGAAGGAGAGATTTGATCGAAGCAAGCCGCACGTCAACATAGGGACGATCGGGCATATTGATCACGGGAAGACGACGTTAACGGCGGCGATCACGCGGGTATTGGGGAAGAGTGATCCGAAGGTAGCGTTTCGAAGTTTTGATTCGATTGACAATGCGCCGGAGGAGCGGGAGCGAGGGATCACGATCGCGACGGCGCACGTGGAGTATGCGACGGGGAATCGGCACTATGCGCACGTGGACTGTCCGGGGCATGCGGACTACATCAAGAACATGATCACGGGAGCGGCGCAGATGGATGGGGCGATTTTGGTAGTCGCGGCGACGGACGGGCCGATGCCGCAGACGCGGGAGCACATTTTATTAGCGAGGCAGGTGGGGGTACCGAGCATTGTGGTGGCGATGAACAAGGTGGATGCGGTGGAGGATGAGGAGTTATTGGATTTAGTGGAGTTGGAGGTCAGGGAGTTATTGGAGAGTTACAAGTTTCCTGGGGAGGAAGTACCGGTGGTGCGGGTATCGGCGTTGGGGGCGTTGAATGGTGAGGAGAAGTGGGAGGGGAAGGTAGAGGAGTTAATGGAGGCGGTGGATGAGTACGTTCGGTTACCGGAGCGGGAGGTGGACAAGCCGTTTTTAATGCCGGTGGAGGACATCTTTTCGATATCGGGACGAGGGACGGTGGTAACGGGGAGAGTGGAGCGAGGGAAGGTAAAGGTTGGGGAGGAGATGGAGATCGTGGGGATGAGGCCGACGCAGAAGCGAGTGGTAACGGGAGTGGAGATGTTCAAGAAGCTGTTGGATGAGGGGGTTGCGGGGGACAATGTGGGGTTGTTATTGAGGGGAGTAGAGAAGCGGGATGTAGAGCGGGGGCAGGTGGTGGCGAAGGTGGGGAGTATCACGCCGCACACGAAGTTCAAGGCGGAGGCGTACATATTGACGAAGGAAGAGGGAGGCCGGCACACGCCGTTTTTCACGGGGTATCGGCCGCAGTTTTATTTTCGGACGACGGATGTAACGGGGGTGGCGAGTTTAGGGGAAGGGACCGAGATGGTGATGCCTGGGGACAACGTGAGTATGGAGATTGAGATGATCACGCCGATAGCGATGGAGAAGGGGCTGAGATTTGCGATCCGTGAGGGAGGCCGAACGGTAGGGGCCGGTACCATTACTGAAATCCTGGAGTAGGAGCGCAGGGAGTCTTTTGATCGGGATGCCGGGAGCGGAAGGTCAAGCAGATGCGAGACATCATTTTGCTGCAGTGTACCGACTGCAAACGAAGAAACTACTCGACCACCAAAAACAAGAAAAAGACTCCTGCTCGATTGGAGATCAAGAAGTTCTGTCGCGCTTGTCGAGCGCACACGGTCCATCGAGAAACTCGATAAGAGGAGCATCGTTCGGTGCTGTCGGTGTAAGAGACCCGCAGTGACAAGGGAACTCTTGCCATATGGTCCTCACTACAGGCCAGTAGCTCGAATTGGTAGAGCGCCGGTCTCCAAAACCGGATGTTGGGGGTTCGAATCCCTCCTGGCCTGCCATCTATACCTCAATGGATTTTGTGATCGCTGCTGTCATGGAGGTGGCTCGTTGCTGGAATCGTTGAAGGTGTCCAGAATCAATCAGTTCTTTGGCGAGGTCAAGATGGAGATGCGGAAGGTCTCCTGGCCAGGGCGGAAGGAAGTTTACGGGACCACTTTTGTTGTCCTTTGTGCCGTTTTTTTCTTTGGGGTTTTTCTGGGTTTGGTCGATACCATCCTGCAGTTTGGGGTTCAGGGTTTGTATGGTTGGTTGGCCAGCCAATAGCAATCATCGGGTTCGATTCCCATGGAGGGACTGGCTTGAAGGAGGGATCTGGAATGGCCAAACAGTGGTACATCGTGCATACCTATTCCGGGTTTGAGCGCAAGGTTGCCGAAAGTCTGAAAAGCCGGATTGAAGCATTTGAGATGGGAGAAGTATTCGGAGAAATCCTGGTTCCAACCGAGGACGTGGTCGAAATGAAGGGTGGAAAGCGGGTCACCAGCTCCAAGATGACCTTCCCGGGATACCTGCTGGTGGAAATGCAAATGACGGATCAAGCGTGGCATATCGTCAAGGATACTCCCAGAGTCACCGGTTTTGTCGGTTCGGGGCAGACTCCTTCGCCCCTCAGCCAACAGGAAGTCGACCAGATCATCTACCACGCTGAAGCTACGGCGGAAAAACCCAAAGTCGAGTTGACCTTTGAGCACGGCGAGACCGTCAAGATCATCGACGGCCCCTTCAGCAATTTCACCGGCACGGTTGAAGAGTTGAACGAAGACCGGAACACGCTCAAAGTCAATGTCACTATCTTTGGACGCCAGACCCCGGTGGAATTGGATTATCTACAGGTTGAAAAGTCCTAGCCCCCATTTCTCACCGGGGGTTGTATCCGTGAGACGAGCGCAGGAACCGCAGCCCCGGCGAGGATGCGGGCTGGTCGGCAGCAACAAGACACCTTTCCAGTCAGGTTCGGCGTCGACAGCCGGCGGAGGCCTTGATGGCAAAAAAAGTAATTGCGAATATCAAACTGCAAATCCCTGCCGCCAAGGCGACCCCCGCCCCCCCGGTGGGCCCGGCATTGGGTCAGCACGGGGTCAATATCATGCACTTCTGCAAGGCCTTCAATGCCAAGACCTCTGGCAAGGACCAGGAGGGTCTCATCATTCCGGTGGTGATCACGGTTTTTGCGGATCGCTCCTTTGCATTTATTACAAAAACCCCGCCGGCAGCCGTCCTTCTGAAACGGCTGGCCGGAATCGCCAAGGGGTCCGACGCTCCCAACCGAAACAAGGTGGGCAAGGTGACCGAGGAACAGGTGGAAGAAATAGCCAAGCAAAAGATGCCGGATCTCAATGCCCATGATCTAGCCGGAGCTGTCGCTATCGTTAAGGGCACGGCCCGCAGCATGGGAGTCGAGGTGGTCAACTAAGGAGCCCGAATGGTGAAGACGAGTAAGCGCATGGCCCAGGCCAGAACGGAGATTCAACGGCAGGCCTACCCTCTGCAGGCGGCCCTTCCGCTGGTTCAGAAGCTGGCCTCCGCCAAGTTTGATGAAACGGTTGAAATCTCCCTGCGATTGGGGGTAGATCCCAGGCACGCCGATCAGATGGTACGTGGAACGGTGGTGCTGCCTCACGGTTTGGGGAAAACCAAGAAGGTCTGCGTGATCGCCAGTGGGGAAAAGCAGAAGGAAGCCGAGCAAGCCGGAGCGGAGCACGTGGGCGGCGAGGAACTGGTGGGCAAGATCAAGGGTGGCTGGCTGGATTTTGAGGCGCTGGTGGCCACCCCCGATATGATGAAGTTCCTGGGAAGGCTTGGCAAAATCCTGGGTCCCAAGGGTCTAATGCCAAATCCGAAGACTGGAACGGTTACCTTTGAGGTCGGCAATGCGGTGAAGGAAATCAAGGCCGGGAAGGTCGAGTTTCGGGTTGACAAGACTGCCATTATCCACACTCCTCTGGGAAGAGTGTCCTTTGGTGGGGAGCAACTCCTGGAGAATGCCAAGACGCTTATCGATTCCGTCATCAAGGCCAAGCCGTCCGCAGTCAAAGGTAAATACCTGCGCAGCGTCTACGTGTGCTCCACCATGGGCCCGGGGATTTCCGTAGAATTGACATCGCTTGAAAAATAGCTCTTTCGGAGGATTCAACCGTGCGTCGCAACGATAAGGAAAAAGAGATCGAAAACCTGCGAAAGGAGTTCGCCGTTGCCAGGAACGTGCTGTTGGCGGGTTTTCAGGGATTGACGGTGGGACAGGATACCGAGTTGCGCCGAGCGATTCGAGCTGTCGGTTCCAGGTACCGGGTAGTCAAGAACACGCTGGCAAAGCGAGCCGCCCAGGGGACCACCCTGGAGCCCATCAAAGAGCGGTTCACCGGGTCCAGCGCGGTGGCCTACAACGCCGAAGACCCGGTAAGCCTGGCCAAGGCAATCACGACCTACGCCAAGACCCATCCCCGACTGGTATTCAAGGCAGGTGTGGTGGAGGGGCGGGTCATCGATCTGGCTGATCTGAACCAAATCGCCAGTCTGCCGAGCAAGGAGGAACTGATCTCCAAGTTGATGTTTTTGCTCAACGCAGGAGCCCAAGGGCTGGCTAGCGTGGTCCATGCAGTGCCCCGCAACCTGGCCGTGGTGATGGAACAGGCTGGCAAGGAAAAGAAATTTGCAGAGTAGGATTTCGTTACCGCAGAGGAGGAGGACTCGATGTCGGAGAAGATTCAGAAGTTGCTCGAAGAGATTCAACAGTTGACGTTGTTGGAAGCCTCTGAGCTCGTCAAGGGTTTAGAGGAAAGGTTCGGAGTATCTGCCGCTGCCGCCGCACCTGTGGCCGTGGCCGGGCCGGCCGGGCCGGCAGCCGAGGAGGTTGAGGAGCAGACGGAGTTCAACCTAATTCTCACAGGTTTTGGTGCCAACAAGAAGATCAATACAATTAAAGTGGTTCGCGAAGTGACCAGCCTGGGTCTCAAGGAGGCCAAGGATCTGGTGGACAGTGCTCCCAAGCCCGTTAAGGAAGGTATTCCCAAAGACGAGGCAGAAGCCCTCAAGAAGAAGTTTGAGGAGGCGGGAGCTACCGTCGAATTGAAATAGCTTGAGAACCACGAGTCCCCTAATTCGGATTTCCAAACCCACAATTCGACCTACTGGTGTGCCTCCAGTTCGGATGGGCGGACCCGGCAGACTCAAGGACGCGCCGGTTCGTTTTGCGTCGTCAGGAAAAGGCCGGGCACTGGTCTGCATTTTTCACCGGGTCGCGGGGAACAGGATGAAAAGGGGCTTGTCCATAGCATCTTGTAACGGTTTGTTGGGAGCCTTCAGGGCACAGTATATGCTGGGCGTGGGTGCACCCCGGCTTGTCTTTTCCCCTTCAGAGCGCAAAGGCTCCCGCCGACATAGTCCCCGCTACGCTCTGCGTTCGCGAGAACGCGCTGAAGGGAAAACTGCCTGCGTCATGCCAGCACTTGTCTCGCTCCCTGCGCTCTTCTCAAGAGTGCAGCCCACCGGCGAGAAATGCGGGCGAAGGGCTTTCTAATGCAATCTGAAGGAGTTAAGCCAATGGGCACTGCTTCGAACGGACAATCCAGGGAGCGGGTGAATTTCTCCAAGATCCTCACTTCCATTCAGATTCCCAACCTCATCGAGGTTCAAAGGAAGTCGTATGAGCGATTCCTTCAAATGAGCCTGTTGCCCGATGAGCGTGAGGACATCGGTCTGCAAACCGTGTTCAATTCCGTGTTCCCTATCAGCGACTTTCGGGGTGTCTCCTCCCTGGAGTTTGTGGACTACTCGATCGGCAACTGGGAATGCAAGTGTGGTCAAATCAAGGGATTACAGCACTTGAGAGTCAAGTGCCAATCCTGCAGGACGGATATTGTGACCAACCCGTTTTCCATCGACGACGTCGTCTGTGGCCAATGCGGAACCTACAACCGAAACGCGACCAAATTTTGCGACGACTGCGGCGACCCCGTCAGCCTCAAGCTAAAGTACGACATGGCCGAATGTCAGGAACGGGGAATGACCTATGCCGCACCGCTGAAAGTTACCATCCGGCTTACGATTTACGACAAAGATCCCGTTTCGGGCGGCAAGGCCATTCGGGACATCAAGGAGCAGGAAGTCTACTTCGGCGAGATTCCATTGATGACTGACACTGGAACCTTCGTGATCAATGGCACTGAGCGCGTCATCGTCAGCCAGTTGCATCGATCTCCCGGTGTGTTCTTCGAGTCGGCCAGCGCCAAAACCTATTTTCTGGGCAAGATCATCCCCTATCGCGGTTCCTGGGTGGAATTCGAGTACGATCACAAGAATATCCTTTATGTGCGAATCGACCGGAAACGGAAATTTCTGGGGTCCATCTTCTTGCGGGCACTGGGATTGAGGAACGACAAGGAGTTGATCCGTGCTTTCTACAACACCGATACCATTCGCATAGCGGAGCAGCGGTTATTGCGGAAGGTGTCGGAACGCCTGGTCGGCATGAAGATTTCCCATGACGTGGTTCATCCCGAAACCGGGGGCGTGCTGAGTCACGCCGGTAGACGAATCTCGCACGGCCAATACAGTCTCATCACCAAAGCCCGGGTCGGCCAGGTAGAGGTTAGTGCCCATGACCTGGAGGGATGCTTTACCGTGGCCGATGTTGTGAATCCCGAGACCGGCGAAGTGCTGATTGAAGCCAACGAAGAGCTCAAGGCGGCCGACATCGCAGAAATCATTGATGCCGGGATCTCGGAGTTTTCCGTTTTCGATCCGGAGCGAGACGATGTGGGCGTGGTGCTTAGCCAGACTATCAAGAAAGATAATATCAAGACGACCAACGAGGCCCTGATCGAGATCTATCGCAAGCTCCGTCCAGGAGACCCTCCCACCTTGGAAACGGCCACCCATCTGTTCCAAGGCATGTTCTTTGATCCTCGAAAGTATGATTTTTCCAGAGTGGGTCGCCTGAAATTCAACATCAAGCTGGACCTCGATACTCCGCTGGAAAAACGCACGCTCGATCCCAACGACTTCTACGCCGTTATCGCCTATCTCCTGAAGTTGCGGAAGAATATCGGAAACGTCGACGATATCGACCATCTGGGCAACCGACGGGTTCGGGCGGTGGGGGAGTTGTTGGAGAACCAGTTCCGAATCGGTTTGGTGCGCATGGAAAGGGCCATCAAGGAAAAGATGTCTGTTTATCAGGAGATCTCCACCGCCATGCCCCATGATCTGATCAATGCCAAGCCGGTGATGGCTGCGGTGCGAGAATTTTTCGGTTCGAGCCAGTTGTCTCAGTTCATGGATCAAACCAATCCGTTATCGGAAATTACCCACAAGCGGCGCTTGTCGGCGTTGGGGCCGGGGGGCTTGAGTCGAGAGAGAGCCGGGTTCGAGGTTCGGGACGTTCATACCACTCACTATGGGCGCATCTGCCCCATAGAAACTCCCGAAGGCCCCAACATCGGATTGATCTCTTCCTTGAGTTGCTATGCTCAGATCAACGAATTCGGGTTCATCGAAAGCCCCTACCGGAAGGTGAAGAAGGGGAGGGTCGTGGATTTCGTCACCGTCACCAACGGCGCGGGATCCGGTCTCGAAATCGGGAAACATCTCGACCGCTCGGTGGTTGACAAGAAAAACCGCCAACTCAAGGCCCAAAAAAAACGCTTGGTAGAATTCAAACCCTATTCCTTCCGCCTCACCGCCTGGGAGGAAGACCGCTACGTCATCGCTCAGGCAAATGTGGAACTGGACTCTCAGGGACAGATCTCAACGCTCTTGGTGAATGCCCGGCAAGCCGGCAACTTTGTGCTGAAAAATCGGGAAGAGATCGATTTCATCGACGTTTCTCCCAAGCAATTGGTCAGTGTGGCTGCTTCTCTGATCCCATTCCTGGAGCACGACGACGCCAACCGTGCCCTGATGGGTTCCAATATGCAGCGGCAGGCGGTGCCTCTCCTCCGGGCCGAGGCCCCCTACGTGGGAACCGGGATGGAACGGGTCACCGCTCACGACTCCGGTGCCGTGGTGCTGTGCCGTCGGTCGGGTGTGGTGGACAGCGTCGACTCCGAGCGCATTATCGTGCGTGTAGAAACGGGAGAAAACGGTCAATTGTCTCGAGAAGTCGGAGCTGACATTTATCAACTCAGGAAGTTTCGTCGCTCCAACCAGAATACCTGCATCAACCAGAGGCCGATCATTGCCAAGGGCGACCGGGTGCAGGCCGGACAGGTCTTGGCTGATGGGCCCTGCACCGACTTGGGCGAGTTGGCACTGGGACGGAATATCCTGGTCGGATTCATGCCCTGGCGAGGCTACAATTTCGAGGATGCGATCCTGGTCAGTGAGCGACTCATCAGGGACGACTACTACACCTCCATCCACATCGAAGAGTTTGAAATCGAGGCCCGAGACACCAAACTGGGCCCCGAGGAAATCACGCGGGATATTCCCAATGTGAGTGAAGGTTTCCTTCGGGACCTGGATGATAGCGGGATCATCCGCATCGGGGCCAGCGTCAAGCCCGGCGACGTCATTGTAGGCAAGGTCACCCCCAAGGGAGAGACCCAACTGACCCCCGAAGAAAAGCTGCTGAGGGCTATATTCGGGGAGAAAGCGGGCGATGTGCGCGATGCCTCTCTTATCACGCCGCCCGGGATTGAAGGCGTGGTGGTGGATGTCAAGGTCTTTTCTCGGAAGGGTCAGGAGAAAGACGAGCGAGCCAAAGCCATCGAGGACCACGAAGTCGAGCGGATCGAGAGAAACATCAACGATGAAATACGGATTCTGACCGATGAGCGTAACAAGCGGCTTTGCGAACTGCTGGAGGGAGAGGTTCTGGCTGCCGATCTGATCCACGAGCGGAGCGGAAAACGAATTCTGACCCGCCGGACCCGGTTGAGTCGGGAGATTATTCAGCGCCTGGGTGCCAGGGATCTGTGTCGAGTCGAGATTGGCCGCAAGGATCCAAAACTGGAATCGCAAGTCCTGAAAATCGAGAAAATGACGACACGGCAGATCGAAGTGCTGCAGGCACTCCATGAAGAGCGGGTCGCCAAGTTGAAGAAGGGCGATGAGTTGCCACCCGGAGTTATCAGGCTGGTCAAGGTCTATGTGGCCATGAAGCGAAAGCTCTCAGTGGGCGACAAAATGGCTGGGAGGCACGGCAATAAGGGGGTCATTGCACGGATTCTGCCCGAGGAGGATATGCCTTATCTGCCGGACGGGACGCCAGTTGAGATTGTCTTGAACCCCTTGGGAGTCCCCTCTCGCATGAATGTGGGGCAGATTCTGGAGGCCCATCTGGGTTGGGCCGCCAGTGCTCTCGGATTGCATTTTTCCACCCCCGTGTTTGATGGTGCTTCGGAGCAGGAAATCAAGTCTCAGTTGGACGCTGCCCGGCTCCCCAATTCCGGGAAAACTTATTTGTGTGACGGTCTGACCGGGGAACGCTTCGAGCAGCAGGTGACCGTAGGCTATATCTACATGTTGAAGCTCTCTCACCTGGTGGACGACAAAATCCATGCCCGTTCCATCGGACCTTACTCTCTCATTACCCAACAGCCGCTGGGGGGCAAAGCCCAGTTCGGAGGCCAGCGATTCGGGGAGATGGAAGTTTGGGCGCTCGAGGCTTATGGCGCCGCTCATATCCTGCAGGAACTGCTGACCGCCAAGGCCGACGATGTTTTTGGGCGCGCCAAGATCTACGAGGCCATTGTCAAGGGTGAGGCGGCCATAGAGCCCGGTTTGCCGGAATCCTTCAACGTCTTGATTCGTGAGCTGCAGAGTCTCTGTCTGGATGTGGAGTTGCTGAAGAAATACGAGCAAAATTAGAAACGGAATGCGGTCTTCTGTCGTGGGTTTTCGATATGTGACCCATGGCTGAATCGAAAAGCAATAACAACTACGCGGAGCCGGCTTTTCAAGGAGGCGATAGTGTTTGGACCAAACCCTCATGATCGAGGAAACTTCACCGCGGACTTTGACAGTATCCGGATCAGTCTGGCTTCGCCGGACACGATCCGATCGTGGTCCAAGGGTGAAGTCACCAAACCTGAGACCATCAACTACCGAACCTTCAAACCGGAGCGGGACGGTCTGTTCTGCGCCAAAATCTTCGGCCCCGTCACTGATTGGGAATGTCTTTGCGGGAAGTACAAACGGATGAAACACCGGGGAGTGATTTGCGACAAGTGCGGGGTTGAGGTCACGCTGTCCAAGGTTCGGCGGGAGCGTCTCGGACACATCGAGTTGGCAAGTCCCTGCTCCCATGTCTGGTTCTTTAAGGGGTTGCCGAGTCGGATCGGGCATCTGCTGGACCTGAGCTTGAGAGATTTGGAGCGTATCCTTTATTTCGAGGCTTACGTGGTTCTGGATGCCGGCGAGACCCCTCTGAACGAGAAGGAAGTCCTCGGCGAAGAGAAGTATCGACAAATGATGGAGGAGTACCCTGGGAAATTTACAGCCCTTATGGGTGCTGAGGCGATCAAACAGCTCCTGAAGCAGCTCGATATCGAGGAACTGTCCATCGAGCTCCGCCATCGTATGAAGACGGAGACCTCCCAGCAGAAAAAGCTCAAATTCTCCAAACGCCTCAAGGTGGTGGATGCCTTTCGAAAGTCGGGGAACAAGCCGGAATGGATGATTCTGGATGTGATTCCGGTGATCCCACCGGAGCTCCGCCCGCTCGTGCCGCTGGACGGAGGACGTTTCGCCACTTCCGATCTGAATGATCTCTATCGACGGGTGATTAATCGCAACAATCGATTAAAGAAGCTTATTGAGCTGCATGCGCCCGACGTGATTGTTCGCAACGAAAAGCGAATGCTTCAGGAGGCCGTGGATGCGCTCTTTGACAACGGTCGAAGGGGGCGCGTGCTGCGTGGCGCCAACAACCGCCCCTTGAAGTCCCTTTCAGACACGTTGAAAGGCAAACAGGGCCGTTTCCGCCAGAACCTGCTCGGGAAGCGGGTGGACTACTCCGGACGCTCGGTGATCGTGGTGGGTCCCGACCTCAAGTTGCACCAGTGCGGGCTCCCCAAGCGGATGGCCCTTGAGCTCTTCAAGCCTTTTATCTTTAACCGCTTAGAGCAGGATGGGCATTGCACCACCATTAAAGCCGCCAAAGAGTTGGTAGAGCAGCAGGACCCCATCGTGTGGGATATCCTGGAGGAAGTCATTCGGGAACACCCCGTGTTGCTCAATCGTGCTCCCACCCTGCACCGTCTGGGAATTCAGGCCTTTGAGCCCATTCTCGTCGAGGGAAAGGCCATCCAGATCCATCCTCTGGTGTGCACGGCCTTCAATGCCGACTTCGATGGGGATCAGATGGCTGTTCACATCCCGCTCTCGCCGGAAGCTCAGATCGAAGCCTCGGTTCTGATGCTTTCAGCCAACAACATATTATCGCCCTCGAACGGCATCCCGATCGCCGTTCCCTCCCAGGACGTGGTTCTGGGCTGTTATTACCTGACCATGTCCAAACCGGGAACCCAGGGAGAGGGACGAGCTTTCGGCAGCAGCGAGGAGGTGGTGCTGGCCTTGGAAATGGGTGAATTGGAGACGCTTACTCCTATTCGCTTTCGCTACAGCGGGGAAGTGATTGACCTCAGCAACGCTTATGACGACCAGAGCGTCATGCACACCGAAGTCATCACTCTGAAGCGGGGTTTCATCAATACGACCGTGGGTCGGGTCATCCTTAATGATCATCTTCCCCAGGCTTTGCCGTTTGTGAACGGACTGCTCAAGAAGAAGGGATTGTCCCAACTGGTGCAGTACTGCTATCTGAAATTGGGCTTGGAGAAGACTGTCCCAGTGCTCGATGAAATCAAGGCCCTTGGATTTTTCTATGCCACCAAGGCCGGGATTTCCATTGGAGTCGAGGATTTGCTCATTCCGGAGTCAAAACCCAAACTGGTGGACAACGCTGAAAAGGAGGTTCTCAGCGTTGAAGATCAGTATCAGGAGGGGGCCATCACCAAGGGCGAGCGCTACAACAAGGTGATCGAGATTTGGTCCGACGTGACCGAGAAGGTCGCCGACGAGATGATTCACGGAATCGAAAGGAAGAACCAGGAAGGAAAGGAGTTCAATCCGATTTACATCATGGCGGATTCAGGGGCTCGAGGTTCCAAACAGCAGATCCGTCAGCTGGCGGGGATGCGGGGTCTGATGGCCAAGCCCTCGGGCGAGATTATCGAAACCCCGATCAAGGCCAATTTCCGTGAGGGATTGACGGTATTGCAGTACTTCATCTCGACCCACGGGGCTCGTAAAGGATTGGCCGACACTGCCTTGAAGACGGCTGACTCGGGATATCTCACCCGGCGGTTGGTAGATGTGGCTCAAGACGTCATCATTTTCGAGGAAGACTGCGGGACCTTGGATGGCATTTGGGTTGGCCCAATCGTGGAAAGCGGTGAAATCATCGAGCCGCTGCGGGATCGGATCGTGGGTCGAGTATCGATGGAGCAGATCAAGGACTACGAAGGCCGCACCATTGTCGGCGTCAACCAGGAGATCACCGAGAGCTTGGCCAGCGAGATACAAGGGGCTGGGGTGGAACGGGTCAAGATCCGGTCGGTGCTCACCTGCGGAACCCGCCGGGGTGTGTGTGTGAGATGTTACGGGCGCAATCTGGGGACGGGCAACATGGTTGAGTTGGGCGAAGCCGTGGGAGTCATTGCGGCTCAGTCCATTGGAGAGCCGGGCACCCAGTTGACCATGCGCACCTTCCACATCGGCGGTGCCGCCAGCCGGATTTCGGAGCAGTCCACCCTGGAAGCCAGGAACAAGGGGATGATTCGATTCATCAATCTTGCCACGGTGCGTAACAAGCAAGGTGATCTGGTGGTGATGAATCGGAATGGCCTCATCGCGATCCTGGATGACAAGGGGCGAGAGAAAGAACGCTATTCGGTGGTATATGGCGCCAAGATCAAGGTCGAAGATGGGCAGGCCGCGCGGATGGGGGAGGGCTTGGTGGAGTGGGATCCGTATACCTACGCCATTCTCACCGAAGCGGGTGGGTTCATCCAATTCAAGGATCTGGTCGAGGGTGTGACCATGAAGGAGGAGGTGGATGAAGTCACCAGTCTGTCCCATTGGATGGTGACCGATTCGCAGGATGAGAAGAGACAGCCCCAGATCACTATCAAGAGTGGCGACGGGAAGGGCGGTGTCAAGGCCCGCACGGTGAAGAAATATCTCATGCCCTCCCGAGCGCACCTGATGGTGGTGGATGGCGAAGAGGTGCACCCCGGAGACATTCTGGCCAAGATTCCCAGGGAAACAACCAAAACCAAGGATATTACCGGGGGATTGCCCCGTGTAGTCGAGCTGTTTGAAGCTCGCAAACCCAAGGAAACCGCAGTTATCACCGAGATTGACGGCGTGGTTAAGTATGGCGATATCTCAAAGGGGACTCGTAAGATTTCGGTAACCAACGATAACGGGATGGAGCGAGAATACTCGTTGCCTCGAGGGGTTCACATCAATGTTCAGGAGGGAGATGCGGTCCGAGCAGGGGAGTCCCTCATGGACGGTCCCCGCAACCCCCACGATATTCTGGCCGTGCTTGGGGAAAAGGAATTGCAATCCTACCTGGTCAATGAAATCCAGGAGGTCTACCGGTTGCAGGGAGTCAATATCAATGACAAGCATATTGAAGTGATCGTTCGCCAGATGATGCGCTGGGTGAAGATCGAGGATGTTGGCGATACCGAGTTTCTTCTGGAAGAGCAGGTGGATAAATTCCGCTTCCAGGAGGAGAACGAGCGAACCATAGCGGCTGACGGCAAGCCTGCGGACGGTCGTCCCCTGCTGTTGGGGATTACCAAGGCTTCGCTGTCAACCGACTCGTTTATTTCGGCAGCCTCGTTCCAGGAGACCACCCGGGTCCTGACCGAGGCCTCCATCAGCGGCAAGGTGGACTATCTGCGGGGCCTGAAGGAAAACGTCATTATGGGGAGACTGATTCCTGCGGGGACCGGGATGGACTACTACCGGAACGTGAAGCTGAAGTCCGAGGTCCCGGAGGAATTGGACCTCGATACGGATGGTGAGGCCGAGGAGCGAAGCCCGGCTTTTGTTGAAGTGACGGTCAGGGATCAGGTAACGACCTAGCCCCGTCTTTCTTAACAGGAATCCACGAAGGGGCACGAAGGACCACGAAGAAAGACTAGAAAAATGAGTTTCTTCACCAACCAAGCAGCGGCGGCCGTGGCCCTTAGACTCCAGCGGTTTGGTGTCACACTGTATGCGCGTCGATTCTATTCCAAGAATCTCGTTAACTTATTTTATAAGAAAATGTTAACAGATTCTGAGAACCGATGCTGGTACCCTTGGTGAGATTTCCAGACCAACTGCGCCCGCAATTCTCACCAATGGTAGGATTGGAACTCTTTTTTGGGGAATGTCCTGGCAATTGAAGCGGTAAGTGAATTAAACGGCAATCCTTCGTGTTCTTCTTGGACCCCTTAGTGTCCCTTCGTGGATATCTTTTTCGTCTTCGTATCTTTCTATCCCTCACCTTGATCCTTCTCAGCGGCCGCCTTGGTCTGATCAATGATCTTCTCGGCGATCTGGGCCGGAACGACCTCGTAGTGAGAGAACTCCATGGTGTAATCCCCGCGGCCCTGGGTCAGTGAAGTGAGGGTGGGCGCATAGGAGAGCATCTCGGCCATCGGGACCTGGGCTTTGATGACCTGCGTGCCGGGACGGGAGTCCATTCCTTGAACCCGACCGCGGCGGGAATTCAAGTCTCCCATCAAATCGCCCGCATAGGCTTCCGGCGCATAGACTTCCACATTCATGATCGGTTCCAGCAATGCCGCGGAAGCCTGCTCCATCGCTTTCTTGAATGCCAGGGATCCTGCTATTTTGAACGCAAGTTCGGAGGAGTCCACGTTGTGGTAAGATCCGTCATAGAGCGTTACTTGAAAATCGACCACCGGGTATCCCGCCAGGTAGCCCCGAGAGGCTGATTCCAGAATCCCTTTTTCAACAGCCGGGATGTAGTTTCTGGGGATGGCTCCGCCAAAGATTTTATTCACAAACTCAAAATTTTCTCCCCGCGCCAAGGGCTTCATCCGGATCTTGCAGTCGCCGTATTGCCCGTGGCCACCAGATTGTTTTTTGTGCCTCCCCTGAACATCCGCTCTTCCACGAATGGTTTCCCGGTAAGGGATCTTGGGCGTCTTCAACCCGACATCGACAGAAAACCGCTTTTTCAGGCGTGACACGATAATTTCGATGTGAAGTTGTCCCATGCCGGACAGCAGCATCTCGTTGGTCTGCTGATCCCGGCCAAAGCGTAAGGTGGGGTCTTCTTCCAGAATCTTGTGAAGCGCGGTGCCGATCTTGTCCTCGTCCCCCCGTGACTTGGGCGCGACGGCAAATGAGATCAAGGGTTCAGGGAAGTTCAAATTGTCGTAGAGGATGGGACGGTCTTTGTCCCCCAGCGTGTTACCGGTCACGGTTTCCTTGAGCTTTGCCACCACACCGATATCTCCGGGAAACAGCTTGGAGATTTCCACGGCAGATTTGCCTTGAGGGATGGACAGGTGAGCCAGCCTTTCAGAGAGTCCCCGGTTGAAGTTGGACAGCATGGCGTCGTTTTCCAAAACTCCGGAAACCACTTTGAGATAGGACAGTCTTCCTGCGAAGGGATCTGCGACAGTCTTGAAGACATAAGCCGAGGCGGGTTCGTTTTCCGCCCCCTGAGGTTGGCCGGAGCCCTCCCCGTCGCCCCCGAATCGGAAACTGGATTCGGCCGGGGAGGGCAGATAGTCGACGAGCGCGTCCACCAGATCGCTGGATCCCACGTTCAGGAGGCCCGAGTAGCAGAAGACCGGCAAAAGTTGTCGTTCCGCGATGGCCCGCTTCAATCCCGGAACCAGGTCCTCGTTTGGGATGGTGCCCTGATCGAAAAACTTCTCCATCAATTGGTCGTCACCTTCGGCAACCATCTCCACAATCGTCTCATGGCCCTTTTCGGCTGCTTCCTTGAGAGACTCCGGGATTTCCATGGGGGTTCCGTTTCCATCGCCATCCGACTCATACCGGGAAGCTTTCAACTCAACCAGATCGATCACTCCGCTGAAGTTCTTTTCATTGCCGATGGGGATCTGAATCGGAGTCACCGTGCGGCCGAAGTGTTCCTGCAAGAGGGAGACCGCACGTTCGAAATCCGCGTTCTCGCGATCGAGCTTGTTCAGAACAAAGCCGACCGGCAGATCAAACTCTTCGGCAAACTCAAACACTTTCTCGGTTTGGACCTCAACCCCGGCCACGGCGTCGACGACGATGAGGGCGGCCTCCGCAACCCGCATGCTGTTACGGGCGTCTTGAATAAAAATACCTTTTCCCGGAGTGTCCAGAAGGTTGATCTTGGTCTTGCCTCGTTCCATGAAGGCGATGCCGGTGGTGATGCTTATTTGTCGTTCAATCTCCTCCGGATCAAAGTCGGTAAGAGTAGTCCCTTCCTCGACCCGTCCCAGCCGATTGCCGACACCGGCGACGTAGAGACAGCCCGCCACCAAGGAAGTCTTTCCCGAGGACCCGTGTCCCGTCACGGCGACGTTGCGTATATCCACAGGCGGATAGACCTTCATGGTGAATTCCTTTCTGAATAGGGCTTGAGGGCTTGACGGTTGCCAGCCTTGAACCGCTAACAAAAACCCTGGATGCTACCATACCCCGCGCGACCCAGGCAACCGGGCCTCGCCTGTGAACTTTCCCCGTTTTTCCAACCCGCATTTCTCAGTGCGCCATGGAAAGGCGCCTTCTTCCAACGGGTGCGAAACCCGTCCAACAACTGTCGCTCCGGTTGGTAGCAGCCAGGGCGGGCCATGGAGGCAACGATAGGGACTGAAGCACTCTGGTGACAAAGGGCCGCATAAGGCGGTTCAGCGAACATGCGGGCCGGAACGCGAGTGAACGTTGAGCAGGCCTCGAAACGGGCAATGCGGAAGCCGACCCACCTGAGAAATGGGGAAGGCCGAAGAGGGAGGGGGAAGCGAGCGACGCGGGCACCCCTCTGGATCCGCCGGGGTAGTGACGCTGGCACGCATGGAAGGGGAAGGAGGCAGCAACATGGGAAGCCCTGTGGGTGGTGAGGCACGCACCGAACCGGGACCCCGTGAGGGGGAGGCTGGGCCGGCAGGGTGGCGGAGAGGCTCGTAGTACTGGAGAAGCCGGGTAATGCCGGTGGAGGGAAGGGGCCTCAGGTGAGGAGCGGTGACCGAAGGGGGAAGGGTCCCGGGAGTGGCGAAAGCCTGAAACCCCGGTAAAAGGACCGGAGACTCCGGAAGCATCACATGCAAAAGTGAAGGGGTCGTCTGATGAGGACGGCGTCGTCAGGGCGTCAACAGGCCTGGCGGCACTTCGGGAGCGGACGTGGATGGAGTAGGGGACGGGTGCCAAACCCATGGGAGTCGTCCACGGATGCGAGCGGGGACCTGTGTGCGAGACGCATGATCCCACTGGAGAGCCGAGATGCGGGAAAACCGCACGTCCGGTTCGGAGAGCGGGGACTGGAAACGTGATAAGGGAGCCGGACTGAGGCCCGAAGCGAAAGCGACGGAATACCCACCGGACCCTACAGTCAACGCGCCAGTCCTCGACTCTACCCGGGGGAGGCACTCTTGAGAAGAGTGCAGGGAGTGAGGTGCGTGTTTAGGCTAGGAGGAAAGGAGGGACCGAATCCGCTTGAGGTCTTCCCAAACATCCCGCTTGGCAGCCGGATTCCTCAGCAGGTAGGCCGGGTGATAGGTAGCAATCAATCGGGCTCCCTGGAAGGAATAGATCTCACCACGGAGGCGACCTATCGGAGTCCTGACTTGCAAGAGGGTTTGGGCCGCGGTAAGGCCGAGGCAACAGACCACCTCGGGCTGCAGGACCGCAAGCTGGCGCACCAGAAAGGGCGAACAGGCGGTGATCTCATCTTCTTCGGGCGTGCGGTTCCGGGGTGGCCGGCATTTCACCACGTTGCAGATGTAAACCTCATCCCGCCGCATCTGTATGGATTCGATCATCTTGGTCAGCAACTGTCCCGCCCGTCCCACGAATGGCAGTCCCTGCCGGTCCTCGTCAACGCCAGGTCCCTCGCCGACGAAGACCAGGCGGGCCCGCGGGTGGCCGGCTCCGAACACAATGTGAGTGCGCTCCTGGCAGAGCTTGCACCTTTGGCAGTCCCCAAGGTCCTCGCGAACCTCCTCCAGGGAGGTGTCTCGAACGCGAACCGGGCTGGATTCGGCGAACAGGGAGGCCTGGGTCGACGGCGCGGCCTGGGGCGATGGGGGGACCCGCCTGTTCCTTCCCCTGCTTTCCGCTGCCGCCAAACTAACAGCGCCGGTCACCGCTTTCGGGACGAAACGGTCGATCCCTGTTTCGCCGAAATACTCCAGGTGAGCCTTCAATTGTTCCAACAAAGCAAGATCGGTATTGTCAGTCATGGTGTTTCGTCAAGGCAACCACTTGGTCCAGGATGGCGTGAGCTATCTCTCTTTTGGAACGTTGCCCCAGGGAGATTTCTGAACCCCTGGCAGTGATCAGGGTGACCACATTGGTGTCCCCGTCAAAACCGGCTCCCTCCTGAGTGATGTCGTTCACGACCAGGACGTCCAGTTTTTTGGCTGCCAGTTTTCCGCGGGCGTTTTCCAGCACCCGCTCGGTCTCGGCGGCGAATCCCACCAGAATCTGAGTACGCTTGCGTCGGGACAACTCAGCCAGGATGTCGGGAGTCGGGACCAGCGCCAGGTGTTGGGGGGCCTGTCCCTTTTTCAACTTCTGTCCGGACCGGCTGGCGGGTTTGTAGTCGGCCACGGCGGCTGCCTTGATCACAATGGTTGCCCCGGAAAAATGGTGCAGTACCTGGGACCTCATTTCCTCTGCGGAACGCACCCGAAAACATCGGACCTCAGGGGGTGGGGAAAGGTGGGTAGGACCGCTGACCAAAAGGGTTGTGGCCCCGCGAGTTTGAGCTGCGGAAGCGATTTCGTAACCCATCTTGCCAGAGGACCGGTTGGTCAGATATCTGACCGGGTCGATGTCCTCACAAGTGGGACCAGCCGTGACCAGAACGGTCTCTCCAGTCAGATCCTGAGGGCCCCGGGCAGCCTTCACCACGGTGCCCACAATGGTCTTCAGGTCGGCCATTCGACCCTTTCCTTGGATGCCTTCCGCCAGGTACCCTTCTTCCGGCTCCACCAGGATCACTCCCAGAGAGCGAAGCCGCCTGACATTTTCCCTCACCGTGGGGTGGTTCCACATATGCACATTCATTGCGGGAGCCACAACGACCGGGCCGGTGGTTGCCAGGTATAGGGTTGAAAGGAAGTCATCGGCGATGCCGCCGGAAAACTTGGCCAGACAGTTGGCCGTGGCGGGAGCTACCAGAAGTGCGCTGGCAACCTGGGGAAGCTGAACGTGTTCAATGGCGACATCTTGGGGGCCTTCAGCACGATGTTCCTGTTCGTACAGGCTCGTGATGACTCTACGCCGGCTCAAGGCCGCCAAAGTCATTGGGGTGACGAACTTCCGAGCATGCTCGGTGAGGACCACCTGCACTTCAAATCCCTGTTTCTGAAGGAGGCGCAGAAGCTCGGCGGATTTGTAGGCGGCAATACACCCGGTGACACCCAGGACAATCAGGCTCGGATTCATGTGATCAACCCGCATTTCTCACCGGGTCGCTGGAACCATGATGAAAGAAGGATTATTTTCAGCAACTTTTTGGTCCGATTGTGATGTCTTGCGGTTACACAGGGTGCTGGGCGTGCTCTGGCTTGTCCTTTTCCCCTCAGCGCGCACATGCTCGCTCGAACGTAGTGACCGCTACGCTCTTCGCTCGCGAGCACGCGCTGAGGGGAAAATTCCTGCGCCATCATCACGCCCCCCGGTGAGAAATGCGGGTTAACGGCCTCTGGAGAAACTGCTTCCCAGGTGTTCTCTTCAATGAGAGACAGGGCTCGCCTCGATCGACACGGCCTCTTCTTTGTCCTGGGACTCGTCCCCGACGATCTCAAAATTCACCAAGCCCAAAGCGACTTCCTCTTGGGCAATCCGGGTGAATTTTTTTGACTGGCCCTGAATCAGAGGCTTGGAACCGCCTTGCAGTTGCCGGGTTCGTTTGGCTGCCACAATGATGTATCGAAATTTGCTATCGATTTGTCCGATGTTACTGGTCAATGGAATCTCCTCCAAAGGATTTCAGGATGGTTTCGATCTGTTGAAGTGATCGATTTTGACGGCATCTCTCCGCTTGAACGATAGAACGAAGTTGATCATGGGATCGGCTGAGCAGGTCGTTGACCACTACGTAGTCGTAGTGGTGGAATTGATAAATCTCCTTCCGGCTCGCCCATTCCAGTCGCCGCTGGATGGTTTCGGCACTGTCAAGATGGCGTTTTTCCAGACGTTGTTTGAGAGCCTGGAACGAAGGAGGCATGATGAAGATGGAAACGGCCTCGGGCAGTTGCTTTTTTACCTGAGCAGTCCCATCGGTGTCGATGTCCAGGAGCAGATCCGTGCCGGCGGCGATGCGCTCCTCCACGTATCGCCGCGAGGTACCGTAGTAGTTGTCGAAGACCCTGGCGTACTCCAGGAATTGGCCGAGGCTGATCATAGCTTCAAAATCCGCCTCACTGACGAAGAAGTACTCCTTGCCGTTACACTCCCGGCCTCTCGGTTTTCGGGTGGTGTGGGACACCGAGAACCTCAACCGCTGATCTTCCTCCAGGAGTTTTCTCAGCAATGTAGTCTTGCCCGATCCGGATGGCGCCGACACAATAAAGATCTGGCCCTTTACCTTCATGTCCCTAGTCAAAACGCTGGTGGAGCCTGTGGGTCGCGAATCGGGACCTAGCTCATTCCACATTCTGGATCTGCTCACGAATTTTTTCGATCTCGGTCTTGATCGTAATGGCTGCGTTGGTAATTTCCATTCGCCGCTCCGCGAAGCCGGCGTTCTTGGACAGAATCGTATTGGCCTCACGGTTCATTTCCTGCATGATGAAATCGATCTTTTTGCCCACTTCTCCCGAGCCCGACAACAGGGCTCGACACTGCGTCCCATGGCTGATCAGTCGAGACACCTCCTCTCTGATATCGCCGCGGTCGGCCTGGTAGGCAGCCTCTTGAAGCAGGCGGGCGCGGTCGATGCTGATGTCGGCAAAGATGGCTTCCATGCGGGCCGCCAAACGCTCTCGATGCAACTCCAGCAGTCCTTCCGACTGTGTCTCTATCCGTTGGACCTCCGTCTGAATTGCGTCCAGGTGCTGTCGGATTTCCGCCTCCAGGGCCTGGCCTTCCGCTCTCCTCATGGTTTCCAGGTCGCTCAGAGCCTGGGAGACAGCGCTGGCAATCCCAACCTCTAGAATGGCTGACTGCGCCTCCGAAATATGGACCGACTCCTGTGCCAACATTCCGGGGGTTCGCAGAAGCTGGCTCGGGTCGATGCTTCCTTTGATGGCGTGGTCCCTCTCCAGTAGCCTCAGGGCATCCAGATAGCCTTTCAATTGCGGCCTGTTTAGGCTGAACCCCGGGGCCTCACTGTTTTCGATCTTCAAAAACAGGTCGATGCGTCCTCGCTTGATTCGCTCCTGGATCCGTTTCCGAACCTTGCCGTCCAGGCCCGAGAGCTCGGAAGGGAGCCGGCTATGGATGTCGAGAAACCGGTGGTTGACGGACTTGACTTCAACCCGGCAGATCCAACTCCCCTCCTGCCATTGTCCTCGACCATATCCGGTCATGCTATGCATCATGGGCATCCGATCATCGCTTCCGTCACCGGAAGCTGCACCATACAGGTCCTCTCGGTAAAGACAGGTGGGAGCGGGCTAGGTGGGCAATCCGGGCCCATCGCCTTCAACCTGGAGGTCGTGCAGTCTTTGATACAGTCCTCGCTTTTCCATCAGGTCGGCGTGAGTCCCGACCTCGGTGATTTTTCCCTGCTCGATGACCACAATGCGATCGGCCCGTCGAATTGTCGATAGCCGGTGGGCAATGACAATCACCGTTCTGCCCCGCATGAGATTGGCCAGTGCTCGTTGCACCAGAATCTCGGACTCGGTATCCAGGGAAGAGGTGGCTTCGTCCAGAATCAGAATGGGAGCGTTTTTCAGAAGTGCACGGGCAATCGCCAGCCGCTGCCTTTGTCCCCCCGAGAGTTGCTGGCCGCGCTCGCCGATGTTGGCGTCGTATTGGCGGGGAAGCTCCAGGATGAACTCCTCGGCCATGGCTGCCCGCGCCGCCGCGCGCATCTCGGTCTCCGTCACTTGGGTCCTGCCGTAGCATATATTGTTACGCAGCGTATCGTTAAAAAGGATGGTCTCCTGGGTCACCATCCCCATCAAGCCACGCAGCGAGTGCAGCTTCAGTTGGCGAATGTCGATCCCGTCGATCAGCACCCGACCCTCGGTGGGATCGAAAAAGCGGGGGATGAGATTGACCAGGCTGCTTTTCCCCGAACCGCTGGGTCCAACCAGGGCTATCACTTCGCCGCGGCCGACCCTCAGGTTCACCCGTTGCAATACCGGGAGGCCGCTCTCGGGATAGTTGAAGCTCACCTGTTGGAACTCAATCTGACGTTGAAAGTCGGACAGTTCGGCCGCATCAGGCTTTTCCACCACCTGACGAGGCTCGACCATGATCTGAAAGACCTTTCCCGATGCGCCTTTGGCATGTTGAAAGTTCATGTAGATGCCGCTCATGCGCCGCATGGGTTCGTACAGGCTCAGCAGGGCCACAAAAAAAACTCCAAAATCTCCCTGGCTCATCCGGCCTTGGCCGATCGCCTGCTGGGCATAGTAGAGCAGCGGCACCAGCAGCAAAGCTCCCAACAACTCCATGAGGGGCGACGGAAGCGTCTGCAGACGAAGGTGTCTGAGATTGATCCTGGCCAGTTGTCGAACGGTGTACCGAAACCGGTCCAACTCAAACTGCTCCATGGAGAATGCTTTGACGATACGCTGGCCGCTGATGCTCTCGTGAAGAATCTCGGCAACCTGGCCCAGCTTTTCCTGGCTGGCCCGGCTGAGCCGTCGGACGAATTGTCCCAGGATCCTGGAGGGCAGAACAATCAACGGCGCTGCCAGGAAAATGATGAGGGCAAGCTTCCAGTCGAGATAAAACAGAATGCCGAGGAAAATCAGCAACGTCAGCGTCTGCTTCAGTGCATCGGCCAGATTGGTGGAGAAAGCAAACTGAATCTTTTCGATGTCGTTGGTGATCCGGGAGATCAAATTTCCGGTGGTATGGTTATAAAAGAAATGGGACGACTGATAGACCACATTCTCGTAAGCAGTTGCTCTCAGGCGGGCCACGCAGGACTGCCCAACGTAGTTCACGAGATAGGTCGAACTGTATTCGGAGACTCCCTTGGCGAGCGTGGCCAGAACTCCCAACAATCCCACGACCAGCCAGGGGACCTCAAAGGGAAACGGATTGATTTGTTCCAGGTAGATTTCCTTGGAAAGGAGGGGCAGCGTTCCGAGCAATACCCTGCCTGGGGGATCGGGAACGAGTATGTAATCCATAACCGGTCCAACCAGGATGGCCAGGAAGCCCTTGAGTCCCGTTGCCAGACCCATCAGCAGGGTGGCGGCTGCGATGAGCGGAAGAAAGGGCTTGATATGGCTGAAGAACGGCCACTTTTCCATTCTGGATGGTCTCGAGCCCTCCGATTGCCCGGTCGCGGCAAATTAGCCGCTTTTGCCATAAATGTCAAGGATTTGTGCTCGGTCCGCATCCGTGGGACATCGAGTTGAACGCCCTTTCCGGAACTCCAATAGCCCGCATTTCTCACCAGGGGGTTGCACTCTTCTCAAGAGTGCAACTTGGCGCAGGCATTTTTCCCTCAGCGCGTGCTCGCGAGCGAAGAGCGTAGCGGTCACTACGGTCGAGCGAGCATGTGCGCGCTGAGGGAAAAAGGACAAGCCAGGGCGCGCCCAGCGCAGTCTGTACCCAGAAGACTCCAAACAAAGCCCCGCAAGATGTTAAAGACTAGGGACTTTTCTACCTTATGCTCAGCGACCTGGTGAGAAATGCGGGCTAGCACCGGTGTTCGTCCACGACTTCCCCCTGAGGAGGATGCACAGCAGTCGGGCCCCAGGTGAGGGCCGGAAGCCGAGCCATTCCGGCCCTGGTTGAAAGGAGACAGAGTTCGGAGTATTCTTTCCACTCGATCCAGTAGAGCCACCCCAAAGATCAAGAAAGGACCCCGCCCATGAACTCACCCAAGCTGAAAGGCAAGGTGGCCCTCATCACCGGAGCCAGCCGCGGCATCGGGCGATCCATCGCCCTGGGGTTTGCTGCGGAAGGCGCCGGGGTGGCCGTTACCGCACGAAGCGTGCAAGACCTGGATTCATTGGTTCAACAGATTCGGGCCTCAGGCAGGGCTGCTGTAGCCATTCCGGCTGACCTCCTGGATTTGTCCACGGTTCCGGGCTTGGTGGGGCTGGCCGAAAAAGAGTTGGGAAGCCTGGATATCCTGGTCAACAATGCCGGGTTGGGCAGCAGCTCGAATCCGAAGCCACTCACCGATTTTGACGACGAATTCTGGGATCGCTCTCTGTCCCTGAACCTGACCGTTCCCTACCTGCTTTGCAAGGCTGTCCTGCCGTCAATGATCAAGAGAAAACAGGGGCGCATCATCAACATCGCCTCGGTGGCCTCCAGGATGCCTCAACTCCACGGAGTGGCCTACGCCGCCTCCAAGCATGGGCTGCTCGGGCTCACCCGCACCTTGGCTCTGGAAGTGGCCAAGGATGGCGTCACCGTCAACGCCATCTGTCCGGGTCCCGTGCAGACCGCGATGAACGACCGCCGAATCCGCTATGACGCCCAAAGAATGGGGGTCGAACTCTCGCAGCTGGAGGCGGGGCTCACTCCAATCGGGAGACGACTGCAACCTCAGGAAATCGTTCCGATGGCGATACTGCTGGCCTCTGACGAGTCGGCCGCCATTACCGGACAAGCCTTCAACATTTGCGGTGGGATGGCCATGTCCTGACCCTCTTGTTCCGATATCTCGGACGGGACCGGAGAAGAGATCAGTGGGAAAGCACTGGAACCACCTTGTTGGCCAGCAACTCCATGCAACGGAGCCACTTGGCTTTGTCGTCCCAGTCATGGGTGATCATCAAGAGGGTCCCGAAGCCGCCCGTCTCCTGCCGCAACGATTGGAGTTGGGCGATACATTCCCGGACGTTGCCGACAATGCAGACATTTCTGATGAAATACTCGGGCGTCAGCTCGGCGTCCGGCATGTCGGGGTCGTCCTTCATGAGGTGGGACATCTCTACTGATTTCATGAGTGTGGTCAGATACTTGTAGGAGTCGTAAAAGGTGCCGCCGAGGACATAGTCCCAGGCTTCCTGACTGGATTCAGCCACGAAGATGGTGCGTGACACGCGCCAGATGGAGCGATCCGGGGAGGGGCGTCCGGCCTCCTCGGCGCCGGCGCAATAGAGGGGCCAGTGCTTGGCTACGGTCGAGCTCGGCACCAGATTGGAGCTGATGGGCATGTAGCCCCGTTGTCCCGCCATCTTTCCAGCCAGCGATTTTTCCTTGATGACACTCATGCCGATGGGGGGATGCGGCCGCTGGTAGGGCCGCAACATTTCCCCGACCCCCAGCTCTTTGATGGTGTGCTCCATCTTGATGTGCCAAAACCTCCCCTGGAAGTCAAAGGGAGCCTCCGCCTGCCAGAGCTTGAGGATCATGTCCACTCCCTCAACGGTCATAAGACCCTGCATTTTGGGGTCGGGCAGATCGAAGAGTTCCCAGTCATTGGGTGTCCCGCCTTGACCGAAGGCACAGTTCAGCCGCCCGTGGGACAGGTGATCCAGAAAGGCCAGGCGCAGGGCGACGTTGACCGGGTGGTGCTGGGGAACCAGGGTCACGGCGCCGCCCAGCCGGATGCTCCGGGTGCGGGCCAGCGCATGAGCTATGAACAGGTCGTTGGATGGAATCGGCTCCCAACTGTTGGAGAGATGCTGGCCGATCCAGCCCTCGGTGAACCCATAGTCTTCAGCCAGAACGGCAAGCTCAATGTCCTCGTCGAAACACTGAGTGCGGGACTTGGCCGGCGGATGAAGCGGCATCATGAAGAAGCCAAGGTTCATTCTGGTGACCTCCTGCGAAGCGGTGGATGAAGGAAAGAGCATCCGGAGCCCTGTCGCCGGCCAATGCACCCGGGGTCAAGTCCCGTCCTTCTTGAGCGGATCTGCTATCATAGGGATCCCGTCCCGCTCCTGGAGAATATCCCATGGCAACTCTGACCCTTGAGAACGTTCCCGAGCAACTCATCCAGGCCCTCGGCCAGGCAGCAGAGCAGGGCCAGCGCTCGCTGAACGCCCAGGCGCTCTATTGGCTGCAGCAGAAGGCCGACCATTGGTCCGGTTGCCGGGAGAGAGAGAGAATACTGCGCCGGATGTGCCGGAAGTACCAGGAGAACCTGGCTTAGATCAATCCCCCCGTTTTTCGGGGCGATCATTCGGGAGAGAGCCTGACCAGGTACTTGCCCAGGTGACGGCCTTCCAGCATCTCTATGAAAGCCCTGGGGGCGTTATCGATACCCTCCACCAGGTGCTCCCGATTGCGAAGCTTGCCAGCCCGCAGCCATTCCCTCAGTTGCTTCAAGGCTTGAGGGTGCTCCGCCGCGAAATCCCACACCAGAAAACCTTGGACCTTGGCCCGCTTGATAATCAGGTTCCGCAACCAGCGGGGCCCGGGCTCGGGATGATCCAGATTGTATTGAGAACTCTGGCCGCAGACGGCCACGCGAGCCTTGAGGTTGAGCAGCGTCACCACGGCATCAGTGACCGCTCCTCCCAGGTTGTCGAAGTAGACGTCGATGCCGTCGGGGCAGGCGGCCGCCAGGCGGTCCGGGGCATTCGGGTCCGAGCCCCAAACCAGCGCCGCATCGAATCCCATCTGCTCCTTCAGGTAGCGCGCCTTGGTTTGAGAGCTGGTCACACCGACCACACGGCATCCCTTGATTTTGGCGATCTGTCCGACAGTGGACCCCACGGCTCCGGCGGCACCCGAGATCACCACCGTCTCTCCAGCTTGCGGTTGGCACACGTGAAGCAAACCAAAGTAGGCAGTCAGGCCGGTCATCCCCAAGATGCCCAGCGCCGCGGAAAGCGGTTCCGGCTCCGGGTCCACTCGGGTCAATGACTTGGCTGGGGCGACCGCCTGATCCTGCCAACCCAAATCTCCCACCACCAGATCGCCCGACTTGAGACCCGGATCCTGCGAGGCCACCACACGTCCCACCACCTGACCAACCATCATCTGGCCCACCTCTATGGAAGCCGCATAGGACTTGCGGTCGTCCATGCGCCCGCGCATGTAGGGGTCGAGGGAGAGATAGCTCCCCCGAACGAGACACTCCCCCGGAGCCAAGATCGGAAGCTGGGAGTTGACCAGTTCAAAGTCCGACAACTTGGGCATGCCTTGGGGGCGGGCTGCCAGGATGATTTTTCGGTGGGAGGAAACCACTTCTTCCTGCACTCTTCCAAGACCTGAATCAGACAGGTCGCTGCTCCGGCGGCGCAAAAACGGACTGGTTCCCAGTTACGAATCTATATCGAGTTGGATTCCCGGTCCGAAGGCGCAGGGCGAGCCCGCATTTCTCACCAGGGGGTTGCACTCTTCTCAAGAGTGCAACTTGGCGCAGGATTTTCCGCTTCAGGGCGTGCTCGTGACCGAAGGGCGTAGCCGGAACACCATTCGAGGGAGCACGTGCGCGCTGAAGCGGAAAAGACAAGCCAGGGCGCGCCCAGCACGGTCTGTACCCTGAAGACTCCAAACAAAGCGCCGCAAGATGTTAATGACAAGCACTTTTCTACCTTATGCTCAGCGTCCTGGTGAGAAATGCGGGCTTAGATCTGTTTTTGCGTTCAACCGCCGGGAGTTGACCTCGGGTTGGAGAACCGGGAATCGGTCGGCGCCGGAGTTGACCGATGATGAGGGTTCGCAGACAAGAGAATCTGGAGGCGAGGAGGGGATTCGAACCCCTGAATAAAGGTTTTGCAGACCTCTCCCTTAGCCACTTGGGTACCTCGCCTGATCGAATGCCCGAGCAATTTATACACGTGGCCGACTTGGGCGTCAAGCCGCCGCCAGGAAGCGCCATACCCCGGGCTAAACCAGTAACGGAGCGATCACCAGAGACACCACCGACATGAGCTTGATAAGGATATTCATGGAAGGACCGGAAGTGTCCTTGAAGGGATCTCCCACCGTATCTCCCACCACCGTGGCTTTGTGAGCATCGCTGCCCTTCTGTTCTCCGGCCACGTCGCCTTTTTCAATGGCCTTTTTGGCGTTATCCCAGGCCCCTCCGGCATTGGCCATCATCAGCGCCAGCAACACGCCGGAAACGGTGGCCCCGGCCAACATGCCTCCCAGGGCGGCCGGACCCAGCAGAAAGCCCACGATGACCGGAGCCACCACGGCCGTAACGCCGGGAACGATCATCTCACGCAGGGCGGCGCTGGCGGAGATGTCCACGCAACGTGCAGCGTCTGGAACTGCCCCTTCCTTGCCTTCCAGCAGGCCGGGAATTTCCCGGAACTGGCGGCGAATTTCCTCGACCATGTTTCCAGCCGCCTTACCCACCGAAGTCATGGTCAGGGCTCCAATGAAGAAGGGCAAAGCCCCACCGATGAATAGTCCGATCACCACCGTGGGCTCGGTGATTACCATCTCGAGCGGTGTCTCACCGTCGTCCAGCAGGGCTGCATATCGTTGCCAGCGGCCGGTCAGTTCCATGTTAGCACTTGTGAGTGCCTCCAGCTTGCTCTGGATCGCCCCCACCACGGCCTGAGAGTAAGCGGCAAACAGAGCCAACGCCGTGAGGGCGGCCGAGCCTACGGCAAAGCCCTTCCCCATGGCCGCCGTCGTGTTTCCCAGGGCGTCCAGGCTGTCGGTGATCTTGCGTACCTCGGGCCCCAACCGGGACATTTCCGATATTCCCCCGGCATTGTCGGCGATGGGGCCGTAGGCGTCGACGGACATGGTAATGCCGACGGTTGCCAGCATCCCGACCGCCGCAATCCCCACCCCGTAAAGGCCGGCCGCGTCGTTGGCGACGAAGATCGCCAGGCATATGGCCAGGACCGGCAACGCGGTGGACTCGAGACCCACCGCCATTCCACTGATGATGTTGGTCGCCGCCCCTTGTTTGCTGGAATCGCAGATTCTCCGTATGGGTCGGCCGGAGGTGTAGTACTCGGTAATCAACCCAATGAAGATGCCGGCCAGGGTGCCCCAAAGGATCGCCCAGAACACACGGTCGCTCACGGCATAGGTGGAGACCAGCCCGTAGGCGCTCACCAGGAACAGGGCAGCTGAGATGTAGGTCGCGTAGCGAAGCGCCGAAGCAGGGGAAATCTGTTTGAGGGCCTTCATGGAGAAGATACCTACAAAGGAAGCAATCAGACCGGTGACCGCCAGCATCAATGGCAGGGCCATCAGGATGGTCCTGGCTTCCGGATCGCTCACCTGCGGTGTTGCTTTCAGCGCTACCAGATTTTCGCTGGCCAGCGTGGCGCCAATAGCGATGGTTGCCACGATCGAGCCGACATAGGACTCGAAAATGTCCGCCCCCATGCCAGCCACGTCGCCCACGTTGTCACCGACGTTGTCGGCGATCACGCCGGGGTTCCGCGGGTCGTCCTCTGGAATATTGGCTTCTACCTTTCCCACCAGGTCAGCGCCAACGTCGGCTGCTTTGGTATAGATACCGCCTCCGACTCGGGCAAACAGCGCGATGGAGCTGGCCCCCATGGCAAATCCGTTGATGACGCTGGCGGTTTCCGGCTTTCCATAGATCAGGAACAGGACACCCAGGCCGATCAGTCCCAAACTGGCGACACTCACTCCCATAACGGCGCCACCGTTAAAAGCGGTGAGCAAGGCCTTGCCCTGTCCCTCCTCCTTGGCGGCTTGGGTGGTTCTGACGTTGGCATTGGTGGCTGCTCTCATTCCGAAGAAACCTGCCAACGCCGAGCAGAGAGCACCTGAAACAAAGGCAAGCGAGGTTTGCCACTGCAAAAACAGGCCCAGCAGGACGGCGACAATGGTGACGAAGAAGAACAGAGTCAGATATTGGCGCTTCAGGTAGGTCATTGCGCCAATCTGGATCTGCTCTGAGATACTGCGCATCAACTCGGTGCCGGCAGGTAGTCGTTTGAGGGAAAGAAAAATGGCCAAGGCAACGGCCAACCCAATGAGTCCTGCAATCGGAAAGGAGGTCATCCAAATTTGCATCATCCAATCAGCTCCTCGTTCAAATAGGCTTGAAGAATCAATTCTGAACACAATCGCCGCAGGCGAATTGCAGACAGGCGTCGAATTCAGGGAAATGCGGGCCAGGTTCGATCCCGCAGGCAGGAGTTCCGGCTCTCGGTGGATGGCGGTGGTTCCTTGGCGCCCTCGATCGCCTCAGCCGGGATGGATGATTGATAAAAACGGCGCAGATGTCAAGTGGACTCAAGCGGTTTCAGCTCGATACCGTTCGGCGAGCTGGCCATGTAAGTCGCTGTTGAACGGCCTCCGGCACCGCAGTCCCAAAAAATGCGGCAGGTCTCTGAAAGTCGTAGGAGAGAAGGCCTGTACCGCGCCGTTACGGTGTCTTCAAAGGCCAAGGGTTTCGTGGTAGAGTGTGCGGGTCGCCGGCTGCAGTTTACCGGTCTTCCGGGTTCGGCAGTCCGGTCGGTTGCCCTCGTGAAATCAGCGAGATTCTTGCTCCTGCAGAGCATTGTGCGGATGCCGGGCGCCGATCTCACCGCCTGCATGGAACCATCCCAACCGAACCCTTGCAGATTATGGCGTCTCGATCGGCAGTCTCGTCGGTGGTGAATTCCGCCGAATGGAGTGTGTGGGCTTACGGCCAAGGGGGTTTGCGGTGACCGCCGATTCCATCCAATCCCGCCAATCGGTGGATCCTGTCTTTCGCAGCTCACTTCGAGAATGCGTCTTCATCCTCCTGCTGTGGCTCGCCTGTTGCCTGTACACGGTGACCTACTGTTACCTGAGCGGTTACCTGGTGCACGAGGCGCACCCCAACGCCACGGGGCCTTCCATCGGAAAGCTCATCGGACCCTTGGAGGCATTTGACAGGCATCCTCAGTCCCTGACTACCCCATTCGGACTGGGCGTGCCGGACTGGGTGTTTTACGGGGTGATAACCCCCTGGGCGGTGGCGGTTGTTATCACTGTCCTGTTCTGCCTCTATTTTTTTTCGGAGGAAGATCTGAGCCCGTCAAGCGCGGAACGCGACCAGCCAGGGAAAGTCCATGACTGAGACCAGTCCTGCCACCATCATCACCTTTATAGCCTACATCGCCTGTGTCTTTGTTCTGGCTGCTCTCTCCCATCGGCTTCTGGCCACCAAGTCGTTCCTGGGCGAGTATTTTCTAGGGAGCCGGGGTCTGGGGAGCTGGGCCCTGGCCTTTACCTTTGCGGCCACGGCGGCTTCCGGCGGGAGCTTCACCGGGTTCCCCTCCCTGATTTACAGCTACGGGTGGGTACTGGCCTTCTGGATTGCAAGCTATATGGTCGCCGGGGTTTGCAGCATGGGGATCTTGGGCAAACGGCTGAACCAGTTTGCTCGCAAGACGGGAGCCATCACCATTCCCGATGTGCTTCGCGACCGCTACGAATCGACGGCTCTGGGATTGTTTGCGACCGCTACCATTATTTTCTTCACCGTTTGCAATTTGATTGCTCAATTCAAGGCGGGAGCCCTGATCATCGAGGAGACATTCAACCTTCCGTCCGATTGGGGTTACAGTGCAGGGCTGATCATCTTTGCAGTCACGGTGGTCTTTTACACGGCCTATGGAGGATTTCGAGCGGTCGTGTGGACCGACGTCTTGCAAGGTGTGGTGATGGTGGTGGGTATCGCCATCCTGCTTCCCGTGGTCCTCAAGCAGGGCGGGGGGATGGAGGAGATTAACCGCAAGCTCAGAGAGCGCCCCCCGACGCTGGTCACCTCGGTGGCGGGATCCTATAACGATCTGGTGGTTCAAGCCCAAGGACAACTGGATACCGCCGGACTGCTCTATCGCCACCCGCAACGAGCCAACTTCCCTTTGGAGGTCCGATGGGATCCATGGGTCGCCGAGGAGCATCGTTTCATCGAGGTCTGGCTGGCCACCGACGATAAAGGGCAAACCACCAGCACCGGCAACGATGTCAAACGAGCCATCGAGCAACACCCGAAGCTGGGCCCGCGCTTCCGGGTCAGCTTTCCTTACGACAACAATGAGGTGGCCACGGATGCATTCGGGCAGCGGAACGAAATGGGAGCTACAGGAGTCATTGGGCTGGACAGTAATCGGGGTACGGAACGCTTTCTGTTCCTGAGCGGCGATGAAGTGCTGTTCGGACCCGGACGCTCTGCCCGGGGAGTCCCCTTTCATCCCTTGGGCATGGCCATCTCGTTTTTTTTCATGTGGGCCGTCACCGGCATGGGGCAGCCCGGGACGATGCTTCGATTGATAGCCTTTAAGGACAGCCGAGCCTTGAAGCGGGCCATTCTGACCGTCACCGGGTTTTATTCCATGATTTATCTGCCGCTGGTCTTCATTTTCGTGGCGGCGCGGGTGCTCATTCCCGAGTTGAACGCCGAAAATTCCGATAAGGCCATGGTCCTGCTGACCACGAGAGTCGTGGGGGACATGGGGCTCGCCTATCAGATCCTGGGCGCCGTCCTGGTGGCCGCACCCTTTGCCGCCGTTATGTCGACGGTCGATAGTTTTCTTCTGATGATCAGCTCCGGTTTGGTACGAGATATTTACCAGCGTACGATCAACCCTCAGGTCAGCGATCAAACGGTCAAGCGAGCCAGCTACGCCACTACGGTGATCGTGGGCATCGTGGTGACACTGCTGGCTACCCGGCCACCCGACTTTTTGCAACGAATCATCGTATTTACCGGCAGCGGATTTGCCGCCACCTTTCTCTGTCCCGTCATGCTGGGACTTTACTGGAAGGGAATGACTCGACAAGGGGCATTGAGCGCCATGGTCGGCGGTTTTGTAGTGATGGTGGGATTCTTCTTGCCGACCTTGTTTGGGGGAAGTCGTATCGATTTGCTGGGTCTGCACCCCAACCTGTGGGGATTGTTTGTTTCGTTTGGATTGGGGTTCCTGGTCAGCAAAGGAACCGGTCCGGCCCCTCCTCATTTGGTAGCACGCTATTTCTACAAGTTGCGTTCTCCGCAGCAGAGTCATTTGACTGAGGAGGGGAGTCGGGCAAGGGGTCATGGCTCCAGATAGGTGGCTTGGTTGATTGAGGGATTTCACCACACCGGGATCGTGGTCAAGGACTTGGAGGGAATGGTTCGGTTCTACACCCAAGTCCTTGGATTGCAGATACTGCGTCGCATCGACTCCCTGGCTCCGCCGGAGGGCGACCACACCGGTGTTCCCGGCGCCCACCGACAGTTGGTGTTTGTCGGGTTTGACGGCGATCATCAGATCGAATTGGTCCATTTCGTCAATCCGCCGGCCCGGCAGGGGTATCTGGATAAGCATCAGCTCGGTGCCAGCCACGTTTGTTTCGACGTGAGGGATCTGCGGCAGACCTATAGGGAAATGCGGAGCCATGGGGTTCGATTCGTCACCGAGCCAAAGTTTCGATCCTACCGGAATGGGGAGTTGGGAATCGTCTACGCTCAGGATCCGGAGGGGAACTGGCTGGAGTTCGTTCAGGGATTGCATTGAACCCTGGCGCGGCAAAGAACAAGAAAGGAAATCCACCAAGGGCTCGGAGGGAAAAAGAGTTGTCCACGAAGGACACGAAGAACGGATAAGAGCTATCCACAAAGGAAAACGACGAACCACGAATGGACACGAATGAACACCAATAAACTGATTGACGAGGTGTTTATTGAGGGGAGTGACAACCGATATCGAGGGGTTATCTACGAAGGACACGAAGTCATACCAGGGTCACAAAGTTGCAGAAACATTTGAGTGCCGCTTGTCATTGAACTAGTTCATCTGCATTTGTGTCTATTCGTGTCCATTTGTGGTTCGTCGTTTGTTAAAGATCGGCCGATTTCAAGTGAATGATACGCACCGCAGGGCTGGGGGCCGGCTTGTCTGACGCATCCCTGTTTCACCCTGTATGGTCCGCACGGCAGGGAGGGGGGCGGCTAACCGCTGGTGGGAAGAATACAAAGGATTGCTGGACCGATGCTTGAAGTTCTTGATCTGGACCTGAAAATCGGCAAGGAGGAGTACCAGGAAGCCCTTCCCCGGCTGAGGGAGGAGTTGCGCGACCTGCAGCATGCCGTGAGAGCCGCCGGAGTTCCGGTTGTCGTCCTGTTCGAGGGTTGGAACGCAGCTGGCAAGGGAGACTCGATCAATTCGTTGGTACGCCCCCTTGACCCGAGGGGATTCAAGGTCTATACGACCCAGACGCCCACTCTCGAAGAGCAGCTCCACCCTTTCCTTTGGCGCTTCTGGACCCGGCTTCCGGCTCAGGGCGAATTGGTGTTTTGGGATCGCTCCTGGTATCGACAAATGTTGGAGGAACGCGTCGACGGACACCTGGACCGGAAAGCTACGCTGGCGGCCGGAGGTGAAATTCGTGAGTTCGAGCGCCAGCTCTCGGACGATGGTGTCGTGCTGATCAAGTTTTGGCTCCACATCAGCAAGAAGGAACAAGAGCGCCGCCTGGCGGGCATGCAGAACGATCGGTTCGAACGCTGGCGCTGGAATCAGGCGGATTGGAAGAAGGGACGCGGTTACAAGAAATATTTGGAGGCCGCCGAAGAGATGCTGGCCCTGACCAGTACGGCCAATGCTCCCTGGAAGCTGGTCGAATCCGATAACCGCCGATTCCGCCGAGTGAAGGTCTTCGAACACCTGATTGGGGCTCTCAAAAGCCATCTGTCCAGGAAACGCGGTGGTCGGAAGAACATCGGGGCGTCGCCGCTGGCGGTGAACGGCATTGACCCGGAAATTCGGAGTCCGGCACTCCGCATTGAGGTTGACTCCGAACCCACCGTGCTGGATCGGTCGGACTTGGGCAGGCGCCTGGATCGAGGAAACTATCAGAAACAGCTTTTCAGACTGCAAAGACGGCTGAGAGATCTGGAATTCGAGTGTTATGGGCGGCGGGTCGCTAGTGTAGTGGTTTATGAAGGCTGGGATGCGGCTGGGAAGGGAGGAAATATCAAGCGACTGACCCAGGAACTGGATCCCAGAGGCTACCAGGTGGTTCCTATCACTGCGCCTACCGTCGAGGAAAAGGCTCACCACTATCTGTGGAGGTTTTGGCGACAATTGCCCAAGGCCGGCCACCTCACGATTTTCGATCGAAGCTGGTACGGTCGAGTACTGGTGGAACGGGTGGAGGGATTGGCGAGTGAGGAGGAATGGCGCCGCGCCTACCAGGAGATTAATGAATTCGAAAGGCATCTCACTGGCGCAGGTGTGGTTTGCGTCAAGTTCTGGCTCCACTTGAGTCCGGAGGAGCAGTTGCGCCGCTTCCAGGCACGCGAACGCACTCCGCACAAGCGATTCAAGATCACCACGGAGGATTGGAGGAACCGGGCCCGCTGGAATGACTATCGGGCGGCTGTCTCGGAGATGATCGAGCGGACCAGCACTTCCATGGCCCCCTGGACGGTCGTGGAAGCCGAAGACAAGCTCTGGGCCCGCGTGAAGACTCTGTCCACGCTGGTGGCGACCCTGGAGAAACATCTCGGGGTTTAGCTGGTGGGGCTCACCCTGCGGCAACCCAGGACCGATCAGCAGAGAAAGGTTGCGACAGGTCCGGCACCATCCCGCATTTCTCACAAAGGGTAGGAAACGTCGGCTCTCAATCCACGAAGGGGCACGAAGGACCACGAAGGACCGCGAAGGGACACGAAGAAAAACTAAAAGAAAATGAGTTTCTTCGCCACCAAGCGGCGGCGGCCGTAACCCTCAAACTCCAGCGGTTAACTGTGACACTGTGTGCGCATCGTTTCTGCTCCAATAATATCGTAACTTCTGTTTTAAGAATGTGTTAACAGATTCCTAGAACCGATACGGCCTACCTCTGGTGAGAAATGCGGGCTAGCCCGCATTTCTCACCAGGGGGCGCGATCATGGCGCAGGAATTTTCCCCTCAGCGCGTGCTCGCGAGCGAAGGGCGTAGCGGGGACACCATTCGAGCGAGCATGTGCGCGCTGAGGGGAAAAGGACAAGCCAGGGCGCGCCCAGCGCAGTCTGTAGCCGCGAGTCCTTTAAATGGCGCCAATCAAGGGTCTGAAGATAAACCGCTTTTCACTATGCATTCAGCGACCTGGTGAGAAATGCGGGCTAGGGACTTGGCGATCGAGGCCCGTCATCAAGGGCCGCAAGGCCCCGGTCATAGATGGCCAGAACTCGCTCTCGCCCCTCAGGCGTGGCAAAGAGTGCCTTGCGGGCCACTGTAGCTCTCGCCTCTTGAATCTGTCTTCTGAGATATTCCACCGCGGCGGGTTGGCGAATCGATTGTCCCGCGACCTCGAGATAAATTGCCGAGGTGTGCCCGAAGATGGGCAACCCGTACTCGCTGTCGGCTTGGCTGGAGACTCTCAGCGCCATCCAACCCGGCTCTTCCACGGCGACTTTTTTCTGAAGACTCGCCGAAAAATGGCCTCCCGACGCTTGGGACCGGATGCGGTCGACCACCTGGCCGTTGTGGACCAGTTCCAGGTGGCCGAAGTCGATGCGCCCCGACACCCGACCGTCGATTCTGACCTCTCCGGGTGATTTCAATGAGACGGTATCTCCGATCGATTGGTCCTCAACCAGGAAGTGAAACAGGGGGCCATTGGTGATGAAGGATCGGCCCTGCTTGAGTTCCTCCAGCCAGGAGGCGATCCCGAGAGGCGCAGCAACCCGGGTGTAAACTCGGGCGAGGTCGAACAGGAACCAATCGGTGCCGGTGGAGAAGGGAACCCTGAGTCCGGCATTCAGGTAGTGATAAAAGGTGTCCTCAAATTGGGGATAGTTCTCCAGCGACAGTCCATCAAAAATATTCTGGGCATCGACTTTCCCCAAAACGAAGTTGACCACCCGTTCCAGTCCGAAATCGTTGTGGCACCAGATGGCTGTGCCCCCCTGGCGATGAGCTTCATCGATCCCCTGTTGCAACGGGGTGCCATCGTTGCCCGATCCGGTGATCCCCGGACCGATGCTGACCGGCTGGATGAGCTTCCGAATGTTCAGCAGCATCACGTGGCCGTAGCCTCCACTAAAGGGGGTCAAGTTGTGACGATGCTCCTCGCCCTGGTTGACCAGCACTCCAGTGGAACGGAACTGGGTGAGATCGCCTACCGGATAGCGGTTGGTTATGTAGTCGGCATCTTCGGAAGGGCGGATCAGATAGGAGGTGAATAGAAGGTCCAATCGGTCGGCAGCCGGGATTTTGCGCAGGTAACCATCGGCTTCTTCCGGGTCGAGCTTGAAGAGATGCAGGTGAGTGTTTCCGCCAAACCACTTCTTTTCTTTTATTTGGCTAAAGGACTTCAGGGGAAGAGTCAAGGAGGCTCGATCCCTCTCGCTCAGGTTGACCTCCAGAGTCGCCATCTCCGTTTCGAGCCCCGAAAAAGCTTCCAGTCGCAGGGGCTTTTTGGGAAGCGTCACTTCCTCGGGCCCCGACAGAACGTACCAGTCGTGGATGGGACGCCGGGGCGGACGCTTCCCGAGTTGCTGCAGGGCGACCGATCCCACTCCTTGTCCCCGTTCCGGCAAGCCATGAATGGGAACCGCTTCCGCCTGTCCCTGGACAAAACATCGAATCACCCCCGGGACGGACTTGCCGGTCCTGCTGTCGACCAACGAGAGTCGGACACGGCAGAGTTCTTCCTGCAACAGGCCGCACCGGGTGGCGGCCATCACGCCCAAGCCCCAAATCAGAACGAGTAAAAGACGGCGGTTCATCGGGTGGGTAACTCCTGAGTTCCTTGCTTTAGCGCAGGCTCTCCGTCATCGGCCCTGGGAAGAGGGCCGCAATCACTCTCTTGCGCGGCGCCTCATTTCGGGTTCCGGGTCCACTCCCAACCCGTCGGCCACACGGTTAATGTAATTGAAGTACGCAATCACTTCGACGGCATCCAGGATATCTCGATCGCTGAGGCCCACCGTTCTCAACCGTTGGCAATCCTTGGTCGCAATCCGGGAAGGGTGACGGGTGAGCTTGTCGGCAAATTCGCACAGGGCCCGCTCGCGAGGGCTCAATGGAGCCTCCTGGTAATTTCGTTTCACCGTCTCGGCCAACAACCGGTTTCCCGTCGCGATACGGAGATCCTCCCCGTGGGCTTCCACTCAGTAGAAGCAATCGTTGAGTTGAGAGACCACCGTGGCCAGCATTTCCCGCTCGGCCCTGGAAAGACCGGAGGGCCCATGCATGGTGGCCACATAGAGAGCCATGCTGGCACGAAGCGCAGGAGCATTGAGGCTCTGGATCTTCAGGATGTTGAAAACTTTGCCCGAACGCCCCATGGCCGAGGCATATTCCGCCTTGAGAGCGCCCTCGGCTGCTTCCGGTGGGATCATTCGAATGTGGGCCATGCTGCCTCCCTGAATTGAAACTCTCGGGTAAAAACAGACCGGTCAAGGCCATCAGTCCGGTGAAGGGGGTCCCTCGCAGGCTAGCCGAACATGAGGTTCACAATCAGGACTGCCGCCAGGATGCCGGTGACATCCGCGGTCAGGCAGGCCGGCAGGGCGTGGCGCGTTCTCTTGATGCCGACCGAGCCAAAATACACCGCCAGGATGTAGAAGGTGGTATCGGTGCTTCCGTTAAAGGTACAGACCATGTAACCGGTGAAGGAGTCCGGCCCCTGGGCGTTCATGATCTCGGTCATCACTCCCAGAGCCCCACTCCCGGAGAGTGGCCGCACCAGGGCCACGGGCAACGCTTCGGCGGGCATGCCGATCAGGTTGGTGAGCGGGCCGATTGCCTGGGCCAACAGTTCCAGCCCTCCCGATGCCCGGAAAATTCCGATGGCCACCAGTATGGCAACCAGATAGGGAATGATTTTCACGGCAACCTGAAAACCCTCCTTGGCTCCTTCCACCAGAGATTCATAGACCTTGACGCCGCGAGTCCATCCGAACAGCACCAGCCCCGCGATCAGGGCCGGAAGCATCCAGAAAGACATGATGCTCCGTACTAGGTCCATAGCCGGGGTGGAATTCACCTCTCGAAAGATATGCATCGCCAGACCGGTCAACAAAGCCAGCCAGAAAAGGAGGACTACTGGCTTGCCCCAGCGGGGTGGAGTCAGTTCCGGTTGGGACTGGGGGAGCGGGGACAGGTCTTCCGGCTGGGCCTGATCGGAGGAGGGGGATTCAGCCGGCCGCTCCTGTTCAGCCTGGGCAGGAATCGTTTTGGCCAATCGGTAGCGTGAGGTGCGGGACAGCAGGCTTGCCGCCAAAATGGCGGCTACGGTGGCGCATCCACTGGCAAACCAGGTGGTTGCCATGATTCCTGCGGCATCCTGAGAACCGGCCGCCGCCCTCAAGCTGATGACACCCAGGGGCAGCAGCGCCAGGCCGGAGGTATTGAGGGCCAGGAAGAGCACCATTGCGTCGGTTGCGGTGCCCTTTTCGTTGTTGAGCCGGTCCAGTTCCATCATGGCCTTGAGTCCGAAGGGAGTCGCGGCGTTCCCCAGCCCCAGGAGGTTGGAGGTGATGTTCAGGATCATGGCGCTCATGGCGGGATGATCTTTGGGAATGGCGGGGAAAAGGAATCGAAGCACGGGATGTACGGCACGGGCCATGATGCGCAAGAGGCCCCCGTCGGAGGCCACTCGCATGAGGCCCAGGAAAAAGGCCATGACACCGATGAGACCCAGAGCCAGGGTGACGGCCGAGCGGGCCGACTCCAGCACGGCCTGGCTCAGCATCTCCATGCGTCCCGAGAAGGCCGCCATCAGGATGGAGAACAGGACGATACCGACGAAGATTCCATTCAGCATGAGGCTCCTCAGGAGATGTGGAGAACCGGAATCATTTGATTGGTCGAGTGCGTCCGCTCACGGAGGCTGGATGCTTTAGAGACCCTTGTCTGAAGCGCAGCCCGCTTGAGGATCAAGCGTTTAATCCTTCAGAACAAAGGTGTAGAGGGAATGCCCGGCCACGATGGAGAAGTGCTGTTTGTCGTCGACCAGGTAGGTGATGGGTGAGCTGATGACCCGCCCGCCCAGGTTACGGCTCCACAGGAGGCTGCCGTCGAAGACGTCCAGGGCGAAGACATGCCCCTCCATGTTACCCGAGAACAGGACGTCGCCGGCGGTGGTCAGGACCCCGCCCTCGGTCACGCTGGTCATTTTGTATTCCCACTTGCGTTCGCCGGTCTTGGGGTCCAGGGCCCGCACGGCGCCGTAACCCGGGTCGGTGTCCACCATGACGTCCGGGTAAACGCCCCTGGGGAAGCTTCCGATGTAGCGATTCCCTCGAACGTAGGTGGGATCGCCTTTGAAGTAGACGCTGGCGTATTCCCAGGCAGACAAGTAGAAGAGCCCCGATCTGGGGCTGTAGGAGGGCGAGTACCAGTTGGTTGCACCCTGCACGCTGGGGTAGGTCAAGGTGCCCTCCACACTGGGTTCGGCCCCAGCCCTCTTGATGGGCCGTCCGTTTTCATCCAGGCCTTCGGCCCATGTCTGGTGGGCGAAGGCCTTTCCCAGCAGGAACTGGCCGTCCACTCGGTCCAGAACGTAGTAGAAACCATTTCGGTTCCCCCACAACATCAGCTTGCGCTCCCGGCCGCCGAATTCCATGTCGACCAGGACGGGAATCTGCACGGCATCGTAGTCCCAGAGGTCGTGGGGGGTGAACTGAAAGTGCCACTTAAGCTGGCCGTTGTCGGGATTCAGGGCCACCACCGAGTCGGAATAGAGATTGTCGCCCTTGCGCACGTCACCGTTCCAATCGGGTCCGGGGTTCCCGATTCCCCAATAGAGCAGGTTCAGTTCCGGGTCGAAGGAGCCCGTCAGCCAGGCCGACCCCCCGCCGGTTTTCCAGGAGTCCCCCTCCCAGGTTTCGTTCCCCGGTTCGCCGGGGCCCGGGATGGTGTGAAAGCGCCAGGCTCTCTTGCCGGTCTTGGCTTCGTAGGCTTCCAGGAAACCGCGAATGCCGTACTCGCCCCCGGCCATGCCTACAATCACTTTGTCCTTGACCGCGAGCGGGGCCATGGTGACCGCATAGCCGTCCCGGAAGTCCGCCAGCTTCACGTCCCACACCAAGGAACCGGTCTTGGCATCGATGGCTTGCAGGCGGGCGTCCAGCGTGCCCAGGAAGAGAAGGTCGTCCAGGATGGCCAACCCTCGGTTGACCAGGCCGCAGCATACGCTGACTTCCTTGGGAACCTTGTGGTGGTAGGTCCAGAAGACGCGTCCGGTCCGGGCATCCAGGGCGACCACCACATTGGGCGGTCGGGTCAGATACATGACCCCATCCACCACCAGAGGGGTCGCCTCGAAGTTCTCGAGGGACTTGGCCTGGAAAACCCACTTCAGCTCCAGGTTATTTACGTTGTCCTTCCGGATCTGATCCAGGTGGCTGTACCGTTGGCTGTTGTAGGTTCTGGAATAGGTCAACCAATTGCCGGGCTCGTCGTCGGCGTTCAGGAGCCGCTGGTAGCTGACCTGCCCCAAGAGGCTTCCACTCCACAGAATAGTGAGCGCGACAGTTGACAGTATCTTCACGGGGACACCCCCTTTCCGCGAAGCGTGTAGAGGTAGGCCACCAGGTCATCCAGCTCGCTTTGACTCAATTGACCGGCATAAGGCGGCATCGCGGACGACTTGATGATCCGATAGCTTTCCAGGTCGCTCTTGACCAGCGAGATGAGTTTGTCGCCGGAGACCAGCAGTTGCAGAGAGTGGGTGTCTTCGTTGAGCCGCACTCCTTCCACCGGCACACCGCTCCTTGTTTTGGCCTGAATCTTCCAGTCGCGGGGATGAACCCATTGGTCGGGGTCAAGGACGGCGCTCCGCAGGTGGCGAAGCGAGCGCCTGGCGCCCACTGTTGTCAGATCCGGGCCCTGGCGTCCACCCTGACCATCGACCATGTGGCAGTTGACGCAGGCGCCCTTCCCCCGGAAAAGAGCGCCGCCGGCGGAGGAGTCTCCAGGGGGCCTGGGTTCCTCTCGCCGGAGCGATTGGACGAATGCCACAATTTGCCAGAGCTGCTTTCCGTTGAAGAAGAACAGTGGCATTGACGTGCCCGGGACCCCGGTCGAAATGATGTCTGCCAATGCGGCATCGCTGTTTCCGTAGCGCAGGTCTCCCCGCGTTATATCCGGCCCGCGGCCGCCTGTCCCGTCGCGACCATGGCATTCGACGCAATGGGAGCGATAGATACGGCCCCCGGCGGCAACGTCTTCGGGAGTGGTGTGGGGATTGGTGTTTTCTGGCTCTTCGGCGCCACCGACAGTTATCCAGGTCAGGAAGAAGACTGCGAAAAGGAGTAATCGCGCCGCCAAGCTCGCGGGGCTGCTGAACCGATGGTTGTGAAACCTCTCATCGGAGGCCGGCTGACGTTTATCCCCGGGGAGTGTACCGGGCACGGCTCTCGAGCGGAGATTCCCTGGAAATGGTCGACTAGATACTGAAAACATGCCCCTCTTCATGATACACCCCGGCTCCGGTGAGAAATACGGGCTATCGGTTTTCTCCCAGCGCGTGGACCTCGTCGGCCACGGCTTTGGCGCCCTCAAAAAAGTGGACCACGTCGTCACCGAGGGCAAACCATTGAACCCCCTTCCCATACCAGTCTTTGACCGTTTCGAGGTTGCAGCCGATCGAGGCGCCCAGAAAGAGCTCGGTCTCACGAACCCTGGCGAAGACGCTGTCGATGGTTTGGAGCACTTCCGGGTCGCTGTGCTGGCCGAGCTTGCCCATGGAACCCGTCAGGTCGTTGCGGCCGATCACGACACCATCCAGGCCGGGGGTCGCCAGGATCTCGTCCAGATTGTGCACGGCTTGGATGTGCTCAATCTGGACGAAGACCATGATTTGCTCGCTGGCTATGGCCAGGTACTCTTCCATGGTCTCAATGCCGTACATGTTGCGGATGGGACCGAATCCACGAACGCCTTGGGGTGGGTAGCGACAGGCGCCCACAGCCTTGGCGGCCTCTTCGCCCGAGCAGACCATGGGCACCACGATGCCGGCCGGCGCCAGATCCAGGATCGGCTTGATCAGGACGGGATCGTTCCAGGCCACGCGAACGATGGGCGCCGCCTGGGTGCCCCGCAGCGCCGCCAAGTGTCCCAATAGCGCCCGGAGATCGAGGTAGGAATGCTCCATTTCGATCCACACCAGGTCATTTCCCGCTTCAGCTGCCAGCTCGCTGACGATGGGGTCGGTGAGCGAAACAGAGGTTCCCACACAAATCTTGCCTTGCTGCAGGCGCTGCCGGAACCGGTCGACGTTGTTGACGGAACTCATCCACTTTTCCTCGTTAGAAGGGGGGAGACGGGCGGGCAAGGGCAATCCCCACCGCTGCGCCCCGAGGGTTGAAGGAACCATGAACCAATGCTGGCAATTTAATCAATGGCCGCGCAGGTGTCAAGAAAAGCGGGCTGGAGAACATCGCTTTCCTCTCCTGGCGCGTGGTTTCCCGGTTCGCTAACATACCGGTGGAGCCATAAGGATCCGCCATGGGAAACCGGACCCCAGGTGGCGAAGGTCACCTGGGGTCTTGCCTGAAACAATTGAGGGTTATCCACAAAGGCCAAAAAAAGAAATCCACGAAGGGCCACGAAGGACGACGAAGGGCCACGAAGGGGTTGGAGAAAACTCAAGAGGGATCCGCCAAAGGTTGGGAAGGGAGAAAAGATTTCCACCAAGGGCGACAAAGGATCTGTTAAGAGGGCAAAAGATGAATCCGCGAAGGGATTCCAAGGGGTTGGAAAAGACTCGAAAGGGATCCGTGAAGGGCCACGAAGGACCCTGAGGTTTTCCACAAACGCGCACTCGAAAATCGAACCAATCAACTTCTTGTGCACCAGCTTCTCGTCTTGTTTATCCTGTCTATCCTGTGTATCGATGTTCAATGATGCAGCCAAGTTCAATGATGCAGCCAACCGAATTAGCGAGACATGGCCCCTGCTCCTGATAGGTATAAGGACCGGTTGTTTCACTCTCGAATGATCCGCCCCGTCGTGGGGGGCGGGGGCCGGACTTGCCTGAAAAGGCTCACCAACCCCTATTTCTCATCGGGGGTTGCACTCCCGAGGCGAGTCAAGGCTTGAGAAGAGCGCAGGCAACCGGGGCGGGCCCGGCGCAGCCTTTGCCTTGAAAGCTCCAGACAAAGGCTCACAAGGTGCTACCCCGCATCTCTCACCGGGTCGCTGGAACGATCATGAAAGACGGTTTGACTTCAGCACCTGCTCCGCTCTTCGGCCGCGAGCACGCGCTGAAGGGGAAACTGCCTGTGCCACGATGGCGCCCCCGGTGAGAAATGCGGGGTAGACGCCTTTGAAACGGAATGATCGGAGGAAACGAGATGAGTGACTTGTATTGGGGCCGAAGTCTTCTGCTTGCAGCGGCGCTTTGGTTGTCGTCGGTTCTCGTTCCTGTCGCGGTCTTTCCTGACCGACCTCAGAGGACCACTGGCGGCTCACCCGAGGCTCTCCCCGGGGCGGTCGAAGAGGATGGGGCCGCCGAGAGCGAAGCGGCGAAATTCAGAGGCGAGCAGTTGGAGGTCTTTCGAGTGAACCAACGCTTTTACCAGGCGTTGTCCAGCCAGAGTCTCCGAGCCATGGGGAAGGTCTGGCTTCAGGAGTCCTGGGTCAAATGCGTGCATCCGAATTGGGAATTGTTGACCGGCTGGAAAAGGATCCGCAAGAGTTGGGCGACCATTTTCCGCAATACCGAACACATGGTGATCCAGGCGAGCGAGGTTTCGATCCGAGTGAACGGAGACTCTGGCTGGGTGTCCTGTCTGGAGAACATCGAGAGTTACCGGAACGCCAACTTCAGCCGTTCCCAAGCCCAGAGCACCAACCTCTTTCTCCGGGTCAAGGGAAAGTGGTACCTGGTCCACCACCACGCCTCACCCATTACGGTCAGGGTAGGGGAGGCGCTCTGAGAGGATTCCAAGTGTTTCAGATCAGTTCCTCAATGGGCTGACCGGTCTCGTCGTCCAGGGCATTGGCAATCTTTACCGGCCGGCCTATGGGGCTCATATATTCCTTCCGCCAGTCGATGCCCAGAGCCTTGTAGATGGTGGCATAGAGGTCGCCCATCGAAACCATGCGTTCGGCCACATAGGCGCCGCGCTCGTCGCTGGCGCCCACCACCTGGCCTCCACGAATGCCGCCTCCTCCAATAGCCAGCGACCAGCAATGGGGCCAATGGTCTCGTCCGGCCTTTGAGTTGTGGTGGGGCGACCTGCCGAATTCTCCCATTACAATGACCACGGTGGAATCCAGCAGCCCTCGTTGCTTGAGGTCTTCCAGCAAGGTGGGGAGGGCTTGGTCCAGGCCGGGAACCATCTTGTCCTTGTGGCGTTGATCATTGTCCGAATGGGTATCCCAGCCGTTCAACTCATGACCGGCAGCCGTGACGAAGCGGGCGCCGGCCTCGATAAGTCTGCGAGCCAGGAGCAGACTCTGGCCAAAGCTGCCGCGGCCATAGGCGTCTCTGGTCTTTTCAGACTCCCGGCTCAGATCAAAGGCCTGCCGGGCTTCAGGCGTCAGGATCATCTGCAGGGCCTGTTGGGTGAATCGATCCATGGCCTGGTGCTCAGCCCTTTCGATCTTGCTGCGATAGAATCCGTCGACCAATTTCAGCATGGAGCGCCGGTCCTGCAGGCGTTCAGCCGTCAGCGATTTTGGTAGCGCCAGGTCCGAGATCTGGAAATCCTCCTTGCTTGGATCGGGAACTACCATCGGGTCGTAAGCCGGGTCCAGGAAGGCGCCTTTGACATATTCTCCGTAGGAAGCTGTTTTCCAGGCATCGGGAACCAGCACGTTGGCGGGAACGTTGTTGCGCGGCCCCAGTTCCTTGGTCACGATGGTACTCAGACTGGGAAACTGCATGGCGGCCGTGGGACGGTGTCCGGTCATGGCGTAATAGGTTCCCTGACCGTGGTTGTTTTCTTCGGTGTGGACGGATCGGATGAGAGCCAGCTTGTCCATCTGCCCGGCTACCCGTGGAAGCAGTTCGGAAATTTGAATTCCCGCCACCTTGGTTGGGATGGGCTTGAAGCTGCTGTTGGGTTTGGGATCCCAGGTGTCCACGTGGCTGGGACCTCCTTCCAACCAGACCAGGATACAGCCTTGCGCGGTCCCCGGCCGGTGGGTGTCCTTGCCGGCGGCAGCCAGCAGGCTCTTGAAGTTCAAATATTGGGGCAGGCTGATTCCGAGAAGACTGAGAGAGCCGACCCGCAGGAAGTGGCGTCGCTTGAGAAGCTCGTCCGTAACGGTCAAACACCCTGCTCGTCGCATCATTGCTGATCTCCTGGCACCCGGGTCCGGTTCCATGAAGGTGTCATCAGTGGTTGAAGGCAAACTCTCGGGAGGTGACCAGGCTCCAGATCAAGTCTACCAAGGCCTCCCGTTTTTCGGACCTCCTACTCAAAACCGATTCCAGTTCGGCCAGCTCCGGCGGAGAGGGGAAGCGGGAGAAAGCTGCCAGATAGAGTTCCTGAATCGCCTCCCGGTGGGAGGCGTCCTTCCGGATCAACCGGTCGATCCGTCCACCTTTTTTGGAAATCTTTTCCGTGTAGGTCGTTCCTGCCAGCATGTGAAGGGCTTGGCTCAGACTGGGGGAGGCTTTGATTTCCGGGATCTGCTGGCGGTTGGGTCGCCCGTACATCTGCAGAAAATCCGAGGGGTAGATGTCGGGAACCTCCAGTTGAATGGCTCGGGTCCCCAGTGGAGCCTGCCCCCCCTGACCGTTTTCGAAGATTTCCGGGACGCCGGATACCTGACTGATGGCATCCAGAAGCACCTCCGCTTCCAGTGGCTTGGGGATGAAGCATGAGTAGTTCAAGCTATCATCCCGGTTGGCCCTATGGGGAGTCGATGAAAGCTGATAGGTTCTGGAACGGGTGATTCGACGCAGGATCTGTTTCAGGTCGTACCCATGGAGCCGGCAGTCCTCGGCCAGGGCCTGCAATAAATCGGGATGGCTTGGCGGATTGGTCGAGCGGAAATCATCCACCGGATCCACCAGGCCGCGTCCAAAGAGATAGCCCCACATCCGGTTGACCAAGGTTTCTGCAAAATAGGGGTGAGCCGTGACCCAGCGGGCAAACTCCCGTCGCGGATGCCCGTTGCCCGCGGAGGAGATGGCTTGTCCATCCAGGAAGGCGGGCCGGACGATCTGCTTGCGACGCGGGTGAATCACCTTCACGGTGTCCGGGAGTTCTCCAAAATCCGGTTTCCGGCCGGAGGGATCATCAAAGACAACCGTCGCCCCAAATCCGGTCCATTCGGTTCGGCTGATCTGGCCGAAGAAGGCCGCCAACCCCCAGAATTGATCCTGGCTCCACTGCTCATAGGGGTGGTTGTGACACTGAGCGCAATCCAGCCGTCTTCCCAGGAAGATGCGCACCTCTTCCGGCATGATTTCCGCCGGCCGGGCCTCTTCTCCGTAGGGGAGGAAGTGCCTTGAGGCCCCCTCGTAACCTTGGGCCGCTAGCCGTTCCAAGGCAATCTCCCGATAGGATCTGTTCCGGGCGACGTTTTGCCAGACCCAACGCCAATAGACGTAGGCATGCTCGGCCCCTCCAGTGGCTCCGGCCGCCACCCGGAAGAGCTGGCCCAGGCGAAAGGTCCAAAAGTCCACGTATTCGGGGGAATCCAGCAGGGCGTCAATCAATTTCGCCCTTTTTTGAGGGTCCTGGCTGACAATAAACTCCCGCACCCGACTGGGCGGGGGAAGCGTTCCCGTCAAATCCAGGCAGACTCGGCGCAGGAACTCGGCGTCGCTCGAGAGGGGCGAGGGGGGGACATGAAATCGGCTCAACTTGTCAAAGATGTAGTCATCAATAAAGTTGTGAGGCGGAGGGAAGGGATGGGGCTGCAACGGTTTGGAGATGACTCCGAATCGAGCGCTGCGGGTATGGCCGGCCGTCCGGATGATAATGGTCGTCTCTCCCTGGGACAGAGCCCGGACTCGACCGGTGTCAGTCACCGTCACCACCTCTTCATTGCTGGACTCGTAGGAGGCCTGATGGGTCAGGTCCCGGGTGCGACCATCGGATAGATGGGCGGTGACCAGCACTTGGTGAGTGCCGCGGGCGTCAAGCACCCTTTCCTCAGGGAAAAGGGTCACCCGCTCGACTTTGCCCACTGAATCCTCGTGGCCGTAGGGGGCGCCGGACCGGATCCAGCCCAGCAGGGTGCGGTAGTCGGAAGACTCAGTGGTCAGGCGCTCTCCACCTCCATGTGGCAAAACGAGGGTGGGTTTGTGCAGCAGCAGGCTGTTTTCGGGTTGGCTCCGGTCGATGCGTGGACTCTCCGGACCCGCCGATTCCAGGCTCATGACCTGGTAGGTGCCGCCTTTGACAATCCAACGGTAGTCCTCCCTCGGATCCAAAGCGTTCAGGGAGAGTTTCAAACCGCCTCGCCCCTTGACACCCGCATGGCAACTGCTGTCGTTGCAGCCTCGCTTGGTTAAAATTCCACCGATGTCTTGCTGAAAATTGAAGGGCGGTGGCTTAGCCAATGACTGGACCGTCAGTTTTGCCGTCGCTGCCTTGTTGGCCACAGCTGCTTTCAAAGTGGTGTTTCCGTCTGCAAGGGCTGTCAATCTGCCTTGACCATCGATGGTCGCCACCTTGGGGGAGTCCACCACCAGGGGCGAAGCACCCGTCAGGTCCCGTTCCAGACCGTCGGTATATCTGCCCAGCACCAGCACCTGCTGGGAGGCATTGAGACCGGAGAGCTGAATATGCTCCGGGAGGAGCCGAAGCGAGACCAGAGTTGGGGGCTCTGCGACTGCCTGGCTGTAGGCCGAGCCGGAACCCCACGCAAAACAAATCAATAGAATGGCCAGGCATTTGACCATTGAGTGGTGAAACTGCGAAGTCGGCAACATTCCTCCTGTAATCAGCGACTGGAGGTCATGACTTGAGTCTTCTCGGCCGGCTGGATAGCCAGGAAAGGGATCCTTCCCGCAGGCACTGCAGGGCCGGCCCTGCCATCGACAACCGGCCGGGCCACGAGGTGAAGAAAACGCGGCATGCCGGTGATAGGCGTGTCGGGACTCGCCCAGAACAAGAGCGTGGTTGCGCTACGTTGCGGGCGGTGGTGGTGGGGGGGCATCACCTCGACATCCAGCGGTCGATACTGGATGCCCCGCATCAACGTCTCCGTCCAGCCGGCTGGGGTACTGACCCAGGCCTGCACACCGGGAGGAAGGTTGTCGACCGTCAGGGCGACGTCCCCCTGAAAACCTTCTTCCTTCTCGCACACAACCACCATTTCTTTAGCCTGGCCTGCCTCCAGATTGATTCGGTCGGTCTTGTCAATGAGTGTGGACAGGGAGGGTGTGACTCCCAGGCTGATTTCAATCCGACCCAGATGGGGGACCTGGGGGCGCGCCAGGAGGCGATACACGAACCGGGGTCCTCCTTGCACGGAGGTCAGGTCGCGGACCTGCACGTAGTAGCTGCCTGCTTGCTCGATGGTGAAGATCGTCTTGCGTTCAACCGTCTTGTTGACGTCGTCGCCATCCCCGCCATATTCCATGTAAATGTTGGAGACCAGCTCGTTGCCGCCCTCATCCAGAAGCTTGAGCCAGGGGTTGAAATGGGGCGGCGAGACCCCGGGAGTTTCAAGCTCGAAGGCGAGTCGCTGTCCGGCTTTGCCTTGAAAGCGAAAGAGGTCGACATCGCCGGGCTTCTGGATTCGACCCTCGATAAGGCCGGGGATATTCACAGTGCCGGGTCGGGCAACGGAATCATTCGGCTCCACTTCGGGTGCTGGATCGAGTTGGAGCGTATGCGGAGGGGGAAGGGTCGAAGGATTGCCTTCGGCAGGTACGGATTTGGTTGATGCAGAGAGCTCCCCATTGGACGGGACCGTACCGGAACGGTGCTGCAAGAGGGCCAGACGGTTGGACTCAAGCGGTCGTTGGAAACTCCCCAGTTGTCTCAGGGTGGCTGAATCCCGTTCCAACCAGTCGCCCGGATCCGGGTGGGCCAGCTTGCCCAAAGCCTGGTGGGGTACAGGGGATTGGCGCCGGACAATTCGTAGCTGGTATCCATGATTGGGGTCGCCAGTTCCAACGAAGGTGCCGACTGAAAGAAAATAGCGTCCTGGAGATTCAAACCGGTGAGAGACACGCTGGAAGAGGGTGAATCTGCCGGTTGACCTCGTTCGCTCGTATCGATGAAAGGGCTCCCAGGACAGGGCGGGGCTGTCAACGGCCAACCGGACTACACGGTTGGGATCGAACCAACTGGCCGAGCGCTGGTAGAGGGTAATGCCGGCTTGGGCCTGGTAGGTACGGCTGGGGCCCAGATCGGAACGGACGGAAAAGAGCAGTTCCTCCCCTGGAGCAACCTGGAACGCATAGTAGTCTCGTTCGCCCTTCTCCGAGAGTCTGCCATTGACGACGGTGGGGACTGACAGGGATTGCGCTTCTTCCGCGGTCTGGTGCGGGCGGGTTGTTTCCCGGACGACCGGGGCCGAGACTACTTGCAAGGCCAGGGCATTGGAGAGGCCGCGCGGAGTGACCAGCCGGAACAGGTGCAATCCGAGCGAAGCCGTTTTCGGTACCTGGACCTGAAAGACGACTCGGTGATCGGCCTTCACCGCTTTGGCCAGGTAGGTGTCCGGTTCCTTGTTATTTTCTGTCGAGGTGGTTTGGAGTTTTTCCAGCTTCAGGATGGAGGCGGAGAGTTCTCCCTCCTCAAACCAGACGGTGTGGGCGCCTTGCAGGGTCTTGCCGGAGACCTCGAGTTCAAAAATAGTCCCCTGCTGACCGCCAATGGGGAAATGGGAGAGCAGCTTGGGCTCAGTGACTGTTTCAGTATCCTGGGCGATCAGCGGAGCCGCCAAACACAGGATCGCGGCAATCAATTTCAATAACACGGGAACGCTGACCTCAACACCACCGTCCTGACCAGCAGCACTCGCAAGGATAACATAGGAGAGCGGGTTGAGGGACTGCTATCCCACTGGAAAGCGCGCGCACCTGTACCCCTGTTTCAAAGGCTTGGAAAGCCGGTGTTTGAGCCGCGGGATGAATGATCCGGACTGTCAGGTCGGGTTCTCGCAGATTGGCCACTTGCGGCGGTCGGCTTTTCGGAAGGGGATTTGCGCCAAGTCGCTTACCAGCGCTCCCGGTGTGTCCACATACAGAATTTTTCGGGCGAGTGGGGCAAACGCCGCATGGAAATGCTGCATCGACTTGACCACCAAGATCCGCTTGGTCCGTGGATCGATACCCAGATTGGTGAAGGCGTCGCTGCCCAGGGTTTGAGTTCGAATGGAGTTGACCACGATATCGATGCCGCCGGTGCGCAGAGCGACTGCATCTCCCAGGGGTGAAACCGACCGATTGGCGCCGCTGGCGAAGGTTTGACAGGCGTCGGGGACCACTTTGGTTACCGTCACGGGAAGATCCAATGGGCGGCCCGAACTCGGCCCCATTTTACCTCCCAGCCGAAGATCGAATTGGGATCCTTCTCCCGCTTCACTGGCCACGGCTACGGCCGTCGGATCCCAGATGCAGGCCAGCCCGGCATCCTTGACTTGGCGATCGATCAGAGCCTGGAGAATAAAGGTGGAATCTCCGGGGGCCCCGCCACCCGGGTTGTCGGCCACGTCCGCCAGCACCACCGGTCCCTGGTCCTGGCTCAATGCCTCTGGCAGGGCCTCCTCGATGGTCTTGTAGTCGGGCCAAAGCTGATGACGCAGTTGAAACAGTTGGCCGCCCAGGGACTGTGCCAAGTGAGCTCCTTCCCGGGGTTTTCCGTCGGTAACCACCAGGATCCGAGTTCCCATGTCGGGAACATCTCCCCAGAGAAACCCGTGGGCTATGGAGATCGAAAGAATCTCCTCCTGCTGCTCCAGACGCTTCACTTTGGCCAGATAGCTCTTCATCGGTTCAGAGGTGGTGTGGTAGATACCCATCATGCGGCAATCGTAGAGAGCCATGTGAGGCTTGAGAGTGCCTGAGGCGGTCGAGGCCAGTATTTGAAAGAGTTCCCGGGCCCGGTCGGCAGCGTCGGTGTGGGGGTATTCCTTGAAACTGACGATGGCGGTGGCCTTCTCAACCATCTGACGGGTCAGATGGCAGTGGAGATCCAATTCGACCCCGACCGGCACCGTCGGGCCTACCTGGTCCCGAATATGAGCCAGCAGATCTCCTTCGCAATCGTCGTATCCCTCGGCGACCATGGCTCCGTGCAGACTGAGCAGAATCATGTTGACCGGCATGGCCCTTCGGAGGTCCGCCAGGATTTCTTCTCGGAAAGACTCGTAGACGCTGCGGAGCGTCACGCCGGAGGGTTGGGCAAAGGCGCAGAGGCTCTCCACCACCGACCAGCCGCGCTGGGAAGCCAGCCGGCGCCAGAGGATCAGTGGCACCGCAAAGAGGAACGGGTTCGGGCCGTGGTTCCCGCCTCTCACCAGACAGGTTTCCTCAAAGGTGCGGTAACCGGTGGGGAAGGGAGAAAAGGTGTTGGTTTCCGTGCCCAGGCAGGCGAGAAAGAGTTTCACTGGTCCATGTCCCCTGGATCACTCGCGTTGGGCGGAGTCGAGCATTTTCGATTCTGCGGATTTGCAGGAAAGGACTTCCCAAGGTCCCCTTGGGATGACCGGTCGCCGCTGGCGACTATATTCCAGACGGGATTTGAAAACAAATGAGGTGTTTGCGGACCGAACGTTGGATCCTGAAGGAGTACCGACGCGAGTTCCCGCGAGGTGATATGATTTTCATGGCTCGGGTCGTGATCGAACCTGTGCTCTGGTTGCCTTTCCTGAAGGCCTATCGGGTTGATGTTTTGTCCCTGAAAGGAAGAACCGTGAAACCGAAGACGCTTGCATTTTCCATTGCCGTCCTGCTGGCGGTCACTGCGGGCTGTAACCGCAATGACGATCCCGGTGATTTGGCCGCGTTGGAAGAGGACTTCCGGCAGTCACTTTCCGGAGCGACTCTGGTCGGCTACTTCACGGTGGGGGATCAAAAAGATCTCCGAGGGGAAAAATACACCATTACGAAGGTCTCGAAAATTCCCGGGGGTCTCTGGCTCTTTCAGGTCCGGATTCAGTACGGTACTCGTGACCTCACGCTGCCGCTACCGCTCAATGTGCAATGGGCGGGGGACACTCCGGTCATCACTCTGACCGACTTGAGCATCCCGGGACTTGGAACTTACACGGCCAGGGTCCTGATCTATCGAGATCAGTATGCCGGAACCTGGAGTGGCACCGATGTGGGCGGGCAGATGTTTGGGCGAGTGGTTCGGGAGACGAATCCTTGAGTGTCTAGCGAGTCGCTAGCGGTAGCGCACCGTCAGTTCGACTTTTTCCACCCGCATCCGGGGCTGGGCATCGGCTACGGGGCGGGTCCGCCGAATCCCCAGCAGATTGGTTCCGGCAACCACCTGTTTCCCCCGCGGCCGGAAAGTCAGCCATCCCCCGCTGATGGCGGGCCGATCCAGTAAGGCCCCGTTCAGTCTCACCTCGACCTCCCGGTCGATCCCCTTTTGGGGCGGCAGGTTGTAGTAGCTGTCGGGAGGCTGTGCCTTGCGCGCCCGGATTCTGGCCTGCATGAACCTCTTGATGAAGGTTCGCTCCAGCTTTTTTGCTTCCGGCAGCGGCCGGGCAGCGGGGTCTGACAGCAAAATCCTCAGGCTGAGATCTCTGATCCGGTCGCGCTCCCGACCCAGGTTGTCCGCCACCTCGAGTCGAAGCAGCGTATCGGCCTTGCCGTCGTTGGCCAACTCGGCTGGAAGTTGGGACAGCATATTGGAATTGGCATAGAAATATCGGGGGGTATGCCATTTTTCAGGCTCCAGTGAGGGGTGTCCGCCTCCACCCCGGCGCTGTATTACGAAGGTCTTGTCCTTGGTTCTCAGCTTTTGGGGGCTGCCCATCTCCCGGTAGGCCTGCAGGTGGGTTTCCCAGACCGGGGTTTCGCTCCACTGAGCCGAACGCCAGACGTTGACCACCGGGTCGGGGAAGGGAACTCCGATTCCGGCTGCCTTCTCGGACCTTCCGTAAGAAAAGTTGAAGGTGTGGATGCCGTCAGCCCCCTGCCTCCACCAGTTGGCGAAGATCCCGCGAAATATTTCGATAGGCGGCCATTGGTAGCCGTCACTGCTGTGCCAGTCGTCCAGGCTGGGATAGAGCTTGATGTTGCGGTGCCGGGTGAAGACCCGGTAGCCTTGAATATCGACCTCAAAGGATCGTACTCCCAGGGCGAACAGATCCACCATTTGTTCGTGCGCCCAGGTCTCTACGTCCAGGCCGTCGAAGTGAGCCCCCTCTACCGTTTCCGGCACCCTGGCCGCCAACAGGAAAGGACGGTTGCGCTTATCCTCGAACTCCAGGAGCATGGCACGGAGCTCACCCATGAACTCCGTGAGGTGGTGGCGCAGTTGCCACTGCCTGCCGGGAGGCAGCACCGGACAGGTTCGGGCAAAGTCGATTTCAATGCCGTCGAATTCGTAGTTTTCGGCCACCTCCCTCAAGATGCTCAACTTGTAGTCCCTGACGCCCTGAACGGCAAAGTTCCACAGCCCGGACTTCCTCCAAGGTAGATGGATGAGCCAGTCCGGGTGCGCTTCCTTCAGCGAGATGTTGCGGGTGGGTTGCAGGTGCAGGTCGTTGTCGCCGCCGTTGATGCGATAGGAATAAAAGGCTTCCAGCTTTCGCTTCCGGGTTTCGTCCAAGAAGATCTGGACGGGATCGATGCCCTCGTCCAGCCATTTTTGGTAGCCGGGATGGTTGTAGGTCTGGGCGTAGTGGGGCAGGATCTTGCTGGGATAGGGCGCCTGGTGGCCCTCCCCCCAGTTCCACCACAAACTGTCGATATGGGTTGGGAAGTGGTCAATGAAATCGAATTTGTAACCGACCAGATCCTGGATCTCAGGATCGGTAAAGGTGGGGTCCCCGTGAATGGCATCTCGGTTGACCACCACCCTGCGGCGACGGTCGACGGCTGCCAGATGTTGATCTGAAAGCTTGAATGGCACCGGTCGCTCCTTTTCCTGAGGTGGGGCCGTGACAGCCTGCCCATCGTGTGCAAACCGTTTTGAAGATTAAACGCATCGGTGCCTGGAGACAAGACTTTCCTGCCGGAATGTCTGAGACTTGTCCGGTGCCGGGTCTCGATCAGCCGCCGAAGGGGAAACGAGTTATCCACGAAGGGGCACGAAGGATCACGAAGGGCCACTAAGTGGTTAGAGAAGAGTCACGAGGGATCCGCCAACGGTTGGGCTGGGGGCAAGGAGTCCGATTCACACCTCGAGATCACTCCCCCCTGGAGGGGGAGTCGGCAAGAAAAGGGCGCAGCCCGCAGTCGAGCCGGTGGGGGGTGCTTTCCCCGGCCTCGTGAGTTACAGGGATTATTTACATCGATGCACAGGATGCACAGGATTTTTTCAGGAAACGGCTAGCTTGTGATCTTGGGCATCCGCAAGTCCGCACCGGATCATCGGCCGAGCTGGCTTCTCGTGCAGGAAACTCTCGTCCTGCCCATCCTGTCTATCGATGTTCGTAATGGAAAAAATTGATCCCAGCGCACCGGGCCGATGCCCCCACCGCATCAGCCTTCGCCTTCCGGCTCGGCTTCTGCGACTCCCCCTTAAGAGGGGAGTGAAGGGTCCTGGGAGCGCGGGCGTCCCGCCCGCATGCTGTCCCTGCCGACGCCTCCGCCCGGCCAGCCCCTCCGGGCCACCTGATCCCCCCATAAAGCCAATCTACTACCCGGTGACAACCGGGGGCTGGTTCTGTTGCGGGGTATCGGAAGCCATTGGCGCTAACGCCTTTGAGATCGGCTTCGCGACTGGCTCCTGCTCGAACTCCGCGATTTACTGCTTCGGTTGGAGGAGCTTGACTTCGAGCGACTGGGGGTAGAGGCCCTGGAGGAGCTTCGGCTGGAGGATCTGGAGGCCGAAGGTGACGGCCGGCTGCGGCTGGGAGAGCTGCGAACCCTCGATGGGGACCGGGACGGCGAAGGCCGTGACGGGGTCGAGACCCGAGAGGAGCTTCGACTGGAGGATCTGGAGACCGAGGGTGACGGCCGGCTGCGGCTGGGAGAGCTGCGAACCCTCGATGGGGACCGGGACGGCGAAGGCCGAGAAGGGGTTGACACCCGCGAAGAGCTTCGGCTGGAGGGTCTGGAGACCGAACGGGAAGGTCGGCTGTTGCTGGGAGAGCTTTGCCCGCGGCTGCTGTCGACTCGAGAGGAACTTCTGGGCACAAAGCGCGGAGACGGCTGCACCGGAGGGACCGAAGGTGGGGAAGGTGCTGAGACCCTTGAGGAGCTTCGGCTGGAGGATCTGGAGGCCGAAGGTGACGGGCGGCTGTAGCTGGGAGAGCTTTGCTGGCGGCTGCTGTTGACTCGAGGGGAACTTCTGGGCACAAAGCGTGGCGATGGCCGCACCGGAGGGACCGACGGGACCGAAGGCGAAGATTCGGAAACCGATTCAGCCGCGGGCGGAATTGAACTTCTGGCGGGTGTTCCAGGCGTGACCGTTCGTCCGGTGGCTTGGCGGCGGTCGAAGCGCCGCGACCTCCCGGGGGAGTCCGACCGGCTACCGCTTGGCGGGCGGGCAACCGGTGGAGGTGGAGAGGTCACGGGCCCTCTGAGGGTCCGATCGACGTTACCGCGCCCGCGGCCCGCCGCCGGAGTGGAGGGGGAAGCCAGGCTGCGCCGGTTGGTGGACCCCACTGTGGATCTGGCGCCCGTCGTTCCCTGGGACCGCAAATTTGGAGCTGAACGGCCCGTCCGGGGCGTAGTGGAAGAGCGGGAGGTGGCTGGACGAAGGGGCTGGCTATCGCTTCGACCCAGTGAATCGACGAATCGGACCATCTCCTGACGTTGCTGGACGAAAGAGTTTCTGGCGACGTTGCGGCGTGAACGGCCGGTCGAAAAGAACCGGGCTCGAGGTGTCGGTTCCCGCCCTTGTGTCAATCGGCGGGACCTGTGAAGGAGTTGGCCCTGGCTGGCCCGATCGGGTACGACCGGGATTCGGCCACGCATCAGGCTGGCCTCTCGCACCTCGGAGGCCTGCAGGGAACGCACATTCAGTATTTGTCCTCGGGAGAAGTGACGGGCGGCGACCAGGGTGGTTCCATTGCGATGGCGGGCATTGCGATAGTTGTTGTAGATATTGGTCCGGTTGTCGACCAGGATGGTGGAGCCGCCCCTGCCCAGCCCTCGGCGGTGGTGAGAGCGACGACCATACCAGGGATAGTAGGGATCCCCGGGCGCCAGGGCAATCCAGCCGTAATATCCGAACCTCGAACCGAAGCCCACCCGAAGCCCGGGGCGGCCGTCATAGCCGAAAAAGGCCACCAGCGCCGGTTGCCAATGGTGACGGGAATAATAGGAGCCGGGATACCAGCCCCAACCATGACGGGCATGGCGGATCCAGCGCCCGTAGTGGTAGGGAGCCCAGCCCCAGGGGTCGTGACTGACCCAGGTCCAGCCATAGTAGTCCAACCATGACCATCGACCGTGCCGATAGGGCGCCCAGCCCACGGTAACCGAGGGAAACCAGCAGCGGCCGTAGTTGGGAACGTAGACCCAATGGCCATAATCGTCCAGTTCCTCAGCGCCGTAAATGCTGGTGTTCACGTAGCTGTAGGCCTTGGACTGCATGAGTTGCCGGTCCCGGCGCAAGTTCCAGAGGTCCCAGTCGTCCTTGGGATCGGCCTTGGCCACCTGGAATTCTATGCCTTGGTCCGCCTTGCGGACGATCATGCGTTGACCCGCTTTGAGTGTTTCCTTGCCATTGGCCGAGGCAACCTCGGCCCGTCCCTTCTGCACGGCGATCGTCACCTTGTCAAGACCGACGACTTCGATTCGGTAACGCCCGTTCTTTTCCGGGCGCACCGCCGCCAAGGGGGTCTCAATATCAACGTCAGCATCGCCGCCCCTCAATTCACTGTAAGTGACGATCCCCCGCTCAAGTTGAATCCGGAAGGCTCGATGGCCCAGGTTGGCCAATCGGACCGCAGAGTACTCATTGAGGCGTAGAAAATTGGAGTGGTCCAGTTGGATCTCGGAACGGGAGGCCAGTCCGGTAGTGAGAATGTCGGCTTCCACCAGTGCCATATTGGCTGTGGCCTGAATCGAATCTCCCGATTCACCTCGCTGCACGGCAACGTCGCCTTTGGCCAAACTGAGTCTGGCGACACCCAGCGCCGGACCCTCATCCGGTGGCTGTGCCTTTGCCGACTGACTGAAAGACATGGCACAAAGGAAAAACAGAACCAAGATTCCGCGTAGGCTTGTCATGGTTGATGACCTCCGGGTCGTGGCTACAGGTTTCTCTTGACTGAAGATAACGGACTCGGCTGAAAGGCTTCCACCTGACCAGCATACCGCGAGAGAAATCGTATTGCCATGATCAGGTACTTCCTGCTTGAGCGATTTCCGGGCCAGGTGGCTGGCTGACGAAAACCCCATCGAGTGTTGTAAGTGAGATGCACACGGCCGGGAAGGGTGTTGCCTGGAGGCTGACGGGAAGCGCTGCCAGCAACGGTCCTTATAATCAGTATTTTGAGATAGGATAAACCGTTGACCGGAATTTCCGGCTGGGAGTTCGTGCTGGCCAGGTTGGCGGCCGACTGGGGGATTTGACGCGGTCACGACGCAACCCTGCGTGTTCAAATAAGTTGAATCATTGGGTAAGTTAGCATAATGTTGCGTTTTGCTTGCAGGATAATTGCCCCGCATCTCCGGTCCGTGCGAGGAAATGGTGGTGAAGGCTGCGAATCGAGCCCGGAATTCGGCAAGGAGTGCATGATGAGGCGTCCCGCCCTCGTTCTTCTGTTTTCTCTGTTCCTGTCTCTGCTTGAACTGCCCGCTCAAGACGAGGACTGGCCTCAGTTCAGGGGTCCGGGGGGCCAGGGTCACGCTTCCGCTCGTGGTCTCCCGTTGGAGTGGAGCGAAACCAAAAATATCGCCTGGAAGGTCCCCCTTCCGGGAAACGGCTGGTCGTCACCGGTCATTCAGGGTGAGAAGATCTGGTTGACGGCTTCCGCGGATGAAGGACGTTCGCTGCGAGCCTTGTGCCTGAGCAGGAGCGACGGAGCAGTGCTCCACGACCTGGAGGTCTTCCGCCAGGAGCAGGTGGGTAGCATCCATACCAAGAACAGTCATGCCTCTCCGACTCCAATCCTGGAAGGGGACAGAATCTATGTCCACTTTGGAGCGTTCGGCTCGGCCTGCCTTCGCAGCGACGGCAAGATTCTTTGGAAGAACCAGTTCAAGTACAATCATCGCCACGGACCGGCCAGTTCTCCGGTCCTTTTCGAGGACCTTGTCATCTACAACTGTGACGGCACCGATGTACAGTTCGTGGCCGCCCTGGACAAGCATACGGGGAAGTTGAGGTGGAAAAAGTTTCGTGAAGGGCGGATGGCTTACTCAACGCCCTTGACCATAGAGGTGGAGGGTAAGCCCCAGTTGGTCAGCACGGGTGGCGATAGCGTCGTGACCTACCATCCGCTTACCGGAGAGGAAATCTGGTGGTTGCGGTACGATGGGTTTTCCTTGGTTCCTCGCCCCGTTTTCGGCCTGGGATTGGTCTTTATCTGCTCGGGGTTCCAGCAGCCGGTGCTCTACGCAATCCGGCCCGATGGCCAGGGAGACGTGACCGAAAGTCATGTTGCCTGGACCTTGAAACGGGGGGTGCCGCTGAATCCTTCTCCCCTGTTGGTGGGAGAGGAACTCTACATGGTCAGCGATCGAGGCATTGCATCTTGCGTGGACGCGCGGACCGGCAAGCACCACTGGCAGGAAAGGCTGCCGGGAGAGTACTCGGCTTCGCCGGTGCATGCCGATGGGAAAATCTATTTGCTGAATGAAGATGGAGAGACAACGATCCTGAGCGTCGGCACGGAATTCAAGAAGCTGGCCACCAACCGGTTGCCGGGCCGCACCTTGGCCTCCTTTGCCGTGCATGGCCGTGCCATATTCTTGAGAACCGACAGCCACCTCTATCGGATCGAAAAGCCAGCCGGTTAGTGGGTTCTGTCGGAGCCCGCATTTCTCACCGGGGGGCGTGAAATTGGCGGGCCCAGCACCGTGTATTTGCGAAACCTCGATAAGGTTTTGCAAGTTGTTGAAAAACCAGCAACCTCGGTTACACAGGAAGCGGCCCGGTGAGAAGTGCGGGCTTAGGAGTCCGAAGATGACCAAGCTCCAACTGGAAAGACTTGGCGGGGTCTGGTCGGCTACACCGACACCATTCACCAAGGATTTAAAAGTCGACACGGTGGCAGTCAAGAGGATGGTCGAGCATCATCTGCGGCTGGGTGTCCGGGGTCTTTTCCTGGCCGGCACTTGCGGAGAGGGCCCTTGGATGCCGGAGGTGGAGCGACGGCGATTGGTGAGGGCAGTCACCAGATTTGCTCGTGAGCGACTGATGATTGCGGTGCAGGTCACCGACAATTCGGCCAGCCGCGTGGTCGCCAATATTCGAGCGGCCAAAGCCGATGGAGCCCAAATTGCAGTGGTCGCGCCGCCGCTATTTTTTCTCAATGCAAATCCCCAGACCTTAACCAATCACTACCGCCAGATCCTGAGAGAGAGTGAGTTGCCGATCGGCATCTATGATCGAGGACGGCACAGCTCGGTGGTCATCCCGGAGTCGGTGCTTGCCACCATCTATGCCGACCGTCGTGTGATCATGGTTAAGGACAGCTCTTCCGATAATCAACGACGAGAGATTGCGCTGGCCGCCCGGAGGAAGCGCCCTCGGTTGCGCCTGCTCAACGGCAATGAATTTCAGTGTGTGGATTATCTGAGAGCCGGATACAACGGTCTGCTGCTTGGTGGTGGAATCTTCACCGGCCACCTGGTCGCCGAGATGGTCCAAGCGGTCGCGGCTCACGACTATGCCCGCGCCGAGAGAATACAGGTTCGCACGACGCGCATGCTGTACGCTGTCTACGGCGGCGACCGGCTGGCCTGCTGGCTTTCAGGCCTGAAGCGCCTTCTGGTTGAGTTGGGCGTGTTCCGAACCTGGTCGAACTACTTGGGGTACCCTCTGGATCGTTCTTGTGTCCGTGATATCAAGCGGATTGTTGCCGAGAATCGGGACGTCCTGCTGCCCTCCTAGTTCGGACGAAGCCAAAAGACCATTGCCCGTTCCGGTTCCGAGAGTCGGCCCACCCCGAATCCAGCCTTCAAACACTGCTTCTTCCCTCCATAGAGTTTGGCCATTGTCTGACTCGATTCATGACCTCTGAAGAAGACCGCCGCCTGAGAGGATATCCTCGATTTCAGTAGGAGGTAGTGTCGGTGAGTTTGAGGAGCTTGGGTTGAAAGCCGAGAGGACCTCCAATGTTTCCCGCGAGGCCATACGAATCGGCGCTGACGTTGGGGGCACCTTTACCGATGTGGTGGTTGTGGACGGGCAGGGGAATATATCCAGTCAGAAGGTCCTGTCGACTCCGCCGCACTTTGAAGGGGCCGTCATCGCAGCTATTCGCGATTGGCTCGGCGCGTCAGGGATTGCCGGCCGGCACGTCAAGGAAGTCGCCCATGGTACAACGGTAGCGACCAATGCAGTGCTGGAGCGCCGGGGGGCGAAGACGGCGTTGATCACCACCAAGGGGTTCCGGGATGTTCTGGAGCTGCGACGAATTCGGGTGCCGGTGCTCTATGATTGGTTCTTCGAAAAGCCTAAAGAGCTGGTGGAGCGCTACCTGCGTTTTGAGGTGGACGAACGCATCCTGGCCAACGGGGAAGTGCAGGTTCACCTGCAGGAGTCGGAGCTGTGCGCTCTAAAGGAAAAGCTCGAAAAAGAGGCTGTGGAGTCAGTGGCCATTTGTTTTCTCCATGCCTATGCCTATCCTGAACATGAGATGTTGGTCGGTCGGTTTCTCCGGAAGCATCTCCCCCATCTAACGGTTTCGCTCTCTTCGAAAATACTCCCCGAGCGCAAGGAATACGAGCGCACGGCCACGACTGTGGTCAATGCCTATGTATGCCCGGTGATGCGTGGCTATCTGAATGCGCTACGGAGATATCTCCGCGAGATGGAGATCGAAGCACCGCTGCTCGTCATGCAATCGGCAGGTGGCTTGACGCCTGAAGACGACGCCGCTACGCGTCCCGTTTTTGTTCTGGAGTCGGGACCCGCGGCGGGAGTGCTGGCAGCCGCAGCCGCCGCAGGCAAGATGGGACTGCGCAACGTGATTACCTTTGACATGGGAGGAACCACGGCCAAGGCCTCCATGATCGAGGAGGGTCGGCTTGGCTATCATCCCGAATATGAAGTCGGGGCCTCCTTGTCCACCGGCAGCCGGCTCATGGGTGGCAGCGGAGAGCTCATTCGTGCACCCAGCCTTGACATCGCCGAAGTGGGAGCGGGTGGAGGCAGTATTGCCTATCTGGATCGGGCGGGCGGGTTCCATGTAGGTCCACGAAGCGCTGGAGCCGTTCCGGGACCTGCTTGCTACCGGCAGGGCGGAAGCGAGCCGACGGTTACCGATGCCAACGTGGTCTTGGGTTATATCCGGCCGGGCCCGCTGGCCAACGGGGAGGTCCAGGTCGATCCGGAGGCTGCTCGACGAGCCATTCAAGAAAAGATTGCCGGCCCACTGGGAATCAATGTTTTCGAGGCCGCCGAGGGAATTCATCGCATTGCCAATACGCGCATCATGAAGGCGCTGCGTGAGGTTTCAACCGAGCGGGGACGGGATCCCCGCGAGTTTATCCTGATGGCCTTTGGGGGTTCCGGACCCGTTCACGCGGCAGGCCTGGCTGCGGAACTCTCGGTTCAAAGGGTGCTGGTCCCGCCATTGCCGGGATTGTTCAGCGCCCTCGGTTTGCTGTTCTCAAACGTCGAGCACCATGGAGTTCGTAGCTGCCTGCTCACCACTAAAGCCCTCTTTCCCCGGGAAATCGAGCGACTGAGAGGGACACTGAGGAAGGAAATGCTGGCCTGGTTCAAACAGGCGGGCTATTCGGCAGACCGAGTGCGACTTGGCTACAGTGTGGATATGCGTTCTCGAGGACAAACCTCGGAAATCAGAATTCCGCTTCTGGCCAAGCCGCTTACCGCTCAGGCGGTCAGCGCCCTTCGCGAGGCTTTTGAGGATGAGCACGAGCGGCTCTACGGACATCGGTCCGACGCTGAAAACACGGTCGAGGTGCTTGCAGTGCGCTTGGTGGGGAAAGCAGTGCGAGACCAGACAGAGGGGTTTCTTCAGCCTTTGGCGCTGAAGGGTGAGACGGCGCCGAGCCGTATGGCCTATTTTGGTTCGCGATGGGGGGCGATCGACACTCCCGTGGTTGCACGAGCCTCGCTCCACGGCAGCACGACAGGCCCGCTGCTGATCGATGAATATGACTCGACGGTCGTTGTACCGCCTGCCACCCGGGTTTGGCTGGACGACCGTCAGAATATTGTGATGGAAGGATTCAGCTCCCACCAATGACCGAGGGTGACCCGATGCCCAAAACCGATCCGATCACCTTGGCCATCATGCGACATGCTCTGGCATCGGCCGCGGACCAGATGGCACTCAGCCTTTACCGCACGGCCTGTTCCACCATTGTTCGGGATTGCCTGGACTTTTCCACGTCCCTGTGTGACGCGCAGGGGCAGATGATTGCCCAGGGCATTACCCTCCCTCATCACATCGCATCGGTGCCGTTTGCCATGCGCACCCTCTTGAAAAAATACGGCGAGGATATCAATCCCGGCGACGTGTTCATTCTCAACGATCCCTTCGATGGAGGCATGCACATACCCGACATCTTCGTGGTCCGCCCCGTCTTTTGGGAAGATCGTCGGGTGGCATTTGCAGTCAGCACTGCTCATCACGCAGACCTGGGCGGACGGTTACCCGGCAGCGCTGCCTGCGACAACACCGAGATCTTCCAGGAGGGACTGAGAATCCCCTGGCTCAAGCTTTACCGGCGAGGCCAGCCGGACGAGGCCATCTTCGCGCTGCTGGGCGCCAACGTCCGGATTCCTGAAATGACTCTGGGAGATCTGAGAGCTCAACTGGCCGCCACCCATATCGGAGAAGACTCCGTCCTGAAGCTCATCAGGCGGTACGGCCTGGCGACATTCCAGGGGTGCTGTCGAGACCTTCTGGCCTACACCGAGCGCCTGGTTCGCTCGGAGATCGCCTCCTGGCCGGACGGATCCTCCGGTTTCACCGACTATATGGACAGCGATGGAGTCGGCGGTCCTCCGGTGCGGCTGCAGGTGACCCTTACCGTCAGAGGCGACACCTTGACCGCCGATTTTACCGGCACCGATCCGCAAGTTCCTGGTGGCATCAACTGTACGCTGTCATTTACGACCTCGGTGGTGGCCGTCTGCCTGCGAGCTGTCATTCAAGCGGATATCCCCAATACGGCCGGCATGTTTAAGCCATTGAACGTCATTGCCCCGGAAGGCACCGTGGCCAACGCCGTCATGCCGGCCGCATCCTCCATGCGAGGGATCACAGGATTCCGCCTTTCGGACACCGTGCGGGGCGCCCTGGCCGGGTTGCTGCCCGACCGCGTCTTCGCGGCCGGAGAAGGGGGCAATTCCCTGCTGATTTTCGGGGGTAAACGACCGGACGGTAAGCCCTATGTGTTTTATGAGCTGGTCACCGGAACTTGGGGCGGACGGCCCGACAGGGATGGGAACGACGGCTTGTGCAATCCCTCCAATGTCGCCAGCAACATACCGGTAGAGCAGGCTGAATGCGAGTACCCGGTGTGCATTGAGCGTTACGGGCTGGTCCGGGACAGCGGCGGGCCGGGCCGGTTTCGAGGCGGCCTGTCCATCGAACGGAAGTGGCGCCTCCTGTCTGGTGAATCCACCCTGTCGATTCGCTCGGATAGACGAACTCATCGGCCGTACGGGCTGAGCGGAGGGAAGCCGGGCGCGCCCTCCCTGAATGAGCGGGACGGGGCTGATGGGGTTGAAATCCTGCCCACCATGATTTCGACCTCGATCAAGGCCGGAGACTCGGTCTATCATCGATTGGCGGGCGGTGGGGGATGGGGAGACCCTCTGGCCAGAGAACCGGTAGCCGTGGCCAGAGACGTTAGGAATGACAAGGTCTCGTTAGGAAAGGCCCGACAGGACTATGGCGTGGTACTGCATGTCGCCAGCGGCGAAGTGGACCCGGTGGCTACGGCAGACCTGCGGGAGAAGATGAAGAGTCGGTTGAGGAAGGAATCTTCAGAATGAGTTGCGACTTGATCCTGCGTGGTGGAGAGATCGTGGACGGGACAGGGGAACCGCCCTTCCGGGCCGATCTGGCCGTCAAGGATGGGCGGATTTCGGAGGTTGGACTCATCGGGGAGGCCGAGAGCGCTGCAGAGTTGGATGTTGCCGGGCTGTGGGTCTGCCCGGGAATTATTGACATACACAGCCATTCCGACTTCACCCTGATCGTCGATCCCAGAGCCATGAGCTCGGTCATGCAAGGGGTTACCCTGGAAGTGGTCGGCAACTGTGGTCACGGCTGTGCCCCCATCGTGGACCCGGAGCGGGCCCGGTCCAACATCTATGGCTGTCAGGCCGCGGACGAGATCAGTTGGCGAACCATGGCCGGATATCTGGAACGACTGGAAGCTGGGCGTCCGGCAGTCAACGTGCTGACGCTGGTACCGAACGGTCTGCTTCGACTGGCAGTGGTTCAGGACGTCAGCAAGGCCTCCACTCCAGATGAGCTGAGCCGGATGAAAGGGTTGTTGTCGCAGTGCCTGGAAGAGGGCGCTTTCGGTCTTTCAACAGGTTTGGAGTACGGTCCCGAAAAGGCCTGTCCCGAGGAGGAAATCGTTGAGTTGTGCCGTCTGGTGGCCGATGCCGGCGGCTTCTATTCGACCCATACACGGAATCGGGCCGGGGAGGTGGTGGAAACCATTGCGGAAGCCATTCGAACGGGCCGGGTTTCCGGGGCTCCGCTGCAGATCTCCCACATTCAGGTGGTGGCCAGGCTGACCGGTGATGGACGCAAGGCCTATCGGCAGTCCCTGGCGATGGTGGAGGAAGCTCGTCAACAAGGCCAGGATGTGGAATTCGACATGCATACCCGCTTGTTCGGAACCACCAATCTGAGAACGGCCTTGCCGCCCTGGGCCTTGGAAGGAGGCCCGAAAGCCATCGCCTCCCGTTTGCGGGACCCGGCATCCCGAAGGGAGCTCAAGACCTACCGGAGCCATCTTCGTTCACTGGTCCAGGATGATTGGGAGCGGATTCTCGTTTTCGAATGTCTGGCTTATCCCGAGTTTTCCAGGAAGAGTATCGGCGAGATCAGCCGCCAGATGGGTGTCGAGCCTCTTGACGCCGTGTACGATTTGCTGCTGTCGGAAGTCGACGATATCCATCGACTGATGGTGATGGCCCTGACCTACCGACTGGAAGAAAACAAACTGGCGTTTGAGCATCCCCGTTGTATGGTGGGCTCCGACGCCACCGCCCTGGGCACCGACGGACCTCTCCGGGACCGATCCTTTCACGGGGCCTACACCTGGGCCTCCTGGTTCTACCGGTACTTTGTTCGGGAAACGGGGACGCTTCGCCCCGAAGAGGCGATACGCCGGTTGACCTCACTTCCGGCCGGCCGCCTGGGTTTGAAGGACAGGGGCCTCATCCGGAAAGGGGCTTGCGCCGATCTGGCAATCTTCGATCCGCAGACCTTCAGCGAACGAGGGACCACCTACGAGCCCAACCGGACCGCTATCGGTATGATTCATGTGGTCGTGAACGGCATTCTGACTGTCCGGGACGGACGATTGACGGGAGACCGCGCGGGACGGGTCTTGCGCCGTCAATAGGATAGGATGGATGTCAACAGCAAACGCACATCCCGCGATCCTTTGCGTGGCCCCCAACGGGGCTCGCAGGACCCGCCGGGACCATCCCAACCTGCCCGTCACACCCGCTGAATTGGGGCGAGTCGCGGCTGAGAGCCTGGAGGCGGGAGCCGCCATGATCCATCTCCACGTCCGGGACCGGGATCTGGCCCACGTTCTGGACGTGTCGGCCTACCGGGCCGCCATCCAGGCCGTTCGCTCCCAGGTGGGAGACAATCTGGTGATTCAGGTCACCACCGAATCCTGCGGCCTCTACGGTCCGGAGGAACAGATGCGCCTGGTCCGGGAACTCAGGCCGGAGGCGGTGAGTCTTTCCATTGGGGAAATTCTCCCCGACCCGAGCTTCGAAGCTCAGGCGGCGGAATTCCTGGACTGGCTGCAGGCGGAAGGGATTTTTGGCCAGTTCATCGTTTTCAATGCGGATCAGGTCAGATTCCTGACGGGGCTCATCCATCGCGGAATCGTTCCGCATTCCGATCCCTGTGTCCTCTTTGTGCTGGGGCGCTTTACCCCGAATCAGCAATCGGCACCCTCCGACCTGGACCCGTTGCTGGAAGTCAGCCCCTTTCGAGAGGCATGGTTCCTGTGCGCCTTCGGGAAGCGGGAGTTGGCGTGTGTGGACCGTGCCTTGGGTCGAGGCGGACACGCTCGGATTGGATTCGAGAACAATCTCTACAGACCCGATGGCACCCAAGCCGCCAGCAATGCGGAGCTGGTGGGGCTGGCGGCGACCCGCGCGCTCCAACGGGGACGGCCTCCGGCCAACGCCGATCAGGCCCGCGAGCTGTTTTCGCGGCTCTTATAGCTGTCAAGTTTCAGTTCGTTTCGGGCGGGGAATTCAACCGGCAAGGGAGGAGGATCATGCCCCACATTCTAGGAGACCGAGTTTATCTCAGGGAATACCTGTTGAGCGATCTCGAGGCTCTTTACCAGTGGCGCACCCTGGATGAGATCGTATGGTGGACGGGTTCCTATGTTTGGCCCGAGTCTCTGGAGCAGGCTCGAGCCTTCGTGGAGGCTCAGGTCAACAACACCGACCCTGCCAATCGAAAATTCGCCATCTGCCGTCGGGAAGACCACAAATATTTGGGGCATATCGGCTATGAGCATCTGGATCTGCGGAGACAGAACACCGAGGTCGGGATTGTGATCGGTGACGTCACGTCGCTTTCCCGGGGCTTGGGTGAGGAATCCCTGCGGCTGTTCCTGAAAGTCTGCTTCGAGGAGTTGAACCTGCACCGGGTCGGTCTGAGAGTGATTCGACCCAACAAGCGGGGTTATCGCTGCTACCGGAAATGCGGGTTCAAGGAAGAGGGAGCCCTGCGGGACTGGCACTACTCCCGAGGCCAGTGGCACGACCTCATCCTCATGGGGATCCTCAAGGATGAGTATCAAGCCGCTTCCAAGGCCTGACCGAGGTGGCGTTCGGCGTCGATTACAGAAGAGAGGCCGGCCCGCTTGGACCGGTTTCGATTTTTTGGGCGAGGGGAAAAATCCATGGAAATGAGGTCATTGGGTAGCAGCGGCATCGTGGTCAGCCGGCTCGGGCTGGGCTGCGCTACCTTCGGTCGGGAAATTGACGAGGCCAGCTCCTTTCAGATCATGGACGCTGCCTTGGAGAGAGGCATCACCCTATTCGATACCGCCGAGGCCTACGGTGGCGGGCAAGCCCGCCAGCATCGGCGCGACCGGTTGGGAGTCGAGGACGCGCGCGAGGTGAGCGGCGAAATGCACTCTTCGGAGAAGATCCTGGGGCGCTGGCTGAAATCCCGCGGCGTGCGCTCCCAGGTCACCATTCAGACCAAGGTGTCGGCCAACAGGAGCGAGCAGGAAGTGCAGGAGGCCCTGGAGGCCAGCCTGCGTCGTCTCCAGACCGATACCATTGATCTTTATCTGTTCCACTCGTATGATCCCAACGTTCCGCTCGAAGAAGGGTTGGCGGCACTGGATCGAGGGGAAAGGGCCGGCAGCATCCGATGCAGCGGGTGCAGCAATTACACCGCCGGGCAACTGTCGGAAGCTCTCGGGCTGAGTCGCCGAAAAGGCCTGCCGCGCCTCGGGGTCATTCAACCCATCTATAATCTGGCCTGTCGTGAGATCGAGACCGATCTGCTGCCCCTGTGTCAACGGCAGGAGGTTGGAGTGGTGACCTACAGTCCACTGGGGGCAGGGTTTCTGGCCGGCAAATACACAGCCGATCAGGGCAAGATTCCAAAAGGCACCCGCTTCGACGTCATTCCCGGCCACGTGGACATCTATTTCCGCCAGCGCAGCTTTCGGATCGTCGAGCAACTTCGACGGAAGGCGGCCCGGACGGCTGTTTCCATGGTTCAATTGGCCATGGGGTGGGTCCTGAATCGGCAAGGGATCGGTTCGGTGCTGATTGGAGCCCGCAACACCGGTCATCTGGACAATGCCTTGCGGGCCATGGAGATGGATTTCCCCCCGGAATGGATGGCGGAAATGGACGCTTGGACTTAGACCGCCGTCAGGGTGATTGCTCGAACGGTGGTGCCTCCGGGAAAGGCGAGAAGACATTCCCGGATAAAACTTTAAAGGATGAAAGGGAGGCGAGCATCTGATGAAACGCGTTGGTGTTATGGGATTTATCCATGAATCCAATACCTTTTCGGTCACCCCGACCACCTACCGGCACTTTGAACAAATCAGCCTGACGCGGGGAAAGGGGCTAATTGAGCGCTGGACGGGAGGCAACCACGAGCTGAGCGGTTTTCTGGAGGCGGCCGAATCCAACGGCCTGGAGCCCGTTCCCCTTGTGGCGGCCTTTGCCATGCCGAGCGGCGCCGTTGTTCGGGAGACCTTCGAGGCCATAGCGGAAGAGACGATCAACGCCCTGAAGGCGGCCATGCCCGTGGACGGCCTCTATCTGGGATTGCATGGGGCCACCGTGTCCGAGGAATATCCCGACGCCGACGGCGAGATGGCTCGGAGACTTCGGGAAGTGGTGGGGCCGGATGTGCCCGTCGTCATGACGCTGGATCTGCACGCCAACGTCTCTCCAAAAATGATTGCCAATACCGACGCCACCACCATCTATCGCTCCAATCCGCACTTGGACCAGAAGGCCCGGGGCCTGGAGATTGCCTCGCTGCTGGGTCGGACGCTGCGGGGAGAGATCCGACCGGTGCAAGCCCTGGAACGCCCCCCTCTGGTCATCAGCATCGCCAAGCAGTACACCGACGAGGACCCGGCCAAGGGATTGTATCGGGACGTCGAATCGGTTTTGCAATGGCCGGGCATTCTGTCGGCCAGCGTGGCCATGGGTTTTTACTACTCGGACGTCGAGGAAATGGGCGCCACCTTCCTGGCCGTGGCCGATCGCGACCGGGATCTGGCCCGCAGGGCGGCGCGCTGGATGGCCCAGCGGGCCTGGGACCGCCGGGAGGAATTCCGGGCCGACCTGCCCAGTGCGGCCGAGGCGGTGGCCATGGCCGTGCGGGCTCCCGAGGCCCCGGTGGTGTTGCTGGACATCGGCGACAACGTCGGCGGCGGTAGTCCGGGGGACTCCACCGTCATACTGGCCGAAATCGTGGCGCAAAAAGCCTCCAACGCCATGGTGGTCCTCTTCGATGCCGAGTCGGTGGCTCGCTGCGTGGAAGCCGGCGTTCGCAACCCGGTGACGCTGCAGGTCGGAGGGAAAACCGACGGGCGGCACGGGTCTCCGGTCTCGGTTCAAGGCAGGGTCCGGATGATCTCGGATGGAATCTTTCAGGAGCCGGAAGTGAGACATGGAGGGTGGGGTTCCTTCGACCAGGGGGTGACCGCGGTTGTGGAGACGCCGGAGCAGCACACCCTCGTCCTCACCAGCGTGAAGATGGCGCCGGTGAGCCTGGAGCAGGTCAAAAGCCTGGGGGTCAAGCCGGAATCCAAGAAGATCCTGGTGGCCAAGGGTGTGATTGCCCCCAGAGCCGCCTACAATCCGGTCGCGGCCCGGACCATACTGGTGGACACGCCGGGGGCCACCTGCGTGAATCCGGCCGGCTTTACCTACCACCACCGGAGGCGCCCCCTCTATCCTCTGGAGTCGGAGGCGCGGTACCCACTTGCCTGAAACAAAAGAAAAAAGAGTTATCCACGAAGGGCCACTAAGAACGACGAAGGGCCACTAAGGCGTTGAGGTTAACCGCGACGGGATACCAAGGTCACGACAGGATTGTCGATTTCCGATTGTTTCACTCTCGAATGACCCGCACGGCAGGGCGGGGGCCGAACTTGTCTGAAACAACAGAAAAAAGACAAAAGAAAAAGAGTTATCCACGAAGGGCCACTAAGAACGACGAAGGGCCACTAAGGCGTTGAGTTTAACCGCTACGGGATATCAAGGTCACGACAGGATTGTCGATTTCCGATTGTTTCACTCTCGTATGATCCGCCCGGCAAGGCGGGGGCCCGACTTGTCTGAAACAAAACCTGTTTCACTCTCGAATGATCCGCCCCGTCGTGGGGGGCGGGGGCCCGACTTGCCTGAAACAAATGCCTGCGCCTGGTGGCTGGAAACCGGTTCATAGTCAAGCATGGGTAGATTTTTGATTCACATCGATGCACAGGATGCACAGGATTTTTTCCGGAGATGGCTGGCTTGTGTTCCCGGACATCCTCAAATCCGCACACGATCATCGCCCGAGTCCGCGTCTCCTGCAGCAGCCTCCCGTCCTGATTATCCTGTGCATCGATGTTCAATTTATAGTCCTTCTCGATGGATCTGCCCAGTCGCGGGGGGCGGGCGCCCGGCTCGCAGGCAAACGGGAGTTTCCCAAAGGGGACAGGCCGGCTTTCAGAGAAGTCGCCCGCCGGATAACCCCCACCTCACCATCGGGACGACACCCCCGGGAGCGCGGGCGTCCCGCCCGCATACTGTCCCTTCGGTTGCCGCTCAGTTTCCCTGCGATGTTGCAGCCGACCGCCCTGCCGGCGGGAACCGCATGGGCCCGGCCGAAGCAGGGGCAGGGCGCCGCTGCCGGTTGATTCCGGTGGAGGAGATGGCCGAAGCTGCGGGAGGATTTGTGCGGGCGGGACGCCCGCGCTCCCGGGTGGGCTTCCTCCCATGACAGGGTCACACCAACGGGACAAAAGTGCAGAAGCATTTTGGCGCCAGTTGTCGTTGAAGGAGGTCGATCAGTCCTGGTGCCTATTCGTGTTCATTGGTGGTTCGTCTTCATTGACGAACGGCTGTTTTCCCTCTGAATGATCCGCCCCGTCGTGGGGGCGAGGGCGGGACTTACCTGAAACAAACGCCTGCGCCTGGTGGCTGGAAACTGGTTCATAGTCAAGCATGGGTAGATTTTTGATTCACATCGATGCACAGGATGCACAGGATTTTTTCCGGAGACGGCTGGCTTGTGTTCCCGGACATCCTCAAATCCGCACACGATCATCGCCCGAGTCCGCGTCTCCTGCAGCAGCCTCCGGTCCTGATTATCCTGTGCATCCTGTGCATCGATGTTCCATTTATAGTCCTTCTCGATGGATCTGCCCCGTCGCGGGGGGCGGGCGCCCGGCTCGCAGGCAAACGGGAGTTTCCCAAAGGGGACAGGCCGGCTTTCAGAGAAGTCGCCCGCCGGATACCCCCCACCTCACCATCGGGACGACACCCCCGGGAGCGCGGGCGTCCCGCCCGCATGCTGTCCCTTCGGTTGCCGCTCAGTTTCCCTGCGATGTTGCAGCCGACCGCCCTGCCGGCGGGAACCGAATGGGCCCGGCCGAAGCAGAGGCAGGGCGCCGCTGCCGGTTGATTGCGGTGGAGGAGATGGCCGAAGCTGCGGGAGGATTTGTGCGGGCGGGACGCCCGCGCTCCCGGGGGGGCTTCCTCCCATGACATGGTCACACCAACGGGACAAAAGTGCCGAAGCATTTTGGCGCCAGTTGTCGTTGAAGGAGGTCCATCAGTCCTCGTACCTATTCGTGTTCATTGGTGGTTCGTCTTCATTGACGAACGGCTGTTTTCCCTCTGAGTGATGCGCACCGTCGTGGGGGGCGGGGGCTGGACTTGTCTGAAACAAAACCTGTTTCACTCTCGAATGATCCGCCCCGTCGTGGGGGGCGGAGGCCCGACTTGCCTGAAACAAACGCCTGCGCCTGGTGGCTGGAAACCGGTTCATAGTCAAGCATGGGTAGATTTTGATTCACATGGATGCACAGGATGCACAGGATTTTTTCCGGAGACGGCTGGCTTGTGTTCCCGGACATCCTCAAATCCGCACCCGATCATTGCCCGAGTCAGCGTCTCCTGCAGCAGCCTCCCGTCCTGATTATCCTGAGCATCCTGTGCATCGATGTTCAATTCATAGTCCTTCTCGATGGATCTGCCCAGTCGCGGGGGGCGGGCGCCCGGCTCGCAGGCAAACGGGAGTTTCCCAAAGGGGACAGGCCGGCTTTCAGAGAAGTCGCCCGCCGGATACCCCCCACCTCACCATCGGGACGACACCCCCGGGAGCGCGGGCGTCCCGCCCGCATGCTGTCCCGTCGGTTGCCGCTCAGTTTCCCTGCGATGTTGCAGCCGACCGCCCTGCCGGCGGGAACCGCATGGGCCCGGCCGAAGCAGAGGCAGGGCGCCGCTGCCGGTTGATTCCGGTGGAGGAGATGGCCGAAGCTGCGGGAGGATTTGTGCGGGCGGGACGCCCGCGCTCCCGGGTGGGCTTCCTCCCATGACAGGGTCACACCAACGGGACAAAAGTGCAGAAGCATTTTGGCGCCAGTTGTCGTTGAAGGAGGTCCATCAGTCCTGGTGCCTATTCGTGTTCATTCGTGGTTCGTCTTAATTGCGATTGGGTGTTTTTCCTCCAATGATCCGCACGGTGGGGCGGGGGCACGGCTAGCCACTATCCACCTAGCCAGGCCGGAGCCATCGGTTGCAAAGAGGTTTCCGATGTTGATAAGGTTAACAGCCCCAAGTGCAAACAAGAGCGAGCCGGCTGCCCGGCCGTCGGAGAGGCCCCACGAGGTTTGAATCGATGCGCCCCAAACGGTTTTCGAGTCCTTATCCGCCATCCGGTCTTTCCCTCCTGGGAAAAGCCGCAGCCTTCGGCCTGGTGATCCTGGGCTGCCTGGCCGGAGGCATGCAGCCGGGGTGGGTTCACGCCGAAGAGAAGGCAGGGCCGCAGTTCGTCGACCTTTCCCTTCTGGTTGCTCCCGAGTTCCCCTGCAGTTGGCCCGGAGCGGGACCGGGCTTTCAAATCAACCATTACCGGCGGATCGGTCCCCTCAGCGCCTACAACTCGGAAATTCTGACGCTGGACGAAAACGTGGGGACCCAATTCGATGGGCCCACCCATTCGGTGGCCCCGCCCGATTCCGGGAAACCCAACGCCGGCCGGTATGGCCTGATTTCCGGGGACAAGGTGCCGGCCTGGCAGTTTGTGGGAGAGGCCTGCGTCATCGACAACCGGGAGCTGCTCGACGCCGCACCCGACGGGCACAGCGCTCTGGTGGAAGCCAAGCACGTGCAGGCGTGGGAAAAGCGGTACCGCCCCCTGGGATTGGGTGATGTGGTGCTTTTCTACAGCGGTTTCAGCGACCGGTACTACCGTCCCTTCCCCTCCGGTCGTGGATTCATTGCCGATGCCCTGGAGGCCAGGAAGCCGGGTTGGCCGGACCCGTCTCCCCAGTGCATGGAGTATCTGGCGACCCGAAAGGTGATGACGCTCGGCACCGACAGCCCCAGCATGGGGCCAATCCCGGGCGCCATCGCCGAGGAAACCCATTTTGCCGGTCTCAAGCACGGAATGATCTGGACTGAAGGGGCGACCGGTCTTGGAAAGCTACCGGCAACCGGGGCCTTTTACTGTACCGTCGGCCTCAAGCATTCCGGTGGCATCGGCGCCGAATCCAGAGCCTTTGCCATTGTGGGCCAGCCCTTGGCCGGGCAGTTGATCGAGTCGGCCAGGAACAAGCGAGTCATCGATCTGTCGGTGCTGCTGGCTGACGATCTGCCGGTATGGTGGCCCGGAAAGGGAGTCGGCAACAACCGTCATCCCTATCTGCGGAATATCATCCCCCCCTACTCGATGAAGCTCCACCACCTGGACAGCCATACCGGAACCCATCTGGTCCCGCCGGCCTACGCCCTGCCCCCACCCGGTTTCGACAACCAGACCTATGCTCCGGAGGTGCGACAGTGGCTGGCAGCCTACCAGCGGCAGTTTGGGAAGCGGGAGACCAGCCGGGTGACCGCCGAACAGGTGCCGCTTTCCCAGACCTGCGGTTGGGCCCGGGTCATCGACGTCCAGCATCTGATCGGAACCACCTCCAAGGACCGGTGGCCGGCGTCCCCGGAAATCACCCCCAAGGATATCCAGGAGTATGAACGCAAGCATGGACCTCTCAGGACGGGGGAGATCGTGATTTTCCGTAGTGGCTATAGCGACCGCTATTTCAAGCCCTTTCCCGAAGGCAACCGGTTCATGGCGGATCCTTTGAACGGTCGGAGCGAGGGATGGCCCGCGCCGGGACCGGAGGCCGTGGTCTACCTGGCCGAACGCGGCATCCGTTGCATAGGGACCGACGGCCCGACTCTGGGAGGGGCCGAGCCCCGCCGGGCCCTGATGACCTACTGGGCCCTGGGGAGCCGCGGTCTGGCGGGGATTGAATCCTTGACTGGGCTTGGCGAGGTGCCTCAACGAGCCTACTTCATCTTTGCACCCATCAAGATTCGCGATTGTCATGGAGGCCCGGGCCGGGCCCTGGCCCTGTACTGAGTCGTCAAGAGACCCAAGCGCCTGTCACCGGTCCCCGGTGGCGGGCTGAGAATCCAAGACCAGGTGGAGGATTTATGTCGGTGAAGGTGGAATGGGTAGGACATGCCTGCTTTCGGGTCTGGCGTGAGGGGGGACCGGTCATCGTCATGGATCCCTACACACCCAAGACCGTCTACCTGCCGGAGGATGCGGCCACAATCGAAGGTGATACGGTCATCGCGAGCTCACTGACCGACGACGCCCACGGTTACCCCGAGTTGGTACGGGGACGTCGGAGAGTCATCGATGCCCTGGAGGTGGTCGAGAAGGGACTCGACGTTGAAATCGACGGCAGCCCGCTGGTAACGGTGGGAGCGGCCGAATCGCCCATCCATGACAGTGGAAGTCCCAAGGACAACGCCCTCTATGCCCTGCAGGTCGGAGGGGTATGGGTGATGCACATGGGGGATCTCGGATTTGGACTACCCCGGGAAGAGTTGGCTCCTTTTGAAGGGCGATGCGAGGTGATGCTCGCCATTGTGGGCCAATTCAACACCTTGTCCCTGCCGGACCTGGATGTGATGATCGATCACCTCAAGCCCAAGTGGATCGTCCCGATGCACTTCGCTCTGCCCCCGGTGGCGGGACCCATGCGGCCCTTGCGAGAGTTCCTGGACCGCCGTCCCAGGGATCCCCTGATCTTCCCCAGGTCTTCGGTGGTGGAATTTCCCATCGACCTGCCGGTGCTGGATGGCCCAACCATTGTCGCTCTCGAGCCCAGCGGATACCAACCCACTGTTGGTCTGGAAGATTGATTGAATGAAAGCCCGGAATGCCCCCAGGCGGCCTACCGGGGTGGCCGGGAGGAGGTAAGAAGTGAAAATCGGTGTCAACTCGCTTTTCCTGCTGCCCTTCGATTTTGAAGAAGGATTGGATTTCGCACGCAAGCAGGGCGTCGAGATGATCGAGATAGCCTGTTTGGGGGAGGCCAGCAAGAAGTATTGCGATCCTCAAGAGCTGCTGTCCGACCGGGAAGCACTAAAGCGCTGGAAGGGCGCTCTGGAAGACCACGGCTTGACCATCAGCGCCTATTCGGCTCATGGGAACGGACTCTCGCCCGACCCGACGGAAGCGAAGCAATACTCCGAGCATTTTCGCAGAGTCTGCCGCCTGGCCGAGGCCACGGGTGTGGATCTGTTGACATTGAATGCCGGCAGCCCGGCGGGAGCACCCGGAGATAGCAGTCCCTGTTGGGTAGTGGACCCCACCAACGCCCGCAACCGGGCAATTCTGCGTTGGCAGTGGGAAGAGCGGGTCATTCCTTTCTGGCGAGAACATGCGAAAGTTGCCCAGGATCATGGCTGCCGCCTGGCTTTCGAGCCCTGGATCGGCGACATCGTGCACACACCGGTGACGGTCATGAAGTTGCGGGAAGCCATTGGCCCGATTGTGGGCTGCAATCTGGACCCGTCGCATCTCTTCGTCCAGCATATCGACGTGCTGGAGACCATCGCCTATCTGGGGGAACTGCTCCTGCACGTCCATGTAAAGGATACCCGCATGGAGCCCCGCAACCTGAAGCTGCAGGGGTTGCTGGACACCACCCAGACTCCGGCCAGCCCCGAAAAGCGATCCTGGACCTTTACCTTGATCGGCTGGGGCCACGATCAGCAGTTCTGGCGCGATTTCATCACCACCTTGCGCTTTATCGGGTATGAGGGAGCTCTCTCGGTTGAGATGGAGTGCGACTACATGGATGTCCGGGAGGGACTGGAAAAATCCTTCAACTACCTCAGACCCTTGGTGATGGAGGCGCCTCCCAGGAAAGGGACCGGTTGGTGGGAGCTGGCAGGATTTCATCAGATCACCGAGGACTAGCTCCAATGGGCGTGAATATCGAGTGGGTGGGCCACGCCTGCTTTCGCATTTGGCGGGACGACGGCCCGGTCATCGTCACCGATCCCTTTTCGCCGACCCGCCTGGGTTTGCCGGCCGGCCCGGCCATCCATGGGGACATGGCCATTGTCAGCTCCCTGGATGACCTGGCGCATGGGGACCCCGGCCTGATCCACGGGTCCCCCGAAGTCATCAACGCCCTGGACCTGGTTCGGGACAACCGCCGGGTCGAGGTGGATGGCAACCCGCTGGTTCCGCTGGGGGCAGCCGAGTCGCCCCTTCACGACAGCGGCAGCCCCAAGGACAATGCGCTCTACGCCTTCAAGGTGGAGGATCTCTGGATCCTGCATTTGGGAGACCTGGGCTATGGGCCCAGCCCGGCGGAACTGTCTGTCTTCGAGGACAAGTGCGATGTCCTGTTGGCCATCGTCGGTCAGGCCAACACGCTTACTTTGAAAGAATTGTCGAGCCTCATCCAGCAATTGCGGCCGCGTTGGATCATCCCCATGCACTACTTGCTGTGGTGGCCCAGCAGGATGCGCCCCCTGGGCGACTTCCTGAAGAGTCGCCCCGCCGATCCCTTGATCTATGCGCGGTCCACGACCGTGCAGCTCTCATCGGGACCGGCTGGATGGAAGAGGCCGGCCATCCTGGTGCTGGAGGCTTCCGCCGATCCCAGAAGACGTCAGTGCTGACGAAAATCTCCGGACGCTCCGGTGCCGCCATGGATGCAGCCCGATCGAGGGAAATGTCGGAACCAAACCCGGCAGATCGAGCCCGCCTACCGTCGCCCCGGCGGTTCCTGAGAACCGGTGCCCGGCTGAGCCGGGCCGCAGTGATTGCCTTTGCCGAGGGACCGGCCTACCACTCCGACGGGAGCATCTACTTCAGCGACATCATCAACAATCGGATGATGAAGCTTGCGGCGGACGGGCAGCTCTCCGTCTTCAGGGCGGACAGCGGCAGGACCAATGGAAACCTGTTCGACAGCCGAGGGAGGTTGGTCAGTTGCGAGGGCTGCGAAATGGGGTCGGGTGGCCGTCGTCGGATCGTACGCACCGATCTGGAAACCGGCCAAGTCGAGGTGTTGACAGAACGATTTGAAAGTCGGCGTTACAATAGCCCCAACGACTTGGCCATCGACCAAAAGGGACGTATCTATTTCACCGATCCCTGTTATGGCGACCGTTCTACCATGGAGATGGATGTCGAAGCCGTCTATCGTCTGGACTGCGACGGAAAAGTCTCCAGAATATTGGAGCAGCCTGTAATCCAGCAACCCAACGGGATCGCGGTCAGTCCGGACGACCGTTTTCTCTATGTAGCGGATTACAACATTAGTCCGGGGGGAGCCCGAAAAATCTGGGGGTTTGAGCTCAATCCCGGGGGTGTACCTTCTGGACAAACCCTGGTCTACGACTTCGGTGTGGGGCGACCAGGTGACGGTCTACGCGTTGATATGCAAGGAAACCTGTGGACGGCTGCCGGAATTACCTTGCCGAAACGAGAGGGAGAATCCAGTGTCAACCCGGCAGGGATTTATGTGATTTCTCCTCAGGGTAGACTATTGGACAGGATACCCATCCCGGAAGACGTGGTGACCAACATGACCTTTGGGGAGGGCGACAAGCAAACCCTTTATGTGACCGCCGGCAAGAGCCTCTTCAAGATCGGCATCAACGTACCTGGTTACAGTCTTTTTCCCCCGTTGAATCCGGGAGCCGGGCAGCAGGCGGCCGGCCAAGCAGGGAGGATGTCCCGGCCCTGAATGAATTCAGTAGAACATAACCAACTGTCCAACCCTGGAGCCGACCATGAAAATAGGATTATTTACCGACGGACTTCCCGATCTGTCCTTCACTGCCGCCCTGGATTGGGTGGCGGAGCAGGGAATCGAGGCCGTTGAAATCGCCACCGGGGGGTTTTCCAAAGCCTCCCATTGTGACGCGGACCGGTTGCTGGCCGATGCCGGGGCCCGGTCGGAATTCAAGGCTGCCGTCGATAGCCGCGGTCTGGTCGTCAGCGCCTTGAATTGCAACGGGAATCCGGTGGACCCCCACCCGGAACGGGGCAAAAAACATGGCCAGGACCTCTTCAAATGCATTGAACTGGCTCAGAAGTTGGAATTGGATACGGTGGTTGCCATGAGTGGCTGCCCGGGAGATCCCAGCGGGACTCCCTATCCCAATTGGGTGGCTCACAGTTTTCAGCAGGATTTCCTGGACCTCCTCAAGTGGCAGTGGGATGAAGTTCTGACACCCTTCTGGAAAAAGGCCGGTCAGTACGCGTCCGATCACGGAGTCAGGGTCGCCATTGAGATGCATCCCGGGCAGTCGGTCTTCAGCACCCCCGGAATGCTGCGGCTGCGCCAGATCGCCGGCCCCTCGGTGGGGGCCAACCTGGATCCCAGTCACCTGTTCTACCAGGGAATGGAACCGAGCTGGGTGGTTCAGAACCTGGGTCCGGACTTCGTCTTCCACGTACATGCCAAGGACACCCGCATCGACCGTCACAAAATGGCCTTGAACGGCGGATTGGATCTGACTCCGATGCACCTGGTTCTGGAGAGGTCCTGGGGATACCGGACCCTGGGTTTCGGCCACGGAGAGCTATGGTGGCGGGAATTCGTCAGCGCCTTGCGAGCGGTGGGATACGACGGGGTGCTGAGCATCGAGCACGAGGATTCCCTGATGAGTGCACCGGAGGGCATCGTCAAGAGCGTTGAGTTCCTCAAGCCTCTCCTTCTGAGGACCATGCCCGAGGAAAATCCACCCTGGCTCTAAGCCCGCATTTCTCACCGGGTCGCCGGATACATGATGAAAGACGATTTATTTTCAGCAACTTGTTGGTTCGATTGTGATGTCTTGCGGTTACACACGGTGCTGGGCGCGCCCTGGCTTGTCCTTTTCCCCTCAGCGCGCACAGGCTCGCTCGACCGTAGAAACCGCTACGCTCTTCGCTCACGAGCACGCGCTGAGGGGAAAATTCCTGCGCCATCATCACGCCCCCCGGTGAGAAATGCGGGCTAGACGGGATGCCATGAACTCTTTGGGTGTGGGCGTCATCGGCATGGGTTGGATGGGACATACCCACAGCCGGGCCTACCGCCAGCTTCGAGACCGCTTCCCGGAATTGGATACGGAGGTGCGTCTGGTCTGCTGCGCCGATGCCGTAGCCGAGCGGGCGCGGGAAGGCGCCGCCCGTCACGGTTTCGAGGGCTTCACCACCGATTGGCCTTCGCTGATCGAGGACGACCGGATCGTGGCGGTAAGTGTGACCACTCCCAATGAAAGCCATCAAGCCATCGTGAGCGCGGCTGCCCGGGCGGGCAAGCACGTCCTCTGTGAGAAGCCCGTGGGCAAGACGCCGCGGGAGACGGCGGCCATTCACAGGGTGGTGGAGCAATGCGGCGTGCTGGCCCTGGTGGGCTTCAACTATCGTTGGGCCCCAATGGTTCAATACGCCAGGCAGCTCATCCGGGAGGGCCACCTCGGTGACATCACTCACTTTCGCAGCCGTTATTTTGAAGGCTATGCCCGCAGTCCCGAGGAACCCCGCTCCTGGCGGTTTGATCAATCCGTCTCCGGGACCGGTGTGCTGAACGATATGCTCTCGCACACGACCGACCTGGCCCACTTTCTGGTGGGTCCCATCAAGCGGGTAGTGGCCAACCGCAAGACCTGGATCGACAGTCGCCCCTCGACCGCTGTGGAAGGATCCCGCTTGCCGCGCCAGCCCGTCACCAACGAGGACTATGTGGGAGGTCTGTTGCAGTTCGAGAACGATGCCCGGGGAAGCTTCGAAGCCTGCCGGATCATCACCGGCCCACAACAGGAGCTGAAGGTGGAGTTGAATGGCACCGCCGGCTCCATTGTCTGGGATTTCGAGCGAATGAACGAGCTGCAGGTGTATGTCAATCCAGGACGGGAACCGGTTCGGCAGGGATATACCCGCCTGTTCAGCAACCCGGAGTATCCGTTTCACGGCCATTTCAATCCGGGCCAGGGCACCGGATTGGGATACGAGGACCTGAAAATCATCGAGGCCTCCCGTTTTGTCAAGTCGATCCTGGAGGGCAAGCAGGCGACACCGGGGGTTCGGGAAGCCACCCGGGTGGCTGCCGTGCACGCGGCGGTGGAGCGGTCCTGGGAGTCCCACCGTTGGCAGGAGGTTGGACAAGTGGAGAGTGAAGAGTGAAGAGTGGAGAGTGGGCAGCGGAGGGTTTCGGGAGCAGGAAAGCGCCTGATGACCCAGTTGCGCTTTCTCAAGGACTTGTCTGAAACAAACGAAAAAAAGAAAAAGAGTTATCCACGAAGGGCCACGAAGAATCACGAAGGGCCACCAAGCGTGACGGCTCTGCCGCATCGGCAGGGCTGCGGCCCGGCAAGCCGGCGCGTGCCCCCTTGAGGAGCAAGAGTGATGGGAGGAGGCGCCCCCCGGGAGCGCGGGCGTCCCGCCCGCATGCTATCCCGTTGCGTGCCGCTCAGTTTCTCTGCGATGCGGCACCGGGCCACCTGCCGGCGGGAACGGCATGGGCTCGGCCGAAGCAGAGTCCTGGCGCCGTTGCCGGTCGAGCCGGGTGGAGGAGATGGCCGAGGCTGTGCCAAGACTTGTGCGGGCGGGACGCCCGCGCTCCCGGGTGGCATCATCCCATGACGTCGTCGCAGCAAAGCAGATCCATCGGTCTTTGTGTTTTTGTGCCTTTTGTGGCCATTCCCGGCAAACGTCTCGCTACCGAATTTTGCAAAAGGCTCGAGTTGTTAACTTCGGGGTGTAGCAACCGAGTTAGAGGAGGTAATCTACGCAGGACAGGAAGTGGACCCACGGGAACAAAATTGCAGAAGCGCTTGGGTGACGCTTGTCGCTGAAGAAGGTTCATCTGACTTCGTGTCTATTCGTGTTCATTCGTGGTTCATCTTGATTGACGATTGACCGTTTTTCCTCGAATGATTCGCACGGCAAGGCGGGGGCACGGCTAACCACTTTTCACTATTCACAGAAGGCGAGGATTAGTGATGGCACACGAAATAGGGATTGGCGTCATCGGCATGGGTTGGGTCGGGACGGTGCACAGCCGCGTCTACGGCCAGGTAACGGATCGGTTTCGAGACAGGGGGATCCGGCCCCGTCTGGTCATTTGCGCCGACGAGGTTGAAGCTCGTGCCAGGGAGGGGCAGGCCCGCTTCGGCTTCGAGCAGTGGACCACCGACTGGGAAGAGGTCATCCGCAACGACTCGGTTCGGGCCATCAGCGTGGCCTCGCCCAACCACCTCCACCTGGAGATGGTGCGTGCGGCGGCGGCGGCCGGAAAGGACATCTTCTGCGAAAAACCGGTGGGCATGGGGCCACTGCAGACTGCCGAGATTGAAGGGATCGCTCGCCGGGCCAAGGTCATCAGTTGGGTCGGTTACAACTACCGCTGGGCGCCGCTGGTCCAATACGCCCGCAAGCTCGTTCAGGAGGGCAAGCTGGGGGAGGTGACCCACTATCGCGGTCGTTTTCTGGTGGGTTACGGCAGGGACCCCAATGGAGTTCTCTCCTGGCGATTCCAGAAGGAATGGTCGGGCACCGGCACCCTGGGCGACCTCATCTCCCACGTGGCCGACATGGCCCACTCCATGGTTGGACCGGTGAAACGCCTGACCAGCACCAGCCACACCTTCATCACCGAACGCCCTCTGGTCCCCAAGGGATCCGGCACCCACTTTTCCACCGGCTCGGCCGATGACCCCAAGGGGCCGGTCACCAACGAAGACTACGTGAGTGCGCTGGTCGAGTTCGGCAACGGAGCCCAAGGGACCTTCGAAGCCTGCCGGGTAATCAAGGGGCCGGGCTGTGAAATGGCCTTTGAGCTGAACGGAACCCGAGGAGCGTTGAAGTGGGACTTCGAGCGCATGAATGAGCTTCAGCTCCATCTGCCCGACAGCGCCACCGAGCGTGATGGGACCACCTTGATTCAAAGTAGTCCCGACCATCCCTCCTACGTGGATTTCTATACGGGCCCGGCCATCAGCATGAGCTACGATGACCTCAAGTTGATCGAGGCGGTGGAGTTTCTCAACTCGGTGGCCAGCCGAAAACAGGGAGAGCCGGGATTCAAGGAGGCCTTGGCCGTGGCCGAGGTCCAGGAGGCCATGCAGCGATCCTGGACGTCGGAACGCTGGGAAGAGGTGCGAAGCCTGAGACGGGATTGACGCGACCGAACAACCGAGGGATCGCAGCAGTACCAGCGCGGCCGTGCCTCAGACCGACAAGCCAGGGAAAAAAGATATCCACGAAGGGCCACGAAGTGACTGACTGATTGATTAATTGTTGAGCCTTTTGCAAAATTCACAGAAGGGCAGGTTGTGTTGCCGGCAAATCTGATATTGTGCTCCTAACTTACTGACAACAAAGACCCGTTGGACGGTAATACCTGGATCTGCAGGCCGGATCAGAGAAATTTTGCAAAAGGCTCTGTTGATTGCCGATTGTTGGTTGGGGTTTTGGACCCCTGATTATGTCCCAAATCCAAAAATGTATCTCAATTCCTAAATTCGCGATAGTTGACTCATCTGTCAGTGTTGCATCGACTCAAAATATCTACTCTTTTGAGCGATTCATCGCACCAATTTCAGTGAGGGAAGCCCATGGCCGATAAACCAGCCCGCTGGGGTCTGTTGAGCACGGCCCGGATCAACCAGCGGTTGATTCCCTGCCTGAAGCGGTCGGAACGAAACGAGCTGATGGGGGTGGCCAGCCGCAGCCGGGCCTCGGCTGCGAGTTATGCCGCGGAACACGGCATTCCCAAGGCCTACGGCAGCTATGAAGAGATGTTGGCGGATTCCACCATCGATGTGGTGTACGTTTCTTTGCCCAACGGACTGCACACCGAGTGGTCCCTCCGATGTGCCGAGGCCGGGAAGCATGTGCTTTGCGAAAAGCCGCTGGCCCTATCCGTCGAAGAAGTGGAGCAACTCTCTGAAGCCGCCGAGCGCTGCGGAGTGACCATCCAGGAAGCAACCATGATGCGTTTTCACGCCCAGACCTCCTATGTGCGCAACCTGATCGCTGAGGGGGCCATCGGCGAGGTCCGCATGGGCCGCGGCCTCTTTACCTTCACCTTGGAGCGTCCCGGGGACATCCGTCTGGACCCCGCCATGGGTGGGGGATCGGTCTGGGACCTGGGCAGCTATTGCGTCAGCTTTGCCCGCACGGTCTTGCAGGCCGAGCCGGTGGAGGTCTATGCTGTCCAATCCACCGGACCCACCGGAATCGATATGAGTTTTTCAGGCCACCTGAAATTTCCTAAGGGGGCGTTCTTCCACTTTTTCTCCAGTTTCGCCTCATTCACCGAAGTCGAGGCCGACCTGCTGGGAACTGCCGGCCATCTGCATCTGGACCTTCCCTGGGTCAACCGCGTGAATCAGCCGGCCACCGTGCGCCTGGTCCGTGAGGGCGGAACCAGGGATGCCTCCACCTTCGGTGACGGCCTCCGCAATCGCAGGGCCGAGAGAAAGGTCTACGCCGGCGTCAACGCCTATCAGGACGAAGTCGAATCGATGGCGGCCACCGTTCTGGATGGCGCCGAGCCGGTGGTGACCCTGGAGGACAGCCGAGCCAATGTGGCTGCCGTCACCGCGCTCTACCGATCGGCCCGGGAAGGCAGACCGGTGGGGCTGTAGGAGGACGATCCGCTGCAAATCCAACGCGTTGCCATCTTGAGCCCGGGAGACATGGGCCATGCGGTGGGACGGGAATTCCGGGCCAGTGGCCTGGAGGTGCTGACCTGCCTGTCGGGCCGCAGCCCTCGCACCCGCCGATTGGCCGATAATTCCGGGTTCAGAGATCTACCCGGGTTGGAAACGCTTGCCGAGCAGGCCGACCTCATTCTGTCCATTCTGGTGCCCGAAGCGGCGGTGGCGCTGGCGGAAGAAATGGCCAGGGCCATGAAAAGCACCGGCTGTCATCCGGTTTTTGCCGACTGCAATGCCGTCTCCCCGGCGACCTCCAGGCGGATCGGACGCATCATCTGCGAGGCTGGCGGGCACTATCTGGACGCCTCCATCATCGGACCTCCTCCGGGCAAGGGACAGCCCCCCCGTTTCTATGTCTCCGGCTCCAATGCGGCTGTGCTGGGTCAGCTCGACGGGCGAGGCATTGCCGTCAAGTGGATCGGCAGCGACATTGGACGGGCCTCGGCCATCAAGATGTGCTATGCCGGGCTCACCAAGGGGACCCTGGCGCTTCACGCGGCCGTGCTCACCAGCGCCGAGGCTCTGGGGCTCTCGGAGGAGCTGAGGTCGGAGCTTGCCTACAGCCAGGGCCAGGCGCTCAAGGCCATGGAGCAGGTCAAGCGGGTGCCGGCCAAGGCCTTCCGCTGGATCGCGGAAATGGAGGAGATTGCCCGGACCTTCGGCAGCGTCGGCGTCGCCCCGGAGATCCACTCGGGTGCGGCCGAGGTTTTCAGAATGGTCGCGGAAAGCGACCTGGGCGGCGAGCGAACCGAGACCATGGATCGAAGTCGGACGCTCCCGCAGACCGTATCCGTGCTGGCCGGGAGTTTGAAGCGGTCGCATTGACCACGCCTGGACCCCCGCGCCGGTCGACGGCCTTGTGACTCTGTTTCCCTGGGGAAATCCGTGAACACCTCTGTTTTTTCAGCGCTGGACTACACGGCTCTGACCACCTACCTGGTCCTGGTTATCGCCATAGGGGTGTGGGTCGGCCGCGGACAGAAGGACACCAAGGAATACTTTCTGGCCGGCCGTTCCATGGGCTGGTTCCCGGTCGGCATCTCCACCCTGGCCAGCCTCTACAGCGCCATCACCTACATGGGGACGCCGGCGGAATACTTCACCCATGGCCTGGCCATGTCCAGCCAGACCCTGTCGATCGTGCTGGTGGTTCCGGTGGTGATGTTTGTCTTCATGCCCTTCTACCATCGGCTCCAGGTCTACACGGCCTACGAATACCTGGAGCACCGCTTCGACCTGCGGGTCCGCACCCTGGCCAGCGCGGTGTTCGTCTTCTGGCGAATCCTCTGGATGGGTACGGCCACCTACGTGCCGGCGCTGGTGCTTCACACCGTTACCGGCATGCCCCTGCTGGAGACCATCCTGGGGGTCGGCATCGCGGCCACGCTCTACACCGTGGTAGGCGGAATGCGGGCGGTCATCTGGACCGACGTCTGCCAGTTTTTCATTCTGGTCGGGGGATCGGTTCTGGCCGTTTGGCTCATCGGCAGGGATGCGGGGGGGATGGTCGAAATCTGGAGGGTCGCCGAGCAGGGGGGCAGGACCCAACTGTTCGACTGGTCGCTGGACCCCACCATTCGAGTGACCACCTGGGGAGCCGTGATGGGGTCGCTGGTGGGCCATATCGGCATGTATGGAGCCGACCAGGTCAGCGTGCAGCGCTATCTGACCGCCAGGTCGCTTCCGATCATGCAGAAGTCCTTCATCCTGAACATGTGTGCGGGCCTGCTGCTGAAGGGGTTCATCATCGCCATCGGGCTGGGGCTGTTCGCGTTCTACGCGACCAACCCCGAGAATCTGCCCGCCTCGATTCGGGGAGATCGGGTCTTCCCCTATTTCATTGCCACCCAGATGCCCATTGGACTCCGGGGGATGATGATTGCCGCTATCCTGGCGGCCGCCATGTCATCCATCGACTCCGGATTGAATTCCTGCACCACCTCTCTGATCACCGATTTTTTCAAGCGGTTCAACTGGAAGCCCGGGTGGATCATGAGGTGGGCCCCTGGAGAGGCACCCGATGAGACGTCCGCCCGGGAGTTGAAGCTCTCCCGCCTGTTGACCCTGCTCTTGGGCGTGGTGGTTACGGTGCTGGCCTGCTTCGTAGGCCGCCTGGGGTCCATCATCGAGATCACCAACAAGCTGGTCAACAGCTTTGCCGGTCCCATGGCGGCTGTGTTTCTGCTGGGAATGCTGACCCGCAGGTGCGGGTCTCGCGGAGCCTTCTGGGGTCTGCTGGTGGGAAGCGTGGTCACCAGCTATTTCATCCTCTACTCCAACGTCTCGTTCCTTTGGTACGGCACCGTGGGCTTGACCGCTACCCTGGTGGTCGGCTATGCCATCAGCGTCGGACAGGACAGCCCCCCGACCGAGCGCACCGATCTGGTCTATCGGCTCCCCGGGTTTTGAACCCCATGCGGGCCAGTGGACGAAGAAGCTTCAGGCGAGTCCAGCCCCCGCCCCCCGCGACGGGGCGGATCATACGAGGAAAAACAGCCGATCGTTAATGAAGACGAACCACCAATGGACACGAATAAACACGAATAGACCCGAAGACAGATGGACCTGCTTCAACCACAAGCGGCACCAAAATGCTTCTGCAATTTGGTGCCCTGGGTGTGACGATGTCATGGGATGACGGCTGCCCGGGAGCGCGGGCGTCCCGCCCGCACAATGCCTGGCACAGCCTCGGCCATCTCCCCCACTTGGATCAACCGGAATGGCGCCACGGCTCTCCTTCGGTCTGGCCGCTGCTGTTGCCGCCGACAGAGTGGCTGCCTGCAGCATCGCACTGAAGCTCAGCGGCGGCCAAAGGGACAGGATGCGGGCGGGACGCCCGCGCTCCCAGGGCAATCACTCCCCCCTTGAGGGGGAGTCGCAGAAGCCGAGCCGCCAGGCGAAGGCTGATGCGGTGGGGGGTGTCTGGCGGGCGACTTCTCGGAAAGCCGACCTGCACCCTTTGGGAAACTCCCGTTTGCCCGCGAGCCGGGCGCCCGCCGTGCCGTGCGGATCATTCGAGGAAAAACAGCCGATCGTTAATGAAGACGAACCACGAATGGACACGAATAAACACAAATAAACCAGAAGACAGATGGACCTGCTTCAACCACAAGCGGCACCAAAATGCTTCTGCAATTTGGTGCCGCTTGGTGTGACGATGTCATGGGATGACGGCTGCCCGGGAGCGCGGGCGTCCCGCCCGCACCAAGCCTGGCACAGCTTTGACCATCTCCCCCACTTGGATCAACCGGGAATGGCGCCACGGCTCTCCTTCGGTCTGGCCGCTGCTGTTGCCGCCGACAGAGTGGCTGCCTGCAGCATCGCACTGAAGCTCAGCGGCGGCCAAAGGGACAGGATGCGGGCGGGACGCCCGCGCTCCCAGGCGATGCATGACGGGGCGGATCATTCGAGAGTGAAACAGGGGTGTTTCAGGCAAGTGTCGCCCCCGCCCTACCGGGCGGATCATACGAGAGTGAAACAATCGGAAATCGATAATTCTTTCGTGACCTTGGTATCCCGTCGCGGTTAACCTCAACGCCTTAGTGGCCCTTCGTCGTTCTTAGTGGCCCTTCGTGGATAACTCTTTTTTCTTTTGTTTCAGGCGAGAATTTCCTGAATCACCCGGCCGTGGACGTCGGTCAGGCGGAAGTCCCGGCCGCTGTAACGGTAGGTCAGCTTTTCGTGGTCCAGGCCAAACAGGTGCAGGATAGTGGCGTGGAGGTCGTGGATATGGACCTTATTTTCTGCAGCCTTGAAACCAAAGTCGTCGGTGCTTCCGTAGGTCGTTCCGCCGCGGACGCCCCCACCCGCCAGCCAGACTGAAAAGCCCCAATGGTTGTGGTCGCGGCCGTTCTGGACCACGCTGGCGCCACTGGTCTCCACCACGGGGGTGCGACCGAACTCGCTGCCGCAAATGACCAGCGTGTCTTCGAACAGGCCGCGCTCCTTCAGGTCTTGCAGCAGGGCTGCCATGGCTGGATCGGCTTCCCGAGCCAGCCGTTGATGGGCCATGATGTCATAGTGGCTGTCCCAGGGTTGACCGGTGCCGAAATAGACCTGGACGACCCGAACACCTCGTTCCACAAGGCGCAAGGCCATGAGGCAGCCCCGGGCGAAATCACCCTGGCCGTAGCGCTCCAGGGTGGCCGGACTTTCCTTGGAAAGGTCGAAGACCTCGGGGGCCTCCACCTGCATCCGGTAGGCAATTTCCATGGAGTGGATGCTTCCCTCCAGTTGAGGATCTGCGGGACGCTGCTGCCGGTGAAGACGGTTGAGCTGGTCCAGCAGGTCGAGCTGACGTCGCTGCTGCCGCCGGGTTAGATTGACGTTGCGAATGTCATGGATGAGCTTGTCCGGGGTCGTCTGATCATTGGGGATGCGTGTCCCCTGGTAGACTGCCGGCAGGAAGGCCGAGTTCCAGAGGGGGACGCCTCCGGTCGGAGGCCCTCCCGAAGGACAGAGCACCATGAAACCCGGAAGGTTCTGGTTTTCGGTACCCAGGCCGTAGGTAATCCAGGAACCCAGAGAGGGCCTTCCCGGTTGCAGATGACCGCAGTTCATCAGGAACATTCCGGGAGGATGGTTGGGCACCTCGGTGTGCATGGACCGGATCACACAAATATCGTCGATATGCTCCGCCACTTCAGAAAAAAGCTCGCTGACTTCAATCCCGCTCTGCCCGTACTTTTTGAACTGGAAAGGGGACCGCATGAGATTGCCGGTCTTGCGTTCGGTCTTGACGTATCCCCCGGGCATCGGCTGGCCGTGATGTTTGGTCAGCTGCGGCTTGGGATCGAAGGTGTCGACTGACGAAAGGCCTCCGTTCATGAAGAGGAAGATGACCCGCTTGGCTCTGGCGGGGAAGTGGCTCGGCTTCACCGCCAGCGGTTCGGTGGATGTGCTCAGCGGAGCGGCACGCAGCCGGGAATCCTCCAGCAGGCTGGCGTAACCGTAGAGGCCGAAGCCGCCGCCGATCATCCGCAGCAGATCGCGGCGGTTCACCGAAACGTCAGAGAACTTCGGGATGGACATGGAGTTTCCTTAGCCCGCATTTCTCACCGGGGGGCGTGACAATGGCGCAGGAATTTTCCCCTCAGCGCGTGCTCGCGAGCGAAGAGCGTAGCGGGCACTACGTTCGAGGGAGCCTGTGCGCGCTGAGGGGAAAAGGACAAGCCAGGGCGCGCCCAGCACCGTGTGTAACTGCAAAGCGTCAAAATGGGACCAACAAGCTGTTGAAAGTAAACTGCCTTTCATAATGTAACCAGCGACCCGGTGAGAAATGCGGGCTTGACACAAGTTCTTTCAATCGACGAACAGAAACTCGTTGGAGCTCAGCAGGGTTTGCAGATATTGCCTTAGCTGGTTGGAGGCCGGATTGTCCCGGGCTGGGACCGTTTCCATGAAGCTCAGGGCCAGCTCGCGTTCCCCCTGCGTGGCTTGGCGGCCGAAGATCAACCGATAGGCCCGGTTGACAGTCTGACCATCCACCGGGTTTCCCTGTCGGTGAACTCGATCCGTCAGAAACCCGGCCTGGTCCCAGACAAGCCGGCTGTTGAGAAAAAAGAGCTTCTGCGAAGGAACGTTGGTAACCGCCCGTTGCTGGCTGCTCAAGCTGGGGTCGGGAAAGTCGAACAGAGCCAACATGCTGTCCAGCCTGGAGCGTTTCACTTGCCCGTAGATGCTGCGGCGGCGTTCGTCCTTGGTCAGATCCACCGAGGCTCCGCCAATGCTTGGACCCAGATTCCCCGCAATGGACAGGATGGAATCGCGCAAGGCCTCGGCGTCCAGCCGCCGCCGATTGGCTCGCCACAGCAGCCGGTTCTCGGGGTCCTTGGCGGCTGGTGCCATGGAGTCGCGGCTGCTTTGCCGGTAGGTGGCCGACAGTAGAATCTCGCGGTGCAAGGCCTTGACCGCGTAGTTGCCTCGAATGAAACGGTGAGTCAAATATTCCAGCAGTTCCGGGTGAGTCGGTGGCGAGCCCAGCCGGCCGAAGTTGCCGGGGGTTCGGACAATGCCCTGACCGAAATGGTTCTGCCAGATTCGATTGACCATGACCCGAGCCGACAGAGGGTGGCTGGCAATGGCTTCAGCCAGTTGCAAGCGTCCGCTTCCCTGGTCAATGGGCTGGGGCTGCCCGCGGCTCAGCACCGTCAGGAACCGCCGCGGCGTCGTGTCGCCGAGGTCGTAGGGATTGCCCCGGAGGTGGATGCGGGAATCACCGGGACGGGGAGAGTCGGCCATCCCGTGGACATAGGCGTAGGGAGGCGGGCTAGTGCTCTTTGACACCTCCAGTCGAGAGCGTAACGTCTTCAGATAGTTTTTCCATTCGCCTTCAAGGGTGCTTTCCAGTTTCTCGCCCTGCAGTCGGAACAGGCCGTAATCCTCTTTCATGAAGCTGTTGGTCAGGTCGGTAGCTCCAAACAGGTCCAGCCAGAGGATGTATTTTTCCCGGGCAATCGGTTCCAGCGTCAACTCGCAGATGTGGCAGTATTCATCGGCGCGAAATCCGTTGGGCAGATAGATGGCTGTCTCGGGGTCCACTTTCGGTTTGTTGGACTCCAGAATGATATGGTTCTTCTCGTCGGCTTCCTTTTTTTCGACGAAGATTGTCAACGCCAGAGCCTGAAAGTCCTCAGCAACCTTTGTGGCTTCCTCCAGGGTTCCACCTCGGGCCCGCAGGTTGTCCCAGGGCCCCAGATAGGGGTGTCGCCTTTCCCCGCCTGTCAAATAGCTGAACCACGCTTCCAGCAGTTCCGGGTCGATCCCCTCGGCTCGGGCCAATTGGGCGCGGGAGAGTTCCGGATCCTGCAGTGATTTCCAGGTAGCCAGCAGGTATCGCGCGGTCTTCCAGGCCAGCATTTCACTGAGTTGGACGGACTGCTTGTCGAGAAACTCCTTGATAGAGTCCTCCAGGGCCTTCACATTCTTCTGGTGCTTCCGGTAAGCCTCCACGGTTTCCGCAGGCGCCAGCGGGTACTCACGGTAGACGGTGCTGGCCATGATTCCGTCCAGCGCCCAGTAATCCTTGAAGGCGATGGGGTCGTATTTGTGGTCGTGGCAGCGGGCACACCCTACTGTCAGGCCCAGGAAACCGCGGGAGACGGTGTCGATTCGATCGAAACGTTCGTCGGCGCGGGCTTGGGGGGCCTGCACGGCGCCGTAATACCAGACCCCCAGACTGAGGAATCCGGTGCCTGGGAGCATCTTCTCGCGGTCCTCCCGCTGCACTAGATCTCCGGCAATCTGAGCCTTGACGAAGAGGTCGAAGGGCATGTCCTGGTTGAAGGCCTGGATGACCCAATCGCGGTAGCGCCAGGCGTTGGCGTACTGGGAATTTCCCGCAGGGCCATACAGGTCATCTTCGGCATAGCGAGCCACGTCCAGCCAGTAGCGCCCCCATCGCTCCCCATAGTGGGGAGATTCCAGCAGCCGATCGACCAGCCTGGACCATGCCTGAGGTGATCGATCCTGCAGGAAGGCATCCACCTCAGCCGGTGTGGGGGGCAACCCGATGAGGTCGTAACTGACCCGTCGGATCAGTTCCCGCCGGCTGGCCTGCCGGGAGGGACTCAGGCCTGCTCTTTCCAGACGGGCCAGGATGAAGTGATCGATGGGCGTCTGGGGCCATCGCGCGTCCTTGACGGTTGGCAGGGAAGGACGCCGAACCGGAAGGAAAGCCCAGTATTCCCGGTCCTTTTCCGCAATGGCGAACTCCCGGCCGGTCGAATTGGGCGCAAGGGCGGCCGGGGCCTGGGGCCAGGGCGCGCCCATCTCAACCCACTGAACCAGGTCGGCGATCTCCTGCTGGCGGAGGTTCTCTCCCAGCGGCATGCGCAAGCGGGAGTGAGTGTGATCCACGGCCTGTATCAGGAGGCTCTCCGCCGGTTTGCCTGGGACGATGGCGGGCCCCAGCGTTCCCCCCTGGATCAGAGCCTGACGGGAGTTCACCTTAAGCCCGCTGCTGGCCGTTTCGCTGTGACAGCTATAGCACTTCGCTACCAGAAGGGGGCGTATCCGGTACTCAAAGAATTCCTCCGGGTTCGGTGGGGGATCGTCACCCCGGGCGGAGGTCGCGCCCAAAGCAAGGATGCCGAATACCAGGACGAGGGGACGCACCAACTCGCAACCTGGCCGTTTGGGCTTCGAGTCCCGATTTCTGCGTCGCGGCCTCAGCGCCGTGGGGTTCAATCTGGCTCCGAGGGGCTGCAACAATCCAAGGCGATGGATCCTGATCATGAGGCAGCGGTGCATCCCGTGGGGAAGATTGGTGCGGCTAAACACTTATGATAGCATTCTTTGCTCTTGCTGGCGGGCTGTTCCGGCAGAAGATTCCATGCGGCTCGTCAGTGGTTCCCTGAGAGTGGCACCGCCATCTTCCTTGACCGGTTTCGGCCAATCATCACCGTCCTATCTCCAAACAATCACCCCCATAGGAGACTTTGATTATGCCAAGTATAGAGATCTTAGACTCTGGAATTATTGACAACCGGGATTCTTCCTTTCCCACCCTGGTCCGATTGGACAATGGAGATATTCTGGCCGGCTTTACGGTGGGTGGGGGGCCGAGTGTCACCGGGGGCACCGATCTGGCTCGCTCGACCGACAACGGCAGGTCCTGGAGCTGGCAGCGAACGATCCTGGAGCCGGGAGAGAACCCACGCACCACCAATTCGCTTCGCTTGAGTCGCACACCGCAGGGCATGGTGATTGCCTATGGGACGCGGGCCTATCCGCCGGAGGAAAAGAAGCAATTCGGGAGTGAAATCCGCAAAGAGCCCATTGTCTGTCTCTCTCGGGACCAGGGTCAGACCTGGACCGAGCCCCAACTAATGCCCACCGTCATTCCAGGTCCTTTTGAAATTGCCAGCCCTATCGTGGTCACCAGGAACGGGAACTGGCTGGCTCCGGCTGCAACCCTCACTCGCCAGGACCAGCTTGGGGAGCGGCTGGTAGTTTTTGTTTCCGAGGATGAAGGGAAGACCTGGCCCCGCATGTCACTGGTGATGAAGGATCCTGAAGAGGTCAAGGGGTTTTTCGAGCAAAAGCTGACGCGGCTCGACGGCGACCGGGTGCTGGCGGTGTCCTGGACACTTCGCATGGGTGACTACTCCGACTTCGAGGACCATTTCACCATTTCCGAGGATGGGGGGGTAACCTGGGGGCCCCTGCAATCCACGGGAATTCGGGGCCAGACCATGAGCCCCGTGTGGCTGGGCGCAGATCGGTTGCTGGTTCTCTACAACCGGCGTTACGGAGAGCAAGGCGTCATTGCCTGCCTGGTGCGTTTCACCGATACCTCCTGGACGGTGGATTGTGAGGAGACCCTTTGGGACGCGCGGGCATCCAGGGAGGCCCCGGAGGACGCCGATGGAATCAATGAGCTGGAGACCTTCGCTTTCGGTTTGCCCTCGGCCATTGCGCTGGACCGGGAGACGCTGCTTTGCGTCCATTGGTGCAAGGAGCAGGAAAAGTTCGGCATTCGCTGGACCCGAGTCCGGGTCGGCCTGGATTGAAAGAAAAAAAGATATCCACGAAGGGTCACGAAGAACCACGAAGGGACACGAAGAGACTGATTAAGGAATGGTTCGTTGCTGATTGTTGATTGGAGAGTTACGCCAACTGATTCTGCCTCAGATCCAATACGTACAATTTGTCTTACATGGATTAACAGGATGGGCTCGGCTTTCAGAGAAGTCGGCCACCAAGCCCCCACCGCCCCGGCGGGAGGGCATTGCCTGGGAGCGCGGGCGTCCCGCCCGCATCCTATTACTTTGGCCGCCACTGAGCTTCAGACCGATGCAGCAGGAAGCCATCCTGTCGGCTGAAGGGACAGTACTGATTCACGATACTTGACTCAGTCGTCAATGTCGTATCGATTCAAGAGAACCGGATGAGAAATTCCTTGCTGCAGGAATTGGCTGCACGGGCCGAGGCGGGCACGCCTCTCAGGGTCGGGGTCATCGGGGCGGGGAAGTTCGCCACCATGTTCTTCAGCCAGGCCCGCCGCCTGAACGGGCTGCACCTGGCAGGAGTGGTGGATCTCGCCAGGGACAAGGCGGTCCAGGCATTTCGGCGGGCCGATTGGCCGGCCGAACAGTTTGGGGCCACAGACCTTCGGGAGGCGACGAAAGCGGGCACGACCTGGCTGTCGGAAGACGCCGAGGCGCTTTTATGTGCAGAGGGTGTGGATGTCATCGTGGAAGCCACGGGCGATCCGGTCGCGGGGATCGGTCACGCCTTGAAGGCCATCGAGCACGGCAAGCACCTGGTCATGGTCAACGTGGAGGCCGATGTGGTGGCAGGTCCCCTGTTGGCCCGGCGGGCCCGGCGGGCAGGCGTCGTCTACAGCTTGGCCTATGGAGACCAGCCGGCGTTGATCTGTGAATTGGTGGATTGGGCCAGATGCAGTGGGTTCGAGGTGGTGTGTGCCGGCAAGGGGACCAAGTACCTGCCTCGGTATCACGCCTCCACGCCGGACACGGTCTGGGAACACTATGGATTCAACCAGGCGAAGGTGGCGGGCGGCGAGCTCAATCCGAGAATGTTCAATTCCTTTCTGGACGGCACCAAGTCGGCGATCGAGATGGCTGCCGTGGCCAACGCCACCGGCCTTCAACCCCAGCCGGAAGGTCTGAACTTTCCCGCCTGTGGCCGGGACGGCCTTGCGGAGGTTTGCCGCCCGCGCTCCAGCGGGGGCTGTCTGTCCCATGCGGGAACCGTTGAGGTCGTCTCCAGCCTGGAACGAGATGGCCGTCGGGTGTCCGGGGACCTGCGCTGGGGTGTGTACGTCACCTTTGAGGCGCCCAATGACTACGTCAAGGAATGCTTTGCCGAATATGGTCTGCAGACCGACGCCAGCGGCTGCTACGCGGCCCTTTACCGGCCGGTTCACTTGGTGGGAATGGAGCTGTCGGTTAGCGTACTCAAGGCCGGACTGGCCGGGGAAGCGACCGGATGTCCGAGAGCTTTTGCCGGGGATGTGGTGGCCACGGCCAAGCGGAATCTCTCGGCTGGTGAAGTGCTGGACGGAGAGGGTGGCTATACCGTCTACGGCAGGCTGCAACCTTCGGCCGCGGCCACACGAATCGGAGGCCTTCCCATCGGCCTGGCCCGCAATGTGACCCTCCTCAACGACGTTCCCGCCGGCAGCCTGATCGGCTGGTCCGACGTACGACACGACGCGGCCCAATCCGCCATCCTAATCCGCAGGGAGATGGAAAGGACGTTCGCTGCTCGGCCGGCAAGTAGTTAAAAACTCAAGCAAGAAATGCCCACGAGTTTTAGGGCCAGCCCAGCTTGTGTAGAGGTCAACGCCTCCCCTGTGGGGGAAATGTCGCCAACCCCCTGAAAAGAGCCACGAAAGGAGGAGGTTCGCGCCAGACCCAAACAGACGCGCCCAGGTAGGCGAAGCCGTGTCACTTCGGAAGGGCCTCAAACTGCAACGGCCGAACTCCCTCGGACAGGTGCTGCCGACACTAACAGCCCAGCTCCAAGATATTGTGTTTCGGAGGTTTTCGCGTTGGTGGGGAACCCGCAACATATGGAGGGTAATTCAATCAAAGTTTCGCTTCTCTGTGAGTCGCTCCATCAATTTGTAGAAGAGCAACCGTCGAATCGTCACGCGGGGGGACTAATCAGCTCGCCAGTCCGCAGCAAGCAGACTCAGTGCCTTGGGCGTCCCCTCGCAACCCAAGACCGGGTAGGAACGGACCATACGGTTGAGGTTCATGTATGCGGCCGGGGCTTCCGGAAACGCACCGTTCGTCTCTTTGACATAGATGCCATAGCGGATGCCATCCGTTACGACAAGGCGACTACACCTCTCGCGGCCATCCCGGCGAGCATATTGTGCACCCTGGGTCTTGGCTGATCGACACGAACTTCCGAGTTTCTTGACCTCAACGACAACTGCCAGATTTTCATCGGAGCGGGGGAGCCTGTCGAATAGTGCTATGTCAATCCTGCCCCATTCGACAGCCATCCGTTGGGGCGTCCAGCCCAATGTGCGCAGCAACGGCACGGCTAGGTACGCTTTTGTTTCGGACTCTGAAGGCGTGGTACGACTACGTCGGTACCATGAGGCAATCTGCTCGAGGTCAAGCATGCTTTCGGTTAGTTCATTGATCGCGCCTGCGGCCGTTCCCTGATCGAACAGGTACTCAGCGAGCTCAGGTACTTCGATTCGCGGAACAGGGTTGTCGGGCAAGCACGATGGTGGAAGTGCCGGCAACTCCGCATCGCGTTCCGGTATTTGCAACAGCCATTCGAACACAGGCCCTGACCGGTCTAACTTGTGTATCGTGTCACCCCGTTTGAGCGTTCCTTTGTCAAACTTCTTGGGCTTGCCATTTGCGGCCTTCCAGTGCCACCTTACACGACGGACAAGCTGAATGTCCCATCCGTCAATGTCGCCGAAGTCATCGTACCATTCCACGGGGCCATCTACCCTGCCGACTCCGTAGACTTCGCCGGTGCCCAACCTGAGAACAACGATGTCGCCACTGTCGATGTCCTCATGGTACTTGCGGATCATGCCAATCTTCCTCGATGTCTCTCCGTCTTCGCGGAGAGGGATTCCACATTCAGGCCACCGCCTTTGATAGCCTGGGCCAAATAGAACAACCCCCCAACGCAGGCATAAATCCGCGTACGACCGATCAGTATCCCCAGCCGCTATTTGCCAGACCTCTTCATCGCCGATGTTCATCGGACGTCTCCTTGCACGCGGAAGAATCCAACCGGCGTCAAGTTACCCGCTCGTCGTCGGTGCTTAGACAACCCACCGCACCTACGCCTGCGCCAGGGCTTCACGAAGTCACCCTGCCAGATTCTCCTCTCCACCTACCTGGCCACCCTTTAAAGTCAAACTGGTCGTCGTAGCCGACGATCGACATGACCATATCCTCCACCATCTTCTCAACGTCAGCCTGTACGTTTCCGCAACAGACCACGCTCACAATTGTGCCCCCTGTCCCTGGCCCGTCTGGCTCTGCATGCAAGCGGTGCCATTCGAACCTCGTAGCGATCTGCTCAGCAAAGAACTGGTGTGGATCCTTATCCCAGAAGTGCCCATCCGGATAGTTACCCGCAAGAGCGGAGAGTATGCCAGATAAAGCGTCGATGTAGTCGGATGACGCTTGGACCATCCGTGAGGTTATGCCGCTGTCCCACTCTGGCTGAGCCCTCGCTAGGAGTCGTGCCTTCAGGTCTGGAAGTGTATTGATGTAGTCTAGAGCATCGCCTTTTGGTCGAACATCAACGCTCGCCAGTTCTTGATTGGTCATCTCAGACGTGCTTTTTAAAGAACCTACAGCGCGCTCGACAACAAGACGATCGGCCTTTTTCCGCCGTTCCTTCACTCGTACAATCCACTCGTCTCGGTATTTAGTTATCACTTCTCTAGTAAGCTTGCGCCCAAAACCGCCGCGAGTTTGCGTTCGATTGTGACAATCGAGGCACAAAACTGAAAGATTGCCGATACTATGGTTGCTCGGATCTTCATCTACATGGTGTATCTGGATAGCCTTGCCTCGCTCTCCACAGATGCAGCAGGTATTGTCGCAGTCAAATAGGATATTTGCGGCAACATCCGCAGGAATTTGAGTTCTGAGTTTTGTCATGGAAATTCGTCTGCAGGCTGATGGGTCAGCTCACTGGCAACTATGAAGAGTAATTATATTTTCCAGTACCCGGGCTCCCATGGAAATTCTCTCAAAAATCTCGAGCGGCACACCGTTGGAGAGCAAGTCGGTGACGACCAGGACCCGTAAGCTGTGAGGAAGGGGTGGACGTAGAGGATCTTATCGGCAATAGGAAGGAGAACGAATGAGCGCATCCTTCAAGCGCTGTTGATCCATGTTTCGTGCGCTTCATCTACGATCAGGACCCGCCGTATCAAGTCGGTAATGCGGTTAAGCAGAAGCTTTCGTTCATACAGCGGAGGAATAAATGTCTCTACGTATGCGTGTGCAGCGGTCAGTGCAGGAACGCAGACTGGAAGCATTAGGCGGGTGTCTACACGTTTCTGGTCAGGGTTAGGCCGAAAGCCCTTATTGCCAACTGGAGTGAGGTGATCATGGATTAGGTCAACCCAAGTGCCGTGAACTGCGTGTGATGGAAGCCGCTGTTGCATTGCATAGGTGTCACCCTCTCCAATGGCGATCAAGCGATTTCTCAGCCCCCCATCCCAATTGCTCGCCTTCGGTTTAACACTGCTAACGTCGACACCGGAAAGACGACATAACTTTTCGATGGATTTCAACATCCGTCGCTCAATCGCCCACGTATCGCCACCCCGTTCCGTGACATTCTTCTGAATAAGATCGTAAAGCTCTCGCTCGGGAGAAAGACTGAAGCGGACGAATTGATCGAAAAAGCGATCTTCGTTCTTGACAACAAGGAAGCGAAGACCGGTGGCGGATTCCGTAATAAATCGGTTTAGTGCAAAGACCATATCGGCACAATAGGGTGTGTGTATAACGAGGGTGGCGATGCTCTTCATCACCTTCACAATCCTCACCAACAGGCCCGCACAGATCGCCTGATTCCTTGGTAGTGCGCCTTCTTCAGATGAGGAGCTACTATAAGTGTGAGAACACACTGCAAGTACTTTCATCGCTTCTTCAAAGAGTTTGAAGGCAAGGGGCGAAAACGAGTTATTGGAAGCACACTCTTGCAATATCTCAGCATTCACAGTTACTGGGTCACCCAGGTACTGATGTAATGGGTTTGTACGCTTGCGTTGTTCGGTCTCAAAGCTACTGTTCACACAAAAGTCCTCTCAACAATATTCCGGGTAACCCGCCTTTCTGTAATTTCCAGGCGATAAAGGAGTTGCAGTGAATTGCCTGGTATGGAATTTATGTCCGAGGGCCTCCGACCTTGTCCAACAACTCGGTGTAAATTAAGATATTCCGGCAATTCAAGAACGTCCTATTTCCGCCCGTCCTTCGGAGCCCTCTGTTTCGACTGAAAGGTCGCAGGAGCCCCACCGTGGGGAACCTGAAGTTTTGAGCCTGATCGGTGGAAAAAACAGGCTCATATTTGTCCTTTGCTGCGTTTTTTCGGAGTCTGGCACACTCCAGGGCCCCGGAATTATCCGGAGGCCCCTCAAAGTCACGATCCGCTCAATCTCATCGAGACTGATTTCGTCTCATCGGACGTCTGGAGTTCGTGTTGCAGGCACGATATCGAGGCGGCGTCCTCCCAGATCACGAAAGGCTTTTTGGCGACAGGAGAACACGACGATCTGGAGATCGTGGGCCTGGCGTGTCAACGCATCGAACATCCGCTCGATGCGGTCGTCGTCCGTGTGGACGATCGCGTCGTCCAGGATGACCGGCGCCGGTGCGCCGGTCTTGGCGAGCATACGGGCAAAGGCGAGACGGACGAGCAGCGCAATCTGTTCCTGCGTGCCACCTGACAGGATATCGAAATGCTCCTCCGTGCCGGTCCGCACCAGAGCCGTCGGCAACAACGTCTCGGGATCTAAGCGGAGTTCCGCCTCTGGCCAGAACAGCCGCAGGAGAGGTACGAGTTCTTTCATCACCGGCTCGACATAAAGGTTCCGCGCTGACGCGCGGGCCATCTCCAGAGCGACGCTGAGCTTCTTCAGGACAGCGACCTCGAACTTGAGACCGTGGAGTGCGGTTCGGGCCGCCTCGAGACGGATGTCGATGTCGGTCAAGTCTTCGTCCACGGCTTCGCCGGCATGAATGCCGATGGAGGTGTCGAGCTTCCCCAGTTCGAGGCGAATGCTCTGTCGGTCTTCGTCGGCGCGTTTGACGATCAAGCGCGCTCTTTCGAGCACTACCGCGGCGGCTTCCAGATCGGGCGCAGCCGCCTCCGCCTCTTTACGCCGCCGGGTGGCGTCCTCCAACTCGGTGCGAAGGCGCGAAAGTGCCTTCCAGCGAGCGGTTCTCTCGGCTTGTGGTTCGTCGATTCCAGAAAGAGCCGCCGTCGCACGCTCCTCGCGCGTACGCGCGCTTTCAGCAGCGGTATTAGCCTGCGCAGCGGCCGTCTTCGCGTGCCCATTTGCGGTACGTGCGGCCTCGTATTCTGCGAGAGGTCCGACCAAGGCTTCTCTTGCCGACTTGTCCTCCTGCTGCGCTTCCTCGGCGGTTGGAAGATCGTCCTCATCGGCGATCCGCTCAGGAAGCTTCGAGAGCTGGTCGCGCAGCGCATCGATTCCGTCTGGTGCCACGCTCTGCAGATCGGCTTCCGCATTCCGTGCGCGCAGCTCGGCATCGCGTCTTTTGCGGGCCGACGCTCGCGCTTCTTCTATGCTATTCGCACCGGCGGTTACGAGTGCCTGCACCAATTCTCTCTCAGCATTTGCGAGGGTCTTACCACCCTGGCGCTGCCCCGGATGGATATCCAGTCGGCCGATGTCGTCGATTTCCAGCCGCGCGCCGTCCGGAATCGATATCCGCTCACCGTCAGGAAGTGGTTTGCCGCCAAGTGAAACTCCATCCTGGCGGCCGGGTGCGTAGGTTATGGCGATCGCCACGGCCTCGAGATCGCGGGCTTTGAGCAGGACACGCACGGACTCCTCCAGCTTCTCCAGGCCCTCCAGCACTGGATCGGAAAGTTCCGTCCTGGCCTCGGCTGCAGCCTGTTCGGTCCGCTGTCGCAATTCTCCTGCCCGCTTGATCTTCTCGATCAGTTCCTGGCGGCGCCCGGTCACTACGGCGGCATTCTCGGCAAGCAGGACCTTCCGCAGGGTATTGGCGGCAGAATCGGAGCGGGCGCGCGAGGACTTGTGCACATTCTCCGCTTCGGTCATTCGGCCTTCCGTCAGGCGCAGCTGTTCGATTGCCTCTTGCGCTTGCCCATTCTCTATCCGATGTGCCTTGGCGGCCTCGGCGAGTTCAGTGAGGTCCTTGTCCAGAGATTCCAGTTGTTCCCCTGCACGCCCTGCCTCGACGCGCTTCGTGTGCTCATCGCTTTTGGCTCGTTCAAGCAGTTGGGCATGGCGGGAGGCAACGGCATGCGCGGCTTCCGCTTTGGCTAGGCGTTTATCGCGTCCCTTCTGTTCCTCGGGATTCTCTAGGTTACGCAGTTCCCGCCTGAGCTTCCGGCGGCGATCCAGTTCTTGACGGAGCTTCTCTGACTTAGTCGCGAGTTCCTGGCGTGTCGCTTCGAGGGAGGCAACTTCGTCTTCCCGTCGCTTCAGAGGGCCGTCGGCCTTCACGCGACCCGTCGGGGTGAGGTAGCGTTCGAGTTCGCCCCGGCACCGGTCCCGGGCCGCGTCCATGCGCCGGCCACCGGTCATCGCTTCGACTTCGCCCGCAACCGATGTCAGCAGATCGCGCCGGGCAAGGCGCGAAGCGTCGCCGTCGTCGAGGCCGGTGAGCCCCTGACGGACCCAGAGCAGTCTCGCTGGGCCGCCATCCTTCGGTGCTTTCAAGGTCTCGGCGATCCAGGCCTCTGCGTCATCCGCCTGCTTGATAAGGCGGCCGGCAGTTTGGATGTGCGCCTCGCCGTTGCGCCGGCTGCTCCAGCGTTTCTCTATCCGGTAGATGCCGTCAGCGAGTTCGATCTCCACGGCGACCGACGGTTCGCCGCCGGCATGCGGCGCAAGGCTCCGGATCTCCTTATCCCACGACTTCCGTGGCTTGAAGAACACTGCGTGCAGCGCATCGAAAACCGTTGACTTGCCGTGCTCGTTCGGCGCCGTCAGGACGTTCAGCCCATCAGCGATGCCGCTGATTTCCACCGGATCGATAAAGCGGCGGATGTTCTCTAGGCGGATCGTTCGGAGTTTCACTGCGCGTTTCCCGTCAGGTAGCCGTAGAGCCGGCGGAGTGCGGCCGCCGCAACAGCGCGGTCCTCCGCGCTCATTGCGCCGTCCTCCGCGTCTCGATACAGAGCCTCCGCGGCCATGCGAAGGGCGCCACCCCGGGCGATGTCATCGAGATCGTCGGGCGCGCACTCGGTCGCTAGCTCGGCATCGCTAAACTCGAAATACCCGAACTCCGGGGCGGCTTCTTCGACAGCCGTTGCCAGTTCCATGCGTCCGGGAAGGCGGGCCCAGCCGGAGGCCCGGACCCGAACTAGCGCGTCGCGCCGCGCGGACCCGTCCCCCGGCAGCGCGTCGGCAAGGGCCTCGGCCGCATTTTGCTCCGGCGTTAGCGGCAGGGGAATGTCTTGCCAATCGAACCGGCCGGTCTCGATCTCGGCCATGTCGGGCGCAGCCCCCGGTCCCGGGATCGTCAACGCAAGGCAGATGCCCCGCCCCTGGTGCTTGAAACGGTCGCGTTCAGGCGAGCCGGAATAAAAGGTCCGATCCCCGACCCGCATGAAGCCGTGCCAGTCGCCCAGGGCGAGATAGTCGAGACCGGCGGAGGCCGCGCGCTCGAGAGGGATTGTTTCCGCGCCGTCGTCTTCGCTTCCGAATGTCACGATGCCGCCATGCGCCAGACCGATTCGCAGAGAACCCTCGGGGGTCGGACAGCCCGGCATCCACTCCGTCACATCGCGGCCCGGAAACCGACTCGGCACGGGCGAAGGAAGAAGCGTGACACCGGGCGCGATCTCGACCGGCTCAGCGGCATCGCAAAGATGCATGTTGCCGGGAGACTGTGCGCGGACGGGGTCCCAAAGCGCTTCGGCGGCGAGACTGTCGTGGTTACCCGGAATGATCCACCATTGGATGTCCTCCGCCGCTGCCATCGCGGCGAGCGCTTGCCGCCAGACCCGATTGGACGGCGTCTCGGTATCGAAAAGATCGCCGGCGATCAGCACATGGCCGGCTCCGTGGTTCCGGGCGGCGGCCGACAGACCGTCGATCGCGGCGTGCCGAGCTTCCTCGAGGCGGCCGCGAGTGTCTTCGGGAAAGTTCCCGAACCGACGGCCAAGGTGTAGGTCTGACGAATGGATGAAGCGAAAGCCGGTCATGCGTCAGCGACTCCAGAACCGGTTCTTTGAGGTAGTCCCGATTTCTAGACAGCTTAACAGCAACTTCAAGGGTATATTCCTCAGTTGTGACACTCTGCGGTTAGGGAACAATATAGCAGTAGTTTGGACATAGTGGCACTCACTTGGCACACTGTTCCAATCGCTATTTGCTACGACCAATTTGATTGGCACGGGCTTTACTGATATCAGGGCGCCCGGGGTTGAGCGAGAGTTTCCTTAGAACCCGCGGAGTCTATCATCGCCGATGAAACTTACTCCCCCCTCACACTGAAATCTGCTCAACGAACTGCAGGTCCTCAAGGGCACATCCTGCGAGCGGAGGTCTGTGACCACTGGACGCGGAAGCTGTGGGGGCTGAAGATTGGGGCAGCCCGACATCCTCAAATCTCCGCATTGCACCCAGCACCATGTATTACTGAAAAACATTATAATAAAACCACTAATTTGTTGAAAAAAGGTTTCTTAAGGGTTTATCTAAATGCTCGGTAAGGAATGCGGGGCGGTGCCCGGGTGTGGTACTCCTGTGATGGATGGGCCTACGGACCGGGGGAGAATTGATGGTTTCCCTGGGGTCAGAGGAAGGCGGTTATCCGGCTCCAGGGGGCTACAGGGTATTCAGGTGGACTCCGGTCGCTGCGTCCACAAACACCGAGCGTTTGCCGGACCCGCGGGTTTCGCCCCAGATCACGCGCCAGACCGGATGGGTGTATCGGGGGGTGGATTCCAGCAGGAAGTGGACGGGGAGATCGGGGTTTTTCTTGAGAAAGCCGACACTCTTTTCCGCTGCCTTGTCATAGGCCTTGGTCGAGTCGATCTTGAAGAACTGCATGATGAAGGGCCTGGCCTGTCCTCGCCCCGACCAGCCTTCCGGCAGGCCGGCTCGGACCCCTTTGCGGATGCTGGTGCCGGATTTGACCACCGAGTAAACATAACTGCGAGACTTTCGCTTTTGCCTGGAGACGAAGGTGGCCTGCCACACGGCACACCTTCCGGCTTTGCTGGGGACCTCTTTGAGATTGAAGCTCGATAAGCGGAGCGGCTGCGCATCGGCGGACCAGGACCGGGCCTGAACGTAGAGCCGGTGGAAGGCTGTCTGGGCCGACACCGGCGACGGGGGTGGCGGTGGTTCAGGGTTGGACTCTGTCTGGGGGGGCGGCGAGCAGGAGACTGCCAGCAGACCGGCCAGTAACCCGGCCAGGGCGGGTGCCGTCAGGGAACTGGGTGCTTTACGGGTCACGAGGCTGTGGGAATTGAGATGGGAAGCACCATACCGTCCGCCAGCACCTTCATTGCCTTCAGCTTACAGGATGCCCCATTGGAAAACCAGCATTTACTGGCCGGCCAGCCGGCTCAGAAACCGATCCGGATCCGGCCGCTCCACAGCCTTGGGTGGCCGAAGTGGGTCCCACTGAAGGGGTTCCCGAAATTGTAGGCAAAACGCCGGTTGGCCAGGTTGCGGATATCGAACTGAGTCCGGAGGGTGATGCGCCGGTCTGAGTAGAACTCCTTGCCCAGTGAAAAATCGAAGAGGGATCTGGGCTTGATTCGCCCGCGGTCGAAGTTGACCAGATCGGCCCCCGGCCGCTCCCGCAGCTCGTCCAACTCCTCCAGTTCCACTTCCAGGGGCGGTCCGCTTTGGTAGCGCCCCGACAGACTGATCCAGAGATGGGAGGGATGCTCGTAAAACACCCCGAACCCCCCCGTGTTTCTTTGATCGTGGTCGGGATTGAATCGGGTCCCCGGCCCGATCTCGATGACTTCTTCCTCCAGAAACAGCCCGCCGTTAATCGGTCCCACCTGAAAGACCCGGGAGTTGGAATAGCTCAGGTATCCGGACCAACCCTTCCGCTGAGGAAAATCGATGCGGGCTTCCAAACCCTGAGCCTTACCCCGAGCCACCGAGTTGGGAAAAATGACGGTTGTGCTCAGAAACACATTGGGATCGGCATAGTTTCTTACCAGTCTCCACCAGTAGGCGGTGTTGAGTTGAAACCAGTCACCGAAGGGTTGTCCGAATCCCACCTCGAAAGCATGTTGTTTCTCCGGCGGTACCCGTGCGCCGCCGATACCCTCCGGCGTCGCGAAAGGGGAGAGGCGCCAGGCCTGTTCGGAGGAGGAAAGCAGGAGATTTTCGATCTGAGGTGGCATGAACAATCGGTTGTAGGACGCTCGCAGCACGGTTCGGCTGTAGGGTAGGAGGAAGGCGGCGCCGGCGCGGGGGCTGACTTGAGCGGCGGAAACCAGGATGGCCGTGTGGTCGAATCGGACACCCGCGTTGATCGTCAGGCGCCTGCCCAGCGAAAAGGTGTCTTGCAGGAAAACGGAAGCTTGTCCCCGCACCGCCTGCTCTTGAAACAGGAAGGGATTTTTCCGGTTAAACTCCAGCGCCAGTTCGCTCAGGCCGGCTTCTTCACCCAATTTCTCGTCGGTGACAAAAAAGGAGAAGAATTCACGGGGGGTGACCCGTTGGGCGTCGGCGCCTGCCTTGAGGGTGTGGCCGCTAACCCAGTGAGTCAGGTTCACTAGAAACCCCGAACGCACATGGCGGCGAAGCTGAGAGGCGGAGACGGGCAGATCGTTGGCGCTCGGGATCAACTCGGACCGGAAGGAACGGCGATACCCCCCCAGGTTGGTGGCGGTGAATGGCGACCAGTTGCGCTGCCAGGCAAACGACTGGTGGTTGTCGTCCAGTTGCTGCCGCTGGCGTTGTCCGGCCAGTTCCTGTTGATAGGTGTTGGTGACCGCGAAGCGGCTTCCGTGGCCAGACAGGTTCAAGACCACGATGTCTCGGGCAGAGGGATGCCAGTCAATCCGGGAATCGAATCGCTGAGCCCACCCCCGGTTGTTGAAGTTCCCGGGATCCACCGGGTCGAGGTAACGCCGACCGGATCCGGTCAGGGAGTGGGCCAGGAAAAAGCCCAGTCCGCTGCCAAGACCTCCGGCCAGGGTGTAGCCGGCTTGGCCGCTTTGATAGTTGCCGCCGGCCAGGCTGACCGAACCGCCCAGTGGCCTGTCGATCCCGGATTTGGGGGTGAGGTGAATCACGGCCCCGGAGGCATTTCCGTATTCCACCGGCAAATGGCCGTTGATGACTTGCAGGGACTGGATCATTTCCGTCTGGGGCGAGCCGGCAAACAGGCGGTCGGTGCGGTCGCTCAACGGGATTCCATCAATCAGAAACAGGAACCCGTCATCCACGCCCCTCACATGCAACAACCCGTTGTCTTCACTGCTCCAGCCCGCAACCGTAGCGATGGCGTCCTGCAAGCCTGCAGAGGGCTGGGCTCCCGGCTGCCGGTCGATGAAGGACTGGTCCAGATCGGTTTCCATGCCTTGAGAGTCGGCTTCCACCAGTGCCTCCACCTGGATGGACTGGGTCGGGGTGGTCAGGCTGAGCGAAACCTCGACCTGAACAGGCAGATTGGAGCGAACAGCCACCGGGCCGTTCCAGACCTGAAAGTCGGTGGCCTCAACCTGCAGCAGATAGGGATCGAAGGGCAGGTTGTTGAAGTGAAAACCGCCCCCGGCGCCAGTGGAGGTCTGACGGTGAAAGCCGGTGGTCCGGTTGCTGAGCCGGACCAGGGCTCCGGAGACGGCTGCTCCGGCTGGATCCAGAACCGTCCCCCGAATGGTGCCGACCCGGATCTGGGCCGCCAGGGGTTGCCCCGGGGCGAGCAAGAGCAAAATCCATAGACCTGAGAGAATTCCTGGCCGAACCATCGCAACCTCACGGCATCCCGGGGGGCGCCAACCAAAAAGCCCCTGCCCCTCGGTTTTACCAATGCTTGGTCACACCCACAAAGACATTACGGCCCAACTCCGAAATTCTCTCACGGGTGAAGGGATTCAGGGAATTCAGGTGCTCAAAATAGAACTTGTCGCCCAGGTTTTCTATCCCCGCTAGCTGCACTCGCCTCGTGAGTACAGCTAGTGTCATGTATGGAGTAATTTTCGTTCTATACGGTAATCAACCGGAAATGAAGCAGATAAGGAAACAAGCACCAAGTTTCGGGTCGATGGAATTACAGTTATACCCAACCGTTAATGGACCTCGATGTCTCCTACTCTGCCTGACGGGCTCCCAGAGACGGTCCCGTTTCCCTCCCGGAGACGGCCCCGAAAAGGTGCAAACTGCAGGGCAGCGCGCAATCTGATCCGGATACTCCTGGGAGTGTACCGAAAATAGACCCGCAAAGAGTTTATTCCTGATGGAGTCCAGGCAGGAAGACGCATATCTTGATATATCATGATTTATCATGGTACTCTGGGGTTCGTTAAGGAAGGATGTCCCATGCCCCAGACTCGTGAGAAATTCGCCACCCAGGTCAACGCTGAGATTCTAGCCACTATCCGCGCCATCGCGGAGAAGGAGGGCCGCCTGCTGCAAGCGCTCGTGGACGAGGCGCTGACCGACCTGATCGAGAAGCGCAAACAGGCCCGACCACGGCCGCACGTCATGGCCGCCTATCTCGCCAGCCATGACAAGTACGACGAGCTCTACAAGAAGCTCGCGAAATGACGGACTACCTCACGCTGGCGGAAGTTCTCGCCATTCACGCCGATCAGATCGAGCGATACGGAGGATCGCACGGCGTCCGGGATGCGGGCCTTTTGGAGGCGGCACTCTATCGACCGCAAACCGGCTACTATGCCGATCTCGTCGAGGAAGCCGCCGCGCTGTGGGAGAGTCTTTCCCAAAACCATCCGTTCCTCGACGGCAACAAGCGCACGGCCTTTGCCGCCACCTACACGTTTCTGGCGATCAACGATGCACAACTCACTACCGAGGCGGAAGAGGCCTACGCCTTCATTCTCCGGCTGTACGAAGCAGGAACGTTCCGCTTTGACAATCTGGAACCATGGCTGCGGCGCAACCTCAAGGTTAGCGTGTAGACAAATAGGGAATTCAGGTGCTCAAAAGGGAGCCAAGCTGCATTTCCATCACCAGGTCTGGCGTCTCGGCCGAATGGAGCGCCAGTTCCCCCTGGAAGGTCGCAAAGCCTGAAGCGGCTACCGAGAGGCGATAGGAACCGTTGGCAACCGCGAAGGTGATGCTGCCTCCGGCTTGGGTTTGGCCGGCGGCTACCTCCAGACCCGAGGGTAATGACAGCGAGACTGGACCCTGACGGAATGGGGCCTCGGCAGGTACGGGAACCGGGCAACGGCTGGAGATGGTGGAGGAGTTATGAGATTCGTGGCGGGTGAAACAAGGATGGATGGTGTCCCCGGGGCAGTGCTGGCCCCTTCACAGGGTTGCGGTTGCCGGAGATCCTGGGGAGAGCCGAGAAAGCGCCCTTCTCTTGGGCCGGCCAGCCGCTTTGTTCACGAGCCGTCATGAAGCCGGTCTCTTTCTGTTTGCATCCTGCCGACCCGGCACAGGCTTTTCCTGGAAACTCGGCGACTTCGGAAGAGGATCGGTGGCATGGGTCGAGCCTGGCTGAGCGAGCCTGGCGGCACCTCTCAGGGCAGGCACCTTGCTTTCGCCAGACGGTTGGACTGGAGATCAACTCGTCGGTTTGTAGCGTTCCACCTTTTCGAAGGCGTCGGCGATGATGCGGGTGTCGAGACTGTCGACGGCGAAGGCTCCAGCTTGGGAAAGGTACCGCCAGGTGACGTCGAAGTCCTGCTGGTTGAGGACCGGGTAGTTTCGCTCCAGGCCGTCAAAAAATGCGGTAAAGGCAACGCTCACGAAGAAGTCCACAGCCGCTACCCGGCTGCTCTCCAGTTTGACGACGTTCCACACAAAGCTGCTGGCGTTGTTGGCGTCCGCCTCCTGGGAAGCCGGCTCGAGGTCCTCGACCCTGACGCTATAGCCTTCGAGTTGGGCGCCTTCCTTGAGCCGGAAGGTTTTCCAGCAGTGCCCACAGGCTGACCACCCCTTGCCGAGAACGAAATCCCAAACGGGCGCCACCTTCATTGCCGAGCCACACGCCGGGCAGTTGTATTCCTTAACGAAGTCCGACAAGGCCGACAATATCCCATCTCCGCGATCTGGCATGGTACCAAGCCCCTTTTTAGTCAAGTCACCCAAGAAACCCTCGGATTATACCCCAGCCGATCAAGCCGCACGGGCCGATTGGGTCTCAATCGGTGATTCGCTGAATCCTTGCCCCCAGTTTCCTCAACTTTTCCTCGATGGCTTCATAGCCACGGTCCAGATGGTATACCCGGTGAACCAGAGTTTCTCCTCTGGCAACCAGTCCTGCCAGGATCAGGGAGGCGCTGGCTCTCAGGTCGGAGGCCAGCACTTTGGCCCCCGTCAGATCCCGGCGACCTGAGATGACGGCCCGGTTGCCCTCGATCCTGATGCTGGCCCCCATCCGCACCAGCTCGCTGGCATGCAAAAAACGACTCTCGAAGATGGTCTCGGTGATAATGGAAGCCCCGTGAGCCTGGGTCATCAGCGCCATGTATTGGGCCTGCATATCCGTAGCGAACCCCGGGTACTCCATGGTGGTGACATCCCTGGGCTGAAGTCGTCGGGGGGCCGTGACCCGGCAGGCGTCCGGCCGGGTGCGTTCGATGGTGATGCCGGTTTCTTCCAGCTTCTCGATTACGGCCGTCAGATGGTCGGGACGACAATCGACCAGCTCGACGGCACCGCCGGTGATGGCTCCAGCCACCATGAAGGTCCCCGCCTCGATGCGGTCGGGAATAATGGTGTGGTCGGCCCCGCCCAACTGCGGCCTGCCCTGAATTCGGATGGTGCTGCTGCCGTCTCCCTCGATCCGGGCGCCCATCGAGCGCAGCAGATCGGCCAGATCGGCCACCTCGGGTTCGCGGGCGGCGTTGTGCAGGATCGTCTCGCCTTTCGCCAGGCAAGCCGCCATCATCAGGTTTTCGGTCCCGGTGACCGTGACCCGGTCGAAGACCACCTTATCTCCCTTCAGTCGGGGCGCCTTGGCCTCGACGTATCCATGCTGGATGGTCAGGCTGGCGCCAAGTTTCTTCAACCCCTTGATGTGGAGGTCTATGGGACGGGCTCCAATGGCGCACCCTCCGGGCAGAGACACGCGGGCCCGGCCGAAGCGGGCCAGCAGAGGCCCCAGGACCAGCACCGAAGAACGCATGGTCTTGACCCTCTCGTAAGGGGCTACGCAGGAGATCGGATGTCGGGCAATCAATTCACAGCCATGGCTCTCCTGCAGGTCTTTCAAATCGACCTGACAGCCCATTTCCTGAAGGAGACGACCGGTGGTTTGAATGTCGCGGACCTTGGGCAAATTGCGCAGTCTGACGGGCTCGTCGGTCAGCAGGGATGCCGCCATGGCCGGCAGGGCCGCGTTCTTGGCGCCGCTGACGGTGACCCGACCCCTCAGCGCGGTACCTCCTTTGACCAGGATCTTATCCAACGGTGTGGCTCACCTCCCCTTGGATGATGGTGGTGTGTACCCTGAGGTTCCGGTCGAGAAGCACCATGTCGGCGTCTCGGCCCTCTGCCAGGGTTCCTTTGCTTTCGGCAATTCCCAGGGATTGGGCCGGATTGCGGGTAAGCATGCCGAGCACGGCTTCCAGCGGCAGATGGCTCCAGCGGACCATGTTTCGCAGGGCTTGATCCTGAGTCAGAGTGCTGCCCGCCAGCTGCCCCTCCCGGGTTCGACAAATGCCTCCTGAAAGCGTGATTTCGATATCGGACAGCCGGTACTGTCCCTCCGGCATGCCGGTAGCGCTGACGGCGTCACTGATCAACAGGATCCTTCGGGCGCTCTTGCACTGAATGCAAAGCTTGATGGCGGCGGGCGAAACGTGTACCCCATCGGCAATCAACTCGGCCCAGATCTCCGGAGCGGTCAGGACGGCGCCAAGGATTCCCGGGTCGCGATGGCTGAAGGGTCTCATGGCATTGAAGGTGTGGGTGGCGTTGCCGGCGCCCAAAGCGATGGCTGCCATGGTTTCTTCCAGGGTGGCGTTGGAATGGCCCAGAGAGACGACGACCCCTTTGGCACGGGCAAACCGGATCAATTCCAGGCCACCCTCGACTTCCGGAGCCACCGTTATCAGTTTGATCTGATGGCTGGAGCAGGCCAGCAACTGGTCAAAGATGAGCGTAGAAGGACGGCGAATGTACTTGGCGGTATGGGCCCCCCGCTTTTCGGGATTGATGAATGGCCCTTCCAGGTGAAGACCCAGCATGCGGGCGCCCGGCAAGGGTCGATCCACCTGGCTGCCCAGGGCTTCCACGGCTTGCAGGGTCGCAATGGGAGAAGCCGTGACCGTAGTTGCCAGGAAGGATGTGGTGCCGTGGGCGGCCAGGAACCGGGAAATCACCTCAAGCGCCTCGTCCGTTCCCTCCATCACGTCTCGCCCCATCGCACCGTGGGTGTGCACATCGATGAAACCTGGAGCCAGCAGTTGTTGGGAGTGGCCCACAACCTGGAATTCGTCCCGGGAAAATCGCACGGCCCGCCGGCTCCCGACTTCCAGGATCTTGGGACCTTCCACCAGAACCACGCCATCCAGAATCACCCGGTCGGGAGTCATCACTCTGCCGGCGGTCACTGCAAGTCGCTTCATGTCCCGTCACCCTGTCCGGTATCTGTCTGAATCATCCCCATTTTATCCACAGCCTCCGCCACGGTATCGGCCACCTGACGCCGGGCTGACTGGATGGCGCCGTTCTCCCGGGAGGGGTGCACCCGATTGGTCAGGAAAACGATGAAGAGCCGGCGCTGGGGATCGATCCAAAGGGAGGTTCCGGTAAATCCCGTATGACCATAGGACTGCCTCGACAGCTTGTCACCCGAGGAGCCCTTGGGCGAAGGGGTGTCCCAACCGAGGGCTCGAGTGCTGCCGGATGGCTGGGCCTGACGTCGGGTGAAAGCTTCCAACGTGCTCTGCTTCACGATTCGGCGATGATTGTAGACGCCGCCGTTCAGGAGAGTCTGACAAAAGACTCCCAGGTCTGTTGCTGTGCCGAACAGTCCGGCGTGGGGAGCCACTCCTCCCATCGCATAGGCGTTTTCATCATGAACTTCACCCCGGAGCAGGCGTTTTCTCCAGGGGTCGATTTCCGTGGGAGCGATGCGGGGCCTCCAGGCGGAAGGGGGTTGAAAGCCGGTGCGACGCATTCCCAGGGGTTGGAAGATCCGCTCGCGAGCCAGGTTGTCGAGGCTCTGTCCACAAACCCTTTCCAGGACGCCCCCCAGCAGAATGAAGCCCAGGTCGCTGTAGAGGCTGCGACTTCCCGGCCGGTGCTCCAGGGGAATTTCCAGAATCCGTCGAAGAATGTGTTCCTTTCCGCTGGTGTGTGCGTAAAGGGGAAAGTGTGCCGGAAGTCCCGAGGAATGGGTCAACAGATGCTTGAGTGTGACCTCGTGTTTTCCGCCCACCCGGAACTCCGGAAAGTAGCGGCCGAGGGGGTCTTCCAGGTCTATATCCCCCCGCTCGCAGGCCTGCATGACCAAGGTGGTGGTGCACACCACCTTGGTGAGCGATGCCAGGTCGTAAATGGTATGCGGCTTTGCCGAAGGACTGGTCGATCCGTAATCCAACCTGCCGTAGCCTTGACGCACCAGCAGGTTGTCCTGGTAGCCCACGGCCAAGGAGGCTCCCGGAAAGGCTTGAAGGGCGATGAATTGCCGGACAATCTGCTGGAGCTGTTTTCGAAGGACCAGGATGCCCTGTCGGGCCTGGTTCGCTCCGACCAGCCGGGGTTTTCCCAGGACCATCGGCAACGCTTCCCGCTTGAGACCGGTAGCCCGTGCGGCCACGCCCGGAATGGACACCGGCAGCTCGCCTGCCAGCGGAATTTCTCCAAAGAGCGCCTTGACTGCCGCCCTCTGGGAAGTGGCTACGTGGCTGTAGGTGCACAGGTAGGTTGGGAAGAACGAAAGCTGCTGAATCCGGTAGGGGTCGCCCAGGGAAATCAAAAGCGCGGAGGGATTGGCCCGGACCAGCCCCTTCAACCAATCCGCCAGAGGAGTTGGCAGTCCGAGGCGGCCGGTCCCGGTCACAAGCGGAACAAACAGGGCCACCAGACAGAGATCCGCCTTCCTGGCCCTGGATCTGGCCTGGTTCAGCAGGGAGGGAGCAGCTTCAGAGGAGAGGCGATCCACGGTCACAGCATCGAGTCGAGTCCTCAGTTGACCTTCCAGTTCGGCGGCAGCCCCCGGCGATGGGCTGGCGGAAACGACAATCAAATGGGCCGAGCGGATTCCACGGACATCCACCGGAACCCGAGACACGGCGTCTCTCACCAGAGTGACGGAAGCATCGGCCAAATGTTGGGCTTGAGCGTGGATTGCGGGAGCATTCATTGTCCGAGCCAGGCGCCGGAAGTCGATCCGCTTCCTGCGGCTCAGGCCCAGCCAGGCCTTGGCTTGCAGGACCCGCTCTACCGATCGGTCCACGCGGGCCTCGGAAAGGCGGCCATTCTTCACCGCCTCCAGCAGTGCGCCAAAGATGACCTGGGCATCGGGTGGGTCCAGGAGCACGTCGACACCGGCCTGAATAGCCTGAACCGCCGCTTCGCCGCTCCAGTATCCTCGGGTCAGTCCCCGCATCTTCATGGAGTCCGTTACGATCAAGCCCCGAAACCCCAGTTCGTTCCTCAAGGCCTGTTCCAGTACCGCGGCCGAAAGCGAGGCCGGTCGGGTGGGGTCTTTCTCCAAGGCCGGGATGGCTACATGAGCCGTCATGATCGCCATGACACCGGCCCCGATCACCTCCCGATAGGGAACCCACTCGATCCGTTCCAACCGTGGGCGCCGCACGGAAATCACCGGCAAAGACAGATGGGAATCCACCTCGGTATCGCCGTGACCCGGAAAATGCTTGGCCGTTGCCAGCACCCCGGCCTGCTGGGCTCCCGTGACAAATGCCGCACCCAGACGGCCCACTGTTTGAGGGTCCTCTCCGTAGGATCGAATGTTGATGACCGGGTTGGCCGGATTGTTGTTGACATCCACCACCGGCGCAAACACCCAGTTGACCCCCAGGCTTCGGGCTTCCTGGGCGGTGACCCGTCCCTGCCAGCAGGCCCATTGCTCCGATCGGGTGGCTCCCACGGCCATGTTCCAGGGCAGGGGGAGGGTGTGGCGAATGCGGAAGGCGGCTCCGCGCTCGAAGTCGGATCCAATCAGCAAGGGAATCGGCGCCTGGGACTGCAGTCGGTGGATGAGGACGGCTGACTCGTAAATATCTCCCTCGAATAGAATGAAACCGCCCACGCCGAGTTGCTGTGTCTGATGCTTCAGTTGCTTGTATTCGGCACTGGCTTCATTCAGGTGAATCCCACGCATAGCCGGCATGATGAGTTGGCCGAGCTTGGCCTCCAGGGGGAGCCGGTCGAGGGTGGAGCTTACCCATTGGGTTGGAACGGAATTGCCTGGTACGGGTGAGGCCATGGATGATGTCTTGGCAACTGGTTGGGATGGGGGAGGGCGTCCTGGCAACACCCGGGTCGGGAGTGGCTCAGAAACCCGGGACACTTTTGGATTCATCCCGTCGTTCAACCGGCTCGGGGTTTTCGTCCCAAAGTATTTCTTCCCAGGCCCGCAGGAGATATTTCAGGACGGACTCCACGGGAGCGCTACGAGAGCCTCGCAGAATTGTCAGGCTCCCGTCCACCATGGCGGCTTCAGCCGAGTTCAGAATTGTAGCTAGAACTCATCGCTCAGGGGTCAGGTTTATTTTGCATATACGGTACAAAAACGCTTGACATGCGGTAGCTTTATGTTAGACTCCTTTTTACACAGTCGCCTGAGCGGGATAGCCTACTGGCTGTGTCCACCTAGGGCGTGTGGGTTCGACAGACTGAGGTTACTGGGAAAAAGGATGCTCTGACAATTGCCCTTTGGCCCGCATAGGGGTCAATTTCATAGGCTGCCGTGCAGGGCCCTTTTGGTGGAAATTTTATGGCAAGCGAGGTATTTGGGCAATGCCTAAGGTTGGATTCGGCCCAAATGTCGGCTTGGATCAAACGGATTTGCAAGGCCGGGAGAAGGCAAATGCCTACCAGGTGTGGTGGGTCGGGCCAATGCCTCTCAGGCTTTCAACGGTGTGGACGGGCAAGCGTGGAGAGGGAGACACGCTTGCTTTTCCGCTATCCCCCTCTCAGCGCGCGGGGAGGGGGGTGTTTCAAGTCGTGTCGATAAGTTAACCCGCATGGTTCATTGCGCCGGCGCAGGATGTCGGGCATAGTCCGTGAGCCTCAAGGGTGTTGCAAAACCCTACCAGCCAGACCGGCGATACTCCATCAAGTCCCTGCACGAAGCCGCCCCCATTAAGCGGCATATCCCCCCGCGTCGATGCGGGGCAGGATGAGGCAGCTCGAGTTGTCCAGCGGCCGCGCACACACCGTTCCGGCCCAGCCCCTGTGGTGCCACGGAACGCGGATGGTGACGTGGTGGGCCGGTAGGCGGCGGGCACCGGCGGCGAAGCCTGTCACTACCAACCTCACGGCGATGCTATGTTCAGACCTGCGGGGGGATGCTTCCAGTTGTCGGCGTTGGCTCCCGACACGTCGTGGCGCTTCAGGAACGCGCCGATGTCGTCGATTTCGAGGAACGCGATCGAAGCCTGCGGCTGCCCGTGGGTGTGGAAGACCTGCCTGATGTGAGCATTGCTCCGGGGCCAGTATGCGTTGCTCCCGCCGTACTGGCCGTTATTGGCGACGACCACGAGCTGGAACATATGGTAGTGCAGCGCCAACGCCATTTGGTCGAACGTCTTCACGTCCTTGTTGAGCGCCGGGATCGCCAAGACATCCGACACATCCCTGAGATCCGCAGCCAAGCCGAGGTCCGTCGCGTCGTAGCACACCGCTGCCGTGAGCCAGACGGGCTGGGTACCGTCCGCACTCGACCACGGATAGCCGATCAACCACTGGCAGGGCCGGAATCCCTGAAGAACGTGCGCCCCACCACCGTTGAACGCTTGCTCATTCGGGGCGAGATGGGCCTTCCCCTGACGGCGAGTCTTGATCTGCAGCCCGTAGGCGTCCGACCACTCCGGAATGACCCACAGGGCTGAGTTGACGAGCGGTTGCCCCGCTAGTGTCCTGACATTGAAATGGGTTTAATTAATTAACGTTGGCCAGAGCCTCTTTGGCTCGTTGAATCTTGGCGAGGATTGCTTCGCCTTTTGTATGCCATGTGTAGCGTTGAGGATCCGCGTTGCGGTCGGCCAGATAGGATTCGATGGCGCGAACCAGTTCGGGGACGCTGCGAAAGCTGCCGTCGCGAATCACATCGCTGGTGAGATCGGCGAAGAAGCGTTCGACAAGATTCAGCCAGGAGCTCCCGGTCGGCGTGAAGTGGTAGTGGATGCGTGGATGACGGTCGACCCAACGGCGGACACGTTCATGCTTATGAGTACTGTAGTTGTCGACAATGAGGTGAATGGCCAGCGACTTGGGTGTTTCCCGTTCGATCTGCTTGAGGAAACGCAACCACTCCACATGGGTGTGCCGCTGTTCAGTCCGGGAGATCAGCTTGCCGTCCAGGTAGTTGAGAGCCGCAAACAAGGTGATGGTGCCGTGTCGCTTGTAGTCATGAGTTCGGGTGCGAATGTGGCCGATTCCTAAGGGCAATCCCGGCTGACTGCGTTCCAGAGCCTGACACTGGGTTTTCTCGTCACAGCAGAGCACGAGCGCTTTCTCGGGAGGATGGAGGTAGAGACCGATGACATCCCAGAATTTCTGCTCGAACTTCGGATCTTTCGACAGCTTGAATGTACGCGTGCGATGAGGCTTCAAGTCGTTACGCTTCCAGATCGTGTGGACCGTGTGGCGCGAGACGCCGACTTCCTTCGCCATGCTGCGCAAACTCCATCGCGTCCGTCCCGGTGGCGGCTGGGTCACTTTCACGATGATTTGTTCGACTGTCTCCATGGGCACCCACGGTTTGCGTCCCCGTCCCGCTTTGTCGTTCAAGCCGTCCAGGCCGGCGTGCTGGAAGCGCCTCGACCACTTGCTGACGCACGGCAAGCTGACGTTCAATCGTTCAGCCACTTCCTCGACCTTGACCCCTTCGCTCCGGAGCAGGACAATCTCGGCGCGCAAGCTATCGCGCTTCGAACTCGTGCTGGAACTAACCCGGCGCTGTAACTCTCGACGTTCACCGGCTGTGAGCTTGAGGACTGTAATCGGACGGGCCATGCCCCATACTATAGCATCGAATCATCATTATTAAATATTAATTAGATGTCAGTACACTAGAATCTCTTCGTAGGTCAGCCCGGTGAGAATCATTGCCCTGTGAGCCCGTGCGAAAGGGACCAGATGAGTACGAACGTCATTCGGATGGACGGCAAGCTCGGGCAGAATCAGCCAATCGAGCCGCCCTACGCTCCCCTTGTGCGTCTCCCGCAACGCCAACATGCGTTCCACGGCCGCGAGCGCTGCCGACAGGTGATTGCGGTGTCTTCGCCGAATTGCGGAATCGTTGAGTGCCAAATCTGTGTGCTGGAAGTCGTCGGCCGCCGGGATCGCTGTCTGTACCACGCAGGCACGTAACGGCCTCTTCGTGTTCGTCGCAGTCGGTCGTTTGGCCAGCAGCGGCAGGATCAGTGCACGGGTAGCGCTACCGCGGCGCTGCTCGAGATCAGCGATCCTCTGGCCAATCTGCGTCCTCGCCTCTTCGATGCCCTGCTCGACCCAACTGAACCCTTCCGGAGCAAGGCATCCTGGCCAGCGCAGGAGGGCCAGGAGGAATCCTTCTACCCAATCCGTGATCGGAAGCCAGTCGTCTCCGAAGGCCGGCTGCCCGTTGTAAAGGCCGTACAACCGCTGGTACCAGTGGCTCTCGGCAGGCCGATAGCAAGACTCAGTCTCTCTCCAGCCCGTCCTGCAGACAGGGCGCGTGAAGTCCGGCTGCCCCGACAAGATGAACCGCAACAGGAAACCGAGCTGGAAGCGCCACCGATCACCGGCTTGGCACCACGCGGCCACCTCGTACAGGGAGCCCGATGCGTCGGCCCGACTCCCCAGGATCCGTAGGCTTTCTACGTCAGCGATCCCCTGGTCCTCGCCGAGCATCAGCGTGACGTGCCCTGGCGTGATCACCTCGGGCGGAAACTCCTGCTGCTCCCACTGGCTGAGAAAAGCCATCGCGAAGCGCAGAAGAGAGAGCTCGTTGCGAAGAGAACCGCTCGGGTGCGTGTTCAGGACCGCCATGGCCAGCGTGTCGTGGTCTCCGTCAGGACTCTCCGAAGCCCGGCAGAAGTCCTCACGGATGCGCGCCGGAAGGTCGTCGACGAGGAGAGCGTCCGTCTCGGTGTCGATGAGCTCAAGAAGAAACGACGGGTCCCTCTGAGCAAGCTGCCGCTTCCGCGACGGATTGAGGCCGGGCCGCGCCAACTCAACGGCCCGCACTCGATCTACGAACGCACGTCTGGCGAGAACCGCGAGGGTCGCGAAATCCGAACTCCTGAGGCGTTCTCCTTCACCGCGCAGAAATCGAATCAGCTCCCGGTAGTGCCGGGTCTCCGATCCGGTTCCCGTGCGGGTAACGGGCGCTCCGGCGGGATCGCATGCTGCTAGAAACAACAGCGCCTGCTGTCGGAGATACCAGGGAATCGTCGGCCCGGGCAAACCCACTAGGCGAGCGGCCTCCCTGCCAAGCTCCTCTCGGTAGGATTCAAGGTCGATCTCTGATGGAAGCGATTCGGTGTCTGCCACGAGGCCCGTCTCCGTGGCTCCCGCGCGCAAGACTTCAGCGAGGCAGTACCAGGCGACTCGCCTCGGCGCTTTTCGCCGACCTCCCGTTTCCGTGAATGGGCGGAGCAGTGAAAGAACTTCCCGCAACAACTCGACATCCGGCCAGAGATCGAGGCCGATCCGGAGCAATCGAACGTTCGAGGGGTCGTCGATCCACCGTTGAAGCAGTCCGAGCGCAAACGCCCTCGCATCCTCGTCCAGCTCGCGCCGCGTACGCGCCACGCGCAGTCGCCCGCCGGGCGGGGTATCGCCTCTTCCAACCTCAGACTCGTCCGGTGTGTCGTTGTCTTGGAGCAGTGGCCTGATGGAACGGAACGTGGTTCGATATCGGGCAGCGCCGAATCTGGCGACCGTCTCGTCCCGCACATCCGGGACCGGGGAATATCGCCAGCCGCTGTCGTCGCCCACGCTCAGGGCTTCCTGCGCGCGCATCAGGCCCTGGATGGCATCGAGGATCTCCTCGCCCCCGAGCCCGTCGAATCCCCCCGACACCGCCGACTGGATGCGGTTCATCTTCGCGCTCTGCCGCACCAGCGGTCGTTCGTCGCCTCCGAGCGCTGCGACCTGGGTCTTCTCGGGGGCCAGGGCTAGGCCGGTCGCATTCTCTTCCAGTACCTGATTTAGCCATCTTGCGACGGTCTTCTCAAGGTCATTCGAGGAGCCATCCGTGTTCGGGGCAACCGCAACCAGGATCCGTAAGTCGTCGACGTATCGGCACGAATCCGCCAGCAGGATCCCGGGGGCGATCTCGGTCCCGATCGCCACGCGCAGCGCCTCGTCGAACGAAAGAAGCACGACGTTCGCGAAGAAGCCGGAGGCGACGAGTCCCTGTGGCAGTGCCACCCGCGTGAAGTCCTCCAGCTCCGCCTGCTCTGCGTAGATTCGGACGTCTCTTTCGTCACGCTGATGCCAACCCCAATCGAGCACGGACGCCACCAAAGAGAAGAACGCCGGATCATCGCCGTCGCGGCGGACCCGGTCGATCGCTTCGGCAAGCAGATCTGGGCGCACGCGGTCATAGAATTGTCGAAGGTCCGCATGGAGGACGTACACCCGCTTTCCGTGGGCTGCGAGAATCGACTCGGCCGCAACTTCCGGACGGGAGAGGAACGCGCGGTAGTCCTGGTAGTAGGCACGGTAGAGCTTGGCGGATCCCCACCGATGGCGCAGTTCGCCTCCCATCGCGTCGCAGAACAGTCGGTTCCCGTAGGAGACCACCTGCCGTCGCGACTCTTGATCACGTAGCGGCCGCCGCGGATCCCCCTGCAGCGTTTCGACACGGTCGGCGAGACAAAGCATCAGCGCCGTCGCTACCACCTGGTCGGCCAGACTGACGTGTGCGAGCGGTCGAAGTCGTACTGAGGCGGCCCTTTTCTCGACGGGCTCCCACACGCCTTCACGCGCTCTCCAGCGCTGGCTCTTGGGTGCTGGCACGATTCGCAGAGGATCGTTCTGCCATCTCTCCGAAGACCGCAGACGTTCACGGATTTCGCCGATAAACGCCGGCAGGTTCACGGCCGCGCGGTCGAGGGCGAGCGTGTCGGAGAACCAGTTGTGGTAGCGGATGTAGGACGCGGTCTTCTTCCAGGCCTGAACGAGGACGTACTCCTCGCGGAGCAGCTCCAGGTGCGGTTCGAGCTGTTCCGGAACCATACCTCAGCCCCCCAACACGTCGACTAGTTCCGCGATTACCTGCAGCTCGCCTTCGTCCACACCGGTGAGCACTATCGGCTCGAAGTCCGGGTTGACGGGCTCAAGGGTGATCTTCTCGTGGCGCCAGGAGTCGCCCTCTGTCGCCTTTAGGCTCTTGTAGCGCTTGACCGTGTAGCGCTGACCGGTCTCCGGGTCGGTGGCGTCGCGGAGCTGGACGAGAACGGTCTTGCTCTGGCGTGTGCCCTCGACCGGAGCGCGAAATAGGCACCAAGCGCCGTCGGCGACTGCGGGTTCCATGGACTTGCCGACGACCTGGGCGACGAACATGCCCTTGCGCAGACGATGGCGGGACTGGACAGCGACCCACTCGAAATCGTCGTCTTCGATATGCTGCGGATCGCCAAAGTCGCCGGCTGCTGCTCTTAGCGCGACGAGCGGCACGCAGGTGACGTAGCGGTCCTCGGGCGCGGGCTCGACCGTGCGTGGCCGGAACGCCACCACCTTCGCCGTCCACTCCGATACGGCATCCGCCTCCGACGCCGTATGGAATGCGGCGGGCCAGCCGCCGTGGGCTTCGATGACCTCGTCAATTTCGGCCATGACGCGGATGGTCTCGTTCAGGGCGACGACGATTTTCTGGTAGTGGGCGATGTCCTCGTCGGAGAGCGTGCGTCCCTTCCGATCCTTGAGCCACTTGTGGCAAACTTGGTAGCCGCCGATTTGGAAGTCCCAGACTTCCTCGGGTATGCCTTGGAACCCGATGGTGCCGCGTTTCGTCGCACGGTGGCCCGCGCGGGCGTTGGTCTTGCCGGCGTCGAGCCAGACCGTGCCGTCCGACCAGCCGACACGGCCGACTTCTGGGTTCCTGGGGCCGGTGTAGGCGGTGATGGGCTTACCGAGCTTCGGGGATTCGAGCAGGTGGAGGGCCAGCAGGTCATGGCCGGCCTCCGCCAGCTTTCGGACGAGGTCGACACTTCCGGGCACCGGCACGCGGGGGAAGTCAAGCTTGAGATGGGCCTCGTAGCGGCCGCGGTAGCCGGGGCTGTGGAACACCATGTAGATGTAGGCGAAGACGTCCTCGGGGCCGAAGGTCTTCCAGAGATCGCCGCGGCCGTCGCTGACGAATCGCAGTTCGGTGGCGGCTGCAATCTGCTCGACGAACCCCGAGTCCAGATTTGGCGTGCGGCCGTCCTTGCCCTCGGCCCAGCGGCTGAACAGTGATGTATCTGCACTTCCAACCCCCGGATAGAGGTAAACGGGGAAAAGATAACCTCGCTCGCGTGTTCGATTGGAAACCATCGAGTCATCGGTAATCAATCGCGTGGCCAGTAAGTGTTTCCAGCCGTTACCGATTGCTTGCCTACATGCCATCAGGGCGACATTCTCCCCCGCGAGCATGTGTGGCATGGCTTCGGTCCGAGGCCAGTCCACCATCCACGGCACGTAGTACATCTCCCGGACGTCTAACGGGCGATACAGCACAGGCGCGTACCGCTCATCCCACTGATCATCTTCACGGATCTTCCGCCGGGCCGCAGGCAGCTTCCATCCGCGCGAGTCCCCGGGCGGATACTTCTTCGAACCCTTCCCGACGAAGTATTTCTTCCGGATTGCATCATCGGACAGTGACTTCGAGCGCAGGTCGGCGATCCGGCCTCGGAGGGCCTCCCGGTCGAAATCGATGACGAAATCATCGCGCGCCGTGACGATGCCGGTCACGTTGACGGCCATCACCTCGCTGATTGCAGGCCAGCCGTAGTAGGCGTCCGTTCCTGCGTCGTCGAAGGGCTCGAACAGATAGAACGGTGGAGCTGGTTCCAGTTGCGCCCATTCGGTGGTTAAGGACCCATGCTCCAGTAGCCATCTGTACTTGCTTTCCCGTTCGCCCCACAGATCTGCGTGGTGGACAGATCTGGCGGCGGCAGACTTTGTGAAAAGCCCGATAGCCACGCCCTGCTGGATGTCGAACACGTTGACATCGCGGCTGCCCCCCGGCGGAGCCTCCTTCTTCTTGAGGTTCCCGTGAAGGTCGAGCACACGGATCCGGCGGAAGGACTCCATGAGCGACCAGCGCATTCCTCGAAACGTGGGGTTGTCGAGGTAGCCGTGGTTGGTGATGTAGCCGTGAACGCCCGCACCCGTGCCGTCGAGGAGCCACTGCGAGAGGCGAATGAACTTCACGTAGTCGTCCTGAAGCCACACCTTGCGCTCACCGAGAGGCTTGCCGTTTACGTGGTAGTAGCTGGAGGTTGCCTTTCCATCTGGCAGGCGGCCCTTGAGAAGACCGTCGATCCAGGGACCCATGTTCGAGGAAAGGCCTGAGTAGGGCGGATTCCCAATCACCACCGTGAACCGCTGCTTCCGTTTGATCTTGTTGACCGCTTCAGCCTCATGCGCCAGCGCAGGCATGAAGTCGAGGGTGAGCTGCCCGTCGACCGGCGGCTCGAGCGCATTCGTCAGGTACACCTGCGCTCGCTCGTCGCTCTCGAACCGGTAGCCGGTCTCGAAGAGCTTGAGGCCGATCTTGAGGTGCGCGATGGCGTAAGGCGCCATTAGCAACTCGTAGCCGTGCAGGCGCGGCAGGAGGTGCTTGGGGACGTAGTCGTTCCAGAGCGCATCGATCTTTTTGTCGCCGTGGCCCTGGGCTTTCCACTCCTCGACCATCGTCTTGTGGATGAGGTCGATCACCTCGACGAGGAAGGTGCCCGTGCCGGTGGCCGGGTCGAGGATCTGGACGAAGGCCTGCGCCGGCGAGGTGCCTTCCGGGATCTTCAGTTCCTTGTGGCGCTTCGCCATCTCGCCCCAGGTGGTGTTGTCAGCGAGGCCGTCGGTGAGGCCGAACTCGCTACGCAAGAGCTGGTCCACCGAGCGCACGATGTAGGAGACCACCGGGCGCGGGGTGTAAAAGACGCCCCGGCTCACCTTCTGCTTCTTGTCGTAGGCGGCAAGGAAGTGCTCGTAGAAGTGAATGACCGGGTCTTCCTGGGGGTTCCGGTCGCCGAAGTCGTGGACCACCGCCTCCATGTTGGCCTGGTCGAGCATCTCCACCACCTCGGAGACGCCCAGCTCGTCGAAGTCGATGCCTGGACCGCCGGCCTTGCCGCGGCGCCCACCCACGTGGCGGAAGGTCTCCAACAGCTCCTTTAGGAATGGGTTCGTCCGCACGTGGGCGACGAGGTCGTCGGCCGTTCGCCGCGTGGGGTCGGTGATGCGGGCCGAGAGCAGGCCGTAGGCGATGGTCTGGGCATACATGTCGGCGAAGCCGGCCTCGTCCAGGTCGTGGACGAGTGCGGTCTGGAACGCCTTCATGAGATGGGTGAGCGGGCCGGCCTGGGTCTCGATGGCGAGCGCCGTCTGGATACGGTCGCGGATCGAGCGGGCCAGCTCGGCCAGGCGCTCGGAGAGCTCCTTCGAGGTCGTGATGACCTCGCGGTGGCGCAGTGTAAAGGCAGCACGCCAGCGCTCGCGCCAGGCGTCGGGGTCGTCCTCGTCGTCGGGCCAGGCGAGGTGCGCGCTCAGCTCGCGGGCGACGGCGTCGAGGTGGAGCGGCGTGTCGAGGTTGTCCCAGCCGAGTACCTTGAGGGTGGGCAGGTCGTGGCTGTCCCGGGGCTTCGAGAAGTGCGCGAAGGCGATGCGTCGCTCCTCGCCCTCACCGTAGTTGGAGACGAAGAGCAGGTCGTCGGCGGCCCAAGCCTGGCGCTCGGACTTGTTGGCCGTGGCGCGCTTTTTGAGCGCCACCTGGCTGAGGATGCGGCGCAGCGCCACCACGGGCAGCCGTTTCGGCTCGAACTTGACGAAGAAGATGCCCCAGGGCTGGCCCGGCACGAGCGGGCGCAGGCGCTTGATCTCCTGGATCTTGGCCGCGTTCTTCGCGTCGATCCCGAGCTCCTCCGGGGTGTACTCGAAGGTCAACTCCTCAAAGTCGTCCGAGTCGATCGGCCAGCCCAGCTCGTCGCGCAGGTATGCCACGAGTTGGTCGAAGCGGCGGATGCGGGCGAGGCGTTCGCGGTGGTCGGTCGGCATCGGTTCAGCCCTCGTTCAGTTCCATCCAGCTGTGCAGCCGCGGCTTGACGCCGACGGGTGCGTCCACGCGCTTCAGGTAACTGTTCTTGATGTGCTTGTCGATCCGCTTGCGGATGTCGAGGAGCGTCTTCTCCTCCGTGGTGCAGTGCCGGGGCGTCTCGGGCTTCGAGCGGACGCTCGCGACGATCTCGCCCGGCTCCTCGATGATGGTCTCGCGGTCGAGGTCGTAGAGGTACCAGCGGGTGGTGCCGGCCTCCTCGGTGAACTCGTTCTTCTCCTTGTCGAGGGCGGGGAGCGCGTAGCAGAAGAAGACACCGCGTACGCCCCTTGCCGGGCGCTTGCGGCCGCTGAAGATCGCACCGGGGAAGCGAGCGAGGCGCGCCTCCAGCTCCGGGTCGGCTTGGAGCAGCGCCTGGTACTCGAGGTGCATGTCCTCCATGGCCGTGCGCGTGCCCTCGTAGGCGTGGTGGAACTCCTTCAGCGCCTCGTAATCGTCCTCCGGGGTGAGGAGCTTCTTGCCCTCGATCCCGAGGGTCTTGGAGATCAGAAGCGCCTTCTGCGTGACCTTCCTGTAGAGCGAGAGGATCTCGTTCAGCTCCTCGGGCGGGAGAAAGTTCCAGAACCAGACCGTGTCGCGCGAGGCGGCCGCCTCGGGATGGTCGGCGACGAGCCGCTTCTCGATTGCGGGATTCATGCGCCGGTCCACCCGGCCGATGCGCTGCATGAGGCGGACCGGGTTCCAGTGGATGTCATAGTTGGTCATCCGCGAGGCGTCCTGAAGGTTGAGACCCTCGGAGAGGACATCGGTGGAGATCAGGACGCGGATCTCCTCGCGGCCCTGCTCGGCGAGTTCCGGGGACGAGAGGCCGTTGTAGTAGGGCGCGAAGCGCTGGATGACGTCTGAACGGTTCTTCTTCGTGGCACTGTCCACCTGCTCGACACCCTCGATACCGGCCTCGTCCAGGTGACGCTTGAGGTAGCGGGCCGTGTCGGCGAACTCTGTGAAGATCAGGATCTTCTGGTCGGCCAGCGCCTTTGAATTGAGTAGGCGGATGAGCTTCTTGAGCTTATCGTCGTGCTTCGGCTCGAACTTCCGGGCCTCGTCCAGGAACTGCACGATCTGGTCGAGGTCGAGGAAGGTCTCGGCTATCATCTCCTCTACGTCGTACTCGGCCCGCTCGAGGCGCTCGACCGCGTCGAGCATTTCCTGGGGGACGATGTCTTCGTCGTCCGCTTCCTTGCCTTCTTCGCCCCAGAGCTCGCGCTGGCGCTGGACCGCGTAGCCCAGGACGTCGGCGTTCTGCGCCTTCCAGCGCTCGAGGCGCTTCTTCTCGGCGTCGCTCTCGCTGTGAACCTCAAGGAAGGCGAGCAGTTTCTGGAGGAGGCGGTCGCAGGAGAGTTCGAAGGCGGCGACGGAGCTCTCGAAGCGCTTGAGGAAGTTGGTCCGGATGAGGCCGACCACCTGTCTCTGGCGGTTCTCCTCGAACGGGTCGATGTCCTTGTCCGGCCCCCTGTACCAATGCAGGGGGTAGTACATCGCGAGCGTGAAGAGGGGGCTCTGCTTCGCGAAGGCCTTCTCGATCAGCTTGAGCATCCCCCCGTAGGTCTTGCGGATCGAGTACGCCGCTACCTGAGGGTCCCTCCGCTCGGGAAAGGCGGCTGCTTTGCCGTACTCCCGAATCTGGCTCTCGCGGGCGTAATCGCGGCTCCGCTGGACGACGAGCTGGCGGAAGAATGCGTCGGTGAAGAGGATCTGCTGGGCTTCGGTCATGTGCTCCGCGGCATCCGCCTCGTCCTGCCCCACACGGCTGCGAAGCGTCTTTTCCATCTGGTTGAAGTGCGCCCGCAGGTTGTTCACGCCGATCGTGCGCGCGAAGTAGGCCTCGTCGCAACGGGTGAAGAGCTCGGTCATGTGACGGAAGTCGCTCAGGCGGTTGTTGATGGGGGTGGCGGTCAGCATGATCACTGTCTTGGGGCGTTCCGCGTTGTCGAGCAACTCGAACAGGCGGTAGTAGCGCGACGGTTCGATTCCCCTGTCCGGGTCACCCCGGCGACCCGGATTGCGGAAGTGGTGCGCTTCGTCGATGACGACGATGTCGGCCAGTTCCGCGATGCGCTGGAAACGCTCCGGGTAGTCGCCCTTGCGTCCCAGGTCAGTGTGGCTGAAGACGGCCAGGTTGCTGAAGTCCGCGCCACCGCCGACGCCGCCGATGTGCGGAAGCCACCGACGCAGGTGAGGCTCCCATACGCCCTCCTTGGTCGCCTTCGGTGCGAACAGCGCGACACGCTTGCCCTCGTGAAGGATGAGCCGCTCGATCAGCATCAGACCGACGAAGGTCTTCCCAAGACCCACGCCATCACAGAGGAACGCACCGCCGTGCTGCCGGGCGATCTTCAAGAGCGCCCAGTACGCCTCCTTCTGATAGCGATCGAGGTGCGGGAACATGCGCGACCGTGTCTCGTCCCACTCAGTCGCGCTCAGATCGTGCCCCCGGAAGAACTGCTGCAGGGCCTTCGCGTAGACGTCGAACGGCGAATACAGGTGCGTATGGCGCGAGATCGTCTCAATGACGGCCTCGGTGACCTCCCTCGCTTCGTTCCAATGCGTCTCGAACCACTCCTGGAGCTGCGCGACCTCGCGCGCACTCTGGATCTGGACGTTCAGTTCGATGTTCTTCGTGAGACCCGGGCGCGTGAAGTTGCTGGAGCCCACCAGCCCCTGGGCGCCCACGACCTCGAGCCTTGCGTGGGTGATGTAGGCCTTGGCGTGGAATTTGTCCTTGTCGTAGACACGGCATTCGATCTGCCCGGAGCGGAGCGCTTCGAGGATCGCATGGACTCCGTGCAGGAAGGGGTTCGGCTCTTTGTCCTCCTCCATGCTTTCATCGAGCCTGTCGAGCGCTTGCGCCCGGACCGCTTCGAGAATGGCCTTCCGAGTCCGATGGGTAGTCTCCGCCCCCATCAGGATCCGGATCTTGTCGAGCTCCTGCCACTTGCCTTCTAGGGTGAGCAGAGCGCCGATCTCGAAGTATCCGGTCGCGATGTCGAACGCCTTCGCGATGCTGGACCACTCCTCCAAGTACCGGAGCCCGGTCCAGCCGGAGACACTGTTGTCGACGATGAAGAGCTCGCGGCCCTTAGAGTGAACGGTCATGGCGCTCTCGTTCCCACCTCATCCGCTGGGTCGACGACGCGCTGACGAACCGTGTCGGGAATCCGGTTCCAGGGTACGCCGGCGCCGGATGCCAGTCGGCCAGTCCCGTCACATCCCTGTTCTTGTATCGTCGGTACCAGCCGTAGAACGTGCTGCGGGGATTTCGCCCGCACGTTCGGGATCTTGCCGGGATCGACAATCATGGAGACATCCGAATCCTGGTCAGTCGGTCCTCCAACGCGTTAGAGTCTCTCTGCGCTTGGTCGCCCGAAAGTAGAGTCCTGTGGCCAGACAGTCAGGTTTCTTGACCCCATGAGGCACTCCATTCTACTCGACACGGGGCATGTCGAGCCAGCCGTTGATCGTCGGCGAGCGAGCGGGCGTTCATGGCTAGCGTACTCCGCGTCCAACGAATGGATCACCCCTTTTAGGCGGGTCGCAGTGGACACGTGCTCGACCCTCGCTTGGTCACTGGCGCCGTTCCGTTCCAGGTCTACGAAGATACTCGGCGAAATGCTGCGGTGCGTGAACTGCCCCGTAGCGACCCCAATTCGACCAGCCGCGATTAAGGGCTGTGGGCCTTCCCGGAGGGCTTGAGCGTTAACCGGCGAAGCTTGGTCACACTCTTGCACTTAGCTGGAGTCCCTGGGACATTGCTTCCTCGCCCGTTGTTGACACCGCCAAAAGCGGGCTCCGCAATAGTAGTTTGTATGACACCGTGACGGTTCCTGAACCGGCTATCCGGTTCGCCTCCAGGATCCTGGCCCTCGGACAGGCCCACAGGGAGACGCAGCAGCGATGATCGCCCATCTGAAGGGGTGCGAGAAGGCGCTGGAGTGCTTCGGCTGGACGGGACGCCGGGCCGTGCATGGGCTCATCGCGCAGGGCGTAGCCGTCGAAGAGAACCGGCTCGGCCTCACCGGCATCGGCCGCGTGTGCCGGATCCACATCCCCGTATGTACTCAGTCGTCTTGAGCATGGGGCCGAGCAGGACCCTGAAGATAAAGATACTTTCCCAATGGTTGCTGCGACTTGGTGAGAAATGCGGGCTAGCTCTTTTGCTCCAGCCAGGGACCGGTAATGGCCAGCGTGATGCCTGGATTCTGGATGTTGACGAAAAGGGTGCTGCCGTCGGGAGAAAAGGTCGAACCGGCAAACTCGGAGTTGTTGAACACGTTCCGGCCGAGCTTGTAGAGATTGCCCCGCGGCGTGACCCCGACCACGAATTGCTCCTCCGGTCCATCCTCACAAAGGACCAGGTCCCCCCAAGGCGCCACCGTCAGGTTGTCGGCGTTCTCGACCAGGTTGCCGTCGTTGGGCTCAATGAACAGTTCCAGTTTGCCCGGCCTGCTGTTCTCGCCGGGTTTCCCCTCCTCGGAGCTGGGGGCGTAGCGCCACACCTGCCCCTTTTTGTTCAGGCCCCCGTTGGTGCAGACAAAATAGATCCATCCCTTGTCCCACCACATGCCCTCTCCCCGGGCAAAGCGGGCCGCGCCCCCATCTTCGAATCCTCGATAGCGTAGATCATCATTGGGGGACTCGACATCGTCCATCTCAACCCATTCGATCTCGAAAGCGTGACCTGGCAGCACTTGGCGTGCGTTCCAGTTTCGCGTGTCCAGACCGGGCCGATCCTTTACCCTCAAAACCTGCAGGCGCCCGCCTGCCGCCATATTTCCGGGCTTATAGGGGATAAAGCGGTAGAGTAGCCCATCACCTCGGTCCTCCGTTTCATAGACGATCCCGGAATTGGGATCGACGGCGACAGCTTCATGCACGAAACGCCCCATGGCTTTTAAGGGAACCGCAGAAGTCAGCCGGACTTCGCTGCTAGCGGGCACTTCGAAGTTGTAGCCATGATCCCGGCTGTAGAGTCCCTCCTCCTTCTGCACCGTCTCCTCACAGGTGATCCAGCTTCCCCAGGGAGTAGGCCCGCCCGCGCAGTTGCGAACCGTCCCTCCCAGGCTCAGGAAGTGCTTTTCCAGGCGCATCTCACGAGTGTTGTAGACCAGGGTGGAAGTTCCCCCCAGGCAGGGCCTCCTGCGACCGGCGTCATACAGTTTTGCCCGGTCTTTTTCCCTGATCAGTTCGTTGAGGGGCCCGAAGGCCCCGATGGAATGATGATCCAGGCTCAGTTCATGGTTTCGGACCAGAATCGTGGTTCCTGACGGACCTGGAAAGGCAGCCATGCCGTCATGCAGACCGGGGACCTTGTACCCGTCGTCCATCATCTGGCCCACCCTGGAAAGGATCCGATAGGTGAAACCCGCGGGGAGTTCGATCACCCCCTCCGGGTCCGGCTGTAGCTCCCCATAGCCTGCCGGAGCATTCGGTCTGGGACCGGGCGTTGAAAATCCGTTGTCGGTTAGAGAGCGAAGCCCCAGGAAGCCCATGGTGCAGGCCCCGGAGGCTTTCAGAAACGATCTTCGTGAGGATTGCATGTCGGTCTGCCTTTCTTGAGAGCGGCTTGGCAACGGCCCATCGGAATCGCCGTTTCGAAGTCCAGGCTCCTTGGGCCCCACCTTGATCTGCGCCAAGTCTGAGAGTCGGTTGTATCTTAGCAAGAACCACAGCGGCGCTCGGGTAAATTTATCTTAAAGTCCAATACAACCGACCGGTGGAGTAGCCGTAGGACATCTTCCCGGGGATTGCGCCGCATTGGGTTGCGGTACCGCCGGTGGGAGCCAAAAAAGCCATCCACCGCCAGGCAACTGTGGTATTTTGGGGTGGCGTTCTCGCTCCGCCGGGTCCCAGCCGGCATGCTCTCAAGGGGCGGCGGATACACGATGAAAGTTGGTTTAATTTTCAATCGTTTGCCCCACCTCTTTTGAGGTCTCCCGGACACCAAACGGGGCCGGCGCGATCTGGCGAGCCAGGGAGCCGGTCGGGACCCGCCGGGGCTGGCATTCTTTCCATGTCGACACTCCTCTCCTATTTTCGCGATCTGGAACCCCAGATGGTCCAGTGGCTGATGGACTTGATCAACACGGATTCGCCTTCGGACAACAAGCCGGCGCTGGACCGGTTGGCCCGCCGCCTGGGCGACCGGTTCAGCAGCTACGGCGCCGCGGTGGAATTGGTCTCCAACCCGGAGGGGGGAGACCACCTGCTGGCCAGGTTTTCGGGTCCCGAAGCCCAAGGGAAACCCCTGCTCCTGCTGGGCCATCTGGATACGGTCTGGGGTATGGGCGAGGCCGGGAGGCGCCCGGCCAGGCTGGAAGAGGGGAAGATCTTTGGTCCGGCCTCCTTTGACATGCGCGGCGGCACCACCCTGATGCTGGCTCTGGCCCACTTTCTGTCGAGCGGCCGGGCGGCTTTGAAACGGCCGCTGACCCTGCTGCTCGACTCCGACGAGGAAGTGGGCACTCCGACGGCACGGGCCTTGATCGAAAAGGAAGCCGGGGATTGCCGGGCCGTTCTGGTACTGGAGCCCTGCCTGCCCGGGGGCGCGCTCAAGACCGCCCGCAAAGGGGTGGGGACCTTTTTGATTTCAGCCAGCGGTGTGGCTGCCCATGCCGGCGTGGACTATGAAAAAGGGGTGAGCGCCATTCGGGAATTGGCCTGCCAGGTCCTGGAGCTCTACAAGTTGAACAACCTGGATTTGGGAACCACGGTGAATCCAGGGGTGATCCGCGGTGGTTCCCGCTCCAACGTAATTGCCGACCGGGCCGAGCTGGAAGTGGACGTGCGAGTGGTCACCAAAGCCGAGGGAGAGCGGATTATGCACCAGATCCACCGGCTCAAGCCCCAGGTCAAGGGCAGTCGGCTTACCGTCCAGGGAAGCATCAAGCGGCCGCCCCTGGAACGCAATGGGCAGGTGATTCAACTGTTCCGGCAGGCGCGCGGGCTGGCTGCCGAGCTGGGCATCGACCTGCAAGAGGGCTCTACCGGTGGAGCCAGCGACGGCTGCTTCACCGCGGCCCTGGGGATTCCTACTTTGGATGGCCTGGGCCCTGAAGGCGATGGCCCCCACGCCTTGCACGAACATGTGCTGGTGGAGAGTCTGGTTCCACGAGCCGCTTTACTTACCCACCTGGCATTGAACCTGTGAAGATCGAGCAGATTGAGCTCCGTGAAGTACAGATGCCGCTGATCTCTTTTTTCGAGACCAGCTTCGGACGGACGACCCTGCGGCGGGTGATTCTGGTTCGAGTCTTTGGCGAGGGATTGGTTGGCTATGGCGAATCCACCGCTCCCGAGGGTCCGTTCTACAATCACGAATCCACTGCTACCGCCTGGCATGTGCTCCAGGATTTCGTCGTCCCCAGGGTCTTTGCCTCTGAGATCACCCATCCGCGAGATGTCGCTCCCTTGCTCAAACCCATCCGCGGTCACAATATGGCCAAGGCCGCCGTGGAGACAGCCATCTGGGATCTCTATGCGCGCCTGAAGGGGAAGCCCCTCCACGAGCTGCTGGGGGGCCGGCGCAAGACCCTGGATTGCGGGGTCTCTATCGGCATTCAAGAGAACCCCGGCATTTTGCTGGACAAGATCGAAAGGGAGTTGCTGGCAGGCTACCGGCGAATCAAGATCAAAATCAAGCCGGGGTGGGATGTCGCTGTAGTGAGGGAAGTCCGAAGGCGCTTTCCCGAGATACTGTTGATGTGCGATGCCAACTCCGCCTACAGCCTGGCTGACCTGGAGCACCTGAAGGCGCTGGATGATTTCGATCTATTGATGATTGAGCAGCCGCTGGCCTGGAACGACATCCTGGACCACGTCCAACTCCAGAAGGCCCTGCGCACACCCATCTGTCTGGATGAATCCATCCTGGATGGTGAGGACGCCCGCAAGGCCATCGAAGCGGGGGCCTGCCGGATCATCAACATCAAATTGGGGAGAGTCGGCGGCTACAGCGAAGCCCTCCGGGTTCACGACGTCTGCCGGGATCGGAAGGTCCCCGTCTGGTGCGGGGGAATGCTGGAATCGGGCATCGGCCGAGCCCACAACGTCGCCCTCTCCACCCTGGAGAATTTCAGGCTGCCGGGCGATGTTTCCGCCAGCAAGCGCTATTTTCGTAAGGACTTGATTGAGCCGGAAGTGGAAGTGGACCCGCAGGGAAGGATTCATGTGCTGCCGGATGCGGGTATCGGCTTCCGGCCCCACCTGAAACGCATCGAGCAGGTAACGGTGAGAACCCGGTTCCTGCGGCCCCGGTAGACTGCTGGAGGCGCCGTCCGTTCCAGGTCCCCGTGGATTCTCCAATCCCTTCCTGCCGAAGCCCGCATTTGTCACCGGGGGCTGCACTCCTCCGGAGACTCCAACCCCGGTGCGCCAGTCTCTCGATTTCCACCGGGCCGTTGGGTCCGTTTCAGCAAACGCTGCAAGGCTTGCTTCACCTGGTGCGGGGTAATGCTGAGGATACAGCGGGGTTGGTCATACACAAGGCAGCGGTAGCCGGGGCAGGGATTACAGTCAAAGGGATTCTGCACGATCTCATAGGTGGTTTGCCAAGGGCGCCACAGGCTTGAATCGGAGGATCCAAAGAGCACCAGCACGGGAATTCCCAGTGCCGCAGCCAGGTGGGTGGGGCCACTGTCATTTCCCAGGAACAGACTGGCCTGATCCAACACCCAGGTCAGCTCGGAGATCGAAAGGCCCCAAATCGCAGCAGGCCGGGTTCGGCAGAGGCCGGCCACCCTCCTGATCTTGGGCTCCTCCTCCTCGGTACCGACCAGCAAGGTGGCATAGCCGTGCTCGTTTTGCAGGGTATCCGAGATCTCGGCAAATCCGGAATCGGTCCACTCCTTGGTATAAAAGCGAGAGCTGGGCTGAATCACGCAAAGGGGCCGGGAGGGGGGGAGTCCGGCATCCCGCAGGCGAACCTCCAGGGCGGACCGGAGCGCAGGGTCGGGGAAGAGGCGCGCCGGAGGAGCGGGCCTTTTTTCCAGGCCCAGATGATAGAGCCACTCCAATTGGAATCTGGCCGAGTGCCAACGGATCTCGGGGGGCGGTGACGGCCGCTTTGTCCGAACGTTGTAGCAAAAGGAATTGCGATAGCCACGCAGGCCGATACGATAGCGAGCCCCGCTCATCGCGGTGAGCCAGGCGCTGGTGGTGCCTCCGTGCAGGTTGATGCAGCAGTCGAAGCGCTCTCGCCGGATTTGCCGGAGTGTCTGCCAACGAGCGATGCTGGTGGACCGTCGTTTGGCCCCCTGGACCGGCAGAGGGAACACCGATTGCAGGTTGGGATTACGGCGCAGCACTTCATCATAGGGTTCTTCCACCAGCGCCGAGAGCTGCAGGTCCGGCCTCCAGTCCTTGAGCGCGGCATAGAGAGGGGTTGACAGAATCGTATCGCCCAGAGACCGAAGCCGGACGAACAGAATCTTGGAGCCGGGAGGGAGGCCGGTCAACAATCCTTCTGGAGGTCTCATCTCAAATCCCTCAGGATTTCGTATGCAGGCCCCTCCGACAGCTTTGCTGCTCTCCCTGCCGGGCGCCTGCCCGCTGTACACCCTTGGCCGGGCAGTGCAGGGACTGTCGCCGTGCGTCCCGTTCCCGGATACCGGCCTATGATATCCCAACTCGCTGTTGAGCAGCCTTCCCTGACAGGCAGTGGCTAGTGATTAGTGGCGCCCCCGCCCTGCCGTGCGGATCATTCGAGGAAAAACGGCCGATTGTTTATGAAGACGAACCACGAATGGACACGAATAAACACAAATAGACCAGAAGAGAGATGGACCTCCTTCAACGACAAGTGGCACCAAAATGCGTCTGCCATTTGGTGCCCTTGGAGTGACGAGGTCATGGGATGAAGGCTTCCTGGGAGCGCGGGCGTCCCGCCCGCACCAAGCCTGGCACAGCCTGGGCCATCTCCCCCACTTGGATCAACCGGGAACGGCGCCATGGCTCTCCTTCGGCCTAGCCGCTGCTGTTCCCGCCGACAGGGTGGCTGCCTGCAGCATCGCACTGAAGCTCAGCGGCGGGGAAAGGGACAGGATGCGGGCGGGACGCCCGCGCTCCCAGGGCAATCACTCCCCCCTTGAGGGGGAGTCGCAGAAGCCGAGCCGTCAGGCGAAGGCTGATGCGGTGGGGGGTGGGCGCCGGGCGAGTTCTCAGAAAGCCGACGTGCACCCTTTGGGAAACTCCCGTTTGCCGGCGAGCCGGCCCCCGCCATGCCGTGAGGATCATTCGAGGAAAAACGGCCGATCGTTCATGAAGACGAACCACGAATGGACATGAATAGCCACGAAGACAGATAGACCTACTTCAACGACAAGCGGTGCCAAAATGCTACTGCAATTTTGCGCCCTGGGTGTGACTTCGTGCCCTTCGTGGATAACTTTTCCCCCTTAGTGTCTTTCTTCGTAGCCCTTCACGGACCCCTTTCGAGTCTTTTCCAACCCCTTAGAGTCCCTTCGCGGATTAATCTCTTGCCCCCTTAACAGATACTTTAGCGCCCTTCGTGGAAATCTATTCCCCCTTCCCGACCTTTGGCGGATCCCTCTTGAGCCTTCTCCAACCCCTTAGTCGGAACTTCACGAGCAAAATAGGCGTATTTAGTTGTAAAAAGGGAGTTTATTCAAAATCAACCTGCCCTGTTTATGGCAACAGCTGCCTCGGGATCGATTTTCAGTAAAGCGAACACCTTGGCCTGCAGTGGCGTCGATTTCGTCACCAGGGGGAAGGCACTGTCGGGATGTCCGGGGAGCGTGACCTCATTGAGGGTCACGGTGGCCAGATCATTGAGCAGCGTCGTGACACTGTGCACCGGATCGCCGTCGGGGGTTCTCTTGGTGGCGGCCTTCGCCTTGGCTTGCTGCGACGGTTCGGCCTTTTGCACGGGTGAGTCCCGCACCGGAGGGGCCTCATCCTCGAACAGCAAGGGTGCCAGACGCCGGCGCAGGTGCCATTCCAGGTACCAGGCCAGCAGGCAGAGGAACACATGCCCGAGCACGTGCTGTTCGGTGTAGACGAAGACCGGGCGCACGTGGAGCCGGGTCATCTTCATCGAACGAAAGGCCCGTTCGACCTGCGAGAGGCTCTTGTAGGCCGCCACTGCCGCGTGGGTGTCGATGGCTGCGGTGTCGAGATTGGTCCGGATGACGTAGATACCGTCCAGGCGTGCCTCGGCCTTGATCTTCTCCCGGTTGCGGGACCACTGCAGATCGTCATCGGTGACGGTGAGGTCGAAGTGTTTCTCCACCTTATGCCGGTGGGCCTGTCTGCCGAGGGACTGCAGGGTCCGGTCTCGGTTCTCTGGCCCGGGCCTGTGCTTGCGGGCGGCCGCGGCGATCTTTGCGAGGGTGGCTTCGGTGGCCCGCAGCAGATCCTCGCGCTTGCGGGCGCGTTGCTGGCGCAGCCGCGGGTTGAAGCAGACCAGGAGGCGTTCGCCGGGGAACTCGGGGCTGAGGATTTCGGCCACCGTGTCGGGGACCAGTGCCTCGGGACGCAGGGGCGCCCCGGCAGGATTACCCCTGGGGGCCTTCAGCAGTTTGCGGAGGTCGACCGTGCGCAGGGCCGAGATCCAGTCCAGGCCGACCGGTAACAGATCGGTGCGGATGCGTGCGGAGGTGATCATGCCGCGGTCGCCCACCAGGGCCACCCGGCGGACCCCGAAGCGGTCCCGGATCTTGCGGACCTGGGCGGCCAGCGTGGTCGGGTCGGCGGTGTTGCCGGGGAAGACTTCGACCGCGACCGGACAGCCGTCAGCGGCGCAGAGCAGGCCGAAGACCATCTGCTTTTTCCCCTTCTTTCCGTCGCGGTTGTGACCGAAGGCGGCCAACGGGCATTGCTGCCCCTCGAGGTAGGTCGAGGTCACGTCGTAGAGGATCAGGGTGGTGTTGTGAAGATGCCTGCGGGAAAGACTTTGTTCGATCCAGGGTTGGCGGTTGCTGAGCCAGTCGAGCATGTCGAGCAGCTCGTTTCCAGAGACGCCCCCGAGGCCGAGCAGGACCCCGAGGCTGCTGTCGGCGGTCTCGGGGGACAAGGCCCTGGCGGTGGCGAGCTTCGAGGCCGGGTGGATGAGGCGTGCGATGACGGCGGCCAGTGCGAGGTCACGTTGGCGGCAGGGCTTTCGGTTGAGGATGCGGGGAAGACCGAGTTGGGTCGCCAGGCCGAGCAGGGCCGCCACATGCCCGTGTGGCAGCGACCTTCGGATGGCGGCGGCATCGTCGAGGGTTTCAAAGACGACGCCGCCTTGGAGGAAAGCGCGGATGGCGTCGACGACCGGTTTGGGGACTTTCGAAAGGTTGGCGAGGGTCTGTCGCCGGATTCGTTTCCCCTCGCGCCAAGTTTTTCTGAGGAGGACGGCAGGAGGGCTGGAGCGGTTGGGGATAACGTGGACGCGGATGGACATGGCGGCACCCGGTACATGGCAACATCATATGCAACACAAGATATTGTATATAAGTTCAATGAACTATGCCATATCTTTTAATACATGGCAACAATAATACAGCCCTTTATCACCTCGACATACGTATATGTCCCATGAATACAGGCACTTACCTGGTGTTAGCTCGCTTTTTGTTTAATGAAGTTCCCCTTAGTGGCCCTTCGTGGTCCTTCGTGCCCCTTCGTGGATATTTTTTTTGTCCTTTGCGGATAACGCTCAAGTGTTTCAGGCAAGTCCGGCCCCCGCCCCACACGACGGAGCGCATCATTCGAGAGGATCGTTGTGGCTTTTCCGGAGCAAGGACTCTTTCGGGAGAAGCCGGTTGGCGACAAAACATCCTGTCTATCCTGTCCATCCATGTAAATCAAGAATCTACTCATACCCGACGCCGAGACCGAACGCCGGGAACATAATTTCGTGACCTCGGTGTGACCTCGCGGACTTGGTGGACAACCTCAGTGTTCTTCTATGCGCTATCCACTTAGCACTACAAACGGTGTTAGACTACTCCAACCATTGGGATTTTCTGAAACAGGAGGGCGGAGTGGCAACCAAGGCTGAGAAGCGCAGCGTTGTGGACGCCATTGACGGCATGCAGGATGAAATTGTGAACGCCGTCAGTGAACTGGTGCAGATTCGCAGCATCAATCCGGGTTACCCGGGGACGGACTACCAGGCGGAAGTCGGCGGGGAAACGGAAGCCAATCGGTACCTGGCCGGACACTACCAACAACTTGGGCTCAACGTCGATCTATGGGAAGTGGAGCCCAAACGGGCCAATCTGGCCGGCGTCTGGCAGGGTGCCGGCGGAGGCAGGTCGCTACTTTTCAATGGCCACATCGATACGGTTCCCACCGGTTTACCCGAAAAATGGAAGTCGGGCCATCCACTGAGCGGCAAAGTCGAGGGAGGCCGAATCTACGGGCGGGGCTCCTGCGACATGAAGGGACCGCTGGTTTCTCAGATGATGGCGGTCAAAGCCATTCAGGCGGTGGGTCTCAGGCTCAAGGGGGACCTGACTCTCAGCGCCACCGCGGGAGAAGAGAATATGGACAGCGCCACCATCGGCGCCGGCGATCTGCCCAAGAGGGGTTACCGGGCTGACGCCGCGGTGGTCTCAGAGCCTTCGGCGCCGCCTCACCCCCTGGCGGTGGTGCCGGTTTCTCCGGGCTTGTGGTGGGTCAGTGTGACCGTAGAAGGGAAGACCGGCCACGCCTCTACCCGGGGAGAGACCTTTCGGGCCGGCGGCCTCGGAGCCGAGGTTGCCGTCAATGCCATCGACAAGGGCGTCTACCTGGTCAACGCCATCCGCAAGCTGGAAGACGAGTGGGGGTTGACCAAGAAGCATCCCCTCTTCAAGCCCGGTCATTTCACCATGTTGCCGGGGGTCATTTCGGGAGGCCCTCACGGCGTGCAGGTGCCCTTTTTCATCTCGGACTACTGCACGATCGAGTATTGCCTGTGGTATCACCCCCAGGATACCCCCCAGGAGGTCCGGCAGGAGTTCGAGAACTATCTCCACCATGCCTGCGAGTTGGACGAGTGGCTCCGGGACCATCCGCCCAAGGTGGAATGGAAGGTCAACTGGCCGGCCTTTTCGGTGGACCCCGGCCACGCGATCTGTCAAGCCATGGCAGCCGCCCACGGGGAAGCCGCGCAGGGAACGCGCTTCGACGTTCCAGCCAGGTTCGCTGGATTTTACGCGGTTTGCGATGCGGCCTTTCTCAACCCGCAGGGGATTCCGAGCATTGTCTACGGGCCTGGAAGCATCCTGGTCGCACACGCTGCCGACGAGTACGTCGAAATCGACGAGCTGATGGTGGCGACCAAGGCCTATGCCTTGCTGGTCATGGATTGGTGTGAAGTGAGTAGGTAGAACTGCCGGCGCTGTCCCGCATTTTGCCGTCAGGCAGGGCTACAGGAGTGGTGATGAGCAACGACCCAATCGTTTATCCCTATATTCCAAACTCGGTCCCGGAAATCAAGGCGCAGATGCTCGAGGAGATAGGCGCCGCCGGCATCGAGGATCTGTATGCCGAGATTCCGAGCCATTTGCGGCTTGGGAGAAGGCTGAATCTGCCGGAGCCCATTCTGGACGAGGCGTCGATCAAGAGGCACGTGGAGCGGCTGCTGCAGAAGAACAGGAATTGTTCGGAGCACCTCAATTTTCTGGGGGCCGGCTGTGCTCAGCACTACGTGCCGGCGGTCTGCGACGAGATCAATAACCGTGCTGAGTTCCTCACGGCTTACGTGGGGGAGTCCTATGCCGATCATGGCAAGTGGCAGGCATTTTTCGAGTACGCCAGTCTGATGGGGGATCTGCTGGAGATGGATGTCCTGAGCTGCCCCCTGTATGACGGTCCTCAGGCGGCCGCCACTTCACTGCGCATGGCCTCCCGGATCACCGGACGCCCTCAGGTGCTCCTGCCCAGGTCCATGGGTTGGGAGACCCTGTCCGTGATCAGGAACTATCTCAAGGGGAGCAGGGACCCCACACTCGAAATCGGGCTCATCGAGATGGATCCGGCAACCGGCTTGGTGGATATCCGCGACCTGAGTTCCAAGCTTACCGAGCGGACGGCGGCGGTGGTGATCGAAAACCCCGCCTACCTGGGTGTGATTGAAACCCAAGCCGAGGAGGTCAGCCGGATGGTTCGAGCCCAGGGCGCCGAACTGGTGGTCTACACCGACCCCATCGCTCTGGGTGTGATGGCCCCCCCGGCAAGCTACGGGGCCACCTTCGCCTGCGGGGATTTTCATCCTCTGGGCATGCATCTGCTCTGTGGTGGTGGACAGGGAGGCTTTATCGCCACCCATGACGACATGAGATATATCGCCGAATTCAAGGATTTGATGTTTGGTCTCACCGAAACGGTTCGCGAAGGGGAATATGGCTTTGGAGAGGTGCTTTTCGAACGGACCTCCTACGGTTCCCGGGAAAAGGGCAAGGAATACACGGGAACCACCACCGGGTTGTGGGCCATCACGGCAGGGGTCTATCTGGCCCTGTTAGGGCCGAAAGGGATGCAGGAGCTGGGTCAGGTCATCATGCAGAAGGCCCAGTATGCTGCCAAGCGAATTGCCGGGATCGAGGGTGTCGACGTTCTCTTTCCCACACCCTTCTTCAAGGAGTTCGTGGTGAGTTTTCGAGACACCGGCCAGAGCGTGGAGCAGGTCAACAAGTCCCTGCTGGAGCACCGGATCATCGGTGGCAAGGACCTCTCTCGGGAGTTCCCGGAACTGGGGCGGAGCGCCCTCTACTGCGTGACCGAAATCATGACGAAGGAAGACATCGACAGGCTGGTCATCGCCTTGGAGACTGTTACAGGGCAAGGTTGAGCGTCATCGACCGGTTGCCCCAGGAGACGATTCGATGGGCAGGAACAAGACCACGCTGTTGCGGAAGTTTCATCAGGCAAGGTGGGACGAGCAGATCATCTGCGAGATGAGTGTCCCCGGCGAAAGAGGAATTCTCCTCCCCAGGATTGAAACGGAAATAGAGGCTGAGGTTGGGGACGGGGTTTCCAGGATTCCGGAAAACCTCAGAAGACGGAAGCCGGCTGCACTGCCCGAAGTGAATCAGGTTCGGGTCCTCCGCCACTTTCTGAGATTGTCTCAGGAGACCATGGGCGCGGACATGACCGTCGATGCCAGTGAGGGGACCTGTACCATGAAATACAGCCCCAAGGTTCACGAACAACTGGTCGGAAACCCTGGCCTCCGGGATGTTCATCCCCTCCAGGACGAGGACACCATTCAGGGCATTCTGGAGATCTATTTCCGGTTGGAGGAGTTCCTCAAGGAGATCTCGGGGCTGGACCATTTCAGTTTCCAACCCGGGGGCGGCGCCCAGGGAGTCTACGCCAATGCTTGCATCGTTCGGGCCTATCACGAGGCCAGGAAGGATGAGAAAAGATCGGAAATCATTACCACCCTGTTCTCGCACCCCTGTGATGCCGCCAGTCCGGCCACCGCCGGATTCAAAGTGATCACGCTCATGCCCGGCGAGAGTGGATATCCCGACCTGGAAGCCATGAAAGCGGCCCTGTCCGAGCGCACCGCCGGAATTTTTGTCACCAACCCGGAGGATACCGGAATCTACAATCCCAGGATCGATGAGTACGTCAAGGCCGCCCACCGGGTGGGGGCGCTCTGTGCCTACGATCAGGCCAACGCCAACGGGATCCTGGGCATCACGCGAGCCAGGGAAGCCGGGTTCGACTTGTGCCACTTCAATATTCACAAGACCTTCTCCTCCCCCCATGCCTGTATGGGGCATTCCACCGGGGCCGTCGGAGTGGTCCGGGAACTGGGCCGGTTTCTGCCGATCCCGCGGGTGGCATTTGACGGGAAGAAGTACCGTCTGGAATATGACCGGCCGGATAGCATTGGCAGAGTACGGTGCTTCCTCGGAAATGCGCCCACGATTCTGCGGGCCTATGCCTGGATCTTGCAGCACGGCGCTGACGGGCTGCGGGAAGTCGCCGAGTGCTCGGTGCTCAACAACAACTATCTGCTCAAGAAGCTGAGCGAGATCCCGGGGGTCGTCATTCAGTATGCCGAAGGAAAACGCCGCCTTGAGCAGGTTCGCTACTCCTGGGACAAGCTGAAGCAGGACACCGGAGTCGGGACCGAAGACGTGATGCGGAGAATGGCCGACTTCGGACTGCAGCACTACTGGATGAGTCATCCTCCCTGGATTGTACCGGAGCCTTTTACCCTGGAACCCTGCGAGTCCTATTCCAAGGACGATCTGGACGAGTACATCGCCGTCCTCCGTCAAATTTCCCGGGAGGCTTACCGGGATCCGGAATTCGTCAAGAACGCTCCCCACAACTCGGTGGTCCACAAAGTTCCCTCACCCGGCATCGACGAGCCGGAGAGAATCGCCGTCACCTGGCGCCAGTACCGGAGGAAAAAGCAGGCCGGTGCCGGCAACGGGTCGCCATAATTGCCGATGAAGAGCGTGGGGCTCATTGTCAACCCCGTCGCCGGGATGGGAGGCAAGGTCGGGCTCAAGGGCAGTGACGGTCCTGAAGTCCTGCGCCTGGCCCGAAAGCTGGGTGCGACTCCGGAAGCCCCGAAGAGGGTCAGCCAGACTCTGGCCGCCTTAGCGGGAATGAAAGAGCCGGTGCAATGGATCACCTGTCCCCGGCAGATGGGGGAGGATGTCTGCCGTCGGGCCGGTCTGGCCCCTCGGATTCTGGATTCCATGCCGGGAAGGGAAACCACCTGGGAAGACACCGAGCAGGCTGCCAGACAGCTCTTGGAGCGAGAGGTGGACCTGCTCCTGTTTGCGGGAGGTGACGGGACCGCCCGGAATGTGTGCAAGGCCGTGGGCCGCCAACTGGTAACCCTGGGAATCCCGGCCGGAGTCAAGATTCATTCAGCCGTCTACGCCGTGACACCCCGGGACGCCGGAGAGGTGGCCCGTGGGGTTCTCGAGGGGCGGTTGAGAGGCGTTCGAGAGGGCGAGGTCATGGACATTGACGAGGAGGCCTATCGTCAAGGCGTGGTCGACGCCAGGCTCTACGGTTATCTGCGGGTACCCGTGGAAAACCGGTATGTCCAAAGAATGAAGGCGGGAGGCATGGCGTCCGAAGCTCAGGCTCTGGCCGGGATGGCTGAGGACGTCATCGATTCCATGCAGGAATCGGAGGTTTTTGTGATCGGACCCGGGACGACCACTCGATCCATCATGGAGAGGTTGGGGCTTCCAAACACGCTGCTGGGTGTGGATGTGGTTTGCAACCGCCGATTGGTTGCCCGCGACGTCTCCGAGCGGCGGCTGACTGAGCTGACCGCCGGGCGTCGTGCCAGAATCGTGATCACCGTTATTGGAGGACAGGGCTATATTCTGGGTCGGGGAAACCAGCAAATCAGCCCCACCGTGCTCCGGCAGGTCGGGAAGCAGGGTCTCCTGGTGGTAGCCACCAAAGAAAAGCTGGCTTCCCTGGGGGGCAGACCTCTCCTGGTTGACACCGGCGACGAATCTCTGAATCGGGAACTGAGCGGTTACCTCCGCGTCACCACCGGATACGAGGACTACGCGATCTACAAGGTGGGATATCGATAACCCCCCGATCATGCACCGGCCCGGGAAGAAACACGGGGCGGACTCCCCTTGCTGATTTGGGGGCAAGTGCTAGAATGACAGGCGGCCTCGCGAGTAGCGCGAGCCATGCAGGGTTCTCCGACCGCCCCTCAGAAATTGTCGGCTCCTGGCAGCTTTGGCCGGGACCTTCCTGCAAACTCGTTCCGAGAGTATTTTTATGAAGAAGATAGGCTTGGTGAGTCTGGGCTGCGAAAAAAACCTTGTCGACAGCGAGGTCATGCTGGGGCTGCTGCGTCGAAGAGGGTACGAGATCACGCCGCAACCCGAACGGGCAGACATCATCGTGGTCAATACCTGCGGCTTTATCGACAAGGCCAAGCAAGAGAGCGTGGATACCATCCTGGAGATGGCCGAGTTCAAGAACAGCGGTCAGTGCTCCCGGCTGGTGGTTACCGGCTGCCTGGTAGAGCGCTACAGGGATGAAATTCAAACCGAGATTCCCGAGGTGGATGCCGTCCTGGGAACCACTCAGTTGGAATCCATCATCGACGTCTGCGAGAATCGCGCCCGGCCGCGAATCGAGAACCCCTATTACCTTTACGACGAAAGAACCCCCCGCCTGCTGACGACTCCCGGCCACACGGCCTACATCAAAATTGCCGAGGGTTGCGATCGCCCCTGTTCCTTTTGCGTCATCCCCAGGATTCGCGGCCCTCATCGCAGCCGTCCCATGGCTTCCGTCCTGAAGGAAGCCCGATTTCTGGCCGACGGCGGAGCAAGGGAGATCGTCTTGATTTCTCAGGAGACCACCCTGTACGGGGCCGATTTGGGAATCAAGCAGGGGCTCTCCCGGCTCTTGAGGGAACTGGCCAGGGTGGAGGGCATCGGGTGGATTCGCTTCCTCTACGCTTTTCCTTCACAGCTCGGGGAGGATGTGCTGGCGGCCATGCGGGACGAGGAGAAGGTCTGCCGGTATCTGGACATGCCGCTCCAGCATGCCAGTGGGAGGATCCTTAGATCGATGAAGCGAGGAGGGAACAGCTCCAGCCTTTCCCGGCTGTTGGATCGGGTTCGGGAACGGGTTCCGGGGATTACGTTGCGGACCTCCATGATCCTGGGTTATCCCGGCGAGACCGAAGAGGAGTTTGCGGAGCTGTGCCGCTTTGTGGAGACGATCCAGTTCGATCGTCTGGGGACCTTTGCCTATTCGGATGAGGAAGAGGCCGGCAGCTACCGCCTGGAAGGGAAGCTGCCCCAATCCCTGGTGGAAAGGCGCCGCCGGCGGTTGATGGGCCTCCAAGCGAAAATTTCCCGACGGAAGAACCGGGGTATGGTGGGGGAGCGCCAACCCGTTCTGGTGGAGGGAAAATCGGCCGAAAGCGACCTGCTCTGGCAAGGCCGGCTGGAGTCTCAAGCCCCCAGAATCGATGGCGTGGTTTTAATCAGTGATCTGGAGGGCCCACCCCCCGATTCAGGAGAATTTGGCAACGTTGAAATTACCCAGGCCATGGAATATGATCTGGTGGGCCGGTTGGTTTAGCTCGGGGAGTGTATTGGAAGTGGCCCGGGCGGGTGCTATCGCTTGCCTGTGGAGAAGGGCATGGCATTGAAGTGTCCCATTTGCAGGAAGCCGGTTCGGTGGGAAGGGAACACCCACCGTCCGTTTTGCAGTGAGCGCTGCCAAACGCTTGATTTGGGGAACTGGGCGACGGACCACTACACGGTTCCGGTGGAGAACACACCCGAAATCGAGGACGCTGAAGAAGCGCTGGCTGAAGAATAGATGGGGGCTCCGACAGTCACCAGACCTTCAGGCATCAAGGACCGATTGGCCCTGGTTATTGCCACGGGATTCGGTGTCGGTTATTTCCCGATAGCACCCGGCACGGTCGGTTCCTTTGTGGGCATTCTGCTGATTTTGCTCCTCTCCCGTTGGCAACTCATCGGGGGACAGCGGGTCTTCGTCAATTGGCTGGTGGTAGCGGTCATTAGCGCCGTAGGCATCTGGGCGGGCTCCCGGGCGGAAGCGGTCCTGGGTAAGCGGGATCCACCTCAAGTCGTCATTGATGAGATCGTGGGTCAGTTGCTGACCTTTGGCTTGATCTTCAGGAACCCCCGATTCACCCTGCTTTTTCTCGGCTTTCTGTTCTTTCGCTTCTTCGACATTGCCAAGCCCTTCCCGATAAGGTCCTTGGAGAAAGTTCCCCTGGGGTTCGGAATCGTCCTCGACGATTTGGCGGCCGGCTTTTATGCCTCCTTGTTGTTGTTTCTGATTGAATATCTATTGGCTCTCCTTGGCGTGATGCCACAGAGCTTGCAGACACCGTCCATCCCATCGATCTGACCCATGGTTAAAATCCTGGATCTGTTACCTGCAGCAGCCATTCCCGGTGGAGAGATTTTCATTCGCTGCAGTGGCTTGGAATTGAAGTCCTTCTTGCGCCCCGAGGTGAGGATTCAGCGGGCCCCCAGCCATTTGGTTTCGGTGGCCTCCGACCTGATTGTAGCGCAGGTGCCGTCGGAGGCCTGCAGCGGGAAACTGTGGATTGCCATTGACGGTCAGGAGAGCAATCACGTCACCTGCGAGGTGGCCAATCTGGTGACCGACAATCTGCACCCTGTGGCCAATCCAGCCCTGGATTCGGGCGGCAATCTCTATTCGACCATGAGCGGGCGCAAGGGCGAGAAGGTTCCCAACTCGATCTTTAAAGTGAGTCAGACCGGGGTCGTCAACCCCTTGGGCGCGGAGATCATCAACCCAACCGGATTGGCTCTCAACGGCAGGGACGAACTGTTTGTCTCCAGCCGCCAGGATGGGAACATTTTCAGGGTTTCCCCCCAGGGTGAGACGGCGATCTATGCCAAGGGCATGGGGGTGGCCACCGATATCGTCTTCGACCGCGAGGACAACCTTTACGTCGGCGACCGCAGCGGCACCATTTTCAAGATCGACAAAAACCGTGAGATCTTTGTTTTTGCGACTCTTGAACCCAGTGTCTCGGCCTATCACCTCGCCTTCGATCAGGAAGGCAGTCTCTTTGTGACCGGACCAACCGCATCTACCTGCGACCATGTTTACAAGGTCAACGCCAGCGGCGAGGTCGAAGTTTTCTTTACCGGTTTGGGCCGTCCTCAGGGATTGGCTTTTGATGCGGAAGGCAACCTCTATGTGGCGGCGTCGCTGGCAGGTCGGCGAGGGGTGGTGAAGATCGATCCCAAGGCCGAGGCCACATTGGCTGTCAGCGGTTCCAACCTCATCGGCTTGACTTTCGGATATGGGCAGGACATGTATCTTGCCACGACCAGCTCCATCTATCAGATTCACCTGGGAGTCGAGGGTAAGCCGCTGCCCTGACGCAGCCAAGGCCGGGGAGGATGCGACAGCCCCTTGGTGCCCACAAGCCCGTATTTCTCACCGGGTCGCTGGCGACATTATGAAAAATCGTTTATCTTCAGTGCCTTATTGGCCCTGTTTTGAGGGCATGTGGGTACAGACGGCGCTGGGCGCGCTCTGGCTTGTCTTTTTCCCTTCAGCGCGCACATGCTCCCTCGCACGGTGTTCCGGCTACGCTCTTCGCTCGCGAGCACGCGCTGAAGGGAAAAATCCTGCGCCATTGTCACGCCCCCCGGTGAGAAATGCGGGCTAGCCCGCCAGGTCCCTCCCCCATCCTATGGAAACCGCAGAGATTATCGCCATTGGGTCGGAGTTGCTGACTCCTCACCGGGTGGATTCCAACTCCCTCTATCTGACCAGGCAACTCAACTCCATCGGCATTGAAGTCGATCTCAAGGTGGTTGCCGGGGACCATGAATCCCGGCTGGAGCAGGTGGTGAGGTCGGCGGTGGAGCGGTCCCCGCTGGTGATCGCCACCGGAGGTCTGGGACCGACCGAAGACGACATTACCAGGAAAGTATTTGCTCGCGTACTCCAAAGACAGATGGTGCTGCAGGATGACATTCTCCAGGGCATCCGGACTCGCTTTCGGAGCCGGGGACTGGAGATGCCCGCCAACAATGCCCGCCAGGCCCTGGTTCCCGTGGGAGCGCGAGTTCTCGAGAACAGGCTGGGGACCGCTCCGGGGCTTTGGCTGGAAGAAGGCGACGCGGTCATTATTCTGCTCCCCGGAGTGCCTTCGGAAATGAAGACGATTTTTGAGGAATCCTGCCTGTCGTTGCTCAACCGTCGTTCGAAGGGTTTTCATCTGTTTACCCGTGTCCTGAGGGCTACCGGGATGGCGGAATCTCAGCTCGACGAGCAGATTGCTCCGATCTATACTCGGTACAAGAACCCCGTGACCACTATTTTAGCCGGCAAGGGAGAGATTCAGGTTCACCTGACCGGCAAGGCCACATCCAGGCAGGAAGCCATGGCGTTGGTTCAGAAGGTGGCTGATCGGATCCAGATCGAGCTGGGGGATTTCATTTTCTCCACCGGTGACGAGAGCCTGGAACAGGTCGTCGGGGAATGCCTTCTCCGAAAAAAAAAGACTCTGGCCGTGGCTGAAAGCTGTACCGGAGGTCTGCTTGCCGAACGAATCACCAGGGTTTCCGGCAGCTCCAGGTATTTTCTCGGCGGTGTCATCTGCTACAGCAACCGGTCCAAAGTGGAATTTACCGGGATGCCGCCTCTGCTTTTGGAAATGGGCGGCGCCGTCAGTGCGGAGGTGGCCAAGGCCTTGGCGGAAGGAATTCGTGATCGGACCGCAGCCAGCATCGGCATTGGAGTGACGGGCGTGGCAGGGCCATCCGGCGGCAGCCCGGAAAAGCCAGTGGGGCTGGTGCATCTGGCCCTCGCCATGGAAAACCAGGTCGAGCATCGGGAGTGTCGATTCAGCGGCGATCGGGAGAAGATCCGTTTCTGGGCATCCCAGACGGCCTTGGACATGGTGCGGCGCAGGTTGCTCTAACCGGAGTGCTCACCGGGTCGCTGCTAGACCACAAACAGGAAGTCCTGCACGAGGGTAGGCTGGAGCGCTGGACGGCCGACGGGGCGAGGACCATGAAGCGGGTGGCGATCATTGGCGGGGGTGGTTGGGGTACAGCCCTATCCATTGCACTGGCAAGAATGGGACACCGGATTCGACTCTGGGTCTATGAGCCGGAGTTGGTCCCGGCCATCAATGCGGGGCGGAGCAACCCTCTTTACCTCAGTGATTTTTCGATCCCCGAAACAGTCGTCGCCACAGATTCGCTGGCATTTGGTCTGGAAGGGGCCGAAATCGTGGTGACGGCCGTCCCGGCCAATTGTTGCCGCCGGCTCTACCGGGAGATGCTGCCCTACCTGCGTCCCGAGTCTGTTCTGGTGAGCGCCACCAAAGGGATCGAAAGCACCAGCCTGCAGCGGATGTCCCAGGTGATGGAAGCCGTGATCTCACCCTCTTTTCGGCCTCGAATCGCCGCGATCTCCGGTCCTTCCTTTGCCAGGGAGGTGGCTCGGGGCGATCCGACGGCCATTGTCGTGGCCGGACCCGACCCAACCGTCAACCGGTTGGTGCAAACCGAGTTCTCCGGCCCCTCGCTTCGTCTCTACACCAATTCCGACATCATCGGCGTGGAACTGGGCGGTGCGGTCAAGAACGTGATCGCCATCGCCGCCGGAGTGTGTGCCGGAATGGGTTTGGGTTGCAACTCCGTCGCGGCGGTGGTGACGCGCGGTCTGGCTGAAATGACACGTCTGGTTGTGGCCTGCGGCGGCCGGACTGAAACCATGGCCGGTCTGGCCGGCATGGGGGATCTGGTACTGACCTGCCACGGCGAACTCAGTCGCAATCGCCGGGTTGGCTTCCAGTTGGGACAGGGGTGCGGGTTGGCGGATATCACGGAGGGAATGCGCACGGTGGCGGAAGGAATTCCCGCCACCGGGGCCACCTTGAAGCTGGCTGAACGCTATGGAGTGGAAATGCCCATCACCGAGCAGATGAACCTGCTGCTCCACCACCGCAAGGACCCGACGGACGCCGTGAAAGACTTGATGGAAAGGCGTCTGAAAGAGGAGTGAGAAATGTGGGCTCGCCTTAACTTCCGGGCGGGGACGCATCGATAAGGTTCAGGAAATCCCGGATGATCAGGGCCGTGAGCCCCCAGACGTCTCGGCCTCGAAAATCGTAGTGGTAGACCAGAATGTCCCGGCCCAGTCGGTGGAGGGTTTCGGTCCTGGACAAGCTGGGATCTCGGAAGAGGCTCCAGGGGACCTCCAAAATCTCTTCGACCTCTTCAGGGTTGGGACTCAGCTCCAGAGGCGGGGAGACCCAGCCGACAAATGGCGTGACAATCAGGTCGGTGGAGGACAGGTAGTCGTCGAACTGCCCCAGGATCCGTATCTGCGATTCCGGCAGTCCGATCTCTTCTTGCGTTTCTCTCAGCGCGGTCCGAACCAGGGGCTCCTCCTCCGAATCCCGCATGCCTCCGGGAAAGGAAATCTGTCCCTTGTGGGTTTCCACCGTTTCGGTACGCCGGGTAAGCAGGAAATACAAGGCTTCCCTTCGTTCCCAGATCGGCATCAGAACGGCCGCTCGCCCCGAATGTCGGCCCTCGAGCCTGTGTGGGGTCCGAGAAGCCAGTTCAGAGGCAATTTGAGAGGCCGATTGTCCCATTGATCCGAGAGGTATCGCCGAGGAGAACACGGAAGCCGACCGGGGTGCCCATCTTAATGAATGGCCGGGGGCCGGTCAACTTGAGGATGCCCGGAGGGCCGGAACGTTGGCAACGCCCGGGCGACGGCGGGAATCTGGCCGGCTTCGGGGATTCCGGCTGCGGACCGGCCTGGAAATGGGGCGGAATCTTTGACCCGGCCGGTGGTGAGAATTGGAAATGTCCAGGAATGTTCCATGAGTTCCCACGAAGGAGTCCTTGTCAGCGTCCAGCGGTGTCCCGGGTCCCGCCGGCCCATGCAACCGGTCAATCCGGCCAGGCTCATTCAGGATTTGGGTTTGGAGAAGGATCACCACGCTCGGCCAGGGAGTGAGCGCCAGGTTCTCCTTATCGAGGAAGAAACGCTGCAAGCCATGAACCTGCGTATCGGCGAGGTCAAGGAAAACCTGACCATTCGCGGCATCGCCTTGAATGGCCTCGATCACGGCCGCATCCTGCAGATCGGTTCGGAGGTGCGCCTGCGAATCACCACGCCCTGCCGGCCTTGCAGCCGCATGGATGAAATCCGGGCCGGCCTGCAGCGGGAGTTGCATGGACGGAGGGGAATGCTCGCAAGCGTCGAGTCGGGAGGTTCCATCTCCGTGGGTGACCGGGTCCGGATTCTGTGAGGGAGGCAAGGCCGTTGCCGGCCGTGGGCATCAGCCCGCGGATTGGGGCAGTCCCACGCCACCGGGCCACGTAGCTGCGCCGCCGGGCCTGAATCCGAAGCCCTCTGGACGCCGCCCCGGGTTTTCATTACAATCGGGCGACAATTGAACGGGGAGAGATGGCCGAGTGGCTGATGGCGCACGCTTGGAAAGCGTGTTTAGGGGAAACTCTAACGCGGGTTCGAATCCCGCTCTCTCCGCCACACTACCTTGCAAGTATTCGATACTCAACAGATCAATATATAGCTTCAACACCCTGGCGGCCCGGCGTCCACCCCCCACCGCATCAGCCTTCGCCTGGCGGCTCGGCTTCTGCGATTTCCCCTCAGGGGGGGAGTACCCGAGCGCCTAATGCAAGCCTCAAGATCACTCCCCCCTGGAGGGGGAGTCGGTGAGACCAGGGCGAAGCCCGCAGTCGAGCCGGTGGGGGGGGGCAAACGCGGCGTCCCGTGAGTGACTGTCAGCTGGCCCGGGCAAGGCGGCGGGTATTGGTTGGCCCCCCCACCGCATCAGCCTTCGCCTGATGGCTCGGCTTCTGCGACTCCCCCTCAAGGGGGGAGTGATACTCGAGCGCCTTGTGCAGGCCTCAAGATCACTCGCCCCTCAAGGGGGAGTCGGCGAGACCAGGGCGGAGCCCGCAGTCGAGCCGGTGGGGGGCAAACACCGCCCCCCGTGAGTCAATATCAGCGGCAGCGGCCGCCCCGCCTTGGCGGCGGCGTGGTTAGGGGCCTTTGTTGCCCCTCGGGTCGAGAGGTTTGCTGAGATGAACATGCTGACGAAAAAGACCCTTTATCTGGCCAATCCGTACGGATTCTCGGCGCAGCAGCGCGCGGGACCGTTACAGGATCTGGTGGAGGCCCTGGAATCGATGGGCGCCCAGGTGTGGGAGCCGTTTGCCCGCAACAACCAGATCGACCGGAGCAGCCCGCACTGGGCCTATCGGATCGGTCAGGCTGACCTTCGCGACGTGCGGGAGGCGGATGGGCTGTTTGCAGTGGTCAACGGCTGTCCCCCGGACGAGGGGGTGATGGTGGAGCTGGGGATGGCGATTGCCTGGGGGAAGCCGGTATTCCTGTTTCGGGACGACTTCCGGCGTTGCACCGACAGCGAAGGCTACCCTCTCAACCTGATGGTGTTCACCGGCCTTCCGGAATGCAGCTGGAACGCCAGTTGGTATGACTCGATCGAGGAACTGGCCAACCCGGACAAGGCGCTGGCCCAATGGTTGAGTTGCGGGTAGCCCAAAACCGCCGTTGAACCCGAAGGGACGAAACCAGACAGGCCGATGTCCGGACCTTCGGGCGGCGAGTTCCGTCAACACCGATTTCCAGCGACCTTCAGGCTCGCTGAGACTGTCCACAACCAAGCAGAGGCCCCGGGGTTGAGGTTGGGGGGGCCAGGGAATAGCTGTTGGTGACCTCCTGCTGGGCCGTCTGGCTGGCTAGAAAAGCTTACCCCAACTGTAGTTGAGACGTACGTAGTAGTAGGCGCCGTTGAACCCGAAGGGCGAGAACTGCCCGTACTTGTTGCCCACCGTTTGGGCGCCATACTGGTTCACTTCGGGGTAGGTATTCAGCACGTTTTCACCCCCCAGGGACAGTTTGAGGTTATCTCCGAACGGGATACCCAGCTCCAGATCCAGCAGTGCCTTGCCGGCATAGGAGGGGTAGAGCCAGGACTCTGTCACAACATCCGAAGCCACATCGTTCGCGTTGCGCCCGTCCTCGCTGTCCCAGAACGCACCGAAGTAGTTCAAGCGGCCCATCAGGTTCCACCGTCCGCCGTCGTGGTTGACGGTGAAGTTCCAGCGCGTGTTGGGCAGCCCCCGTTCCAGCGTAGTGATGCGGAAAGTGTCGATCACCGACGAATCAATGTCCTTGACGGCTGTATCCGTGTAATTGTAGACCCCACTGAAGGTCGTCTTCCCGAACACCATCGTTGAGATCAGGTCGATGCCCTGGGTCGTCGTCGAAAAGTCGTTCAGGAAGAACCGGAACACGGGGAAATTGCGTGCTTCGGGAATCCCTTCATCCAGCAGCGTCAAGATCTCCCCCTCCGACAAGTTGATTTCCTGGGACAGGGAAACGCGGTCAGCGATGTCGATCCGGAAATAGTCGGCGGTGAAGGTGAGGGGGCCCTTCTCAACCACCATGCCCGTGCTGTAGTTACGTGATTTCTCCGGTTGGAGCTGGCCGCCGCCGCGCGTAACAGCCACCGCCGAGGTGGAGGGAACCACGCCGTTGTTGGTCAACTGCCCGCCGATAAAGGCCGTGGTCACGTTGAATGCATGCTGTTGCCCCGGTGTCGGCGCCCGAAACCCGCTGCTGATGGCGCCGCGCAGGGCGACGCGATCGCTCAGCTCGAAGCGCCCCGAGATCTTGCCGTTGATGGTGGTGCCGAAGTCGTCGAAGTCCTCAAACCGGACGGCCGTACCGACCGTCCACTTCTTGCCGGGGTCGCCAAACTCGACGTCGCCGTAGACGGCGACATTGCTGCGGCTCCACTCTCCCGCCGTGGTGTCGGCCCGATAGCCGTTGAAGCCGTTCGAACCGGAGCTGAACCCCTGCACGGCATAGGGACCGATCTCCCACGACGACGGACCGCCGGCGCCAATCGTGAACTTCTCCTGCCGCCACTCCGTGCCGGCGGCCGTGTGCACGTATTCGTGGAGGGGGTAGGAAACGTCGAAGTTGAAATTGATTTCGTCCTGGCGGTAGATGCCTGGCCTGAAGGATGTCGGGGTGTCGTAGCCGAGGGACGCATTGACCGTATCGAAAATGAACTGATCGATCTCGCTGGTGCCGATGCTGGCGCTGGCGTCCCAGGTGAAACCGCTGCTGGCGAAGCCGCGCAGGCCGGTGACCAGCGAGTAGTCAATCAGGTCACCGCCGAATTGCGGGGTGAATCCTCCGGGAAAGCGGCTGTGGAGGGTGAAGCAGTTCGGGTCGGCCTCGACGGCCGCGAGTGCATCGGGATCGGGCACGTTGTCGACAATCGGGACGATGGGGCAGCCGCCGGCTCCCGGCTCACGTCCGGGAGGAGTCTCGCGGCTGTCAGTCTCGGCCCAGACCCGGTCGCCGACGAGCAGCGTGGGGAGGCCATTCACCTTGGGACCGCGGAAAACCCCGCCGCGGGTGTGTGGATTCCGGAAGTAAAAGCCGCCGGTCACCTTGCGGGTAACGTAGTTGGCGTGACCGTAGAATTGCAAATTGTTCTCGAACATGTGGCCGAAGTTGCCGAACAGCTTGACGTCGCGGTTGATCCTTGGGGCCCCCCAGACCTGGGCCGTGTTGCGCAAATTCGTGTTACCCGCGTTGATGATGCTCGAAGCGTCCTCGCGCTGGATGGCGCGGTTGGTGGGTTCGGCGTGGCCGTATTCCATACTGAGGTTGACAAAACCGTTCGATCCAAGCGGCATCCCGATGTTTCCGGCGACCGACAAGGTCTGGCCGTGTCCGCCGATCCCGTTACAGGAGTGCTTGATGTCGCCGATGATCCCAGATCCGCAGGTCGCCGTGTCCCCCGGATTTGAATTGAGGAACCCTCCGGTCTGGACTTCCAGGCTGCCTCCCGAGGGAGCGTTCTTCAGCTGGAAGTTGATGACTCCGGCAATGGCGTCCGAGCCGTACTGCGCGGCTGCACCGTCACGGAGAACCTCGGCCTGCCGAATGGCAATGGATGGAATCGTCGAGATGTCGGGCCCCTGCGAGCCATCGGCGATCCCGTTCCCCAGCCAGGTGATGACGGCCGAGCGGTGGCGGCGCTTCCCGTTGACCAGGATCAGGGTGTGGTCGGGGGCCAGGTTGCGCAAGTTGGCCGGCCGGACGACGGTGGCCGCATCGCTGATCGGCTGGGTGTTGATGTTGAAGGAGGGAATCACCGTCCGCAACTGGGCTGCCAAGTCCCGGCTTCCCTGGTTGGAAAAGTCCTCGGGGCGGATGACGTCCACCGGCACGGTGGACTCGGTCGCCGACCTTGGCTCGGCCCGGCTTCCCACCACCACGATGGAGGTGGTGACGGCCCCCAATTCCAGCGAGAAGTTGCGCAGGACCGATTGGCCGGCCATCAGTTCGACGTCGCTGGCGCTGGCGGGCTCGAAGCCGGAAGCCTCCACTGTTACCGTGTAGGTCCCGGGCTGCAGGGTCAATGCGTAGCCGCCGACGGCATCCGTCGAGACGGTTACCTCCGCTCCGGTGGCATTGTTGGTCACAAATACTTCTGCGGCCGGGATGACCGAGCCGTAGTTGTCGCTCACCTCGCCTCTCAAGGTAGCGGTTCCCTGAGCATGGGCAACGCCGGGAACCCCGACCAGGAGTAGCACAACCGTCAGGACACCAAGTCTATGCAGCATGGATTTTCCCACCTACTCTGGGATGACTGTTGGTTTAAAAAACGAGAACGGTACAGTAGACCCGTTTACGTTGCCATACCGAAAAATTTGCATCTACTATACGGTAACTTTACCTTCGTGCAACTACCTTACGTGCAACTAAATTATTAAATCGGTGAATTTTCCTTGCATGCTCGGACCTTAACTCTGATTTTCCACAACCGCGGGATGCACAGGACCATGACTCGCAGCTTTATTGCGGTCACCTGGATGCCGCCGCGACGGTATTTTTGACGTTAAGGCGTTCTGGGTCAGTATATTGTAATTGCGCCTCCCAGTCCCTACCAAAATTGGTAGAGTTGGGAGAAAAACGCGACCGGCACACCTCGATTGGCCAACGGAAAGTCGTCCGGGCTCATGATCGTCCGATCACTGCCCTTAGACAGGTCGAGGCGTGTGGGAAGAGGACGTGCCCGCTAACATAGTAGCGGGTGTTGTCCAACCTCTGGGCGGCGAGCGGACTGGAGAAGACAAGCAGGGCGCTCAAGCCAAGACAAAATCGATATAAGTTCATGAGTTCACTTATTCAGTGGGCTCTTCCCCCGTCCCCTTCCTCACGGCAAAAGCGTGCACACGCAATCTTCGCAAATTTACACAGAATCAACACTAAAGATGATATCCGAGAAAGCCCCTGAAAAACAGGCCTAATCCGGATGACTCAGTGCGCCCTGGAAAAACGTCGTCTTGTGCCCTGCATTTCTCAGCGAGCCGCTGGATACATCGCTGTAAAGGCAGTTTTTCTTCAGCCCTCTATGGGCCAGGTTCTGGTGTCTTGCGGTTACGGAGGGTGCCGCGACTGCTCTGGCTTGTCTCTGGCCCGCACGGGCCCCTCGAACGTGGTGTCCTGCGATGTTCTTCGGTCGGGAGCGCCTGATGAAGGGGAAATTTCTTCGCCATCCTACACTCTTCTCAAGCGTTGCACTCGCCTCGCTCCCTGCACTCTTCTCAAGAGTGCACCACGCCCGGCGGGAAATGCGGGCCCCACCTCTTCCCACGGGTTTGTAGCCGGCAATGACACGGGTTTGTAGCCGGCAATGACTTGGAGGTCCCTCTTTTTCACGCCGCAGGGTTTCGCCGCGACAGGCAGGTCATATAGAATGCATCCAGGGTAAGCAACTGAAGTCACAATGGATTCCGCCCACGTCCGGGCGAGTGAAAGGGGAGGACCATGAAGAAAACGGTGCTGATTATGGCGTTGGTGATGTCAGGGGGCTGTGCCTCCCCTCCGGAACCGCCCAAGGCAACAGAGCCGGCAAGCGAGGAGAAAACGGAATTGAGCTTCTTCATCACCAGCAGCGGTCCTGGTGACGGGGCCAACCTGGGCGGCTTGGCCGGCGCCGATGCCCACTGTCAGGAGTTGGCTGAAGCCGCGGGAGCAGGCAACCGGAGCTGGCGGGCCTACCTGAGCGCCAGCCCTTCCGGAGACGAGCCTGCGATCAATGCTCGCGACCGAATCGGCTCCGGCCCCTGGTACAACGCCAAGGGTGTCCAGGTTGCCGGGGATGTCGCCGATTTGCACTCGGAGAACAACAAGCTGAGCAAGGAGAATTCACTTAGCGAGAAGGGCGAGGCGGTCAACGGCCGGGGGGACACTCCCAACCAGCATGACATCCTGACCGGCACCCAGGAGGACGGCACTGCCTTCACTGACGGCGAAGACCACACCTGCCGGAACTGGACCGGAAACGGCGAGGGCAGCGCCCAGGTCGGCCACCACGACCGGATTGGCGGCGGCTCCAAGCCGACCTCCTGGAACTCCTCTCACGGTTCTCGGGGTTGCAGTCAAGCCAACCTGCAAGGTACCGGAGGCAACGGCTATTTCTATTGCTTTGCAGCCGATTGACAACTCTGGGGCACCCCTGGTGATTCCCGAGTCCGACATCAGGGGAACGCCGTAGCGGCTTCATCCAGCCAGCCGAACAGCCGCAAGTGGGGACACGCAAGAGGAAGCGGCTCCATGATCACCCTGGAAGACATCAAGTCAGCCCAAGCCAGGATTGCGGGAGTGGCGGTCACCACGCCACTGGTGCACTATACCGACTTCTCCAGCGACCGGCAGACGTATCCAAAACCGGAGAGCTTCCAACCCGTGGGAGCCTTCAAGCTTCGCGGCGCCTACAACAAGATCGCCTCGCTCTCTCCGGACCAGCGGCGGCAGGGCGTGATCGCCTTTTCCAGCGGCAATCACGCCCAAGGTGTGGCCTACGCCGCCCGGGCCATGGGCATTCGGGCGGTTATCGTCATGCCGGCCCGGGCGCCCGCCATTAAACGCGCCAAGACCCTGGACCTGGGCGCCGAGATCGTCACCGTGGAGGAGGGAGGGGAAGAGGAGTGGCGGATTGCAGCCGAAACTCTGGCGGCCGAGCGGGGGCTGGCCATGGTGCCGCCCTTTAACGATGAGACCATCATCGCCGGCCAGGCCACGGTGGGTCTCGAGATCCTGCAGGATCTCCCCGACGTGGAACTGGTCCTGGTTCCCATAGGCGGCGGGGGCCTCATCAGCGGAGTGGCGGCGGCCTTGAAGCTTAGCCGCCCCGGCATTCAGGTGGTGGGTGTGGAGCCGGAGTGGGCCAACGACGCTCAAGCCAGCTTGCGAAGCGGCCGGATTGTGGAACTTCCCATCGAACAGACCCGCAGAACGATCGCCGACGGCATGAGAGCCACCCGGATCGGCGACATCACCTTCGAACATATTCAGACCTTCGTGGACGATATCATCACCGTCAGCGAGGAGGAGATTCGCAAGGCCTTGAGGAGGCTGGTGCTGGACGCCCGGCTGGTTGTGGAGCCGAGCGGTGCGGTGCCCTTTGCCGCCTTCCTCTACCATCAACACGAGTTGCCGCCCGCCAGGCAGAGCGTCACCGTGATCAGCGGCGGAAACGTCGATCCCGAGTTGTTGGCTCAAATCCTGGCTGAGAAGGAATAAGTCGGCCGTGCATTAATCCAACAAGCAATGAAGGAAAAAAGATATCCACGAAGGGGCACGAAGAACGACGAAGGGCCACTAAGGGGTTGGAGAAGGCTCAAGAGGGATCCGCCAAAGGTTGTGGAGGGGGAAGAGTTTTCCACACACGCAACAAGGACCGATAAGAGTTATCCACAAAGGAAAACGGCGAACCACGAATGGACACGAATGAACACCAATAAACTGATTGATGAATTGTTGATTGGGGGGTGCGACAACCGATATCGAGGGGTTATCTAAGAAGGACACGAAGTCAAACCAAGGTAACAAAGTTGCAGAAGCATTTTGGTGCCGTTTGTCGTTGAAGGAGGTCCATGTGTTTTCTTGTCTATTTGTGTTTATTCGTGTTCATTCGTGGTTCGTCTTTATTGACGATTGGGTTTTTTCCCTCGAATCATCCGCACGGCAGGGCAGGGTCGCGAGCCATGAAGCAGCAGGGGGCACTGGTCAGGCGGAGGCCAGGATTTCCTTGACAACTCTTCCGTAAACATCGGTCAGGCGCATATCCCGTCCGCCAAAACGATAGGTCAGTCGGGTGTGGTCCAGCCCTAGAAGGTGCAGGATGGTTGCGTGGAAGTCATGCATCTCCAGTCGGTTCTCCACCGCCTTGTATCCCCACTCGTCGGTCCTGCCGTAGGTCAGTCCGCCCCGCACCCCGCCACCCGCCATCCACAGGGTGAATCCGAACTCATTGTGGTCGCGTCCGTCCTCCTTCTGGGCAAACGGCGTGCGGCCGAACTCACCCGACCAGAGGACCAGGGTTTCCTCCAGCAGGCCGCAGCGCTTCAAGTCGGTCAGCAGCGCCGAGATCGGCTGATCGGTGGCCAAGGCGTTCAGACTGTGGTTTTTCCTGAGCTGAGCGTGGGCGTCCCAACGTGAGATCCCCGGGATACTGGGACAGGTCAACTCCACAAAGCGGACGCCCCGTTCCACCAGCCGCCGGGCAATCAGGCATTGCCGGCCGAATTGACGGGTGGGTTCATAGGCCTCTTCGAGGCCGTATTGTTGTTGCACCGATGGAGATTCCTGGCTGATGTCCATCAGACCGGGAACCTCCATCTGCATGCGGGCAGCCAGCTCATAGTTGGCGATGGCCGACTCCAGGGCGTCGGTTTCTCCCATCTGCTGCAGCGAAAGCCGGTCCAGATCCCTCACCAGGTCCCTGTTGGCCGACTGGAGCCGGGGCAAACTCTGGTGGGATCGAAGGTTGGCTACCGGAGGATCCTTGGCCTGAAACAACGAGCCCTGATACGTCGCTGGAAGGAACCCGTTGGTGAAACAGTCGATCCCGCCCGAGGGAATCAAGCCCCCGTTCAGCACGACAAACCCCGGAAGGTTCCGGTTTTCGCTGCCCAGTCCGTAGACACTCCAGGACCCCAGGCTGGGCCGGCCCTGGATCCCGACGCCGGTGTGCAGAAAATAATTGGCGCTGGTGTGTTCCGGGAACTTGGAGGTGAGGGAGTGAATGATGCAGAGGTCATCGACCTGCCGGGAAATGTGCGGGAAGAGATCGCTCACCCACAGACCGCTTTGGCCGTGGCGGCGAAAGTTCCAGGGCGATTGGAGGATGGACCCCACCTCCTGGAACTGGGTTGCCTCCAGCTCTCCGATGACTTCGTGAGGAGCCCGGCCGTGGTAGCGATTCAGGAGGGGCTTGTAGTCAAAGCTGTCGACCTGCGAAACACCCCCTTCCATGTAGAGGAAGATGACGTTGCGAGCCCGGGGGCGCCAATGGGGTAACCTTGGAGCCGCGGCACCGCCCGGCTTGGTTCCCGTTTGCAGGGTGGTTCCATAGGTGGGATCGGCCAGGAGCGCCGACAGGGCCAGGGCGCCGAAACCCGTGGAACAGCAGCGAAGCATCTGGCGCCGGGACAGCGGTGTGGGGCTGGTGTCCATTGAGAGGTTCACCCCGACAGGTTGTGTCTGGATTTCAGTCGGCGACTATCGAATATAGATCAATTCCTTCACGTTGAAAAGGGCGTGGCTCAGCGCCTCCCAGACCGATAGCCCGGGGGTCGGACGGTTCAGCAGCCGTGACATCCGGTCGAGCGATCTCAGGCAGGCCTTCAGTTCAGCCGGGGTGGGAGGCCTGGCAAAAGCCTCCAGGTACATCCGCCGGATGCGCAGGGCAGGAGATCGATCGCCAACCGTCTCCTCCAGCCGGCGGGCCCACCTCCGGGCTTGCTCCTGGAAAAAGGGATGATTCATCAGAGCCAGGGACTGGGCCGGAACGTTGGAAACGTTGCGCCGTCCCACCGTGGCGAAGGGCTTGGGTGCGTCAAAGGTCAGCAGCAGCGAGGACAGAAAGTTTCGCCGCGCAGCCAGGTAAACGCTGCGGCGTCCGTCTCCGTCCGGGGGCCCCAGCTCTTTGGGAGCGCCTCGAAACAGGACGACATCGTCTTTGTGAACCTGCACGGGAGGCCCGGACATCTGCAGATTGAGACGTCCCGAGATTGCCAAGACGGCATCCCGGATGCTTTCTCCCTCCAGCCGCCGCAGGTTCATGCGATGCAACAGCCGGTTTTCGGGGTCGAGCCGGGCGGCCAGACGGCCCGATGGCTTGCTGGACATTCGATAGGATTGCGACAGCAGGATTCTGCGAATCAAATGTTTGAGGGAACCGCTTGCTTCTACCCTGAACCAGTGGGAGAGATGGTCCAGCAGTTCCGGGTGGCTGGGACGTTCCCCCAACCAGCCGAAGTTATCCACCGAGGCCACGATACCCCGCCCAAAGAGATGGTGCCAGACCCGGTTCACCCACACCCGGGCCAGCAATGGGTTGGAGGGAGCGGTCAGGGCTTCGGCCAGTTGCAGGCGGCCGCTGCCACCGCTGGACGCCAGCGGTTCCGGTCCGGCGACGGATTCCAGGAATCTCCGCGGGACTCGGGGACCCGGCTGAAGGACCTGTCCCCGATGCAGCAGGGGCTGGTCGATTCCATTGCCGTCCAGCAGGGCAGGGGCGGTGGCGGAGACGGTTTGAATCCGGCTGAACAGTTCTCTTTGCTCGGAGAAGAATGGGTCCAGCGCCTGAAATCGCTTTTTCCGTTCCGAAGGTGGACCCAGGCTGATTTCCGGGTGCTGAACCAACCAGTCGGCCAGCCGGGCAAATGAAGCGGACTGGGGCGATCCGGCAATGGAGTCCCCAGCCAGGCGCTCGGAAGCTTCCAGCAACAGCTCTTGATAGGTCCGGGCCAGGGAAGGCAGGGAGCGGCAGGTTGCCAGTCTGCTGATCAGGAGCTGGTTGGGAGGCGCATAGGGATTGGGCTTGCGTGCCGCTTCGATGACCATGGCGATCTCCAGGTCATCCGATCCTTCGGGGCTGAACTCCAGGTGAACCCGATGGCCGCGGTGATCGGTCAGGTCCTGCTCGATCCAGCGCAGCTCAGAAACGTCTTTCCAGCGGCGAGCCAGCTCCCCGTAGAGAGGGCCTTCCTGCAGGGTGTAGGAATCGACGGTGGCGTAGACCCGGCCCGTCCCCCTGGTCAGATAGTAGAGTTTACCTGTTTTCAGGGTAAAGGTGGGCGTGCGCAGGGAGCGGCCGGCACGCACCCAGTTCCGGAGGCGCTCGGGATCCCGTTCGGTTCCCGGCAACAGCTTCAGGACGTCCCAGACCGGGTCCTTGTGGGCGCCCGCATGGTGGAATACACGGGCGACGGGAGAGGTCAAACGCCTTCCCAATCGCACCTCCCCGACCCTTCGAGGAGCGCTGCCAAAGCCGGGTCCGTCCACCCGCCAATCGCGCGGGCCCAACTTCGAGTAATCCAGAATGATCCGAGCGTCCGATGCCTGCAAGACCTCCTTCAGGCTGGGTTGCTTTCTCCAGGGATCGAACACCTTCCTCAGGACGGCTGAAACGCCTTGAGGATGGCTGGGGTTCCAATCCTGAACCACCCGGGCAATGGGATGCAGCGGGTCGGCCGTGTTTCCCAAGGCGCTCTTGACGGCCTCGGCCCAATGCCTCAGGAGCTTCACCTCGAGGCGCCTGGGCCAGGCTACCGACTCCAGCAGCGAACCGCCGTCGTCGAAGCGGCATCCGGTTTCCCTTTCGGCTTCGATCAGTTTCCGGACTGCCATGAGGTAGGCTGCCGTTTGTTGCAAATACGGCTTCTGGGCCCGCCCCACCGCTTTGACAATCCGGGACCGGTACGCTCCGGCGAGCGTCTGCAACTCGAGAGCCACCTGCCGGTTGTGCTCCATGGATTGAAAGCGCGCCTGTCGGTAGCTGGAGCTCAGCAGGAATCCGAACAGTGCGTAGTAGTCCCGCTGAGAAATGGCGTCGAACTTGTGGTCATGGCAGCGGGCGCAGGATACCGTCAATCCAAGAAAGGTTTTGCTCACCACATCGATTCGGTTGTCGAGTCGTTCGATTTCATCTTGGCGCAGGTCAACCGGGGAATCCTCCTCCTCACCGAAGAAGGGCCATCCGGTGGCAAGGACCGATTCATTGGAGCCGGTGGCCGGATCCAGCCGGGGAGCCGGCAGCAGGTCGCCCGCGAGGTGCTCTGCAACCAGTTGCGGGTAGGGAATATCTTGGTTGAAGGCCCGGATGAGGTAGTCCCGATAGTGGAAGGCATTGGCGATGAGAAAGTCTGTTTCATGACCGCGCGATTCGGCGTAGTGCACCAAGTCCATCCAATGCCGGGCCCAGCGTTCGCCGAAACGGGGCGAGGCCAGAAGTCGATCCACCTGCCGGGCATGGGCTGCAGGTCGTTCGTCGTTGACGAACCGTTGGAGCTCCTCGGGCGTGGGAGGCAGGCCCGTCAAGGCAAAGGAAACCCGGCGCAGCCAGGTCCGGCGGTCCACGGGTGGGGCGGGGCGCAGGCCTTTTTGCTCCAGTTTGACCAGCAGAAACCGGTCGATGGGATCCCGGGGCCAGTGTTTGTTACGGGTGGAGGGCGCCGGTTGGCTTCGCGGCGTCTCCCAGATCCAGGGGTATCGCTGCTTGCGAGCTGCAAGGTCGAACGCTTCGGGAAACGTTCCGGGAATTGGGGCTGGCTCCGACTCGGGCCAGGGAGCTCCCGCTTCAATCCAGATCCGGAGGTCCTCAATAACCGTTGGCGGAAGACGACCCGGCGGCGGCATCTTCAACTGCGGGTCCCGATAGGTGACGGCCTGGTAGAGTCGACTTTGGAGTGGTTGGCCGGGCTTCACCACCGGCCCCGACCTGCCGCCCTTCAGCATGGAGGATCGGGTATCCAGGCGGAGCCCCGATTCCTGTCTGGCCGGACCATGGCAGGAGGTGCAGTGAGTGGCCAAAACCGGACGGATTCTTTTCTCGAAGAATTCTCTCGGTGTCTCCTCCGCGGCAGTCCCCCGCGGCAGGAGCAATAGCAACGAAAGCGCCAAGGCCAAGCGAAACCACATCAGCGAGGCTCCTCTGCCCATAGGGTGCGATAAGATGCAGGTGTCTCAGGTTGGGCAGACCTGCCCGGAAGCATCCAAACAAAACCCGCCCCCGGAACTCACTCTATCCCGCTGGCGATCCACGGTGGCCGCACCGGACCCATCGGTGGCCGTACGAGCCCAGCAGCCCGCTTGCAATGATTGCCCGGGTGATCTCCTCCGGGGTTCTTACCCGCGGGCACAGTCAGGTCAATGCCCTGGAGGGGTCAGGTCGATCCACCGCCCTTCGGCGTGGGAGAGCTCACAGGCCTGGATCAAACGCTGCGCCGCCAGGCCGTCTGAGATATGGGGCAGGTGAGGCACGCTGGCGTGTCGCCGGTCTTGATTGCGGACGGCCGATACGAAATCGGCAATCAGCCGGTTCCAGGTATGCTGCCCCGAAAGAACCCCGGCAGGTTGGCGGTCCGAGTCGGCCACTTGCAGAACGACCGGATCTTTATCCTGGGGCCGTTGCCTGACCACCTGCAGCTCGTTGCACAGCCTCATCCGGCGTTGGCTGTCCTGGTCCCGTGACACAGTGACCCATTGGCTAGTCAAGGTCAGCGTCCCCTCCACCCCGCCGAGGACGATACTTCGTTCCGGCTCACCCGGCGTGATCACCAAGCGAAAGTTGCCTACGGCCCGATCCGACATCTCCGCCAGCACCGAAGCAAAAGTCTCCGGCGCCTTCCGCCCGGATTGAGCCGTATCCTGAGAGCAGGGGGCCGACCTCAGCCTGCAGGCCAAGCGCCGGAATCGCCAGCCGGTGAGGTGGCAGGCCCGATCGAATTCGTGGCTGCCCATCTCCCGGAGCACGCCGCTGTTGGCCGTCCAGGGCCTTGGGCCGGGGCTGAAGCAGAGTCGCCACTCGGTCTGGAGGTCGAGCAGTTTGCCGATCTGGCCCTCCCGGAGGGCGCGCCACAGGGTGAGACAGGCCGGAGAATAGCGCCAGTTGAAGCTGATGGCCGTGACCGTCTCCGACTGGTGGGCGGCCTTCGCCATGGCCTCGGCTTCCACCAAACCCCAGGCAAGCGGCTTTTCCACCAGAACGTGGCGCCGTTTGGCGAGGGCGTAGGCAAAGGGCTCCAGACGGAGAACAGGATCGGTGGCGATGCTGACGATGTCGACCGGGCTCTTGTCGATCAGACGGCGCCAGTCGTCGAATACTTGCAATCCCGGGGATTTCAGCGCCGCCGCCAAACTCTCGGCCTTGCTGCGGGTGCGGTTCCAGAGTGCGGTCACGCTGACGCCGGAGAGGCGTGAAAAGGCTCTGGCCTGGCAACGGCCGGCCCGACCGGTTCCGATGATTCCGACTCGCAGAGATTCCGCCACGGATGCTATGGCCCTTAGGTGTGCTGCACCGGCAGGGCAGGGCCCAACCAGCGCCGGATCTCGTCGAGGTTGGCCGCCCCGCCGTCCAGCAGTTGGCCCGGCAGTTGCAGCTTGGCTACCTCGTCGATCTGGGAGAAGACCTTGCGAAACCCTTCGGCCATGAAATCGATGATCTGCCGGTTGGCCGCGGTGGGCGCTTCCATGACCAGCGACGTCTCCGTCACCACCCGGCTGGCCTCCGGGTAGTCCCGGGGGTCGTAGACACGATCGGCGGACCAGGGACGCCGCCAGGGATGGTTGGCCTCAAACTCCTCCGGACGGGTAAAGAGGGGCAACGAGGGAATGGTCCAGTTCATCCAGGAGCGGCAGAGCACTCCCTCCGCTCCCAGGGCTGCCACCACCTTGGCGCGAAACTCGGAAGGGGTCAGGTCCAGACCGGCTGCCAGAGGGTCGAAGCGCACTCGATAAAGGTGGTAGACGTGGCTCCGGTCGGGAGGAACACGCGGCGGGATCACCCCCGGCAATTCTTGGATCTGTTGCGTCAGGCGTTCGCACAGGGATTGCCTTTCGCCGTTCAGGTCGTCGAGCCGCGCCAACTGGCCTCGGGCCAGGGCAGCCGAGACCACACTGCAGCGATAGTTGTGGCCCAGGGTCGCCAACGGGTACTTTTGCTCCTCCCGAGCCTGGTGAAAACGGACCCGCAGCCAAAGGCCGTCCACCCGCTCGATAAAGTGCCGGTGGCGGGTGCTGAAAATTCCGGCTTCGCCCGCGGGGAGATTCTTCATGGCGTTGATGCTGAATGCGGCGGCATCTCCCAGGTTTCCGACCATCCGGCCCTTGTAGGTTGCCCCGGGAGCGTGGGCCGCGTCCTCAATAACGGCCAGGCCGTGTTGGCGGGCGACGGCGTTGATCTCGTCCATATCGGCAGGAAGCCCCGACAGGTGGACCGGCAGGATGGCTTTGGTTCTGGAGGTGATGTGCCTCTCGATCTGGGCGGGGTCCATGTTGCAGGAGTCGGGCTGAACATCCACGAACACGGGCACCGCCCCTTGCTGGAGAACGGTGAGCGCCCCCGAGAGGAAGGTATAGGCCGGCACCAGGACCTCATCGCCGGGACCGACGGCGGCAGCCCACAGGGCCATGTGCAGAGCATCGGAGCCGGAACCGACGGCACAACAGTAGGGGGCGCCCATGCGCCGGGCCCACTCCCGCTCCAGTGCGGCAATCTGGGGCGCGTCGCATCCGCCGAGTTGCTCCTCTCTCAGGACCCGGCATAGCTCATCGAGTTCCGGTTGACTGTAGCGCGGCCAACGGGCCCGTTCGATCCCCTCCGGCATGGCAGGATCGCCGCCCAGAATGGCCAGTTTCTGTTTCATGGTGGTGCTCTTCCATGGCTGGGACTACACCAGAAGATTATAGCCGTTCTCAGGTTTGTCATCCATTGGAGATGGAGGCGTGTGTGCAGCCCGAGGCCGGGGCGCTGTGCGGAAATCGGCTGCGAGGGGAGTCTCCCAACTGTGCGGAGACCGTTCTCGAACCAGCCTGTCAACAGGTGCCGGGAATTGGCGGAAATGGGCAGGACGTGGTGGGCGCGACCGTCCTCACTAAAGAGTCCCTAAATACTACTCGACCCAGAATTTCGCCAACTCCCGGTGGGAACGCAAGGTGACGTTCGTCAAAAGGGTCCTGGCCTTCGGGGTCCCCGTCCTGCTCGGAGCGGGACATTACCTGGATTGAACTGAGCCGGGTTGCAGACCACCGGCAGTCGGGCCGCTGAAACACAGCGGTGCATCCAGTGAATCACCCTCGAGCTCCTCCTCGTTGTCCTCGAAGACGAACACGGTGATCTCGCCGGTGAGGTCCGCCAGCAACCCCTGTCCCTTGATCTGGATGACGAACGTCGGCTCGAAGGTGTACAGGTCCATGCGCCGGGTCTCCGCTGGAACCACTCCCTCGGTGGCGCCCAGCGGTTGCTTACCGGCGCGTGGGGAAAGATGTCGGCGGGCGGTATGGAGGCTGAGACAAAGACGGCAAAGACTCGTGCTGCGGTCCGACGAGATCCCCCAATTGACATGTGTACCGGTATGCGGTACATTGCCTCATGGTCTGAAGGTTTCGTCATCGAGGCCTGAAGCGCATGTACGAGCGCGGCGATCCGAGCGAGTGGGTCCCGCCTTGGCGGATCGTGTCGCGCTCGCCTTGGCGGACCTTGACGATGCCCGCAAGCCCTCGGACCTCGACCTGCCCGGCTACCGGCTTCACCCGCTGAAGGGCGGACTGAAGGGGTACTGGAGCATTTCAATTTCCGGCAACTGGCGGGTGATCTTCCGCTTCGAAGATGGCGATGCCTACGACGTCGACCTGATCGACTACCACTAGCAGGAGGCAGCAACATGACGATGAGCAATCCCCCGCATCCCGGACGCAGTATCCGCGAGAACTGCCTGGACCCGCTCGGTTTAAACGTGACCGAAGCGGCGAAGGTGCTGGGTGTCGCCCGTCACACCCTCTCGCGGGTTCTGAACGGCCACGCGGCCATCTCCCCGGAGATGGCCATTCGGCTTGAGAAGGCGGGTTGGTCCAATGCCGAGTTTTGGCTGTGCCGACAGACCACTTGGGATCTCGTCCGGGCGCGCAAGGATGAAGACCGGATCAACGTCGAGCGATACCAGCCGCAACCGTCAGTGTGAACCGATACAGAGGCAAAGCAACGGGAAAAATCCTCTTGAAGTAAAGAGATTCATCTCTTCCCTCCGCATTGGTACATGGATTAAATTGGTAACGGAGCGTTTTTCAAAATTCGGAATCGGGCATGAGATTGAGGCGGCAAAGGTGATGTGCTGCAGGCTCCGGCATTCGCCACAAAAAGCACAAGAGGCAACAGAAACCACAAAAAGCACAAAAGTCACAAAACGAGTTTCTTGATTTCGAGTCTTGCCGATCGGATGGTTCTTTTTGTGTTGTTGTGCCTTTTGTGGCCATTGAGTTTCAGACGGCAAACGGGTTCAGTGTCACCTGATCGTTGACGGACTCGGGAGAAAAAACGCTCGATCTGAATAAGGATCGCGTGACTCCGAATTTTGCAAAAGGCTCGTAACGAATTGGACTGAAACATTCCGATGCCAAAGAGTCGCCTTGGGCGACGCGCCGTTCACTCTTGCTCTGCCGGCCAATGGACAGGATGCCAAGTTCATCCACGAGATGTGTGGCGACAGCCTCACTGCGGACTTCACCGGGTACGCCCGCTGCACGGCTCCGTGAGGTCAGCAGAAGTTCACCGGAGTCGCCATAGAAATGGATGTGGCGAACGGCATCTTCACCACATTGCCCGTAGTGTCGCTGGGAACCCCTGCCCGGGTCGGTCTTGGCCCGGACGAGCAGGAAAAGGGAAAGAAGGAGCGAATATGGAATACACGGCCATCGTGAAGCATCGCGGTAAGTGGTGGATCGGCTGGATTGAGGAAGTCCCCGGCGTGAATTGCCAGGAACGCACGCATGAGGAGTTGACGCAAAGCCTTGCCGAAACGCTCTCCGAAGCACTTGAACTCAACCGTCAGGACGCCTTGGCCGCTGCGGGAGACGACTACTTTGAGGAGAAGGTCGTTGTTGCATGAAGCGGATTGACCTATTGAGACACCTTCGAGGGCAGGGCTGCTAACTGATCCGTGAAGGGGGCCGACACTCGTGGTGGCGAAATGATCGCGGTGATCGGCGTTCTGCCATTCCGCGCCACCGGGAAATCGACGACGTTCTGGCTCGAAAGATCTGCCGGGATCTCGGAGTCGATCGGGTCCGATAGAGAAGTGTAAGGGGGGCAGATCCACGGCTCCCGAGAGAAACGTCAAAACCTCGACATCCTCCCCTTTTTCCGGAGAAAATCCGGTAATTACAGTTATCGGAAGACGGATCCCAAAGGGCGCACCAGTAGGCACTCTGGCCTGGAATCGCCCAGAATCAACCCATTCCAACGATACGTTGATAGGTAGGGGAGATGCTGGGTTGTTATTGAGCACGAGATATTCCAGGGAGGAGAGGCCGGAGAAGATGCCCTCCGGCACACTGACTAGCTCATTGCTACTCAGGTCCCTTTTCAACCTGCTGGAGAGTATTCACGACGCTCCAATCCCGAAGCCTGTGGGTTCGTAACAGAGGGTTGATAACAGGAGGAAAACTAGTCCTCTCAATAGGGGTTGTGGATGAAGTCCCCGACCATATCCCTACCACTTTGGCTCCAACCACGCATAGGAGTTCCTAACACGACCACTCCCAGCGGTATCTTAGGATAGTTCTTGGAGGGCCCGCCCTTCCACACTCCCCGTGCAAATGCGAAGTCCAGATCGTCTTTATCCAAATTGTGACCAACCGTCCGACCGTCTACGAAAAGGATTAGAGGAACACACGGCAACTCGGGGTGCTGGCCCTCTGCTAGTTTGAGCTTCTTCTTGTAGTCCTTAATCGCTTTCTCGACAGTGGGCTCTATCCTGTGCCAGCTTTCCCCAGGTGCTCCCCCTCCAATAAGAGTAAACCCACAAGTCAGGGGGAAGTGGCGGTCCCTTCGCAAGAGCCTCCACGTGCAATGCCATTCTTGGGGCTTGCCTTGTTTCGGGGTAGGAGCAGAGAATCTTCCGTATGGGTATGACGGGATGTCATCGTAGACAGGGCACTGGGACTTGATAATCCTTACGGCTTCCCGTTCAAGTTCAGGGTGGTTCTCGATGTATGTCTTCACAGATTCATAGCTCTCGAGCCAGCCGTACCACTTTCCCAAATCTCTCTTGGTCGGGAGTTCTTTCTCTCTACCAACTTCTACACTTGAGATTCTCCGATGGCGCCAAGATAGAGAAAGAGATGAGCCTTTTGCAAAATGCGGCAGCGGGATCTTTGCCGGGAATGGCCACAAAAGGCACAAAAACACAAAAAGAGCGGAACGATGAGAAACGACCAAGGCATGCGGGCTTTGTGTGATCAGATCCGGCAGACCACCTTCGACCTGCATGGATTTCTTCGCAACCGGCATCTCGAGAAGGGTTACGAAAAATTCGCTTTGTGACTTTTGTGCTTTTTGTGGTGAACCCGCATTTCTCACCAGGTCGCACCCGATATTGAAAAAGGCAGAACATCACGTTTGCCGGCAAAATGACCTGCCCCGTTGTGAATTTTGCAAAAAGCTCAGATGACTGCAAGATATGACTTCATCGGCACTACCTACGACGCAACGCGCCGTGCCGACCCGGGCATCGCCGACCGCCTCGTCGAGTTGCTGGATGCGTCTCGCGGTGCACCCGTACTGGACGTAGCCTGCGGCACTGCCAACTACACATCTGCCCTTTCGGACCGTGGACTGGTCATGGTCGGAGTGGATCTGTCCTGGGGCATGCTCGCCCAAGCCCGAGCCAAGAAAGTGGCCTGCCCCCTGGTGCTCGCCGACGGTGCGGCGCTGCCATTCGCCGACAGTTCCTATGCTCACGCCGTCACCACTCTTGCGATACACCACATGGCTGACCTGGAGCGGGTCTTTGCCGATGTCCGGCGCGCGCTCGCCGAACGAGGCCGCTACGTCATCTTTTCTGCACTGCCAGAGCAGGGCGAAGCCTATTGGTTGGCGTCATACTTCCCTGCCATGATGGCAGCCGCAAGGCGTGTGTTCCCCACCCGAGAAACAGTGGACCATGCCTTGTCCGCCGCGGGCTTTTGCCTTGTCGGCTTCGAAACGTGGGACGTGCCGTCTGATCTCTCGGATCTGTTTCTTTATGCTGGCAAGGACCGCCCGGAACTTTACTTCGATCCGGGATTCCGCAACGGCATCTCGGTCTTCAGGGAACACAGGGGCCCGGAGATTGAAGAGGGTCTCGTAAAACTGCGGGCAGACCTGGACTCGGGCCTTTGGTGGGAAGTTCGCGCTAGCGCAGATCGCGGTCTGGGCGATTACTGTTTCTTCGTTGCTCAAGCGACTTAAGCTCTTTGTACTTTGGCCAGACGTCACCTCATAGAAGTCTATACCATTCACATGATACAGCAGCGATTCCACCAAATCTCTTGCCAGGACGGCACAGAATGCCCCAATAGCAGCTCCGGTAACGGTTCAGACCATTACATGAGACAATACTATTCGGAATTATAAGTATCTGATAATAAGGTGATTAATGGACTTTCTTGACTTCTTTGCATGTGGCGGTGGTGGGCGCGACCGGGATCGAACCGATGACCTCTACCGTGTCAAGGTAGCGCTCGTACCAACTGAGCTACGCGCCCGATTTCAGCTAACATAATGGAACCTCCTCAGCACTGTCAAACATTTAGGGACTCTTGACAAAACCCCCCTCCTATAGATAATTCAGGCAGGATTTCGGGGTCTGGATTACGAGAGCCATCCAATGAGATTTTTGATCGATCGACGGTTTCTTACGGTGTTCCTGACCAATCACAAGGATGTCTGGATACCCGGCGGTGGAAGCTGATTTGCTATCGGGGACGTTCTGACCGGCCGCTTGTGATCTTTCAAGTCGTGTCGGTTTTTTTTTACCCGGGACCGGGAATGTGCCGGCGGCGAGCCAAGGCCCCGCCCGCACCCATTGAGCAGCCCAGCCATGGAAAGCACGCTGCTGCTGAACTCATCCTTCGAGCCGCTCCGAGTCATCAGTTGGCAGAGGGCCATCACCTTGCTGTTTGCCGGCAAGGTGGAGGTGATCGAGGAGTACTCCCGTGAGATTCGCAGCGTGACCTTCTCTGTCAAATTGCCCTCGGTTCTGCGCCTCCTGCGCTATGTCAAGGTTAAGAAGGGCCGCATGATCAAGTTTTCCAGGGTGAATATTTTTGCTCGGGACCGACACCGCTGCCAGTACTGCGGTAGCGCTCGCCGCGGGGATGAGCTGACCTTCGACCATGTCATACCGGTGTCGCGGGGTGGGGGCAAGAGTTGGAACAACATCGTGACGGCCTGCATCGACTGTAATCGAAGAAAGGGAGGAAGGACTCCGGAAGAGGCCGGCATGCGCTTGATCAAGAAGCCGGTGGAGCCTAAGTGGGTGCCAAGTCTCAACCTCAACCTCGTGTTCAGGAATGCTCCCGATAGCTGGCGCGATTACCTCTACTGGAACGTGGAATTGGTGACCTGATGCCCCTCCGGAGGGGTGGCCCGATGCTAGCCCGCATTTCTCACCAGGTCGCTGAATGCAGAGTGAAAAGCGGTTTATCTTCGGTCCCTTGATTGGTGCCATTCAAGGGACCTGCGGCTACAGACTGCGCTGGGCGCGCCCTGGCTTGGCCTTTTCCCCTCAGCGCGCACATGCTCGCTCGAATGGTGTCCCCGCTACGCTCTTCGCTCGCGAGCACCCGCTAAGGGAAAAATTCCGGCGCCAAGTTGCACTCTTGAGAAGAGTGCAACCCCCTGGTGAGAAATGCGGGCTGGGGGCCGTTCGGTTTCCGGCATTGACGGGCGCGGACACATGGGGGCAAGGAGCCCCAATAGCGGATGGAACCATCCCGTTTGAGGGTGCACGGTGTTGATCGGGTTCCAGCCCGGCAAGCGGGACCTTGTGCGGTGAGGCTGCGAGCCTTGGAACCGGGGGACGTCGACTCTCTGGTGCGCTGGGTGAACGATGCCGCGGTCACGCTCCACCTGTCGCAGGTCTTTGCTTACCCGACCTCCAGAAATGATGGGTCCCGGTGGTTGGAGGAGTTGTCCGAGAGCCACACCGACAGGGTCTTTGCCATCGAGACCCTGCAGGGGCGCCTAGTCGGCTCCGTCGGTCTGCACGCGATCCGCTGGATCGACCGCAAGGCCGAACTGGCCGTGATGATCGGGGAGAGAGATTGCTGGAATCGAGGCTTTGGTACCTGGGCCGTGCGGGAAATGCTGAGGCTGAGCTTTGAAAAGATGAACCTCCTGCGAATCTACCTCAGAGTGGCCGCCAATCACGATGCGGCCATTCACGTCTACCGGAAGTGCGGGTTCCAGACCGAAGGCCGATTGCGCAATGACCGCTATGTCGGCCGAGGTTATCGGGATACGCTGATGATGTCCGTGCTGAAGGAGGAGTTTTGTGCGGGGGAGAGAGGAGTCCAGGCTACTTAAGTTTGTAGCAGGGACCCGTCGATGAGCTGTTCGGCTTTGTCTTCGGAAACGTCGGAAACCGTGGCCAACTCGCTGACGATCAATTGCCTGGCCCGGTCCAACATTTTCTTTTCCCGGAAGGAAAGAATTCGGTTGACGCTCAGTTGGGAGAGGCTCTTGAGGACATCGGCCACCTCAAAGATACATCCCGTTCTCATTTTCTCCGAGTTCTCTTTGAAGCGGTTTTTCCAATCAGACGCGTTCTGGACCTTGGTGTCCTTCAGGTGTTGCAGAACCTTGTTGACTTCGGCTTTCTTGATCAACCGTCTCAAGCCCACCTCGGTGGCGTTGGTTGCCGGAATCATCACCATCATATTGTTGGCCGCAATCTTGAGATGGTAAAAGGCTTCCAGTTTGCCGGACATGCTGCGCCGGTCGATTTGCTCGATCACGCCGACGCCGTGATTGGGGTAGACGACTTTTTCGCCGATGGCAAAGCTGTTGGTTGGGGTCTGAGCCATGAGTTCCAAGGGTTCGCTAAACAGGACAGGCCACTAACTATATGAAACCAGAAGGCCTGAGTCAAGGATTAACCCGCATTTAAGCCGCATTTCTCACCGAGTCGCTGGATACATCATTAAAGACCGTTTATCCTCAGTAGCTTATTGGCCCTATATGGAATGCTTGCGGTTACACGCGGGCTAACCCGCATTTCCCGTAGCCTGCGTTTTTCCAATAGAATCTGACCGGCAGACAGTTCCGGAAAAGGTGGTGGTGTGATGGCGGAAGCAACCGAAATATTGAACTTTCTCAATGGCGGCTGGAGTCCTTCCGTGGGCAAGGACACCCTGAAGATTGTCAATCCGGCCACGGGGGCGGAATTGGCTGACAACCCGGTGGGCGATGCCGGCGACGTGTCCAGGGTCGTGGATTCCGCCGCCCGGGCCTTTCCCGGCTGGAGAAGCACCCCTCCGGGAGAGCGTGTCCAGTACCTGTTCAGGTTCAAGCAGCTTCTGGAAGACCACTTTGAGGAGATCGCCCGCCTCACCACCCAGGAGAACGGCAAGACGTTGGCGGAGTCCCGCGGGGAACTGCGGCGAGGAATCGAAAACGTGGAGGTCGCCTGTGGGATCCCCATACTGATGCAGGGTTACAATCTGGAAGATGTCGCCCGCGGCATTGATGAGACCATGATTCGGCAACCACTGGGGGTGGTCGCGGCCATTACCCCCTTCAACTTTCCCTCCATGATTCCCCTATGGTTCTTGCCCTACGCACTGGCCTGTGGCAACAGCTTTGTGCTGAAGCCGTCCGAGCGGGTGCCGTTGACCATGACGCGGGTGTTTGAGTTGCTGGAGCAACTCCATCTGCCGCCAGGGGTCGTGAACCTGCTCAACGGGAGCCGGGCGGTGGTGGATGCCCTCATTGACCATCCCCAGGTGCGCGCGATCAGCTTTGTGGGATCTACGGCGGTTGCCCGCCATGTCTACCGGAGAGCCGCCAGTCACGGCAAAAGGGTGCAGTGTCAGGGAGGGGCCAAGAACCACGTGGTCATTTTGCCGGACGCCGATATGCCGACCACCACCCAGATTGTCAGCGACAGTGCCTTCGGGTGCGCGGGACAGCGATGTCTGGCCGTCTCCGCAGCCGTTACCGTGGGCGAAGCCCGCGAGCCCTTCACCCGGTCGGTGGCCGAGATGGCCCGCTCCATCAAGGTGGGCTACGGCCTCGACGACGGGGTTCAAATGGGCCCGGTAGTGAGCCGGGAAAGCAAGCATCGCATTGAGACCGCAATCGGGCAGGGTGCCTCGGAGGGGGCCAAAGTGCTGCTGGACGGTCGAAGTCCCAGCATTTCCAACTATGAACGGGGTTTTTTCGTGGCGCCGACCATTCTGGACGGGGTGCCTCCGGGTAGCGAGATATCCCGCACCGAGATCTTCGGGCCGGTCCTCAGCCTCACCCATGTGGACACCGTCGCAGAGGCCATTGAAGTCGTGGCCAGCAACCCCTACGGGAATGCCGCCTCCATTTTTACCGGCAGCGGAGCCGCCGCCCGCAAATTTCGTTATGAGGTGCCTGTGGGGAATGTGGGGGTGAATATCGGAGTCGCCGCTCCCATGGCCTACTTCCCCTTCAGCGGTTGGAAAGACAGCTTTATGGGTGTCCTCCACGGCCAGGGTCGTGACGCGGTGGAATTCTACACTGAAAAGAAGGTGGTCATTGAGCGTTGGCCTCTGGAGTGGTCACGGAGGTTCTGAGGACTGCTTCGTTGCTAGTATTGAGCTTGTTTTACTTTGATTCGAAAGTCATCTCCCGGGATCTTGATCACTTTGCACATTTCATAGAGACGGGAACGCAGACGGTAACCGATGCGGTCGGCGAGCGTTTCCTCGCCGGCGATTCTGTTCCCATCACCGAGCTCCCGCAGGACGGACTCTCCATCCTCGAAGTTTGAAGTGATTATGGTGGTGCGCTTCTGGTTATAGCGGTGGTTGATGATGTAGGCGAAGGTGTCCCGAACCCACTCGGTGGGACGCTCGGCCCCCAAGTCATCCAGAAGTAGGACATCCGACTGCAACACCGGTTCGAGAATCTGCCATTCGCTGTTTTGTACCACCGGATTGAAGGAGCTTTGGATCTCCTTGAGCAGTTCCCGAAAATCGTAAAAAACACACCAGGTTCCGTGGTGAAGGATCAGAGCGCGGATAATCGACACGGCCAGATGCGTCTTTCCCACGCCACAGGGGCCCAGGATGAGCAGCCCACAGTCCACCAGAGGATAGTCTTCGACAAAGCGAGAGGCCATCGTCTTGGCCCTGCCCAGTTTAGGGTTTTCGCGGAGGGTTGCGAAGTTCTCAAACAGGCATTCCTGGTAGCGTGGCGGAATACGTGCCCCGTCATTCAACCGCTGCAGCTTGCTCTTTTCGCGGCAGGGGCAGCGAGCCACACCCTGCCGGTCGGTCAGATCCACCCTCTTCCAACCACTGCCGCCACATTCGGGGCATTCGGGTACGGCTTCCACGGAACTATCTCCTGTCGAGACGTATGATCTTGGACGGCGCCGTGCGGACCAGGGCGTGCTCCAGCTTGGAATCAAAACGTGAGGAGCGCTCGGCCAATTCGGCTCCGATGACTTGCATGAAGTCGCTGATTTCTTGCTGCATCTTCTCCATTTTGGCGCGCATGTTGAGAATAATTTCAACTCCCGCCAAGTTGACCCCCAGTTCGCGGGTCAGGTTCAAGATCAACTCCAATCTCTGCAGGTCCCGGTCGGTGTAGAGCCTGGTATTTCCCTGGGAACGCGAGGGCTTCAAGAGGCCATGCCTTTCATAAAGCCGCAACGTCTGCGGATGGATGTCGTAGGTGTCGGCAACGTTGCTGATAGTATAAACCCTCTTGCGATGTTTCTTCATTGAGGTCAGCCTCCACCTCCGGGGAAAAGCATTCTGGCCGGGTTTAACCCGCATTTCTCACCAGGGGGCGTGATCATGGCGCAGGATTTTCCGCTTCAGCGCGTGCTCGCGACCGAAGGACGTAGCCGGAACTACGTTCAAAGGGAGCATGTGCGCGCTGAAGCGGAAAAGACAAGCCAGGGCGCGCCCAGCACCGTCTGTACCCTGAAGACTCCAAACAAAGCGCCGCAAGCTGTTAAAGACCAGTACGTTTCGACCTTATGCTCAGCGACCTGGTGAGAAATGCGGGTTGTGTGGCCTCTCCGGTTCAGAATTGCGCCAGACCGGTACGCGGATCGGCTGGATTGAGCCGCGCCAGTTCGCGCAGGAGTTCCTTGCTGCGCTCATCCGCGATCTTGGGAACCACCACCCTCACTTCGACAAACTGGTCCCCGCGTCTGGCTGCTCTCAAGGATGGGGCCCCTTTTTCACGCATCCTGAACTTCTGTCCTCCCTGTGTGCCGGGGGGGATCTTCAAAAGAGTCCGCCCCTCGACGGTGGGAACCTGGATCTTGGCGCCCAATGCCGCCTCTGTGACCGTCACTGGAACTTTGCAATAAATATTGTCTCCCTTCCTTTCAAAGAAGGGGTGAGGAGTTACCTTGGCCACGACGTACAGGTCCCCCGATGGAGTCCCTCCCAGGCCGACATCTCCCTTTCCGCCAAATCGGATACGAGAGCCGTTCTGTACACCGGCTGGAATCCGGACCTCCAGTCTGGTAGGACTGCGGGTGCGCCCCTGCCCGCTGCAGGAAGGGCACGGCTGGCTGTTGCTTCCCGTACCTCCACACCGGTGACAATCAGTCATCAGGCGGGTCCGCCCTCTCATTTGGGCCAGTTTTCCGGTTCCGCGACAGAGGGTACAGGTTCCCGCCTGGCCGGTCGAAGCCTTGCCGCTTCCCCGGCAGCTTCGGCAGAGTTCCATCCGATCATAGGCGATCAGGGTTCGAAGGCCTTGCAAGGCATCATCGAAGCTCATTGAGATCTGGTATTCAAGGTCGCTCCCTTGGGGCCTCTGGGTGTCGGGTCGACCTTGAAACATCCGGGTAAAGAAATCGGAGAAGCCCGATCTTCCGAACTCGGAAAAATCGAATCCCCCGCCGGCATCCGGGCGGGGCCGATAGTTCTCTGAATAGGTCCCGTAGGCATCGTAAATCTCCCGCTTCTTGGGATCGCTCAGGACTTCGTAGGCCTCTGAAATCTTCTTGAAGCGCTCCTCGGCTGCCCGGTCTCCAGGGTTGACATCCGGATGGTATTTTCGAGCCAGTTTCCGATAGGACCTTCTGATGTCGTCAAGCGACGCTCCCCGGGTTACTCCTAGAGTCTTGTAGAAATCCTGTCGGTTCATTACTGGTCTCCGAGGAGGCGGAAGAAGCCGGGGCGCCTACCTCATGGGCAGCAGCTACGGCGACGTGCCATCAATCCGGCCAGGCACGAAAGCAGCGGGCGGAGGAGCCTGGCAGGAAAGGTTTCTCGCAGGCATCCGCAGCAGGACTCACTTCTTCTTTTCGTCGCTCTCCTCGTATTCGGCATCAATGACCTCTCCCTCCGCCGCTGCAGCCCCGGAAGCTTCACCAGGTGTCGTGGGAGGGGAGTCGGCTTGGGGCGCCGCCTGCTTGTAGAGGACATCGGCCAGTTTGTGGGTGGCTTGAGTCAACTCTTCGACGGCCGCGTTGATGCGCTCCGCTCCCCCTTCATTGATGGCTTTCCGGCAATTTTCCAGGGCTGATTCAATGCTGGCGGCGTCCGAATCGGAGATCTTGTCACGGTTTTCCTTCAGCAGCTTTTCGGTATTGTAGACGAGATTGTCGGCCCTGTTCCTGGCTTCTACCTCCTCCTTGTACTTGAGATCCTCTTCGGAGTGGGTTTCCGCTTCGCGAGTCATCTTTTCGATCTCATCCTTGGACAAACCGCTCGAGGCGGTGATGGTGATGTTCTGCTCCTTGTTTGTGCCCAGGTCCTTGGCGGAGACATTCACGATGCCATTGGCATCGATGTCAAAGGTGACCTCGATTTGGGGTACGCCGCGGACTGCTGGCGGGATCCCCACCAAATGGAACTTGCCTAACGTTCGGTTGCCCTTGGCCATGCTGCGCTCTCCCTGCAGCACGTGGACTTCCACTGAGGTTTGACTATCGGCAGCCGTCGAGAATATTTCACTCTTGCGAGTGGGTATGGTGGTGTTGCGCTCAATTAATTTGGTGAAGACCGCGCCCAGCGTTTCAATTCCCAGGGAAAGCGGCGTTACGTCCAGCAGCAGCAGATCCTTGACGTCTCCACCCAGAATACCGGCTTGAACACCAGCCCCGATGGCGACCACTTCGTCCGGATTGACGCCTTTGTGGGGATCCTTTCTGAAAAGGTCCTTCACGATCTGTTGGACGCGGGGAATGCGAGTTGAGCCGCCAACCAGAACCACCTCGTTGATGTCCTCGGGGTTCAGGCCGGCGTCCTTAAGGGCCAGCTTGCAGGGCTCTACGCTGCGTTGCAGGATATCTTCCACCAGACCTTCAAACTTGGCGCGAGTGAGTTTCATGTTCAGGTGCTTGGGTCCCGAGGCATCGGCCGTCACAAACGGCAGATTGATCTCGGTTTCCAAAGTGGTCGAGAGCTCCATTTTTGCTTTTTCCGCGGCTTCCTTGAGCCTCTGCAAGGCCATCTTGTCCTTGGAAAGATCGATTCCCTGATCCTTGATGAATTCATCTACAATCCAGTCGATAATCCTCTGGTCAATGTTGTCTCCGCCCAAGTGGGTGTCCCCGTTGGTGGACTTGACTTCCACCACGCCTTCGCCAACTTCCAGAATGGAGATGTCGAAGGTGCCGCCTCCGAAGTCATAGACGGCGATGGTCTCGTCCTTCTTTTTGTCGAGACCGTAGGCCAGAGCGGCTGCGGTAGGCTCGTTGACGATTCTAAGCACCTCCAAACCGGCGATTTTGCCCGCGTCGTTGGTGGCCTGACGTTGGGAGTCGTTGAAGTAGGCGGGAACGGTGACCACGGCCTTGGTGACCTTCTGGCCCAGGTACTCCTCGGCAGCCGTCCTCATTTTTTGCAGAATCATGGAAGAAATTTCCGGTGGGCTGTACTCTTTCCCCATGATGGCCACCTGGACGTCGTTGTTGGAGGCAGGGGTTACCTTATAAGGGACGATCTTCATCTCCTCGTTCACTTCCGCAAACTTGCGCCCCATGAAGCGCTTGATGGAATAAATCGTGTTTTCCGGGTTGGTCACTGCCTGCCTTTTGGCGACCTGTCCGACCAGCCGTTCTCCTCCCTTGGCGAAGGCCACCGTTGAAGGAGTGGTTCGACCTCCCTCAGGGCTGGCAATGACTGTCGGCTCGCCTGCCTCCATCACGGCCACGACTGAATTGGTCGTGCCCAGATCGATGCCGATAATTTTGCTCATGACTTGAAATCCTCCTTGTTGATATTTTGTAAAATCATTAAATTAGAGCGCTTTTGCTCTTCTGTATGCGAGCTGCCACAATATAATATCTGAGTCTCTGCCTGTCAATTATCAATGAGTTGCCACCCATAATATTCTGCTTGGTCCGGATGGGTTTGGCGGGGCACCCTGGTGCGGGGCCGGTTGGATTTCCTCTTCAAGGTCTGTTATCTTTTGGCGTTGTCCCCCGTATCAGTCTCGAATTCCAATGCCGCTCCCAGCCGCCTTTTCCTTCCGTTTCCGAGACCATCGCGTTTTTGGCCGCCTGATCTTTGCTTTCCTGCTGTTGATCTCGATTGGAATCGGTGCGCTCAGTGGATTGCTGATCGTTTACAGAAGCGATCTGCCTCGTGTCCAGGAGCTTCAGGACTACCGTCCCAACGTTATAACCGAACTCTATTCGGACGACGGAAGGACCATTGGATCCTTTGCCCTGGAGCGCCGCGTCGTCATCACCTGCGAGGAAATCCCCCGACTGCTTCGCGATGCCCTTATCGCCACCGAGGACAAGAACTTCGAGAGGCACTGGGGGGTGGATATCGGGGGGATTGCTCGAGCAGTGGTCAAAGCAGCCATTGGAGGCGGGAGGATCCGGGGCACAAGCACTATTACCCAGCAACTGAGCCGGCTCTGTTTCCTGACCGCTGAAAAGAGCTTTAAGCGAAAATTTCAGGAGTTTCTGTTCTCCATTCAAATTGAACGTTTTTATACCAAGGCGCAGATTCTGACGCTTTACTGCAATCAGGTCCCACTGGGGCACCGGACCTACGGGTTTGAGGCCGCTGCTCAATTCTATTTCAGCAAGAGGCTGAGGAATTTGACACTGGATCAGATCGCTGTGTTGGCCGCGCTTCCGGCTATCGCCCATTTGGGGTCACCCATGCAGATGGAAGATCGGGTGATGGTCCGTCGCAACTACGTGCTGCGGCGAATGGTCGCCGAGGGAAAGATCACCCGGGAAAAGGCGGATGCAGCCAGGCAAGAGCCCCTGCGGCTGCGAATTGCCTCCCGGGAAAACGACCTGGCGCCCTTTTTCGCCGAGGAGGTTCGAAAATACCTGGCGGAAACCTACGGGTCCCAAACAGTCAGAGAGAGAGGATTGAGGGCCTATACCACCCTGAACCTGGAAATGCAGGCGGCAGCCGTTGAAGCGCTGACCGGTGGTTTGGAGGCCTATGATCGGAGGCACGGCTGGAGAGGGATTGAAACCAATGTGCTGACCCAGGGAAAGGGCTCCCTTGAATCCTTTCAGTACAAGGACTGGACCCAGCCGCCGCTCCCGGGACAACGGCGGGTGGGCCTGGTGGTTGAAGTCACTGGTAGGACTGCCCAGGTGAAAATCGGCCGCTATCGGGGGACGCTCTACAGATCGGGAGCCCGCTGGACCGGAAGGCGCTCACTCGCAAAGATTCTTAAAGTCGGAGACCTGGCCCTTTTCCGAATCACCTCGGTCGAACCCGGTGGCCGGGTGGTAAAAGTCGAATTGAGTCAGACACCGCGGGTTCAGGGAGCGATTGTGGCCATTGACAACGCCAGTGGAGAAATCAAGGCCATGGTAGGCGGTCATGATTTTGGGCGGAGCAAGTTCAATCGCTCCACCCAGGCCTACCGTCAGCCCGGTTCAGCCTTCAAGCCTTTTGTCTACACGCTCGCGTTGGAAGAGGGTATGACTCCGGAGGACCTGATTGAGGACACTCCCATCAGTTTTCCCAATTCCGGCCAACCCTGGAGCCCCAGAAATTACGATGGCAAGTTCGAGGGCTCGATCACTCTGAGACGGGCATTTGCCCACTCCCGCAATATCCCTGCAGTCAGGTTGGCGGATCACTTCGGCATCGAAAAGGTGCTCCGGACCGCCCGGCGATTCGGCATCACCAGCCCCGGTCTGGCGCCCTTTTTGCCGGTGGCGCTGGGTGCCGCCGAGGTGACCCTGCTTGAGATGACTTCAGCTTACAGTGCCTATGGAAACGATGGCGTTCGGGTGACACCCCGTTACCTGCGGAAGGTGACCGACTACGAAGGGGCAACTCAGGAGGAACAACTGGTTGAAGCGAGTGACGTTGTTTCCCGGGAAACGGCCCGAGCCATGGTGACCCTGCTGCAGAGCGTGGTTGAGGAGGGAACGGCTCGCCGAGCGCGGGGCCTCAATCGCGCGGTGGCGGGCAAGACGGGGACAACCAACGACTACACCGATGCCTGGTTCATTGGTCTCACTCCCAGTTTCACCTGTGGCGTCTGGGTAGGTTTCGATCAGAAGCGGTCGCTGGGGAGAGGCGAGACGGGAGGCAGGGTAGCGCTTCCCATCTGGATTGAATTCGTTCGCCAGGTGACCCGGCGAAAAGCCCCTGAAGCGTTTCCTGCTCCAATCCTGCCCGGGGATGCCGGAGGGGCTTAACCCGCATTTCTCGCCAAGGGTAGGGAACGTCGGCTCTCAATCCGCGAAGGACAAAAGATATCAATGACTTGCTTCGCAACCAAGCGGCGGCGGCGGGAACATTGGCCCTCCAACTCCAGTGGTTTACTGTGATACTGTGTGCGCATCGTTTCTGCTGCAAGAATGTCGTTAACTTATTTTTTATAAATACGTTAACAGATTCAGAGAACCGATGCGGCCACCCCTTGGAGAGAAATCCGGGTTAGCCCCATGTCTCGCCGGCAGCTCCATTAATTCGGGTCTCCAGCCCGCCGAACGGTCTGGTGGAAGACCTCTTGAATGACTTGAGCGGTTCCTTCGGTCATGTCCCATTGACCCAGCTCAGCGATTTCCACGAACTGGACTTCGCTGGCATCGCTGGCCGGTTGGGGTGAACCGTCGATAACCTGACAGACATAATCCACGATCACGTAGTGGTACTCGATGTCTCCCCGCTCATCCCTCGAGAGATGTTCCACCACCTTCCCGATCCTCAATGGACGGACGGCCAAGCGGGTTTCCTCGCGGGTTTCCCGGATGACCGCAGCTTCCAGAGTCTCTCCGAGATGCAAACGTCCTCCCGGGACCGACCATTTTCCCAGGGAAGGCGCCTTTCCCCGTCGCACCAGGAGGATCTGGCTTCCTCGATAGATCAGGGCTCCTACCGCACAGACAGGAGCGGATGGATAGCGCCTGGACATGGAGTCGTCCATTCCGGGGATATTGATGGACTTGTTGATGCCCACTGGCCGAACCTCCAGCCATGGATGACTGTTTTAGAGAAAGAACCAGATTGCCAGGCTGACCAGGCTGACGTAGAAACAGAAAATAACGATCCCGTACCCCAGAATTTCCCGAAACTCCAGGCCGGTGGCGGTAATGAGGGGGAGTGCCCAGAAGGGATGAAGCAGGTTGGTCGCCATGTCTCCCCAGGCGTAGGCCAGAACTACCTGGTTGATGGGAACCCCCAGGTTCTGTGCAGCCGCCACCAGGTAGGGAGCCTCTATGGCCCACTTGGATCCCCCGGACGGCACAAAGTAGTTGACGATGCCCGAATACCAGTAGACCAGCAGAGGCAGTGTCCGCGCTGAAGCAACCGAGACAAAAGCATTACCCAGGATCGCGGAGAGTCCGGTGCCCTTGATGATGCCGAACATGCCTGCATAGAAGGGAAACTGCAGAATAATCCCGTGCACGAAGGAGACCGCCTCCTTTGCTGAGCGGCTGACCGAGTCGGGGCTTGGATGCAGGGTGATCCCGAGGAACAACAGCAGGAAATTGATGCTGTTGAAGGTGACCTGGAGCTGGCTGTCCAACCAGGTGGTCACAACCCAGGCGAGGCCGCAAGCCCCCAGCAGTCCGTTCAGCCAATAGCCGCGGTCCAGGATGGATGCCAGGGAAGGCCGGCCCTTTCTGGCGGTTGCCGGCGGCTTGGGAGAGTCGACGCGCCCCAAGCGAGCACGCTGGGCTTGCGTTTGTGACGGGGAGAGCGGTGTCCAGCGGGCCAATTGCCAGACCAGGAAGGTCAGGCTGATCAGCACGGCCACGGTCAAGAGCAGGTTGAAAGGGTGAAATATCGTCAATTCGGTCGGGATCAACCCGATCTCGCTCTCCAGAAAATGTCCCGGAGTCGCGACCAGGAGAGGTGCGGAGGCCGAGAGGCCGGCGTGCCAGGTGCACCCCAGACCCAGGTAGGCCACGGCAACGATCAGACGCAGGTCGAGCTGAGGGACCCTCCGGGCAAACAGGCGAGCCAGCACGGCTCCACCCACGATTCCCAGCGCCCAGTTGATCCAGCTCAAGGTCATGGAGAGCAGAGCCAGACCGGCGATGGCGTTCCTGGGGGTTTGAAAGTGAGACGTCAGCAGGCTCAATAGATGCTTGACCAGGGGGGAGGAGGCCAGCAGATAGCCGGCCACCAGCATCAGGCACATCTGCATGCCAAACTCGAGAAGGACCCAGAATCCATCGCCCCAGTACCGGATGCAGTCCACCAGCGTAGCTCCCCCTGCGAGCCAACCGGCCAGAAAGATCATCAGCGTGAGTCCGGCGGCGATGGAGAATGCACTGGGCATCCACCGCTCGCTCCATTGGGTGAGCCAAAGGGAAATTTGGAGGACTCTGCGCATGGAATCAGTTGAACTTTTCTGTTTCCTCGTAAGAGGTCACTGGAAAATCATAGTTCCGACGTTCGCCCCGGGCCAGGGTTGTCAGAAAAACTCGAACGTCCCCGAGCAGGGATTGCCCCTCAATCAGCAGCAATAACAGAACATAAAAGACGAGCCCGGCCAATATCCATCCGCAAAGGGTCAGCCAGGAGGCCTGGCTTCCGCCTTTGGCCAGCCAGACCGCGGTTGCTGCCGCACCACTGATCGCCAGCGGGAAGACGAGACTCCTCAACAGATCGACCTTTACCAGCTTGTTCAGTTCAAGGACCAGCCAGGCCGCAACGGGAATCACGCCGATTGCATAAGCCATGGCCACCCCTTCGAATCCGAACCGGGAACAGAGCATCAATGCCAGGGCCCAATCCAGAACGGTCCAACAGACCAGGATTCGCAAGGAGATCTCAACCTTTCCCAGACCGTTCAACACGGCAATATAAAGCGTGCTGATGTTGGATCCAAGCATTCGGATGGAATAAAAGTAAAAGGCCGGAATGGCCGGAGCCCATTTGGAGGTAAATACCACTTGCACGAACTCGGGTATCAAGGCCGCGAAGATCAGGATACTCGGGAAGGTCAAGAGGTTGACGTACTTGAGAGTGTTCTGTGTTATCTGGCGGACTGCCTGCGGATCCTGCTGGATGCGTGAAATAGAGGGAAAGGTCACTCGGGACACTGCCTGGGTGAAGGCCTGACTGCTGTAGAAAGTCATGTTCTTGGCCCAATTCAGGTAGCCTACAGACTGCGGACCGAATCGAGGGCCGGCAAGCAACACCGGGATTCCGTCGCGAAAGAGGGAGGTCAGCGTCGAGGCCTGGAAGAGAAAACCAAAGCGCAGGGTCTTCCCCATTCCTGAAAACCGCAATCGAAATCCAACGGGCCAGGGGGCAGCCTGAAAGGCCACCGCGCTTCGCACCAGCGTGCCGGCCACGATTCCGACCACCAGACTCCAGACGCCCCACCCCAAAATAGCCAGGGGCACCGCAATGCCGACGTAGCAGAGCACTCTCAGTACGTCCATTTTGGCAAACACGCCGTAGCGCAGGCTCCTGTCCAGGCGGACGCAGGACATGGCCCCCAAACCGCTGATCCAGGGACAGGGTAACAGGCCAAGCAGTATCCAGCGGACGCTCGAATCGAGGTTGATCCAGCCAAGCAGTCGGGGAGCGATCAGGAACAGGCCCACGACCAGGACGGAGATCACCAGAAGCTGCAAGGAAAAAAATGTCTGGAATTCATCCCGGTCGGGTGGCTCGGGCCGCTGTATGAGGGCGGCCCCCAGGCCTACCTCGAGGACCGTGGCCAGGGTTACGGTGACGAAGCCCGCCATGGCGTAGACACCGAAGTCCTGGGGTTCCAACAGCCGCGCCAGCCAGACTTCACCCAGGAAACCTATGGGAAACAAGGCCGCGGTACGCAGAACCATGAGCGAGGCGCCCTGCATGGTCTTGGCAGACACCGGGTGAACATGGGACATGGAATTGCTGGTATCGGATCGAAGGCTACAGGTCCGGTTGAAGATCCGTCAGTTGGCTATGGGACCGTCGATTCCTGCCGCAAGCGTCGACCTCAGGGGCGGCGAAACCGACTTCTGCCGCCGTGGATTTTGTCGTGGCGGTCCGTTCGAACCGAGTATATCCAAGTTGCCGCCCTTTTCTACAGTACTGTATAATTGTCCCAAGATTGGCGCCGAGAGAGGAGTGGAATCTGCAAATCCTCACCCAAGCCTGCACGAGGTCGGTGGCGGTCCATGCGAACACCCTACAAGGTGATTTACTTCTGCGACGCCGTCTTCCTCGGTGGCGCTGAAGCCTACCTCAAACTCCTCGTCCCGGAAATACCCCAAGACCAGTACCAGCCTCGAGTGGCGCTTTCTCCCCTTCCGGAGATGGCTCCTCTGGCCCGGTTTTTTAATGACCGAGGCATCCTCGTCGACGAACTGGACAGCGCCAACCGGTCTCCACTAAGAGTCTTCCTGGAATCCTATCGCTATTTCCGGCGACAGCAACCCACCATCGTTCACTTCAACCTGAATAATACCTTCAGTTGCTTCGTTCCAATCCTGGCGGCCTATTTCAGCCGGGTGCCCTGGAGGTTGGCAACCGAACACCTGGATCTTCAGTTGGCCATCGGAAAACGGGCCGGCGTCCGGACCAAAAAGTTTGTCAAAAGGATCATGACCTTCTGCCTGCACTACACCATTCCCGTGTCTCAGGCCAACAAGCAGCTTCTGGTTGAGGACTACCGGGTCAATCCCTACCGACTGAAGTTGATTCTCAACGGCATCGATGTGAATCGATTTGCCTTTAGCGCGTCCGGCAGACGGGCCATTCGCCAGAGCTTTGGGATCGGTCCGGAACAGATGCTGATAGGCACGGTGGCGCGCTTCAACTTTCAGAAGGGCCATCAGTATACGGTGGAGGCCATCCCCAGCATACTGAAGTCCTGCCCTCAGGCTCGGTTTCTGTTCGTCGGGGAAGGTCCGACTCAAGCCAGGCTGGCGGATCGAGTACGCCAGTTGGGGCTGCAGCCATACGTCACTTTTGCGGGGGCTCGGGAGGACGTCGCCGAGATTCTTTCCGCCCTGGACATCTTTCTGCTCACATCGCTCTACGAGGGGCTTCCGCTTTCCATACTCGAGGCCATGGCGGTCGGCTTGCCGGTGGTTGCCACTTCGGTCAGCGGAACACCCGAGGCGGTGACGGAGCAGCATACGGGGCTGCTGATTCCACCCGAAGACTCGCAAGCCGTGGCTGCGGCCGTGGTCCGGCTGGTTAAGGATCCCGAATCACGTCGAAGAATGGGGGCGAATGGCCGGAAGCTCGTGCATCGACGTTTTGACAAGTCGCTGATGGTCGGCCAGGTAGAGCATATCTATCAAAACCTGGTCGACAGGCAACGCCGACCGGCGGCCCATTCCAAAAACCCCGATTCGGGTCGCCGCCGGGCCTCTCTGATCGTCCTGACCTGGAACAAGCGGGAGATTCTCAAGGAGGCTCTGGACGCGCTGGTCGAGGTTGTCCGCCATGACGGAGGTGACCATGAAATCATTCTGGTGGACAACGGCAGCACCGACGGCACACAGGATTACGTGCGCACACATTACAGGAACATTCGGCTGATCGAGCTGAAAAAGAACTACCGGTTCAGTCGGGCCAACAACATCGGGGTTCAGTGTGCCCGCAACGAGGTCGTAGTCCTCTTGAACAACGACGTGGTAGTCCAACCCGGATTTCTGGACCCCTTGCTCAAGGGATTCGATCGGCCCGATGTCTTTGCGGTCACCTCACAGATTTTCAACTACGATTCCGGCAAGACCCGCCTGGAAACAGGGAAGACCTTTGGGATGATGATGTTCGGTTGCATGCACGTGGGACACACCCAGCCCACCCCGGTGGACGAGATGCGCCAGTACGTCCCGGCCTTTTATGCCCATGGCGGCTCCAGCGCCTACCACAGACAAAAATTCCTGGAACTGGGCGGTTTCAGCGAAATTTACAATCCGGCCTACGTGGAAGATGCCGACCTGTCCTATCGAGCCTGGAAGGCCGGTTTCCGCGTGCTGTTTTGTCCGGCCAGCCGAGTGGTCCACAAGCATCGCAGCACCAACGCCACCGAGATGGGGAACTCCAGGATCGACTACCTGATCGCCCGGAACCTGTTCGTTCTGTTCTGGAGAAATGTCACTTCGGTCGGATTGGTCTTCAGCCATCTTCTGAAGTTGCCCTTCCGCTTCCTCCTCGATATCAGCCGCGGCCGCCTCGGCATCCTGAAGGCCTTTGCCGGTGCGCTGCTCAGGGCTCCGCAGGTAGTCTGGAACCGCCTGGTCAGCCCGCCGCCGGGACGTCTGTCGGACCAGGAGGCCATTGCCGCCATCCACCATTGGTTTTTCTACCGGCACCGCTATCTCTCCAACGGGGACCGCCCGGCGGGTCCTCGCAAGATCCTGGTGGTCTCCAAACGGCTCCCCCGGTTGGGTGTGGATGGTTCCTGGATTCTGGTGAACCTGATCAAGGAGCTTTCAGCCCGCAATGAGATCACCCTCCTTTCCTTCATTGAAACCAGCCAGGATCAAGCCCATGTCGATCGTTTGAAGCAGTATTGCAAAGAGGTTCGAACCATTACGCTCTATCCCTACGACCTGGAGCTCAGAAGCGCTTTTCTTTTCTCGAAGGTGTTGGCAGTGGTTCATGCCTGCTTGATGATGCGCAGAGAGGTGCTCAACGAGTTGCGAACCGGAGATTACGATCTGGTGCAGTGCGAGTACCTGCATACCTTGAATTTCATCCCCGACCTGCGTCGCTATCCCAGCCTGCTCACCCACCACGAAGTGCTGAGTCTGGCTTATGAGCGCCTCTTCCGAAGGGCCGGGTCCTGGGGGGAAAGGATCTCGGCCTTCATCAAGTGGCGTCTGATGCGGGTCTACGAGAAACGGCTTTGCCGCAAAGTCCGTTCGGTGGTGGCCCTTTCGGCCGTTGACCGGGACTACCTGAGCCGTCGGCTGAAGGTGGCCCGCCCCTGTCTGGCCCAGAGCGGTGTGGACGTGGACTTTTTCAGATCCATGCCCGATGTCCGGGAGCGTCCCGAAAGCCTGATGTTTGTCGGTTTCTTCAAGCATCCGCCCAATGTGCAGGGACTTGCCTATTTCTTCCGGGAAATATGGCCGGGGATCCTGGAAGCAGTTCCCAAAGCCACCCTCACCGTCGTCGGGCGATCGGTTCCTTCCCATCTGTTGGCACACAGCAAGAAGGGCCAGGTGGTTTTTCTGGAAGGAGTGGAGGACTTGCGCCCCCTCCTTTCCAGTCACGCCGTATTTATCGCCCCCATCGTCAGCGGAGCCGGACTTCGAGGCAAGCTGCTGGAGGCCATGGCCATGGGCAAAGCGGTGGTGGCGACCCGGCTCTGCCTGGATGGTTACCCCTTTCGCCACGATCGGGATCTGATGGTTGCCGATTCCTCGGCCGAGTTCCTCCACTACACTCTGGAGTTGTTGAACGATCCCCTCAAGCGCCGGCGATTGGGAGGCAATGCCCGGGCCAAGGTGGAAGATGAGTACAGTTCTCCCCGCTTTGCCGCCGACTACGAACAGCTATATGAAGAGCTGTCAGCATGAGCCGGGTGTCGATCGTTATCGTCAACTACCGGTCGGGACACGAGCTTGCCTCCTGCCTCCGAAGTCTGGCCCAAGATACAGGGGACCTGGACTACGAGATCTGTGTGATCAACAATGATTGTCCTGAAGATCTGGCTCCCATCTCCGGCCCGGGATTGCCTCGGATCGAAATAATTCAGAACCGATCCAACCGTGGATTTGCCGCCGCCGTGAACCAGGGATATCGTCAATCCCGGGGTCCATTTCTGTTGCTCCTGAATCCGGATGTGCGGGTCGGGGCCGGAGCGCTGGAGGTCCTGGCAGCCACTCTGGAGCAGCACCCCGATGCGGGTGTGGCGTTGCCCCGACTCGACAGTCCTGACGGCAGCCTTCAATACTCCTGCCGGCGTTTTTACACGCTTGCCACCCTGCTGCTGCGGCGCGCCCCGTTTCAGCGTCTCTGGTCAAACCATCCCAAACTGCAGCGCCATCTGATGGCGGACTGGGACCACCGCAGGTTGTCTGAAGTGGATTGGGGACTGGGGGCCGCCATGTTGATCCGGAGGGCAGCGGTGAATTGGAGTGCTCTTCTGGATGAGCGTTTTTTCCTCTACTTCGAGGATGTGGACCTGTGCAAGAGCATGTGGGACCGGGGCTGGAAGGTGCTCTACAATCCGGCAGCTTGCCTGGTGCACAGCCATCGCAGGGACAGCGCCAGGGGATGGAGGTTGGGCGCCAAGCGGCATCATCTGCTCAGCTTGCTCAAGTTCCTCTGGAAGCACCGGCTCCGCTTGGGAAGGTGCTCTCGACCGGGTGGAAACCCATGAGCCTTGGCGGACTTCCGCCGCCCGTCTCCGGGGTCAAGCCGATTGTCAAATCGGCTTCGGCCAGGAAGGAAACTAGCTTAGAATGGGGTTGTGATGATGCTCACCGGGCAGGCCTCGATCCTGCGCATTCGAAATATTGCGGTGACACCGGCAACGTTTCTTTCTCCCATGGCCGGTTTGACCGACAGCGTTTTTCGCCGCCTGATCAAACGGTTGGGCGGTTGTGGTCTGGTCATGACCGAGTTTACCAGTGCCGAGGGCCTTACCCGCCACTCGGTGAAGAGCCGGAGAATGCTGCTCTACCATGAGGAGGAGCGTCCGGTCACCGCCCAGCTTTTTGGGGCGGACCCCAGCCGACTGGCAGAAGCCACCCGGATGGTGGAGGACCTGGGCTTCGACGCCATCGATCTGAACTTGGGCTGCCCGGCGAAAAAGGTGGTCAAGGCCTGCGGGGGATCGGCCCTGCTGCGGGAGCGGACGCTGTTGGAGAAAATCCTCAAGGAAATTCGATCGGCGGCGCGGATCCCCTTCACCATCAAAATCCGCTCCGGTTGGAGCGAGTCGGAAATCGTGGCTCTGGAGGTCGGTCAAATGGCCCAGGACCTGGGTGTCGAGGCTATTGCGCTGCATCCCCGAACCCGCGTGCAGGGGTTTTCCGGAAAGGCCGATTGGAGCATTATCGCCCGCCTGAAGGCCCATCTCAAAATTCCCGTTATCGGTAACGGGGATATCGTCACCGCGGCTGACGCCATGAGGATGCGCAAGGAGACGGGATGCGACGGAATCATGGTTGGCCGGGGAGCCTTGACCAACCCCTGGATTTTCCGTCAGATCAGTGAGATCGAGTGCGGAATGCCGATGACCCTTCCGGACACCGGAGACAAATACGATCTGATCAAGCGTTACTTTTCATTGCTTTTCGAGGAGGAAACCCCGGGAGCCATTGGGAAAATGAAGCAGTTTGCCTCCTGGTTTACCCACGCCATTCCCCGCGGGGCCGCCCTTCGCAAAGCCATCTATGTCTCCCGGAGTGAGACGGAAGTCATGGACCGGATCGAGGAATTCTTTCAGAGGGCTCTGGTGACGGCACCGCAGATGCAGGCCCTCTGAGTTCGCTCCTGCAAAGCCTGGCGGCCCGGCGTACACCCCCCACCGCATCAGCCTTCGCCTGGCGGCTCGGCTTCTGCGACTCCCCCTCAAGGGGGGAGTGATCGGGCGGTACAAACCGGGAACATCCTTTACACAATAAGCCGGGAACAGGGTTTACACCTTGCCATGGTATCGGGCAAGGAGCCTGGTGCAGGCCTCAACATCACTCCCCCCTTGAGGGGAGTCGGCGAGACCCGGGCGCAGCCCGCAGTCGAGCCGGTGGGGGGCAAACGCCGCGCCCCGTGCGCGCCCCGTGAGTGACTATCAGCGGCACGGGCAGCGGCCGGTTGGCGGTGTTGGAGCGCGTGAGGGCTTCCGGCAGGTCTCATGGCGCACCTTCTGCCGATAGCATAGGACATATGTTTTGCAGGCATCAATCAGTCTCCGCCTCGGATCCGGTCCGCTATAATGAGGCCCATTGTTCTGGAGGAGGTCAACCACCGTGTCCGATTTCGGCAGAGATTCCATTAAACATCTGGAAGAACAATTGGGCGCGGGCACCTACTACAAGCGCGACCTGGAATTGGTTCGCGGACGGGGAGCCCGCCTGTGGGACGCGGAGGGCAGAGAGTTCATCGATTGCGTGGGCGGCCATGGGGCAGCCAATCTGGGACACGGAAATCCCTATGTGAACCAGGCCATTCGGGACCAAATGGAAAAACTGCTGGTGTGTCATGAGGTCTTTTATCATGAACAGAGGGCGCGGCTTCTGGAAAATCTGGAGCAACTCACGCCGATCAGTATCCAACGGTTCTTTTTGTGTAACTCCGGCTCTGAGGCAGTAGAGGTGGCATTGAAGTTTGCCCGCCTGGCTACCGGACGGCAAGAGGTCGTGGCTGCCATGCGCGGGTTTCACGGCAAGACCTTCGGGGCTCTGAGCGCCACCTGGAGCAAGGACTATCGAGTTCCCTTCGAGCCCCTGGTCCCTGGATTTACCCACGTTCCCTTCAACCATCGGCAACGAGCCTGCGAGGCCGTCACCGACCGTACGGCGGCATTTCTGGTGGAGGTCGTCCAGGGCGAAGGGGGCGTCCGGCCCGGTACCATGGATTTCCTGCTGGACGTGCAGGATCGTTGTAACGAAACCGGGGCCCTGTTGATCATCGACGAAGTGCAGACCGGATTTGGCCGAACCGGCCGCATGTTCGCCTCGGAACACTTCGATCTGTTCCCCGATCTGCTCTGCATGGCCAAGTCCATGGGCGGGGGGCTTCCCATCGGGGCCACCGGAATGAGTCAGGAGGTGTCCTCCCGACTCTTCAAGCTGGCCCACAGCTCCACCTTTGGAGGGAATCCCCTGGCTTGTGCGGCCGCCAACGCGGCCATTCGTTACTTGAAGGATTTCGAGTTGCCGCAGAGGGCCGACCGACTCGGAACCCATTTCATGCAGCGACTTCGATCCATCGGTTCCCCTCGAATTCGCGAGGTGAGAGGCCTGGGTCTCCTGGTTGGAGTCGAACTCAAGGAGAAGTGTGGGCCCTACATCTTCAAGCTCATGGAACGAGGGGTGCTGGCGCTGGCCGCGGGTCCGACGGTGATTCGCTTTTTGCCTCCCCTGGTCATTGAACAGGAAGACCTGGATCGAGTGGCCGACCTGACGGCTGAGGTGTTGCGGTAATCGTTTGGGTGCGGCAGTGTCTGCTCGGCGATGGAGGTGCCTGCACCGTTACCAACGATCCCCGAGAGGCTGGACATGGCCGATTCCGAACTGCAGTTGTTGCAGCAGATGGTGAGCATTCCCAGTCCGTCCGGGCAGGAGTCTCGGCTGGCCTGCTTTCTGGTCGACACCATGCAGTCCATGGGGTTTCGGTCCTACCGGGATGGAGTGAGCAACGCTATTGGAATTGCGGGGGATGGGCCCAAGACCATCGTGCTTCTAGGGCATATCGACACGGTAGCCGGGGATCTCCCCGTCAGGATCGAAGGCGGCCGGCTCTATGGCAGGGGCTCGGTGGACGCCAAGGGTCCAATGGCCTGCTTCATCTCGTCCACTCACCGCTTGAAGCAGGATCTCAACAGGCAGGGGAAGAAGATCGTGATCGTCGGCGCCGTGGAGGAGGAGTCAGCCACCTCTCGGGGGGCGCGGCAAGCGCTGTCGGACCTCGACCCGCCCGACTATTGCGTGATCGGCGAACCCAGTGGCTGGAGTGGGGTGACCCTGGGGTACAAGGGACGTTTGCTGGTGGATTATCGGCTGCAGGTCCCGCTCAGGCACACGGCGGGTCAGGGACAGTCGGTCTGTGAACAGGCGGTCGACTACTGGAGCGAAGTCCGGTGCTGGTGTGATCGCTTCAATAAGGGAGCGTCGATTTTCAAGAGCCTGCAGGCGTCTCTCCGCTCCTTCAACTCCAGCAGCGACGGGATCCATGAAACAGCCGACTTGCGATTGGGATTCCGAATTCCCATGGACTTTCCCCTTCAATCCCTGGAAGATTTTTTGCTGCGGACGGCCGAACCGGCTCAAGTCTCGTTCTCGGGACGCGAGGCTGCCGTAAGGCGGGACAAGTCGAACCCTTTGGTCAGGTCGTTCCTCAGGTCGATCCGTGATTGGAAGGGTCGGCCGAAATTCAAGCTGAAGACCGGGACCGCGGACATGAACGTGGTGGCGCCGTACTGGAAGTGTCCCATGGTGGCCTATGGTCCGGGCGATTCCAGCCTGGACCATACCCCTCAAGAGCACGTCGAGATTGACGAGTACAGAAGGTCAATCGACGTGCTAGAATCCGTTTTACGTCTTCTGTAGCGAATCAAAGGGTTGCAGCCCTTCCGCGAGTGAGACCGGTGACCGAGCCAGTCATGGGAACAGCCGAGGTCTTGACCAGCCCCGAGGCGGCCGCCAAGGAGCGGCGGCTCAGCGAGATTCTGAGGGAATTGGAGTCAGTAGTGGTGGGCTTCAGCGGAGGGGTGGACAGTGCCTACCTGGCCTACATGGCCAACCGCGTCCTGGGCGACAAGGCCCTCTGCGTCACCGCCGTCAGCCCCTCCTATCCTGCATTTCAAAGGAAGGAAACAATCGAATTCGTCTCTCGCTTTCATCTTCGCCATCTGGAGATTCGCACCAACGAAGTCGACGATTCCCGGTACCGGGAGAACTCGACGGAACGGTGTTATTTCTGCAAGAGCGAACTGTTCTCGAAGCTGCAAGGGTTGGCCCGTGAAAAAGGCTTTCGGGCGGTGGTCGATGGAACCAATCGGGACGACCGCAGCGATTTTCGGCCGGGGCGGCGTGCCGCCGCGCAATATCTGGTTCACAGTCCGCTTTCGGATGCCGAAATGAAGAAAGTCGAGATCCGAGAGCTCTCCCGGCGGGCCGGTCTGCCTACCTGGAACAAACCTGCCTTACCTTGTCTCTCTTCCCGATTTCCCTACGGCACTTCCATTACCCCGGAGAAGCTATCGCTGGTGGAACGCGGCGAAGAGATCCTGCGGCACTTCGGGTTCAAGATTTTTCGGGTGCGATATCACGAAACACTGGTCCGACTGGAGTTCTCCCCGGAAGAATTGCCCAAGGCTCTGGACATGGCGATGGCCGCCCTTTTGACCAAGGAGTTCAAGGCGCTGGGCTTCACGTTCATCACCCTCGATCTGGAAGGTTTTCGCTCGGGCGCCCTCAATGAGGTGCTGCCCCTGCATCCGTCACAACGACCGGCCTGACCAGGAATTGGGTTAGCCCGCATTTCTCACCGGGTCGCTGGAACCATGATGAGAAGCAGTTTATCTTCAGCACCTTGATTGGCCCCATTTAAAGGGCATGCGGGACCAGACGGCGCTGGGCGCGCTCTGGCTTGTCCTTTCCCCCTCAGCGCGCACATGCTCCCTCGCACGTAGTTCCCGCTACGCTCTTCGCTCGCGAGCACGCGCTGAGGGAAAAATTCCTGCGCCATTGTCACGGCCCCCGGTGAGAAATGCGGGTTTGGGCGGGTCCCATCGGTGACGCCACAGCCATGGATATTCTCGTCATTGGATCGGGTGGGCGCGAGCACGCGCTCGCATGGAAAATCGGTCGTTCGCCCCGGGTCAACAAAATCTACTGTGCCCCCGGAAACGGTGGAACGGCTTCCATTGCCGTGAATGTCCCCTTGGCGGTGGATGACTTGCCGGGATTGACGCAATTCGCCCTTGAGCACCGCATCGATCTTACCGTTGTCGGACCGGAGCTGCCCCTGGTCCTGGGCATCGTGGATCGTTTCCAGTCCCACGGGCTCTCGATCATCGGACCTGCCGCCGCCGCCGCCCGTCTTGAGGGAAGCAAGATTTTTGCCAAGGAGTTCATGAAGCGACACCAGGTGCCCACCGCGGCCTGTGTGACCTGCACTTCCTTGACGGAGGCATTGGGGGCTATCGGCCGGGCCGAGATGGGCTTTCCCCTGGTCATCAAGGCCGACGGTCTGGCGGCGGGGAAGGGAGTGGTCATTGCCCAGGACCGGCAGGAAGCCGAATTGACGGTCGAGCGGATGATGAAGGAGCGGGTCTTTGGTGAGGCCGGGGAGAAAGTGTTGCTGGAAGAGTGCCTGACGGGCCGGGAAGCCTCTTTTCTGGTTTTTTCCGATGGAAAGCATTTCCTGCCCATGGTCCCTTCCCGGGATCATAAGAGGGCCTTAGACCACGATCGGGGCCCGAACACCGGCGGCATGGGCGCCTATTCGGCCGATGGAATCCTGTCTCCAGAGCAGCAGAGGGATGTCCTCCAAACCATTGTCGAACCCACCATCCACGGCATGGCGGCCGAGGGAGCCCCCTTCCGGGGGATTTTGTATGTCGGCCTGATGCTGACGGACGACGGCATCAAGGTCTTGGAGTACAATGTCCGTCTGGGGGATCCCGAGGCCCAGCCGATTCTGTTCCGGCTGGAGAATGACCTGGTGGAGGTGCTGCAGGCCATCGACGGACAGAGTCTGGATTCGGTGCAGCTAAGGTGGGATTCGGACTGTAGTGTCTGCGTGGTGATGGCCTCGGGAGGTTACCCCGGAAAGTATCGGACCGGCGGGCCCATTGGAGGGATTGCCGATGCCGACGCCATGGAAGGAGTCAAGGTGTTCCACGCCGGCACACTCTTGCAGGACGGGCAACCGGTGACCGCCGGAGGTCGCGTTCTGGGAGTCACGGCCAAAGAAATAGATCTCCCTTCGGCTATCGCCCGGGTTTACCGTGCCCTCAAGAGTGTGCGATTCGAGCAGATGCACTACCGGAGCGATATCGGGAGCCAGGGATTGAAATAGCCCGCATTTCTCACCAGGACGCTGAGCATAAGGTAGAAAAGTGCTTGTCTTTAACATCTTGCGGTGCTTTGTTTGGAGTCTTCAGGACATAGACTGTGCTGGGCGCGCCCTGGCTTGTCTTTTCCCCTTCAGCGCGCACATGCTCCCTCGAATGGTGTTCCGGCTACGCCCTTCGGTCACGAGCACGCCCTGAAGCGGAAAATCCTGCGCCAAGTTGCACTCTTGAGAAGAGTGCTACCCCCTGGTGAGAAATGCGGGCTGGGAGTCTGCGCCGCAGAGGGCTACCGAGGCTTTAAGGTGGCCTATGATCCCTATAGCTTGTTCAGTATCTGCTTTAAAGAGACTCATCTGCCCTATTACAGGCAGCATGTCGTCCTTTTTATGAACGTCTGTCCCTGAACGATTTTCTGCGGCGCAGGCTCCTAGCCCAGGTGTGGCCACCGGCCGACCCGGGCCCTGGGTTGGGGAGCTCTGTTATTGAGGACTGTATTCTGGATCAAACGTGGAGGGTGTGATTATGGAACCGGTGGTCGGTATCATCATGGGGAGTGACTCTGACCTGAAGATAATGGGAGAAGCCGCCAGGCAGCTCAAGGAATTCGGCATTCCTTTCGAGATTGACATCTGTTCCGCCCACCGTTCGCCGGCAAGGGCCTCGGAGTATGCCCGAACTGCGGTGGCAAGGGGGCTGAAGTGCATCATTGCGGGCGCGGGCGGGGCTGCCCACCTGGCGGGTGTCACAGCCGCCGAAACCGTTCTTCCCGTGATCGGGGTTCCGGTGGACAGCAGTCCTCTGGTTGGTTTTGATGCCTTGCTGGCTACCGTACAGATGCCAGGTGGCGTGCCGGTCGGCACCATGGCTGTGGGAAAAGCCGGAGCGGTCAATGCAGCCATTTTTGCCGCTCAAATCCTGGCCACCTCCGACCCCGCGCTGGCGGACCGTTTGGCGCGGCACAAGCAGGCTTTGGCCGACAAGATCCGGACCAAGTCCGAACAGGTCAAAACGACCTTTTCGGTTTGAGCGTTTTGCCTCTGTTGAGCGTTTTGCCTCTTGACAACCAGGCCGTTTCTGCTTAAGATTCGGCTCTTTTCGGGCTCATGCAAAGCCGCATGCAGGTTCCTTGGGGCCTACGCAGCGTGGCGTAGTGTTCTGCCGCAGTACCACCGCACTCCCCCAGCCGAAAGCTCAACCAACTGGGAAGAAGTTTCACCCCTTAACGCCAAGGAGTAAACGATGAACCCTAAAGAGCTCTTGAAGTTCGTCAACGACGAAGGCATCAAGATGATTGACCTGCGCTTTGTGGACTTGCCAGGCCTGTGGCAGCACTTCTCGATCATATCTAAAGAGGTTGACGAGGACATGTTTGAAGAAGGCGTGGGATTTGACGGATCGAGCATCCGCGGCTTTCAGGAGATCCAGGAAAGCGATATGATCCTCATCCCGGACGCCTCCACGGCTTTTCTAGACCCGTTCACCGCAGTCCCGACGCTCAATATCATCTGCAATGTCAAGGATCCGGTGACGCTCCAGTCCTATTCCCGAGACCCGCGCTACATCGCGCAAAAGGCTGAAAACTATCTGAGATCGACCGGCATTGGCGACACCGCCTACTTTGGTCCGGAGCCGGAGTTTTTCGTTCTGGACGATATTCGCTTCGATCAGTCCTATAACTACGGCTATTACTATGTGGATTCCAAGGAGGGATTCTGGAACTCAGGCAAGGAGGAGAACCCCAACCTGGGCTACAAGCCCCGCTACAAGGAAGGCTACTTTCCGGTTCCTCCGATGGATAGTCTGCAGGACATTCGCACCGAAATGGTTCTGCTGCTGGAACAGGTGGGAGTGGAAGTGGAGGTTCATCACCACGAGGTGGGCACGGCAGGTCAGTGTGAAATCGATATGCGGTTTGACACCCTGACCAGCATGGCCGACAAGTTCCTGAAGTACAAATACATTATCAAGAACGTTGGACGCAGGAATGGGAAAACGGTCACCTTTATGCCGAAGCCCCTCTTCCAGGATAACGGGTCGGGAATGCACGTCCACACCAGTATCTGGAAGGAGGGAAAGAACGTCTTTTACGAGGCGGGCGGTTATGCGGACCTGAGCAAGACCGCCATTTACTACATCGGCGGGATTCTCAAACACACCCCCGCTCTGTTGGGTTTCTGCGCGCCGACCACCAATTCTTACCGTCGCCTGGTTCCCGGGTATGAGGCGCCCATCAACCTTATTTATTCCCAGCGTAACCGCAGCGCGGCGGTCAGGATTCCTGCTTATTCCCGAAGCGAGAAAGCCAAGCGGGTGGAGACTCGTTTCCCGGACCCCTCCTGCAACGGGTATCTGGCGTTTACAGCCCTGTTGATGGCAGGCCTGGACGGAGTGCAGAACAAGATTGTTCCTCCAGACCCCATCGATAAGGATCTCTACGACCTGGGTCCGGCCGACGTCGCCAATGTGAAGTCAACTCCCGGCAGCCTGGAGGATGTCCTCGATGCGCTGGAAGACGACCATGACTTCCTTCTCAAGGGAGATGTCTTCACCAAGGATGTGATCGAAACCTGGATCGACTACAAACGAACCCGGGAGGTCGACGCCATGCGATTGCGGCCGCATCCCCATGAGTTTGCCCTGTACTACGACATCTGATTGCAGTCGAAGGAGCGGCTTGCCCCGGTCTTCCCAGGGGCAAGCCGCCGCTTCCTTCAACCCCCAGGCGCCGTCCGCATCGGATTCGGGTGCTCATCCCTATTTCTCGCCGGGTCGCCCGATACATCACGAAAGACAGTCAGCCCGCATTTCTCACCGGGGGATGTTGGCTTGTCTTTCTCTCTTCAGTCCGCACGGACTCCCTCAAATGCAGTCCCCGCTCCTCTTCGGTGGAGAGCCCACCCTGAAGGGAAAAATCCGGCGCAATGCCGGCACCCTTCGCGGGAGTCCGGGATCTCCGTCCGGGGTCTCGGGAGGAAGGGGATTTCCCCAGGCGGCCACTGACAATTGGGCCATGTTGCAGCTCAGCCATTGGCTGAAGCCGGTCGGCGGCCCCTGGCCCCCTCGGAATTCGCTTGCCTTCCAGGCAGATTGGAGAGAACATAGCCACAAGTTATAGGGGTAGAAATCGGTGTGCCCCCCTGCTGATAGAGGTTGAGTTGAAAATCCTCGTTCTATGAGACGAGTGTTCATTGTTGGACTGATTGCGACGCTGCTTGGGCTCTCCGCTACCGATCTGGCGGCGCTTAAGATCATTGACTATCAGAAAAGGCTCAACCCCCGCTTTGCCAAACGCGCACGTAAAAATACCCGCCATATCGTCATTCACTCCACCGAAGGCAGTCTGCCCAGTTCGTTGAGAACCCTTTCCCGCGGCAAGGTCCGGCGGCGCCGATACGTCAGCCGGGGTGGGCATGCCCATTACCTCATCGCCAAGAACGGAACCGTCTATCGGATTCTGGACCCCAGGTTCCGGGCGAACCACGCCGGCGTCAGCATGTGGAACGGGCTGAATGGTCTCAGCGACCACTCGCTCGGCATCGAGCTGGAGGGATACCACAATGTGCCCTTCACCGATCGGCAGTATCGGTCCCTGAAGGAACTGCTTAGAATTTTGCAGAAACGGTTTCGGGTGAAGGATAGAGATGTCCTGGGGCACTACCGGGTCGCCTATTCCAAACCGAACCGGTTCCACAGGAAGAGGCTCAGAGGCAGAAAAAAAGATCCAGGCGCCGATAACTTTGACCGCAGACGGGCCGGCTTGACCGACCAGTACCTCCACGACCCGGACGTGGTTGCCGGAAGAATCGGTGGTGATCCGGATCGCGTCCAACTGGCCCGGAAATCGCAGTCGCAGACGCCGGCCCGAAAATCACAGTCACAGTCGCAGACGCCGGCCCGGAGAACTGAAAAACGGAAGGAGAACGGCCGCGTGACAGCCCCCGCTGCTGATCGCTCGAGGGGCAATACCATCACGGCCAGCCGGACGGCCTGGAAGATTGCCGGCCGCCAGTACAAGGCCGCCACGACGCTCTATCGTTTCCCGGACGGCCGTTCGCTGCGGGGTCACGAAATCCAGGACTGGTCCGACATTTCTCCCGGCACTCAAATCGAGTTGGGAGTGGAAGAGGACAAGATGGTCAGCGCCGAACGGGCGGAAGTTCTGCTTCCGGTCGTCGGCAAGGACATGTCGCCCTGGAAAATCGCCAATGCCCTTCACAATTCCTCATTCACCTACTACCTCTATCCCAGTGGAAGGATCCTGGGGGGCCATCGGATTGAGCGATTTGCGGATGTGCCTCCGGGAACGAGAGTCCTCATAGCCTACAACCGGGTTCCCAGGCCAAGCACCGAAGACCCTTTGGGAGAAGACCTGGACGATGTCTTCCTGAGCCACCAGACTCTGTACCTCTTGCCGGACGGTGCATTGCAGTCGGGGGAGCAGATAGAGAACTTTGCCCGGCTTCCCCGAGGAACAATCGCCTTCACCAAGGTGGAGTAGAGGCTTGGCCCCGGGCTACGCACTCGCATTCCGGTCGCCGCAGTCCGAAACAGCGAACTTGAAGATCGCCAGCAGGGCCTTGAGTCCATCCTTCCAACTGATTTTTTTCCCCTCCTGATAGCTCCTGGCGGAATAGCCGATGGGGACTTCCAGCAGGCGGGCGCCTCGTTTCGCCAACTTGATGGTGAGTTCGGGTTCGATGCGGAAGTCGTTGCTCTCAAGCGGGATGCTCTTGAGCAGGTCGGTGCGAACCATCTTGTAGCAGGTTTCCATGTCGGAGAGATTCAAATGGCTGACCAGGTTGGAAAGAGTGGTGAGGACCCCGTTGACCAACCGATGGGGGGAAAGTCGACTCGGCTGCAACCCTGTCTGGTGAAATCTCGACCCGAAGACGGCATCCACATTTCCCTTCAGGAACAAAGCAATCATGACCAGGAGATCTCGAGGATGGTATTCGAGGTCAGCGTCCTGACAGACGCTAAGCTCGGTGTCTGCAAAACTCAACCCTGTTCTCAGGGCTTTGCCCTTGCCGCAATTCCGCGGGTGACGCACAAAGTGCCAGACAAAGTTTTCTCCCCAATCCTCCGTTTCCAGGGATTGCTGGAACCGATGGAGTACGGTGGCGGTTTGATCCCGGGAACCGTCGTCCACCACGATCACCCGGATCAAGCTCAAGAGTGGGCTGTCTCTCAAGACCCGCAGCCGGGAAAGACTGGCGTGGACCAGGGATTGTTCGTTGTAAACAGGGACAATGACCGAGAGTGAGGTGGTTGGTGTCATGGCGCGGAGACAGGATTCCGGAGGAACTGCAAACGGAAGAATAAAATCCTTTTCATGATTGACGTGGGATTGTCGCAACGACGGGTTGAGCAATGCGGGCTCAAGCGATCGGCGCATTGTAGAACGTCGCCACAGGCAAGGCAATGCGTTCGCGCGCCTCGAGCCCGCATTTCTCGCCAAGGGTAGGCCGCATCGGTTTTCGGAATCTTTTAACATATTCTTAAAACAGAAGTTAACGAGATTCTTGGAGCAGAAACGATGCGCACACAGTGCAGCAGTAAACCGCTGGAGCTGGCCCGCATTGCTCACCAGGACGCTGAGCATAAGGCAGAAAAGTGCTTGTCTTTAACATCTTGCGGCGCTTTGTTTGGAGTCTTCAGGGTACAGACTGTGCTGGGCGCGCCCTGGCTTGTCTTTTCCGCTTCAGCGCGCACATGCTCCCTCGAATGGTGTTCCGGCTACGCCCTTCGGTCACGAGCACGCGCTGAAGCGGAAAATCCTGCGCCAAGTTGCACTCTTGAGAAGAGTGCAACCCCCTGGTGAGAAATGCGGGCTAGAGGGCCACGGCCGCCGTCAGCTTGGTGGCGAAGAAACTCATTTTTCTTTTAGTTTTTCTTCGTGTCCCTTCGTGGTCCTTCGTGGATTGAGAGCCGACGTTTCCTAACCTTGGTGAGAAATGCGGGTTAGCCCCTCAATTGCGACAACTGGCATTTTCTGATTGAATTAGTCGGACTGTAGCTGCCAGGGATAGCGGTTCCGGAACAGGGCAATTGATCCGGCTTGGGTGGGAAGGCAAACATGATCCTGGGACAAACGATTCTGGTAACCGGTGGAGCCGGTTATATCGGCAGTCACGTCTGCAAGTCGCTGGCGGCCGAGGGATTCAATCCGGTAGCCGTAGACTGCCTCTCCCATGGACATGAATCGGCGGTAAAGTGGGGACCGCTCGAAAGAGTTGATCTGACGGATGACGCTCGATTGAAAACCGTGATCAAGCAGCATCAACCCGTCGGGGTGATGCATTTTGCAGATCTGTGTGACGTCGGCGAGTCGGTGCTGGATCCCGCCAGGTACTACCACAACAATCTGATGGGAAGCCTGAACCTGCTGCGGGGGATGCTGGATCGGGGGATTCATGCCATCATCTTTTCCAGCAGTTGCGCCATTTATGGAGTTCCCGAGAAGATTCCGATCTCGGAGACCCAGGCCAAGGTTCCGGTAACGCCCTACGGGGTGAGCAAGCTGGTGGTGGAGCACATGCTGCGGGACTTCAGTATGGCCTATGGCACTCGCTACGTCTGCCTGCGGTACTTCAATGCTGCCGGGGCTGACCCGGAGGGCGAGATCGGCGAAAACCATCAACCCGAATCTCACGTGATTCCCCTGGCGATAAAGACGGCTCTCGGGCAGCGCCGCTATTTTGAGGTTTTTGGGACAGATTACGAAACCCCTGACGGTACAGCTGTTCGGGACTATGTCCACGTTTCGGATCTGGCGTCGGCCCACGTATTGGCGCTACGCTATCTGCTGGAAGGCCGCCCGAGCACTGTGCTGAATTTGGGGACGGGTCGGGGGCACTCGGTGAAACAAATCGTTGCGGCAGTCGAACGGCTTTCGGGTAGAGCGGTGCCTGTCAAAGAGGGCCCGCGGCGAACCGGAGACCCCTCGATCCTGGTGGCCGATGCCTCCGAAGCCTTCAAGGTTCTGGCGTGGACCCCGAAACACTGCGCCTTGGACGACATCATTGCGACCGCTCTGAACTGGCACCGTAAGCCACTTTTCGGCTGACCGATCCCAGGAACACAGGGGTGGTCGGCATAAGGAATTTCCATGGATTTCGTTCCTGGTTGGAAGGACTACTGGCTTCTGTTGCAATTTGCAGGTCTGTTTGGCGCCAGCGGCTGGTTAACCTACCGGCTTGCCGTTGGGCGACCCCAGGACCCTGCCGGACCGGGCAAGCCATCCGGTACCGGAGTCGACCTGTTCAATAGTCTGATCAAGCCTGTGTTGCTCAGCACGATCTGCGGGTTGGTTCCAACCTCCTTTTTCCTCATCCTGAGCGCACAACTGGGTGTGGCCCGGATTCGCTATCTGTTTCTGCTGTTGGCGGTTTACAGCCTGGTCTGTTTTGCCTGCCTGTGGAAGTCGGGGAATTTGCGGTGGCGGCTGCCGATCTGGCGACGGCCGCAGCTCCGGTGGAGCGATCTATGGCTGTCGGGCATCCTGCTGCTGGGTTTGTTCACCTTTGGAAGGACTGCCGAATATATCACCAGCCAAAGAGATCCTGGGGAGCATGCCAATATTGCAGTGCGTTTGGCTCAAGAGCAGGGCTTGCGTTTTAGCGATCCGGATTTCCAGGATTTTGATGAGGATCGGCAGAAACTGTTCCTGCCGGTTCTTCTTGAAGATGCCCTTTATCTGGAGGCCGTGCCCGGTTTTTCGCTGATCGATGCGGAGACCGGGGAAATGTTGCCCCACTTTCTGCATCTGTTTCCGCTCTGGTTGAGCCTGGCATTCAAAATCTGGAGGTTCGACGGGCTATTCGGTTTCAACGTCCTGCTGGGCCTGCTGAGCCTCCTGCTGGTGGTTGCACTGGCGATTGAGGTTTTCAGGTCCAAGACGGCCGGGTTGGTGGCCTCCACGCTGCTTTGCCTGAACCTGGGCCAGATATGGCTGGTGCGAAGTCCCTTCAGCGAGACGTTGGCCCAGGTCCTGCTGCTGTCCGGGGTCTGGATGCTGACTCTGGCCGTGTCACGCCGACAGGGTGGTCTGGGCTTCCTGTCGGGATTGTTGGTCGGATTGAGCCTGATGGTGCGCATTGATTCCGTGCTGGCGATCCTGGCGGTGGTGTTGTTTCTGGTCCTGGTCCGGTTGGGGCCAGCGCGTTGGCTCGGCTTGCCAGTCCGGCCGGTCGCGGCGGGTTTGACCATCGGTCTGGCTTATTCTTTGGCCCACATCGCGCTTTTTTCCTATCCTTACGTGCTGGCCATTTTGTTCAACCAGGGTATGCTTTCCTTCCTTGACCGCCAATGGGGTTGGCTGGTTGCGCTGGCCTTGTTGGCAACGGCCGTGGCCTGGTCGTCCAAGCGGCTGATGAGTTTGATGAGAGTCCGGCGGGGGCACTGGTTTCCCAAATTCAAGGTGCCAGGAGATCCCGCGACCCGACGCAGGATTGTTTTTATAAGTATCTCGGGTTTGGTGACCGTTGCCTTCGCCTATGGATATTTTCTCCGCCCGATGATGGCCTCGGGCGCCAACTTGCTGCCGCTCTCACCACCTCACCAGGGAGCCGTACCTTTCTACGATGAGTTGAATCTGGTTCGGCTGGGCTGGTATCTGTCTCCCTTGGGTCTTTGCCTGGCCTATCTCGGCACCATCCTGGCACTGCGCCAGGTCGTTTTGAAGGGTCAGATTCGTCCCTTGCCTCTCTTGCTGTTGCTGGGGGTCTTCCTGTTGTTCTACGGTTACAAGTCTCGCGCCTTTCCCGACAACTACTGGGTCATCCGCCGCTACGCCGAGGTCACCATTCCGGCACTGCTCATCCTGGCAGGCCTGGCTATGCAGCGTTTGTATCGATTGGCTTCCAGCCACCCGAGGGTGGGGGCTCGATCCGGGCCTCGTCGATTCCTGCTGCAGGTTTGCGGGTCGGGGTTGTTGATCGCCATGGTTGCCGCGCAGACGGTGGCGGCCTGGCCTTTTTTTCGCCAAGGGGAGCTTGGAGGAACCTGGGCGCAAATGGCGTTGCTGGCCAGCCGGACGGTGGAAGCGGATGTGATCCTGTTTGAGTACGGCCGGGCTCAGCAATTTTTTCTGGGTCCCCTGAGAAACCTGTTTGGACAATCCGTTTTGCCTCTTGCCCATAACACGCCGGATCGTGGCGCGTTTGAACGGGTCGTCGCCAAATATCTGGCGGCAAAAAAGAGAGTCTTTCTCATTTCCTGCGACGAGTGGACGTCCCTGCACAGTTCCAAGTACTCGTTCGAGCCCAGCGAGCGATTTCATTTCACCAGTCCGCTGGTGGAACGGACCTATGAGCGCCTACCCGAGAAAATGCAAAAAGTGCACTACAGTCTTCAAATTTACGAGGTCAATCCTCGTCCGCAAGGACGCCCTAAGCCATACCAGGCTCTCAACCGGCACTCCAGCTTCGGTTATGCGTCCAAAGGGTTTTATCAAGTGGAACTTGGGGCCGGCGGCAATACTTACCGATGGAGCCAGGGGGATGCTTCGGTGGAAATGCCGGAAATCAATACCTCTAGTCCGGCAGTTCTGATCGCACGGCTGGCCCGCCCGGACGTGGGGAACGTGACCGAATCTGCGGTCCGGGTCTTGTTTAACGGTCATGATCTGGGGCCTTTACAGTTATCCCCGAGATTCAACGACTACAAGATCCCGATCGCCCGATCGCAGTTGGCCCAAAGGGAGAGAAACCTGGTCGAGATTCGCTCGCAGTCCTTCAACCCATCGGCCATGAGGAAAGGTGCGGATACACGTGACCTGGGGTTTATGCTGGATTGCATCAAGCTTCAATCCCTGGTTCCGATGGGAGGTGCCAGTGCCTTTCAGGTGGATTTCGGTGCCGAGTGCGAGGGGATACCAAGGAATGATTTCTATCCAACCGAAGCCGACGGGTATTCCTGGACCGGGCTTTCCCCAAGTCTGGTTTGGCCGGTCCCTCTGGATCCTGGCGAGAACCATCAGCTCGTGATTCGCACCGTCAAGTCGAGTCCGGATCCAAAATTCCGACAATTCCTCACGGTTTGGGTCAATGAGGTGAGATTGGACACAAAAGAGCTGATCGGGGTAGGGGACCAGTTCCGGGAATACGCATTCCCCATTTCACCGGAGGCTCTTGACCAACAGCCCGCGCGGATTCGCTTTCGGGTACGTCCCAACTGGAACCCCAGCTTGGCCGGGGCGTCTGCGGATTACAGAAATCTGGGATGTGCCGTTCAATGGATCAGGGTCGAAAAGCTATGACCCGGTTGACGACGGAAAGGACCGTTGATGCAGGGTTGCAGGCTATCCTATCTGTCCAGGTTCCGTGGCCGGCTTGGGGTGACTCAATCATCCCCCGTCTTTGGGATTTATTAGCGCTCCTGATGTCGATGCCGGCTCGGCGCCATCTGTTGGAGTGGTGATGGAATTTACCGGTGAGAGAATCGTCCCCGGAAGCGTGAATGCCGACCTGCTGAACGAGCACCTTTGCCGCTACAGGTTCGCCCAGCTTCTGGTGAAGGACAAAGTGGTCCTGGACATCGGCTCCGGCGTGGGCTATGGAGCGAAAATCCTGGCGGAAAAGGCGAGTGCGGTCGTTGCCGTTGATCTTTCGGAAGAAGCGGTTCGCTATGCCAATGAAGAGTACGCCGGGGATAATATCGAGATGGTGGTCGCCGACGGCCATGGCTTGCCGCTGGCCAGCGACAGTGTGGATGTGGTCGTCAGTTTTGAGCTGATCGAGCATCTGCAAGGCCAACAAGCCCATTTGCATGAGGTGAACCGTGTCCTTAAACCGAATGGATTGACGGTCATTTCCACACCGAATCGAATTTTCTATAGCCAGGAGAGCAACCAGGCCAATCCATTCCACACCCATGAGTTTGACTTCCAGGAGTTTCTAGCCTTTTTGAAGTCTGTTTTCAGCTCGGTACAGATCTATTTCCAGAATCATATTGCAGGCCTGATTATTGGGAATCCGACCCTCTTCCAGGAGGTAACCGCCTGCCTTCAGGAGGAAGTGGCTAATCTGGAAGCCACCTCCAACTTTTTCGTGGGCGTTTGCACCCATGGCCTTGACAATCAACCCCGGTTGGGAAACTTCTGTCTGTTGCCTGGCAGCGGTAACCTCCTGAGAGAGCGCCAGCAGAACATTCAGCGGTTGGAAAAGGAAGTCAGAAAGCTCGACCGTGCTTTGACCCGGCTTCAGGGCGAGTACCGGGAGCGCACAAATTGGGCGCTGCAGTTGGACCAGCAGGTCAAACGGAGGGACGAAGCACTGGCGCGCCTGCGCGATGAATTTGAGGATCGCAGCCGTTGGGTGGAGGAGTTATCGCGCCGCCTGGAAGCAAGAGACAAGACCCAGTTGAAGCTCCGGTCTGAATTTGAAGATCGCAATCGTTGGGCGGAGGAGTTATCGCGCCAACTGGAAGCAAGAGACAAGGCGCAGTTGAAGCTCCGGTCTGAATTTGAGGATCGCAATCGTTGGGCGGAGGAGTTATCGCGCCAACTGGAAGCAAGAGACAAGGCGCAGTTGAAGCTCCGGTCTGAATTTGAGGATCGCAATCGTTGGGCGGAGGAGTTATCGCTCCAACTGGAAGCAAGAGACAAGGCGCAGTTGAAGCTTCAATCTGAGTTTGAGGATCGCAATCGTTGGGCGGAGGAGTTGTCCCGCCGACTGGAAGCAAGAGACAAGGCGCAGTTGAAGCTCCAGTCCGAGTTTGAGGATCGGACGGAATGGGCCCTTCGGTTAGATGCGGAGGTGCAACGCTTAGATGCGGAGGTGCAACGCTTAGATGCGGAGGTGCAACAGGCTTGTTTGAAGCTGGAGGCGATCAGGCAGTCAAGGCTCTACAAGTTGGCCAAGTTGCTCGGATTGAGATTGAAGGTTTGAGGTTGCGGGTTAGCCCGCATTTCTCACCGGGTCGCTGGCGACATTATGAAAGACCTTTTATTTTCAGTACGTTATTGGTCCTGTTCCGAGGGCTTGCGAGTACAGACGGCGCTGGGCGCGCTCTGGCTTGTCCTTTTCCCTTCAGCGCGCACATGCTCCCTCGACCGTAGAAACCGCTACGCTCTTCGGTCGCGAGCACGCGCTGAAGGAAAAAATCCGGCGCCATTGTCACGCCCCCCGGTGAGAAATGCGGGCTTCTCAGGACAGGTAGACCAGGACTGCTTTCTGGTTTCCGAGATCGCGCGCGGCGGGGGTGATGATGGATTTCGCGTCGACGTGAATCTTGCGGTCTTCCTTTAGCGCCTGCCGAATATCATCCTCACAGACGAAGCTGACCGGTTCCGGTGGGTCGGCCGCTGGCTCCTGGGGGGCGGGCCGGGCTGTGGGTTCGGCAGGTGCGGGGGGGGCGGCAGGTGCGGCGGGTGCGAGGCGTCGGCCGGCCAGCAGGCGGTCCACCAGGGCCGAGACTTCCTGTCGATCGATGGGGATAGCGTTCTGCTGCGGGACAGGGGAGGGTCGGGCGGCGTCGGCCTGAGGTTTGTGGGTGCGGCTGTAGGCTACCCGTTTGATGTTGATCAGGTGAAGCGGCGAGATATTGTCTGACGTGATATTGCCCCCGAGGGTCCCGCACCCCAGGGTCATGCTCGGAAAGAGCCAAGTGGTATAGCCCACGGCTCCCAGGGCCGCCTGGGTATTGACCACGATTCGAAAAACCGGTTTCTGCAGGCCGAATTGCCGAATGATCTCGTCGTTTTTGGAATGGATCGCCAGGGTGTGTCCCAACCCCCCGTAGTTGATCAACTCGATACATCGATCGCAGGCTGCCTGCCAGTCGCTTTCCACATAAAACGCCAGAATGGGGGAGAGCTTTTCCATGGACAGAGGGTAGTCCCGCCCAACCCCTGAGAGCGGGGCCACCAGGACTCGCGTACCTTCCGGAATCCGGATTCCGGCCTGGGCGGCGATGGTTGCGGCCGGCTTGCCGACGATCTTTGGGTTCACCGTTCGCCTGCCAGTGACGACCACTTGACCCAAAGCCTCGATTTCCTGCTCGTTCAGGAAATGGCCACCGTTTCGTTTGATCTCTTCGATGACCCGATTCTTGATGGAGGCATCGGTGATAATGGCCTGCTCCGAAGAACAGAGAGTACCGTTGTCGAAGCACTTGCCGGCGAATATGTCGCGTACGGCTTGAGAAATATCGGCCGAGGATTCGACATAGGCCGGAACGTTGCCCGGACCCACCCCAAAGGCAGGTTTTCCCACGCTGTAGGCGGCCTTGACAAGACCCTGCCCGCCGGTCGCCAGTATCAGCGCGGTCTTGCGATGGCTCATCAGCTCCCGCGTTCCTTCGATGGTGGATTGGGACAGACATCCAATGGCCCCCTCGGGCGCACCGGCTGCCACGGCCGCCTCTGACAGAATTCTGCTGGTTTCCAGGATGCAGCCTGCCGCCGAGGGGTGGGGGCTGAAAACGATGGCATTGCGGCCCTTGAGCGCGATCAAGGCCTTGTTGATGGTGGTGGAAGTCGGGTTGGTGGAAGGAACAATGGCGGCAATCACCCCCACGGGTGAGGCGATCTCCAGGATCCCTTTCTCCCTGTCCTCCTTTATGATGCCAACCGTACGGAGGTCTTTAATGGCCTGGTAAACAGACTCGGCGCCAAACTTGTTCTTGAGGACCTTGTCTGCAACGTTGCCGTAACCGGTTTCCTCCACGGCCATCCGGGCAAGTTTCTCCGCCGCCCCAAGTCCTGCCTCGGCCATATGTTGAACCACGGAATCGATCCGTTCCTGGGAAAATTGAGCCAGACGGTCCTGAGCTTGAAATGCCTTGTCAAGCAGTGACCGAGCCTGCTGTATGGATTCGAGATCTCTATCCATGGTCTCTGGAAGGTCAGGGGGGCAGGGAATGGAGAGGCTCTCCAGAAACGTTGGCGCCACGCCAATAGCGGCTGCCGGGACTTAACCCGAATTTCTCACCGGGGGGTTGGCGCGGGCAGTTTCCCCTTCAGCGCCTGCTCGCGACCGAAGAGCGTAGCCGGAACACCATTCGAGGGAGCCTGTGTGCGCTGAAGACGAGCCGGGGTGCGCGCCCGGACGCCTTCGATATGGGACCCACTGGATGGTGAAGGTTTACTGCCTCTCATGATGTATCCAGCGACCCGGTGAGAGATGCGGGTTAAGGGTGTTGATCCTGCAGGCTGCAATCGGCGGCATCCGGTACCGACAGGGTGGCTTAGCGGGATTTGCCGGCGTCGCCCGGTATGTTTTTTTCAGCTTCGGCGTGCGGGCTGGGGATGACGTGGACAGCAACCAGTTCGCCGACTCGCCGCGCTGCGGCGGCACCGGCATCGGTGGCGGCCTTTACCGCCCCGACATCCCCTCGCACGCATACCGTCACAAACCCGGCTCCAATGTACTCTTTTCCTACGAGAGTGACGTTGGCTGTTTTCACCATTGCGTCCGCTGCCTCGACGGCACCAACAAACCCCTTGGTTTCAATCATTCCTAGCGCTTCGCCCGCCACAGTTCCAACCCCCGTTTCAGTTTGGTAGTAGTGAAATTATCACTTTAAGGATTGCCGGGTCAACCGGCAGCGACTGCCGTCAAGGTGTCAGGCGCTAGCCCGCATTTCTCAACAGGTCGCTGAATACATAGTGAAAAGCAGTTTACCTTCAGACCCTTGATTGGCGCCATTTAAAGGGCTCGTGGGTACAGACTGTGCTGGGCGCGCCCTGGCTTGTCCTTTTCCCCTCAGCGCGCACATGCTCGCTCGAATGGTGTCCCCGCTACGCCCTTCGCTCGCCAGCACGCGCTGAGGGGAAAATTCCTGCGCCAAGTTGCACTCTTGAGAAGAGTGCAACCCCCTGGTGAGAAATGCGGGCTGGAGAGTAGCCGATCGGGCTCCTGTCCCGCTTTGACTTGCGGGTTAGGGCAAATACCCTTCTTTGGCTCTCACCCTGAAGTCCTTCTGTCGGGAGACACGCACCGAGATCTTGCGCCACCTCCCGTTGCTGGAGCCGACCTCGGCGGGAGGATAGTAACCGAGCAGATAGAGGTGCTGAAGATCCTTGACGATCTCGGTAAAGACCCGGCTGATTTCTTCGGGACGGCGGATCCTGACAGCGACTCCTCCGGTCGCATCCGAGATCTCCGTAAGACGATCTATCAGGAGTTGACTTTGGAGCGCCCGCCCCTGAAATACGGTATAGATGGGAATGCCGACCCGCTTGATGGTCCGGACGGAATCCTCCATTGACAAGACACTGCTGGTATCCTCGCCATCGGTAAAGAGGAGAATAGCCTTCTTTCCGGTGACTCGGGCCAAATGAGGAGCCAATTGGGCCAGAGAGTCGAACAGAGCGGTGCTTCCGGAGGCCCGCATGCGGAACAAGGCTCGAAGGGCCGTGCGCCTGTCCTTGGTGAAGGGAACCAGGACCTGGAGCCGGTTATTAAAGGCGAACAGACCGAAACGATCCTGGGGCTTGATTTCCGTTAACAGATCGGCTACCGCATTCTTGACATGAGGCAGCGGCTTCAGCATGCTTCCGGTGGTGTCCACCAGCAACGCAATCGTCAAAGCCGAGGTCTGGGACTCAAAGGCTTGGATGGATTGGATCTGGCCGTTCTCTTCGATTTCAAAGTCGGTCGAAGCCAGTCCCGGAACGTATCGGCCTCTCTGATCGAAGACGGCGGTATAGACCTCGACCATACGGACATCTATTCTGAGCGTCCTCACCTTGGGTATCTGGTCCGCAGGGGCGGTACGGGATAGCCCACAGAGAAGGGCGGACAGCAACAGCAGTCGGCACAAGGCGTTCATCGGTTTGACTCGGGCTCCAATCAATATCTCAAGCCCAGGAAAAAACTTCTGGTTCATAAGCACTGCTGCCACCCGGTTCAAGGGTTTGAACTTTTCGAGACCTGCCGATTTTAAACCTGGAGCAGGTGCAATATCAATTTCTTCCTCACATTATTGACAGAGGCTCGGCAGCATCTTAGTATGTATGGCCCTTTTCGTTTGTGGGAGAACCATCGTGTCCTTGGGAGCCGATCTGAAGCGGGAGCGAGAACTCAGGGGGATTACCCTGGAAGAAATCGCCAGGGAAACCAAGATCCGAGTCAGTTTGCTCGGCTACATGGAAGCCGACCGCTTTGATCGATTGCCCCCCGGCATTTTCTGTCAGTCCTTTGTTCGCAGTTATGCCCGCTACCTGGGTATTGACGAGGACAAGGCGATCAGGGAATGCCTGCTGGAGGAAGACGGGGTCAGCTTCACCGGCCCTCCTGCCGGTGCGGGGAAGGCAACCCAAGCATCCCCGGGCATGCGACAGGAGGCCAGGACCGCGGGCGCAAAATCCGCCAGCCTCCTTCCCTCCGCGGTGGCTCTTCTTGGAGCACTTGCGATTTTTTACTTCGTCGAAGCGCGCGCCCGCACCGACCAGGCGGCACGGAGTGCCCTGGAGAGCCGCCGGACAGGACAGCATTCGGAGGACCTGGCATCAACTCCCCGGCCAGCTTCCGGGAACCCTGCTCAGCCGTTGGGTGTCACCGGGCCCGGTCACCGGGCTCCCTTGAAGGTCCTGGGGGAACTGGCTCCCCAACCATCCTCTGAAACTCCTGCAGCAGCCAAGGCCGGGACGGTGGCCGAGCCGCAGTTGCGCATTGGCGCACGAGAGCAGGCCTGGGTGAGGGTCAGCGCCGGGGAAAACACTTTGTTCAGCGGCATCTTGCAGTCTGCCGAAACCAGAAGTTTTTCCCTCCAACAACCCCTTCACTTGAAGCTCGGCAATCCCCGGGGTACCCAACTTTGGGTAAACGATCAGCTCTTCGGCCAACTCAGTGAAGACGGGAAACCGAAAACCATCGTCGTTTCGGCAAAAAACTACCAAAGGTATTTGTCCGTCCGGGAGTCGATCGGCTCATCCCCCAGTCCGTCTGGGTTGAGCACCCTCAACTGAAATTCCGGTCTGAATTGGCGGAGCGCCGCTTCAGTTTCGACACCCTCTATCAATCTTTCTGCCGTTGGATGCGCTGCCGGTAGGCTTGTAGGATTTCCCGGGTCCAGGGTCCGACATCACCTGTCCCTACAGCTTGGCCGTCCACGTGGGTAATCCCTGCAATCTCGTCAGAAGTGCCAGCCAGAAAGGCTTCACTGGCCGAACGGAACTCAGCCAGAGTGAGCCACCGCTCTTGGAACTCCAGCTTCAGCATGATTGCAATTTCCTCGACATATTCCCGGGTGATGCTCGGCAATATCGAAGAGACCTGGGGGGGAGCCACGATGGTCCGGTTGAGGATCGCCATTGCGGCTGAGGAGCTGCCTTCGGTGACGTTTCCCTGATCGTCCACCAGCAGGGCTTCGTAGGCTCCACGCTTTCGGGCTTGCTGCTTGGCCAGCACGTTGGGCAGCAGGTTGAGAGATTTTATGTCGCACCGCCGCCAGCGCAGATCCGGCACTGACTGAACCCTGACACCCGCCGCGATCCCCCTTTCGACAAATGGGCGCACGCTCATGAAAAAAGAGGGACTCAAGGCTTCGCTCCAGGAATGGCTCCTGGGGCCGGCTCCCCGAGTCAGGTGGAAATAAACGGTAGCGTCCGGGATTTGACTTGCCCGGTAGGTTTCCTCGATCCAACCCCGAATTTCATCCAGGTTGGCGGGCTGGAGGTCAATTTCCTTCAAGCTGCGTTGGAACCGTTTCCAGTGGCGGTGAAAACCCCAGAGCCGACCCTGGTAAGTTCGGACGACCTCGTAGACCCCGTCGCCAAACAGACAGCCGCGGTCCTCCGCGGGAATGACCGCATCCCCAAGGGCACGGATGGTTCCGTTGACGTTGGCCAGTTCGCGCATCAGGCTTGGCGAGGAAACAAGAGCAAGGGTATCGACAACTCGCCTTCGGGGAACTCCGCTCTCCACTGAAGCCGATCCCCGGAGGTTGTCCCGGTTGGCGCCGTCACAGCATTCTGCCTCCATCCACCACCACGGTTTGCCCGGTGACAAAGCTCCAATCGTTGGCCATGGAAAGCGTGACCTCGGCAACATCCTCGGCCGTTCCCATGCGGTCGAGAACCGAGGCCTTCCTGAAGTTCTCTCGCATCTGCGGAGCTCGCGCAACTCCGTCCAGCCACCGGGTTTCGGTGAGAGCCGGAGCCACGCCATTCACCAGGATGTCGGGGCCCAGGGCACGGGCCAGTGACTTGGTCAGACTGATGACCCCGGCCTTGGCTGCACAATAGGCAATGCAACTGCCCTGTCCGGTAATTCCGGCTACCGAGGCGATGTTGACGATGCGCCCACCGCCGTGGGCTTGCATCAGGGGAGCCGCAGCGCGACAGCAGAAAAAGGTGCCCTTCAGGTTCACGGCGAAGAGGCTGTCCCAGATCCCCTCGGTCAGTTCCTCCAGGTCCGCAAAATTGATAAATCGAGTGAAGCCGGCGTTGTTGATCAGAATATCGATGGCGCCGAATTCCTTATGGACCTGTTCCATCATTTGACGGACCTGGGAATCCGATGAGACGTCGGTGCGAACGATCGAACTGCGTCCTCCCAGTTTCCGAACCTCGGAAGCCGTTTGCAAAGCTTCCTCCTCAGACTTGGAATAGTTGATCGCAACCGCCGCGCCCTCCCGGGCAAACAGCAGGGAAATCGCTCTGCCGATCCCGGTGCCACCCCCGGTGATGAGTGCTACCTTGCCGGCCAGCTTCATGGATGGTTTCCTCTCTTGGCCCGTTGGGATAAGTTTGGAGCCCCTAATATAACCTCACAGCCCCAAGATTGTGCAATGTTTGTGGGCAGGGAGTTCCGGCAAGGGGGCGTCTCAGATGGAATAGTCGACACGGTCTGGCAGGGGCGCGGGTTTGGCAGGTTCCTCCAGCATGCCCGCTCCCACGGTAGCATGGGTGGATTCGTCAATGAGCACGAATCCACCCAGACACCGGTTGCGGTGGTAGCGGTCGTACAGGAGGGGAGTGGCTGCTTTCAGGGAGATTCGTCCGATCTCGTTGAGTTTCAGCACGTGTGCCGAGTCCTCCTCCAAACGGTTGATGTCGAGTCGGTAGTGCAAATGACGAACCATGGCCTTGGTGCTGCGCGTGGTGTGTTTGAGCAGGTATTTCTTGCCAAGCTGCAAGGGGGTCTCGCCCATCCAGCAACACATGGCTTCCAGGTCCCTGCCTACATGGGGCAGATTGTCGGAGCCCGCAATGAGGTCCCCACGACTGACGTCGATGGTGTCTTCCAGCAAGATACAGGCAGACATCGGAGCGTGGGCAACTTCCAGCGACCGATTCATGAGTTGAATGTCCTGGATTCGGGATTGGCTCCCGGAAGGAAGGACAGTAACGCGGTCGCCGACCCGGAAGACCCCGCTGGCGACCTGACCGGCAAAGGCTCTGAAATCGGTGGAGCGCCCCAATCGGGGGCGGATGATCCATTGGACGGGAAAGCGGGGATCCTGCATATTCCAGTCGCTGGCGATGTGAACGCTCTCCAGAAAGGAAAGAAGCGTCTCGCCCAGATACCAGGGCATGTTGGAGGAACGATCAACGACATTATCTCCCAGCAGGGCGCTCATGGGGACGAAGGTGACATCCTTGATCTTCAGGCGGGTTGAGAAAAGGGTGAAGTCCTTTCGAATGGTTTCGAAAACCTCCTCTGAGAAATCGACCAGGTCCAATTTGTTGACGCACAGCACCAGGTGGGGAATACCCAGCAGGGATGCGATGGTGGCGTGTCTCCGGGTCTGCTCGATGATTCCTTTGCGAGCATCCACCAGGATCAGGGCCAAGCTGCTGGTGGAGGCTCCGGTCACCATGTTGCGGGTGTACTGAAGGTGACCCGGCGTATCGGCAACGATGAACCGTCGACGGGGTGTGGCGAAGTACCGGTAGGCGACGTCGATGGTGATGCCTTGCTCCCGTTCGGCCCGCAAACCGTCGGTGAGGTTGGCCAGGTTGACTTCCGATTCACCCCGCATCAGGCTGGCTCGCTTCAAGGCGGCGAATTGATCTTCCAGGATCAATTTTGAGTCGTGGAGCAGGCGGCCGATAAGAGTGCTTTTGCCGTCGTCGACGCTGCCGCAGGTGGTGAACCTCAGCAGTTGCACACCGGCCTGAGGATCGGTCTTTCGGGAGTTCACCTAGAAATATCCCTCCCGCTTGCGGTCTTCCATGGAGGTTTCTGAGACTTGATCGTCGGCCCGTGCACCCCGTTCGGTCACCTTGAGGGCAGAGATTTCTCCGATGATTTCCTGAACCGTGGAGCAGTGCGATTCAATGGCGGCTGTACACAGGATATCCCCAACCGTCCTAAACCGAATCGACCGGGTCTCGATCACCTCGCCACGCTTGAGCGGAAGCAGGCCGGAGGCGCTCATCCATAGACCGTCCCGCCGAAAGACCTCCCGCGGGTGGCTGAAGTAGATGCTCGGAATCTCCAGTTTTTCTTTGGCGATGTATTGCCAGACATCCAGTTCGGTCCAGTTGGACAAGGGAAAAACCCGGATGTGCTGACCCGGATGAATCTTGGTGTTGTAAACATTCCAGAGTTCCGGCCGTTGGTTGCGCGGGTCCCACTGTCCAAATTCGTCTCGAAAGGAAAAGAATCTTTCCTTGGCTCTGGATTTTTCTTCGTCCCGGCGCGCTCCCCCAAAGGCAGCGTCAAACTTGAACTCCTCAGGGCATACAGCAGTGTGGGAATCTGCAGCCAGTTGCGGCTCTTGTCGGTGCCGCCCGGCTCGGCGGCAATGCCGGCATTGATAGCTTCATCCACAGTGCGAACGATCAGCCGCTCCCCAAGCTCCTTGACACGGCGGTCACGAAATTCAATCACCTCCGGAAAGTTGTGACCGGTATCGATGTGAAGCAGCGGAAAGGGGAAGTGGGCCGGACGAAAAGCTTTTTCGGCCAGCCTCAACATGCAGATGGAGTCCTTGCCGCCCGAAAAGAGCAGCACCGGCCGTTCAAATTCCGCGGCCACTTCACGCATGACATAAATGGCCTCGGCCTCCAAGACATCCAGGTGGGAGAGAAAATAGCTGTCCATGGGTTCGGTTCGGCTTCCCCGGTTCGGATTGCAGGGGACGGAAATCGGTGCCATCAATTTACCGGTTGGGCTCCGGCCTCGGCCGGCGGTGCAGGCCGCATTCCTTATGCTCGGGTTGCTCCCACCACCAACGCCCGGACCGCAGGTCTTCTCCCGGACCCACGGCACGAGTGCAGCAGGCGCAGCCGATGCTCAGAAAGCCCTGATCGTGCAGCGGGCTGTAGGGGACCTGGTCGGCCTTGACGATCTCCCAAAGGCGGGACTCCTCCCAATTCCAGAGAGGATTGATTTTGACCAGCCCGTTGCTGTCGTCCCATTCGACAGGAAGCAAATCCCGGCGGGTCACCGACTGCTGCCGCCTGAGTCCGCAAATCCAGGCATCCATGCCCTGGAGTGCGCGCGCCAGGGGATGGATCTTTCTGATGCGGCAGCAAAGCTGTCTCAGCTCGATGCTCCGGTAAAAGAGGTTGATGCCATGGTCCCGGACCATGCCTTCCACCTCTTCGGTTCGAGGGAAAAAGGTTTCAATTCTCAGGCGGTAGTGCTTTTCGGTTCTCTCGACAAGCTGGAGGGTTTCCGGAAAAAGCCTGCCGGTATCCAGAGTCACCAACCGGATGGCGGGAGCGCTGCGGGCCAGGAAATGGGTAATCACCTGGTCTTCCACCCCTAGAGCCGTGGCGAACACCACCCGGGGAGCAAACCGGCGATGGGCCCACCGCAGGATTTCGCTGGGAGAGGACGAGCGAAGCTGTTCCTGCCACTGCGCGATTTCACCTGCATTGGGTGGGGCGGCAACCATAGATCTCACAAAAGGTGACTAAATTAATAAAGATAGTCAACATATTGGAGGTGCTTAGAAAAGTCAAGTGATTTCTGTAAGTTAGTCTGGTATTATTATTAACTAAGGGTGTCGGAATCAAGTACATAAAGTATTCGGATTAGTTTAGTCATCTTTAATCCACGTGGGCGGTCGGTCATGAGGTTATCTACAAAAGGTGAATATGGCCTGTTGGCGGTCATAGATCTGGCGCTGAACTCCCTGGAGGCTCCGGTACAAAGCGCCCAGATCGCCGACAGACAGAACATCCCCAAACAGTATCTGGATCAGCTCTTGCTATCCTTGAAAAAGGCCGGCTTGATTGAGAGCAGCCGGGGGCGGCAAGGCGGCTACCAGTTGGCCCGGTCCGCCAGCCACATCAATCTGCTACAGGTCGTCCGGGCACTGGAGGGCTCCATTGACAGCAACGATGTGTTCATGAGAGAGGGGTCCAACCAGGAGCCCACCCGGAAAATTCTCAGGGACCTGTGGGTCGAGATTTTCGCCCACACCTCGGAAGTCCTGCGCACGACGACTGTAGAAGAGGTGTGTGAGAGGCGAAAGAAGTTGGACCCACAGATCATGTACTACATCTAGGAGGCCGTCATGGCGAGCATTGCAAACAATGTCCTGGAGCTGATGGGAAATACTCCCATGGTGCGGCTGAATCGAGTGACCGCGGGGTGCCTGGCCACGGTGGTGGCCAAGCTGGAGTCTCACAATCCGGCTGGGAGCGTCAAGGATCGTATTGGGATCAGCATGATCAACGAAGCCGAGCGGACGGGCGCCATCGACAAGGACACGGTGATCATCGAGCCAACCAGCGGCAACACCGGAATCGCCTTGGCCTTTGTCTGTGCTGTGAAGGGGTATCGGCTCATTCTTGCCATGCCCGACACCATGAGCGTGGAACGGCGCACCCTCCTCAGAGCCTTTGGGGCGGAACTGGTCCTGACTCCCGGTTTTGAGGGGATGAGGGGCGCCATCAAGGCGGCTGAGCGAATTGCCGCCAAGACCCCCAATTCCTGGATCCCCCAACAGTTCCGCAATCGGGCCAATCCCAAGATCCACCGCGAGACGACGGCTGAGGAGATTTGGAAAGATACCGAGGGAAAGATCGATATCTTTGTGGGTGGCGTCGGCACGGGCGGGACCATTACCGGCGTAGGGGAGATCCTCAAGTCCAGGAAGTCGGGATTTCAGGCCATCGCCGTGGAACCGGAGGATTCTGCGGTCATCTCCGGTGGAAGCGCCGGGTGGCATGAGATCCAGGGCATCGGCGCCGGCTTTATTCCGGACATTCTCAACACAGCGGTGATCGACGAGGTGATCCGGGTCACCAACCAGCAAGCCTTTCACATGGCCCGTCGCTTGATCAGGGAGGAGGGGTTGCTGGTGGGGATCTCCTCCGGAGCCGCGGCTCACGCTGCAGTGGAGGTGAGCAAACGAGCGGAAAACGAGGGGAAGCTGATTGTGACCGTGCTGCCGAGCACCGGCGAACGTTATCTGAGCACACCGCTGTTCGAAGACCTGAACGGCGCCCCGCCGACCGAGTTTTAGCCCGTACTTCCAGACAAGACCGGCCCCCGCCCTGGCGGGCGGATCATTCGAGGGTGAAACAGGGGTGTTTCAGGCACGTTGCCAATTCCTCTCCAACCCCTGTTTTTTCAATCTCTTGAACTGGTTTTGCGTCACGCGAACCCAGGTTTGTTTCAGGTAAGTTCGGCCCCGCCACCACGACGGAGCGCATCACTCAGAGGAAAAACAGCCGTTCGTCAATGAAGACGAACCACCAATGAACACGAATAGGCACGAGGACTGATGGACCTGCTTCAACGACAACTGGCGCCAAAATGCTTCTGCACTTTTGTCCCGTTGGTGTGACCCTGTCATGGGAGGAAGCCCCCCCGGGAGCGCGGGCGTCCCGCCCGCACAAATCCTCCCGCAGCTTCGGCCATCTCCTCCACCGGAATCAACCGGCGGCGGCGCCCTGCCTCTGCTTCGGCCGGGCCCATGCGGTTCTCGCCGGCAGGGCGGTCGGCTGCAACATCGCAGGGAAACTGAGCGGCAACCGAAGGGACAGCATGCGGGCGGGACGCCCGCGCTCCCGGGGGTGTCGTCCCGATGGTGAGGTGGGGGGTATCCGGCGGGCGACTTCTCTGAAAGCCGGCCTGTCCCCTTTGGGAAACTCCCGTTTGCCTGCGAGCCGGGCGCCCGCCCCCCGCGACTGGGCAGATCCATCGAGAAGGACTATAAATTGAACATCGATGCACAGGATGCACAGGATAATCAGGACGGGAGGCTGCTGCAGGAGACGCTGACTCGGGCGATGATCGCGTGCGGATTTGAGGATGTCCGGGAACACAAGCCAGCCGTCTCCGGAAAAAATCCTGTGCATCCTGTGCATCGATGTGAATCAAAAATCTACCCATGCTTGACTATGAACCGGTTTCCAGCCACCAGGCGCAGGCGTTTGTTTCAGGTAAGTCCGGCCTCCGCCCTGCCGTGCGGATCATTCGAGAGTGAAACAATCGGAAATCGACAATCCTGTCGTGACCTTGGTATCCCGTCGCGGCTAACCTCAACGCCTTAGTGGCCCTTCGTGGATAACTCTTTTTCTTTTGTCTTTTTTCTGTTGTTTCAGACAATAAGCCGGGCCCCCGCCCTGCCGTGCGGATCATACGAGAGTGAAACAATCGGAAATCGACAATCCTGTCGTGACCTTGGTATCCCGTCGCGGTTAACCTCAACGCCTTAGTGGCCCTTTGTCGTTCTTAGTGGCCCTTCGTGGATAACTCTTTTTCTTTTGTCTTTTTTCTGTTGTTTCAGACAAGTCCGGCCTCCGCCCTGCCGTGCGGATCATTCGAGAGTGAAACAATCGGAAATCGACAATCCTGTCGTGACCTTGGTATCCCGTCGCGGCTAACCTCAACGCCTTAGTGGCCCTTCGTGGATAACTCTTTTTCTTTTGTTTCAGGTAAGGCGCGCTACCAAGCGGCGGCAGCGTATAGCCGTTGGCATAAGCCGGGTGCAAGCCGTTGGACTGTCCTCTGGAGTGGGGCGGTGACGGACTCGTTTTTACAGGGGCGCTCAACCAGTGGAGGACGGTGGCTTTGGAGACTGACGGCTGACCAGACTGGCGACTTCCAGGACGAAATTGGCCGCGATCCACAAACCGGCCAGCAGGGTGATCGCTATCCTGGTCGGCTGAGCAGACGGCAAGTGGATCAGATAGATCAGCATGATCGCCAGAATCACCGGAATGGCTGCCAGATAGCCCAGGAAAAATAGTCTGCCGAGGAGTTTGGCCGCCCCGCCCAAGCGGGTCCGAACGCTTGGCCAGTAGCGACCGGAAAAAAAGCGCGCGGTCATGATTCCAACCACAAAACCGGGAATGGAGATGAGGTAGTAGGTCTCGAAGTTCACCAAGGTCGGTCCTCCCGGGATCCTCTCCAGCTTGATTGGATACGGCTTCAGGCCGGACGGCAGTGGTGGTTGAAATTCTACCGCTTGACAGTTTCGGTTCTGAAAAAAACAGTGACTTGCCACACTGCTCCATACCTGGTCAGCAACCACAGTCCGTCGCCTGCCACGTTCTCAACGCCCTGATCGGCGTACCTGTCCGAAGTCTTGAGGTAACGGGATCGAACCACCGCCGAGTTGTGGGTAATGCTCACCTCTGGCTGGTCGAGTTGAAGGCGAATACCCTTTTCGGGCTTAAAAAGCTGGTGGTAGTAGACCAGAGCCTCAGCCAGGTCGTAGCTCCTGCCGCTGTTCCCATCGATTTCCACGAATGACTTCTCGCAATCTCTCATCAGCAGGAATGCATCCCGGAGCCGATAGGCCTCTACCTGTCGTTCGAGTATCCTGTGAATCGACTCCGAATCCGCCTGGGTCGTCTTGGCGGTTGTTTCGGGCAGAGGAGGAGGGACGACCGTTTCCCGGCCTACAAAAAAGCCAATGGCTCCTCCAACCGTCAGGACAAGCAGGATGTAAAGGTATGGTTTCATGGCTGAGCCTCAAGTGTTGTCTTTCTGAGGACCTTGTCAAGATTATGGTGGTAAAGGCGGCTGGGTTCAAACCAAATGCAAGACCCTTTTGCAAAATTCGTAGTGGGGCATGTCATTTGGGCTTACACTACACGTGGTAAGCATTCACCCGGCCAATTGAAAAGAAAAAGGTCCATGAGGCAACCTCTCCGTGCATTCTTGGTCGTTTCCCTTTCCCTGGCAGCCTTAGTCAACACCGTTTCTGCGAAGGCGAAAGGTGATCCGAAAGTCAGCTCATTGTTCCCTCTGGGCGGGCAGCCGGGAACGAGTTTTGAGGTGCGTATTCGAGGAGAGAATCTGGGCAGCGTTTATGGCGTTTGGTTCGACTGCGGCGCTCTTGAGGCAGAAGTCCAGAAAATAGAGAAGACGGTTGAAGAGGTCGACGTCGTCCAGCAGGCCGGTACAACGGCCAAAGACACCAAGCAGTTCTACCATGTCCTTTTAAAAGTCCATGTGGACGTTAAGGCGGCTGTGGGTGCTCATGCTCTTCGACTGGTCTCCCGTCAGGGACTTTCAAACCGACTGTCGTTGCTGGTCAATCCGGAGCCGCTAATCTTTGAAAGCGAGCAATCCATCAATTCCCCGCAGAATGCCCAGGACATCAAGTTTCCGGTGGTTGTGAACGGCAGGCTCAGTCACCCCGGCGAACTGGACTACTATGCACTTGACGTCGGCGAAGGACAGCACCTGCGTTTTGAAGTGATCACCTCCACCTTTACCACCGCAACGGTGGCCGGCGACCCGCAGTTGATCCTCTATGAGCCCACAGGGAGCTGGTTTGATCCTCAGCGGATTAAACGGCTGGAGGTCAGGGACGAAACGGGCCCTGGCCCGGGAACTCACCGGTGGGCGACCTCTCATTTCCTGCCCAAATTGGTTCGCCGATTCGACAAGAAGGGGCGCTATTTGGCAGAGGTCGGGACATTGGAAGGTCAGGGAGGGCCCGACTGTAATTACCAGCTTCGGGTCGTTCCCGCGCTGGAACGGAATTCGGGAGTCAACCGTCGGCGGTTTCCGGGCGAGCTTGCGCACGGGCTCAGTCCCGTTGTCTGGCAGGAACGGGATTTTTCCAGAAGGATTGATCGCGACCACCTCAGCCGTTTGTGGTCGCGGGCCATCCGGGTCTCGGAACCCGGCCAAGGGGGCAAGACCGCCTTTGGCGCCAAAGAGTCCACTCGTCCGGAAAAATCCAATCGGTCACCATTGGCGGAATCGATTCATCGATCCAACACTCATCGATTGCCGCGCCCGACCCGAGAAGAAGAACCAAACGATTGGGCCTCCCAGGCAGCGGAATTGTCCATACCGGTGACCGTGGAGGGGGCCATAGAACATCCCGGTGATGTGGATGTCTTTCGATTTAAAGTGGGATTGGGCCAGGCATTGGCCTTCGAAATTGAGACACCGGAAACCCGTCCGCCCTTCTTCAGTCCGCACCTGATTGTCGTCGACAGTACAGGAACGGAACTAGTGAGCAACATCTACCGGGAAGTCGGAGGCGTGGGAGATGACTGGATCAAGTCCATTAAGGCCAAGACCGTTTATACTTTCGAGCAAGCAGGGGAGTATTTCTTGCAGATTCGCGATCTGACCACTCGAAGAGCTGCCCCGCACTTTCGATACCGCGTGCTGGTTCGGCCACAGGTGCCCCACCTGGGAGAGGTTGCCGTCAAAGTGGGAAGAGGAGAAGTGGTTGATCATATCAACTTGCGAAGTGGAGAGACCCGGAAACTCTCTGTGGTAACCGAGCCGGAGGAGGGTTTTGCCGGGGAAATTGCCCTCACACTGGAGAATCTTCCTGCTGGAGTGCAAGCTCTTGCCGCAGCCACCACCACAGTTAACCATCGGCTCTTGGAGACGGGAAACGGACGAGGGGCAATGCACAAGGAGCGATTTTTTCCACCCCGTCATTTGGCCACCATTGTCCTGGTGGCCAGTCAGGACGCCCCCGCAACGCCAATGCCCCAACGGATCCAGTTGGTGGCTCGGCCCATTGTGGACGGCAAGGTAGGCCAGGCGCTCCCGGTTCAGGAAATACTGTTGATGATCTGTCGTCCCGAGATAGAGCAGGCCACCATGGCCGCAAGGAAATGAGACGCGTTCCAATTCATTCTGGGAATCGTCCGAGGTTACCAGACCCATCCGAATCCCTTAAGCTTAGCTAATTGAGGGGATGAGATTGAGCGATCCGGCAAACTGGGGAACACCATTGAGCACAGGACCAACCAGGGCAAGCGGGCATTTAGTCAAGGGAGTGGTAGTGACGGTGCTGATGCTGAGCCTCAGCCATCGGGGTGTGGGCTCTGAGGGAGTGCGCTGGGAAACGGGTGAGGCGGAGTTGGTGTCGATACGGCTGGAGCCAAACGCGGTGGAATTGCGAGGGTCGGGCGCGACACAGCGATTTCTGGTGCTGGGGGAATTCTCGGATGGCCTGCAGCGAGATGTGACGTCGGCCAGTCGGTTGTGGATCGCGGACCCGTCCATCGCGCGTCTGGGGTCGTGGGGGCAAGTGGTTTCGGTGAGTTCGGGACGGACGGAGTTGAGAGCCGAGTTGGGAGGTGAGGGAGCGCAGGCAGGGATAGTGACATCAGCTACCGAGCGGAGACGCCCGTTCAGCTTCAGTTGGGACATAGGAGGGATTTTAACCAAGCGTGGCTGTAACAGCAGCAGTTGCCATGGAGGAGTGAAAGGCAGAGGAGGATTTCGATTGTCGTCGGATGCCACCGATCCGGAGGAAGATTACGAGTGGATTGTGCGGGGAGGGGGTTATCAGGTCCTGACGGCAGAGCCGCTGGGTCCGCGCAATCCTCGCATTGACCTTCACCAGCCTGAAGAGAGTCTGCTGTTGCGGAAGCCGAGTTTCCAGGTAGCCCACGGAGGAGGGGAACGGCTGGGGATGGGGACGGCGGACTATGAGACGGTATTGAACTGGGTGAAGCGGGGAGCCGGTTTTGAAGGGAATGGGGAGGGAGGACTCAAGGTTGAGCGAGTGGAGGTGCTTCCGAGCGAAGCGGTGATTGAGGAGAAAGGGAAGCATCGGTTGGCGGTTACGGCCTATTTTTCGGATGGTCGTCAGGAAGACATCACCGAGCAGGTGAGGTATGAATCGCTAAACGAGGAAGTAGTGCGGGTCAGTGAAGAGGGGCTGGTTGAAGGGGTAGGGAAGGGAGAAGCAGCGGTCATGATCCGGACGGCGGGTCGGGCGGCCGAGGCGCGGTTTGGGGTGATTGGGGAGGCGATAGAGGAGTATCCGGAGATTCTGAGGCAGAACTTCATCGACGAGGAGGTGTTTGGGAAACTGCGGCGATTTCATCTGATTCCATCGGAGTTATCGGAGGATGAGGAATTCATCCGGAGAGTGTGTCTGGACTTGACGGGGACATTGCCGCCGCCGGAACGGGTACGGGAATTTATAGGCAGCCAGGAGGAGGACAAGCGGGAGAAGCTGATCGGCGCGCTGTTGGAATCCCCGGAGTATGTGGATTACTGGACCTTCCGCTTTGCCGACCTGTTCCGGGTCAGGGGACATTATCGGTGGGTTCATATCTATTGGGAATGGGTCAGAAAGAGCTTGGCCGGAAACAAGTCCTACGATCAAATGGCACGGGAAAGCATTGCGGCTCAAGGCTACGATGGCCCGTCACGAATCTACCTGATTGACAATAACAAGCCCCCGGCTTTGGAACGGGTCGTGGCCGAGCAGTTTCGGGTTTTCATGGGCCGAAGGATGGATTGCGCTCAGTGCCATAACCACCCCTATGACCGTTGGAAGCAGGATCAGTTCTGGGGACTGGGGGCTTTCTACCGCCGTGTGACGAATACCGAATGGGCATTTGACAACGTTGTCTTTGACGACCCCAACGGACACGAGGTGAATTTCGGAGAGGGTAAGAGCACGCTGGCCTTCCGAGAGAATCGCCATCCACGCACCAAGCAATTGGTGCCGCCGACCTTTCTCGATGGTCGAGTGCTCCCCGGCCGGAACCGGCGCGACCTCCGGCGGGAGTTGGCCGACTGGATGACGACTCATCCCTACTTTGCGGAAGCCATGGTTAACCGGATGTGGGGTCATTTCTTCGGAAGGGGAATTGTGGATCCAGTCGACGACTTCCGTCTGGGAAACCCGCCGACCCATCCGAGTTTGTTGAACCGGTTGGCTCAGGACTTTCAGGAGCACGGCTATGACCTGAAGCATCTGATGCGGCGGATTGTTTCGTCCAGGACCTACCAACTTGGCAGTCGACCCAACCTCAACAATCGGGCGGACCGGCTGAACTACGCGCATGCCTACCCCCGTCCACTGGAGGCGGAGGTCCTCCTGGATGCGATTTCGACGGTAACCGGTGTGCCGGAGCTGTTTAGGGCCGAGGGGATGTTGAGCGGAACGGCGCCGCCAGGAACCCGAGCCATCAATTTGAAATATCCTGCCAGTTATGCCAACCGGTTTCTGGAGGTCTTCGAACGCCCCAAGCGGGATGTGGTCGTGACCAGGAATGGCAAGGTAAACCTCATGCAGGCTCTCCATATGACGGTGAGCCCCACTTATAATGACAAGCTGGGGGAAAAAGGAGGGCGGATTGATCGGTTGCTCCAACGGGGAGCTTCCAACCGGGAGATTATTGAAGAACTCTACTTGGCTGCCCTTTCGCGGTTTCCAAGCCAAGAGGAACAGGCCGGTTTGGAGAATCTGATCCGAAAGCGGTCCTCCAGGCAAGAGGCATTGGAAGATTTGCTTTGGGCGGTGATTTGCTCTCGCGAGTTCGCCAGCAACCACTAGCCCGGGTGATATCGGATGAGGGGACACTCATGAACCAGTTGGAGGGATTAAACCATAGCCGCTCGATCGGCCGTCGAGCGGTCCTGAGGGCGGGGTCCCTGGGATTCCTGGGGATCACCCTCAATCGAATTCTGGAGCTCGAAGCAGCATTGGGTCCGGTGAAGGGTGGGAAGACGGGCAAAAAGGCCGAAGCCTGTATTCTGCTGTGGCTGGACGGTGGACCCAGCCATATCGACACCTGGGATCCCAAGCCCAACAGCTCCTTCAAACCCATCTCCACCAACGTACCGGGAATTCAGATCTCAGAGCTGTTGCCGAAGATGTCCAGGAAGATGGACAAGCTGGCGGTCATCCGCTCGATGCACACCGAGGAAAACAACCACGGGGTGGCTCATCATTACGCCATGACAGGACACAGACCCAGCCCGGCGATGAAGTTTCCTGCATTCAGCTCGATCATTACCAAGGAGTTGGGACAGCGGCACAACGTCCCTCCGAACGTCATGGTTCCGGAGATCAGTGCCGGCGCTCGCGACTATTTCCAGTCCCACTTTTTGGGAGCCCAGTATGATCCACTGCAGATTCCGGACCCGAACCAACGGGACTATAAGATTCCCGAACTGAGCTTGCCCGAGTCGCTCACGGTTGAAAGGATTGAGGCTCGCAATGCGTTTCTCAAGCTGGTCGATGGCCGTTACCGTGAAAGAGTTGAGAACAACGAGTACGCCAATTTGGATGAATTTCGAAAGCAGGCCCTGAACATGGTTCTGTCGCAATCGGTGCGGCAAGCCTTCGATCTTTCCCAGGAACCTGAAAAGCTCAAAGACGCCTATGGTCGTCACATGTTTGGCCAAAGCGTGCTCATTGCCCGGCGACTGGTCGAAGCAGGCAGCCGCTTTGTGACCGCCTACGACTTGAAGCGGGTTGAGACTGGGCGCAATTGGGACACCCACGGAACCAATGACAAGCAGCACAAGGACGTTCTCGTACCCGTGCTGGATCAAACCCTATCCAGGCTGTTGACGGATCTGGAGGAAAGGGGCTTGCTGGAATCAACCCTGGTGATTGCCATGGGAGAGTTCGGCCGGACCTATGACCTCAACCCCGGAGGGGGCAGGGATCATTGGTGCCATTGCTGGTCAATGGTTCTGGGGGGAGGGGGCATCCGGGGAGGGCAAATCATCGGCGCCAGCGACGAGCGAGGGGCCTATGTGGCGGACCGCATGGTGACCATTGGGGATCTGCTGGCCACTATCTACAAGACCCTGGGTATCGATTGGACGCGGGAGTATATGCATCCCATCGGTCGTCCTCTCAAGATCGCCAACTCCATCAACGATGAAGCCGGAAAGCCGATTGAGGAATTGATTTGAGCGGCTTCGACCGGAGGTGGTTCAGCGCTGCGTTCTTCCTCCGCTCGCCAGGAAACCGCACAAACTGCAGCTCCATTCCTCGAGGCGCGCTGAACGATGAATTCCTGCCTTGATGAAACTGAGACCTGGTTTCCTGCCACGCCGCCCGGCTTGGCAGGTGATCCAGGGCGAGGGGTCGATCCGGAGCGTTTCAACCCGCATTCCTCACCGGGGGGCGTGATCATGGCGCAGGAATTTTTCCCTCAGCGCGTGCTCGCGAGCGAAGAGCGTAGCGGTTTCTACGTTCGAGCGAGCATGTGCGCGCTGAGGGGAAAAGGACAAGCCAGGGCGCGCCCAGCACAGTCTGTACCCGCGAGCCCTTTAAATGGCGCCAACCAAGGTACTGGAGATAAACTGATTTTCACCATGCCACCAGCGACCCGGTGAGAAATGCGGGTTAACCCCCACCGACCGATTGACAGGTTTCCTGCCGGGCCGTTGAGCTCTCTCGCTTGATCCCGAAAGGAGAGGACGTTGTGAAGAAGGGCCGACTCCGAAGAGCGCCTCGACGGGAATCGGAGCCTTTCCTGAGTCGCCGTGCCTTTATTCAGGCCGGCGCCGGTTCGTCTCTATTGGGAACCGCCGGCGCGTGGATGGGGGGATGTGATACTGCAGGGAAATCCTCGGACGGGCAGTGGCCGGTGATCGATTATGGTCAATCCTTCATCTCGGGCAAGGCCTGCTCGAACCGGGTTCGCTTCTGGGTGGAGTCTCGCACACGTATCCTTGATGAACGCACCGGGAAGACCCAGGACTACTATCAGTGCGCTTCTTGCAAGAGCGAGAACACCTTTGCCAGGGAAGGGCTATTCATGGAGGACAACTACGACTTTATTCCCATCTTTGGTCCTGAGGACGGCCTTATCTTTCGACGCAAAGCCTATCTGAATCCTCGCTACAGGGAGTGGAGAAAGGCGGAGGACCTTTGGCGGGGGCAGATCTATCAACTGAAAGTGCCTCGAGCCACCCGGCTGGTTTTGACGACGGACGATATCCACCAAGCCACCGCACAAGCTCTTCCCTTGGTCGCCCAAACAGAAATAAACCGGGCAGACACAGGCTTGACGGCCATCATTGAGTATCCCGTCAAAACCATGAACATTCGAGATGAAGAACCGACTTATCAAGTGGATACCGGGCCCGTTGCCTTTCCCGACTTGAGCCGGCGGTATGAGCGTCTGCCGGATGCACTTTCGTTAGCCTTCGTTGCGTTTAACGCTCCTCACTTTGCCGATTTTGTGATTGAGGACGAGACGCCGATCCTCCAGGACGACCAGGAACTGACCCGGGTCCACCACTATTCGCGGATTTTGAGTCTGCCGGCAAAAAACCGAATCTTTGCCATTGAAGGATAGAATCTGGCTTGGCTGAAACAAAAGAAAAAAGAGTTATCCACGAAGGGCCACTAAGAACGCCGAAGGGCCACTAAGGCGTTGAGGTTAACCGCGACGGGATACCAAGGTCACGAAAGAATTATCGATTTCCGATTGTTTCACTCTCGTATGATCCGCCCGGTAGGGCGGGGGCCCGACTTGCCTGAAACAAACCCGTCGTGGGGGGCGGGGGCCCGGTTCAAAGTCACGCATGAGTAGATTGTTTATTAACATCGATGCACAGGATGCACAGGATTATTTGGCGAGAGGCTACACCGTCTTGAGTTCAACCATCGCCTATGCTTCGACAGGGATTCCCAAAACCCGCTCCCAGGCTCATGGATCACTTCGAACACACACCCAATCATCGAGCCAGTCAGCTTCTTGTGCAGCAGATTCTCGTCCTGTCTATCCTGTGTATCGATGTTCAATGATGCAGCAAACCGAATTAACGGGACATGGCCCCTGCTCCCGATAGGCATAAGGACCCGTTGTTTCACTCTCGAATGATCCACACGGCAGGGCGGTGGTCGGGCTTATTTGAATCCAAGGATAGCTCCGGCACACGATCCGGCCAGGCCGCATTTCTCACCGGGGGGCGCGATCATGAGACGAGTGGATGGTGTGAGGGTCGTGTTAGACCGAAGTTCCCCCCATTTTACTCCTAGAAAATTGGCTTAAGCCATTTGTTTTCTTACATAGGGAGTTTGGAGTGTGTTTCATTGTGTTCCCATGTATAGGATTAGTATTTCTCTTGACATGAAATCTATATGTGGTATCATAGTCCCATGTACGTCGAAACCGTCCCCAACCGTAACTCTCCCCCTGCCATCCTCCTGCGCGAAGGCCGCCGTGAGGGTAAAAAGGTCCATAAACGCACCCTGGCCAACCTCACCCACTGGCCCAAGGACAAGATCGAGCGCCTCCGGCGCGTGCTCAAAAACGAACCCCTGGTCCACCCCGACCAACTCTTCCTCATCGAACGCTCCCTGCCTCATGGCCACGTCGAGCTGCTGCTGGAAGCCATTCGGCAGCTGAAGCTGCCGGCGCTGATCGACCCCCGACCCTCTCCCAAACGGGACCGGGTCTTGGCCATGATCCTCCAGCGTCTGCTCTATCCGGCCTCCAAGCTGGCCACCACCCGTCTGTGGCACACCACCACCTTGGCCGAGGAACTCTCCCTGGAGGACACCGACGAGGACGATCTCTACGAGGCCATGGACTGGTTGCTTGAGCGTCAGGACCGCATTGAGCGCAAGCTGGCCAAGCGGCACCTGGCTGAAGGCGACCCGGTGCTCTATGACGTCAGCAGCAGTTACTACGAAGGCCAGACCTGCCCCCTGATGCAGTTCGGCCACAATCGGGACGGCAAACGGGACCGGCCCATAGTGGTCTACGGTGTGCTGGCCGACGCGATGGGGCGTCCCTTGGCGGTGCAGGCCTATGCCGGCAACACGGGGGATCCGACCACGGTGCCCGATCAGGTGGAGAAGGTACGGGGTCGGTTCGGTCTGCAGCGGGTGGTGCTGGTGGGGGACCGCGGCCTGCTGACCGAGACGCAGATCAACCATCTGAAGCGTCATCCGGGACTGGGCTGGGTCTCGGCCCTGCGCCACCACCAGATTCGCCGTCTGGTGGAGAGCGAGGCGGTTCAGCTCTCCCTGTTCGATGAGCGCCATCTGGCCGAAGTCCGCAGCCCGGACTACCCCGGCGAGCGGCTCATCGTCTGCCACAACCCGCTGCTGGCCGAGCATCGGCGGCAGAAGCGGGAGGCTTTGCTGACGGCCACCGAAGAAGCGCTGGCCCGGATCGCCCGGCAGGTGGCCAGACGGACCCGCACGCCCTTATCAGCTACGGAGATCGCCGAGAAACTCGGCCGCGTCAAGAACCGCTTCCAGGTGGCCAAACACTTCCGGACCCAGATCGCAGACGGGTCCTTCCACTATGAGCGGCGCACGGAAGCCATCATCCGGGAGGCGCAACTGGACGGGTTCTACATGCTGCGGACCAGCGAACCGGCCGATTGCCTGCCAACAGCCGCAGTGGTGCGCCGCTACAAGGACCTGACGCGGGTCGAGCGGGCCTTCCGCTCCCTGAAGACCGTCGACCTGCACATCCGTCCCATTCGTCATCGGGTGGAGAGTCGGGTCCGGGCTCATCTGTTCCTGTGCCTGCTGGCCTATTACGTCCATTGGCATCTGCGGCAAGCCCTGGCCCCGTTGCTGTTCGATGACGAGGAACTGGAAGCGGAACGAGCCCGGCGAGACCCGGTGCTGGCGGCCCAACCGTCAGACTCAGCCAAACGGAAGAAGAGGAAACGCCTCACCGAGGACGGGTTACCGCTGCAGAGCCTGGAGACGCTGATGGCGCACCTGGGGACCCGGGCCCGCCACCGATGCCGATTGCCCTCGGAACCGGACGCGCCTTGCGTCCAGCGATTGACCGAGCCGACCCCGCTACAGCAACGAGCCTTCGAGCTCATCAGGATGTTCCCAGGCAACACAACCTAAGATTCCCGAGTGATGATTGAAGATAAAGGAGTTATCTTGTCGGTGGGTCAGGAACTTCGGGTTAAACGTCACTTTGGAGAGGCAGTGCGTTCCGGACGGACGCTACTGATTCGCCGCTGCGGCAGCGCGGGGTCCACACGACCCCGGGCTCACGCCCGCGGCTAAATGCTGCCGCGGCTGCGCCGCTCTCCCCTGAACCAAGACACTGCCGGGGGACAGATTTTTAAATGATAATCCCCCGGGGCGCCAGCCCGGGGTTCCAAAAAGCCGCGAATGCGGCGTCCGCATTTAGCCGTGGGCGTAAGCCCATGGATAACGGAATCGTCCCCCCGAGCCGCGTAGGCGGCGGCAGCAATCATCCCTGGTGTTCGATCTCAAACAGGCCCGGGGGAGCCCAGCGCAGTCAGTGCGCTGAAGGCTCTCCCAAGAAGCGATGCAAGATGCTAAAGACAAACACTTTCCGAGCCGAAGCCCAGCTATCCGGTGAGAAATGCGGGCCAGGCCCCGGCCGCGTTCAGTTTGTGGGTGGAAGCCCGTGGCAGGTGCATGGGAATGGTCGGACGGCCGCGACGGACCGGCGTCACCGGCTCCGCCGGGCACCCCGGAAGTACTTGGTCAGGGGCCGGGCTTGAACGGGCACGGCATGAAAGGGTATTGTCCATGAAAAACACAATGTGGTTGGCAGCGGCGTTGCTCATCCTGTTCGGAGGTTGCGCGGTCACCGAGGAGTCCTCGAGGGCGCCCGGACGGGAGCGCCGTATTCTGTACAACAGCGATACCGGTAACGCCTTTGCCGAGTTCTGGAGTCGGGGGGCCCCGCTGAGTTCGATGGACGGCGACGCGGTGCGGGCCGTGGTGGCCCGTGGCATCGATGAACTGGCCCGGGCGGGAGTGGACACGCTGGCCATGGTGGTCAGCCACCGCTTCCAGTCGCTTTACGGTCCCTCCCAGGTACTGGAGGAACATTGGAGGCATTCCGACAAAGACGGCGGTTATCGCTCTCTGCGGGAGGCGGGGGTCGATTTCCGGCAGTTGATGGCGGAGCTTTCCCACCGCAGCGGCATGGAATTTCTCGCTTGCATCCGCATGAATGACCGGCACGGCGGTCCGGTGGGGCGGTTCATCGAGGAAAACCCTCAGTGGCATCTGAAGCTGAGCAGGGGGCCGGCGATCGACTTCGCTCCCGAACCGGTGCGCCAAAAGCTGCTGGACTACATCGAAGAGCTGCTGGCCACCGTGGAACTCGATGGGCTGGAGCTGGACTACATGCGCTGGTGCCACCTGTTTCCCCCGGGACAGGGAAGCTCGAACGCTCACCTGCTGACCGACTTCATGCGGAAGACACGCATTCTCCTGGACGCGGCCGCCGAGCGGAGAGGCCGGGCACCCCTGATCCTGGGGGTACGGGTGCCCCAGACCCTGAAGGAGTGCGAATATCTCGGCTTCGACGTGGCCACCTGGATCCGGCAGGGGCTGGTCGATTTCGTGGTGCCTTCCGATTTCTTCTACACCGACCTCAACACCCGGGTGGAGGATTTCGTCAAGCTGGCCGAAGGGACCGACTGCCGCATCTATCCCGCCATCCACCCGATCACCTATCGAGGAGACGACGTGGGAATCAACGACCTGTCCCACTATCGAGCCGCCGCCCGGAACTTCTACGCCTACGGGGCCTCCGGGGTGGAGGCCTACAACTATCAGTATCACTGGGGGCGCCGCATAGGCCGCAATGCGCCCTGGCCGGCATACATGTGGCCGGCCGCCCTGGGCTACCTGAGCCACTTGAGCGATCCGGAGGAAATTGGCAGGCACGACCGGCACTACAGGTATTACGCGTTGTGGGAAGAAGGCGCCCCGACGGGTACCGGCCCCAAGGATGACCGGATCAGGCTGGACCGGGCCGCGCCTGACCCGTCGGGGTCCCAATGGTTTCGATTGGCTGAAGACCTGAGCCAACAGCCTCTGCGAGCCACCTTGCAATTCAAGGCCGTGGGGCTGGCCGAGGACGAATCCCTGGAAATCACGCTCAATGGGAATCCGGTCCCGAACCGGCAGATCACCCGCCACCTGGACAGAGACGGACAAACCCTGCGGGAAGGCAGAGTGCTCCCCGCTTTCTACTTGTACATCGTCGATCTGGACGCACACTCGACAAAACCGCTGCTCGGCCACGGCGACAACCGCCTCACCGTTCGTCTCACGGGCACGGGCTCGCCGATGCAGGGGACAGTAATAGTGGATGAACTGGAGGTCTACGTCTACCGGAGGGGGAGGTAGCCCAAGCCTGACTCGATGGGGGAGAGCTGCAAAAATGGAGAGCTGCTGATGCTATTGGCCAGGATGTCGATCGTTCTGTTGCTGGTCCAAACGGCAATGGCGGGGACTCCCTCTCCGGCCCAAAGCGGCTTTTTCACCTCCAGCGACGGGGTTCGACTGCATTATCTCCAGGCCGGGAAGGGTCGCAGCATTCTGTTTGTGCCGGGTTGGACCATGCCTGCCTGGATCTGGGAACACCAGATTGCCTACTTCGCCCGGCACTATCGCGTCCTCGCCTTGGATCCTCGCTCCCACGGCAATTCGGAACGGGTGACCGAGGGACACTACCCGAACCGGCTGGCTCGGGACATCAGGGAGTTGACCCAACACCTGGAACTGCCCCCGATCGTCCTGGTTGGATGGTCGATGGGAGCCTTGCAGGTCTTGACCGCCGTGGAGCAGTTTGGGACCGGGTGGCTCGGCGCGGTGGTTCTGGTCGATGAAGTGCTGGGATATCCTCCCAACGCCTGGATCAATCCCCGCCGCTTGGGGAAGAGGAGGCTCGAACTGCAATCCGATCGAAAAGGGGTGACCGATCGCTTCGTGAGAGGCATGTACAAACGGCCGCAGCCGGAAGAGTATCTTCAGAGAATTATGGCCGCCTCTTTGCGGACCCCGACCAATACCGCGGTCACCTTGGGCGCCAGCTTTGCCGCGGTGGGCGATTGGCGCAAGATACTGCCCGGGATCGACCGGCCTCTCCTCTTCGTGGTGACCGAGCCGCAAAGGAATCAGGCGGAAGGGGTGTCGGCCGACCTTCCTGCAGCCAGGGTGGAGGTCTTCGAGCGGGCCGGTCACGCCTTGTTCGTCGACGAGCCCCACCGCTTCAACCGGCTCCTGGAGGATTTCCTGGTCCAAGCCGGATTGGGGCCCTGAACTCTAGCCCGCATTTCTCACCGGGGAGTGGGACCACAGCCTGGAAAGTGTTTGTATTCAGTATGTTGCAGTGCCTTTTGGACGAGCCATCAGGGTACAGACTGTGCCGGGCCCGCCTTGTCTTGTCTGAAACAACAGAAAAAAGACAAAAGAAAAAGAGTTATCCACGAAGGGCCACGAAGAACGACGAAGGGCCACTAAGGCGTTGAGGTTAACCGCGACGGGATACCAAGGTCACGACGGGATAGTCGATTTCTGATTGTTTCACTCTCGGATGATCTGCACGGCAGGGGCCCCACTTGTCTGAAACAAACCTGTTTCACTCTCGGATGATCCGCCCCGTCGTGGGGGGCGGGGGCTGGACTTGTCTGAGATCGAATACCAGGGAAGATTGCTGTCGCCGCCTACGCGGCTCAACTCTAACGCCGAGCTTTCCATGGGCTCACGCCCACGGCTAAGTGCGGAAGCCGCGTTCGCGGCTTTTTGGAACCCCCGGGCTGGCGCCCGGGGAACAATCATTTAATAACCCTGTCCCCCGGCAGTGTTGTGATTTAGGTGAGAGCGGCGAAGCCGCGGTGGGAGCGGGTTACCCGAGGAAACCTCTCTAACAGGTCTTCCTTATAGAGCGGCGTAGCCGCGCCAGCACTTAGCCGTGGGCGTAAGCCCATGGGGGTGTGGACCCAGCGCTGCCGCAGCCGCGTAGGCGGCGATTTAGCCGCATCCTCCCGAAACGCATTACCTCTCAAAACGACGCCAAATACGACCCTGACGTGCTGCAATCTTCTCAGTGTTTCACGCCCCCCGGTGAGAAATGCGGGCTCGTCTTTCACTCAACCGGGATGATTGGCAGCAGCAGGTGTGAGGCGCGCTCGGCAGAGTGATGGACGGTTTGATGGGCCGGCCTGGCGGTTCGGCTGGTGCCAAACGGCTCTCCCGTATTGGGGTTGCGGTCGAACTGGGGAAAGTGGCTGCTGGTCAGGTCCAAGCGGAGGCGGTGTCCGGGCAGAAAGGCGTTGCTGGTGTCGACCAGATCGATGGTCAGGGCATAGACCCGGTTTTCTTGGAGCGGCTGCGGGCGGTCGGGACCGTCGCGATAGCGGGCTCTCAAGATTCCCTCGGCAACATTGATGGCTTTGCCGTCGGGATAGACGTCCACCAGTTTGGCCACGAAGTCGGTGTCGGGAGCGTCGGAAGAAGCATATAGCACCAGTTTGAGGGGCCCGGTCACTTCCAGTTCCTCCTCCAGGAAATCGGAGGTATAGACCAGCACGTCGCGGCGTTGCTCGATGGGGCGCTGATCGACGGGTCCTGTCGGCGTCGGAGTGCCGCAGCAGTTGTTGCCGCCCAGGCTGGGCACCGGATTGTCGGGATCGTAGAGGTAGCGGTCGGCCGGGGAATCCGCGTCAGGAGTGTTCCAGCCCAGTCGCCCATCGCCCCTGGAGCTGTTGGCCCCGCCTTGGCTGTGGAGGTAGAGCTTTCGGTAGCGGGTCGCAGGCAGCGGATACTGCTTGGCGAATCGCCATCGATTCCGGCCCATGACAAAGATCTTGACCGGGTTTTCCTGGTCCAGGCCCGCTCTTCCTTGCAGCCAGTAGTCGAACCAGCGGAGCTGTACGGCCATGATGTCCACCGGGGCTTCGGGGCCGAAGTCCAGATCCCCCGTGGTTCGCGAGGGTCCGTGCCCCCAGGGCCCCACGATCATCTGGCTCTGCTGGCGGGCAAGCTCCGATCCCCCTCTTTCCCTCATCCCTACGTAACCGTCGACGGTGCCTTGAGTGAAGATATCGAACCATCCGCCGAAGGTGTGGACCGGGACCTTGATCCTGTCGAACTGTTCGGCCGCGTTGAGCGGCTTCCAGTAGTCGTCATAGTCGGGATGCCGTAGCCATTGGTCGTAGAATTGGGCCCTCCGGCCCACCAGCCGCTGCATGTCCAGCAGGGGCAAGTGCCAGACCACCCGGTCGTAGCTGAGGTTCTCCGAGCCGCTTTCGCTCCAGTGCAGACGAGGATTCTGCCCGATGCGGGACTCCTGCCGGACCGCACCCCAGCCGAAGTTGAAGGACAGCCGCCAGCCGCCGTTGAGAGTCACGAAGTCGTGATAGGGGCTGGTGGAGGCCACGTCGGGGAAGATGGTGACCAGGTGCGGCGGCGTCTCCTTGGCCGCCTGCCACTGCACCAGTCCCAGATAGGACTTGCCCTGCATGCCCACCTTGCCGTTCGACCAGGGTTGGCGGGCAGCCCACTCAATGGTGTCGTAACCGTCCTGGGCCTCGTGGCGGAACGGGTCCCAGCGCCCCTCCGATTCGTATCTCCCCCGGACGTCCTGAATCACGAAGACGTAGCCCCTCCTGGAGAAGAAGGCCGGCTCCGGTCGAGCTTCCGCGCTGTAAGGGGTGCGGGCCACCAGTACCGGGTAGCGGCCCTCGGCCAGGGGGCGATAGACGTCGGCGTAAAGAACGGTCCCGTCCCGCATGGGGACGGGGACCCGGTTCTCCAGGCGGATGTCGTTGCGGGGTGGATCGGAGACGGGGAAACGGGCATCCGATCCCAGGACAGCCGGTGCCGCCCAGAGACAGGCGCAGAGGATCATCCCAGGCAGCAGGGACCTCGCCTGAAGCATTTCAAGACACTTCCGGATGCTCATAGGTTCCTCCGGAACGGGCCGGTTGCGGCGTTGAAACGGAAGAAGCGGGCAGGAGATCTCAGTCTCGTCAGTATTCGATGGGCTTGCGCTCGAAGTGCCGGTGCAATCGGTATTCGATGAAGCAATCCACGTCATGGACCGACAGCTTCAAAGAGATATCCGGATCTCTTTTCAACAGGGCCACTTTTACCCGGTTCCTGCCCCGCTTGGGGAAAAGATCGGGACCGAGGTGGTAGTCGAAGGCGTAGCCGTAAGGCCCGGCGGCGCCCACCCGGAGGAGCCGGTAGGTCATGTCCACCTTCTCCAGGATGGAGTCGGGCAACTCCCGGCCGTTGAGCTCAATGCGCACCTGGTCGTAGTGGGGCTGGTAGTTGGACAACCGCACCCGCAACCTCACCGACTTGACCCGTCCGAGAGCGTGCCAGTGGGGGAGGTCATCGGCAAGCCTGAAGGACACCCGGGTCTCCTCTCCCTGGAGCAGTTCCTTGGGAAGGGGAGTCGAACGGCCCGGCCACCAGGCCATCGAGGTCGTGCTGCGGCGGGTCGAGCGAACGTGGTAGTGCTTGTCGGCGGTGGCCAACAGCTCCGGATGCCCCAGCAGGCGCAGGGTCTCATACTCCTGGGACGTCCAGGGCCATCCGTTGGGGGTCCAGTGGTGGTCGCCGATACCGAAACCGTCGGCTCCCTGAGCATAGGTGTTGGCGGCGGCCGCCCAGATCATGGTGGGGGTGGAATAGCGGGCCAGTTGCCTGCCCAGGGTGTTGTGGAAGGCGTAGAGCACCCGGCAGCCGGTGCCTCGGGTCAACTCGACCACGTGCTTGAGATCCAGGTCCTGGTCCATGGCCTCGTCCTCGCCGTGGCTGCTGACGCAGAACAGACCGTCCACCAGCTTATCCGAGACCCATAGGGGAACTTCATATCCGATGGTTTTCCAGGCATCGGGGTGGGCCGGAATCCGGGCGTAAATGCGCTTGCGCCGCCCCTGGGCTTTTTGGGCCTTGTCGGCCACCCGGCGCAGCTCCCTGATCCATTGGGTCATGATGGGTGCCAGTTGGCCGGCTTGGCTGAAGCGGCAGAAGGGTGGATTGGAGGTCAGGTTGAGTTCGATGCCGTCGGTCTCATAGCGGGAAAGCAATTCCTCGAAAACCCGGAACCGTTCCTGCCGGACCTCGGCGTGCATGAAGCTGAAGCGGCTGGTGGAGATGCCCTCGGCACGCGGGTCGGGGTCGGGACCCACATGAAACTGGGGATTGTCCAGGGCAAAGGCGGACCAGCGTCCCAGGCCTTCCTGCTTTTCCCGCGTGCCCCCATGCAGACTCACCCAGGCGCTGGCCAGCATCAGGATGCCGGTTTCATGACAGCGGTCGCAGAGGATTTTCATGGGGTCGAGGCCATCGTCGACCATCTGGCGCAGGATCCTGCCGGCTCGATACCAGACGTAGTGGGTCCATTTCTTGACCACGGTGCCCCACATTTCCGCCACCTTGCTGTCATAGAGCATGGTGCCGCCCTCGACTCCGGCAAAGTAGACCAGGGTATCCACCCCGCTGCTTGCCATCTGGTCTACGGTGTAGGCATGAGCCTCCGGGGTAAAGGGAGGTTCCATCTGGTAGAGGCCTCCCGCGTGACGCCCGTCGTCGAACAGGAAAACCTTGGGTTCACGCCCGGACGTCGGGTCCTCCTTGCTGTGGTGTTCGGGAGAGGATGCCGCCGCCAGAGGCACGGCCAATGTAGCTGGCGCCAGGCTCCCCATGGTTTGCAGGAAGTGTCTACGTTTCATTTTGGTGTTCTTTCCCCTTTCCCGGCATGGTTCAGAATCTCTAGTGGCGTCCCTGGGCCGGGCTCGTCCCGGTCCGGCTTCGAGACGATATCAGGCGCCGCTGGGCCGGAAATGGCATCAACGGACGCACTGGATGGCGATTTCCGTCAAGATGGCCGAGTTGCCGCCGTCCGGGGAGGTCAATACCGCCCGGTATTGCAGCCAACCGTGGTCCTTGCCCAGGTCCGACAGGGAGGTCCCGGATTGTTCGTAGAAGGAATCTTCTCCCGACGGACCCTTCCAGGGGGCATTTCGAAGCCCCTCTTCAGTGCCGGCCGAACGGACCTGAAACTTGACGCCGGTCCCCCAACGGGTTTCCGCCTTCCAGTGGAGGGCGGCAAAGGCGGCTCCCGCGGGAGCCTTGACCGGCGCCGAGGTGTAGTCCCACTGGTAGCGGCGATCGTAAACGCTTCCCGCATCCACCATGGCGTCCAGGTGCACCCCTACCGTGGGAATATGGTGCCTCCTCTGGCTGGAGAACCCCTCGGGCCCGCCCCAATAGATGTTGGTGCCGGCGGCATGGTCAAAGTGTTTCTGGTGGTTGGAGACCACAAGGTCCACCCAGCCGTCCCGGTTGAGGTCCAGCGAGTCGATGGCCGAGGAGGAATGGGCTTCCAGCAGCGTCCGGCGCTTTTCGCTGAAGTCCCGCCCGGCCCCGCCCCAGTAGATGAATGCCGGCAGTTCGCGGGTCGTATCGGAGCGGTAGTTGGTGGTGGCGATGTCCAGGTGGCCGTCCCGGTTGAAGTCGGCCACGGTGGCGTCCAAGGTGGTAAACCCTTCCACGCCGGTGGTGGAATCCTCGGAGAATCCCTGGGGGCCGCCCCAGTAGATCAGGGTATCGACGTGGACCGTATGCTCCTCTTGGGAGAACCCGCTGGCGAAGATCAGGTCCAGCCAGCCGTCATTGTCCAGGTCCGCCGGCACGGCGTGGGGGGTGCCGTTGGCCTTGATGGCCAGCACGTTGTCGGGGCGGTATCCCTCGGCGCTCCCCCAGAAGATTTCGGAAATTTCCGTTCCCGCCTCGGGAAAGATGAGGTCCAGGAAGCCGTCCTTGTTCAGGTCGGCGATGGCCGTGCTCTCGATGGCCGGCCCATCCAGATCCCAGCGACTGATTTCGGGGTTCTCAAAGCGGCCGGCGTTCCCCCAGACAATGGCTGCCTTTGCCGTTTCCCCCGGTTTCCCCGTGATGGCCACCAGGATGTCGAGGAAGCCATCCCGATTCAGATCGGCGACGCTGGTGGCGATGGGCTTGGCGACGGGCAACTCGGTTTCTTCGGTGAAGCCCTTGGAAGAGCCCCAGAGAACCACGCTGGTGTTGTCTCGATTGACGACCAGGTCGGGATAGTCGTCATCGTCCAGATCGGCGATGCTGTACTCCATGTTGGCGCCCGGCTCGATAAGGGTGGTGGCGGCGCTGGAGTAGTAATGGTCCGGGCGCCCCCAGAAGATGGCCGTGGGCAACACGCCGGTGCCGCTATGGTGCGAGACCAGCAGAATATCGGGATGGTCGTCCCGGTTGAAGTCGGCCACGCCGCTGCTGATGGTGCCGAAGCCGGTGAGCTCCATCCTCCGGTGGGCTGCAAAGCCGTCCGACCCTCCCCAATAGATGTAGCTGGGTACGTCGCTGGTGTCGGGCCCTCGGGAGTTGCCGAACAGGAGATCCAGGACGCCGTCTCCATTGAGGTCAGCGGCTTGAACGGTGGCGGCGCCCTGGGTCGGCAGATCGGTGCGCCGCTTGGCGTCAAACCCCTCTTGGGTTGCCCAATAGACGGTCGAGTTGACGAGCGGATTACCGCGGCCTCCGGAGTTGGCCAGAACCAGCTCGACCCGTCCGTCCCCGTTCAAATCGGCGGCCTCGAGACCCAGGCAGTCGTTGGCCGGCAGAGTGACGGCCGATTCCGGCGACAGACCGTCGCTGGAGCCGTAAAAGAGAAGGGCTTTTTGGGAACCGGTCACCACCAGGTCGGAGATTTCGTCAGAGTCGAGGCGGGCCGCCAACAACGTCTTCATTCCCTGGCGGGCGCCTTCCCAGCCACTCGGTCTCTCGCTGACTTGCAGATCGGCGCTGCTCAGCACTTGACGGCGATGTTTGCCGAATCCTCCCTTTCCGTCTCCCCAATAGATATAGAGGCTCTGTTCCTGGCTGTTGTGGTTCAGGAAGGCCAAGTCGGGATGTCCGTCAGCGTTGAAGTCGGCCGAGGCCACGTCGGTGGCGCTGATGGTGGGCAGGGAAGTGCGGCGCGCCGTGCTGAACCCGTTCAGGTTGCCCCAATAGATGTAGGATTCCAGATGCTGCCGAAACCCGCTACGCTCCCCCCTCTCGCTGCCGTGGTTGGCCAGGACAACCTCGGGAATCCCGTCGCCGTTGAGGTCTTCCACCGCCAACCCACCGGCCAGAAAGGCGGGAAGCTCGGTGCGATTTTCAGGACGAAACCCTTCCGCATCGCCCCAATAGATGTAGGCGGGCTGGTCGGTGCGATAGTTGTGCTGGAAATTGCAAATGACGATGTCCAGGTGTCCGTCCAGGTTGAGATCGGCGATCTTGCTGCGGCCTCCCCCCGAGGTCGGCAACCGGGTCACCCGCTTGCTGGCCGACTCAAGCGACTTGAGCAGGGAGAAGGGGGCCCGCAAACGCCACATGTCGGGCAGCAGCGAGGCGTATCCCTCCGTGCCGCCCCAGTAGATCAAGGTGTCCGGTGTATAGACCGAGTTGTGATCCTGAGTGAACACCAGATCCAGCTCGCCGTCCAGGTTCAGGTCCCAGCGGTTGATGGTCTGGATCCTCCCCTTGGAGGAAACATAAAGGTTGGCGCCGCTGTTGCCGGGCTGTCCGGTCTGCAGCGATGCAGAGCCGGTGTGCCGGATCCAGAGGGAGTCATTGGCTTCCAGCAAGGCGGCGGCAAAAGCGGCGAGACAGCCAAGGGCCGCCAGGCAAGCCAGGCAGCCTGTGAACAAGCGGGGCCTGACAAGTTTCACAAAGCATCTCCTAAGAGTGGTTTCCCGGAAATCGGACGGACGGAGAGGAGGTGAGGCTTCCAGATTGGCTGATTAGGATATCATAGATCGCCGGTGCGAGGCGGACTGGGGATTGGGGGATTTCCGATTTAAGCGAATTGGGGAGAATGAGGAGAGAATGGGGAGGGTATTACTTAGCTCATGCCCAAAAATACAAGCGGCAGAAACGATTGGAAGATTACGGTAGTCCAATTTAACAATGGAGTCGATAGCCCACCAAGGAGCGGCAAGAAGCAAAATTGTTTGGATGGGTCCACCGTTGCGCAGATTATGGAAAACTTAAGCGAAGTCGTCGACAATTTGATGGATCGCACGTCAGAGTTTCCTAGCCACGTGATAGGCGCAAAGAGTAGAGCAAAGCCCAAATATCAACAGACCGGGCGGGCCCTCAGCTAATCGGGTCGTTTACATCCAGGACGCTGCTCATTGATCGAGTTTTTGGTGCGGACCAGAACGAGGTCCAGAGACCCGTCGACGACCTCGGTGACGGTCGCGATCCAAGAATTACCTTTCGGGGCCATTTTGCTGGTGCTTTTTGATTGGATCGGTGGAAAACGGTATAAGTCCCTCGCACTGGAGTTCCCGGACCAAGGTCCGCTCGAATTTTGCGAAGGTCCCCAAGACCGACAGCATCAGATTCGCCAGCGGGGCGTCCTCACCGGTGAAGCTCATGTTTTCCTTGGTGAACTTGGCGAGATCGCTTGGCGGGTCAAGTGAAGGAACCCATTGTCGTATGTTTCTGTGGGCTTGTCTTGAACGGTGTAGGAAAAGAGGACAGAAATGATTGAGGTGAGGAAATGAACATACTGATTGCGCTGGTGGCCATGGCAGAGACGTTGACTAGGTTGATCCTTACCAACAACCGCGGGCTGCGGCAAGACATGGCACGAGACCGCAGACTGCCTTCTGCCGCCATGGCGGTTTGGAGCCTCGCCACAGTCCTTCTGCTGGCGGTGGGCAGTCCACCCCTGCAGGCCCAGAATCAGGGATCAACTACGTATTATTTCCCTCATCTTGCCGTGGGAGCGAGTTGGCAAACCACGATTAGCTATATCAACTACTCGCCGGAGGAAGTGACCTGCCAAACTGATTTCCTTTCCGATGACGGACGTCCGCTGATAGTCTCGTTTGCAGGACTGGGAAGCGTTGTGAGCCGGACCGATTTTCTGCCGGCCGGGGGGGCAGTTCACCAGGAGACCAACATGGATCTGAGCGCTCCTCTTGCGCCAGGTTGGGCCCGAGCCATATGCTCCGGTCCAGTGAAGGCCAGCCTTTTGTTTCGTCGGCGCAACAGCCAAGGAGTGCCCGTGGCGGAAGCTGCCGTCAATGCGACGACCGTTCCGGCCACCCGCTTTGTCACCTTTGCCGAACAGGGCGAAGGTCAGCTTGGGACCGGAGTGGCCTATGCTAACCCTTCAGCCACAGCGGCCGTCGTTACCTTTACGGCCAGGGACGCTGTGGGGCAGACGTTGGCTAGCGTTGATCGGACCCTGTTGACCAACGGGCATGATGCGCAAAATATGGTGGATCTGTTCGGTCTCACCAGCTTTACCGGATCGCTCGAAGTCACCTCCACGGCGCCGATCGTCAGTCTGTCGCTAAATTTCGAAGCCGATCCCGTATTCTCCTCCCTGCCTCCGGGGGAACTGATTGCGGGGACTCCTTCTGAGCCACCCGCCACCGGGCTGCGTAGCAGTCTGGCCGACTCCTATGGCCAGTGGACGGCTACGGCTGCAGCCAAGATCATCGAGAAGAATGACTTCTACTGGGAGTTCTCCTTTTTCGTCGATATGACCAACCACACGAACGAAGAACAGGAGTACACTGTCAAGATCCACTTCGTGGACGTCGACGGATTCTCTATTGATGAAAGCTATGCTGGAGATGCGTTCAACAAAATCCCGGCCAGATCTACCAAGCGGTTGTTGGATCGGGCGTTGATCAACACTGAAAACGCCCACACAGTCGTTGGTATTCGGTTGGAAGTCACCACTCGGTCATAGGTTTCCTTCAGTCGCGCCTTGATCCAGGCGATCTCCCGCACGAGCCGCTCCACCTCCCGGCGGTCGGCGTCTCGCTTGCCCCCATCCGCTCGGTTGTCCGACTCTCCTCCCGCCTTCTGTGGTTTTTCCTCCCCGCCGAGGCTTACGAAAGAGGCCGGGTCGACTAAGGATTTGCCTATGCCAATCAACAATCGAAAATCAAAAATCATCAATCAGAAAACCTGCTACTCGCTGCATGGCATTGTTCCCATTATCAATACCCCTTTTGACGAGCAACTCGAGCTCGATTTCCCCTCGCTGGAGCGGTTGCTGGAGCAGTCGATTGCCGATGGGATCGTGGGCTGCATCGTTCCGGCCGTGGCCAGCGAGGTCGACAAGCTCTCGGACCTGGAGAGACGACAACTGGTTGAACACGTGGTGGCCATCGCCGATGGACGCATTCAGGTGGTGGCCGGAGTGAGCTCCGAGAGCCTGGAAGAAGCCTTCAAATTGGCCGAGCATGCGGTCAAAGCCGGTTCGGACGGGGTCCTCTGCCGGGTGCCCACTCGCCTGGAAGGCGACCGGGAAGCCATCCTCAGCTTCTTCACCCGACTGTCGGAAGCGGGCATGGAGATGTTGATGATTCAGGACCTTTCCTGGGGCGGATACGGCGTCAGCCTCGAAGTCATCCTGGAGATGTTCGAGAAGATTCCGGCCTTTCGTTGCATCAAGATCGAAACCGTTCCGGCGGGACTCAAATCGACCCGGGTGTTGGAGGCGACCCAAGGGCGGATGAATGTTTCCAGCGGCTGGTCCCTGCCGGAAATGATCGAAGCCCTGGACCGCGGGGTCCACGGCTTCAATACCACCGCCATCAACAAGCCCTTCGTTCACATTTACCGGCTGCACCGGGAGGGCCGCAGAGCCGAAGCCATGGCGCTATTCGACCGAATTCTGCCCTACCTGGCCTGGGCCCACCAGCATATCGACATTTCCATCCATTTCCTGAAACGCTACTGCCAGCGGCGAGGGCTTTTTTCCACCCACCATGTGCGCCAGCCCATTCTGCCCTACGATGCCTACCACGAACGCTGCGGCGCGGAACTCATTGAAAGGATCATTGCCATTGAAGATGGATTGGGGGATTGTTGATAGTCCACGAAGGGACACGAAGGGGAATTAAAAGAGATATCCACGAAGGGGTACGAAGGACCACGAAGGACCACGAAGAAAAACGAATTTCTTCGCGGCCAAGCGGCGCCACAATGCTTCCATTACAAACCCGGCTATCAGAAATCCTATGAAATCCTATGAATGCAGAAGAATTGAAAGCCAGCAGGAAGCGGTCCTTTTCATTGACAGGGTGTTTACCACTACGTGAACCACTGCGTGACTCTTCCACCCACACCAGTTCCACCACCCGCACCAGCCGCTGGTAGCGCTCGCCCAGCGGCCCCAAGGCCTCCTCCAGCCAGGGGAACAGCTCCCGTTGAAACCTGAACCAATGTCGTGATAGGGTTTGTTTGAGGGGCAAGTTCGATCTCCGTTCATCATGTGGATCAGACACCTTCATGATACAACAGAGACTAGACTTGTCCCGCGACTCACCTGCCCCCTCTTACCTCTCACCTTAAAAATTCCCGCTTCCTGCGGAATTTTGCAAAAGGCTCTATTGATTTCCAAGCCGTATTAGAGGGCGAATTGTTTGGTCCACTTCGTGATGGCTCCTTGTTCAGCCAGGTTCGGATTGACCCTGAAGTCCATACATTGGTATGGCCGAACGGAGCTGATTGGGATCCAGCTACCTTGCATGACTGGCCTGAACATCTTCCTGAACTTCAAGGAATGGCCAAGCGCTGGTCTCTTGCGGAGATGAAGAATTAATCTGCTCTTGAAAGTGCTGCCAATACTGTCGGGTTCATCCTCTGCGGCCAGCACGGCCTTGGTCTTGCGGGTAGCCCGCCTTCGCTCTGCCGCCATTCCCAAATTCGTCATAGCCGATGACTCTGTCAAAACGGGTCAACGACGACAATCCCGTGATAAGAAACCCCTTGCAAGCTATCTCACCTTGAGATAGATTGCATTGATGCACGTAATCTCTCGCAAAGCGCTCCGGGTGTTTTGGTCACAGCATCCCGACAGTGAGAGACCTCTGGTTCGCTGGTTCAAGATCATGCAGCAGACCCAATTCAGCAGTTTTACGGCATTACGCCGGACCTTTCCTTCGGCCGACAAAATCGGCGAACTTGTTGTGTTCAACATCGCCGGCAACAAATACCGCCTGATTGCCTCCGTTCACTTCAATCGTGCCAAGGTGTATATTCGTCACGTGCTGACACACCAAGCCTATGACCGCGGAGGATGGATGACATGAGTGTCATTACCCCACAGCTTGAACGATCTTGGACCCAAGTGAGTGATTTACTCAAAATTCAAAATGAGCAGGACTATGATTTGGCGGTGGAGCGGCTCAACAGTCTCATTGACGAAGTGGGCACTGATGAGCAGCATCCTCTTTATTCTCTGCTTGATACACTGGGTGCCGTTCTTCACGCCTGGGAGGAACAACACCATCCCATGCCCAAGTCCGGGGGGGTGGAATTACTGCAATTCCTCATGGAGGAACATCATTTGACCCAGTCGGATTTGCCCGAGGTGGGGTCCCAAGGGGTGGTCTCTGAAATTCTGGCCGGGAAGCGGGAACTCAACGTCAGGCAGATACGCGCTTTGTCAGAGCGATTCGGCGTCTCACCATCGGTGTTCGTGTAGGACAATGAATTGTGGATTGCTGATGGCGATTTCATGAACTCGGGATACTCAACAGCCAATAGAACAGACTGTCGTTTTCATCGCCAGTCCAAAATCTACAACCAATAATCTAAGATTCCAGATCAGTACTGTCCCGTTAAACAAAAATAACTGGTTAGGGTGAACCCCTTCTGAAATGGTGGCCCTTTCTCTCGTAAATCACTGTAAAAAAGGGGTTGTCTCGAAAAGACCAATGCTGAGCATCTGCAGAATTTCACCGATGCCACGGTCGATTTTGAGTTCTTTATGACGGAAGCCACTGCCCGAATAAAGATCAACAAGTTGCTTGAGGTTGCCGGCTGGCGTTTCTTCGATACAGGGGACAAGCCTGCCAATATCGTCCTCGAATCAAGTGTCAAGATCAGAAAAACCGACCTGGAGGCGTGGGGCAACGACTTCCAGCAGACATCCAAGGGGTTCATCGACTTCCTGCTTCTCGACGCCCAGGGTTTCCCCCTCATCGTCCTGGAAGCCAAGTCGGAGTCGAAAAATCCGCTCACCGGAAAGGAGCAGGCCCGGAAGTACGCGCGTTCGCAGAACTGCCGTTTCGTAATGCTCTCCAATGGGAATCTGCACTACTTCTGGGATCTGGAGCGCGGCAACCCCTACCTGATTACCTCGTTTCCCACGCCGGATTCGGTGGACGGCTACAAGAAGGTCCAACCCAAACCGGAGCGGTTGATTGTACCGCCCCTGATTTCTTGGACAGATAAGACCCACCATACTCAAGCGGCCGGTTGCAGTGCAAGGCGTTGGCGGGCCTGAACCGGAGGCTGGAAGCCAAGACGCTCAATCAACCAATGCTGGTTGTAGAGAGCGCGAAATGCTTCCAGTGCCCGCACCAGTTCCGGTATCGACTGGAAGTGCCGGACCCACAGCAGTTGCTCCTTGAGCGTCCTGAAGGAGCGTTCGATACAGCCATTGCCTTCCGGCTCGCGAACGAATGCCGGTGAAGACTCAATCCCCAGGAAGGCGAGTTCGTTCTGGAAGTCATCGCTCATGAACTGCGAACCGTGATCGTGCCGGAGTCGGAGTCCTTCGGCGGCGGCCCGGAAGCCGCCGAAGTGTTGACGGACACCTTGGCGGAGGGGTTCGAGAGCCTCGAAGCGCGTGGCACGCTTGACGGCATGAATGCCCACACACTCGGCCGTGCAATGGTCAACGGCAGCGAAGACGGTGACCTGGCCGTCGTCGGGGTGACCGTTGCCGTGGCGTCGATGCCCCACATCCGGTTGGGACGATCGGTGGTGATGGTTCCGCTATGGGTCTTCTCCACCACGGGCACAGCTTGGCGCTGGGGCGCCAGCAACTGGGCCCGCCGCATCAGGCGCAGCACCCGGGCTTTCGAGCTGCGGATCCCCGCAACCCGAAGGCGCGCCCACACCTTTCGGTGCCCTTCGCCACTAAAGGGCGAGGCGGCGATCTGCTCTCGGATCCGCTCGGTCAGCACCTCGTCGGTCCACGCCGTTCGGGGCCCGCGCTTGCGCGATTCGACGGGGTGATTGAGTCGATGACGCCGCGCATAATAGGTCGAACGGGGCAGGCCCCACGCCGCCGTGACACGGGCCAGACCATAGGGCTTGGCTGTGGAGGGCGACTCGGTCCGGCTCATGGCTTCGACCTCCACCACAGAAAAGGCTTTTCCTCCTCCATCTGCCGAATCCGTCCCCGCAGCAGTTCGTTGTCCATCACCAGGTTGGCCACGGCCGACTTCAGCGTCTTCCGCTCCTCGTCGACCCCATCGGTGGCTCGGATCTTCAATCCGGCCTCGCCTCCTTCAACAAACGCCTCGCGCCAGTGTGTCAGTGTGGCTGCCGTCACGCCGTACTTGCGGCTGGTCGCCTCCAGTTCCGCCCCACGCAATAGCTCCAACACCACCGTCATCTTACGGCGGGCCGACCATCGGCCCTTCCCACCGCGTCCGGCAGCTGGGGCCGCTACGGTCGCCCTACGGGCTCCCTTCGCGCCCCCAGCTGCTCCATTCCTTCCTCTGGACATAGCCTGATCCTCCTCTCCTGTAGCTTCTCATATAGTTTCTCAAATCACTGTCCAAAGAAATCCTGGGGCGGGGGAACCGTTTCACACGGCAGCAGCAGGAGCAACTGACCCAAAAGGCAAAGGCCATCATGGAGCACGACCGGGCCCCTCGGACCCCGCCGGCGATTTCCATTCGGGAGTGTCAGCCGGCGATCGAGATTGCCGGTGGCATCAAGATGCTGCTTCGAGGAGAGGAGAGATTGATCACCAAAGTCAGGACCGGTGGGGTAGGGAATTCCCGCTGGCCAAAGTTGCAACACAACCCTCACAAAACATCACGGGCGCTTCTGCATTGCTTACTTCTCGGCTGTAATGGAAACGTCACGCGACGCGCGGCTCGACCTCCTGTTCGATCTTGGCGCGCACGGTGCGTTCGGCGACGTTGAGATCGTAACGGGTCTGGAGATTGATCCAGAATTCAGGCGTCGTCCCAAAATAGCGCCCCAGGCGCAGTGCAGTGTCGGTCGTGACACTGCGGCGTCCGAGCACGATATCGTTCAACCGTGGGCGAGAAACCTTGATTGCCTGGGCAAGCCGGTACACGCTGAGTTCCATTGGCGTTAGGAATTCATCGCGCAGTATCTCGCCTGGATGCACCAGCGATAGCTGCCGCCCCGAAGCTACATCCGAGAAGTCAACCCCCCCTCGGTCCATGTCCTCACGTTTGATGATCGTGTTCATTTCACCTCCTTAATGGTAGTCGAAGATCTCGACCTCCCATGCTTCGCCATCGCGCCAGACGAAACAGATACGCCATTGTTCGTTGACGCGAATGCTGTATTGCCCTGGGCGGTCGCCCAGCAACGCCTCAAGTCGGTTGCCGGGCGGCACTCTCAGATCGTTGAGTTGGCCTGCGGCCTCAATAGCCAGGAGTTTTGCTCTCGCCCGCTGCTGGATCCGTATTGGCAGGCCGCGAACGGCATGGCTCGCAAAGATGGCCGCGCTACGCTTGTTGGCGAAACTCTTGATCACGAGTTAACGTAACGAACATCGGTACGTCTTGTCAAAGGTATCCGTCGCCCGACATCGATTGAATTGACCGTTATTGTGAGATCCCCCAGAATAAAATCAGTCTTCACGTGGGTGTTGGAGCAGTTGGCGGCGGCAGGCCTGGTTACGGGGAAGACGTTGGGCATTGATGCGGCGACATTCCGATCCCATGGCAGTCGAATCCCGCGGTGATCTGGCGTCACGTCATGGCAGCATAGTCCGCATCGCCGCGGCGCACTCCTGGTCTTATCGCTCCGACAATCCTATCTGCAGCAGAACCCTCTGCGGCGTCCGTTTCAGGAACCAGCCTCATCGTTCTATCGCGCTCTCGCTCCACTGCCGCTCATAGGTGTCCCGCATCGCCTGAAAGGCATCCGTGATCTGCGCCAGAACCGCAGGCGCATTCTTCGCGCCGTCTTTGAAGGATGCACCCGACAAGTAGCGGCGGCTCCGTCGACAAACAAGTACCGATCATGCAGTCCGTCCGACACGCGCACGCTGACGGGTCTGCCAGACTGTTGCGCGAAGGAGTCGACTGCCGGCAGCAGTGTGGCTCGTTTCTTCGCGCCGCCAAGGAGGCGAATAGATACCCCTTCCGCGACGTACGGGAGATACCGGGAAACGAAGTCGGCGTCGAGGTACGGATCGACGAAGAAGACGTCGACCCTGGCCGTCTCAATCACCTTTCTTAGTTCGTCGAAGTACTCGAAGACACGCCCCTCCGCGACTACTACGCTGCCGCGACCCAGCTCCACGCGGAGGTCCGACTTCGCCTGCTACAAGAGGATCTTGAGAGTGGCGAGGGTCTTGCGGCAGATACCGAGATGGTTGGCCCTATTTTGATCTCCACGCCATTGGCATCTTTTACACTGACATTACCCAGAGTCGACGCCACCCGTCTGGTTTTTCCAGAAGCGCTGATGTCGCCGCGGTGGTTCAGGTCCACATGAATCACCAGCCGGTTACCCTCCACGACTTCAAATTGAACGTTTTCCACTTGTAGGACTCCTTTCAGATGGATCCTGCGAACCCAACCATTGTACCTGCCTCTGTACCGCCAGTATGTGTGAGCATCCCTGTGAGAATACAAACGCTCAGGCAGTGATCCGTGTTTGTAGGGAGTCGATACCAGAACTGGTTCGGGGTCTGGAAGAATTTCGCGCTCTCTACAACCAGCACTGGTTGATTGAGCGTCTTGGCTTCCAGCCTCCGGTGCAGGCCGGCCAACGCCTTGCACTGCAACCGGCCGCTTGAGTATGGTGGGTCTTATCTGTCCAAAGTAATCGTGGAGCGGGGGAGGCAGGCCTGCTGCCAAAAGGGTTCTTTCCCTTTCCCGGACAATGGGTTCAAGAGGCTCGATATCGTATAGGCCAAAGAGTAGGAATCGAGCCATGAGGATGCGAGGGGATTCCATTGCCAGCGGCCCGTAAGGCCGATCTCCATGTAGTCATCCTCCCGCTCGACTTCAGCAAGCATCTTCCGAATTGAATGGCAGAAGTCTCCTTTGACTTCCAGAACCAGCCTCGCGGCGCGGCGCTGCGGATTTTTGGCCTGCCAACTTAAAATCTGTTGGGCAAAGGGATCCATGCAAGCTGAGGTCTTGCCGGACCCGACGGCCCCGAAAATCGCGAGGCCGGGTCGGCGCAATAGATACGCTGGCGGTGCAGGCTCCCAATGCGCGGGCAGAAGCGCATGCCGACCCTCGCGAATCAGAGGGGGGCGAGAGACGGCGGGGTCGGAGACCGGCAGGGTTCTGTCAGGAACAAACGGACGTTATTCTAGTCCACACGGAGCCGTCTATGACGACACCCCTCTTCTCGCGAGCACAACGGGTCCGCGAAGTGCCCCTGACCGTGGCCGACCGGACGGAGGTTGAGAAGTGTCGCCGCAGTCACAACCGCTTGCGGTTCTCCTACCAAGTCGGAGCTTAAAGGTTATTTTTGCAGCAATCTGGCGCTACCCTTCATCGCGAAACCGGGATCATCAGCCCTAAACATATTGAATTAAGGCAATATTGTTGTATTCTTCAAGTGGACGACAATTATGTTATACGACAGAGTGGACATATAAATGTACGACACTCCTGAATTCTACACCGGGGCTCCCGTCGACCCAGTGGACTTACGATTTCGCGAGGAGTTTCTCGCGGAGCTTTGGGAAACACTGCGCACCAAGCATCTGGTGCTCACGGCGGCCCGACGAACGGGAAAAACCAGCGTCATGGATCACATGCGTGACCATCCCAGGAACGGTTTCTCGATGGTTTTGATCAATGTCCAGGACTTGACCCATCCAGCCGATTTCTTCCAGGGGCTACTCGACGCATTCCATGATGCGCATCCGGTTTTCGTACGGGACCGACTTGCCGCAGGCTGGAAACTTGTGAGTGGCGCACTGGGAAAGGTCGGGGAGATCGGTGTCGGTGGCTTCAAACTCGCACTGCGCAAAAGTGATCCCAGTTGGCGCGAGAACTGGCGGCAGCATGGCGACACGTTTCTCAAACAGGCTCGCAAAACCGGCGTCCCGATTCTATTCATCGTCGACGAGTTGCCTGACATGCTGCTCAACTTGTCCCAGAAGGATGCAGCGTTGCTGCGTGAGTTTCTCGCTTGGTTTCGAACCCAGCGATTAAATCCAGCACCCGCAAAAGATTCGATCCGTTGGCTGGTTGGCGGCTCAGTCAATCTTGCAGGCACACTTGACGCGCTCGGACAGGTGGATCTCATCAACGACCTTGAAGACATCCCCCTGCCTCCACTCACTGACGATAACATTAGGGCTTTTGTGAGGGAAATGTTGAGCGGGCGAGGCGTCCCATACCAAGAGGATGTTCCACAGCGGCTCGTCTCTCGCCTGGGTCGTCCTATTCCGCTTTTCATGCAGATGGCGACCCAGGACCTCTACAGATTATGGAAAAAGGAGCAACGTAGAATCGTCGCGTCGGATGTCGATACCATCTTCGAAGCGTTGATTATCAGTCCCGGTGCGCGCACCCGGTTGCAACACTACTATTCGCGAATCAGGCAATACTATACGGACCCCAAACGCTCGATTGCCTATGCCTTGTTGGGGCAAATCAGTGTGTGCGAATCTGGGCTGGGCCGTGCAGCTCTGTTGCAAGAAACGGACCGCTTGTTAGTGGGCAGCGGCATCGAACTCCCGTCGCATGAGCGCAAGCAACTGTTCAACCAAATATTGCTCGACCTGGAGCCTTTTGCAAAATTCGGAATCGGGCATGACATTGGGGTGGCAAAGGTGATGTTCTGCTGGTGACTACCCGACAGCAAAGACATTTTTGAACGGAAATACCTGGATCTGATGGCCAGATCGCCAGCGGTCGCCGGGCGGGAGCGCAGCTTGCCCTCTCCCTGCCCTACGGCGGGCAAACCTGCTGTCCTGTTCGGGGTGGCGGCCAAGTCTTCAGAGCATCAGGCGCATCAACTGTTCGACCGTCAGTGCGAGGATGCCGAACATCAGGTGGCACCACACCTTGCCAGGGCCGCGAACCCTCACGTACCGCCCGCCAAACTCGTCCTTGAGCCGTCCGTTCACCCGCTCCACGGTCGAGCGCTCGCGGGTGCGCCTTGCCTCGGGAGACACCTGGCCGATGCGGCGCTGCGCCAGCGCCTCCCGCTTCCGATCGGCTTTCACCTGCGGCCGCCTGCGGGGATTGAGGTCGATGATCGGCACATGCCCCAGCTTTTGGCTGAAGGCCCGGATCTCGGGCGCGTCATAGGCGCTGTCCATCAGGTCGTAAAGGCTGTCGACCCGACTCGCGGTCAGCCTCGCCAGCGGGATCGCCGCCTGACTGTCGTGCACCGAGGCTGACGTCAGCAGGCAACTGACCGGAATGCCGCCGTCGATGGCGTCGATGTGCAGCTTGTAGCCGGTCCAGCTCTCCTGATGCCCCTTGGCGTTGCGCTTGACGCCGATGTCGCAGACCTTCGGCAGGTCCTCCAGCATCTGCTCCAGCGTCATCGAGGCCTGCCGCTCCAGCCGGCGCGGCTCCTTCGGCCGTGGCTCGTCCTTGCGGGGCCGACCCCGTCGGCGCTTCGGCCTGGCCGTCGCTGCGGGCTTGGGCGCCGGCGACTCGCGTCCCGGGATGGCGGTCGAGTCCCTCGACACGTGGCCCGCCAGGTGGCCCTCCAGCGTTCTGTCGAGCAGCGCCTCATGCAGGCGCCCCGGCAGGTCGCTGGCGGCGAATTCCGCAAAGGCGCGAGAGAAGGTCGCCTCGCTCGGCACCGCCCCTGCCGCTTCCCAGCCGCACAGCCGGCGCAGCAGGCCTTCCGTCCTCAGCCGCTCCACCAGCCCCGGGTGGTGGGCACGTCCAGCACCGCCTTCGCCAGAAAGGCCCGCGCCAGCGCGGCACCATCCTTCAGCGGCCGGCCCCGCCAGCCCCTGCTGTAGGGCAGCCACTCCTCCACCCGCACCAGTTCCACCACCCGGACCAGCCGCTGGTAGCGCTCGCCCAGCGGCCCCAGTGCCTCCTCCAGCCAGGGGAACAGCTCCCGTTGAAACCTGAACCAATGTCGTGATAGGGTTTATTTGAGGGGCAAGTTCGATCTCCGTTCATCATGTGGAATGGACACCTTCATGATACAACAGAGAGTAGACTTGTTCCTCGACTGACCTATCCCCTCTTACCTCTCACGAAAAAAATTCCCGCTTCCTACGAATTTTGCAAAAGGCTCTAAATGTATAATTACGCTTAGTTTTGCTGTAAATCAACCCCTACATTTCCGCCAAGATGTCGAGATCCACGCCGAGACAGTGGTGATAACCGTTCCTCGCCGGTCTCCATTGTCCGCCCCCAATCCTTTGGAATCCCAGGTCCTGGGTCGCCGGACCCCGCGAAAGTCCAGCACAGGCCAATTATCGACCTCTTTTTTGCGCTGAAAGGGCCGAAATGCGCCCTGTAAGCGTTTTGGGGTTGGAGTACACCGAAGGCTGAGAACTCGCAGCCTACCCCTCATAGCTCAAGGGTTTGGGGGGTGTTTGTCAGGAAGTGAGGCGATCGACGACGTAGGAGAGGAAGGAGCAATCGTCTTGCTCTGGCGAGCTGGCGGATGGCTCCGGAGGCTCCGGCGCGGCCGGTGGGCGCTGCGCCAGGTCGCCATGGATCCTGCCAGGGTGAAACGTCCAACCTGGCTCGACCTTCTCGCAGTATTCCGCGACCATCTTTCGGCCGCACCGTTCACAGTACACACCGCCCGGCACCGAGTCGCCGGAAGGGTCCAACACGAACCCGGTTGCTGCGAAGTCGCACAGATAATCGCTGCATACTTCCGAGGCGAGAATCACCAACGACTGTTTCTTGCGCATGGATCCATGGTCCCTGCAGTGTGATAGACTGCCTGCATGAGCGACACTGCCCAAATCATCCTTGCCGTCATCGGAACCGGCGTCACTCTACTGGGGATACTGGTCGGTTTACTGGTATTCCTGTTTCGCCTCCAGCGCCAGGACCTGACCGCGCTCCGCCAGGATATGCGCGCCGATATCGCAGCCCTCAACTCCCGCATCGACACCCTGGATGCCCGATTCACCTCTCGGATCGACGCCCTCTATCAGGCTCTCTTCAGCCACAAAGACCCCGCCGCGTAAAGTCCGCCTCTGTGCGGTACCTCCCCGATTACTTTATCGTAAGCCTACAGCGCCCGCGCCGCTCGCGGAAATCGCAGCCTTCTTCTCCACAGAAGGCGAGGCTTCGCCTCTGAGAACTCCTCCAAGAAGTTCAGCATCGGCTCAGCTTCACTTCCCTGACGAACAGCGGCATTTGCAGGAACCTGGCACGCCTGGATGTTTCACAGAAGACCCCGTCGAACCCTAGGAAGCCGGCGTTCCTGTCCTGCTGATCGACCTCCATCTCCATCCACTCGAAATAGTCCGCGCCGTCACACGTGATCTCGTCGCACGGCAGCCCCTTGAACCAGCCGGATTCTCCAGTGCCGCCGATGACGAAAACCCGCAGGCCGTGCTGGTTTTTTTCCCGGATGAAGTCGTACAGTTCCGCAACCAGGAACTGCTCTGTTTCCTCTATCACGACCACGAGGACAGTCCCCCGCTCGTACATTTTTGCGAGCTTCTTGTCGATCACCTCGAACACGCTCTCCGAGTACTTCCCGTCCTGCACTATCTCCAATTTCATCGTCGATAACGCGCGGCTGTCCCGCTCGACCGCCAGGACTTCCACGTCGGGTGGGTCGTCCTTCACGGGCTTGACGTAGTAGTCGTTGACCTTGTCGAGGAACATCGTGAATACGGCTCCGGCCAACAGTTCCACCATCTGCTTGTCCGCCGGTTTCCGGGACGCCAGCGTCACGCCGAAACCGATGCGTTCCAGGTAACCGAAGACGGCGCCAGGGCGGATGAAACACTCGATGTCCTGGAGTTCGGTGACATCCGCCTCAAGGACGTCGAGGAACACCGTTAGCGGTCCCCCCCATGCCTCCCTAGACAGATCGATATTCGCGTACTGTCCGATCTCCTCCACGTAGGCGACTCGAACCGATTCCATATCCAAATGCCGACACACCGAAACCAGCTTGCGCAGGATGTCTTGATTACTCGGAACACGGCCCTTCTCGAGCGCCCTGTACCGTGCCGCGGCGACACCCGCCCGTCTCGCTGCCTGGGCCGACGTGATGCCCAGCCGCGCCCTTGCCGCTCTGAGGTCTTCCGCCACAAGACGGATGTTTTCCTCTCTTGAGTATTCCATTGGAGCTTGCCACTATGGTGAAGGATTTGCTCGCCAGGATCGCCCCATCAGAGACCGCGATCGGACCGCCGCGAGCACCACGCGTTCGGATTGCTGGCCCTGGTCGCGCCAAACCGAGACCGTAGCGGGATGCAAGCACGAGCCTCCACAATGGCTTCGCCACAGGCTTCTCAGTTCGACGGCGGCAGCGGCCTGCGCCAGGCTGAGTATGCAGCATCCAACTCCTCCTTCCAAAAAGCAGACTCGTCTTTATTCTGGTCAAGCCGCCCCAAATCACGAGCGAGTCCAAAGAACCCGGAGCCAGCCTTCCCGCGGACGTTGACCGCCACCGCACTCAGCATCGGACGCCTCGCACGGACCTCGTCCTCCGAGATCTCACCCAAGATCCAGCCGATCTCCTTCACCATGTGGCTGCCAGACTGGGGCAAGTCCACGAGGAGGGCGAGGTCCTGGTAAGTCGTCCGTCCTCGGTATTGGGCAGCTCGAACAAGCTCTGCGAGGACGTGAAAGTACGTGGTCGTGCCGCTATATTTGTCGCTGACAACTCCAATTCAAGGAAACTACACTCCCATCTTGGTGGATGAAAATCTGCCGATGTAGTTATCGGTGATACTTCCCACCCACAGGGGGGGGCTATGCCTTTGAGAGAACCTACCGGGGCGGTCCATAACCCCGGCTTTGCTCTTGTGTCTCGGCAGGCTGTTGTTGCGGCATCGCCGGCGGGGGATGCTTCCGGTCCCTCCGCTCCAGCTCCTTCCGATCACCCTCCGGTAGCGACTGGATCAGCGCGTCCAAATCGCCTTTTGCCTTCCTTGCCACCCCACGCCGCCACTCATTCTGCCAATGCTCCTGATCCGGCTGGTACTCGTACATCCCAGCCACATACTCCCGCCTCTGTTTGATCTTTTCAAACCGAGCCTCGCGGTAGCCCAGACGACGGGGCCTCAACACTCCCAGCTCACGCACCTCCCGCCCCTACTCCCGGCCCAGCGCCGCCCTCCCCTCCCGGTGGCTCCGCTCCAGGCTCCGGACCCACCCCTCAACCACCTCCGACTTCCCCCGGATAGCGCCGGCCAGGTCCCACCAGCGCCGCCCCTGCTCTCGCCACTGCGGCACCCTCCCCCCGCTGCCGAGGAGCCCCTCGCCCCGGTCAAGGCCAAGCCCCCTGACCCTATCCCTGGATGGACCCCGGCCAAGGTCAAGGGCGGCGTCTGGGGCGCTCGCTTCCAGGGCGACACCCGCTCCCTCCCCGCAGACCTCCAAGGCCTCACCATCTTAGGGTCGGCGCAAAAATAACTTCATTCAGATATCTGTAATCGCGCTGTAAAGAGGACCTGTCGGGCGAATCTCTTGTCGAGCAAGTCGTTGGCCGGAATAGGAGTTTCTTGGGGTTCTCGGTGGCGTCCTGCCCGCATTTGTAGCACTATTACGGAAATAGGAACCATAATGGTGCCACAATGAGACCAACCGAGTTCTCCGCTGACATGATCGTTGCGCTGCTGCGCAAGCAGACCGTCGCCTCGCTGTCCGAGGTCATGGCGGCGCTGGGCACAGGCGCCCGGCGCACCGCGTTTCGAAAGCTCAAGGGCCTGGCGACTCGCACCAGCTACTCGCATCGCGGCGGTTACTACACCCTCGACGAACGGGTCGAGTTCGACCAACGCGGACTGTGGTCGTTCGACGGGGTCCGGTTCTCCAGCGTCGGCACCCTGATCGCCACGGCCGAGTCGTTCGTCAACCAGGCGCAGGCCGGACATTTCAGCGAGGAGTTGGACAACCTGCTGCATGTCGGCGCCCAGGACGCCCTGCGCAAGCTCGTCGGCGACGGGCGGCTGAGTCGGCACAAGCTCGCGGGCCAGTTCCTGTATTGCGCGGCCGACCGCGCGCGCCAGGCGCGGCAACTGCGCGCGCGCCGCCTGCTGCTGGCCACGCCCGGACTCGGGCGTCCCCTGCCCGACGCCGACCTGATGCCGGCGGAACTGCGCGCCGCTATCGTGTTGTTCGCCAGTTTGCTCGACGAACGGCAGCGGCGTCTGTTCGCCGGGCTGGAGTCACTCAAGTGCGGGTGGGGCGGCGACCGGCGCATCGCCGGCTTGCTGGGCATCGACCCGGCCACGGTCTCGACCGGACGGCGGCAACTCGTCGAGCGCGATGTCGACCTCGACCGCGTGCGGCGCGTGGGCGGCGGGCGCCCGCCAGCGGAAAAAAAACGCCGGAAGTCATCGCCCGCCTCGAAGCCCTGATGGCGCACGAAACGGCCGGCGACCCGGTCCGCGGGCTGAAGTGGACGCGCCGAACGACGGCCAAGATCGCCGCCGAACCGCGCACGCTCGGCATCGACGTCTGCGCGCGCACCGTCGCCCGTCTCCTCAAGACGATGGGGTTTTCTTTGCGCGTCAACCACAAGAAGCTCGCCGGCGCCTCGCATCCGAATCGCGACGACCAATTCCAGCGGATCACGGCGCTACGCCAGCGCTGCGCCGTCGAGAACACCCCGATGATCAGCGTCGATACCAAGAAGAAGGAACTCGTTGGCGCGTTCAAGAATGCCGGCGCCAAGTGGGACCGCGTCCCCGAACTGGTGAAGGATCACGACTTTCGCTCCGAAGCCGAGGGCCGCGCCATCCCCTACGGGATCTACGATCCGCAGGCCAATACCGGCACGGTCTTCGTCGGCGCGACCGCCGACACCCCGGCATTTGCCGTCGACTGCATCGAAAAGTGGTGGCGCACCGAGGGTCGCAAGCGCTATCCCCAGGCCGAATCTCTCCAGATCCTCGCCGACAGCGGCGGCAGCAACGGCTGCGCCCCGCGCGCCTGGAAATTCCACCTGCAACATCGCCTCTGCAACCGCCATCGACTGCGCGTGACCGTCGCCCACTACCCCACCGCCGCGTCCAAGTGGAATCCCATCGAACACCGGCTGTTTTGTGAAATCAGCAAAAACTGGGCCGGCCGCCCTCTCGACAGTTATGAAACCGTCCTCAAATACCTGCGCACCACTCGCACCGCGGCCGGGTTGCGCGTGCGAGCCCACCTGGTGAAGAAAATCTACAAGACCGGCCTCAAAGTCACCGATGCCCAGATGCGACAGCTTTGCATCACAAGCGACACCTCCCTGCCCCGATGGAACTACACCATCGAACCCACGTAGCGAATACCAGAACTTATTTTTGCGCCGACCCTAAGGCCGATCTCCATGTAGTCATCCTCCCGCTCGACTTCAGCAAGCATCTTCCGAATTGAATGGCAGAAGTCTCCTTTGACTTCCAGAACCAGCCCCGCGGCGCGGCGCGGCGGATTTTTGGCCTGCCAACTTAAAATCTGTTGGGCAAAGGGATCCATGCAAGCTGAGGTCTTGCCGGACCCGACGGCCCCGAAAATCGCGGGCCGGGTCGGCGGAATAGATACGCTGGCGGTGCAGGCTCCCAATGCGCGGGCAGAAGCGCATGCCGACCCTCGCGAATCAGAGGGGGGCGAGAGACGGCGGGGTCGGAGACCGGCAGGGTTCTGTCAGGAACAAACGGACGTTATTCTAGTCCACACGGAGCCGTCTATGACGACACCCCTCTTCTCGCGAGCACAACGGGTCCGCGAAGTGCCCCTGACCGTGGCCGACCGGACGGAGGTTGAGAAGTGTCGCCGCAGTCACAACCGCTTGCGGTTCTCCTACCAAGTCGGAGCTTAAAGGTTATTTTTGCAGCAATCTGGCGCTACCCTTCATCGCGAAACCGGGAGCATCAGCCTTAAACATATTGAAATAAGGCAATATTGTTGTATACTTCAAGTGAGCGACAATTATGTTATACGACAGAGTGGACATATAAATGCACGGCACTCCTGAATTCTACACCGGGGCTCCCGTCGACCCAGTGGACTTACGATTTCGCGAGGAGTTTTTCGCGGAGCTTTGGGAAACACTGCGCACCAAGCATCTGGTGCTCACGGCGGCCCGACGAACGGGAAAAACCAGCGTCATGGATCACATGCGCGACCATCCCAGGAACGGTTTCTCGATGGTTTTGATCAATGTCCAGGACTTGACCCATCCAGCCGATTTCTTCCAGGGGCTACTCGACGCATTCCATGATGCGCATCCGGTTTTCGTACGGGACCGACTTGCCGCAGGCTGGAAACTTGTGAGTGGCGCACTGGGAAAGGTCGGGGAGATCGGTGTCGGTGGCTTCAAACTCGCACTTCGCAAAAGTGATCCCAGTTGGCGCGAGAACTGGCGGCAGCATGGCGACACGTTTCTCAAACAGGCTCGCAAAACCGGCGTCCCGATTCTATTCATCGTCGACGAGTTGCCTGACATGCTGCTCAACTTGTCCCAGAAGGATGCAGCGTTGCTGCGTGAGTTTCTCGCTTGGTTTCGAACCCAGCGATTAAATCCAGCACCCGCAAAAGATTCGATCCGTTGGCTGGTTGGCGGCTCAGTCAATCTCGCAGGCACACTTGACGCGCTCGGACAGGTGGATCTCATCAACGACCTTGAAGACATCCCCCTGCCTCCACTCACTGACGGTAACATTAGGGCTTTCGTGAGGGAAATGTTGAGCGGGCGAGGCGTCCCATACCAAGAGGATGTTCCACAGCGGCTCGTCTCTCGCCTGGGTCGTCCTATTCCGCTTTTCATGCAGATGGCGACCCAGGATCTCTACAGATTATGGAAAAAGGAGCAACGTGGAATCGTCGCGTCGGATGTCGATACCATCTTCGAAGCGTTGATTATCAGTCCCGGTGCGCGCACCCGGTTGCAACACTACTATTCGCGAATCAGGCAATACTATACGGACCCCAAACGCTCGATTGCCTATGCCTTGTTGGGGCAAATCAGTGTGTGCGAATCTGGGCTGGGCCGTGCAGCTCTGTTGCAAGAAACGGACCGCTTGTTAGTGGGCAGCGGCATCGAACTCCCGTCGCATGAGCGCAAACAACTGTTCAACCAAATATTGCTCGACCTGGAGAACGATTTCTACATCATCGAAGTCAAAGAGGGAATCTATGACTTTGCCAGTGGCGTGCTGAAATCGTGGTGGGGAAAATACTATGCCTGAGCCGACCCTCAATTCAAAGATCGGACTGTATCGCTCAGGAGTAACCAGTCCTGAGCGCCTGCGCCACACCAGCGTTGCGCGGGAACACGTCCTCGACAATTCCGTTGAATCCTTGCGTGGTTCCGTTGGAAGGAAATCGAAACACCATCTTCTGTTTATCGGGCCGCGCGGAATCGGAAAGACCCATCTGCTCGACTGCATTGAAGACACAGTTCAATCGGATGAAACGCTCAGTGCGAGTTACGTGGTTGTCCGGTTTCCAGAGGAATCGAACCGGACATTGTCCTTCGCCGATTTTCTTATCGGTCTATGCGAGATCCTGAAAGATGCCGTCGAAGACGAGCCGCTATGGGCGGAGTTGTTCTCCAAGGTACAGACCGAGGAAGACAACGCCCGGGTTGTCGACACCCTGGTGCCCGCAATCCGCGAACAGAATCGCCAGCGTAATCGCACACTGCTCATTATGCTCGAGAACCTGGGCGAGATATTTACGTGGCAAATTCGCGACAAAAACGAACTCGCCTCGTTGCGTAAGTTCTTCATGGCCGACAACGGCTGCCTGCTGTTGGCCACCTCGCCGCTACACTTCGACGCCATCACCGATGTTGGACAGCCGTTTTACGATTTCTTCGACATTCAGATTCTCGAGAACCTGAGCTTTGAGGAAACCGTTTTAGTAATCCGGCGCAACCTCGAATGGGAAAGCCGCGACGATATCCTCGCAACCTTTGTGGACATGCGTTCTCGCTTGCAGGCGCTTTACCGGATGACGGGCGGAAACCCACGGTTAATAATGATGCTCTACGAATTGATCGCCCACGAGTCGGTCACCAAGGTTCAGGATCAGTTCCACCTGCTGCTCGACCGGATATCGCCGTTCTATCAGGACCGGCTGAACGATCTGCCTCCCGGCCAACGCGCGCTGCTGGAATGTCTGGCGAGCATGCGCGACCAGGAAAAAACACCGGCCGCCATTGCCGCGCGAATGCGCATGAGCCAGCAGGAGACTTCGTCGCTGCTCAAGCGTCTCTCTGATGCCCACTACCTGCGCGCCAGCCAGCACCCGCAAGACAAACGCTCGCGCCTTTACACGATTCGTGAAGGATTCTTTGATATCTGGCTCGCGATGAATCTTTCCCGCGGCGCGCGCAAACGCCTGCCGTTTTTGCTTGAATTCTTCAACCTCTTCTATCCAAGCATCGATGCCCGCGAAGAGAAGCGCCGCCTATTGCGCGAGAAACTTATCGAAGAAGGCAGTGTCAATGCGGAAAAGACCCTCGATTACCTTAGTGAAGTCGGCGACGAAAACGAGAGAGCGACCGCGAAGTTCGACATGGCGAGGATCTTTGCCCGCCGTGGAGATGCCGAGCAAATGGCGAGCTACGTGCGCGAAGCTGCGCCGCTGGCTGGCGATGGGGTGAGTCAATCGATTGCCCGCATTATTACGAGTAATCGATCCGCCCCCGACTATCTTGCCGAAGTCGAGGAAATGATTGCATGTTGGGAAATGCACCGAAGCGGCGAGTTTGAGAATTTCGCCAATCGGCTCATAGAGATGGGAGAGGGATTGACGCTGCGCATGTTTTCCGAGACTAGGCTGGACTTTCTGCGCGATACACTGGAGAGCATAGACGATTCGGAAAAACGGATCTTGCAGCGCCTGAAAATTGCGACGGAGCTGATGGCTCTCGCACGATGGGATGAGTCTGAAACTCAGCAACGCAAAGCGCTCGCTGAGGCAAAGGAGCACGCTAATGCGAAGCTTGTCGCAAAGGCTTCGAACAACTTGGCGCAGCTGCTGCAGGACACCAACCGGATGGGGGAGGCGGAGCCGCTGATGCGGCGAGCGCTGGAGATCAACGAGGCCTCCTTCGGCGAGCACCACCCGACCGTGGCGACAAGTTTGAACAACCTGGCGACGCTGCTGCAGCACACCAACCGGATGGGGGAGGCGGAGCCACTGATACGGCGAGCGCTGGAGATCGACGAGGCCTCCTTCGGCGAGCACCACCCGACCGTGGCGATAGGTTTGAACAACCTGGCGCAGCTGCTGCAGGACACCAACCGGATGGGGGAGGCGGAGCCGCTGATGCGGCGAGCGCTGGAGATCGACGAGGCCTCCTTCGGTGAGCACCACCCGACCGTGGCGATTCGTTTGAACAACCTGGCGCAGCTGCTGCAGGACACCAACCGGATGGGGGAGGCGGAGCCGCTGATGCGGCGAACGCTGGAGATCGACGAGGCCTCCTTCGGCGAGCACCACCCGGCCGTGGCAATAAGTTTGAACAACCTGGCGCAACTGCTGCAGGACACCAACCGGATGGGGGAGGCGGAGCCACTGATGCGGCGAGCGCTGGAGATTGACGAGGCCTCCTTCGGCGAGCACCACCCGGCCGTGGCGATAGGTTTGAACAACCTGGCGCAGCTGCTGAAGGACACCAACCGGATGGGGGAGGCGGAGCCGCTGATGCGGCGAGCGCTGGAGATCGACGAGGCCTCCTTCGGCGAGCACCACCCGACCGTGGCGATTCGTTTGAACAACCTGGCGCAGCTGCTGAAGGCCACCAACCGGATCGAGGAGGCGGAGCCGCTGATGCGGCGAGCGCTGAAGATCGACGAGGCTTCCTTCGGTGAGCACTGACCTTCCCTCCATAAAACGGTCCACTTCGAGAGTGAGTTTTCCGGTAAAAAGACCAGGGAGAACTCAGCATGAAGCGGAAACGATTCACTGAAGAATAGATCATCGGGATTGTGAAGGAATCGGAAGCGGGAGGCAAAGGGCCAGGGCGGCGCCGAAGCCGTCCCGGTCGCCGCGCAGTTGGCAACCAATCAGGATATTGCCGGCACCCGGCCCTTCCCGCCGCCTACGGCAGCTGGGGGCGCTACGGTCGCCCTACGGGCTCCCTTCGCGCCCCCAGCTGCTCCATTCCTTCCTCTGGACATAACGTGATCCTCCTCTCCTATAGGTTCTCAAATAGTTTCTCTCAAATCACTGTCCAAAGAAATCGTGGGGCGGGGTAACAGCAACCCGTTTGATGGCTTCCTCCGCTTCTTCAACTGAAAGCGGATTGGGAATACGCCTGGTCACCACGCTGAAAAACTCACCCAGCACCTGAACGCATACAACCCCGGTTTCATTCTCTATGGCGTTCTTTAGCAGCCTACGAGCTTACGATTGTTTCCCCGGCTCACTGCGGTCAGCCGCATAGATCAGGATGTTGGTCTCGAAGACATCCCTATCGGCCATGATATCGTCGAGGCCGGTCATACAGGTCCTCTCGCGTCCAGGTTCGGGGACCCATTTCACGGCTCACTTTCTCGAAAGTCTCCATCAATTTGTCCGCGTCGGCTTTTCGTGCCGCGATGTCTCTGCTAGCGATTGACGTCAGATAGTCCCTCACCATAGCCGTCAAGGTAGTATCCTTGTCGATGGCGATCTTACGGACCTTTTTCACGACTTCTTCGTCAATGCTCAAGGTAATTTTCATTTTTTCCCTCGATTGTAGCCACAAAATCTGACCCATATTAAGGGCTCCGGATGGAAGGACAATCGCAGGTCCGGGATGGAGTTGAATGGACGCCTGCGAGTGTTCCTTTTCGGGCTATTTCCCAAACAGACCGTCTTGTGGTAGAAATCGGGCTGCAATTCCAGGCACCCGAAAAGAGGAGACTAACGATGTCCTACCCTCGACTGATGAGAGTGGCTCAGCATTTTGAAGCACCGACAGTGGATGATATTCCCGGGACCGTGCGCAACCAGGTGGCTCGGCTCAACCTGTCGTCTCAGATCAAAGCCGGTCAGAGCATTGCCATTTCTGTGGGCAGCCGGGGCATTGCCAACATCGCCCTGATTGTCAAGTCTCTGGTGCATGAGCTCAAGGCTCTCGGCGGAAAACCCTTCCTGGTGCCTGCCATGGGAAGCCACGGCGGGGGAGTGGCGGAGAACCAGCGGGGCATCATTGAAAGCTACGGGGTCACGGAAGAATACACGGGGGCGCCGATCCGGGCCACCATGGAAACCATCGAAGTGGGCCGCACCGAAGAAGGGGTTCCGGTGCTGTTCGACAGGTTAGCCTTTGAGGCCGACCATGTCGCCGTGGTCGCGCGGGTCAAGCCGCACACCGGCTTCAACGGCGAAATCGAGAGTGGGCTTCACAAGATGATGCTTATTGGATTGGGCAAGCACAAAGGTGCGGCGCTCTATCACCAGGCCATCATTCACTACAGTTGGGATCAGATGGTCCGTTCCATTGCCAGAACGGTCATTGAAAAGTGCGGCGTTCTACTGGGCCTGGGGATCGTGGAAAACCAGTACGATCAGACGGCTCTGATCGAGGCCGTAGCTCCCGGGGATTTCCTCGAACGTGAAAAGGAGTTGCTGGTGCTGGCCAAACAGTGGATGCCGCGTTTGCCTTTTGAATCCATCGATCTGCTGGTGGTCGACAGGATCGGCAAGGACGTCAGCGGGGCCGGCATGGACACAAATGTGATCGGCCGCAAATACAACGACCACAGGGCGATTGACGGTGAGCATCCCAGGATCACTCGCATCTACGTCCGGGACCTGACGGACGAGACCCACGGGAACGCTTCGGGTCTGGGAATGGCCGAATACTGCCACCGCAGGGCCGTCGAGCGGATGAACCGTGAAGCCACCTACATCAACTGCATGACGGGAAATGCGCCTTCGGGAGCATCGATCCCGATCACCTTCGACAACGACCGCAGGGCGCTGAACCTGGCGTTGGGGACCGTAGGCCTGGTGGAACCGGAGCACGCCAAGGTCGTTCGCATTCACGACACGCTCGACTTGCGAGAGATCCTGGTTTCCGAGGCGTATCTTCCCGAAGTGGAATCGCGCCGCGACGTGAGCGTAGTGACCCCTCTCAAGGATCTGGAGTTCGATTCCAACGGGGATCTGCTGCCCTTCGTGTAATGGGGCTTCCGCGGCCAAATGGAGGCCTTGTAGGAGGTGTTTGGTCGAGTGCCCTACGCTGCTCTCCCAAAAAATCTTGACACTGTGGGGGGCAGGATTTTAAAAGAAAATCCCCGGGCGCCAGCCCGGGGTTCCAGTAAGCCGCGAATGCGACGCCCGCATTTAGCCGTGGGCGTAAGCCGATCGCAAGCCATTGGAAAGGGATGCTCCCTACCCCATTGAGCCGCGTAGGCAGCGGCAGCCTGGCATTCCCTCCCCAACTACCCTTATTTTGCGGGCAAACGGGAGTTTCCCAAAGGGCACACGTCGGCTTTCCGAGAAGTCGCCCGCCAGACACCCCCCACCGCACCGCCGGGACGGCATCGCCTGGGAGCGCGGGCGTCCCGCCCGCATCCTGTCCCTTTGGCCGCCGCTGAGCTTCAGTGCGATGCTGCAGGCAGCCACCCTGTCGGCGGGAACAGCATCGGCCAGGCCGAAGGAGAGCCGTGGCGCCGGTCCCGGTTGATCCAAGTGGGGGAGATGGCTAGCCCGCATTTCTCACCAGGGGGCGTGATCATGGCGCCGTAATTTTCCCCTCAGCGCGTGCTCGCGAGCGAAGAGCGTAGCGGGGACTACTGTCATGTCACACCTTAAGGGTCGGGTATAGACGCTTGAGCTTGGTTCGGGCATCGGGACTGGTAAACTGCCAGTCGATTCGTGACTTGGCGTTGTTTCGTCGCTTTTGCCAGGCTCCCACTTCGGCCTGGATCTGGTCGAGATTGTTGATCCTGCGGTCCAGGCATTGCTTGATGAGGACGTTGAGTTCGATCTCGGCCATGTTGAGCCAACTTCCGTGCTTCGGGGTGTACACGAATTCGAAACGATCCCATAACGCTTTGGCCACGTCGGGTTCAAACGTCTCATAGAGCGACCCTGGGCCGTGAGTATTCAGATTGTCCATCACGAGGGTAATCTTTTCGGCGCAGGGGTAGGGCCGGGCAATGTCGTTGAGAAAGTGTGCCCAATCCGTTTTGGTTCTCCGTTCCCGGATCTGGACCGTTCTCTTGCTGGCCAACGGCTCGACGGCCATGAACACGTTGCACACCCCGCAACGTTCGTATTCGAAGTCGTGGCGTGCCGGCGCCCCGGGGCCTGCAGCCAGCGGCAGCCGCGTTTCCCGAATCAGTTGCCGAGGCGATTCGTCCATGCACACCACCGGATGCCGGGGATCGTAAGGCCGCTTATACACATCGAGCACCCGCTCCATCCGGGCCACAAACTCGCCGTTCTGCTTGGGCGGAATGACCCACTGTTGCTTCTTCCATGGCTTTAATTCGTTTTTTTTAGAACGCGACGCACCGTCTCATAGGACACTGCGTCTACGTATTCCAGTTCCACCATGCGGTCGGCCAGCAGGCGCAACGACCAGCGAGCGTGCCCTGGGGGCGGCTTGCCACAACTGACCGCGATCAGATGCGCTTCGAAGTCGCCGTCGGCTTTCCGCCTGTAGGTGCGTTCGGGCTTGCGTTTGTCCAGCGCCCCCTCCAGGCCTTGTTCCACGAAGCGCCGCTTGACCCGATCGATCTTTTTCAGACTCACCGGCAGCACATCGGCGATGGCCTGATTGGTCAACTTCCCATCCTGAAACCGCCCCTCGTCACACTTGAGCAAAATCAACGCGTTGAGCACCTTCTGACTGCTATGCCGACCACGGGTCGTGATCTCTTTCAGCATTTGCCTCTCCGGCTCCTCCAACGTCACCTTGTATCGGATTCTCGGCATGACTCTCCCCCCTTTTCATCTGGAAGAAGTCTACGCCTATACAAGCGACAATTCAAATATGACATGACACTACGTTCGAGCGAGCCTGTGCGCGCTGAGGGGAAAAGGACAAGCCAGGGTGCGCCCAGCGCCGTCTGTAGTTGCAAGCCCCTCAAATAGCGCCAATCAAGGTACTGAAGATAAACCGCTTTTCACTATGCATTCAGCGACCTGGTGAGAAATGCGGGCTGGGCTGTGCCAGGCTTGGTGCGGGCGGGACGCCCGCGCTCCCGGGAAGCCATCATCGTCCGGGCGGGACGCCCGCGCTCCCAGGAAGCCGTCATCCCATGACATCGTCACCCCAAGGGCACAAAATTGCAGAAGCATTTTGGTGCCGCTTGTCGTTGAAGGAGGTCCATCTGTATTCGTGTCTATTTGTGTCCATTCGTGGTTCGTCTTCATTAACGATCGACTGTTTTTCCTCGAATGATCCGCACGGCAGGGCGGGGGCCCGGCTAACCACCTACCAGAAGAGTGCAGCCCGGGACCCATCGACGGTCTCATCTATCGCGGCCCAGTCGCCCGGACCTCGTCACTGACACCGCTCTCGTAGGCCTTGAAGTTTTTCCTGAACAAGCCCGCCAGCTTGGCTGCCGTCTGATCGTAGGCGGCTTTGTCCTCCCATGAATCGCGGGGCAGCATCGCCTCGCTCGGCGCCCCTGGACACTCGGCGATCATCTCCAGGCCGAAGGTGGGGTCCATGACGGTTCTGGCGTTTCCAAGAGCCCCGGCGTAGATCGCATCCAGCATGGCCCGCGTGTACTTCAACTTGATGCGCGAGCCCGTTCCGTAAGCCCCACCGGACCAGCCGGTATTGACCAGCCAGACCTGGGCGCCGTGACGGCGGATGCGCTCACTGAGCATGTGGGCGTACTTTCCGGGGTGCCACACAAGAAAGGGCCCCCCGAAGCAGGGTGAAAAGGTGGCCTGGGGCTCGGTGATGCCGACTTCGGTGCCGGCGACCTTGGCGGTGTAGCCGCTGATGAAGTGGTACTCGGCCTGCTCGGGAGTGAGCCGACTCAGCGGGGGCAGCACCCCGAAGGCATCGCAGGTCAGAAAGATCACGTCCGAGGGGTGCCCCGCAAAACAGGGCAGCTTGGCGTTCGGGATGGAATCGATAGCGTAGGCTCCCCGCGTGTTCTCGGTAATGCTGTCGTTGTGAAAATCCACGTGACGGGTGGCCTCATCGTACTTGACGTTCTCCAGCACGGCGCCGAATCCGAGGGCGTCGAATATCTGGGGCTCCGCCTCCCGGGTGAGGTGAATGGCCTTGGCGTAACAGCCCCCTTCAATGTTGAATATGCCGTCGTCGGTCCAGCAGTGCTCGTCGTCGCCGACCAGCCGTCGCTTGGGGTCCGCCGACAAGGTGGTCTTCCCGGTGCCGGAGAGGCCAAACAGGATCGAGCAGCGTTCATCCGCCGGTTCGGCGGTGGCCGAGCAGTGCATCGAAAGAACCCCTCGCTTGGGCATGGCGTAGTTCATGTAGCTGAACACGGCCTTTTTCATCTCCCCGGCATACTCGGTGCCCAGAATCACCACCTCGCGGTCCTCCAGGTTCAAGTCGACGCTGGTCTTTGAGGTCATGCCGGAAGTGTGCCGGTTGGCGGGAAAGGTGCCGGCATTGAAGATGGTCACGTCCGGTTCCCCGAAGTCTGCCAGTTCTTCGCCGCTGGGCCGGATCAACATGTTCCACATGAACAGAGCGTGGTAGGGACGGGAGGCGATCACCCGTACCTTGAGGCGGTACTTGGAGTCCCAGCCGGCGTAACCGTCGGTGCAGTAGATGCGTTCACGGGTATTGAGGTAGTCGAGGGCCCGTTCGCGGTTGATGAGGAAGGCGGTCTCGTCCAAAGGCACGTTGACGTTGCCCCACCAGACCTCATTTTCAGAGGCCGGATTGCGGACCACCCGCTTGTCCTTGGGCGAGCGGCCGGTCTTGGATCCCGAGTAGGCCATGAGCGCGCCGGCGGAGGAAAGCCTGGTATCCGACTCGTGGCGGATGGCTTCCTCGTACAGTTCGGCCGGAGAGGCGTTTCGCAGGATTCTTTTGACTTGAATGCCGTGAGATTCGAGGTGGAAACCATTCATGGGCGGCGGCTGAGTCCTTTCTGTTTCAACAGTAGCGGCGGGCAGGGAAATGGCCCAAGGGTTGATCTCCCAACCGGCCGCGGATTATCGGAGGATAGTGAGCCCGGGGGTTAATCGGGCGCTTTGACGAGCGTTGATTCTGGCTCAAGCCTTGGAAAGGGAGATGACTTCATCTTCCATCAGGGGTTCGTACTGGCCGTCACGCGCCGCGCCGGTGCACTTGGAGCGATGAAAAAAGGTCGCCTGCGCTCTGTCGGAATTTTCGGGACGACCACTCCAGGCCTTCAGAGTGGATTCCTGCAAGGCACGTCCATAGGAAAAGCTGAGCTGCCAGGGCGACGGCCCCAAGGCATTCATGGCCTGCAGGTTTTCAGTGGCCTGGCGCGGTGTCTGGCCGCCCGACAGGAAGACGATGCCCGGCACGGCGGCCGGGACACTCCGCCGGAAACAGCGAAGGGTAGCTTCGGCAACCTCCGCGGCTCCGGCCTGCAGGGGGCACTGTTTGCCTGAAATGACCATATTGGGTTTGAGCAGGATGCCTTCCAGGTGAACGCGATGCCGGTGAAGCTCGAAAAAGACGCTGGTGAGGGTGTCGGCGGTGACCTCTTCACAGCGGTCGATGGAATGGGCTCCGTCCATCAGCACCTCGGGTTCGACGATCGGGACCAGTCCGGCTTCCTGGCAGAGGGCGGCATAGCGGGCCAGGCCACGGGCATTGGCGTCGATGCAGGAGCGGGTCGGAATCCCCTCACCGATGGTGATCACCGAGCGCCACTTGGCGAAGCGCGCCCCCAGGTCGCGGTACTCGGCCAAGTGCTCGCGCAGACCGTCCAGGCCCTCGGTGATCTTCTCACCGGGAAAGCCGGCCATGTCCTTGGCGCCCTTGTCCACCTTGATGCCGGGAAGGACTCCTTTTCCCGCCAGGATTTCGCCCAGGAGCACGCCGTCGGGACCGATTTGGCGAATGGTTTCGTCAAACAGGATCACCCCGCTGATAAACGCTTCCATTCCCGGAGTGGTGAATAGCATGCGGCGGTAAAAGAGGCGGTTCTGCTCGGTAGGTTTCAGATGGATGCTGTCAAACCGCTTCTTGATGGTTCCCGAGCTCTCGTCCGCAGCCAGAATTCCCTTACCCTTCTGAACCAGGGCATGAGCCACAGACTCAAGTTTGGCCCTATCCATTTTCTTACCTCCAAGGCTGTGGGGTGCGCCTGAAGCAAATAGGAGTCAACCCGCATTTCTCACCGGGTCGCTGGAACCATGATGAGAAGCAGTTTATCTTCAGACCCTTGATTGGCCCCATGTAAAGGGCTTGCGGGTACAGACGGCGCTGGGCGCGCTCTGGCTTGTCCTTTTCCCCTCAGCGCGCACAGGCTCGCTCGAACGTAGTGACCGCTACGCTCTTCGCTCCCGAGCACGCGCTGAGGGAAAAATTCCTGTGCCATTATCACGCCCCCCGGTGAGAAATGCGGGTTAAAAGGTTTAAATAGAATCAGTTAACTAGTCGAACCCGCAGGGATCTGCCGTGCCGGCCAAGGTCGGGCGTTAGTATAAACTAGAGTGCGTTTCGATCCAAGGAGGGAAAAGCGCTTACGGCTCCGGAGGGGCTGTTGTCGGACCCCTGAGGCGGAAGGTTCCCGTCGGACCCGGCTGGGGCGGACTTAAATCAATAGAGCAACCCCACCAGAGCGCCGGTCATGCAGGTGGCCAGAGTTCCGGCGACGATGGCACGCAGCCCCAGGCTGACCACGTCGGCCCGCCGCTCAGGGGCTATCGTGCCCAGGCCGCCGATCATGATTCCCAGACTGCCGGGGTTGGCGAATCCGCACATGGCGTAGGTCATGATCACCAGGCTTCGGGGCGACAAGGCATCCGGGGGAAGTTGGCTCAGGTTAATGTAGGCCACCAGTTCGTTGATCACCGTCTTGGTGCCCATCAGCTCTCCGGCGGTCCAGGACTGGTTCCAGGGAATGCCCATGAGCCACACGATCGGCGCGCTGAGGATTCCCAGGATTCCCTGCAGCGTCAACGGACGGGAGCCAGGGAAGGGGAGAACCCCCAGCGCCAGGTTCACCAGATGGATGAGCGCCACCATGACCAGCAACATGGCCACGATGTTGATCAGGAGTTGAACGCCCCAGAGCGTTCCCTTGGTGATGGCGTCCATGGAGCTGCTGACCGGTTCGGGTTCAACCAATGCCCCCGAGGTTCTGGGGCCGGTCTCCGGAATCATGATCTTGGAGATGATAACGGCGGCCACGGCATTGAGAAGCGAAGCCGTCAGGATGTGCCCGATGACGTTGGGGATGATCTCCGACAAGATACTGGCGTAGAGGACCATTACCGTGCCGGCGATGGTCGCCATCCCGCTGGTCATCACCGTGAACAACTCACTGCGCGTCATCCGGCCCAGGTAGGGTCGGATGAAGAGCGGCGCTTCCACCATTCCCAGAAAGATGTTGGCCGAGACCCCCAGGCCCTCGGCGCCGCCCAAACGCAGTGTCTTCTCCAACACCCTCGAGAAACCGTTCACCACCAGGGGCAGCACTTTCCAGTAGAAGAGCAGCGAAGAAAGAGCACTGACCAGGAGCAGCAGGGGGAGTGCCCGAAAGGCGAGAATGAAGCTGTAGGCGGGGACCTTCTCTTCGAAAGGAGCCGGGCCGCCGCCCAGATAGCCAAACACAAAAGCCGTTCCCGCCTGGATCGATTCTTCCAGGGCCAGGATCACCCGGTTGAACCCCAGAAAGATCTCGCCCGAGCCGGGGACCTTCAGAAGGAGGATTCCAAGGGCCAATTGCAAGGCCAAACCGAAGCACAGCAGGCGGAGCGACACCTTTCGTCGATGCTCGCTCATGACCCAGGCCAGCCCCAGGAAGGCAGCCAGACCGATGGCGCTTTGCAGGTGCATTGCCGCTCCCGATGGAAGCAGGCATTCTATGGTTCGCCGTCTTGGCGGGTCAAGCCGGCGCCGCCGTTGGATGGCTCCGGCAAAAGTAGTCCTGTCTCCGTTCCCGGTTTCGTGATAAAGAAAGGGTGTTGGGCAGGGCGCCGAAGGGGGCGTCCAGAACCCGGTCGACCCCCATGGCGCAACTGCATGATGACAGGCCGGGCGCCGTGCTTCAGTAGGGTTGTCGGGGCCATACCGTTGCCGTTGGCAACCCGTTCCGCAAAAAAGGAGAACAAAGACCAATGAAAACTTCGCTTCGCCGAGTTGCCCGTTCTTTCGACGACCGCCGCAACTGGCTCAAGGCCGCCGGACTGGGAATGCTGGGCGCCATGTTGGGCCAATCCGTTGCGGCCGCCGGAAAGGCCGGAAAGAAGTCGGTTCAGCTCCACATCTATATTGAGGCCAAGCCGGGGATGGACAAGAAGCTGGAGAAGCTCTACCGGGACGCCTACGTTCCTGCCATCAAGGTGCAGAAGGGCTTCCTGTTTACGCGCCTCCTGCGCCACTACGAGTCTTCGACCAGTTACGAAATCGATATCTCGTTTGAAACGGAAGCCCAGCGGGCCGCCTGGGCGGTTTCCAAGGAGCACCAGGAGGCCTGGCCGAAGATCGAAGCGGTGGCCTCCAAGATCACCTGGCAAGGCTTCGATGTGCTGGCCTGAGACGCTCTTCAGTCTAGCGGCGGCCTTTTTGCGGATGATCTGGCCGCTGGCCTGACCAGGGAGCTTTGACGAGTGTTTTCCTCGCCTGTCCCCCTCTCCTCGTTCGGCCTTTGGACGCCGCCTGGGAGCGCCGGGAGGACAGGTTCCAATTCTCATCCAGTTGTGCTTGAATACCGGCATGGCTCACATCAAAGATAGTCCCGAACAACACGAAGTGGTCGTGATCGGGTCCGGCGCGGGCGGTGGAACCGTCGCCCACGTGCTGACCCGGCTGGGGATTCGCGTGACCCTGCTGGAGGCCGGCCCCATGCTGGACCCGCTGGCCGACTTCAAGGAGCACGTCTGGCCCCATGAAGTGGATCATCGCGGAGCGGAGGAGGGCGGAGGCGTTTACTTCGGGCGCGGGGAGGCCTTCGGCCATTTCAGCGCCAGTGCGGTCAGCGGTGGTTGGACCCTGGAGGGAGAACCCTACACCGTAGCCAAGGGCAGCGACTTCCTGTGGTTTCGCTCCCGGATTGTGGGAGGGCGGACCAACCATTACGGGCGGATCTCGCTGCGGTTTTCCGATTACGACTTTCGCCCCTACGACCGGGACGGTCTCGGGACCAACTGGCCCATCTCCTATGAAGACATTGCCCCCTATTACGACAAGGCCGAGGCCTTCATTGGAATCACCGGGACCAAAGAGGGAATCCGTAGCGCCCCTGACGGCGTTTTTCAGCCGCCCCCGCCTCCCAAGGCCCATGAACGGGTCATCCAGAAGGCCAGCCAGAAGCTGGGTATCCCCTGCATCGCCATGCGAAGAGCCGTGATCACGCGGCCGCTGAACGGGCGGGCCGCCTGCCACTACTGTGGACAGTGCGGCCGTGGATGCCTGACCGCCTCCAACTACTCTTCCAGCCAGGTGCAGATCTTTCCCGCCTTGGAAACGGGGAAGCTCAAGATCATCCACTCGGCCATGGTGCGGGAGATTCTGACCGACGGCCGGGGCAGGGCCAGCGGGGTGGTCTACATCGACACACAGAGCCGCACGGAAAAGCGTATTGCCTGCCGGGTGGTGGTGGTTGCGGCCAGCGCCTGCGAGTCCGCCCGTCTGCTCTTGAATTCCCGGTCCAACCTCTTTCCCAACGGATTGGCCAACGGCTCGGGTACGGTGGGTCGTTTTCTCATGGATACGGTGGGACTGGGTATGACGGGCTACGTTCCCAGCCTGGAAAACCTGCCCCGCTACAACACCGATGGGATGAGTGGGGCGCACCTCTACATGCCCTGGTGGCAGTGGGAGGGTCAGGGTCGATTGGGGTTCCCGCGGGGGTATCACATCGAAATCGGGGGAGGCTACGACATGCCCCAGGTGGGGGCATTTCACGGCGCAGCCCGACGGCATGGTTACGGCAGGAAACTGAAACAGCAGGTGCGGAAAGAGTACGGGGCCTTCGTCCGATTTGCAGGTCGGGGTGAGATGATCCCCAACAACTTGAGCTACTGCGAGATCGATCCCGAGGTGGTCGATCGGTGGGGCATTCCGGTGCTGCGCTTTCATTTCAAGTGGTCCGACTACGAATGGAAGCAGGCCAGGCACATGGAGCAGACCTTTGCGACCCTCATCGAGAGCATGGGGGGCAAGGTGATGGGGTTGACCAGCCATTTCGATCGCCACGGGATCTCGGTTCCCGGAACCATCATTCACGAGGTGGGGACGGTTCGGATGGGAACCAATCCGCAAAACTCCGTGCTGAACGGCTTCTGTCAGGCTCACGAAGTGAAGAATCTGCTGGTCTGCGACGGCGGCTCCTTCGTGAGCAACCCCGACAAGAACCCCACCTTGACCATCAACGCCCTGGCCTGGAGAGCCTCCGACTTTCTGGCTGAGGAAATGAGGAAAGGCAATGTCTAGGAAACCCCCGGAACCGGAGATCCGGCAGCCTCTGACCCGGCGCCAGATGCTGGAGAGGATCGCCCTGGCCCTGACGGCCACCGGGGTCGCTCCCTTTGAATTGGCCTGGGGGAAGCACGTCCATCGGGCGGCTCGGGAAGAGAAAGAAAAGACCGGAGCTTACCAACCCAAGTTGTTCAAATCCCACGAGTACCAGACCGTTGGGCGACTGGCCGAGTTGATCATTCCGGCCGACGAGCACTCGGGAAGCGCCGTCGATGCGGGTGCTCCCGAGTTCATCGACCTGCTGTGCAGCCAGAACCCGGAGTTGGCTGACATCTACACCGGAGGACTGCTCTGGCTGGAAGCGCAGATGCGCCAGGAGCACGGCGCCTCCTTCCTGGAGGCCACCGAGGAGCAGCAAACCTCCCTGCTGGATCGCCTGGTCGAGGAGGGGGATCCTCAAAAGACGGAGGAAGTTCGGGCCACCCGGTACGGAGCCTCGGAGCAGTACCAGGGGTTCAGCTCCTACCGCGTCCATCCTGTCTCGGATCTTGCACCGGGAGTTCGGTTCTTCGGATGGTTGCGCAAAATGACCGTCGACGCTTTCTACACCAGCCCCATCGGCATTCAGGATGTGGGCTACCAGGGAAATCAAGCCGTCAGTCAATACGAAGTGCCTGAATCCATCATTCAGGAAGCCCTGAGGAGGAGCCCGTTTGGGGGCGCGTGAGGGAAGCTCTCGCCTCCGGCGGATACCATGACACCTACCCTTTTTGCCGGTAGCGACGTCCGACACCTGCTGCTGGATCTGCAGCAGATGAAGGTTTTTTCAGCCAATCCGTTGATCATCCGGGAAGCCCGGGGGGTGTACCTGACGGATGTGGACGGCAAGCGTTACATTGACGGTGTGTCCGGGATCTACGTGGTCAATATCGGTCACGGAAACGAGCACGTCATCGAGGCTATCCGCAAGCAGCAGGAACGGGTCAGTTTTGTAGCTCCGCTGCACGCGGTGTCGGATACCACCGTTCGATTCGCCAAGAAGCTGACCGAGATTACCCCGGACGGTCTCAACACCATCAAGCTGTTCAGCGGGGGATCGGAGGCCACCGAGTCGGCCATCAAGTTTGCCCGCCAATACCACCGCCAGAGCGGCAATCCAGCCAAGTACAAGGTGATTGCCAACTATCTGGGTTACCACGGGGGAACCATGGGGGCCATGTCGGCCTCGGGGTTGGGGGGGCCGCGCAAGGCGGTATTCGGACCCTTTCTCACCGGCTTCGTGCATATTCCACCCCCCTCCTGTTTCCCCGGACCTTTCGATCTGACCGGCTCCGCCTGCAGCCATCCGGGCGCCGCCATGCTGGAGTATACGGTGCAGCACGAAGGCCCCGAGTCGGTGGCGGCCTTCATCCTGGAGCCCATCAGCAACACCGGAGGCCTTTTCATCCCTCCCCCGGAATACTTCCAGGAGGTGCGCGAGATCTGTTCCCGATACGACGTGCTGATGATCTATGACGAGATCATCACGGGCATGGGACGGACCGGGAACTGGTTTGCCGCCCAAACCTTCGGGGTCGCCCCCGATATTCTGTGCATCGGCAAGGGACTCGCCAGCGGATACGCACCCCTGGCCGGCATGGTCGTCAGGGATGAGTTGCACTACTCCGCGTTCTGGGGCGAGGAGAGCCGGAACATCAGCTTTGCCCACGGGCACACCTTCGGCGGCAATCCGATCGCCGCCGCCGCGGGTCTGGCGGTCATCGAGGTGATGGAGAAGGAGAATTTGATTGCCAAGGGAGAGCAGGTGGGCCGGCACATTCGCAGGAGGCTCCAGCAGGAAATCGGGGCTCTGGGTATTCTGGGGGAGGTCCGCGGCAAGGGCGCGCTCAGTTGCGTGGAGTTCGTCGAGAATATGGACAGCGGCAAACCCTTTGCGGCCGAACGGCGTTTTGGCAAGAAGGTAGAGAAACGATTGATTAAGCACGGATTGATCCTGCGCTGCGACCCGCACTGGATCAGTATGGCACCACCGCTGACCATGACCGTGGAGCAGGCCGAGGAAATGATCGATGTCTTCGTGAAGGCGGTCGGCGAGGAGTTGAGAGAGGGAAGCTAGTCGAGGTTCCGCGCCGGGTGAAACGCCGTCAAAGCCCGTTTGGGCAGAGATCAGCCGGGCCCCCGCCCTCCACGACCGGGCCGATCATACAGAGCTGCATTTTGCAAACGGCTCAGAGGAGAAACAGCCGGCCGTTAATGAAGGCGAACCACGAATGAACACGAAGACCGATGGACCTCCTTGGGTGTCACGGTGTCATGGGATGAAGGCCCCCCGGGAGCGCGGGCGTCCCGCCCGCACAAGTCTTGGCACAGCCTTTGCCATCTCCCCCACCCGGATCGAACGGCAACGGCGCCATGGCTCTGCTTCGGCCGGGCCCATGCGGTTCCCGCCGGCAGCACGGCCGGTTGCCGCATCGCAGGGAAACTGAGCGGCAACCGAAGGGACAGCATGCGGGCGGGACGCCCGCGCTCCCGGGGGGTGTCGTCCCGACGGTGCGGTGGGAGGATGTCTGGCGGGCGACTTCTCTGAAAGCCGACGGGCGCCCTTTGGGAAAACCCCGTTTGTCTGCGAGCCGCCGCCCCCTTATTCCCACGACGGGGCGGATCCTTCGAGAGGGACCATCCATTCAACATGGATGCACAGGATGCACAGGAAAATCAGGACGGGAGGCTGCTGCACGAGAGGATGACTCCGGCGATGATCGCGTGCGGATTTGCGGATGTCCAGGAATACAAGCCAGCCGTCTCCGGAAAAAATCCTGTGCATCCTGTGCATCCATGTGAATTAAAAATCTACCCGTGCTTGACGTTGAACCGGTTTCCAGCCACCCGGCGCAGGGGGTTGTTTCAGGCAAGTCCCGCCCCCGCCCTGCCGGGCAGATCATCCGAGAGTGAAACAATCAGAAATCGACTATCCCGTCGTGACCTTGGTATCCCGTCGCGGTTAACCTCAACGCCTTAGTGGCCCTTCGTCGTTCTTCGTGGCCCTTCGTGGATAACTCTTTTTCTTTTGTCTTTTTTCTGTTGTTTCAGACAAGATAAGCCAATGGAACGGGCCGAGGTCATCATTGTCGGAGGCGGCATTGTGGGTCTGGCCACCGCCTACGACCTCACCCGGCGATTCCCGGGAAAACGGGTACTGGTGCTGGAAAAGGAATCAGCAGTGGCTCGGCACCAGACCGGGCGTAATTCCGGGGTGCTGCACTCGGGCGTCTACTACCAGCCGGGCTCGCTCAAGGCTCGCAATTGCCTGGAGGGCAAGCGCATTCTGCAAAAGTTCTGCGACCGGCAGGGCATTCCCTATGCGCTTTGCGGGAAGGTCATCGTAGCCGTCGACGAGGCGGAACTTCCCCGCTTGAAGGCCATTTATCAACGGGGACAGGCCAATGGAGTGCGCTGCACCCTGGTAGGTCCGGAACGGCTCAAGGAATTGGAACCGGCCGTGCGGGGCATCCAGGCCATACACGTTCCCGAAGCCGGCATCATCGACTACACCCAGGTGTGTGAAGCTCTGGTCCGTTGCCTGCAGGAAAGCGGAGGGGAGGTCATCACCAATAGTCGGGTGAAGGCCATCGCATCCAATGCCTCCAAGGTGAAGGTGAAGACCTCTCAGGGTGGAACCTTCGAGGCCGGCTACGTGGTGAATTGTGCCGGGCTCCAATCCGACCGAATGGCCCGGCTCAGCGGCACTCGGCCCGAGGCCAGGATCGTGCCGTTTCGTGGAGAATACTATAAGTTGAAACCGGAAGCTCACCATCTGTGCCGAGGCCTCATTTATCCCGTGCCCGATCCCAGTTTTCCCTTCCTGGGCGTCCACTTCACCCGAATGATTGCCGGCGGAGTGGAATGCGGACCCAACGCCGTTTTGGCCTTTGCGCGGGAGGGTTATCGAATGACCGATGTGAACCTGCGGGATTTGTTCGAATCGCTGACCTATCCGGGGTTCCTCAGGTTGGCTCGAAAGTACTGGCGGGTGGGCCTGGAGGAAATGTGGCGTTCCATCAGCAAGACAGCCTTTGTAAGGGCTCTTCAGCGCCTTGTGCCCGAGATCACTGCCCGCGACCTGGAGCCTGCCCCCGCGGGAATCCGGGCTCAGGCTCTCAGTCGCCAGGGCAGCCTGGTGTACGATTTTGAGATCCGGGAGGCGGCTCGGGTACTGAACGTGTGCAACGCTCCTTCGCCGGCGGCTACCGCCTGCCTGAACATCGGCCGGCTCATCGTGGACCGCTTGGCCGCACGTTTTGAGTGACGAGAGGGCGAGTAAGCCTCGACAGCACCTCGCCCCTGAGTTTCGGATTCCGCCCGCCGCCATCTTGTCCGGACGGGCACAACCTGCTCCCACTCCGACGCCGGCCTTGCCGGCGCCACCCCATCCGGGCGGAAAAAGCCCACGACCCGCGAGCCCGCAGTTCTAACCGAAGGGGCACTCTTGAGAAGAGTACAGGGAGTGAGATACGTGGCTAACCCGCATTTCTCACCAGGGGGTTGCACTCTTCTCAAGAGTGCAACTTGGCGCAGGATTTTCCGCTTCAGGGCGTGCTCGTGACCGAAGGGCGTAGCCGGAACACCATTCGAGGGAGCATGTGCGCGCTGAAGCGGAAAAGACAAGCCAGGGCGCGCCCAGCACCGTCTGTCCCCTGAAGACTCCAAACCAAGCGCCCCAAGATGTTAAAGACAAGCACGTTTCGACCTTATGCTCAGCGTCCTGGTGAGAAATGCGGGCTAGGAGTCTGCGCCGCAGAGGGCTACCGAGGCTTCAAGGTGGCCTATGATCCCTATAACTTGTTCAGTATCTGCTTTAAAGAGACTCTTCTTCCCTATTACAGGCATCATATCGTCCTTTTTATGAACGTCTGTCCCTGAACAATTTTCTGCGGCGCAGGCTCCTAGCGTCAATTTGGAGAGGCAGTGCGGTCGTAGAGCTTGGTGGTGCAGGGCGACTTGTGGGCGGCGTTGGCCTGGGTGTTCTTGACGCTGCCGCCGTTGAGCAGGAAGGCCGTGATGCCGGTGGCCCGGAAGGTGTGGCAGTTGGCCGCCACACCGAGCTCGGCCTGGCGCACCTGCCGCTTGACCATGCGAAAGACGTCAACCCGGCTCATACGGTTTTGGCTGAAGATTCCATCTCTCTTCATCGAGCGCCACAGGGGGGTGCCCTACTGGCCGCTAATCCCAGCCGTTTCGAGGTAGGCATCCAGATACTCCTCGGCGTTGGGCGTTGTGGGGGGCGGGGATCTGGTGGAACTTGCTGCCCTTTTCGTGGAGGCGCAGCCACCAGCGCTTTCCCTGTTGGTAGTAGTCCTCGACGTTCATGCCGACCATGGCGCCCACGCGGGCGAAGGAGTAGACCATGGTGGCGAGCAGAGCCCGGTTGCGGAGCCTCGAGGGTTTTTCGAGGTCAATCGAGTCGAGCAAGGTTCGGGCCTCGCCGGCGGAAAGCACCGGTGTTTTGCCCTGCTTGACGACATGCTTGGGTCCACGCACGGGAGCGGCCGGATTGGCCGGCAGGACCTGGCCCACGACCAGGTAGTCGAGCAGGGCCCGGATGGCCGAGAGGTGCTGCTTGACGGTGGGCAGGGCATAGCGGTCCTGCATCTGGTCGACATAGGCAGCCACGGCAAAGGGCGTGATGGCCCCGAGGGCCAGGTTGCGGGTCTCGCACTACGCGAAGAAGCGGGCGGCCGCGTAGGCGAGGCAGGTATTGGAGTTCGAGATCTCGGCGGTGAAGAACTCGACCAGGCGCCTTTGTGCGGGATTTTAGTAGTGAGGGTAGATGAACCGCCATTCAACTTAAATAGGAAGCAGCACACCACCCGCCAATCAAGTCTGAGCAACTCGTGAGTTGACAGGGTCAACGCAGTGTGCTCTCCAGAACGTTGTTACCAGTTTCTGCAATGGGTCGTCGTTCAACGCTCAACAGCACAGCTAGCTGTGCCTACGAATCAAATCCACTAAAGTCGTCCGAATCATGGATGGCGTGAAGGTGTCTGCTGCAATAAGGGTGCGAGGCGGTGCGCCCGATACTCTGGGAGAACCGGTGCCGATATCAACTGCGAGGATCCAGGAGTTCCTGCAGAAAGCCACGCGACCGGCCAGGCACAGTGGCGTGGTCACTCTCCTTGTATTAGTGAGTGCCCTTCTGCTGGTCAGCGGCCAGGGACTGGACAACGCTCGCTCTTCTGAGATCACAGCTTCGGTGGAGCGGAACCTGGAAGTGAAGGAGGCGGCCGCTACATTGCCGCCGAGTCGTGTGAGGGCTCGGTCAGACGGGGCGTCACACCCGACTGGTTATGAATCTTTCGTGCCGGAAGCGCCGAAGGGCTCGAAAAGGGAGGCGAAGGCAGCCGGTTTGAAGCCGGCGCAAGACGAGGACCGGAAGCCGGACCAAAAATCAAGCGCCAGGTCGGGTCGTCGGATCGCAGCAAGACCGGACGGGACTGAGACGAAATCTGTAGCCGCCGCCGGCAGCGAGACGGGCGATAAAGCGGACGAGGCGTTGCCGTACTTGCGCGCTGTGGAAATTAGCTCAAGTCCGCAGGGGGGACGGTCCGGCTACGGGATAGGCGGGACGGTCTCCATCCTGCTGACCTTCAGCGAGCCTGTGACGGTGACAGGGACGCCGAAGCTTGAGGTACGGGTGGGGAAGGAGACCAGGCAGACCGTCTACGAAAGCGGCACGGGCACCTCAGAGCTGGTGTTCGCCTACTCGATCGCCGAAGGGGACAGGGACAGCGACGGAGTCAGCATTGAGGCCGGCAGCCTGTTGCTCGACGAGGGAACGATCCAGGATGAGTTGGGCAATGCCGCCCTTCCGGACCATGAGGGTTTAGAGGACGATCCGCGGCACAAGGTAGACGGCGTCAGGCCCGAACTGGCTGCCGGCAAGGAAGCGTCGGTCAAGAAGGACACGCTGATGCTGACCCTCGCCGAGGCGCTCGACGGGTCTTTAACGCCTGAGGCTGAGGATTTCAAGGTGGAGGTGCAGGGTAAAGACCGAGACGTCTCCGAGGTAAAGGTGGGCGGGAGCACAGTGAGGCTGAGTCTGGCTTCGGCTGTCAAAGCCGGCGAGTCGGTGACGGTGAGCTACGCCGCGGACACGGAAGCGGAAGCACAAGCGATCCGGGACGCGGCGGGCAACGGCGCCTCAGGATTCACCGAACAGACGGTGACGAACCGGACCGGCAACAGCGGAGATCGAGCAGGAGGGACCCTTCCGTTGAGGGCCGTACGGCAGATCGAGGCGCATCTGGCCAAAAAGGCGGAGCGGACTCCTTCACAGCGAAAGGTGAGCTCCCAGCTTCTGAACGCCGGTCGGGAGACGCCGGAGCGCCCAACCACTACAGCGCGCAAGGACACCGCGGACACGGATGCCCCCGAAGGACTGGTGACGGTCGACATACGGGCGGATGTGACGCCTGAGGTCCTGTCGCGTATCCGGGCCCTGGGCGGCGTCGTGGTCAACAGCGTGCCCCGGTACCGGTCCATTCGGGCGCAGCTACCGCCCGCAGCCGTTGAGCCGCTGGCCAAGCTGCACTCGATCCAGACGATCCGTCCAGCCGACAAGGCTCGAACACGCGGGCAGACATCGGCGCTCCCACCCGTCGTGCGTGCAGACGTTCCGGACACCCCGGTGACCCGCAAGGAGGATACGTCAGCGGGCGATGTCGCGCACAGAACAAGCGTGGCGCGCCGGACGCACTCAGTAACCGGCTCCGGCATCGGGATCGGCGTGATCTCGAACGGTGTCAGAACGCTTGCCGATCGTCAGGCGTCGGGCGATCTGCCGGCCCGGGTGAACGTTCTGCCGGGACAGGAGGGGCGTGGCGATGAGGGGACGGCGATGCTCGAGATCGTCCACGATCTCGCCCCGGGCGCGGAACTCTACTTTGCGACCGGGGATGGCGGGCAGGCACAGGTGGCGGCCAACATCGAAGCGCTCTGCGAGGTTGGTGCGGACGTCATCGTCGACGACGTCGGATATTTCCTGGAGGCGGCCTTCCAGGACGACCTGTTCGCGCAGGGGGTCAACGCGGCCACGGCAAACGGGTGCTTCTATTTCTCGGCGGGCGGCAACGACGGCAATCTGAACGACGGCACCTCCGGTGTCTGGGAGGGCGACTACACCGCGGGGAGCCCGCTGATGGTGGAAGGCGAGACGGCCGGAGTCCGACACGACTTCGGCGGCGGCATGGAAGGGAACCCGTTGAGCGGCGCAGGCTTCTTTGGCTTCGCCGGTCCGATCGTCCTCCAGTGGGCCGATCCGCTGGGCGCGTCCTCGAACGACTACGACCTGTTCCGGGTCAATGAGGACGGCGATGTCGTCGCCAGCTCGACCGACACCCAGGACGGCACCCAGGATCCGATCGAGTCCATCTCCTCCGGGAGAAGTTCCGACACACTCGTCGTCGTCAAGGTCTCCGGCGCGGACCGCTACCTGCGCCTGCAGGCCATTGACGGAAGGCTCGAGATTGCTACCGCCGGCACCCTTTACGGACACTCGGCGGCGGAGAACGCGGTCTCCGTGTCAGCCGTCGACGTCCGCACCGCCGCCGGGTCCGGCAAGGTCTTCAACGGCACGGAATCGGTCACCCGGGGAAACTCGGACGGCCCCCGCCGGATCTTCTTCGAGCCGGGCGGGACGCCGATCACGGCTGGCGATTTCTCGGAAACCGGCGGGAAGCTGCTGCGCAAGCCGGACCTCACCGCCGCCTCCTGTGTATCGACGGCTACACCGGGTTTTTCAACGTTTTGCGGTGCTTCGGCCGCGGCGCCCCATGCCGCAGCCATCGCAGCCCTGATGGTGGAGGGGGCCGGGGGACCGAAACACGTTACGCATGAGACGCTCCTGAGGGCAATGGCTGGGTCTGCGCTCGACATCGAAACTGAAGGGTTCGACCGCGATGCGGGGGCCGGCATTGTGATGGCGCAGGGTGCGGTGGGAGCCGCTGTGGTCCCTCGGGCGGAGCGCAACAGGGCGCCGGCGGCTGCGGGAACGCTTCCCGACCGGACGCTGGCGCCGGACGCCGCCCCCGTGACGATCGACATGGCGACCAAGTTCACCGATCCGGACAACGACACGCTGACCTACACGGCAGCGTCGAGCGACACCGTCCGGCTTGCCATCGCACGGAACGGATCGATGGCGACGCTGACACCCGGCTCACCGGGCCGTGCCCTGGTGACGCTCTATGCGACCGACCCCGGGGGCCTGACGACGGTGCGCGGATTCACGGTCACGGTCAGGGCGGGTACGAGGGACTATGACGCCGATAACGACGGTTTCATCGAAGTCAGGACGCTGGCGCAGCTCGATGCCCTCCGCTACGACCTCGACGGCGACGGGCTGGTGGACGGCGCGACCTGGATGCCGTATTACGCGGCCTTCACCATGGGGGCTCTGGGGATGGGCTGCCCCGACGGGTGCACCGGCTACGAGCTGGAGGCGGATCTGGACTTCGACACCGACGGGGATGGGGCGGTCGACTCAGACGACGACTACTGGAACACCGGCGACGGTTGGGAGCCGATCGGAAGCGAGGGCACTCCGTACGCGGCAACCTTCAATGGCAATGGCCGTACGGTCGCGAACCTGTTCATCAATCGGCCGACCGAGGATGAAATCGGCCTTTTCGGGGAAGCCGACAGGATCCTGATTGAGGACATCGGTGTGGTCGGGGCCGATGTGACGGGCCAGGACGGTGCCGGTGCCCTGCTGGGGCGTGGGATCTACGTTGCGGTCATAAACAGCCATGCCACGGGCGAGGTGACGGGCCGCAATGAAGTCGGCGGCCTTGTGGGAGCATCGTCCGGCCCGGTGGTGGGCAGCTACGCTGCTGTCCGGGTGTCCGGTACGGACGGGGTCGGTGGCCTGGTCGGGCATCAGTTCCTGAACCGGATCGTCGCCAGCTATGCCACCGGAAACGTGTCGGGCACCAACGCGGTCGGCGGCCTGGTCGGGGCCGTGAGCGATTTTTCTCAGTTGATTCAGGCGAGCTATGCCACAGGAGGCGTGGGGGGCACGGGGGCTCAGCTGACGGATTCGGATTCAGGGTTCATCATGTGCAGCTTTGAAGGGACCAGCACCGGCGGGGGTGTGGGCGGTCTGGTCGGAAGTTCATGCGGCGATATCGAGGCGAGCTATGCCGTGGGAACGGTCTCGGGCACGGCGACAACCGGCGGGCTGGTGGGCACCGGCGCCTATCTTGGAGCGCGTTTCAGCTACTGGGACCTGGATGCCTCCGGCATGCGCGTGGGAGTCGGCTCGCACGACGTCAACGATAACGGCGTGATCGACGGGACGGAATCACCGAGGATCGGCGTAGAGGGAATGACCACCTCGGAGCTTCAGGCGCCCACCGACTACGAGGGCATTTACGAGACCTGGAACGTGGATCTGAATCGCCCGTTTTTCGGCGAGGGCGAGGTAGACGATCCCTGGGACTTCGGGACGGCCACGCAGTATCCGGTCCTGTCGAGGGACCTCAATGGCGTGGGGGGAGCGACTTGGCAGGAATTCGGCTACCAGATTCGTGCAGGCCTGACGCTGACGGCGTCAACAGCTGACGGTCAGGCCCAGGTGAACCTGACCTGGACCGCGGCGGACCTGAGCTCCTGGAGCCCGGCGCCGGGCATTACCTATACCGTCACCCGAGACAACGGCACTACCGTCGAGGCCGTCGCCACGGGCCTCACCGCTACCGGGTACAACGATACGGGTGTGACGGCCGGCAGGCGCTACACCTACCGGGTGACGGCGGTGGTCGACGGCGGTGAAGCGGCGCAGAGCGCTCCGGTGGCGGTGACCGCGGGCCGTGCGAACCAGCCGCCGGTGGCGGTGGGGACCTTGGCGAACCGGTCGCTTCAGGTGGGCTCGATGGCGTCAGTGGTGGTGGAGGTCGCAGGGGCGTTTTCGGATCCGGACAACGACACGGTGACCTACGGAGCCAGTTCGTCCCCGTCATCGGTCGCCTCGGTGAGCCGGTCGGGATCGGAAGTGACGGTCACACCCGGGGTCGCAGGCCGGGCGAGGGTCACCGTGACGGCGACCGACGCCGCCGGATCGAACACGAGCGCGACCCAGCGCTTCACGGTGACGGTGGGGAACAACTACGACTCGGACGGGGACGGGCTGATCGAGATCGACTCGCTGGCGCAGCTCGATGCCGTCCACCACGACCTGAACGGGAATGGCATCCCGGACAGATCTGATGACTCTGCGGCGTACACGGCCGCATTCCCCTCGCCCCTCGACCGGATGGGCTGCGGTTTCGAGGGCTGCTCGGGGTATGAGCTGGAAGAGGATCTCGACTTCGACACCAACGGGAGCGGGGACGCCGATGCGGGCGACACCTACTGGAACGACGGCGAAGGTTGGGTGCCCCTCGGCCTGACCGAGTTCGAGTTCTTCACGACGCTGATCGGGGCCTTCCGCGCAACGTTTGAGGGCAACGGACATTCCATCTCCAACCTGTTCGTCGACCGTGGCAACTACTCGGGGCTCTTCGGCGGGGTCGAACTGGCCGGCGCCGTCCGCAACCTCCGCCTGATCGACGTGGACGTGACGGGCAGGGAGTCTGTCGGCGGTCTGATCGGGGACAACCGGGGCATTGTCAGCGATGTCCGGACCTCGGGACGGGTGTCCGGCGAACTGCATGTCGGCGGGTTGATCGGACTCAATCTGAGAGCCGTCCTCCGCTCCAGCAGCTCCGCGGCGGTCACGGGCATGGAACCGCCGACGGTGTTCGCTCCCGGCGTCGGTATTGTCATCAGTTTTGGGCCGTCCCCGGGAACCGGCGGGCTGGTGGGTTACAACACCGGCTTCATCGTCTCCAGCCACGCGACGGGACCTGTCGAGGGAGACAGGAACGTCGGCGGGCTGGCCGGCTACAACCAAGCCAAATTGATCAGTGGCAGCTACGCGACCGGTCCGGTGACCGGGGAGTCGTGCGTGGGTGGTTTGGTCGGCGTGAACGGGGAGCCGTTCGGGGACGAGGCAATGATCGCCGCCAGCTACGCAACGGGCAGTGTCAAGGGTTCGTCCTGTGGGGGAGGGCTGGCCGGTTATAACTCCGGGAAAATCACCGCCAGCTATGCGACAGGCCATGTAACAGGCGGCGCCGGGCTGGTCGGAGACTCGTTCCCAGGTACCGAAATACCGGGCACCGTCACCGCCAGCTATTGGGATTCACGCACCTCGGGACAAACGTCCGGGACATACGGGTCTCCCCGAACGACGTCGCAGCTGCAGTCGCCCACAAGCTACAGCGGGATCTACGGGAGCTGGAACGTGGATGTCGATGCGGACGACACGAGTGACAACCCCTGGGCCTTCGGGACCAGCTCGCAGTATCCTGCGTTGAAGGCGGTGTTGGAGGACGATCAGGCGATGTGGGAGGAGTTCGGCTACCAGCTTCGGGAAGGGCCGTCCCTGATGGCGTCGACAACGCCGGGAATGGCCCAGGTGGCCCTGACCTGGACAGCGCCGGTGGTGACCCACTGGATGCCGGCCCCGACCGTGACCTATGTCCTGAACCGGGACGACGGGACCGCTCTGGAAACCCTCGCCACAGACCTCAGCGGACTCCAGTACACCGATACCGGCGTGACGCCCGGAGCGACATATACCTACCAGCTGGCGGCCTCCGTCTCCGGCGGAGAGGCGGCGCGCAGCGCGAAGGTCTCAGCAACAGTGCCGAGCACGACGGCGCCGTACGTGAGCAGCGTCGCGATCACTTCGGCCGGCGGCTATGCTGCGGGAGAAACGATCGAGGTGACGGTGACCTTCACCAAGGCGGTGACGGTGACGGGAAGCCCGCAGCTGACTCTGAATGTGGGAGGGGAGGACCGGACGGCGGGCTACGTCAGCGTGACGGGCGCTGCGGTCCTGTTCAGCTACACCGTGGCCGCCGGGGAGAGGGACAGAAGCGGGGTGAGCATCGAGGCGAACAGCCTTTCGCTCAACGGGGGAACGATCAAGGACAGCATGGACGACACTGACGCCGTGCTGAACCATCGGGCGCTGGCGGCCAGCGGTGGGCATCGGGTGGATGGGATCAGGCCGGAATTGGTCGCAACCGGCGGTGCGGTGGTGAACGGGGCGACACTGACGCTGACCTACGATTCGTGGATCGAGGGTATGTCTGATCCGTCGGCGAGCGCCTTCACGATGGCGGGGGGCAGCCAGTCCCGAACGGTCAGCGCAGTCCTTGTGAGCAGGAACACGCTGGAGTTGACCCTCGCCCCTGCGGTGGAGCACGGGGAGACGGGGATCACGGTGAGCTACACGGTGCCGACGGGAATGGGAGCAAGTCCGATTCAGGACAGTGCGGGCAATGACGCGGAGGCACTTGTCAGTCATCCGGTCACGAACGAGACTCCCGAGATGACGGCGCCGACGGTGAGCAGCATCGCGATCGCCTCGGATGCGGGAACGGACCGGATCTATGTTCCGGGGGACCGGATCGAGGCGGCGGTCACCTTCAACGAGACGGTGAAGGTGACAGGAGCGCCGCAGTTGATGCTTGAGGTGGGGGGTGCGGGCAAGGCGGCAACCTACTATGGAAGCGGGTCGGGGAAGGTGCTGGTCTTCACCCACACCGTGGCCGATGGGGAAAGCGACACCGACGGGGTCCTGATCGAGGCGAACCAGCTCAATCTTAACAGCGGGACGATCAAGGATGCCGCAGACAACGACGCCGTGCTGGACCATCAGGCGGTGGCGGCGAACACGAGGCACAGGGTGGACGGGGTCAAGCCGAAGCTGGCGACCGCCGGCGGGGCGGCGGTGAACCTGGCGACCATTACGTTGACCTACGATGAGCCGCTCGATGGGAATTCGACACCGCCGGCGAGCGCCTTTGCGGTGTCGGGGGGCAACACGTCCCGAACGGTTACTGATGTCCTGGTGAGCGGGAGCACGGTGGAGCTGACCCTCGACTCGGCGGTGGATCACGGAGAGACCGGCATCAAGGTGAGTTACACGGTGCCGAGGGGGGTGAGTGCGAGCCCGATCCGCGACACGGTCCGCAACGCCGCGGCTGCGCTGACCAACGTGGCGGTAACGAATGAAACCCCGGATACGTCCCCCCCGAAGGTGAGCACGATCTCGTTCAGTTCCGATCCCGGGACGGACCGGACCTACGCGGCGGGAGACGATATTGAGGGCACGGTGACCTTCAGCAAAGAGGTGGCGGTCACGGGGAGTCCGCAATTGACGCTGAACGTGGACGGGAAGGACCGGACGGCGGGCTATGGGAGCGTGACCGGCGCGGCGGTGACGTTCAGCTACCGAGTGGCCTCCGATGAGAGCGATACCGACGGGGTGAGCATCGATGCCAACAGCCTTTCGCTCAACAGCGGCACGATCAAGGACAGCACGGACGACATTGACGCCGTGCTGAACCATCGGGCGGTAGCGGCCAACGCGGGCCACAAGGTGGACGGGGTCAAGCCGGAGCTGGCGACTGCCGTCGGGGCGGTGGCGAACGGGGCGACGCTGACGCTGACCTATGACGAGCCGCTCGACGGGACTTCGATGCCAGCGGCGAGCACCTTCACGGTGGCGGGGGGAAGCCAGTCCCGGACGGTCAGCGGAGTCCGGGTGAGCGGGAGCACGGTGGAACTGACCGTGGACCCGGCTGTCGAGCAAGGGGAGACGGGGATTCGGGTGAGCTATACGGTTCCGACCGGGATGGGGGCGAGCCCGATCCGCGACGCGGTGGGCAACGCCGCTCTTGGATTGAGCAGTGAGCCGGTGATCAATGAAACTCCCGACACGATCGCGCCGACGGTGAGCCTGGTCGAAATCACCTCGGATCCGGGATCCGACCGGATCTACGCGCCGGAAGACGAGATTCAGGTCACGGTCACCTTCAGCGAGGCCGTGGATGTGGAGAGGACGCCGCGGCTGATGCTGAAAGTAGGAGAGAGGAACCGGCCGGCCGGCTACCTGGATGGCACGGGTACGACGGAGCTCGTTTTCGGCTACGAGGTGGTTGATGGGGACGAGGACACCGACGGAGTGAGCATCGATGCGGACAGCCTTTCGCTAAACGGCGGCACGATCAAGGATGGTTCGAATAATTCCGCGGACCTGGACCATGACGGGGTGGCAGCGGACTCGGGGCACAAGGTGGACGGAGCGGGCCCGGACCTGGCCGACACCGACCCAGCGAGGGTCGACGCAGCGACGCTAACGCTGACCTTTGACGAGCCGCTCGACAGCGGTTCGATCCCGCAGGCGAGCGCGTTCAGGGTGACGGGGGGCAGCTCGTCCCGAACAGTCACCGACGTTGCTTTGAGCGGGAGCGCGGTGCTCCTGACCCTCGACCCGGCGGTGGATCACGGGGAGACGGGGATCCGGGTGAGCTACACGGTGCCTACCGGAGCGGGCGTGAGCCCGCTGCAGGACGTGTTGGGCAATGACGCGGACCGGCTCAGCAACGTGCCCGTCACCAACGAGACCCCGGATACGACTTCGCCGACGGTAAGCAAGGTAGAGATCACCTCGGATCCCGGGACGGACCGGACCTATGCGGCGGAGGACGAGATTCAAGTGACGGTGACCTTCAGCGAGACGGTGGAGGTGACGGGGACGCCGCAGTTGAGGCTGGAGTTTGGGGGAGGGACGCGAACAGCGACCTACGAGGGCGGGACGGGAACAACAGCTCTGGTCTTTGCCTACGAGGTGGCCGACGGGGAAAGCGACACCGACGGGGTGGGCGTCGAGGCCGACAGCCTGTCGGGCGGGACGATCCGGGACGAGGCCCGCAACAATGCGGAGCTGGACCATGACGGGCTGGCTGCCGACTCGGGCCACAAGGTGGACGCGGTCAAGCCGGAGCTGGCCGCAAGCGGCGGAGCGGTGGTGGACGGAACGACACTGACACTGACCTACGACGAGCCGCTGGACAGGAGTTCAACGCCTGAGGAGGGAGACTTCACGGTGGCGGGGGGGAGCCAGTCCCGGACGGTCACCGGAGTCCGAGTTAGCGGCAGCACGGTGGTGCTGACGCTGAATGCGGGGGCCGAGCACCTGGAGGCGGGGATCCAGGTGAGTTATACGCCGGGGATGAATCCGATCCGGGACGTGCCTGGCAACCAGGCGGAGGGGCTGAGCCGCGAATCGGTGACCAATGAGACGCCGGACACGACACCGCCGGAGGTGGAGAGTCTGGCGGTCAGGTCGAACCCGGGATCTGACCAGACTTATGCGACGGGGGACGAGATCGAGGTGACGGTTACCTTCAGCGAGACGGTGGAGGTGGAGGGGACCCCGCAGTTGAGGCTGAGAGTGGGGACCAGGGCCCGAACGGCCGGGTATCTGAGAGGCGCGGACACGGCGGCGCTGGTGTTCGGCTACGAGGTAGCCGATGGGGACGAGGACTCAGACGGGGTGAGCATCGAGGTGGGCCGGATCTCCTTGAACGGCGGGACGATTGAAGACGAGGCGGAGAATTCCGCCGATCTGGCTCACGGGGCGGTGGCGGCTCAGGCGGGGCACAAGGTGGACGGGGCCAGGCCGAGTTTCCTGAGCGCGGCGGTGGATGGCTCCTCTCTGGCGCTGACCTACGGGGAAGCGCTCGATGGGGGATCGAGGCCGGCGTCGGGAGACTTCACGGTGGAGGTGGACGGAGCTGGACGAAGCGTTACGGGAGTGTCGGTCAGCGGGAGCGTGGTGACGCTGACGCTCAACCCGACGGTCGAGCATGGAGATACGGGGATCCGGGTGAGCTACACGGTTCCGACGGGGGTGGGGGCGAACCCGATCCAGGATGAAGTGGGCAACGACGCCCGGGGGCTGAGCAACCAGTCGGTGACCAACACCACCGGGGCGCCAAACACGGTGCCTGAGATCACAAGTCCGAGTTCGTTCGATGTTCCAGAGAACCAGTTGGTGGTGAGGCGGCTGGCGGCCAGGGACACCGACCCGGGGGACGAGGTGACGGGCTGGGAGATTGTGGGCGGGGCCGACCAATCTGAGTTCTCGATTGCTTCCGATACGGGAGAGCTGAGCTTCCGGGACCTGCGGGATTTCGAGGCTCCCGGAGACAACGAGTACGTGGTGACGGTGGAAGTGACGAGCGGGGCAGGAGCCAGGGAACTGGAGGCGGAGCAGACGCTGGCGGTAAGGGTGACGGACGAGCGGGAACCTCCGGAAGTGCCGGAGGCGCCGGCCATTTCCGGGGAGACGGCCGAGAGTCTGCAGGTGAGTTGGAGCGAACCCGACAACACGGGGCCGGACATCACCGACTATGACGTGCAATACCGGGAGAAAGGCACGGGGCGCTTCACCGGCGCTCTGCATGAGGGGCCGGGGCGCACTTTGACGCTTTCGGACCTCAATGCGGGGACGGTCTATGAAGTGCAGGTGCGGGCCAGCAACGACGAAGGGACCAGCGACTGGTCGGATCCGGGCGAGGGGATGACGGTGGCGCCGCTGACGGTCGTGATGGCGAGCGGCACCGAGCCGCCGGTGTCGGGCCCCTTCACGGTGCGGTTCAGCTTTTCCGAACCGGTGACGGGCTTCAGCGCCAGTGACATCGAGACGGGTCAGGACCCTGAATGCACGGACGATCAGAACAACACGGTCTTCTGCGATCCGGGGATCGGGGTTCTGCAGACGACTGACGATCGGGTCTTCACCACCACGGTGACGCCGGAGACCGACCGGGTGGCCCACAGCTACACGTTGACGATGACGGTCCTGGGAGGCGCTGTAAGGTCGTCGGTGGGAAGCAAACCGAACGAGGAGCCCGAGGAGCCGCTGGCGGTGCGGGTGGCGCCGCCGGGGGTGGAGGAGCCGATTTCGTCTTTGGGTCTAACGGCCAGCGGTGGGAACGGAACAGTCAGGCTGATCTGGAACCGGCCAACGGATAACGGAGGCTCAGCCATCATCCGCTACGAGGTTCGGTATCAAGCGGTGGGAGAGACGTGGAGCGAGTGGGACAACGTGGGAACGGGGACGCGTGGGGTGACGGTGGAGAACCTCATCAACGGCAACGAGTACATCTTCGAGGTGCGTGCGGTCAATGCGTTGGGGAAGGGTGGAGCTGAAACGGTGCAGGCCACCCCGGAGCGGCGGATTGCGCCGCCGCCTCCGCCGCCCCCCGGCAACGGAGGCGGCGGCGGTGGACTGCTGTTTCCTCCGGAGGCGCCGCTGGGTCTGATGGCGATGCCCGGGGCCGGGGCGGTGAGGCTGGAGTGGAGCCCGCCCGAGAGTGATGGGGGCACCCCGATCCTGCGCTATGAGTACCGTTTGAAGGAGGGGCGGGGAGCGTTCGGTGAGTGGATCCCGATCCCGGACAGCGCGCCCGAGGAGGTCAACGCTACCGGGTATACGGTCGGCGACTTGGGAAACGGGACGGTCTATGTCTTTGAGATGCGTGCGGTCAACCTTGTGGGCGAGGGACGGGTGTCGGAGGCGGTGGAGGTGGTGATGGGGCTGGATCGGGCCTATTGGTCGAACTTCCTGGCCGGAGATCTGCAGGGGATCGAGGCCAGTCTGGAGCGGGGGTCGTTTGGGGTTTCCCCGCAGAGTCTGAGGCTGCGGTTTGGAGCGGACCTGCGGTTTGAGGAGAACGAGCTGGATGGAGACGGTGAGGTGACCGAGACCCGGTCGGGGAGCTACGGGTACCGCTACACCAGCCGGACGACGGGGGAGTTGAGTCTGGACTACCACGGGGGAGAGTCCTGCGAGCTACGGCTGACCTTCACGGGAGTGGGAGCGGGCAGCTACGGCTATCGCTGCGGCGGGGTATTGGGGGGACAGGGGAGCTTCGAGTTGACGGGGCTGAACCGGGCGCCGGAGATCACCAGCCTGGGCCCGTTCGAGGCGGCGGAGAACCAGGCGATGGTGGGGCGAGTGGAGGCAGTGGACGGGGACGACGGCGACGAGATTGGAGGATACGGGATAGCTGGGGGAGCGGATGGGGCGCTGTTTGCGGTGGTGGCGGGGGAACTGATGTTCCGGGAGGCGCCGGACTATGAGAATCCGGGAGATGTGGAGAGCGCCGATCCGCAGAGCGGAGCGGGGGACAACGAATACATTGTAGTGGTAGAGGTAAGGAGCGGTGAGGGGGAGAGGGAGCGGAGGGGGAGCCGTGCGATCCGTGTGCGGGTGAGTGACGAGGAGGAGCCGCCGGAGATCACCAGCATTGGCCCGTTCGAGGTGGTGGAGAACCAGACGAGGGTGGGGCAACTGGAGGCAGTAGACCAGGACAAGCAGGACGAGATTACAGAGTATGGGATTGCGGGAGGAGCGGACGGGGAGCTGTTTGCGGTGGAGGCGGAGACGGGGGAGCTGATGTTCCGGGAGGCGCCGGACTATGAGACTCCGGGGGATGTGGAGAGCGCCGATCCCCAGAGTGGAGCAGGAGACAACGAATACATTGTGGTGGTAGAGGTGAGCAGTGGCGAGGGAGAGAGGGAGCGGAAGGGGAGCCGAGCGATCCGGGTGCGGGTGGGTGACGAGGAGGAAGCGCCGGGGGCGCCGGGGGCGCCGGTGGTGACGGCGGAGGGCAGCGACAGTTTGAAGGTAAGCTGGCGAGAGCCGGAGAACCGAGGGCCTGAGATCGTGGACTATGAGGTGCGCTACCGGGAGGCAGGCGAGGCAGACTACAACGATGGGGGGCACGAGGGGACCGGTCTGGAGGTGAGGCTGTCGGGGCTGAAGGAGGGGACGGCCTACCAGGTGCAGGTGAGGGCGGTCAACGAGGAGGGGATGAGTGAATGGTCGGAGCCGGGGGAAGGGAGGACCGACATGCAGGAGGCCGACCCGAAGGATCCGTCGGACTTCACCGAGGGGGACCTGGAGGGGAGGCGGCTGAGGTTGCGGCTAGAGGGTGAGGAGGGGGCTGCCGGAAGCCTTGAGCTGCGGTTCGGAGAAGGCAACCGGTTCGAGCAGATCGAGTCGGTCGGTCAGCAAGCCGCGACCCGGAGCGAGGGTGTTACCCGATCGGGCAGATACACCTATGAGAAGACGGGTCCCGGCAGGGGAACGCTGAGGCTGGACTACGATGACGGGAGTTCCTGTGAGATCCGATTGAGCTTCACCGAGTCGGGAGTGGGAGCGTTCGCCTATGACTGCGGCGGCGGGGACGCGGCAGAGGGGAGCTTCCGGCTGACCACGGGGTCCCTGTTCGTCCCCGTGATCCTGAGCTCGGCGGGACAGAACAACTCCTTTTTCACCTCGGAGCTGACGTTGACCAACCGGGGGGAGCAGGACGTAAGGCTCGACTACAGCTACACGGCCGAACGGGGTGGTGGAAGCGGGACAGCTTCGGAGGTACTGGCTGCAGGCAGGCAGAGGGTCGAGACCGACGCCCTGGGCTATTTGAGGGGTTTGGGGGTGCCGATTCCGGAGACGGGGAACCGGATCGGGACGCTACGGGTGGAGGTCCCGCTGGGGTCCGAGGTGGAAGCGGTGGTGCGGACGACGACTGTGGTGCCTGAGGGAAGGGCAGGCCTGGCCTATCTGGGGGTGGCGGAGGAGGAAGGCTTTAAGGAGGCAGTCTATCTGTGCGGGCTGCGTCAGAACGGCCAGGACCGCTCCAACGTGGCCTTCCAGAACATGGGAGCGCCGGAGGAGGGCGCGATCACCCTCAGGACGACGGTGTATTCCGGGGCTGTATCCGACACGAGTCCCCAGGTGCTGGAGGACGTGAAGCTTGAGCCGGGAGGGTTTCATCAGTACTCAGGGCTGCTGGGGAGGCTGGAGAGCGTGGAGGGCAACCGCCAAGGCTACGTCAAGGTGGAGCGGGTGGAGGGGACTGCATCCTTCTACGCCTACGCGGTGATCAACGACCAGGCCAACTCGGACGGGTCGTTTGTGTTTCCGGTAGCGGCGAGTTGGCTGGAGGGGGTGGCAGGACAGACCTTGCCGGTGGTTGTGGAGACGAGCGCGTTCACCAGCGAGCTGACGGTGACGAACTTCTCCGAAGATCCGAGGAACCTTGATTTCCAGTTTGTAGTCGAGGGAATCGAGACCACTGGCAACGCCGCCGGCTTCAGCATGAGGCTGGAAGCCGGCGAGCAGCAAATCGTCCCCGACGTGGTGGATGAACTGCGCCGCCAGGGGGTGGCGGGGCTGGGATCGACACGGGGCTTTTATGCGGGACCCTTGTTTGCGGTGGCGGAAAGCGGAGACATGAGCGGGATCGTGATCGGGGCCAGGACGGGCTCTCAGGGAGGCGGCGGGTCCTACAGCGTCTTCTACAACGCGGTGCCGGAGGGAGGGGCCTTCACGAAAGAGGCCTGGGTGGACGGACTGCAGCAGAATGAAGAGAACCGGAGCAACCTGGCGCTGGTCAACACCGGGGAGGTGGACGGGAGCCCGAGCGTTTTCCATCTCGAGATCTACGACGGGGAGACGGGCCTGTTGGAGGAGACGGTGGTGACCAAGCCGATCCCGGCCCGGCGCTGGCATCAGATCAACGGGATTCTAGGCAGCTACGCCCCGGAAACCCAGCAGGGGTATATCCGGATCCTGAAGGTTTCTGGACAGAACCCCTTCCTGGCCTACGGGGTGGTCAACGACGGCGGGGCGCCGGGAGAGCGCAGCGGCGATGGGGCCTACCTGCCGGCCCGGGAGTAGGGGGTCAGCAGAGGTCTGTTACAGAATGTAGTTACCCCGTGTTGCCTTTTCTTAGGCCCGAGGGCACATGGTATCCGGACCCTTTGCTCCGCATGAGGCTGGAAAGGAGAAACGGGCCCGGGAGTAGGGACCCGCAAGAAGTCGGCCAGGGCGCCCAAACCCACCCCCGGCACGAGCAAAAGTAGGGGCGCTGCCTTCAAACGAGACGCTTCACAGGTGACCGGCACATCGGATTCCGAGGGCCGCGCAAGTGAACAATCAGCCGACAGAAATGGCCAGTGACTCAGGCGGTCGTGTTTCCTGCCGGTGCGTTTCCCCGGTGGCGTCAGTCCAGGCGCCCTGCCATCCGCACCAAGCCACTGTTGACGATGTTGAGTCTCCCTCGCCATGCAGGATGAGGGATGCGGTCTCCGCCCTGCGGCCAGCGCCCAGGGGCGTGCGGTTCATGACGGCGGTCACGGTCGTGCTGCTGACGGTGGTGATGGCAGAAGCCGCAGCGCCGGGAGCGCCTACGTCTGTGGCGGTCTACAGCACAGAAGCAGAAGAACTGGAAGTGAGTTGGTCTTCGTCCGACTTCGCGGCGACCATCGGCTACAAGGTGCAGTGGAAGTCCGGCACCGAGGACTACGCCGCGTTGCGGCAGGCGTCGGCCGACCCGGCCACCAGCCTGGTGGCGGCGTCATCGAGCACAACCACTCGACGGAATGAGCACGCGACCAGCGGGCTGACGGACGGCACCGAATACACGGTTCAGGTCATTGCAACCAACTCCGAAGGAGACAGCAGTGTCGACGGTCCGCAGGTCGAGGTCTCGTTAGGCCAGGGGAGTACTACCGTGCACGAGGGCGGGACGTCGACGGTGCAGGTGCGCCTGAACACCGATCCGGAACGCACGGCGGTCATTCCCTTGGAGATAACGCTGCAGGACGCGACGACGGCCGACTATGCGGGGGTGCCGTCAAGCGTGACCTTCAGCCCTGGCGAAACCGTAAAGGAGATCACCGCCACCGACGGCGATATTGATGACGACGACGAGACGGTCGAACTCGGCTTCGGCGAAGTGCCTCCCGGCGTCTCCGAGGGCAGTCCCAACACCGCCACTGTAACCATCGCCGACAATGACGATCCAGCGGTGACGGTATCGTTTGACTCGGCGACCTACGCCGTCACCGAGGGCTGGACCGTGGACGTGGTGGTGACGCTGAACGCCAACCCTGAGCGGACCGTGACGATTCCAGTCGAGGCGTCCCCTGATGCGTCCGGCGATTATTCGATACCCGGCAGCGTCAGTTTTGATGCCGGCGAGACGCAAAAGTCCGTCAACTTTGTCACGGTCGACGACTCGACAGTCGAAAGCGCCGAGACCTTCACGGTGTCCTTTGGTAGCACCTTGCCAACGGGAGTCAGCCTGGGCAGTCAGACCACCACCTCGGTGACCATTGCGGACGACGACGCACCGGAAACCGGCGGGCTGGAACTGAGCGCGCTCGCGGTGACGGGCGGGGTGGGAAGTATGTATCCTGTCTTTAATCCCCGGGTGCACCACTATGCTATACGTTGCCCGGATGCCACCACACTACACGTGACGGCAACCGCGCGAGACGCCTCGCACCAACTGACACTGAACAATATCCCGGTAGCGGGCATGGAACTGGACAAAAACGTCGTCGTTGACAGCGACCATGATGTCGCTATCGGACTCAGTGACGGTGATGAGTCGGTGCTCTATGTCGTCCACTGCATCCCAACGGACTTTCCCAACATCAAGATCACCAAGAAGCAGGCTGGTGTGTCGGACGGACTGATGTTCCTCACGCCTGCGAGGAATGTTTTCCCTCGAAATCCGGCCTTTATGGCCATCATGGACAACAACGGCGTGCCCAGATTCGTCAGACACTCCCCGGGTGTGAATCCGCTAAACTTCCGCCGCCATGCCACCGACCTCAAGATCGACGGACGGCCCGTACACTATTCGGTCACGCACCGCCTCGGGTCGTCGTTTGACGGCAGGCACTACCTGCTCGATGCGTCCTTCAACGTCATCGGGACCGTAGAAACGGCGCTCCCGGAGCACTCCGCCAGCCTGCATGACTTTCTGATCACCAAAGACAATACCTTCCTGTTTTTCTCCCACGGGACTGTGACCCGCGACGTTGGGGGGAATGAAACAAGTACAGTCGAGAACGTTATTGAAGAGGTCTCGCCAACCGGAGACGCATTGTGGAGTTGGAAGTCCTGGGACCATCTGACGATCGATCCTGACTGTCTGGGGTATACATTTGGCTTGAGATCGGACCCGAACATTACTGCGCACATCAACGCACTCACCTTGATCGACGGAGATGTCGTCGCGTCATCCAGGGGCTGCGCGCAAGTCGTGAGGATCAACCGGTCCGGGAATTCGGAGACGGATGACGGAACCGACATCGTGTGGCAACTCGGCGGTACGGACCAGGACGCCGATGACCGCGCCTTCCTGGCGATCAGCGGCGACGAGAGCGGCAGGAATGAATTTTGCCGGCAGCACCATGCAACGGAGACCGCTTCGGGTACGGTGGTGTTATTCGACAACGGCGTGAACTGCCTGTCCGGGGAAATCAGCGAGCTCACTGACCCGAAAAGAGACGACCTCCCAACGTTCTCCAGAGCCGTAGAGTATGCTATCGACCCGGACACCGGCACGGCCGAGTTCCACCGCGAGGTCCGGCTGGACCGCAGGTACGGCTATGCTCCATTTACCGGCAGCGTCGACATACTGGAAAACGGGCACTGGCTGATCAACTGGGGCTACCTGCGCTATGCGGATCCCAGCCTGAGCGTGGAGGAATATTCGATAGCCATCAGCGAGGTGGACGCTTCTGGCACCGAGTTGTTGCAAGTCAAAACTTGGGAGTGGGAGGGCACCTCTCGTTTCAGCACGTTCCGGGCGTACCGGGAATCCGAGGCCGATGTAGCGATCCCGCTGAATCTACCACCGCCGACGGTGACGTTGGCGCTGACACCACCCTCGATCAGCGAGAACAACGGGTCCAGTACGGTGACGGCAAGCCTGGACCGGGCCTCGAGCGTGGAGACAACGGTGACGGTGACGGCGGCGGCGATGAGTCTCGCGGTGTCGGGAGACTTCACCTTGAGCAGCAACGGGACGCTGGGGATCACGGCGGGACAGACGTCGAGCACCGGGGTGGTGACGGTAGGGGCGGTGGACAACAACGTGGACGCTCCCGACAAGACGGTGGCGGTGACGGCGACGGCGGAAAACACCAACGGCGTGACGCAGCCGTCCCCGGTGCTGCTGACGATCACCGATGACGACTCGACGCCGGTGATCACAACGACTTCACCGATACTGGTGGCGGAGAACCGGACGGCGGTGGCGACGCTCGCGGCGACGGATGCGGACCGCCCGGCGGAGGATCTGAGGTGGGCGATCGCGGGGGGCGCGGATCGGGACGAGTTCCTGCTGGCGGCTGACGGCGAGCTCGCATTTAAGGCGGCCAAGGACTACGAGGAGCCGGACGACGCCAACAGGGACCGCGAATACGAAGTCACGGTGCGGGTGAGCGACGGGGCCAATCCGGTGGAGGCGCCGCTCACGGTGAGGCTGCTGGATGTGGATGACACCGCGCCGGCGCTATCGTCGGCGTCGGTGAACGGGGCGGCGCTGAGGCTGACCTACAACGAGCCGCTGGACGGGAGTTCGACTCCGGAGACGGGCGCCTTCACGGTGTCGGGGGGCGACACATCTCGAACGGTCACCGACGTTGCTTTGAGCGGGAGCGCGGTGCTGCTGACCCTCGACCCGGCGGTGGAGCACGGGGAGACGGGGATACGGGTGAGCTACACGGTGCCTACCGGAACGGGCGTGAGCCCGCTGCAGGACGTGCTGGGCAACGAGGCGGACCGGCTGAGCAACCTGCCGGTCACCAATGAAACCCCGGATACGACCTCGCCGACGGTGAGCAAGCTGGAGATCACCTCGGATCCCGGGACGGACCGGACCTATGCGGCTGATGATGAGATCCAGGTGACGGTGACCTTCAGCGAGACGGTGGTGGTGACGGGGACGCCGCGGTTGAGGCTGGAGTTTGGGGGAGGGACGCGAACAGCGACCTACGAGGGCGGGTCGGGAACAGCGGCCCTGGTATTCGAATACGAGGTGGCCGACGGGGAAAGCGACACGGACGGGGTGGGCGTCGAGGCCGACAGCCTGTCGGGCGGGACGATCCGGGACGAGGCCCGCAACAATGCGGAGCTGGACCATGACGGAGTGGCGGCCGATGCGGGCCACAAGGTGGACGGGGTCAAGTCGGAACTGGCCGCAAGCGGCGGGGCGGTGGTCAACGGAACGACGCTGAGGCTGACCTACTCGGAGCCCCTGGGCGGGAGTTCACCCCCGGAGGCAGGGGACTTCACGGTGACGGGAGGGGATCGGGCGCGCACGGTCACTCGGGTTACGGTGAGCGGCAGCACGGTGGTGCTGACCCTGGATACTGCGGCCGAGCACCTGGAGGCGGGGATCCTGGTGAGCTACACGCCGGGGACGAATAAGATCCGGGACGTGGCGGGCAACGAGGCGGAGGGGTTGAGCCAGGTGCGAGTGACCAACGAGACGCCCGACACCACCCCGCCGGAGGTGGAGAGTCTGGCGGTCAGCTCGAATCCGGGATCGGACCAGACTTATGCGGCGGGGGACGAGATCGAGGTGACGGTTACCTTCAGCGAGACGGTGAAGGTGACGGGGACGCCTCGGCTGACACTGAGAGTGGGGAACCGGAACCGAACGGCCGGTTATGAAAGCGGTACGGATACGGAGGCGCTGGTGTTTGCCTATGAGGTGGCCGATGGTGACGAAGACACCAACGGGGTCAGTGTGCGGGCAAACCAACTGAGGCTCAATGGAGGAACCATCAAGGACGAGGCGGAAAATGCCGCGGAGCTGGACCATGAGGCGCTGGCGACGCCGGCGGGACACCAGGTGGACGGAGTCCGGCCGGCGTTTGTGAGTGCGGCGGTGGACGGATCGTCTCTGACGCTGACCTACGGAGAGGGGCTGGATGGAGGGTCGAGGCCTGCGTCGGGGGACTTCACAGTGACGGTGGACGGGGCCGGGCGCACCGTTAGCGGCGTAGACGTAGACGGGAGTGCGGTGACACTGACTATCAACCCGGCGGTGGAGCACGGAGACACGGGAATTCGGGTCAGCTACACGGTTCCGACAGGGGTGGGGGCGAACCCAATCCAGGATGAAGTGGGCAACGACGCTCGGGGACTGAGCAACCAGTCGGTAACCAACACCACGGGTGCGCCCAATACGGATCCGGAGATCACGACTCCTGAATCGTTTGATGTACCTGAGAACCAGGCGGTGGCGAGGCGGCTGGCGGCCAGGGACACCGACCCGGGGGACGAGGTGACGGGCTGGTCAATTGTGGGCGGGGCCGACCAGTCTGAGTTCTCGATTGCTTCCGATACGGGAGAGCTGAGCTTCCGGGACCCGCCGGATTTCGAGGCTCCCGGAGACAACGAGTACGTGGTGACGGTGGAAGTGACCAGCGGTGCGGGAGCCAGGGAACTGGAGGCGGAGCAGACGTTTACGATCAGGGTGACCGACGAGCGGGAACCTCCGGAAGTGCCGGAGGCGCCGGTCATTTCGGGGGAGACGGCCGACAGTCTGGAGGTGAGCTGGAGCGAACCTGATAACACGGGCCCTGCGATCACCGACTATGACGTGCAGTACCGGGAGAAGGGCACGGGGCGGTTCATTGACGGGGACCAGCAGGGGCCAGGGCGCACCTTGCCGCTTTCGGACCTGGAGCCGGGGACGGACTATGAGGTGCAGGTACGGGCGACCAACGAGGAGGGGACCGGTGGCTGGTCAGATCCGGGCGAGGGGATGACGGTGGCGCCGCTGACGGTCGTGATGGCGAACGGCACCGAGCCGCCGGTGTCGGGCCCCTTCACGGTGCGGTTCAGCTTTTCCGAACCGGTGACGGGCTTCAGCGCCAGTGACATCGAGACGGGTCAGGACCCTGAATGCACGGACGATCAGAACAACACGGTCTTCTGCGATCCGGGGATCGGGGTTCTGCAGACGACTGACGATCGGGTCTTCACCACCACGGTGACCCCGAGGACCGACCGGGTGGCCCACAGCTACACGTTGACGATGACGGTCCTGGGAGGCGCTGTAAGGTCGTCGGTGGGAAGCAAGCCGAACGAGGAGCCCGAGGAGCCGCTGGCGGTGCGGGTAGCGCCGCCGGGGGCGCCTGAGCCGATTTCGTCCATCGGTCCGCGGGGGAGTCCCGGGAGCGGATCGGTGAGGTTAAACTGGAATCGGCCGTCGGATAACGGGGGTTCGCCGATCATCCGCTACGAGTACCGGTATCAAGAGGTGGGGGAGGCGTGGAGCGAGTGGGAGAAGGTGGCAGCGGGGTCGCGTGGGGTGACGGTGGGGAACCTGATCAACGGCCAGGAGTATGTGTTCGAGGTGCGTGCGGTCAATGCGTTGGGGAAGGGGGAAGCGGAGACGGCACGGGCCACCCCGGAACGGCGGATTGCGCCGCCCCCGCCCCGCGGGGGCGGAGGTGGAGGGGGCGGTGGAGGCGGCCTGCTGTTTCCACCCGAGGCGCCGGCGGGCCTGATGGCGATGCCCGGGGAGGGAACGGTGCGGCTGGAGTGGGGTCCGCCGGAAAGTGACGGGGGCACCCCGATCCTGCGCTATGAGTACCGGCTGCAGGAGGGGAGAGGGGAGTTCGGCGAGTGGACCCCGATCGCAGACAGCGCTCCGGGCGAGGTCAACGCCACCGGGTATACGGTGGGTGAGCTTGGCAACGGGACGGTGTATGTCTTTGAGCTGCGCGGGGTCAACCTGGTGGGCGGGGGGCGGGTATCGGAAGCGGTGGAGGCGGTGATGGGGCTGGACCCGGCCTACTGGTCGAACTTCGGTGCGGAGGATCTGCAGGGGGGTGAGGCCAGTCTGGAGGGAGGGCCGTTTGGGGATTCCCCGCAGAGTCTGAGGCTGCGGTTTGGAGCGGGGCTGCGGTTTGAGGAGAGCGAGCTGGACGGAGACGGGGAGGTAACCGAGACCCGCATGGGCGGCTACGGGTACCGCTACACCAGCCGGACGACGGGGGAGTTGAGGTTGGACTACGACGGGGGGGAGGTCTGCGAGCTGCGGCTGACCTTCAGGGGAGAGGGAGCGGGCAGCTACAGGTATCGCTGCGGCGGGGTATTGGGGGGACAGGGGAGCTTCCGGATGAGCAGGCTGAACCGGAGGCCGGAGATCACGGGTGCAGGGGAGTATGAGGTAGCGGAGAACACGGCGCGGGTAGGGCAACTGGAGTCGGTGGACGGGGACGATGAGATCACGGGATACGGGATCGCGGGGGGAGCGGACGGGGGGCTGTTTGCGGTAGAGGCGGAGACGGGAGAGCTGCTGTTCCGGGAGGCGCCGGACTACGAGGATCCTTCGGATGTGGCGAGCGCGGAACCGGCAAGCGGAGCGGGGGACAACGAATACATCGTGGTGGTAGAGGTGAGGAGCGGAGAAGGAGAGAGGGAGCGGAAGGGGAGCCGAGCGATCCGCGTGCGGGTGAGTGACGAGGAGGAGCCGCCGGAGATTACCAGCCTGGGCCCGTTTGAGGTGGTGGAGAACCAGACGAGGGTGGGGCAAGTGGAGGCGGTAGACCCGGACAAGCAGGACGAGATTAGGGAGTATGGGATAGCGGGGGGAGCCGACGGGGCGCTGTTTGAGGTGGAGGCGGAGACGGGAGAGCTGATGTTCCGGGAGGCGCCGGACTATGAGACTCCGGGGGATGTGGAGAGCGCCGATCCCCAGAGTGGAGCAGCAGACAACGAATACATTGTAGTGGTCGAGGTGAGGAGCGGAGAAGGAGAGAGGGAGCGGAAGGGGAGCCGAGCGATCCGGGTGCGGGTGAGTGACGAGGAGGAGCCGCCGGGGGTGCCGGGGGCGCCGGTGGTGACGGCGGAGGGCAGCGACAGCTTGAAGGTGAGCTGGAGAGAGCCGGAGAACCGAGGGCCTGAGATCACCGACTATGAGGTGCGTTACCGGGAGGCAGGCGAGGCAGGCTACAGCGATGGGGGGCACCAGGGGACGGGTCTGGAGGTGAGGCTGTCGGGGCTGAAGGAGGGGACGGTGTATGAGGTGCAGGTGAGGGCGGTCAACGAGGAGGGGATCAGTGAGTGGTCGGAGCCGGGGGAAGGGAGGACGGACATGGAGGAGGCCGACCCGGAGGAACCGGACTCGGAGGATCCCTCGGACTTCACCGAGGGGGACCTGGAGGGGAGGCGTCTGACCTTGCGTCAAGCCGATGCAGACGGGACCACGCGAAGCCTTGAGCTGCGGTTCGGGGAGGGCAACCGGTTCGAGCAGATCGAATCGGTCGGAGAGCAAGTCGCGACCCGGAGCGAGGGTGTTACCCGATCGGGCAGATACACCTATGAGAAGACGGGTCCCGGCAGGGGAACGCTGAGGCTGGACTACGATGACGGGAGTTCCTGTGAGATCCGATTGAGCTTCACCGAGTCGGGAGTGGGAGCGTTCGCCTATGACTGCGGCGGCGGGGACCCGGCCGAGGGGAACTTCCGGTTGACGACGGGGTCCCTGTTCGTGCCGGTGATTCTTTCCTCGGCGGGGCAAAACCAGTCCTTTTTCACCTCGGAGCTGACGCTGACCAACCGGGGGGATCAGGACGTAGAGCTCGACTACAGTTACAGGGCCGACAGGGGAGGGGGCAGCGGGAGGGCCTCGGAAGTTCTCGGTGCAGGTATGCAGAAGATCGAGACCGACGCCCTGGGATATTTGAGGAGGCTGGGGATACCGATTCCCGAAACGGGCAACCGGATTGGGACGCTGCGGGTGGAGGTGCCGCTGGGGTCGGAGGTAGAGGCGGTGGTGCGGACGACCACGGTGGTGCCTGAGGGACGGGCCGGCCTGGCCTACCTGGGGGTAGCGGAGGAGGAGGGGTTTGACGAGGCAGTCTATCTGTGCGGGCTGCGGCAGAACGGCAAGGACCGCTCAAACGTGGCCTTCCAGAACATGGGAGCGCCCGAAGAGGGTGCGATCACCGTGAGGACCACGGTGTATTCGGGAGAGGCCGCGGATGCGACTGCCCGGGTCCTTAAGGACGTGAGGCTTGAGCCGGGAGGGTTTCATCAGTACTCAGGGCTGCTGGGGAGGCTGGAGAGCGTAGAGGGCAACCGCCAGGGCTACGTCAGGGTGGAGCGGGTGGAGGGGAGAGCGCCCTTCTACGCCTACGGGGTGATCAACGACCAGGCCAACTCGGACGGGTCGTTTGTCTTTCCGGTTAGGGCCAGCTCGCTGGCGGAGAGCACCGGTCAGACCCTGCCGGTGGTGGTGGAGACGAGCGAGTTCACCAGCGAGCTAACGGTGACGAACTTCTCCGAAGATCCGAGGAACCTTGATTTCCAGTTTGTAGCCGAGGGAATCGAGGCGGACGACAAGACGGCCGTTTTCCGCATGACCCTCGAACCCGGCCAGCAGGAGATCATTGCGGACGTGGTGGAGGAGTTGCGCCGCCAGGGGGAAACGGGGCTGGGGTCGATACGGGGCTTCTACGCGGGACCCTTGTTTGCGGTGGCTGCCGAGGGAGACATGAGTGGGATCGTGATCGGGGCCAGGACGGGCTCTCAGGGAGGCGGCGGGTCCTACAGCGTCTTCTACAACGCGGTGCCGGAGGGAGGGGCCTTCACGAAAGAGGCCTGGGTGGATGGACTGCAGCAGAATGAAGAGAACCGGAGCAACCTGGCGCTGGTCAACACCGGGGAGGTGGACGGGAGCCCGAGCGTTTTCCATCTCGAGATCTACGACGGGGAGACGGGCCTGTTGGAGGAGACGGTGGTGACCAAGCCGATCCCGGCCCGGCGCTGGCATCAGATCAACGGGATTCTAGGCAGCTACGCCCCGCAAACCCAGCAGGGGTATATCCGGATCCTGAAGGTTTCTGGACAGAACCCCTTCCTGGCCTACGGAGTGGTCAACGACGGCGGGGCCCCGGGAGAGCGTAGCGGCGATGGGGCCTACCTGCCGGCTCGGGAGTAGGGGATCAGCAGAGGTCCGTTACAGGGAGTTGACGTATAGGGTTTATCGGAAGTAGGTGCATGCCCTTTCGTCCCTTGTGCCGAGAATAACCGCCGAGCGGTGCGAAGTTTTATCCAGATATGGAGTACATGGTAATCCTCCAGCTCCCGTCTTCTTGCTTGTGCGCTACAAAGGTGACTGTGTATTGATTGAGCCGCGTTCCCGTGTAGTTGTGACGCGTCCCGGAGCACAAAGTAATCCCTCCGACCCGGATGCATCCCCTTGAATTGCTGTCCACACTGAACGTGCCTGCGCTGCTCCCTCCGACGGTCAGGTTGCATTCGCCACCGGGCTGAATGACGCTTCCCGTAGCGCAATTCGCTGTCTCGCCATTCCCACCGCCGCTACCTGAGACCGTCGATCCCTTCACGGACCAGTTCAGGGTTCCATCATTGGACGTGTTGTCCACCTCCACAGCGTAAAAGTAGTGAGTCTCGGACTCCCCGTTGGTTTCCCACCGGACGTGACCATTTTCCACAGTAGCGGTAATATTTTTCTGCTGCCAGGCTTCTCCCTTCAACTCGAATCCGATGGTTTGCACCAGCATTCCGGAGGCATCGAAGACCTTGGCTTCAATCGAGCTGGGTTTGGTTTCCCAATTCCAAACGCCGATGTTGGTTCTTCGGTTCTGGTTGGCAGATATCCCAGGATTGTATTCAGGCTCCTTGCCGGGTGAGAAGAGCGGAATGATCCCATTGACGACCGTGGTGCTGAAGCGGCCGTTCGGCGAGTCCGTGTAGACCTCGGCCGTCGTATAGAATTTATCGTCATCATCAGGCGCTGCAAGCAAGACCGCTCCGCCTCCCGTGTAATCGAAGACCTCTCCCAGGAAATTGTCCCAGACGAGGTACTTGCCAGAGTCGATCGCAATGTCTTTGCGGCTGATGAGGCCATTGCCGCCGTACAGCAGGGCGGCAATGGAATAATTCCGCGAGGTCGGGTTGAAGATCACCACGCGGGTCTTGTAATGTGCGCCGAATCGTCCCGGCGCGTTGGCTGTGGCAGGAATGACGGCAGCTGATAACAGGCTTCCCGCGACTTCCATCCTTTCCCTTTCCGGAAGTATCGTTTCAGCAAAGGCAGGCCAGCAGAGGAGCATCACTACTCCCCAACAGACAACAAGGTTTTTCATGGTTTGTTCTCCTCGTTCGGAAGATGGAAATGGACCCACACCGGTAAGGGGACTACCGGTTCCATTCCCTCATTGTGTATTCGCTTCACATTGCCACACACACCGCTGTATGGTGCTCGTTTCATTCAAGGCACAGTTTTTCTGGCACAGTTGGACCTCACCTTGAGCCGCCTTTGGCTGGGAGAAGTACCTGGCGCCCCGTGTCGGAATATCACGATCTAGTTGCATGCAGACGACGGATAGTTGGGTGATGCCGGAACTGTTGGAACTGGAGATCAAGGATGCCGGCCGGTTCGCCTTCTGCCCGAGCAGCACCACCGCTCCCGCGAAAATGGATGGAGCGTGCGTGGAGACGGAGTTCCGGATTTTCAGAATGCTTCGATCGAGTTGGGGTGTAGTCACACCTGAGACGGTGGCGGCAGCAGCCGTAGACTGGCCTGCTCCGACGATCATCATCCTCTGATTGCTTCCGTCTTTGGGCTCGAGCCAATCCCCCGGACTGTAGGCAGCAGGCTGCAATCCCGGGTTGTTCAAAAGAAAGGTCTGCACATCGTCCGCACCGATCCGGCTGGCACTGACGGCCGCGGCGACCTCGACCCCCGATCGGTCCTCACCGGATGCTTGGGGAGGATCATCGGGAAGCAGCAGCTCATCCGGAAATTCATCGACATTGATGCTGTCGCCGTCAAAATCGGCAAATCCTTCTATGACAGTCGGAAGGTAACCCTCCTTAGTAATCGTAAGCGTGAATATAGCGGCCCCGTCGGAAGTGAAGGTCAGGACAAAAACCCAGGTGCTTCCGCTTACTGTTTTTTCGTCCTCACTGAGTAACTCATAGGTTTCCGGGAAGCGTTCACGGACGTCGTTAAATTCGATCGTTACCCTTGCGCGATTATGTCCCAGTTTGTCGTAGCCGAACGCATAGCCCACTCCGGGACAATGACCGTCTGGGCAGTTTCGTTCCGATTTGAATAGCGACTCTGAAAGGCCACCGAATAAAGTACGTTCCAACAGGTTGTCGCGCGGTGAAATGGGAAAAGCGGGGTCGCTGGGTGTGGGAATACGGGCTTCCAACCCATTCCAATCTTCAGGCGCAACATCCGTTTCGATGGCGATTGCCGCAGACCACGACGGGGGAATGGGCAGCAATATTGGCTGTGCTCCAAGCGTCAAATCTTCATGAAGACTCCCCGGCCAGACGGCGTCATTGCCATCCGGGTCGGTAATCGTTACACGGACATTACCAGACGGTTCGAAATCGAGGGTGAACACCCAGGTGTCGCTACCTCGCAGGGCGAAGGTGAGCACTCCCTGAGAGGGTCCGGTGTTTTCGTATGTGTAATCGCCGTACTCTTCTCCGAAATCACCGTTAGCATCGATATGGAACTGTCGGGCGACGCCCCTTTCCGGAGGATCGCCAAGAAGACAATTTCCGAAGCACAATCCGGGAATGAAATCATCCCTCCCAAACACAAGTGTGTCGAATTCGTCCTGGTTTCTCGGCGCTAGCTGCGGCACCCCTTCATTGGGTGGGTCGAGATCGTCCTCGGTCCGAGGCGCCAAGCGCGGCATTCTGAAGCTCCTGTCGAACGGCACATTCGTGTTGACCCCAGCATCAAAACACTCGTCATTGAACGATCCCGTGGTTAGAGAGGAAAATACCAGTGTGATCTCACAAGAACCCTGTGACGGATCGTCGAACTCAAGGAAAATCCTGCCGCTGTCCGGCCCGATGTTGTCATACTCGCAGTCGGCATCCAGGGTCTGGCCGTTGCTGGTGTGCCGGCATCGCTCCGGTGCCAGGAATTGAAAGTGCCGTTCGGGAGTACCCACTGGTTGAGGCCCGAATCGGTCCAAGGGCCCGCCAGGATCCTTGGGAGCGAGGTCAGCGGTCGGAATCCCCAATACCGGCGTCGACCATCCACAATCCCCTTCTGAATTGATGGGACGGACACGGACTTGGTATCCGATCCCGTTGGTGAGATCCGCGTAAATCATACCGGTGATGTTGCGGCCGAGGAAGGAACGGCGGTCGCTCCACGCTCCACTGGATCCACGGCGTATTTCCGTCTGGTAGCCAAGCACTGGTGCGTGCCCGGTCATGTTCGACAGCGGCTTCCATCTGAGAGTCAGACGCTGGTCGCCGTTGTTGGTGCGCAGATTCGATGGCGGCTCACACAAGGGGACCAGATTCCCGATCAGAATGGTCACGTCGATGGTGTCTGTGTTGTCGGCGTCGTCCTCCACGCCGACCGTGACGAAATAGCGGTTCTTGGTCTCATAGTCGTAAGTAACGCCTTCCCTGGTGCGGACCTGACCTGTTCCGGGAACAATGATGAAACTCTCGGCATCGGTTCCGCTGATAGTGTAGTTGAGGGAATCGCCACCCACCGCAGAGACGGGAGCGCCGACGTTGATGCCGGGAGGGATGTTTTCAAAGATTCTACGGGTCGTGGACTCGCCCTCGGAGAACTCCAGATTCATGCCGGTCGCTTCGCTGCTGGTTGCGCCTTCCCCAATATCGGACCATTGGCCTGGCGAGCCGCTGGCGCAGCGAGTTGAGTTCCTGTAGCGGTATCTCGCCTCGTAGACCGTTCCCGGCTTGAGACCGGTGATTCCCTGTGTGATAGTCACTGTTGCCGATCTGGAGGAACTGTTTGTAATAGTGTTGCAGGACCCTCCCCACGGTCCCCGAGGAGTCTTCGTCCGGAGTTGAAAATCGTAGGCCCTGGTTTCCCCTGCTTCAAAGGAATCGCGGAAAATGACCTCAAGGACAGTGTTGGTGCCGCTACGGGGGGCAACCTCCGGGGCGGGAGGAATGCCCATCCCGCCTCCTCCACTGTCCTCTCCCCCTGATGTTACTGATCCTTTGACGGACCAGGTCAGGGTTCCGTCGTTGGATCGGTTGTCAACCTCCACAGCGTAAAAGTAGTGACTCTCGGAGGGACCGTTGATTTCCCACCTGACGTGCCCATTGTCTACCAGAGCGTTAATGGATTTTTGCTGCCAGGAGAACGGATTCAATTCGAATCCTATGGTTTCGACCATCGTCCCGGAAGCATCGAAGACCTTGGTTTCAATCGAACTGGGCTCATTCGCAATATTGAAGACGCCGATGTTGGTCCTTCGGTTCTGATTGACAGAGATTCCAACATTGGATTCCGGATCCTTGCCGCGTGAGAAGAGCGGAATGATCCCATTGACGACTGTGGTGCTGAAGCGGCCGTTCGGCGAGTCCGTGTAGACCTCGGCCGTCATATAGAATTCATCTTGTTCGTCAGGTGATGAAAAAATGACTGCACCACTGCCTTCGAAGTCGAGTATCTCTTGAAGAAAATTTTCCCAGGCAAGGTATTGACCAGAGTTGATAGGGATTGTTGCAGAGTTGCCGGCTGGACCGTTTCGACCGAACAGCCTTGCGGTAATCGAATAGTCCCGCGAGGTCGGGTTGAAAATCACCACTCGGGTTTTGTAATGAGCGCCGAATCTCCCCGGCGAGTTAGCTGCAACAGGAATCAGGGCAACATGATTGAGGGCACCGGCGACTGGCATCCGGTCCCTTGCCGGAATTGACGTCTCAGAAAAGGCAGGCACCCAGAGGGAGGCCAACAAAATCCAAAAGGCAACAAGGATTTCATGGGTATTTCGACTCTTCACACTCTTGCTGCCCATGTCAATCTCTGAGATGCTCGAAACGTACGCCGCTCCCTGCGCTCTTCTTAAAAGTGCACGCCCCCCGGTGAGAAATGCGGGCCGGGTTCATCTTGGATCAGAAAATCTTCGAAAATATTCTTTTGAAACGGTTGGTCTTCTTGGAGGGGGGCTGTGCCGGCTGTTCCGCTTGGTCCCGGGTGGCTCCGGCCTGATTGCTCAGTTGGCGCTGGTCGTAGAGCCATTCGTGAGCGGTATGGCCGCAGCGCTGGGTCGGCTCGGAACCGGCGATATAGTGTTCGTAAATGACGCTCTGACAATCGGGAGTGGCCAGCAGTCCGGTCTCTTCGTCGATATGGACCCGAACCATGCCTTCCTCCGGCTGTTCGAATGCATCCTCGGCCAGCCAGGGTTGAAGCTTGACGGCCTGCTTCATGAACTCCGTCCAGATGGGTAGCGCCGAACTGGCGCCTTCCAGCATCAGCTCCCGATTGTCGTCAAAACCCACCCAGATGATGCAGAGCAGTCCGCTGGTGTAGCCGGCAAACCAGCCGTCATGGGAGGTTCCGGTCTTGCCCGCCGCCGGTCGGCGAAGTCCCATAAAGCGAGCTCGGATGGCGGTGCCCCGATTGATCACCCCTTCCATCAGGTTGGTCATGAGGTAGGCGACCCTCGGGTCTAGAACCTCAGTGGAGGAGATCTCCGAGCTGAAGATGACCTTGCCGTCTCCGTTGGCCACGTCGCGGATAATGCGAGGCTCCACGCGAATGCCCTGATTGGCAAAGATGGTGAAGGCCTCCGCGATCTCGAGGGGAGTGACCTCGTAGGACCCCAGGGCGGCCGCGGGAGTGGCCAGGATGCGGTCGTTCATGCCGGCCGATATCGCCAGGTCGACCACCTTCTGCCAACCGACCATTTCCGCGAATTTCACCGTGGCTACGTTGAGAGACTTGGTGAGGGCCCGTCGCAGGGTTACCGGTCCGTAGAATTTTGCCCCGTAGTTGTTGGGTTCGTAGGGTTCCTCATTGAAGTTGAAGACCGTCTTGACATCTTCCACCATGGTCGAGGCCGTAACCAGAGGTTCGGTCTGTTCCATGGCCGAATTGATCGCAGCCGCAAAGACGAAGGGTTTGAAGATGGAGCCGGGTTGCCGCTTGGCGTAAGTCACGCGATTCAATTGGCTGCTGCCATAATCCCGGCCGCCCACCAGTGCTCGAATCTCTCCGGTAACCGAATCCAGGGCGATCAGGCAGACTTGCACCCGGTCCTCGGGAGCGATTTCGTATCTGGGGGAGGAGGACGGATCCCATCTGGCCTTGGGTCCACGGCGGCGCCGATGGGCCCGGGTTTGATCCGCCTGCTCGGCGCCGTCCCGCACCACCCGGTAGGCAATGGCTTGCAGGTCGGAGTCCAGGGTGGTGTAGACCTTGTAGCGCTTGGTGAGCAGTTCCTCGTCGGAGTAGGACTTCAGGAGACGATCCTTGAGCATGTCCACGAAATAGGGTGCGTCGTTCTGGTCGATGCTGTGGGGAGCCACCTCCAAGGGGGCCTTTACGGCCACCTGGTATTGTTCGGAGGTGATGCTGCCGGTTTCCAGCATCGCCATCAACACCACGTTTCTGCGCCTCAGGGCTCTTTCCGGGCGTCTGGTGGGGCTGTAGCGGTTGGGGGACTGGATCAGTCCCGCCAGCAAGGCGGCCTCCGGCAGGGTAAGGTCCTTGATGTCCTTGTTGAAGTAGGCGGTGGCGGCTTCACCGAACCCGTTGATACTGAAGGAACCGCTCTGTCCCAGGTAGATGTCGTTGGAGTAGAGAGTGAAAATCTGCTCCTTGGAGAGGCGTGTCTCCAGGATGGTAGACATGTAGATCTCTTTGGCCTTGCGGATGACCCGTCGTTCCCGTGTCAACCAGAAGCTGGAGGATCGAACCAGTTGCTGGGTGATGGTGCTGGCTCCCCGTTCAAAGCCTCCCAGGGCTACTCCAATCAAGGCGATGGGGTCGAAACCATAGTGTGAAAAGAACCGGCGGTCTTCAATCGCCAGCACGGCGTCCCTGAGCACTTGGGGAATTTCCCAATACTCGATCAAACGGCGCTTCTCACGGCTCTTGTCGAACAGGTGGGTGATCAGCCGGGGTTCGAGATCGTAGAATTCGAGGAGGCTCTCGTCGGCAAGGGAGACAATGCTTTCGATACCGTCCTCGTCAAACTCGATCCTGACCGCTGTGGAACTTCCCCCATAGGCCTGGTCTCCCGGGAAGATTTCCAATCCTTCCCCGCTAGCCGTGTAGCGCCCCAGCGACCGATCCTCCTGATCGTGCGGAGCATAACCTGCCGCATCCAGGTATTCCCTGATTTGGGAGAGGCCGATGGGTTGACCGGGATAGACCTCCAGGGGAGCGGCATAGACCTTGGCCGTATTGAGAAAAATTTCACCGGAAATCTTGCGGTCGATTTGGTGGGAGAACTGTTTGTAGGTGTCAATCAGGACAAAGCTGATCGCAACCGAAGCGAAAATTCCCAAGGTCAGCAACACCTTGGACCAGGTCGAATGAAACCAGGGCCAGTGCCACCACTTGGCCTTTACCTTCATTCTCCGGGGCTTTTCCCTTTTGGAGCGGATCATGGTCAACGTTTTCCTCAACCGGCGGGCTGGCAGGCTTCAAGGATCATCGAAACCACCCCGGCAAGGCCCCTGACCGGAGGGCTTGTTCCACCAACGCCTGCCTCTCGGCGGATTGCCGGCGCCTCAGTTGCCGGATTCGAAGATCGATGTCCGCCACTCGCGGTGGCAGACCCAGGCCCGGAGGGTCTTCGACGGCCAGGGATTCCCGCTTACGGGGAATACGCCGATGCACGAGCTGAAAGCGCTCTGTTTCCAGCGGGGCAATCCGGGAGCGGAAGCGCTGATCGACGAGGCTCAGTTGCTGCTGCCAATAAGCTCGGTCCCTGACCGTTGTCTCCACCGGCTGCCCGGCAGTCCCCTGGGAGGGTCGGAGGCGGAGAGCAGCCTGGGAATCCGCCCAGGACAGGGGCATTCCACTCTTGCGCAGGCGCTCTCGAAGATCGGCCAATTCTTGCCTGGCCCTGGAGAGGACCTGCTGGTTTTGTTGGATCTGGCGCTGCGTCCGGGCGATCAGCGGACCGTAGACATGAGCCGGGTCGGCGACCGTGGTTTGATGGAATGGATCGCCCTGGAGTTTCAGGTTCAGGGCGTTCACCCTTGACTGCAATGTCTTGTGTCGCTCCTTGGCGGCCGCCACCGTGGCTTTGAGTCGAATAAAGTGCTGACTCCACCGGTGCTCCTCCTGGGTCGGAACTGGATTGTCCTCAGCCAAGGAGGACCGGCCCGGGGGTGCTACGGACTCCGGTTGGCCCGAGGAGGAGGCTGCGGACCGGCTGACGTACCGCCGGACGGCTTCGTTGGTATAGGTCACGGCCGCATCGGGCAGAAGGGCCCGACGCCCGCGTTCCCTTCTGGCAACCTCCGCCAGACTCTGGGCCTCCAGTTGCTGAGGCACCGGCCAGAGCAGAATCAGAAGGATGGATGTCAGGGCAAGGGCTCTCATCGTCGCATCGGCCATGGCAGGCTGTCGCTGATGCCGGAAGGGAGGGGCTTCCGGAGAGCAATTCGCCGGGAGAAGAGCAGGGGTCTCAAAATCGCCGGATTTCCGCGGGCCGTTTTTTGGTGGCGGTACTCATGCCACGGCCCCTGCCTCTGTCAGTGGACCGGCAGGACGGCTTAAAACCCCGGCCTCCACCGTTGGAAGGCAGCCTGATATAATCCTGAGCCGAATTATAGCAAGATTTGTCCCCTTGCCGACTTTCAATAACTCAAGCCCGCAATTCTCACCGGGCCGCTGGATACATTATGAAAGACCGTTTATCGTGAGTACCGTGTCGGCCCTGTTTAGAGGGCATGCGGGAACAGACCGCGCTCTCCGGTGAGAAATGCGGGCTAGCCCATGAACTTTTGAACCGGGTGGAAAGGAGTCCGCTTCATCGATGCCCCCCGCCCGCGAAACCTGAAAGGCGATTATGCCGATGACGTCGAAAACTTCCCAGTCTCTTCACAGTGTGGACATCGACGGTGTGCGGATTTACCTGGCTCATCCGGATGAACTGCCGATTCGATGGGTGGGGCAGGAGGAGCTTGTCCGCCAGCTCATGGCTGCCTGGATGGTTGTCAACAACCAGGATCTGCCCATGAATCCCCGCCTGCTGGGAAAGCCGGGCGTGGGAAAAACCACCTTGGCCTATGCCGTGGGCAAGCGTCTGGGGAGGGAAGTCTATATCCTGCAAGGCACGATGGACACCCGTCCCGAGGATTTGCTGGTGACCCCGGTCATCGAGTCGGAAGGAAAGCTCCGCTACGTGGCCTCGCCTTTGGTGACCGCAATGGTGCGAGGCGGGGTGGTCATTCTGGACGAGGGCAACCGTATGAGCGAAAAGAGTTGGGCCAGCCTGGCCCCGCTGCTCGACAATCGGCGATACGTGGAATCCATTGTGGCCGGGATCAAGATCAAGGCTCACCCCAATTTCCGCCTGGTCACCACCATGAATGACGATGCTTCGACCTTTGAACTGCCGGAATACATTCATTCCCGCCTGCAGCCTCAAATCCTGCTTGACTTTCCGGAGCGGGAGGAAGAGTTGCACATCCTGCGTGAGAATCTGCCGTTTGCCGAGCAGGAGGTCCTGGACTACGTGACCGATTTTCTGCAGGCGGCCCATGAGGCTGACGAGCGCTACACCGTCCGGGATGGAATCAACATCGCCCGATTTGCCATGAAATTGACCGGAATGTCTCCCGGGCGGAGCACGGTCCGGGCCCTGGAGACTGCCATCCTGCAGACCCTGGGCCAGGAGGCCCTCCGCTATGGGCGTCGCTGAAGACCGGGGAGGCTGGAGGCAAGGGCGCTATCGCTTTCTGCCAGTGGTCCCGGGGCGAATGGAGTTCGCCGCCGAAGTCCGGCAGGCCCTCCTGGCCCATCGTCCCCGCAGGATTGCCGTCGAACTGCCCCAGACGCTGGAGGCGGCAACCCTCCGGGCCGTGAGCCGGCTGCCGGAGGTTTCGGTGATCCTGTACCCCGACAGTTCCGGACAGGGGGCCGTCTACGTACCGGTTGAAATTACCGATCCCCTCATCGAGGCGCTTCGCAGCGGCGGGGAGGTGGGAGCCGCCATCCACTTTGTGGATCCCGACCTGGACCAGCCGCCCCACCTCCCGCAAGTCTACCCCGACTCCTACGCGGTCCGCCGCATCGGATATGTGAAGTACGTGGAGAGCTGGCTCGCCTGTCCCCAGCCGGCCAACCACCGACTTCGCCGGCACGCTCAAGGCATTGCCTGGAGGCTGCAATCCCTCCCAGGCCGGCAAGCGGTCTGGGTAGTGCTTTCCCTGAATCTCTTTCCTTTGGTGCTGCACTCCCTGGGAAAGCCCCAGGCTGAGCCCCTGGCGCACCAGCGACGGCCCGGAATTCAGGTGCTCAACCTCCACCCCGAGTGTCTGGCTGAGGTGCTGGTGGAACCTCCCTTTATCCAGGCGGTTTATGAGCGCTGCCGCCAACCCTCTCAGGATGACGGGGTCGAGACGGCTGAGCCCGATCCTCCGCCTGGGCCTCAAAACGGACCCTTCAGGGTGATTGCTTCCCAGGCGGAAGATCCGCAGCGAGCCTTGGAGTCCGTCGTGGAACGAACGGCCAGGCGAGTCGGGTGGCGGGCGGCGCCGGCCCGGCGCATGGAAACTTCCGAGGAAGATGCGGCTGTTGCAGGTGTCGGGAGCATTGACCGCCAACGTATGATTTTCCGACTTCTTGCAGAGTCGGAGCGCCGATACGGCGACGCCACCGGAGAAAGCGTGTCTCACTGGCAACGACGCCTGCTGGGACGCTACGCACGAAACCTGGCTTTTCTGGACCGCCAACTGGCAGCCGGGCTCTTTGACCTTACGGTTGCAGCCCGTTCGGTGGTTGATGACAACTACGCCTGGGATCTTTGGGAACTGGCCGGCGGCAGTCCTCACCAGAGGATCCACTCGGATGTCATGACCGTCAGGATTTCGGGAGAAGAGCTCTACGTCAACATGAGGCGAATCCAGCTCAGGCGCCGGCTGCCTCGACGCAAAGCCCAGGTGCGCCCTTATGGTCTGAGGGGTCGCAGAAAGGAAGAGGCGCCGGGAGAATGGGCCCGCCAATTCGACGGCTCCGGAATCTGTTCCTATCCTCCTGAGGACCTGGTTCTGGAAGACTACGGGACATTCCTCAAGAAAAAGGGCAAAAGTGTTCTTTCAGCGGAGAGGTCCAGAGTGGAAGTCTTCAAGACCTCCCTGCTGGACGGCATCGATGTCCGCGAAACCCTGCGGAATTGGCACCTGGGCCAATTGTACGTCCGGGAGTATCAGCGGGTTTCGGGTGAGGTCGGGGCCGTGGTGGTCGTCTTTGACGAGGACCCGGAGAACCGCTATCACTGGCGCACGACCTGGCTGGGGGAGCATGCCCAGGAGTCGGATATGGCCTTCTATTCCACCAACCCTTACGACCGGATCGTGGGCCCCGGAATTGCCCGTGCGGAGTATGGCGGTTTCCTGCTTTCCTATCCTCCGCGCCGCATGCTGGATGTCTGGCAGGACCCGGAATACGGGATGGCGGAAACCAAGGCGGAGACCCTGTTGCTGGCAGGTCTGGACTACACCCTGGAGAAGTTTGTGGTCTACGTGGCCGCCCGTCCGCCCCGTTCCATCTTTCGCACCGTTGCCTCCAGGATGGGCCGCAAGATCGTCTATTTGCCCATCGGACAGCTATCTCCGGTCAGCCTCAAGAAGATCCGAGTGGTCCACGTTCTGGAAGGGTTCGACAAGAGGCCGCTGGCCAAGGACTATATCTGGTAATGGCCACGGTTCACTTGCGTTTCTATCAAGAGCTGAGGTGACTATGGATTCCGGAACCGGGACGGGGGTTTCTCTCTTTGGAGGCCTGCAGGTTGCGGTAGCCGGCAGGAGGTGGGCCACCCGCTCCGAGGTGCTGGCCCGCAACGGAATGGCTGCCACCAGCCAGCCCCTGGCCACCCAAGTAGCTCTCGATATTCTCAAAAAAGGGGGGACCGCCGTAGACGCGGCTATTGCGGCCAATGCAGTGCTGGGGTTGGTGGAGCCGGTCTCTTGCGGGGTTGGCGGGGACCTTTTCGCTTTGGTCTGGGATGCCGGAGCAAAGACCCTGTCCGGGCTTAACGGCAGCGGCCGCTCGCCGTATTCCCTGGGGCTGGAAGAACTGAAGCGGCGAGGTCTGAGCCGGCTGCCCTCCCGGGGCCCGCTCTCCGTTTCCGTGCCGGGATGTGTGGACGGCTGGTACGCCCTCCACCACCGCTTCGGGAAGCTGCCGATGGAGGAACTGCTCGCTCCCGCGGTTGAATATGCCCGGCAGGGGTTTCCGGTCTCGGAAGTCATTTCCAGGGACTGGGAGCAAGGCGTGGCGATCCACGGGAAGTGGCCCGGCTTCCTGGAGACCTTTACTCTGAAGGAGCGGGCCCCCCGCGCGGGGGAGGTCTTCACCAATCCCCATCTGGCGGCGACGCTGGAAAGGATTGGCCGGTCGGGCAGGGACGCCTTCTACCAGGGAGAAATCCCCCGGAGGATCGAGGCCTATCTCAAAGGACTGGGGGGATTTCTGAGCGCCAGGGATCTGGCGGACCATCGCTCGGAATGGGTCGAGCCGGTGGCCACCGATTACCGGGGGTACAGGGTCTGGCAGCTCCCGCCCAACGGACAGGGCATTGCCGTGTTGCAGATGCTGAATCTGCTCGAGGAATACGACATCGCCTCCATGGGCTTCGGCACCACCGACCATATTCACCATTTCGTGGAGGCCAAGAAGCTGGTTTTCGAGGACCGCGCCCGATTTTACGCCGATCCCGCCTTCAACCGGATTCCGGTCCGGCAGTTGATTTCGAAGGCCTATGCCGGCCGGCGCCGGAAACTCCTGGATTCCAGCCGGGCGGGAAAGAGCTTCGATCCGGGCAACCCGGCCTTGAGCGCCGGGGACACCATCTACCTTACGGTGGCCGATTCTGCCGGGAACATGGTGTCCTTCATTCAAAGCAACTTCAAGGGCATGGGGTCGGGGATGACTCCCGAGGGATTGGGCTTCATGCTCCAAAACCGGGGCGAGCTGTTCAGCCTGGAGGAGGGCCATTTCAACGGCTACGCGCCCCACAAGCGGCCCTTTCATACCATCATTCCCGGGTTTGTCACCCGAAAGGGTCAGCCCTGCCTCAGCTTTGGCGTGATGGGCGGCGACTTCCAGGCCCTGGGCCAGGTCCAGGTCCTCCTGAATGTGATCGACTTCGGCATGAACCTGCAGGAGGCCGGGGATGCCCCGCGCATCAACCACGACGGATCTTCCTCCCCGACCGGCGGCCACATGAGCGATGGCGGTGTCATCGAGCTGGAGAGAGGCTATTCGCAGGAGTCGGTGAATGGACTGGTGCGGCGGGGTCACCGGGTCACCCGGAATGGGGGTCCGTTCGGCGGGTATCAGGCCATCGGGTTCGACCCGGCCTGCCGAGTCTATCGAGGGGCCTCCGAGTCGCGAAAAGACGGCCAGGCGGCGGGGTATTGAGGGATAGTCCTGACGAAACCGTAGGGGCGCCCCTTGTGAGCGCCCCCAACGCGGCGCTGACCGGGCGACCAGAAACAACCGGGCAACCACAAGGGTTGCCCCTACATTGGGGGTTCAGGGCGGGATTGCCTTGGAGCTACCAGAGGCTTTACTTGCCAGACTCCGCCACGCATAATTAGGCGAGAATCACCTGCCGGCGACGGCCGGTGATCCGTCCACCGACCCCTCCCCGAAGGGATTCCGCAACTTCCTGGTTTCATGGATTTATCTCCTTTTGAATTTCAATCCGCAACCCGGGTCCTCTTCGGACCGAATACGATCCGGCGGCTGGGCCAGGTCTCGGTTGAATTGGGGTTCAAGCGGTCACTGCTGGTGGCGGACCCGGGCCTGCAATCCTCGGGCCACGTGGACGAAGCACTGGCCTCTCTCAGGGCGGCCGGAGTCGAGGTGGTGCCGTTCCATGACTTCGACGTCAACCCGGATGCCTCCATGGTCGAGCGGGGTCGGCGGTTTGCCGCCGGACACAGGCCGGACTCGATCATTGGACTGGGGGGAGGCAGCTCTCTGGATTGCGCCAAGGGCGTCAACTTCGTGCTGACCAACGGGGGCCGCATGCAGGACTACCGGGGATACGGAAAGGCCACCAGGGATCTGCTGCCCATGATCGGCATCCCCACCACCGCCGGCACCGGGAGCGAGGCCCAGAGCTATGCGCTCATTTCCGATCCGGGTTCCCATGAAAAGATGGCTTGCGGGGATCCGAAAGCCAGTTTCCGGGCGGTGCTGCTGGATCCGGTTCTGACGCTCTCCCAGCCGGCTCAGGTGACGGCCACGGCCGGGTTCGATGCCGTTTCCCACGCGGTGGAGAGCTTTGTCACCACCAAACGCAACGCCTTGTCCGAGTGTTATTCCAGGGAAGCCTGGAGATTACTGGAAGGGAACTACGAAAGGGTGCTGAGAGCCCCGGAGGACCTCAGCGCCAGGGGGGCCATGCTGCTGGGGGCTTACTTTGCCGGGCTGGCGATCGAGCATTCCATGCTGGGCGCCAGCCACGCCTGCGCCAATCCACTGACAAGCACTCACGGGGTCACGCACGGAGTTGCCATCGCCATGCTGCTCCCCCAGGTGGTGCGCTGGAACGCACCCGTGGTGGGCGCCAGCTACCGGGAACTGATGCGTTTGGCCCGGGAAAACGGGTCCAGCCGCGACGACCCGCCGGGGCTGGCGCTGCGCCTGGAAGAAATGGCCGCCTGCGGCAGAATGCCGTCCAGACTCCGAGCCGTGGGGGTGTCCAGGGGCGATTTGAGGCGGTTGGCGGAAGCAGCCAGCCTCCAGTGGACCGGACGCTTCAATCCCCGGCCGCTGGACGAGAAGGGAGCATTGGAGGTTTATGAATGGGCATTCTGAGACAGCGCCGGCGTTTCAGCCCGGGGCTGGGTGAGCGATCGAAACAGGTTGCGCTGGCGGGTCTGCCGGCGCTGGCCCTGGGTTTCTGGCTGGGCTTGTCTCCCTTTGGAGTCCAGGGAACCGGGAGCACTTCCTCGGCGGTCGCCGACGTCTGGAACCAGTTTCGGGGAAATCCGGCCTTGACGGGAATCTCCAACTCCGTCCTTCCCGATTCGCTCAAGCTGCTCTGGACCCTGGAGGTGGGCGAATCGATTGAGTCCTCGGCGGCCATTGCGGATGGTGTGGTCTACGTGGGCTCGCAATCGGGAGATCTGTTGGCGGTGACCCTGAGCAGCGGCGAAGAACTCTGGCGCTATCGGGCCACCAAATTCGGCATCGGGGAGTCCTCGCCCTGCGTGGGGCGGGGGCTGGTATACATCGGTGACCTGGACGGGGTGCTGCACGCGGTCGATGTTCGGACCGGTAAGGCCGCTTGGACCTTTGCCACCGAGGGCGAGATCAAGTCATCCCCGGTGCTGGTGGGCAACCGGGTCCTGGTCGGGTCTTACGATAGCCATCTCTACGCGCTGGACGCCGACACCGGGCTGCTTCTGTGGAAGGTGATGACTGAAGGGTATGTCCATTCCACCCCCAGCGTGACCGACGGGGTGGCCTTCATCTCCGGCTGTGACGAGATCTTTCGCGCCATCCGGGTCAAGGACGGCCGGGAACTGTACCAGGTGCCCTCCATCGCCTATACCGGCGCCTCCCCGGCGTTGGCCGGCGATGCCGCCTATTTTGGAACCTTCAGCAACCAGGTGGTGAGTGTCAGCAGGAAGGCAAGGCAGGTGCTGTGGCGGTATGAGTCCAAGGAATCCCAGTTCCCCTTCTATTCCTCGGCGGCCGTGGTCGGGGGGCGGGTAATTCTGGGAGGGCGCGATCGAAAGGTTCACTGCCTTGAGGCTGCCACCGGCGAGCTCCTCTGGACTTTTGCGACCAGGGCGCGGGTCGATTCCTCCCCGGTTGCGGTCGGGGGTCGGATCTACGTGGGATCCAACGACGGCCGCTTCTACGTCCTGAACCTCAGCGACGGCAAGAAGATCTGGGAATTCAATGCCGGGGCTCCCCTGTCGGCCTCGCCGGCGGTGGCCGGCGGGAGGATCGTCATCGGGTCTCAGGATGGCCAGCTTTTCTGCTTCGGGTAAGTCGGACCCCCGCCCTGCCGGGCGGATCATTCGAGGAAAAACAGCCGATCGTTAATGAAGACGAACCCCCAATGAACACGAATAGGCACGAGGACTGATGGACCTTCTTCAACGACAACTGGCGCCAAAATGCTTTTGCACTTTTGTCCCGTTGGTGTGACCCTGTCATGGGAGGAAGCCCACCCGGGAGCGCGGGCGTCCCGCCCGCACAAATCCTCCCGCAGCTTCAGCCATCTCCTCCACCGGAATCAACCGGCAGCGGTGCCCTGCCTCTGCTTCGGCCGGGCCCATGCGGTTCCCGCCGGCAGGGCGGTCGGCTGCAACATCGCAGGGAAACTGAGCGGCAACCGAAGGGACAGCATGCGGGCGGGACGCCCGCGCTCCCGGGGGTGTCGTCTCGATGGTGAGGTGGGGGTTATCCGGCGGGCGACTTCTCTGAAAGCCGGCCTGTCCCCTTTGGGAAACTCCCGTTTGCCTGCGAGCCGGGCGCCCGCCCCCCGCGACTGGGCAGATCCATCGAGAAGGACTATAAATGGAACATCGATGCACAGGATGCACAGGATAATCAGGACGGGAGGCTGCTGCAGGAGACGCTGACTCGGGCGATGATCGCGTGCGGATTTGAGGATGTCCGGGAACACAAGCCAGCCGTCTCCAGAAAAAATCCTGTGCATCCTGTGCATCGATGTGAATCAAAAATCTACCCATGCTTGACTATGAACCGGTTTCCAGCCACCAGGCGCAGGCGTTTGTTTCAGGTAAGTCCAGCCCCCGCCCCCCACGACGGGGCGGATCACTCAGAGGAAAAACAGCCGTTCGTCAATGAAGACGAACCCCCAATGAACACGAATAGGCACCAGGACTGATGGACCTCCTTCAACGACAACTGGCGCCAAAATGCTTTTGCACTTTTGTCCCGTTGGTGTGACCCTGTCATGGGAGGAAGCCCACCCGGGAGCGCGGGCGTCCCGCCCGCACAAATCCTCCCGCAGCTTCAGCCATCTCCTCCACCGGAATCAACCGGCAGCGGCGCCCTGCCTCGGCTTCGGCCGGGCTCATGCGGTTCCCGCCGACAGGGTGGTCGGCTGCAACATCGCAGGGAAACTGAGCGGCAACCGAAGGGACAGCATGCGGGCGGGACGCCCGCGCTCCCGGGGGTGTCGTCCCGATGGTGAGGTGGGGGTTATCCGGCGGGCGACTTCTCTGAAAGCCGGCCTGTCCCCTTTGGGAAACTCCCGTTTGCCTGAGAGTCGGGTGCCCGCCCCCCGCGACTGGGCAGATCCATCGAGAAGGACTATAAATTGAACATCGATGCACAGGATGCCCAGGATAATCAGGACGGGAGGCTGCTGCAGGAGACGCTGACTCGGGCGATGATCGCGTGCGGATTTGAGGATGTCCGGGAACACAAGCCAGCCGTCTCCAGAAAAAATCCTGTGCATCCTGTGCATCGATGTGAATCAATAATCTACCCATGCTTGACTATGAACCGGTTTCCAGCCACCAGGCGCAGGCGTTTGTTTCAGGTAAGTCGGGCCCCCGCCCCCCACGACGGGGCGGATCATTCGAGAGTGAAACAGGTTTTGTTTCAGGTAGGGAGAGATGGCGGTCTCTCTGAGCTCGGGCAGACCGGCTAAAGCCCACAATGGTGGAGACAGATATGCAGCGGGAGATCGGGTTCCAGATGGCCACTTCCAACATCCGCTTCGGTCCCGGGGTGACCCGGGAAGTGGGGATGGACCTGAGAGACATGAACCTTGGGCGGGTGCTGGTGGTTATCGACCCGGGTCTGAAGGATCTGCCGCCGGTGACCGTGGCATTGCAGTCGTTGGAGGACGAGGGTATCGCCTTTTCCTTGTTCGATCGGGTCCGGGTTGAACCGACCGACCGATCCATTCAGGAGGCCATCGCCGCGGCCGAAAGCGATCGCTTCGACGGCTTTGTGGCCATCGGCGGCGGATCGACCATTGATACGGCCAAGGCGGCCAATCTCTATTCCACCTTTCCGGCAGACTTCCTCGACTACGTGAACGCGCCCATAGGCAAGGGGCTTCCCGTGCCGGGAAGCCTCAAGCCGTTGGTGGCCATTCCCACCACCGCCGGCACCGGTAGCGAGACTACCGGGGTGGCCATCTTCGATTTGACCGGGATGCGTGCCAAGACCGGCATCGCCCACCGCCGGCTCAAGCCGACACTGGGTTTGCTCGATCCGGAAAACACCCGCAGCATGCCGCCCCAGGTTGGGGCCTCGACCGGCCTGGACGTGCTCAGTCACGCCCTGGAGTCCTACACGGCCATTCCTTTTGCCCAGCGGTCCTATCCTGAGCGTCCGGTATTGAGGCCGGCCTATCAGGGTTCCAATCCCATCAGCGACGTCTGGTCGCTGGAAGCCCTGAGGATGGTGGCGGAATACCTGCCGCGAGCGGCGGAAGATCCCACCGACGATGAAGCTCGGTCCCAAATGCTGCTGGCGGCTTGCTACGCGGGCGTCGGATTCGGCAATGCCGGCGTTCACCTGCCCCACGGCATGTCCTATCCGGTGTCCGGACTGGTCCGGGACTATCGCGCCCCGGGATATTCTGTGGACCACCCCATGGTGCCTCACGGGATCTCGGTGATTCTCAACGCTCCGGCGGTTTTTCGTTTCACCGCCCCGGCCTGTCCCCAGAGGCACTTGGAAGCCGCCGCCATTCTGGGCGCCGACACCTCCGGCAAGGCCTTGGCCGACGCCGGCGAAATCCTGTCCGATCGGATTGTCGCCTTCATGCAGCGGCTGAAGCTGCCCAACGGCTTGAACGGCCTCGGCTACACCCCTCGGGATATCCCCAGCCTGGTTGAAGGCACCCTCCCCCAGCACCGCGTCACCAAGCTATCCCCCCGCCCCGCCTCCAGAGAGGACCTGACCCGGATATTTGAAGCGGCGCTGACGGCCTGGTAGGTCCTGGCTGGCCGCTCAAGGACAAAAAATATCCACGAAGGGGCACGAAGGACCACGAAGGGACACGAAGAAAAACTCAAAGAAAAATGAGTTTCTTCTCCCGAGTCCTCGATCTCAAAAAAACAGACACCTTCGGAATTATCGGCTGTTGGTTTTGGCTGGGAAATAGCGCTCGATCGTCGCCGCACCGGGTCCGGCCGTGAGCCGGGAGACTAACGCCATCAGCAGCGCCGAGACGAGGGTGATGGGAACCACGGGCAGCAAGCCAAGAATGGTAGTGCCGCCGGCCGTCCTCGAGATCAGGTCGAACTGACCCCAGGACAAAATCGCAATTGGCGGCCCGGAGGCAGGTGGGACCAGCGCCTGGAGGAGGGCAACCGCGGCAACCGACCCCCCGGCCCACAGGGTGACGGCCAGGGCCCCCCAGCGGGTGCTGCGCTTCCAGAAGAGGGCTGCGACCAACAGGGGAAAGAGAGCGGCGTAGCCGGTAAAGGCGTACTGTATGGCCACCAGAAATATGGAGGCCGGAGTCTGCAGGGCGATCACAAAGGCTACCGAAGTGATCAGCGCCACGAACAGACGGCCGGTTTGAACCTGTGCCCGGTCCCCAAACCGCGCCTTGCCTCCATAAAAGGCGAAGATATCCTCGGTGAACATGGTCGAGAGGGCCAAGATCTGAGAATCGCTGGCCATCACGGCCGCCAGGATGCCCGCGCCCAGGATGCCTGCCAGCCAGAGCGGCGCATAGCGGTCCAGCAGCAGTGGAATGACGTCATCGGCAGCCATCTGCCGCCGGAGGCCGCTTTCTCGTTCGGGAGTCAGCTCGGTTCCGGAGGCCGCCAGCATTTGACGGGCGGCCTGCTTTTCTTGGATTTGGGAAAAATCCTTGGCTCCATTGGCGGCGACCCCCAGAAAGACGCAGGGAAGCCAGATGGCAAGGATACAGATTGGATAGAGGATCACCGTCTTGCGGAACTGAGCCATTCGGCGGGCGGTAAGGCAAAAGATGCCGATGTGGGGAAAGGAGATGGAGGACAGCGGTATGAAGGTGTAGCTGAGGAAATAGAGCGGTGAGACATTTTCCCGGGTGAGCAGGGGCGCCAGGGCGGGGGATTGGGCGATTCTTTCCATGGCTGCGCTGAAGCCCCCCATTCCGCCGCCGATCACCAGAAGCGCGGCCGCGCCGAAACCCAGGAACAGCGTGGTTTGAAAGGTATTCACCCAGGCGGTGCCGCGCATGCCGCCAAAGAAGACGTAGCTCATCACCACCAGGGCTACCAGGCTGCCGCCCAGCCAATAAGGGACCCAGCCGCCACTGATCGATTGCAGGATGGTCCCGCCCCCCTTGACTGCAATGATGATGTAGGGGATCAGGAAGAGCGCTTGCAGAGCAAAGATGGCCGTTCCGATGTGCCGGCACTCCCAACGGTCCCGGAACATCTGGACAGGGGTCATGAAACCGTGTTTCTTGCCCAGCGCCCAGGTGCGGGTGCCGATCAGCAGGAGGGTCAGGGGAATGATGAGCGCCGAGGAGGAGGCCATCAGGCCGTAGGTGACGATCCCGTGGTTGAAGGCGTGTCCCGAGGCGCCCAGGATGGTGAAGGCGGTCATGTTGGTCCCGAAAAGGGAGAACAGAAAGACGAAGGGACCCAGGGAACGGCCGGCGAGAAAATAGTCTTCAGCCGCCTGCCCGGCGGCAGAACGGCGAAAGGCAAAGATCCCGATGTAAAGAACCAGGGCCAGATAGGCCAGCACGACCAGGGTGGGGATCATGAGGGGGTCGGTTTCTCGGAACGGGTGGAGGGAGACGGCTCCGTGCCGCCGCCGGCTTCTTCCAGATGTCCGGGCCAGCAGTACCGGACCAGAAGCCACATGAGGCCGGCCGCGGCGATGGAATAGAGTACGTGATAAAAGAGGCCGATGGGAAGGAAGCCCAGGATGAACGGACCGGCTTGACGCCAGAACCAGAAATCCTGATGGAGGCCATAGAAGACCAGAACGGCAAAGGCCAGCAAATATGGCATCGTCTTTTTCATTTTGGATCTACGCTCAAATCGCCCAATCCCACCGGGACGGGATCACCTGGGAGCGCGGGCGTCCCGCCCGCATCCTGTCCCTTTGGCCGTCGCTGAGCTTGAGTGCGATGTTGCAGGCAGCCACTCTGTGGGCACGAACCGCATCGGCCAAGCCGAAGGAAAGCCACGGCGCCGCTCCCGGTCGATCCGAGTGGGGGAGATGGCCGAGGCTGTGCCAGGCTTTGTGCGGGCGGGACGCCCGCGCTCCCAGGAAGCCGTCATCCCATGACATCGTCACACCAAGGGAACAAAATTGCAGAAGCAATTGGGTGCCGCTTGTGGTTGAAGGAGGTCCATCTGTCTTTTGGTCTATTCGTGTTAATTCGTGTCCATTCGTGGTTCGTCTTCATTAACGATCAGCCGTTTTCCCTCAAATGATTCGCACGGCAGGGCGGGAGCCCAGCTAAACACGTTCACTTGCGCGCTCATTGTAGCATCCAGCCCGCAATCGGGGCCGTCTGGCGCCCTTGGAAGCTCGGGAGGCACGACTTCCAGGCTTGCCGGTTCACTTGCCGAAATCCAGGGTGGTTTCGGTAGCGAAGCGCCGATAGTTCAGCCACTTGTTTTCGTTCCGGTTGATCCAGCCGCGTCTTCCCACCAGGACATCCCTGGATTTGAGAGGAAGCCAGTAGGTGCTCCCTTCGATGTCCACGGGTCCGTAATCGATCTGGAAGCGGGCCTGTCGAACGGGGAAATCAGCCGGGACACCGAAGATCCGTTCGCCCACGATCCGCAGCACCGCCGACGATTCCTTGTCAATATGGATGGATCCTTCGTAGCCGACCTTGACGAAATTCTGCAAAGATCCGTCGTACAGGACTCCCGTATACAGTTGGTAGCCCGACGGGTGGGCGATGGCAAAAACAACCGCCGGCCGGCCGTTGACCCGGCTGTTTCCCTCGTGGAAGAACCGGGCCGGCGAATCTGGCTGGAAAAGGGCCTGCAGAGTGCTCCCAAACTCTCCCATGCCGCTGATTTCTCGAATGTGCCTTTCGGAAGGCTTCCCGTTCACGGTGAGGGTTACATAGGATTCGGCCCCGTGGAGGAACTGGACTTTGGTGACAATGTCATGGCGCTTTCTCCGGGCCTCGCTTCCCTGACCCTGGTTGTCCGAGCGTTTGGTGATCTGGGTGCAGACAAAATTGGGCAGGTTTCCGGCAAAGCTCAAGGCCCATTGTCTGGCCCCCTCCAGGACCTCTTGTGAGCTGCGGGTTCCGTAAACGGTAGCGCGGGTTTGCGTCCGGGCGCCTTGGCCTGCCGCTCCCTCGGCCTTGGGCGCCTGGAGTGGCGGCTCGGTTCCCCCCAAAAGCAAGGCCAGTTCCCGGTGCCCATGCCGAGCGGCGAGCTGGGCCGGCAGCAGGCCGTCCCGCGGGGTGCTCGGATCGACCCCCTGGGCCAGCAGCGATCGGACCAGGCCGGCATGCCCTTTCCGTGCCGCCACATGGAGCAGCTGAGACTCGCAGCCGATGCATCGGCCTCCCATGCGCGCCCCGTACCTCAGCAGCAAGTGGGCAATTTCCGCATCGCCGCCGCGGGCGGCCAACTGCAACGGCGCCAGGGTTTCGCCCTCTCCATCGCGGGCCGCCAGATTGGGATTGGCGCCCTGCTCCAGAAGCAGCCTGGTGACCTTCTCATGCTGGTGTTCCACGGCAAGGTGAAGCGGTGTTGAGCCCGTGGGGTCCTGCCTCCGGTTGGGGTCGGCGCCGCTCTGCAGCAGCAGTTGGGCGATTTCAAGGTAGCCCTGGCGGGCGGCAAGGTGCAGGGGGGTGAGGTGGGCCGGATTCTTGCGATTGGGATCGGCCCCCTTGCCGAGCTCGAGACGCACCGATGCCACCTCTCCCCTGGAGACGGCCTGGTGCAGCCCGGTGGAGGGGTCGGCCGATCCGGCCGCGGAGAGCGACAGAAAAATGACGGTGTTGAGAAGCCCGCTCACCAATCCTCCCTTCCTGGCTGCAAGGATAATCCCCCTGTTGGGATACCGCAAGGCGCCTCCTTACCGGCGCCCCCTGCGCCGTGTCGGCGCCCGCAAGCCGTCCGGTTTGGGAACCGGGATTGGATTCCCGGCAGGCGGAAGCTCTAGCCCGCATTTCTCACCAGCACGCTGAGCATAAGATCGAAAAGTGCTTGTCTTTAACATCTTGCGGCGCTTTGTTTGGAGTCTTCAGGGTACAGACTGTGCTGGGCGCGCTCTGGCTTGTCTTTTCCCCTTCAGCGCGCACATGCTCCCTCGACCGTAGTGCCCGCTACGCTCTTCGCTCGCGAGCACGCGCTGAAGGCAAAAATCCTGCGCCATTGTCACGCCCCCCGGTGAGAAATGCGGGCGGGGCTCGGAAGGTGTGATAACGTCAGGATCGGCGATCTGAAATGAGGCCGGAAACCGAGTCCGGTTGCGGAAGTCTTCATGAGGCAACGAACCAAACGCTGGCTGTCGGGCGGTTTGCTGGTGGCCATGGGCCTGGGGGCAGGGGCCTGTCAACAGCGGGAGCAGCGCCGTTTCCTCAGCCTGGGGACGGCTCCGGTGGGAGGCACCTTTCCGGTGGTGGGCGGGGCCATCGCCGAGGTGCTCAACCTGCACCGCGGGTCTCACAACTGGAAGGTTCAGATCAAGGGAAGCAAGGGCAGCCAGGAAAATATCCGGCGTCTGGCCAGCGGGGATTTCGAGTTGGGGATGAGCAACTCGGCCATCAGCTACTTTGCCAGTCTGGGCGGCTCCAGCTGGCAGACGGAAGGCAGCTATGAGGTGCGGGCGGTTTGCACCCTGGCCCCCCTGGTCGCCATGTTTGTCACCAAGTGGGATTCGGGCATCCGCGCCATCGGCGATCTGAAGGGACGGCGGGTGGTGATCGGGCCGGCCGGGGCAGGCTTTGAGATGTTCGTGATGCCGATCCTGGAATCCCATGGAGTGGCGGCAAGCGCCTTCAGCGCCATCTATGCGCCGCAAGGGGTGGCGGTCGAAATGCTCAGCGACGGCGCCGCCGATGCAGCCTTTCTGGGCGGGGCCCTGCCTGCCCAGTCGATCATCCAGGCGTCGGGGTCCTTCGAGGTCTACGTGGTGCCCTTCGATCCCAGGGTCAGGGGGCAGTTGGTGCGAGACCATGCCTTCTTCAAGCCCATTCCCCACAGCCTGGTCAAGTCGAGATATCCGAAGATTCTGCACTACGAGCTGGAGGACCGCATCGCTCAAATGAGTCGAGCGGAGGCCTTGGGCTTAATCCGGGACCAGGGGCTGAGGGTTCCGGGAGCGGAAACGATGGAGCTGGCCTCGCTACGCGAAGCCGTCACCGCAGCCCGGTTCGGTTGGCTAAACGTGGGCTCGATGCAGGTGGTGACCCATAAGAACACCGACAAGAGGTTGATTCGAAACCTCCTGGAAGTGTTGTGGGAGCAGCGGAAGGAACTGGCCCGCCGGCATCCGGCCCTGGGATTTCTCCAACTCAAGTCGGTTCCGCTCCCCGACGGGCAAAAACGACTGATTCAAGGGGCCGTCCTCTACACCGGGATCCCGTTTCATCCCGGAGCCATCGAATTTTATGAGAGTCACCCGGAGATCGGTTTCCGGCCCAACCCCGCCAACCGGGTCCCGAAGCGGCCCCAGCCGACAGCCGACTGAAGGCCGTCGCTCGCGGCGGGCAGCCAAACGCGACGGGTCCGGCAGTTGGGGGTGATTCCGATTCGGTCTCGCCAAGCAGAAAGGATGGTTCATGTTCGAGCCCGTTCGCAACCGGCTGATTCCCGTCCTGAGTGCGGCACTGTGCCTTTACACCTTGACCGAGGTCAACTTCCCCCGGCTGCGGCCGCAATCCCAGTTGGCCCTGTTTGTCATGCTGGGGCTGGTGCTGTGCTTTCTCAACATCCCGGCACGTGAACGCTGGCGGGACAGCCGTACCGGGCGCCTCTCCGATCTGGCTCTGGCCGCCGCCAGCATCGCGGCTTGTGGCTACGTGGTCCTGATGACGGAACCGCTGTTTCATGGCTGGTTCCCGGACCTCTGGCCCTACGGAAAATCGCTGGGGAACCGGGCCGGTATCGAGGGACCCACCGACTTTGTCCTGGGAGTGGTCGGTTTGTTGCTGGTGTTGGAAGCCACTCGCCGCTCCATTGGCTGGGTGGTGCCGGCGTTGGCGGTACTTTTCCTGGCTCACAGCTTTTACGGACACCTGGCCCACCAGAACCTCCTGCCCGATTTGCCGGGATGGCTGTTGCCGCATGGCGGACAGGATGCCGCCTACCTGGTCAGCACGACCTTCTCACAGTCTCTGGGAGTGCTCGGCCCGGCGGCCGGCGTGATGTTCAAGTATGTCTTCCTGTTTGTCATCTTCGGGGCCTTTTTGGAGATGTCGGGGGCGACCCAGTTCATTATCGACTTTGCCCACAGGGTATTTGGCGGCACTCCCGGCGGGCCGGCCAAAGTGGCCGTGCTGGGCAGCGGGTTGATGGGGTCCCTCTCGGGCAGCGCCGTGGCCAATGCGGTGACCACCGGCACCTTTACCATTCCAATGATGCGTCACGCCGGGTTTGAACGGCATGTGGCCGGAGGCATAACGGCTGCGGCAGCCTCGGGGGGCGCCCTGGTGCCTCCCGTCATGGGCGCCGGCGCCTACATGATGCTGGAGTTGGTGCAGCCGCAGGTGACCTTCCTGCAGGTGGCTAAGGCGGCTCTGATTCCCGCCATCCTCTACTACCTGTCCATTTTCCTGATCGTGCACTTCCATGCCCGCCGGGCGGGAGCCGCCGCAGCCGATCGAGGACCCGCACGGCCGATCTCGCGTTTTCAGGGATTGATCTTCTTTTCGGCCCTGGGGACTCTGATCCTGTTCCTGCTGATGGGGTTCACTCCCTTCAAGGCGGTGAGTGGGTCCCTGGCAGTGATTCTGCTGCTGAGCCTGGCCGGCACCGGGACGGGTCTGAGTGCAGCCCCGCGGCGGTGGGCCCTGTCCGCCTTCGCGCTGGTGGTGGTGCTGCATCAGTGGATCCTGGCCCAACCGCCTGCCGTGCCCAAACTGCGGCTCTATTGCGAATCGCTCATCAACTCGTCCCTGGTGGGCATGTTCGGACTGCTGCTGTTCGCCCTGCTGCACCCCAAATTGAGGCCGCTCGTCCTGGAGGCCATGGTCAAGGCGGCCAGGAATGGCGTGGCCCTGATCGCCGCCAGCGCCTGTGTCGGGATCATCATTGGTGTCGTCCAGTCCACGGGAATCGCCACCGACTTCAGCAATGTCATCAAGAGCGTGGTGGAATCGAGCCTGCTGCTGGCCCTGGTGGGAATCATGATCTGTTCCATTGTTCTGGGCATGGGTGTGCCTTCGGTGGTTTGCTACCTGCTGATGGCCACCTTGATGGGATCGCTGCTGGAACAGATGGGTGTCCAGCCCTTGGCGGCCCATCTGTTCATCTTCTATTTCGGGATGATGTCGATGGTGACCCCGCCGGTGGCGCTGGCCGCCTATGCCAGCGCCTCCATCGCCAAGGCCAAAATCATGAAGACGGCACTGGCCTCCTTCCGTTTCGCCCTGGTCGGCTTCACCTTGCCTTTCATGTTCGTCTACCGGCCCGAGCTGCTGCTGCTGGTGCCGCGGGATACCAGCAGTCGCCTCAGCGATCGGATCACCACCAACGCCTCCCTGGATTTGACCCGGCTTGGCAATTTGTGGGTGCTGGGACTGGAAGTGGGTACGGCCATTCTGGGCATCTTCGCGCTGGCGGCCGCCATTGCCGGGCATCTCAGGCGCCCCCTCGGGCTAGGCCAGCGATTGATCCTCTTCGCCGCTGCTGCCTGCCTGCTCTCTCCGGACCTTCTGGTTCAGGGTTACAACCTGGGTCCCGGCCTGAATCTGGGGGCCGCCATTGCATTGGCGGGGGTAGTGGCGGCCAATCGGCTGTGGGGAGTACCGGCGCCCGTTCCCTCCAAGGTCCCTGACGAAACTCCGGAGGAATGACTTTGCCGGGAAGATCGTTCGGCGCTGTCGAAGCCTCTTTTTTCCACCGGACCACCCGCCACTATTCTGTCTCCCCCCGATTCTTCCAGGGAAGTGGGCATTCCACCCGGCGCCCGGGCCTCGGCGCCGGGTGCAGCGTGTGAATTGCAATCGGCGGGAGCCATGCTAGAATGTTGATGGCGAAGGACTAGCCCGCATTTCTCACCGGGGGGTGTGATCATGGCGCAGGAATTTTCCCCTCAGCGCGTGCTCGTGAGCGAAGAGCGTAGCGGTCGCTACGGTCGAGCGAGCATGTGCGCGCCGAGGGGAAAAGGACAAGCCAGGGCGCGCCCAGCGCCGTCTGTACCTACAAGGCCTTTAATTGGGACCAATCAACGTGTTGAAGATAAACTACTTTTCATCATGGTTCTAGCGACCCGGTGAGAAGTGCGGGCTAGAGGCTGCTATAAATGCCTGTGCAGGTTGAGGATATTCATGAGCTCGGATAACTCCAGGACCCAGCGGACCGGCGACCGGACGACCGCGGGGAACTACTTCGTTTCCAACTACCCTCCCTATTCCTTCTGGAAACCGGAACGGGTGGGTGAAGCTTCAGCCGCCCTTCAACGGCCGCCTGGTCCCCAGACCCCCCTGGGCATTTATCTGCACATTCCCTTTTGCCGCAAGCGTTGCCATTTCTGTTATTTCAAGGTGTATACTCAACAGGACGCTCCGGCTGTCCAGCAATATCTGGCCGCGGTGGCCAGCGAGTTGAGACTCTACGCCGCAAAGCCCTTTATCGGCGCCCGCAGGCCGGTATTCATCTATTTCGGTGGCGGCACGCCCTCCTACATTTCCTCAAAGGAGCTTGTGCAGCTCGCCGACCGGATGAAGGCGCAGCTCTCCTGGGATGCGGCGGAAGAAATTACCTTCGAATGCGAGCCTGGAACCCTCACGGAAAACAAACTGCGGGTGATCCGGGATATCGGCGTGACCCGGCTCAGCCTGGGTATCGAGAATTTTGACGATTCGATCCTCAAGGCCAATGGCCGCGCCCATGGTTCTCGGGAAATCGACCGGGCCTATCGGATCGCCCGGTCGGTTGGTTTTCCGCAAATCAACATCGATCTGATTGCGGGGATGGTGGGTGAAACGGACCGAAACTGGCGGGACTGCGTGCGTCGAACTCTGGAGATGGAGCCCGACAGCGTCACCGTCTACCAGATGGAGATTCCCTACAACACCACCGTTTTCCAGGAGATGAAGGCCGCCGGAAAGAACGTGGCGCCGGTGGCCGATTGGGGAACCAAACGGGCCTGGGTGAACGAGGCCTTCTCCCTTATGGAGCGGGCCGGTTATTCCGTCAGCAGTGCCTACACGGCGGTCAAGGATCCTGACCGCACCCGCTTTCTCTACCGTGACCTGCTCTGGACCGGCGCCGACCTGATCGGACTGGGCGTGGCCTCCTTTTCCCATGTCAATGGCACCCATTACCAGAACCAACACGACCTGCCGGGTTACCAGAAAAGCCTGGAGGAAGGCCGGCTTCCCATTTACCGGGCGCTGACGCCCAGCCACGAAGAACGCCTCATCCGCGAACTGATCCTGCAATTCAAGTTGGGAACGGTTCGGCCCAGCTACTTTCGAGAGAAATTCGATACCGATATCCGGCAGCGATTCGCCCTGCCTCTGCAAAGTCTTCAGCAGCGGAACTACCTGGAGGTGGATGACAACAGCCTCAGGCTCAGCCGTGAGGGACTGCTGCAGGTGGACCGCCTTCTGCCGGACTTTTTCTTGAGCCGGCATCGGGGCAGCCGCTATAGCTGACCGATGGAAAGCAGTGGGTTGATGAAGTCCCGCGACAACAGGTCCCGCCGGGGTGATCCCTTCGATGCCATCGTGGTCGGCGGCGGTCCCGCCGGCGCCACCGCCGGTGCGTTCTTGGCTCAAAAGGGATGGCGAGTCCTGTTGCTGGAGAAGGAACAGTTTCCGCGCTATCGCATCGGGGAGTCCCTGATGCCCTACTGCTACTTCACCCTGGAGCGGCTGGGGGTCATCGACAAGATCAAGGGCTCTCACTTCCCCAGGAAATACAGCGTTCAGTTTGTCAGCACCGAAGGCACCGTCTCGACCCCGTTTTATTTCTTCGAGCATCTTCGCCATGAAGCGGCCACGACCTGGCAGGTGTTGCGCAGCGAATTCGACCTGATGTTGCTCGACAACGCTCGCGAAAAGGGCGTGGAAGTCCGGGAGGGGACTCGGGCCGTCGAGACCGTCGAGCGGCAGGGGGCGGTGGCGGGGGTGAGGGCGATGGATCGCCAGGGCCTGAAGCACGAGTTTCGGGCGCCCCTGACCTTGGATGCCAGCGGGCGCGAGGTCTTCAGCATGACCCGAAACCGCTGGAAGGTGCGCGACCCCAGGTTGAACAAGATTGCGATCTGGACCTATTACCAGGGGACCCGGCGGGACCCGGGACTGGACGAAGGAGCCACCACCGTGGCCTACCTTCCCCGAAAGGGCTGGTTCTGGTACATCCCCCTGCCCGAGGACCGGGTCAGCGTGGGCATCGTGGCCGAAAAGGACTACCTCTATCGGAACGCTCGGGATCCGCAGGCCATCTTTCAGCAGGAGATCGGGAAGAATCCCTGGATCCGGGATCACCTGGCGCCCGGCAGGCAGGTGGGCCGCTACTGGGTGACCGGGGAATACTCCTATCGATCCAGGTATTGCGCGGCCAACGGGCTGGTGCTGGTCGGTGACGCCTTTGCTTTTCTGGACCCGGTCTTCTCCTCCGGGGTCTTTCTGGCCTTGCGGGGCGGGGAACTGGCCGCCGAAGCCGCCGATCGGGCCCTGACTTCAGGAGACTGTTCCGCCGGGCGGTTCGATGCCTACGGGAGAGAGATGACGCGGGGTCTGGAGGCCATGCGGAAGCTGGTGTATGCCTTCTACGACCAGGAATTCAGCTTTCGGTCCTTCATTGAGCGGTTTCCTCAACTGAGAGGAGATCTGACCGACTGTCTGATCGGCAATCTCTTCGGTGATCTGCAGCCGCTGTTCGACGGCATTGCCGAATTTGCCGCTCCTCCCGAGCCCCTGTCTCACGGACAGGCTCTGATCGAGGCGCGATGAAGACCGGAGCCTTCGAGTTCAAGTTGACCCGCCGGGTGGATTTTTCCGACACCGACATGGCGGGCATCATGCACTTCTCCAACTTCTTTCGCTTTATGGAAGCCGCGGAGCAAGCTTTCTTTCGCTCCCTGGGATTTTCGATTTACGACACCCGGAGACATCCAGGGATCGGCTGGCCCCGTGTTCACGCAACCTGTGATTTTCGTCATCCCCTCCGTTTCGAAGACTTGGTCGAGATACACTTGCAGGTGGTGGAAAAGCGGGAACGCTCCCTGGTCTACTCCTTCACCTTTCGGATGCTGAACGAAGGTCCGTCCCGGGAAGTCGCCCGGGGCAGGCTGGTGGTGGCCTGCGTTTCCAGGCCCGAACCCCAGGGCCCCATGGTTTCCATTCCCATTCCCAAGTCCATCAGCGACAAGATCGGGATGGCGCCCGCTTAGCCGGCCCCCCGCCCTGCCGGGCGGATCATTCGAGGAAAAACAGCCGATCGTTAATGAAGACGAACCACCAATGGACACGAATAAACACAAATAGACCAGAAGACAGATGGACCTGCTTCAACCACAAGCGGCACCAAAATACTTCTGCGATTTTGTGCCCTTGGTGTGACGATGTCATGGGATGATGGCTTCCTGGGAGCGCGGGCGTCCCGCCCGCACAAAGCCTGGCACAGGCTGGGCCATCTCCCCCACTTGGATCAACCGGGAACGGCGCCCTGCCTCTGCTTCGGCCGGGCCCATGCGGTTCCCGCCGGCAGGGCGGTCGGCTGCAACATCGCAGGGAAACTGAGCGGCAACCGAAGGGACAGCATGCGGGCGGGACGCCCGCGCTCCCGGGGGTGTCGTCCCCGATGGTGAGGTGGGGGTTATCCGGCGGGCGACTTCTCTGAAAGCCGGCCTGTCCCCTTTGGGAAACTCCCGTTTGCCTGCGAGCCGGGCGCCCGCCCCCCGCGACTGGGCAGATCCATCGAGAAGGACTATAAATTGAACATCGATGCACAGGATGCACAGGATAATCAGGACGGGAGGCTGTTGCAGGAGACGCTGACTCGGGCAATGATCGTGTGCGGATTTGAGGATGTCCGGGAATACAAGCCAGCCGTCTCCGGAAAAAATCCTGTGCATCCTGTGCATCGATGTGAATCGGAAATCCACCCGTGCTCGACGCCAGGACCAGACGTCGGAATCGTAGGGCGTAACTACTTATCCTTTTGGGCCGATGGAACCTCCATCGGAGATGGTAATCTTGTTTCTGAGACAGGACACCAGCCGCTGATCACTGTCCACTATTCACTTTTCCGAGCCGCCGCCCCGCATGACGGGACGGCTCATAAAGGGCGAAACAAGGCGCCTGCGCCAGCGGCCAGCAGCCCAACGAGAACAGGCGGCTACGGCCGGCGGTGCCCGGGGGGCCCATCGGCCCTGGAGTGACCACATTGCAAACTGGCCGAGCCAAACCGGATCCCGTGGTCGGAGGCCCGTCACTCCACGCCCGTAGCGGGATAGAGGCCACCCAGCTTGCCCGACTGCGGGATCTTTTGGGCTCACTGCGGGCCGGCAATCCCTTCTATGCCCCCAGGCTGCAAGAGGCGGGACTCTCCGCGGAGGTTACAACGCTGGATGCCTTCCGGTCCTCCATGCCCTTCACCGAAAAGGCCGAACTGGTCGAGGATCAGCGCCGCCACCCTCCCTACGGCTCTAATTTGACCTATAGACTGGACCGCTACAGCCGGTTCAGCCGCACCAGCGCCACCACCGGTAAGCCAATGCACTGGCTGGATACGCCGGAAAGCTGGCAATGGATGCTCGACAATTGGGACCGGGTCTTCGAGGCGGCCGGGGTCTCCTCTAGAGACCGGTTATTTTTTGCGTTTTCCTTCGGTCCATTTCTGGGGTTCTGGACCGCCTTCGAGGCGGCCGCGCAAAGGGGCTGCCTGTGCATTCCCGGAGGAGGCATGAGCAGCCTGGCCCGGCTGGGAGCCATTCTGGAAAACGGCGTCACCGTACTCTGCTGCACGCCGACCTATGCCCTGCGACTGGGTGAGGTGGCGGTCGAGCAGCGGATCGACTTGAGCCGGGGAAGTGTCGGGACCATTCTTGTGGCCGGCGAGCCGGGGGGAAGCATCGGCGCCACCGTTAGCACGATCGAGCGGCTGTGGCCCAACGCGCGGGTGGTGGACCACCATGGGATGACCGAGACCGGCCCGGTCAGTTATGGCTGTCCCCGGGAGCCGCAGCTGCTGCACGTCATGGAGCCGGCCTACCTTGCCGAAGTCATCGATCCGGGAGACCACCGGCCGGTTGCGTCCGGAGATATCGGGGAATTGGTCTTGACCACCCTGGGTCGGACCGGTTCTCCCCTGCTGCGCTATCGGACCGGGGATCTGGTCCGGCCGGCTCGGTCGCTGCCCTGTGCCTGCGGCAGTTGGGAACTGGGCCTGGAGGGTGGGATCCTGGGCCGCAGCGATGATATGGTAGTGGTTCGGGGAGTCAACCTTTACCCCGGCGCGGTGGAAGCGGTGATCCGCGGTTGCCGCGAGGTTGCGGAGTACCGGGTGGAAGTCGACCATCGGGGAACCCTTTGCCAGTTGAGGGTCCAGGCAGAGGCTTCCTCCGAGTCTGTCGACGGCCCGAAGCTGGGAAGGCAGCTGGAGACCGACCTGCGGTCGGCATTCGGTTTGCGCATACCGGTGTCCATTGTGCCCCAGGGGTCCTTGCCTCGGCCCGAGTTCAAGGCCAACCGATGGGTGCGACTTTGAGGAGAAGGCAATGGGGACCATGGTGAAGCATTTCTTGCGGTGGAGGACTGCCATGGGCATGGAGAGAGGGACTGGCGGCGGGAACGCCGGCTGGCGCGGTTTCGTTGGAAGGCGGTTTGGTTGTCGCCCGGGTCGAGCCTTCACCAGCGGTGTCTCGGTGGTGTTGCTCCTGTTCCTGGGTCACCCTGTCCAGCGGGTTGCGGCCGCGGAGTGGTCCCAGTTTCGAGGAGGGAACGCCTCCGGAGTCATGGAGACTTCCTCCTTACCGGTGCGGTTCGGACCCCACCGAAACCTGGTCTGGCGCGCTTCAACCGGGCCCGGTCGCTCTTCACCGGTCCTGACCCGGGACCGCATCTTTCTGTCGGCCGTGGAAGGAGAGCGATTATGGGTGATCTGCCTGGACCGGTCCAGCGGCGATTTGCGGTGGAAAAGGGAAGTCCCGCGGCCCAGATCCGAGGTGATGCACCGGGCCAACGGGCCCGCCTCTCCCACTCCGGTGACCGACGGCAGCAACGTTTACGCCTTCTTCAGCGATTTCGGCCTGATTTCGTTCGGCCCGGAAGGCCGGGAGCGCTGGCGCCTGCCCATGGGGCCCTTCAACAACCCCATGGGGCTGGCGGCTTCTCCCATTCTGGCCGACGGCAAGGTCCTGATGATCTGCGACCAGGAAAGCGGATCCTTTTTTGTGGCGGTCGATCAGACCACGGGTCGAGTCCTTTGGCGGGTGGAACGCCCCGGGTTCACACGCGGGTTCTCCACTCCGGTGCTCTACCGGCCGCAGGGGAGAGAACTGCAGGCGCTGGTCTCGGGGTCCCATCAATTGACGGCCTACTCGGTGGGGAGCGGAGAGGAGATCTGGTGGATACGCGGCTTGACCTGGCAGATGAAATCGACCCCCGTGATCAGCCGAGAGGTGCTCTACCTGAATGGAAGGGCCGGGGGGGCGGACGACGGCCAGCAGGAGGAGGTGGCGGCCTTTGACGATATCCTGCTGGAGCGGGATGCGGATGGAGACCGGCGCCTCTCCCAACAGGAAATGGCCGGTCTGCGGTTGAAGTGGGATTTTGGCCGGTTGGACCTGGATCGTACCGGCTTCCTGGAGAGCCGGGATTGGCGGATTTACCGGGCCAAGCGATCGGCCCGCAACGGGGCGTTGGGTATCCGTCTCGGTGGCAGGGGAGACATGACCGCAGGCAATCTGCTGTGGAGGTATCAACGGTCGTTGCCCAATGTGCCCTCTCCGCTGCTTTACAAGGGCATTCTCTATCTGATGAAGGAAGGGGGCATACTGACCGCTTTGGACCCCTCCAGCGGCAGCGTGCTCAAACAGGATCGCATCCGGGAGGCCCTGGGAACATACTTTGCTTCACCGGTGGCGGGGGATGATAAGATCTTCGCCGTCAGCCACGAAGGGAAGGTGAGTGTCATCCGGGCGGGAGCCGACTGGCAGGTATTGTCGGTGAACGACCTCGGCAGCGAATGCAGTGCGACACCGGCCATCTCCGGGGGCAGGCTTTACATTCGGACTCGGGAGTTTCTCTACTGTTTCGGAGAGCACCGCCCCCCGGAGCAGCTTGTGAACGACAGGAAAGGAAGACGATAATAATGAACTGGCTAACCTTTGTGTGCGGCGCGGTACTGGCCTGGGGCATGTACGGCGTCATCTTGCATCGCGGTCAGGCCCAGTTGGCCAGTCCGCTTCGTGCACTCCTCTGCGTCGGCTTTGCCTACTTTCTGATTGCCGTCCTGGTGCCGTCCGTGGCCCTGTGGTCCAAGGGAGAATTCGCAGGGTTCACCACCGGTGGGACCCTGACGGCCATCCTGGCCGGTTGCCTGGGAGCGGCCGGGGCCATCTGTATCATCTGGGCCTTCAAGTCCGGAGGAAAACCCCTGTACGTCATGCCGCTGGTGTTTGGCGGCGCTCCGCTGGTGAACGTCTTGGGGTCGGTGTTGCTCCATCCTCCCAAGGCGGCCCCCAATCCGCTGCTCTATCTGGGGTTTGTCCTGGTAGCCGTAGGGGCCGCCATGGTTCTCTATTTCAGGCCCACCTCCTGAATCTTCCACTGACAGCACCCAATCGGGCAGCCGGGATACCGGCGCCTCACGGCGGAGGTGGGAATTTGCCGCCGCCGCTGCAGTATAACGGCTTCCCCGACCGGCTTGGTTGCGTCAGGGCTGCGGAAGACAATGCGGGAGGCCGGCTTCTATAGATGTCATCCAGTTAGCCGGGCCCTCGCGGTGCCCTGCGGATCATTCGAGGAAAAACGGGTGACCGTTAATGAAAATGAACCACAAATGGACATAAATAGACACAAATTCAATAGATGAACCTCCGTCAACGACAAGCGGGACCCAAATCCTTCTGCGATTTTATGCCCTTAGTGTGACTGCTTCTCCGTCGGGGAAAACCGCCTCAATGGGTGTCAGACATGTGGCTGGATCTCTTATTTCGAGAGAACATGGACAGATGAGTCAAGTTTGGTGATTTGCTGGTCGTAGATTGTGGATGGTAGATGCGGATTTTAGGCGAGATCAGTTGTCACAACCCCCACAATTAACAACCCATTAATCAGTTTATTGGTGTCCATTTGTGTCCATTCGTGGTTCGTCGTGCCCCTTGGCGGATATCCTTAATTGGTCCTTCGTGCCCTTTGTGAATGTCGTTCGGGGATAATCCCTCAATGGATTTCAGGCAAGCCCGGCCCCCGCCCTGCCGGGCGGATCATACGAGAGTGAAACAATCGGAAATCGACAATCCTGTCGTGACCTTGATATCCCGTAGCGGTTAAACTCAACGCCTTAGTGGCCCTTCGTCGTTCTTCGTGGCCCTTCGTGGATAACTCTTTTTCTTTTGTCTTTTTTCTGTTGTTTCAGACAAGACAAGGCGATTCGATTATGGCAGTCATAGAAGTCAGCAGATTGTCCAAGCGGTTCAAGACCTACGACCGCAAGGAGGGCGTCTGGGGAGGCATTCAAAACCTCTTTCGGAGGAGCCCCCGGGAGGTGAAGGCGGTCGACGACATCTCCTTCACCGTGGATCCCGGTGAAATGGTCGGTTACATCGGAGCCAACGGGGCGGGGAAATCCACCACCATCAAAATGTTGACCGGGATTCTGGTGCCCTCCTCGGGGTCGATTCGGGCCAACGGCTACATTCCCTATCGGGATCGGCACCAGTACACGCGGGGAATCGGGGTGGTCTTCGGACAGAGGACCCAGCTTTGGTGGGACATTGCCGTGATTGAGTCCTACCGGCTGCTCAAGCGCATCTACGACGTCAGCGACCGGGACTTCGAGGAGCAGTTGGAGATCTTCGACGCGGTCCTCAACCTGAAACCCCTGCTGCACACGCCGGTGCGCAAGCTGAGCCTGGGAGAACGGATGCGCTGCGATCTGGCGGCCGCCTTCCTGCATTCCCCCAGGATCGTGTTCCTGGATGAGCCCACCATCGGCTTGGACGTGGTGGCCAAGGAGAATATCCGGCAATTTCTCAAGAGGATCAACGCCGAGCTGAAGGTCACGGTGGTTTTGACCACCCACGATCTTTCAGATATCGAAGAGCTCTGCCGGCGGGTTTTGATCATCGACCGCGGGCACCTGCTCTTCGATGGCAGCTTGGAAGCTCTGCGGGGACGATTTGAGTGCAAGTCCCAAATCGTCTTTGAGTTGAGAGAACCGGAGAGGGTCGATTTCGGGCGGTTGGGGTTCAACTCTTCGGTGGAGTTCCAGCAGCTGGACGCCCTTCGCTGCCAGGCCGTGTTCGACAAGAAGCAGGTTGCCTCTGCCGAGTTGATCAAGGCCATCGTGAACTCCCTGGCCGTTCGGGACATCACCCTGGACGATACCACCATCGAGGAAATCGTGCGTGAGATCTACAGCCGCGGCGAGGTCGCGTCGAGTGTTCTGTCTCCGAAATAGGGTTGCCATCTTTCGGAGCGCAACGGCGCCGGATTCTAGGAGCGACGACGAGGCAATGCTCATTCATTGTAAGGAGGAGCGACGCCGAAGACGGCGCCGTTCCGCCCGAACCCCTTGGGCCGATGGAGGTTCCCGGGGGAGAGAGCAGAACGGTGCCAGTTGGCTGAAACGCAAAGGATCTACGGAAACCACCGGTTCCCTGTGGAACCTCCATCGGAGATGGTAATCATATTTCTGAGACAGGACACTAATTGACGGTCAGCCCCTATATTGCCTTCGCCAGAATCGCCTTCCTCAAGATCCTGGCCTACCGTTTGCGCTACTACACGGGGATCTTGACCTATCTGGTCAACGTTTCCGTCTATTATTTCATCTGGAAAGCGCTCTATCAGGGCAAGCAGTTGCTGGGAGAGTTCACCTTCGAGGAAATGATTACCTATGTATCGGTTGGATTTATTATTCGTACCTTCTACTTCAACAATATCGATCGGGAAATCGCCAATGACATCCTTCTGGGGCACATCGCCGCCAAGATGACCCGGCCGGTGAACTACCAATGGATGAATATCGCCCTGGCGGGGGGCGAGTCGTTCTTTCGGCTCTTCATGTTCACGATCCCCACCGGCCTGGCCATCCTGGTCGTCTTTCCCCTGCGGGCTCCGGCCTCCCTTGACGCGGCCTTGGCCTTTCTGGCGTCTCTGGTGTTCTCTTTTCTGATCTTTGCCGCCATCAATTTCCTGGTGGGCACCTGCGCCGTCTACCTGCACTCCATCCTGGGACTCATTCGCGCCAAGTATTTTCTGGTCGAGATCCTTTCCGGCCTGCTGATTCCGATCAGTTTCTTTCCGGAGTCACTGGCGCGAATTTCCGGATGGCTTCCCTTTCAATTGATCAGCTTCACCCCGCTCATGATCTATATGGGCAAGTTCCAGGGAGAGCAGCTTGTCATCAGCTTCTTGTCGGGCTTGGGATGGACGGTGGTGCTGGTGGGCCTGGGCCACTGGTTCTGGCGGAAAGCAGCCCTGAAACTGACCGTGCAGGGGGGGTGAACCTCTACCCTCAACTCACGGCACTGGCGCAGCAACGGGGTTGGTTTTGATGGACATGAACGTTACACCACCGGGAAGAGCCGAATGAGACACCTCTCCATTCTGGCCTACTATTTCGCCCAGTACCTCAAGGTCCGCCTGGCCTACCCGGGAGACTTCCTGATCTCGGTGTCCACCAGCCTGGCAGGCACGGTGGCCAGTTTCGGTTTCCTCTATATCCTGTTTCATCGAGTGAGCTCTCTTCAGGGGTGGGCCTTTGAGGAACTGCTCTTCATCTACGGATTCAACCTGGTCTGTCTGGGTCTCTTCAATGTGCTCAGCATGAACCTCTATGAGTTCGGCGAGCGCTACATCATGGAGGGCCGCTTCGATCAGGTCATGCTGCGGCCGCTGCACTCCCTCTTTCAGGTCATCTTCGAAGCCTTTCGGATCGAATCCTTCCAGGAGTTTGCCACCGGTCTGGCGGTCATCGTCTATGTCTGGCACAAGCTGGACTTGCCCCTGACAGCCCTGGACGCGCTTCTGTTTCTGCTGATGGTGGTCTGCGGCGTAACCATCTATCTCTCGGTATTCGTGATGCTCAGCAGCCTGAGCTTCTGGTTTGAGGACAGGGTCGGCGTTTCTCCTCCCGTCTACAACATGATCGCCTTCGGGCGTTATCCGGTGACCATCTACAATGTCTTTATCCAGTTCCTGTTGAGCTGGATTATTCCTTTCGCCTTCGCGTCCTTCTACCCAACCACCTATTTTCTGCAGCGCCACGAATTTGCGGCCTTCTTTGCCCTGGTTCCCCTGGTGGCGGCGACCTTTCTGTTGTTGGCGCTGTTCCTGTGGAAAAGAGGGGTGCGGGGCTATCAAAGCACGGGGAGTTGAGGGATCGGCCCCACCGTCCTTTACATCTTGTCCGGAACGGAAATTCCCAGCAGATCCAGGCCCTTTTGCAACTGGTCTCGCAGGATGGTGATCAGGGCCAGATAGAACCATTTTCTCAAGGGATCCGGCTCGTCCTTGATCCGATGGCGGTGGTAGAAGTGGTTGAGGGCCTGGGCCAAGCTGAAGAGGTATTTGGCCACTCCGGCCGGCTCACAGGTCTGAATGGCGACGCGGACGTGGGTCTCGAGCTGCGCGGCCAGGTAGATCAGAGTCCAGAAGTCATCGGTGATCGCCTGGTCGAGGAAGGCGGCGGCTTCCGCCTTGTCGACGGATTCCAGGAGCGATCGGCGGCCGAAACGGGAATCGAGCTCTTCGACCTTGCGAAAAATGCTGTTGGTGCGCACCACCGTGTACTGGAGATAGGGTCCGGTTTCCCCTTCGAAGTTCAGAGCCTCCCTGAAATCAAAGGCGATGACCGAGTTGCGGGTGTACTTCAGCAGAAAATAGCGCAGGGCGCCGACCGCGATGGAGTGGGCGATGGCCCGGACCTCACCACCGGCGAGTTGCGGGTGACGAGCCCGGACCTCGGCTGCCGATCTTTCCAGCAGCGTGTCGATCAGCTCGTCAGCCTTCACCCCCAGGCCCTTGCGCCCGGAGACCTCCAGGTAGGGGCGCCGCCGGTCCTCTTGGGACAGTTGGATCCCCAGATCCTGGCAGCAGGCCGGGGAGAGGCCCACCATCTCATAGGAGAAGTGGGTGGAGCGATCGGCCTGCCGGTGGAATCCCAGAGCCCGCAGGCTGGCAACTACGATGTTCTGCAGGTAGGATTGTCGGGAGTCGATCACGTTGTAGACGCGTTCGCCCCGGCCGAAATCCGAGTCCGCCGAATCCTGATTGGCGGAGGAATGGGTCATCATGACCCGATGGCCGTCCGGATAGGTGTGGAAGGGACGATAGAAAAAATCCATGCCCAGCAGTCCCAACTTCCAAAGTTGATAGGCGATGTCCTTGCCGACATAGGTGACGGTGCCATTGGAGCGGACAATGATCTTGTCCTCCTCGTGCCCCGACTTACTGGCTGAGGAACCGGCCTGGCCCCGCGGGCTGGAGTCTACTGCTCTCATGACCCAGCACCCCTGGTGTCTTCCCTCGGTTTCGTAGTGGATCGTTTGGGCTTGTTTCAAGAGGTCGAAGGCGTGACCCCAGAAATTGAGGTGAAGGATGTCGCTCTCCTTGGGGAGGAGGTCGTAGGCAACGCCAATGCGACTCATGGTGGCCAGATGACAGCGGACAATGGTGCTGGAAACGTAGCGGGCGATGTCGGCGGTTTCTCCCTCGCCTGCCTCGATCTCCCGAAGCGTCCGGCCCCGCAGCTCGCGGTTCTCGGGAGCAGCGTCATAGAAGGGGGATATCCTGGCGTAGAGATCCCAGCAGTAGTTGTCGAACTTGCCTGGAAGGGCCTGGATTTCCTCCAGGGTCTTCTTTTCCAGATACTTGAAGCCGACCACCACGTCGGCGACCTGGACGCCGGTATCGTCGATATAATTCTGGATTTCCACCCGCTCGCCGACCGACCGCAGCAGGCGAGCAAAGGTGTCGCCCAAGACGGCGTTGCGCAGGTGTCCGATGTGAGCGGCCTTGTTGGGGTTGATATTGGTGTGCTCGAGAATGACCTTGCCCGAGTCTGGAGAAAGGGGTTGCTCCCGGGGTGGCTGTAACAGTCTCCGGAAAATGTCATCCCGCTTCAGGAAGCAATTGAGGTAGCCCGGCCCCGCCACCTCCACTTTGGCCACACCCGGAATATCGGGCAGGTCCTGCACGATCTCGGCAGCGATCTGACGCGGCGCCCTTTTGAGCTTCTTGGCCAGCTCGAAGCAAAAGGGAAAGGCCAGATCGCCCAGTTCGACCCTGGGTGGTTGTTCCGCGACCAGCTGGGACAGGGAATACCCGTAGCGGTCCTGAACGTACTTGACCAGGCTGGCCTTGATGCGGTCAACCAGCGATTCCAGCATGCAATCCTCGGGCTCGGGAGGAGAGGCTCAAAAGGCTGCATCCTAGCACAGTTCCCGGGAAAGCCCGGGGGGGGGGGACACCTCGTTTCCCATCGAGTCCGCGAGATGGCTGCCTGGCGGCAGGAGAAGCCTCCCAACGCCGCGTCCGATTCTGGCTGCAAAGGGCGTGCTTCCGCGGCAACGGAGTTCCCCGTGGTTGGGAGCACTCCCCTTGAAAATGCTATTCGCACAGAGGCATTTAGGATAACATCCAGGCCCTTGCCGGGGCGCTTTCCAGTGCAGAGCCGCGCGAGTAGAGGCCCTCCAGGTTCATGAAGCTCGACCACATTGGCATCGCCGTCCATTCCATCGAAGAGGCTCTGCGCAGTTATCAGGTGGCCATGGGGCTCGAAATCGAGGCTGCCATCACCGTTGAGGAGCAGCAGGTGCGAGTGGCCATGCTGCCGGTTGGAGAGAGTCGGATCGAGCTTTTGGAGGCCACCCATTCCACCTCGCCCATCCACCGGTTCCTGGCCAAGAGGGGAGAAGGCGTGCACCACATCTGCTTCAAGGTCCGGGACCTGGATGAAAAGCTGGCGGCGTTCCGCAAGGCCGGTATCCAGACGCTTCCCGAAGCGGACGGAACCGGGTACCGGGGCCGCCGGATCGCCTTTCTCCATCCGCGTTCGACTCATGGCGTGCTGATTGAGTTGGTCGAGGACTGAACTGCCGGCCTGGGGCAGCCCGTCCCTGGCGCAGGAGGGATGTTGCAACCCATTTCCATCGGTATTATTGGAGGCAGCGGTCTCTACGGCATGGAAGGCCTGGAGGAGGTGGAGGAAGTCGCGGTTGAGACGCCCTTCGGTCCCCCCTCGGACCGGCTGGCGGTCGGAAGGCTGAGCGGAAAACGGGTCGCCTTTCTGGCCAGACACGGCCGGGGTCATCGCATCCTGCCTTCGGAGCTCAACTTTCGGGCCAACATCTACGCCATGAAAATCCTGGGGGTGGAGACGCTGATTTCGGCCAGCGCGGTGGGATCTCTCAAGGAGGAGCATCGGCCGCTGGATGTTCTCATCCCGGATCAATTCTTCGATCGAACCCGCGGTCGGGTTTCGACTTTCTTTGGAGAAGGGCTGGTGGGTCACATCAGCTTTGCCCATCCGGTTTGCCCCGACCTGAGCCGAAAACTGGAGTCGGCGGCAGCAGTCGTCGGGGTGACCGCAAGGCGCGGAGGCACCTATCTCTGCATGGAGGGGCCGGCTTTTTCCACCCTGGCCGAGTCGCAACTCTACCGGAGTTGGGGCATGGATGTGATCGGGATGACCAATCTTCAGGAAGCCAAGCTTGCCCGGGAAGCTGAGATCTGCTACGCCACCCTGGCCCTGGTGACCGACTATGACTGCTGGCATCCGGAACACGAGGCGGTGACGGTGGATCAAGTGATCGCCGTTCTGAATCAAAATAGTGAAAACGCCCAAAAGCTGATCCGTGAAGCGGTGGCCCAACTGGGAGAAACGCCGGCCTGCAAGTGCCGCTCGGCCCTGAAGTCGGCGTTGCTGACGGATCGAGACCGCATTCCCGCCGCCATCAAGGAAAAGTTGCGCCCACTGATCGGCAAATACCTTGCCTGAAACAACAGAAAAAAGACAAAAGAAAAAGAGTTATCCACGAAGGGCCACGAAGAACGACGAAGGGCCACTAAGGCGTTGAGGTTAACCGCGACGGGATACCAAGGTCACGACGGGATAGTCGATTTCTGATTGTTTCACTCTCGGATGATCTGCCCGGCAGGGCAGGGGCCCCACTTGCCTGAAACCATTGAGGGCTATCCACAAAGGCCAAAAAAAGAAATCCACGAAGGGCCACGAAGGACTACGAAGGGCCACGAAGGGGTTGGAGAAAACTCAAGAGGGATCCGCCAAAGGTTGGGAAGGGAGAAAAGATTTCCACCAAGGGCGATAAAGGATCTGTTAAGAGGGCAAAAGATGAATCCGCGAAGGGATTCCAAGGGGTTGGAAAAGACTCGAAAGAGATCCGTGAAGTACCACGAAGGACACTGAGGTTTTCCACAAACGCGCACTCGATTATCGAGCCAGTCAGCTTCTTGTGCAACAGCGTCTCGTCCTGTTTATCCTGTCTATCCTGTGTGTCGATGTTCAATGATGCAGCCAACCGAATTAACGGGACATGGCCCCTGCTCCCGATAGGCATAAGGACCCGTTGTTTCACTCGCGTATGTTCCGCCCGCTAGCTGGGGCTCCGCTAACCTGAAACCCTTTCTCAAGGAGAACCTACCGCTGATGTCAATCCTGGTCGTGGGCTCGGTGGCTTTCGATTCCGTTCAAACGCCTTTTGGAAAAGCCGAGGAGGTCCTGGGAGGCTCTGCCTCCTATTTCTCCCTGGCGGCCAGCTTTTTTGCTCCGGTTCGACTGGTTGCCGTGGTTGGGGAGGACTTCCCGGAAGAGCACCTGCAGTTGTTCAGGGATTTCTCCATTGATATCCAGGGGCTGCAAAAAGCTCCGGGAAAGACCTTCCGTTGGAGAGGGGAATACGGCTATGCCCTCAATGAAGCCAGGACTCTGGAGACCCGGCTCAACGTGTTTGAAAGCTTCCGGCCGCGCATTCCCGACGCTTATCGGCATTCGGATTGCGTCTTCCTGGGCAATATCGATCCGGTGCTGCAGGCAGGGGTGCTCTCCCAGGTGAAAAAACCCCGGTTCGTAGCCTGCGACACCATGAACTACTGGATTGAGTCCAAGCCCGACCAGCTCCGGGAGACCCTGCGGCGGGTGGATATCCTGATCATCAACGACGCCGAAGTCCGGATGCTCACTGGGGAGCACAATCTGACCAAGGCGGCACGGCGCATTGCCGAGTGGGGCCCCGGGACTCTGGTCGTCAAAAAGGGAGAATATGGAGTCGCCATGTACCACGGTGGATCCATTTTCGGCGCCCCGGCCTTCCCGCTGGAGGAAGTCTTTGACCCCACCGGCGCCGGAGACAGTTTTGCCGGTGGGTTGGTGGGCTACCTGGCGCGATCCAAACGGCTGAACGATGAAACCCTTCGCAAGGCGGTCGTTTACGGTTCCGTCCTGGCCTCTTTCAACGTGGAAGACTTCAGCCTGAACCGCCTGAAGGCGTTGCAGACCTCCGATATTCGGCGCCGCTACCTTCAATTCAAGGAACTCACCCACTTCGAAGCTGGCGATTGCTTTTAGGCCGCATTTCTCGATGGACAACACCGATGCGATTCGCCAAAGCACAAGCCTTGGGTAACGACTTTGTGATTGTCGAGGCCCCCCAACTGGCCGGGAGCGATCCCTCTCAGATCGCCCGGCAGGTCTGCCGGCGCTCCTTGGCTCTGGGAGCGGACGGCCTGATCCTGTTTGGGCAGACGGTGGCCTCCGGGCAGCCGCACTTTTCCATGCGGATCTTCAATGCAGACGGGAGTGAGGCCGAGATCTCCGGCAATGGCCTGCGCTGTCTGGCGGCGCTGTTGATCCAGCAGGGGCAGGCAACCAGCGGGACCCTCGCCATCCGGACCCGTGCCGGGACCAAGCGGCTGAACCTGGTAGACTCCGAACCGCCCGGCTATTCCTTCAATCTGTCGATGGGGGAGCCCATTCTGGATCCTTCGGCCATCGACTTCCAACCTGATTCCCCGGGCGCCTCCCTGGTGGGGTATCCGCTAGCGGTGGAGGAGCGCGTCTACCCGGTCACGGTCACATCGATGGGCAACCCGCACTGCTCATTGATAGTGGAGGATCTGGAGAACACCGATTGGAAAGGACTGGGGCGGCTGATTGAAGTCCACCCCAGCTTTCCGCGGCGCACCAACGTGGAGTTCGTGCAGGTCCTGGACCGAACCAACCTGGCCGTGCGCTTCTGGGAGCGTGGAGTGGGGAAAACCCTGGCCTCGGGTACGGGTGGCTGTGCCGCGGTCGTAGCCGCGGTCCTGAATGGGGCCGCCGATCGGGCGGTTCAGGTCCACACCCTGGGAGGGATCCTGCAGGTTCACTGGCAGGAGGATAACCAGTTGTCGCTCACCGGCCCGGCCCGGATCGTGTGCCGGGGCGAATACTATCCGGGGGAGGACTGACCCGCATAGAGTCAGGACATGGCAAGGGGCGATCCAAGGAGAGGCATCCGTGTCGGTTGAAAGTCGAACCATCCATGTGTCCACTCGAGGTTTCTGCGATGTGGTGGATATCACCGCTGAAATCAACTCTGCCCTGGCAAGCCAATCCCTCTCCGTGGGCGTGATCGCGCTGTTTGTCCCCGGTTCGACCGCGGGACTGACCACGCTGGAATACGAGCCCGGTTGCGTCCAGGACCTCCAGGACGCGCTGGAACGCCTGGTGCCCCGGACAGCCCACTATGCCCACAACGCACGCTGGGGCGACGGCAACGGCTTTTCCCACATCCGGGCGGCGCTGCTGGGCCCGTCGCTGCAGGTTCCATTCGCCGACAAGGAGTTGAGGGTCGGGACCTGGCAGCAGGTGGTGCTGGTGGACTTCGACAACCGGCCCCGTCAAAGGGAGATCCTGTTGCAGTTCATCGGAGAATAGGGCTTGTCTGAAACAAAAGAAAAAAGAGTTATCCACGAAGGGCCACTAAGAACGACGAAGGGCCACTAAGGCGTTGAGTTTAACCGCTACGGGAAACCAAGGTCACGACAGGATTGTCGATTTCCGATTGTTTCACCCTCGAATGATCCGCCCGGCAGGGCGGGGGCCCGACTTACCTGAAACAAAACCTGTTTCACCCTCGAATGATCCGCCCCGTCGTGCATCGCCTGGGAGCGCGGGCGTCCCGCCCGCATCCTTATCTGAAACAAACGCCTGCGCCTGGTGGCTGGAAACCGGTTCATAGTCAAGCACGGGTAGATTTTTGATTCACATCGATGCACAGGATTTTTTCCGGAGACGGCTGGCTTGTGTTCCCGGACATCCTCAAATCCACACGCGATCATCGCCCGAGTTAGCGTCTCCTGCAGCAGCCTCCCGTCCTGATTATCCTGTGCATCGATGTTCAATTTATAGTCCTTCTCGATGGATCTGCCCAGTCGCGGGGGGCGGGCGCCCGACTCGCAGGCAAACGGGAGTTTCCCAAAGGGGACAGGCCGGCTTTCAGAGAAGTCGCCCGCCGGATACCCCCCACCTCTCCATCGGGACGACACCCCCGGGAGCGCGGGCGTCCCGCCCGCATGCTGTCCCTTCGGTTGCCGCTCAGTTTCCCTGCGATGTTGCAGCCGACCGCCCTGCCGGCGGGAACCGCATGGGCCCGGCCGAAGCAGAGGCAGGGCACCGCTGCCGGTTGATTCCGGTGGAGGAGATGGCTGAAGCTGCGGGAGGATTTGTGCGGGCGGGACGCCCGCGCTCCCGGGTGGGCTTCCTCCCATGACAGGGTCACACCAACGGGACAAAAGTGCCAAAGCATTTTGGCGCCAGTTGTCGTTGAAGGAAGTCCATCAGTCCTGGTGCCTATTCGTGTTCATTGGTGGTTCGTCTTCATCGACGAACGGCTGTTTTTCCTCTGAGTGATGCGCACCGTCGTGGGGTCGGGGGCCGGACTTACCTGAAAAAAACCTGGGTTCTCGTGACGAAAAACCGGCTCAAGAGATTGAAAAAACAGGGGTTGGAGAGGAATTGACAACGTGTCTGAATCACCCCTGTTTCACCCTCGAATGGTCCGCACGGAAGGGCGGGGGCTGGACTTGCCTGAAACAATTGAGGATTATCCACAAAGGCCAAAAAAAGATATCCACAAAGGGCCACGAAGAACGGCGAAGGGCCACTAAGCCGAAGTTCCTGACCCACCGACAAGATAACTCCTTTATCTTCAATCATCACTCGGGAATCTTAGGTTGTGTTGCCTGGGAACATCCTGATGAGCTCGAAGGCTCGTTGCTGTAGCGGGGTCGGCTCGGTCAATCGCTGGACGCAAGGCGCGTCCGGTTCCGAGGGCAATCGGCATCGGTGGCGGGCCCGGGTCCCCAGGTGCGCCATCAGCGTCTCCAGGCTCTGCAGCGGTAACCCGTCCTCGGTGAGGCGTTTCCTCTTCTTCCGTTTGGCTGAGTCTGACGGTTGGGCCGCCAGCACCGGGTCTCGCCGGGCTCGTTCCGCTTCCAGTTCCTCGTCATCGAACAGCAACGGGGCCAGGGCTTGCCGCAGATGCCAATGGACGTAATAGGCCAGCAGGCACAGGAACAGATGAGCCCGGACCCGACTCTCCACCCGATGACGAATGGGACGGATGTGCAGGTCGACGGTCTTCAGGGAGCGGAAGGCCCGCTCGACCCGCGTCAGGTCCTTGTAGCGGCGCACCACTGCGGCTGTTGGCAGGCAATCGGCCGGTTCGCTGGTCCGCAGCATGTAGAACCCGTCCAGTTGCGCCTCCCGGATGATGGCTTCCGTGCGCCGCTCATAGTGGAAGGACCCGTCTGCGATCTGGGTCCGGAAGTGTTTGGCCACCTGGAAGCGGTTCTTGACGCGGCCGAGTTTCTCGGCGATCTCCGTAGCTGATAAGGGCGTGCGGGTCCGTCTGGCCACCTGCCGGGCGATCCGGGCCAGCGCTTCTTCGGTGGCCGTCAGCAAAGCCTCCCGCTTCTGCCGCCGATGCTCGGCCAGCAGCGGGTTGTGGCAGACGATGAGCCGCTCGCCGGGGTAGTCCGGGCTGCGGACTTCGGCCAGATGGCGCTCATCGAACAGGGAGAGCTGAACCGCCTCGCTCTCCACCAGACGGCGAATCTGGTGGTGGCGCAGGGCCGAGACCCAGCCCAGTCCCGGATGACGCTTCAGATGGTTGATCTGCGTCTCGGTCAGCAGGCCGCGGTCCCCCACCAGCACCACCCGCTGCAGACCGAACCGACCCCGTACCTTCTCCACCTGATCGGGCACCGTGGTCGGATCCCCCGTGTTGCCGGCATAGGCCTGCACCGCCAAGGGACGCCCCATCGCGTCGGCCAGCACACCGTAGACCACTATGGGCCGGTCCCGTTTGCCGTCCCGATTGTGGCCGAACTGCATCAGGGGGCAGGTCTGGCCTTCGTAGTAACTGCTGCTGACGTCATAGAGCACCGGGTCGCCTTCAGCCAGGTGCCGCTTGGCCAGCTTGCGCTCAATGCGGTCCTGACGCTCAAGCAACCAGTCCATGGCCTCGTAGAGATCGTCCTCGTCGGTGTCCTCCAGGGAGAGTTCCTCGGCCAAGGTGGTGGTGTGCCACAGACGGGTGGTGGCCAGCTTGGAGGCCGGATAGAGCAGACGCTGGAGGATCATGGCCAAGACCCGGTCCCGTTTGGGAGAGGGTCGGGGGTCGATCAGCGCCGGCAGCTTCAGCTGCCGAATGGCTTCCAGCAGCAGCTCGACGTGGCCATGAGGCAGGGAGCGTTCGATGAGGAAGAGTTGGTCGGGGTGGACCAGGGGTTCGTTTTTGAGCACGCGCCGGAGGCGCTCGATCTTGTCCTTGGGCCAGTGGGTGAGGTTGGCCAGGGTGCGTTTATGGACCTTTTTACCCTCACGGCGGCCTTCGCGCAGGAGGATGGCAGGGGGAGAGTTACGGTTGGGGACGGTTTCGACGTACATGGGACTATGATACCACATATAGATTTCATGTCAAGAGAAATACTAATCCTATACATGGGAACACAATGAAACACACTCCAAACTCCCTATGTAAGAAAACAAATGGCTTAAGCCAATTTTCTAGGAGTAAAATGGGGGGAACTTCGGACTAAGGGGTTGGAGAAGGCTCAAGAGGGATCCGCCAAAGGTCGGGAAGGGGCTTAAGTATCTGTTAAGGGGGTTACAGATAAATCCGCGAAGGGACTCCAAGGGGTTTGAAAAGACTCGAAAGGGGCCCGTGAAGGGCCACGAAGAAAGACATTAGGGCGCCTGGTTCATCGCCAACTCCCCCTCCAGAGGGGAGTGATTCTTGAGGCCTGCACAAGGCTCCTTGCCCGATATCTGGGCAGGATGTAAACCATGTTCCTGGTCTATTGTGTGGATGATGGCGTCCTGGGAGCGCGGGCGTCTCGCCCGCACAAGGCTTGGCACAGCCTCGGCCATCTCCTCCACCTGGATCGACCCAACGGCGCCACGGCTCTCCTTCGACCTGGCCGTTGCGGTTACCGCCGACGAGGTGGCTGCCTGCAAAGTCGCGCTGATGCTCAGCGACCCCCATATGGATCAGGATGCGGGCGGGACGCCCGCGCTCCCAGGGGATGCGAAATCACTCCCCCCTGGAGGGAAAGTCGCAGAAGCCGACCCGGCGCGGCCGATGATCCCGTGCGGGTTTGCGGATGCCCAGGATTACAGGACGCCGGACTCCTAAAACCAAATCCTGTGCATCCTGTGCATCGATGTAAATTGATGTATTCATGCTCGCCGCCGAGTTCAACAATATGCTTAACGCCTGGGTCCAATCACTATCCACTGACCACTATCCACTAACCACCGCCTTACCCTTGCCGTTCCCCTCTCTCCCGATGCATCGGTAGACCATCAACCCCAGCAGCCCGTAGAGGATGCCGTCTCCCAGGAAAACCCAGTCCAGGTGAACTGAAGCCACCAGTCCGGCCAGGATCGGGCCGATGGCGTTGCCCATCATGGTGAAACTGGACAGCAGTCCGAAACCGGAAGCCCTCCCCTGGTTGGGAATGACCCGGCTGGCGAGGCTGTAGGCAATGGTCAGGGTGCCGCCCGCCAGAAACGCCTGCGAGACCCTGAGCACCAGAAGCTGGGTAGAGCTGGTCGCCAGGGTGAGCGCCAGGCAAAAGGCAAGTCCAAAGCCCAGCCGCTGGAGAAGGAGTCTGCGGGGGGAGACACGAGCCATCCTTCTGCCGAAATACCAGGCAGCCAGGCTCTCCCCGAATGCGGACAGGGAGAGGATCAGCCCGGCTACGCCTGCTGCCTTAACCCTGTTGGCGGACAGGGAGGTCACGAATAGCGGAATGGCCGGGGCAAAGCTTCGTTCGATGACGGTGACCCCAAGCAGGAGGATAGCCAGAACCTTCAGGTCGGGAAGTCCCAACAAGGAGGACAAACTCTTTTGGGTCTTGGGGTTATCTCCATCAGTTTGAGGAGAACCGTTATGGGGATTGTCCCGATAAAGGAGGAGGAACAGCAGCAAGGTAAGGAAACACAGCGCCGCCGTGACGAAGAAGGTGTTTCGGATACCGATCCAGGCCGCCAACACTCCTCCCACGAATGGGCCGAGGGCCATGCTGAAGGTTTGGGTGGCCTGCAGGCCTCCGATCGCCCGACTGATCCTGTCCGTGGGAGAGGAATGGGCCACCAGGGCAACGGAGAGGGACCCGAATCCCCCGAAGAACCCCGAGAGAATCCTCAGTATCAGCAGTTCCTGAACGTTTCTGGCCAAGCCCATCAGGAACCAGATCACGAATAGAACCAGCGAGACCCGAATAGCCATGATCCTGAGACCGAAGCGGTCGGCCAGCTTCCCCCAGATCGGACCGACGAAAGAGGCAATCAGGGGGCTGCTTCCCATGATGACCCCCGACCAGATGGCTACCGCCGCCTCGGACTCTACTCCCAGTTGAGAGATATAGAGGGGCAGGAAGGGCATGACCAACATGAACCCTGCGCCGATGAGGGCGGCCGAAAAGGTGGCGGCCAGGTGATTACGACGCCACTGTTCAAGCAGCAGCCATTGCAGGGGAATGAAACGGGTCATGGAAAGGGATTGATCCAGCTCAGTCGTCGGGCCGCCCGGCGGGCAATGGGGGTAGAGCCCGCATTTCTCACCGGGTCGCTACGTACATTATGAAAGACCGTTTGTCTTCAGACCGTTATTGGCCTTTTTTGAGGGCTTGCGGGTACGGACTGCGCTGGGCGCGCTCTGGCTTGTCTTTTTCCCTTCAGAGCGCACATGCTCCCTCGCGCGTAGTGCCTGCTACGCTCTTCGGTCGCGAGCACGCGCTGAAGGAAAAAATCCTGCGCCATTGTCACGCCCCCCGGTGAGAAATGCGGGCTAACCCGAATCGGTGGATCGAGCCGGATCCGAATGGTTGAGCAGCCAGATCATGACAAAATTGACGGCGACATGCGACAGGATATTTGGGAACAGAGTGTGGCTCAGCTCGAAGAGGCACCCGAAAAGAAAACCCGCGAAGGCAGCGTAGGCCGTCCAAGGCAGAAAGACCTTGCGGGGAATGAGGTGCACGGCCCCAAAAAGCAGGCTGGTGGGAACGAGCCCCAGCAGGGGTTGAATGGCGCCTCGAAAGAACACTTCTTCGGCGGCGCCGCTGAACAGGGCAATGCCGCCGATCTGCCAGATTCGCAAGGGCACCAGGATTTTTCGGAACTCCCGGTCCAGTTGTCGGGCCCAGAGGAAATTCCTGCTGGCGTAGAGCGATAGAGCGATCAGCAGCAGGGCTGCTCCAAGGCCCCAAAGGAGGTAGGTGGCGGCAGCCGCCTTTTCGGCTCGAAAAAAAAGATCCCAGGAAAGACGGCCCTGCAGGGCAATGATTCCCATGGCCAGAAGCCACAGGACCAGGTAGAAACGCAGGGCCGGCACCAGTATCGTCATGACTGCCTGGAATTGCCTTCCGGGGAGAAATGCGGGCTCAACCCGTGCCGGGATGGAGTGCCTCCCCCGGCAGGCTGGTGTGTTCCTGCCCTGAAACCGGGGAGCGACTGCCGCCGGTTCTGCCGGGCCCGGTGGGGGCGCCGATGCCTCTCCAGCGCCTCAGGTGCGGTAGTCGGCATTGATGTGAATGTATTCGGTGGTGAGGTCGCAGGTCCAAAAGGTGGCATCCGAGCTGCCGGCATGCAGATGAACGGTCAGATCGATGTCTGGTTGACGCAAAATCTCCGCGGCGCGGCTTTCCTGAAAGGCCACGGCTCCACCCTCCCGGCAGACGACCAGGTCCCCCAGGAAGATCGAAACTCGGCCGCTGTCGAAAGGAACGCCGGCATAGCCTGCGGCGCAGATAATCCGGCCCCAGTTGGCATCTTCCCCGGCCAGAGCCGTTTTAACCAGGGGGGAATTGGCGATGCTGCGGGCGATTTGCGCCGCATCCTCCTCGGAAGGGGTTCCGGTCACCCGAATGGTCACAAACTTGCTGGCGCCTTCTCCATCCCGGACAACCTGCTGAGCCAGGCTCTGGCATACCAGAGTCAATCCCTCCACGAAGAGCTCCTGAGCGGGACCGTGTGGCTCGATTGGCGCCATTCCCGATCCGCCGTTGGCCATGATGGCCAGGGTGTCGTTGGTTGAGGTATCCCCGTCAACGGAAATTCGGTTGTAACTGCGCCGGCAGGCCTGCTGCAGCGATTCCCGCAGCAGGGCAGGGCCGATGGTGGCATCGGTAAGCACAAAGCCCAAGGTGGTGGCCATTTGTGGATGAATCATGCCGGCCCCTTTGGTCATGCCGGCAATGCGTATCGGGCGGCCGTTTATTGAGGCTTCCGCGGTGCATACCTTTGGGGTGGTGTCGGTGGTCAGGATGGCCCGAGCGGCGGCTGGCAGCCCCTGGGGACTCAACCCCTGTTTCAGGTCGCTCAATTTGCCGGTGACGCGTTCCACCGGGAGGGGAACGCCAATGACTCCGGTGGAGCAGACCAGGACCTGTTCCACCGGGACCGCCAGCGTGTCGGCAGTGGCCTGCGCCATTGCCCGGGCCGCGATCATGCCGGGTTCCCCGGTGCAGGCATTGGCGTTCCCCGAGTTGACGATCATGGCCTGCAATAGGCCTCGGTTTTCAAGCAGGTGCTGTTGGGAAAGTTCCACCGGTGCGGCCTTGACGGCGTTGGTGGTAAACACCGCCGCTCCCGAGGCGGGGCGGTTGGAGTAAAGCAGGGCCAGGTCCAGGTCCGATGGCTTGATCCCGGCAGCCACGGCAGCCGCCAGGAAGTCCTTGGGAGGCAAAATCTCAGCAGGATTCAGCGTCCAGCTCTCAGGCACGTGTGCCCCTTTCTTTTGACAGCCGACAGGGTTTGGGACCCCGCTAGCTGTAAATTCCACCAAGGTTGTACACAGTCTGTACCCGCATGCCTTTCAAGCAGGGACAACAAGAGGCTGAAGATAAACTGTTTTTCATGATGTACTCAGCGACCCGGTGAGAAATGCGGGCTAGGCCTTGTCCGAGGGGCTCTCGGGAGTCAAGGACTGCTCCGCCCGGGACAGAGCTTCGGCAACCCGCGACGGCGCCGTCCCACCAAAGACCGACCGCGCCTCAATGCTATGACGGGGGGACAAGGCTTGGAAGAGGTCTCGTGAAAACAGCGGAGAAAATTGCCGATAGCGGTCCAGTGGCAGATCCGACAACGGGATGCGCTGCTGCTCGCATTCCAGGACGATCTTCCCCACCAGCCTATGGGCCTCACGGAAGGGCAGTCCCTTGCGGACCAGGTAATCGGCAAGATCGGTGGCCTCCATGAAGTCGCCCTCAAGCGCTTTGCGGGCCGCCTCGGCATCGATCTTGAGGGTGCGCACCACCACCTGAGCGACCTGGAGGCAGTCCAGCAGGGTGTCCAGGGTGTCGAAGAGAGCCTCCTTGTCTTCCTGCAGGTCCTTGTTGTAGGTGAGAGGCAATCCCTTGAGCAGAACCAGGAGCCGGGTCAGATTGCCGATCACTCTTCCCGATTTGCCGCGCAGCAATTCCAGGGAGTCCGGATTCTTCTTCTGAGGCATGAGGCTGCTGCCGGTGGTGACTCGGTCCGAAAGCTCGATCCAGCCGCACTCGGGCGTCGAGAAGAAAATCAGATCTTCGGCCAGTCGGCTGAGATGCACCAGGGTGAGCGAGCTGGCGCTGACAAAGTCCACCAGATAGTCCCGGTCGCTGACAGCATCCAGGCTGTTGGCCGTGATGCGGGAAAAACCAAGCGTCTTGCGCAGGGCCTCGCGGTCGATGGCAAAGGCGTTGCCGGCCAGGGCCCCTGCCCCCAGGGGCATGCAGTCGGTCCGACGGAAGCAGTCCTGGAAGCGGTCGCGATCCCGGGAAAACATCTCGAAATAGGCCAGAAGATAGTGGGCCAACAGAATTGGCTGGGCCTTCCTCAAATGGGTGTATCCCGGAACCACCAGCTCTCGATGCGTCCTGGCCTGGCCCAGCAGCTCCTCCATCAGTCCTTTGAGACTCTGCTGGACCTGGCCGATGGCCTTCTTGAGAAAGAGCCGGGTGTCGACCGCCACCTGGTCGTTTCGACTCCTTCCGGTGTGCAGTTTCAGCCCGGCTTTTCCAATGATCTCCACCAGGCGTGCTTCCACGAAGCTGTGAACATCCTCGTCCTTGGCGTCCGCCAGGGAATCGGGGTCCTGCTGCGCCCTGTCGCGGATTTCTCCCAGTCCCCCAAGGACCTGCCGCAGCTCCTGGGGGGAGAGCACCCCGGCCTGTTCCAGTGCCTCGGCGTAAGCCATTGAGCCCTCGATATCTTCCAGAATGAGTCGGCGATCCAGGCTGAAACTGCTGTTGAAGCGCTCGAAGGCCTCATCCATGCTTTGAGTAAATCTTCCGCCCCAGATGCTCACTGCGCCAACCTTCCGTTTCCCTTTGCCAAAAACGTCCCACAATGGTGACCCTGCCCGGTCCAAGCCGGCCACTCCCCCGATGTCAGTGGCGCGCTTGTTGCCGATGAAGCAGGGCGCGGACTTGAACCGGCAATCCGAAGAGGTTGATGAACCCCTTGGCGTCCGCCTGCCGGTAGCCGCCGGCCTGGTCAAAGCTGGCCAGATCTTCCCGGTAAAGGCTGTAACGGGAGGAGCGGGAGGCCACCGAGAGGTTGCCCTTGTAGAGTTTCAGGCGGACGTTGCCACTGACCGTTTGTTGAGTCACCGTCACAAAGGAATCCAGGGCCTCGCGCAGCGGGGTGAACCACTGGCCGTTGTAGACCAGATCGGCGTAGGTGAGAGCAAGCATGTCCTTGACCCGCAAGGTGTCCCTGTCCAGGCAGATGGACTCCAGCTCTCGATGGGCTTGAATCAGAATGGTTCCGCCCGGAGTCTCGTAGGTCCCTCTGGACTTCATCCCTACCAGACGGTTCTCCACCATGTCGACCCGGCCGATGCCGTGTTCTCCCCCAATTCGGTTGGCCCGCTGAACCAGTTCGGCCGCCGGCAGCCGCTGGCCGTCAATGCCGACCGGAGTCCCCGATTCGAATTCCACTTCCAGGTAGCGGGGTCGGTCGGGCGCCTTTTCCGGCGACACGGTAAGACTCCAGAGGGACTCCTCGGGTTCGATGGTCGGGTCTTCCAGCGACCCGCCTTCGTGGCTGAGGTGCCACAGGTTGCGGTCTTCGCTGTAGATCTTTTCCTTGCTTGCGGTGATGGGGATCTGCCGCTGGTGGGCGTAATCGATGGCATCCTCCCGGGACTTTAGGTCCCACTCCCGCCAGGGAGCAATCACCTGCAGGTGGGGAGCCAGCGCCTTGTAGGTGAGTTCGAACCGAACCTGATCGTTACCCTTTCCGGTACAGCCGTGGGCGAGGGCGTCCGCCCCTTCCCGGATGGCAATCTCGACCTGTCTCTTGGCCAGAATGGGGCGGGCCATGGAAGTCCCCAGCAGGTATTTGCGCTCGAATATGGCCCCGGCCCGCAGGCTGGGCCAGACGTAGTCCTGAACGAATACCTCCTTGAGGTCCTCCACGTAGAGCTTGCTGGCGCCGGTTTTCAGTGCCTTTTCCTCCAGTCCTTCCAGCTCTTCCTCCTGGCCGACATCGCCGGCCATGGCGATCACTTCGCAGCCATAGTTCTCCTTCAACCAGGGAATGATGATCGAAGTATCCAACCCGCCGGAATAGGCTAATACGACTTTCCTGACCACGGTGCACCTCCTTTAGCCGGCCAGCAGCAGCAGCAGCAGGGCTTTTTGAACGTGAAGGCGATTCTCAGCCTGGTCGTAGACCACCGATTGGGGAGAATCGATCACAGTGGGCGCCACCTCGTAGCCGCGGTGAGCGGGCAGGCAGTGCATGAACAGTGCCTGCCGGCGGGCCAATCTCATCAGTTCGCCGTTCACCTGATAATCGGCGAAGACTCCTGCCCGGTCTTCCGTCTCCGCTTCCTGACCCATGCTCGCCCAAACGTCGGTGTAGACAACGTCGGCCTCCCGGACGGCCTCCCGGGGATCTCTCACAATGGTGATGGAGGCCCCGGTGCTCGCGGCCGTCTGCATGGCGTGACGGACGATTTCGCTGTTGGGCTCATACCCGTCGGGACTGGCCACCGAAAACTGAATGCCCAGTCGGGCGGCTCCCAGGATCAGGGAGTGGCAGGTGTTGTTCCCGTCTCCCACGAAGCAGACTCTGACCGCGGGACTCAAAGTCAGTCTTTCGGTGATGGTAAAAAAATCCGCCAAGGCTTGACAGGGGTGCAGCAGATCGGTGAGTCCGTTGATCACCGGGATTCGGGCATGTTCCGCCAACTCCACCACCGAGCGGTTCTTGTAGGTGCGGGCGACGATGCCATGGACCCAGCGTTCCAGATTGCGCGCCACGTCCTTGATGGATTCCCGCTCCCCGAGCTTGGCGTCGCTGTGATCCAGAAACAGGGCCTGTCCTCCCATGCTGGTCATTCCCACGTCGAAGGTCACCCGCGTCCGCAGGGAGGGCTTCTCGAAGATCATGGCCAAGGTCTTTCCCTTCAGGCTGCGGGAGAATTCGTCGGGAGCCTTTTTGACCCGGCGGGCGACCGCAAAAATGAGGTGGATGTCCTCGGGAGTCAGATCCTGGATGGACAAGAGATCGGAGACGCTGAGACCCCTCCCGGAGGCTGAGCCTGGAGCGGCGGGATCAGGCATGAGAACTCCCCCCTGGCCTGAAGGCCGGAGGTGCGGAGCTGCACTCAGGCCGGTGGGTCGGCGCTGGGACTTTCCGAGCCTTATTGATCGGCAGGAACGTTGGAAAATATTTGGTCGAGAGCCTTGACAAAACGAGCAATCTCTTTCCTGGTGATGATATAGGGGGGAAGAACACGCAGCACCGTATTGGCAGTCACGTTGATCACAAAACCGGCCGCCAGGCACTGGTTGACGATTTCGCGGGCCGGAAAGTTGACTTCGATCGCCAGCATGAGTCCCTCGCCGCGCACGTCCACCACGAAGGGGTACTTCCGTTTCAGATCCTGCAGCTTCTGCTTGAAAAATTCCCCTTTCTCGCGAATTTCCGTGAGAAACCCTTCTTCCTGAAGGACCTTGATGAATTCAAAACCGAGACGGCAGGCCAGGGGACCTCCTCCGAAGGTGGTTCCGTGGTCGCCGGGCCCAAAGGTCAATGAAATCTCTTTGGAGGTCAGCACCGAACCCAACGGCAAACCTAGGCCCAGAGGTTTGGCAAGGGTGATGATATCCGGCCGGATACCGAACTTCTGGAAGTAGAAGTAGCGTCCCGTCCGTCCCAGTCCGCTCTGGATCTCGTCGAAAATGAGCAGGGCCCGGTGCTTTTGGCAAAGGTCGCGAGCCGCCTGCAGAAATTCCCGGGAACAGGCGTGCACTCCGCCCTCGCCCTGGATGGGTTCAATGATAATGGCGCAAACCTTGTCATGGAACTTGGCTTGCAGGTCTTCCACCTCATTGCGCTTCACAAATTGAAACCCCGGAACCAGGGGTCCGAAGGGGACCCGGTAAGTATCGTTGTAGGTGGCGGAGAGGCTTCCATAAGTCCGTCCGTGGAAGGAATCGTCCAGCGTCAGAATCTGGTTCTTGCCTTCACCCAACCCGTTCTTGTAGGCATAGCCCCGGGCCAGCTTGAAGGAGGCTTCCACGGATTCGGTGCCGCTGTTGCAGAAGAATGCCCGCTCCATTCCCGAGATCTCCAGCAGCTTCCGGGCCAGCAGGGCCTGATAGGGATGGTAGAAGAGGTTGGAGACGTGGACGGACTTCTTGAGCTGTTTGCGCATCACGGTGTTGATGCGGGGATGATTGTAGCCCAGGGCACTGACGGCGATGCCGGAGAGCAGATCGAGGTAGCGCTTGCCCTCAAAGTCATAGAGCATGCACTTGCGGCCTTTTTGCACAAAGAGGGGATACTTCTTGTAGTTGCTGAACAGGACCTCGGACTCGAATGCCTCGATTTGTTTCAGATTCATCAAAAAGTCCTCCGAACCGTGTTTTGGGGCGCCCTGAACATTGGCAGGGGGGGCCTTTGGAACTGATTGGCAAATGGATGGGAGCCCTGGTTGTTTCCGGGAAGGAAAAACGCCAGCCAAACCCGGGCGCCGGCGGTCAATGAATCGCCGTCCCCAGGCGCTCTTCACTTTCCAGCAGCCGAACCAGGCAGTTCTGTTCCCGCCCGCCGAGAATATGTACCTGGGACAGACCTTCCCGGATGGCTCGTTCACAGGCGCGCGTCTTGGGAAGCATGCCCTCTGAAATCACGCCCTGATTCCGCAGACCATCCATTTCCTTTCGGCTGAGTTGGGGGATGACCTGCCGGCCGGCATCCAGCACGCCCGGGACGTCCGTCAGAAAGATCAACCGGTCGGCATGGCAGAGGAGGGCTACGGCCGAGGCCATTTCATCGGCGTTGACGTTGTAGAAAGTAGCATCCGGTCCGAGACCGATGCAGGCGATTATCGGACAGTAATGGTGCTCCAGCAGCAAATTCACCAAGGCCGGATTCCCCTGGGCGATCTCTCCGACCTGACCGTAGTCGAACGGGGGATCGACCTCGTGCTCATCCCAGTATTTGTGCGCCAGAAAGCTTGATCCGTCAGCGCCGCATAAACCGACGGCTCCTCCCCCAAGGTCATTGAAAACCGCTACGATATTCTTGTTGACCAAGCCGCCCAGGACCATTTGGACCACTCGCATGCTCTCCGGGTCGGTGACCCGCAATCCCCTATGGGTTTCTGTGGAAATACGGAGCTTCTTCAAGTAATGCTTGATCTGTTTTCCACCTCCGTGAACCACGATGACCTGGTGGCCGCGGTGCCTCAGGTGTATGAGTTGGGCGATTATTCTATGGAGAAGCTCGGGGTCCGTCAACAAGCTTCCACCCAGTTTGATGACCAAGCGCACGGCAGACACCCTTGGCAGGAAACTCTTTCCGAATCGCCCCGGGCCAGGCCAACCGGAGGGCGACCCGGTGAGAAATGCGGGCTATAACAGGCCCAGGGTTTCCTTCAGTCCCAGCATGACATTCATGTTTTGAACCGCCTGGCCGGCGGCTCCCTTGCCCAGATTGTCGATGGCGGACACGATGATGAGATCAACGCCCTGTTGCCGCCATCCGATGTCACAGAAGTTGGTGTGGGCCACGTGCTTCACCTCCGGCAACTCGCCCTCGGGGCATAAACGGATGAGGGGTTCCCGGGCATAGGCTTGCCTGAGGCAGGCGCTAACCTCTGCAGGCGAGGCTGAGGGTGCGATCTTCACATAGATCGTCGATAGGATGCCGCGGTTGATGGGAAGAAGATGGGCGGTGAAAATGAGCCGCCGGTGCCCCAATCCCTGCCAGATTTCAGGTGAATGCCGGTGCCGCCAGACGTTGTAGGCCTTAAAGCTTTCGGTGACTTCCGAAAAGTGGGTGTTCGGCGACGGTGATTTTCCGGCTCCGCTCACGCCTGACTTGGAGTCGCAGATAATCCGGCTTTGGGCATCGACCATACCTGCTTGCTGCAGGGGAATCAGAGGGAGCAGGGCCGAGGTGGGATAACAGCCGGGGTTGGCCAGCAGTCGGGCTCCCTGGATGGCCGGGCGCTGGACCTCGGTGAGTCCATAGACGGCCTCCGACAAATGCCGGGAAAATCGGTGTTCGAATCCGTACCAGTGAGGGTAGAGTCCGGCATCCCTCAGCCGAAAAGCCCCGCTCAGATCAATCAGACGCAGCCGCCTCTTGAGGAGTTCGGGCACCAGGTCGTGAGCGGTCTGGTTCGGGGTGGCCAGAAATACCAGAGAGATCTCACGTTGCCCGAGAAGATCGTAGTCGAGGGGCTCGATCTTCAGGTCGCACCGATGGCGGAACTGTCTCAACTCGTCACTGTAGAGCTGGACCCCGGTTCGCTCGCGGTTGGCAGTCATCAAGGTGGTCAGCTCCACCTCCGGATGGGCCAACAGCAATCGGACGATCTCCGAGCCGGAGTATCCACTGGCTCCAATGATGGCAACCTTTGGGGTTGACACTGCAACGTTCCTCAATGACCTCCGAAGGTCTCGGTCAGGATCGGCAACGGCTCAACGGTGCCAAACAGCCGAGACATGCCGGACGGCCTTGCCTGCCGGCGGCGAGTACGCAGAAACCAGCCGTAGGGTATCATCTCCTGCGGTCGCGCCCAAAATTTCCCTTGTCTGAAACGAACGCCTGCGCCTGGTGGCTGGAAACCGGTTCATAGTCAAGCACGGGTAGATTTTTGATTCACGATCGATGCACAGGATGCACAGGATTTTTTCCGGAGACGGCTGGCTTGTATTCCCGGACATCCTCAAATCCGCACCCGATCATTGCCCGAGTCAGCGTCTCCTGCAGCAGCCTCCCGTCCTGATTATCCTGTGCATCCTGTGCATCGATGTTCAATTTATAGTCCTTCTCGATGGATCTGCCCAGTCGCGGGGGGCGGGCGCCCGGCTCGCAGGCAAACGGGAGTTTCCCAAAGGGGACAGGCCGGCTTTCAGAGAAGTCGCCCGCCGGATAACCCCCACCTCACCATCGGGACGACACCCCCGGGAGCGCGGGCGTCCCGCCCGCATGCTGTCCCTTCGGTTGCCGTTTAGTTTCCCTGCGATGTTGCAGCCGACCGCCCTGCCGGCGGGAACCGCATGGGCCCGGCCGAAGCAGAGGCAGGGCGCCGCTGCCGGTTGATTCCGGTGGAGGAGATGGCCGAAGCTGCGGGAGGCTTTGTGCGGGCGGGACGCCCGCGCTCCCGGGTGGGCTTCCTCCCATGACAGGGTCACACCAACGGGACAAAAGTGCAGAAGCATTTTGGCGCCAGTTGTCGTTGAAGGAGGTCCATCAGTCCTCGTGCCTATTCGTGTTTATTCGTGTCCATTCGTGGTTCGTCTTCATCAACCATCGGCTGTTTTTCCTCGAATGATCCGCCAGCCAGGGTGGGGGCCGGCTTACCTGAAACAACCCTCGGCATCGGGTGGCTGGAAACCGGTTCATAGTCAAGCACGGGTAGATTTTTGATTCACATCGATGCACAGGATGCACAGGATTTTTTCCGGAGACGGCTGGCTTGTGTTCCCGGACATCCTCAAATCCGCACCCGATCATTGCCCGAGTCAGCGTCTCCTGCAGCAGCCTCCCGTCCTGATTATCCTGTGCATCGATGTTCCATTTATAGTCCTTCTCGATGGATCTGCCCAGTCGCGGGGGGCGGGCGCCCGGCTCGCAGGCAAACGGGAGTTTCCCAAAGGGGACAGGCCGGCTTTCAGAGAAGTCGCCCGCCGGATAACCCCCACCTCACCATCGGGACGACACCCCCGGGAGCGCGGGCGTCCCGCCCGCATGCTGTCCCTTCGGTTGCCGTTTAGTTTCCCTGCGATGTTGCAGCCGACCGCCCTGCCGGCGGGAACCGCATGGGCCCGGCCGAAGCAGAGGCAGGGCGCCGCTGCCGGTTGATTCCGGTGGAGGAGATGGCCGAAGCTGCGGGAGGCTTTGTGCGGGCGGGACGCCCGCGCTCCCGGGTGGGCTTCCTCCCATGACAGGGTCACACCAACGGGACAAAAGTGCAGAAGCATTTTGGCGCCAGTTGTCGTTGAAGGAGGTCCATCAGTCCTCGTGCCTATTCGTGTTTATTCGTGTCCATTCGTGGTTCGTCTTCATCAACCATCGGCTGTTTTTCCTCGAATGATCCGCCAGCCAGGGTGGGGGCCGGCTTACCTGAAACAACCCTCGGCATCGGGTGGCTGGAAACCGGTTCATAGTCAAGCACGGGTAGATTTTTGATTCACATCGATGCACAGGATGCACAGGATTTTTTCCGGAGACGGCTGGCTTGTGTTCTCGGACATCCTCAAATCCGCACACGATCATTGCCCGAGTCAGCGTCTCCTGCAGCAGCCTCCCGTCCTGATTATCCTGTGCATCCTGTGCATCGATGTTCAATTTATAGTCCTTCTCGATGGATCTGCCCAGTCGCGGGGGGCGGGCGCCCGGCTCGCAGGCAAACGGGAGTTTCCCAAAGGGGACAGGCCGGCTTTCAGAGAAGTCGCCCGCCGGATACCCCCCACCTCTCCATCGGGACGACACCCCCGGGAGCGCGGGCGTCCCGCCCGCATGCTGTTCCTTCGGTTGCCGCTCAGTTTCCCTGCGATGTTGCAGCCGACCGCCCTGCCGGCGGGAACCGCATGGGCCCGGCCGAAGCAGAGGCAGGGCGCCGCTGCCGGTTGATTCCGGTGAAGGAGGTGGCCGAAGCTGCGGGAGGATTTGTGCGGGCGGGACGCCCGCGCTCCCGGGTGGGCTTCCTCCCATGACAGGGTCACACCAACGGGACAAAAGTGCAGAAGCATTTTGGCGCCAGTTGTCGTTGAAGGAGGTCCATCAGTCCTGGTGCCTATTCGTGTCTATCCGTGGTTCGTCTTTATTGACGAACGGCTGTTTTTCCTCGAATGATCCACGCGACAGGGCGGAGGCCGGCTTACCTGAAACAACCCTCGGCATCGGGTGGCTGGAAACCGGTTCATAGTCAAGCACGGGTAGATTTTTGATTCACATCGATGCACAGGATGCACAGGATTTTTTCCGGAGACGGCTGGCTTGTGTTCCCGGACATCCTCAAATCCGCACGCGATCATCGCCCGAGTCAGCGTCTCGTGCAGCAGCCTCCCGTCCTGATTATCCTGTGCATCGATGTTCAATTTATAGTCCTTCTCGATGGATCTGCCCAGTCGCGGGGGGCGGGCGCCCGGCTCGCAGGCAAACGGGAGTTTCCCAAAGGGGACAGGCCGGCTTTCAGAGAAGTCGCCCGCCGGATACCCCCCACCTCACCATCGGGACGACACCCCCGGGAGCGCGGGCGTCCCGCCCGCATGCTGTCCCTTCGGTTGCCGCTCAGTTTCCCTGCGATGTTGCAGCCGACCGCCCTGCCGGCGGGAACCGCATGGGCCCGGCCGAAGCAGAGGCAGGGCGCCGCTGCCGGTTGATTCCGGTGGAGGAGATGGCCGAAGCTGCGGGAGGATTTGTGCGGGCGGGACGCCCGCGCTCCCGGGTGGGCTTCCTCCCATGACAGGGTCACACCAACGGGACAAAAGTGCAGAAGCATTTTGGCGCCAGTTGTCGTTGAAGGAGGTCCATCTGTCCTCGTGCCTATTCGTGTTCATTCGTGTCCATTCGTGGTTCGTCTTCAATAACGATCGGCTGTTTTTCCTCGAATGATCCGCACGGCAGGGCGGGGGCCCGACTTACCTGCGAACGCCGCCTTCGCGGCTTCTTGGAACACTGGGCTGGCTCACGGGGATAATCTATTTCCGGGATGGGGGCAGGGAGGAGTGGCGCTCGAGGAATTCCTTCCGAAACAGATCGGGTTTGAAGGGGGGATCGAATTCGATGGACTGCACGTTGAATTGGAGTTGGCTGTCTCGCTGGGGACTGCTGATCCAGGCCCGGGTCACCGTCGGGGTCCCGTCAACCACCTTGGTCTCGGTAGCCACCATCTTTCTCGCCAACCGGTTGGACCGGTCATACAACTCCCACTGGACCATGGTCATCCGGTCTGCGCTCAATGCCAGGATGGAGCGGGAAAAATCGCTCTTGCCGGTGAATTCGGGCTTGAGGCGGTTCTCCACCAGGTGGCAAGACACCCCTCTGATTTCCCGGCTTCCCAGGTAGTGGTGGGTGTATTTGGCCAACTCCCCTCCAATCAACTCTTGGACCGAGATGCGAAGGCTCTTGTACTTGTAGTGGCGGGCGCCGGAAATACGGACCTTCTTGCTGAGCGCGCTTTGCGGGCGATAGGCCAGGTAGTCGGAGGAACCGTCGGGTCGTTCGTGGACCAGAAGGAGCTTTCCCTGTTCGGACGGAGGGGCCTCCATGCGAATGAAGTGTGAGGTCAGCTTGGCCTGAACCCGTCTCATCCAGGTGAAGGCCAGGACGATGGGCGGTCGACTGCCCTTGACGTGTTCGACCTGGATGGCCACCCGCGCATTCTTGCCGGCGGCCTGGTCCAGGTAGGTGGCGATCAGTTCGTCCCCACGCTCATCGGCCAGGACCGGGGACGCCAGCGCCAGGCAAATGCCGGGAATCAATGCCCGCTGAGGCCTCATTCGGAGTCCTTTCGGGAGGTTGCAGCCTTGGAACCACCATACACAACCAGGAGCAGGATGGGCAAGAGCAACAGGTTCGTCAATAAATTGAACCCCATGACGGAGGCTGAAAGCAAGCCAAACTGGGAAACGGGCGCAAAACGGGACAACCCGAAAACCAGAAATCCCAGTGCGACCACAGCTGCAGCCGCCAACATGGGACCGCCGGCTCTGGTGAGACTTTGCCGGGTGGCTGCCTGGGGGGACAGGCCTTCATTTCGACAACGCTGGAAGCGAACCAGGTATTGGATACAGTTGTCGACGCCGATCCCGATGGCAATGGCCGCAATGACGCTGGTGTTTACGTTCAGCGAGAGACCGGTCCAGCCCAGAACGCCGAAAAACATCAGTACGGGCAGGCCGGCCGGAATCATGCACATCAGCCCCACTTTGAAGGATCGGCAGAGGAAGATCAGGATGGTGGCGATGAAGGTCACGGACAGCAACAGACTTTTCATCTGTTCCCTGGCCAGTTGGTCGGAGGTCAGGTTCATCAGGACGAGCGTGCCGGTGGTGTTCAGTTGTGCGGATGGGGGTACCAAGGGGCCGGCCAGTTGCTGGACCCGGTCGGTGAGGGCTTGCAACTGGGTGGATTCGAACAGCGAAGACCGGACCAGAATTCGCAGTGCCGTGTGATCCTCGGACAGAAAATCACGACTCAATTCACGGGGATCGGATTCAATCAGCTCCAGCATTTCCTCCAGGATGTCCTGCCGGCTCGGCAAACGGAAGAAGGCAGGCTGGTTCTGGTGAAGGGCCTGATTGAGCAGCTTCATGCTGTCCACGATAGAGAGAGTCCGATCGACGCCGGGCGTATCCTGCAATCTCTGCTGGAGTTGATCCACGGCGGTGAGGGTTGTTGCGGTAGTCAGGGGCGATTGGTCCCGGCTCTCGATCACGATGGAGAAGCTGGACAGTCCGGAAAGCTTCTGCTCGAAAGTTCTGGCAGCCTGCACAACCGGAGACGAGTCGCGAAAATGTCCGAGATAGTCGGTCCGCACCTGAACCTGGGCAGCCCCCGTCAGCCCCAGGACGGCGCACAGACCCGCTGTCAAATAGATCCAGCGCCGGTGGTTGAGAGTGAAACTGCCCAATGTTTCGAAGAAGGTGTGGCGATGACTGCGCTTGTGTCCGGAAATGCGGTCTCGAGAGGGAATGGGAAGGTAGACCAGGATCGCGGGAATCAGGTGCATGCAGAAGAAATAGCTCAGGAAGACACCCAGGACGGCGAACAGTCCGAGATCTCGGATCGCCGGAATTCGATTGAAGATGAGGGCCGAGAAGCCGGCCATGGTCGTAATGGCCGAAATGGCAATCGGTCTGTGGGCACGGTCAAGGCTCTGGACCAGGACTGCCCGATATTGCTCCTTGGAGAGCAGGCTGGTGGGGTGGGAGGAGGTCCGTGCATAGGTCTGGCGCAGGCACTGGTAATAGTGGGTGAGAAGGTGGATGGCATAGGAACTGCCATTGGCGATCAGCAGCGAGGGCAACACCAGGGTGGTGGGTTTCAGCGGGAAGCGGCCCAGCACCATGGCTGCCAGGGTGCACACCAGGGTCAGTCCAATCGCCAGAAGCGGCAGAGTAACGCCGCGCCGGGAGCGAAAGTCGAGGGTCAGGATCAAGATTACCAGGACCACCGTCATCGGAGTAAAGACCCAAAGGTCTCGGATCATGTTCTCCATGCCGGCAGCTTCCATTTCCGGAACACCTCCGAAGAAAAGGTGTCCCAACCGGGCAAGCGGGGCGGCTGTGGTCCGGATTCTGGCGATGAGACCCAGAACCTGGTCTTCCTGCTCGGACAGGCGTTCCTCAATGAATACCAGCAGGGAAGTGGTGCGCAGATCGGATGAGATCAGCTCCTTGTGGAATAAGGGGTTATTGAGAAGGCGAGTCCGCAGGGCCTGCAGATCCAGCCGCTCCAGGGACTCCGGAACCAGAGGAGAGATTTCGACGGCGCCGTCCTTCTCCAGAATATCCAGCGTATTGGTGAGGCTCAGGACCCGTTTCACCCCGGGAATCTGCTCGATGTCCTGGGTGACTTGCCGAATGGAACCGAGGGTGTCGGCTTGGAGCAGGTTGTCAACCGTCAGACCAATCAGCAGAACTTCGTCATTGCCGAAAATGCGCCGTGTTTTTTGATGGAAGACATTGGCCGGGGAGTCGGAAAGGATCAGGGTGGAAGGAGAAGTGTTGATCTTGAGGTCGTCAAGGTTGGGAAGAAGCAGGGCACTGACGGCTCCCAGCAGAAGGATGACCCAGCACGCCTGCTTCAGGACCCAAGGCCAATAGCCACTCATGCCGTTTCCATCCAGAGGCACCAGCCACCCGGTGAGAAACAGGGGGTTAGCTTGGTAGGGGAAACTCTATTGCGTGTACCCCAGACTCTTCAAGATCTCTTCGTCCCGCTTGGCGCGTTTCATGTCTGCCTCGGTCAAGTCCGTGGCCTTGAACCAAATCTCCAGGGCAGTGGTCTCTTCCGCGAAGCGGTCGTTTTCGGAGCTTACCGACAAAGGGTCCAACTCATGGGCATCTCTGGCCAGATCGTAAATGAGAAGGGATTTCTCCCGGGGCGTCCAAACGGACTTGGTGAGGCCATTCACCAAACCCAAGCGGAGTGGCAACTGGGGGTAACGCAGCCACGCCCAGGAAAAGGAAAGCCAGGAGGGGGTCCAACCTTTCTTCCCGGCAAAGGTCAGGAACCGAACGGGATGATCCGGCAGAGAGTTTCCATTCTGAATGGCTCCTGCCAAGCTTCTCCCCACGAAATTCGCCGGTATGGGGGGCTGACCTTGGGTGAGTCCCGAAAGCTCCAGAATGGTGGGAGTGACATCCAGCAAGCTGACCGGGGTATTGATGACTTTTCCCGGTTCAATCCTGCCGGGGTACCGGAGGATCAGAGGAACCCTCAGGATGGAGTCGTAGAGGTGGCGGCCGTGGCCGATATAGTCATGTTCTCCCAGGCTTTCCCCATGATCGGCTGTCAGAATCAATAGCGTCGAGTCCCGGACCCCCGCCTTGTCCAGGGCTCTGAGCAGTAAACCCAGGTGGTGGTCGACATAGCTGATTTCCGAGTCATAGCGGCGAATGCGACCCTTCATCGCGGTACTGACTTCCGGAGGAGTTGTCGCCGCCTTCCCATTGGCCGGCGGGTCGGCGAAGTCTGTTCTCAAATGGTAGGGGGCGTGGGGATCGAAGTAGTGCACCCAAAGAAAGAAAGGCTCCACGCGCTGATTGTCGAGCCAGGAAACGGCCCGCGGAGTGACATCTTCGGCAAAGCGACTGGAACTCAGGAACTGATAGCGGCGCTTCAAGTCCTGGTCGTAGATTTGGAACCATGGGGACAAGCCGGTCAGGTGAGAAGCCAGTGGCCAGGCACTGATGAAGGCCGCGTTGAAATAGCCGAAACGCTGCAGGATTTGGGGCAGGTAGAGCCACTTGGAGTCCTTGGGGATGGGGACGCCGTTGATGCGAACCCCGTGTTCTTGCGGGTATCGGCCGGAGAAGAGAGAAACGTGGGAAGGGCCCGTCAGAGGGATGGTGCAGTAAGCGTGCTCGAAGCGAACTCCCTCGGCGGCCAGAGCGTCTATGGTGGGACTGGTCCTTCGATGGTAACCGTAGCAGGAAAGATGATCGGCCCGCAGGGTATCAATGGTTACCAGCAGAATGTTTGGGAGGTTGGTTGAAACGGATCGGTGCTGGCCTGTGGCCGGCATTGCCAACATCAGCAGCGCGGTCAGGCAGCCAAGGGCTGTTGGATTCATGGGAAGATGCTGGACTGGAAAGAGCAGCCCCTCGCGAAGGAAGCGGCAACGCCTGCCGGTCTCTGACGATAAACGCCCATTGTACGACAGATCCATCTGCTGGACGGCGGAAAGTTTCGTGACGGAGACCGCGACCGCGAGCGGAGCGATTGAGAGATGGCTGCAGGACCTCCTTTCCGCTCGTGGAAGTTGCCGCAAGCCCTGCCGGAACGATTTCATGGTCCCTGCGCAGGAGGCCACCGGGCCGGACGGGTGGTCCTGAAATTTTCCTGAAACGTAAGGAACAGGCCCTCGGTTGAAACGGCATTTGATTTGTGTATGATTGGGGGCGCCGCCGATGGGTTCCCGGTCCACCAGGATCAAGGAATCGGCAGGGGCGAATATTCTTCAAGCCAGGGTCTAGCGAGGAGGTCCTGATGGATGTTTCCTGGAAAAAATACATGCAGGTCGGGTTGGTTCATTTCATGGCCTTTCCCCAGGTGCTCAAGGGGGAAGGCCCGGTGCTGGAGACATTGGAGTCGGTTTTGACCGACGATTTCTTCGACGTCATTGAAATCACTACCATACGGGATCCTGAGGTTCGAAGTAAGGCTCGCGAGATGTTGGTCGCCAGCAAGATCGTGGTTACCTACGGAAGCCAACCGGTACAGTTGGTCAACAAGCTCGATCTCAACAGCCTGGATGTCGACCAGCGCCAGGCGGCGATTGACCGCTGCCTGGCCTGCGTGGATGAAGCCGTCGAGATGGGTTGCCTCGGGGTTGCCTTTCTGAGCGGACCGCACCCCGGGGAGGAAAAACGGCCAATGGCTACGGACTTGTTGGTGGATTCTTTCGACAGAATCTGCTCCCATGCCGCCTCCAAGAGCGACCTCAAGGTGGTTGTGGAGACCTTCGATTTCGACATAGACAAGAAGGCCCTCATCGGTCCCAACGCGGAGGCGGTGAGCTTTTCGAAACGCGTGAGACAAAAACACGACAATTTTGGCCTCATGCTGGACTTGAGCCATTTGCCTCTGCAACGGGAAACCACCGGCCAGGCACTGCACCTGGCCAAGGACCACTTGGTTCACGCCCACATGGGCAATTGCGTCATGAGGGACAGGAGTCATCCGGCCTATGGCGACCAACACCCTCGGTTCGGTATCAGCGGCGGAGAAAACGATGTGCCCGAGGTGGTGGAATACATCAGAACCCTGATCGAAATCGGATACCTCAAGAAGAACCAACCACGCATTTTGAGCTTTGAGGTCAAGCCGCTGGCCGGCGAGACCAGCCAGATCGTGCTGGCCAACGCCAAACGGACCCTGCGCGAGGCCTGGGAGTTGGTGTGAAACAGACCCTTCGGCAAAGAGGCGCCGTCGATGTTGCGGCGTTGCGGCCGAAGGCTGCCGCCAGTCGACGGCCTTCCTGTGGCTAGTGGATAGTCATTGGATCGATGGGTTAACCCGCATTTCTCACCAGGGGGTTGCACTCTTCTCAAGAGTGCAACTTGGCGCAGGAATTTTTCCCTCAGTGCGTGCTCGCGAGCGAAGGGCGTAGCGGGGACTACGTTCGAGCGAGCACGTGCGCGCTGAGGGGAAAAGGACAAGCCAGGGCGCGCCCAGCGCAGTCTGTAGCCGCGAGTCCCTTAAATGGCGCCAATCAAGGGTCTGAAGATAAACCGCTTTTCACTATGCATTCAGCGACCTGGTGAGAAATGCGGGTTAGGGGTCAGCCGTGCCCCCGCAGCCTGGCGGCCCGGCGTCCACCCCCCACCGCATCAGCCTTCGCCTTCCGGCTCGGCTTCTGCGACTCCCCCTCAAGGGGGGAGTGATACTGGAACACCTTATGCAAGCCTCAAGATCACTCCCCCCTTGAGGGGGAGTCGGCGAGAGGGCGGAGCCCGCAGTCGAGCCGGAGGGGGGCAAACACCGCGCCCCGTAGATGACTGTCAGCCGGGACGGCATCGCCTGGGAGCGCGGGCGTCCCGCCCGCATCCTGTCCCTTTGGTTGCCGCTGAGCTTGAGTGCGATGCCGCAGGCAGCCACCGTGTGGGCGGGAACCGCATCGGCCAAGCCGAAGGAGAGGCATGGCGCCGTTCCCGGTTGATCCAAGTGGGGGAGATGGCCGAGGCTGTGCCAGGCTTTGTGCGGGCGGGACGCCCGCGCTCCCGGGAAGCCTTCATCCCATGACATCGTCACCCCAAGGGCACAAAATTGTAGAAGCATTTTGGTGTCGCTTGTCGTTGGAGGAGTTCCGTCTGTCTTCTTGTCTATTTGTGTTTATTCGTGTCCATTCGTGGTTCGTCTTCACTTAACGATCAGCCGTTTTTCCTGGAATGATCCGCACGGCGGGGCGGGGGCACGGCTTACAGCGATCTCGAAACCGTCGCCAACCCTGTACCCCAGGAGTGGCCTGGGGGGAGCCACCCATGCCGTCGCTGCTTGAGATGCAATCCATCACCAAGCACTTCCCGGGGGTGCTGGCTCTCGACAGGGCCAACCTCTTCGTGGAGGCCGGGGAATGCCATGCATTGGTGGGGGAGAACGGCGCCGGCAAGTCCACCCTGATGAAGATTCTGTCCGGCGCCTACCAACCCGATGGCGGCAGAATCCGGTTCGGTGGCCGATTGCATCAGGTGGATTCACCCATCGTGGCGCGCAAGATGGGAATCACCATGATCCACCAGGAGCTGAACCTGTTGCTAGGCATGACGGTGGCCGAAAACATCTTCCTGGGTCATGAACTGGTGCGGGGCGCTCTGGGATGGTTGGACCGGGAGGCAATGGAACGCCGGTCGGAGGAGTTGCTGGCCAGCTTCGGTCAGGAAATGAGCGGCCGCGTTTCGGTAAAGAGCCTGAGCCTGGCCCAGCAGCAAATGGTGGAGATAGCCAAGGCGCTGTCGGTGAGTTCCAAGCTCATCATTATGGATGAACCTTCCGCCATTCTTACCGATCGCGAACTATCCGAGCTGTTTGGGTTGATCGGTCGCCTCAAGGAGCAGGGGGTGGCCGTGATCTATATTTCCCACCGGCTGGAGGAAATTTTCAATGTGTGCGATCGAACCACCGTGATGCGGGACGGCCGCACCATCGCCACCCGGCCGACCTCGGATCTCCGCCAGGAGGAAGTGATCCGTCTGATGGTGGGCCGCGAGGTCAAGCCATCGGCCAGGCGGACCTCCCCCAGCCTGGGTCCGGAAGTGCTCCGGCTGGAGGGAATCAGCCAGGCGGGAAAACTGGATGACATCAACCTCAAGCTTCGCCAGGGCGAGATCGTGGGATTGACCGGACTGGTAGGAGCCGGCCGGACCGAGTTGGCCAGGGTCCTGTTCGGGGTCGAGCTCCCGGACCGGGGGCGCATGTTTTTGGACGGGAAGCCCATCCGGCCGCTCTCTCCTCGCCAGGCCATCGATCTCGGAATCGGCCTGTTGACCGAGGACCGAAAGTCTCAGGGCCTGGTCCTGGGCATGCGGGTGCGGGAGAACACCACGCTGTCGAGGTTGGGCAAGCTGGTCCGCTGGGGCTTTGTGGACTCGGTCAGGGAGAGAGAAAGCGTTCAGAATTTTGTCAGGCAACTCACCATCAAGACCCCCTCGACGGAAGAGAAGGTTCGTAATCTGAGCGGTGGAACCCAACAGAAGGTGGTGTTGAGCAAGTGGCTTTTTACCCAGAGCCGCGTCCTGATTTTCGACGAACCCACTCGTGGAATCGACGTCGGCGCCAAGGAGGAGATCTACCGATTGATGATTCGGCTGGTCGGTCGGGGGATCGTCATTCTCATGATCTCTTCCGAGCTCCCCGAGGTTCTCAGACTCTGTGACCGCATTCTGGTGATGCATGCCGGACGCATTACCGGGGAGTTGTCTCAGGCAGAAGCCGATCAGGAAAAAATCATGGCGCTGGCTATGGGCATTCGCCAGCCAACGGGCAAGGACGCCGGGAACTAACCCGCATTTCTCACCAGGGGGTTGCACTCTTCTCAAGAGTGCAACTTGGCGCCGGAATTTTTCCCTCAGGGCGTGCTCGCGAGCGAAGAGCGTAGCGGGGACACCATTCGAGCGAGCATGTGCGCGCTGAGGGGAAAAGGACAAGCCAGGGCGCGCCCAGCGCAGTCTGTAGCCGCAAGTCCCTTATTTGGCGCCAACCAACCTAACTGAAGATAAACCGCTACTCACTATGCATTCAACGACCTGGTGAGAAATGCGGGCTAAGGCGCCGGCCTGCCTGCCCAGCCGGAAACGGGGCCATCACCGGACGGATAACATGAAGCGCTTTGCCATTGGAGTCGACCTGGGCGGAACCAACCTGAAGCTGGGAGCCATAGGGGAAAATGGCGACTTGCTGGAGCACCTGGAACTGGCGGCCGATACCCGCAAGGGCCCGGAAGATGTCGTGGGTCGCATGTGCCGTGCCATCCTGCAACTGCGGGACCGCTGGGTCGGCCGTTACGCTCTGGCCGGCATTGGCGTGGCGGTGGCCGGCATCATGAAGCTCCCCCAGGGCCTGGTCATTGCGGCTCCCAACCTGCCCGGTTGGGCCGGTTTTAATGTTCGCAACCGGATCTGCAAGGAGATGGATGCCCCCTTTACCCTGGAAAACGATGCCAATGCCGCGGCTCTGGGAGAACAATGGATGGGGGTGGCCAAAAATGTGAAACACTTGGCCTTTCTGACCCTGGGTACCGGCATTGGCGGCGGGCTGATCCTGAATGGCGAGATCTGGCACGGGGCCAAGGGGATGGCCGCCGAGTTGGGCCACATCAACATTCGGCCGGAGGGGCGTTTGTGCAACTGCGGCAACCGTGGTTGCCTGGAAGCTTATGCATCGGCAACGGCCGTGGTGCGGTGCGCCACGGAACTGGTGGATTCCGGACGGGCCAGCCCGGAACTGGAGCAACTGGTCCGAGGGGAGGGGACTTTCACCGCCGATCAGGTCCACCGGCTTGCCCGCCAGGGGGACGAATCCGCCGGTCTGGTGTTTCAGGAGATGGGCGCCGCCCTGGGCATCGGCATCGCTACCCTCATTCACATTTTTGACCCGGAAACCGTGGTCCTGGGAGGAGGGGCCATCGAGGCCTGGGACGCTTTTGAGAAAACGATGTTTCAGGAAACCAGACGGCGATCCTTCGTGCAGCGGGAGGATCCGCGACCGATTCTAAGATCGGGTTTGGGCAGTCGGGCCGGAATCTATGGAGCCGCCTGCCTGGGATTTCGCGGCGGTCATTGGTCGCAGGAGTAGGCGCGGTCCGCCGTCGTCAACCCGGGAATCCCGGCTCCGACCTTCCTTGACAGCCTTTTGTGAAAAATGCTACAAAGTGCCCTGTTTTTCCCATACCTCCCGCCCGACAGGAAGCATCGACCGATCCAATGCGCGGGCTAAGCCAGGCGTTGGAAATCCAAGTGGATCATCTAGAGAGGAAGGCTCCCATGTCCTTTAACGGGGTGGAGGTTCCCCAAGAGGGGTCGAGGATCAGGCTGGACCAGGGCCAACTGAGTGTTCCGGCCAATCCAATCATTCCATACATTGAGGGCGATGGGACCGGCCGCGACATCTGGAGAGCCGCGGTGCGGGTTTTTGACGCCGCCGTGGACAAGGCCTATGCCGGCGAGCGGAAGGTCTGCTGGTATGAGGTCTTCGCCGGAGAAAAGGCCTACAGGAAGTTCGGGGAGTGGCTTCCCAACGACACTTTGGAGGCGATTCGGACCTTTCGGGTGGCCATCAAGGGGCCCCTGACCACTCCGGTCGGCGGAGGCATTCGAAGCTTGAACGTCACCCTCCGGCAGGTCCTTAATCTCTACGCCTGTGTTCGGCCGGTGAAGTACTTTGCCGGTGTCCCTTCCCCGGTCAGGGCCCCCGAGAAGATGAACGTGGTGATCTTCCGAGAGAACACTGAAGACGTCTACGCGGGCATCGAGTGGCAGCAGGGCAGCCCGGAAGCAGCCATGTTCATCGAGTTTCTGGCCGAGCACCTGGGCAAGAAGATCGCTGCCGATTCGGGGATTGGAGTCAAACCCATCTCCATCACGGGTACCCGCAACCTGGTTCGGCGCGCCATTGGCTATGCCATCAGCCAGGGCCGCACAGTGGTGACCCTGGTCCACAAGGGCAACATCATGAAGTTTACCGAGGGGGCCTTTCGGGACTGGGGCTATCAACTGGCCCGAGAGGAGTTTCCGGAGGAAACCATTGCCGAAGAGGAAGTCTGGAGCAAATACGAGGGCAGGGTCCCGGAGGGGAAGATCCTGATTAACGATCGCATCGCCGACTCCATGTTCCAGCAGGTGCTGACACGTCCGGCCGAGTATGAGGTCCTGGCCACCCCCAATCTCAACGGCGACTATCTGTCGGATGCCTGTGCTGCCCAGGTCGGGGGACTGGGGATTGCTCCCGGGGCCAACATCGGCGACGACTATGGGGTCTTCGAAGCCACCCATGGGACGGCTCCCAAATATGCCGACCGGGACGTCATCAATCCGGGGTCGGTGATTCTATCGGGGGCCATGATGTTCGATCATCTGGGCTGGATGGAGGTCTCGAAGCTGATTGAGCAGGCATTCGGTTGCACCATCCAGCAGAAGAAGGTCACCTATGACCTGGAACGGCTCATGAGCGGGGCCACCAAGTGCAAGACCAGCGAGTTTGCCGACGCAATCATCCACAACATGGGGTAAGCCCTTCCTACTGAGTGTACTTTTGGGAAGCCGGGGCTGCAGCCGGGCAGGGAGTAGCGAAATCCCGGATGGAGCCCCGGTGCAGATTCGAGAGGAGCGATGTCGATGAGAAGAAAAGTGACGATTGTGGGTTCGGGAAATGTCGGCGCCACCACCGCTCATTGGATTGTGGACAAGGAATTGGCGGATGTGGTGCTTATCGACATCATCGATGGCGTACCCCAGGGGAAGGCCCTGGATCTGCAGCAGTCGGGACCCGTGGAAGGATTCGACTCTTGCGTGGTGGGAACCAATGACTATCGCGACTCGGCCGACTCGGACATTGTCGTCATTACCGCCGGCCTGCCCCGAAAACCGGGAATGAGCCGAGACGACCTCTTGATGAAGAACTATGAAATCGTCAAGGGGGTCACCGAGCAGGTGGTCAAGGTCTCCCCCCAATGCATCCTGATTGTGGTCAGCAACCCGCTGGATGCCATGGTGCAAACGGCCTATAGAATCTCCGGCTTTCCCAGGAATCGGGTGATCGGCATGGCGGGCATTCTGGATTCGGCACGGTTCAGGACCTTCATTGCCCAGGAGCTGTCGGTGTCGGTGGAGAATGTCCACGCCTTTGTGCTGGGCGGACATGGCGACACCATGGTGCCTCTGCCGCGCTACTCAACCGTGGCCGGCATCCCCATAACCGAACTCCTGCCCCGGGAGAGAATCGATGCTCTGGTGCAGCGCACCGCCAATGGAGGCGCCGAAATCGTCGGCCTGCTCAAGACCGGGAGCGCCTACTATGCCCCCTCGGCCGCGGTCACGGAGATGGTCGAGGCCATCTTCAAGGACAAGCGCAAGATTCTCCCCTGCGCCGCCTATCTGGAAGGGGAATATGGGGTGGATGGCCTCTTCGTAGGGGTTCCGGTGAAGCTCGGTCAGAACGGAATCGAGGAAATCATCCAGATCGACCTCCGGCCGGAGGAAGAAGCGGCTTTGAAGAAATCGGCGGCCGCCGTCAAGGAGCTGGTCGACATCATCAAGGTGTAGCCCGCATTTCTCACCAGGACGCTGCGCATAAGCTAGAAAAGTGCTGGTCTTTAACATCTTGCAGCGCTTTGATGGGAGTCTTCAGGGTACAGACGGTGCTGGGCGTGCCCTGGCTTGTCTTTTCCCCTTCAGCGCGCACATGCTCGCTCGAACGTAGTTCCGGCTACGCCCTTCGGTCACGAGCACGCGCTGAAGCGGAAAATCCTGCGCCATGATCACGCCCCCTGGTGAGAAATGCGGTCTAACCCACCCTCTCACCATCAACGCCTACCGAATCTGCTTGATCGCGGTGGCGGCAACTTCAGGCGAATCACCTCATGGGTTTCCCGCCGGTCGAAGATCTTCCCCGGAAAGAGCCAACTGATCAGTACTCTCAGCAACCCGAACAGAAGGCCCGCCACCATAGTGGTCCCGATCACTGCCCCGACGTAGAAGAACACGCTCAGCATCATGCGTCCCACCGATAGGGGCTCCGCCTCCGGGTCCCAGCTCACCGAGGAAACATAGGAAACCTTGTCCAGAAAGGATGAGGCTATTTCCGGGTCGGTCGAGTTCAATACCATCACCACCAGAGGACCTTCCCGCTTATAGAAGACCTGCCAGTCGGGGTATTGCGCTATCAACCGCTCGTAGCCGCTCCGGAGATACTTGGCGGCCAGTTGCTGGGTGGGGTAGATCATCAGCAGGAGCCTGGCCGACCCGTTGAGCGGACGGTAGTCCGCCAGTAGGGCTTCCGCCCCGTGGACCAGTCCGAACAGGTCCATCTGCCCCAGCGGGATCCTGAAATTCAAGGCCCGATGCCCCATGACATACACTTCGCTGCCGGCAACCAGATGCTTTCGGGGTAGATATTCCACAAGCGGGGGAAGCGCCCAATCGGCAGGCAGGCCTTGGGCCAGGACACGGGCGGCCTCGAGGGCAGCAGCCCGCCTGCCAGGCTGGGCAGGCCGCTGCACCCGGACGTAGAAATGGCTTTGAGCAAAGGCTATCCAGCGATCGTTCTCTTCGGCCAGCCTGGGAAATCCATCCGGAACCCGGGAATCGGGCTTCCTGTAAAGGGTGAAAAGGCCATAGGCGGCCGGGGAGTCCAGCATTCGGTAGATCCGAACCTGAAGGGATCGGCCGCGGCAGCGAAACTGCTGCCGGCTGAGGTCGTGGAATCCGTACTCGGCCAGGATTTGGGCTTCTCCGGGTTCGAAGGCGGCCGGATCGGGCAGGGTGTGCCGGGTCAATGGCCCCAGGGACAGGCAGCCGGCCTCCCGAGCCAGCCTCTCCATTAGCGGTTCCAGTTTGACCGCTGCGCCGGCTGCGGCAGCAGGCAGGGCCAGTCCCAGCAGCACCAGTATGAACAGTGGCTTCATGCGTCTATTCTATTTCTAATCCAAATTCAAGTTAGACCGACAAAACGAAGTAGACCACAAAGGCAACCGCAGCCGCCACCATCAGCCCGTGGAGCTCCCGGTGCCTGCCGGCCGCCAGCTTCAGAAAGGTGTAGCTGACGACTCCGGCTCCAATGCCGTTGCTGATGGAGTAGGTGAAAGGCATGAGCAGCAGGGTGAGAAAGGCGGGAACGCCCTCCTCATGACGACGCCAGGAGATATCCTGCAGAGCGCTCATCATCAGGAATCCCACCAGAATCAACGAGGGCGCCGTGGCCTGTTTGGGAACGATTCCCGCCAGGGGGCTGAAAAACATGGCCAACAGGAAGAGCAGGCCCACCACCACCGAGGTCAAGCCGGTGCGCCCTCCTTCCGCAATGCCGGCCGCGCTTTCGATATAGGTGGTATTGCTGCTGCAATTGGCCAGACCTCCCACAACGGCCCCCAGCGAATCTACCAGCAACACCCGGCGGACCCCCGGTAACCTGCCGTCCTGTTTGAGGAAACCGCCCTCTTCCCCCAGACCCACCACGGTCCCCATGGTGTCAAAAAAATCCGAGAGCAGCAGGGAAAAGACCGCCAGGGCTGCCGACAGCAGCCCCAGTTGAGGGAAGAAGCTCCAGTCCCAGCGGCCAAGGATGGCCTCGGGGCCGGTGAGTCCCTGAGGAAGTCCGACAACGCGAGAAGGCACCGAGGCTGAGGCTCCAAAAGCCTGTTGGTCCCCGAACCCGGCGTTCAAGAGGATGGCCACCACGGTGGCGGACAGGATACCCCACAGCAGGGCGGCTTTCACCCCGCGGGCCAGGAGCCAGAGGGTCAGCAAAAAACCGAAGAGGAAGGTCAGCACCCCCAGGCCCCCCGGATTCCCCAAGGAAAAGGTGGCGCCCTCGCCTCGAGAGATCAGACCGGCGTTACTGAAGCCGATGACTGCCAGAAACAGTCCGATTCCCGCTCCAATGGATTTCTTGAGCGGGGTGGGAATGGCATCCATCATGGCTTCCCGAAACCGGGTCAGCACCAGAACCAGAATAATGAGACCCTGGAGGAGCACCACCGTCATGGCCTGGACCCAGGTGAGTTGCAGTTGGCCGACCAGGTGGAGAGACACCACGGCGTTCAAGCCCATTCCGGGAGCCAGGGCAAAGGGGTAGTTGCTGAGCAAGCCCATGAGTATCGAAAGCGCCCCCGCGGCCAGGCAGGTGAGGCTCAAGACGGCGCCGGACGGGAGGGTGGCTCCGGTCGAGTCGGGAATGTCGCCCAGAATTGCAGGGTTGACGAAGATGATGTAGGCCATCACCAGGAAGGTGGAAAGGCCGGCCCGAGCCTCCACCGCCAGGGTGGTCCGGCGCTGGCTCAGCAGAAAGGTTCGCTCGAGCCAGTCCTGGGCGGGGGTTGGAAGGCTTGGCATGCTGGAAAGAAGGGTGCGCTCTGGACACGCAACACCGACGGGTCAGTGAGCCGGCCCCGCGGAAGCGTTTTCCGTCAACTCAACCGGGACCGGCAGAGACTGCCCCGCAGACGGCGGGACCGGTCAGAAAAGGGAGGCGCCGCGTCCATCGGGGTCATCGCTCAAGGCGTGGTAAATTCGGTGGTGAGACTCATCTTGCCCCACAACACCTTGAAAGTGCCTGCCTTCTGCCCGCCTTCGAGCTGAAGGGTCAAGCGGTCCACCTCGGATGAGGTTTCCTCCCGGCTCAGGGGGACCTCGGCTACCTTGGAATAGTCGGTGCCGTTGATCAGCAAGTGCCATTTCCCGTCCCCGAGGAATTTGGCTCTCAGAAAGTAGGTCCCCCGGGCCAGGGAACTCTCGCCGAACTTCAGCCCCACCTCGGTGGTGAGGGTGGTGTCGCCGTCCGCCCCCAGGCGCCACTGCTCGCCGGGAGAGATCATTGTCTTGATGTCCCGTCCCTTGAGCGAGGGCCGTCCGAATTCAATGGTGACCTTGCCGCCATTCAGTTCCAGGGTCGTCTCCCCTCGGGGGTTTACCTGAGCATGGAGGATCGGCGTGGATAGGATGAGCATCAGGGCTCCCGGCAAAAGATTCTTCATTGCGTTCTCCTTTCGGCTCCAGGAGGTGGGTGAAACCGCCTGTTGTCTTGGCAGGTGGAGCTCATTATACCGTTGCCCGAGGATGATTGACAATCGGCCGCCTGGGCGTGGTTTGGGAAAGGCAGTGCGTTCCTGTGAGCAATGCGGGTTATGCGTCGTTTGAGCCATCCAGGGCGAGAATACGCCCCTTTTTCCGCTCCAGAGCCAACCGGTACACCCTTGCGGCGACGGCCACATCCTGGATGGCCAGGCCGAGGGATTTGAAGAGAGTGATCTCTTCGGGGCTGTTTCGGGGAGGTCGTCTCCCGGTCACAACGTCGCCCAACTCGCCGACCTGTTCCCAGCGCAGGGATCCCTTTTCGATGGGCTTCAGGAATTCGCCGCATTCCAGCCTGGCCTGATCCTTGGAATCGACCAGGATGGAGCCGCAACGCCCCAGGCAGGCCTCATCCAGCTCCCGCCGGGCCAGGGAATTGCCCCCGGCCGCATTGATATGAGTTCCCGGCCGAATCCGGCCACCGTCAAAGACCGGACGTGAGGAGCTGGTGATGGTGGTCAGGATGTCGCACTGATCGACCACCGCCTCAGCCGAGCTTGTCGGGCGACAAGGAATCCCAAGATGTTCCTGCATGGCCGCACAGAATCGGTTGAGGCGCCGGGCGGTGCGGCAAAAAGCCAGGATCCTGCGGACGGGACGTACCCGGCAAATGGCCTCCAGTTGGCTGCGAGCCTGCCAGCCGGCACCGATGATTCCGGCAGTTTCCGCGTCCTCACGGGCCATCCAGCGGGTCGCCACCCCGCTGGCGGCGCCGGTGCGTTTCTGTCCCAGAAGGTTGGCTTCCATCATGCAAACCAGGGCGCCGCTTTCGGTTTCGTAGAGCCAGAAATAGAACTGGAGCCTTCCCCGAAAGACCGTGTAGGCCTTGGTACCCATGTACCCGAGAGCGGGCAGGGCAGCCGCCATCAGGTGCAGAGAACCCTGAGGAAGGTGCAGCCGGCGTCTGGGAATATTTTCGGCCTCTCCCGATCCGAGGTGGTGGAAGGCCGTTTCGACCGCTTCCAGGGCAATGGGCATGGTGAGAAGTTGCTCGACGTCGGCTTCGGTCAGGTAGAGCATTAGGGTTACCTTATCCGGGAATCCAAGCCGGTGACTAGACTCTTGAGCGACGACAACATTGACAAATGAGTCAAGTTTCGCAGATGGATCAAGTACAGGCGGCAAGCGGATTTCTACCGCTCAGCGCGAACCGTCCAGGCCGCACGGAGATGAACAGCGAACCACAAATGGACACGAATGAACACAAATTACTGTTGAAAAAAGAAGTGTTCCAAGTCGTGGATTGTGCGATGGAGGTGCTCAACACGCTAGGGCATGGCTTACTGGAAAAGCCATATGAAAACGCACTGGTTGTGGAAATCGTTGTAGCTACCAAGACAATTGACCGGATCACCGATTTGGAACGGGGATAGATTCTCAATTACCTGAAGATCACGCAACTCAGAGTCGGATTGATCCTTAATTTCAAGCGTCCAACGCTTGAATAGGAGAGGCTGGTTCTGTGACATCATTCGAGTTCGTTGGTGTGAATTTGTGGTTCTATTCCCCCTCCATGCTTGTCGGTCTGAGGCACAGCGTCGCTGGAAAATCGATTCTCGGTTCAGGATTGAAGCCTTTTCCCAGCAGAGTATTCCCATGTGGAGGAATCGGGATACAAATGCTGGAGGGCCGTGACATTTGTCGGGCAATCGGGCTTCCGGCGAGTACGTGTTTAGCCGTTCCCCCGCACCTCCGGGACGGCATCGCCTGGGAGCGCGGGCGTCCCGCCCGCATCCTGTCCCTTTGGCCGCCGCTGGGCTTCAGTGCGGTGCTGCAGGCAGCCACCCTGTCGGCGGGAACTGCAGCGGCCAGGCCGAAGGAGAGCCATGGCGACGTGCCGGGTTGATCCAAGTGGGAGAGATGGCTAGCCCGCATTTCTCACCAGGGGGTTGCACTCTTCTCAAGAGTGCAACTTGGCGCAGGAAATTTCCCCTCAGCGCGTGCTCGCGAGCGAAGAGCATAGCGGGGACTACGTTCGAGCGAGCATGTGCGCGCTGAGGGGAAAAGGACAAGCCAGGGCGCGCCCAGCGCAGTCTGTAGTTGCAAGCCCCTCAAATAGCACCAATCAAGGTACTGAAGATAAACCGCTTTTCACTATGCATTCAGCGACCTGGTGAGAAATGCGGGCTGGGCTGTGCCAGGCTTTGTGCGGGCGGGACGCCCGCGCTCCCAGGAAGCCATCATCCCATGACATCGTCACACCCAGGGCACAATATTGCAGAAGCATTTTGATGCCGCTTGGGGTTGAAGGAGGTCCGTCTGTCTTCTGGTCTATTCGTGTTTATTCGTGTCCATTGGTGGTTCATCTTCATTAACGATCGGCCGTTTTTCCTCGAATGATCCGCACGGCAGGGCGGGGACCGGGCAAAACACGTGTTCCGGCGAGCCGGAAGGGAACGTGCGCGACCGGCAGCAGGCGCCCTGCCTGGAATTCTCCGGAGCCGGGTGTTAGAGTAACGGCGGGTGAAACCTTGAGTGGCCGGCGGCGTGTAGAGCCGCTGAGGGACGATCGGGAGTGGACATCTTTGCCGCCAACCGGGAGATATTGATTGCTCTGTTGGTCAAACTGGGGATTATCGCCTCCCTGGCGTCGTTGCTGACTCGTTCTCAGCCCTTTCGCAAAACGCTCTTTGCCGAGGAGAGGGAGGCTGCGGAGAAGCTCACCCTCACTCTATTCTGGGGCCTCCCGCTCTGTATCGGGGTGGTCATCCGGTGCGCGGGGGTGGGCAGCGGAACGATCAATCCTTTCGCTGCCTTCGACCTCAGCCTGGAGGGCACCTTCATCGCCGGTCTTCTGGGCGGCACCGTCAGCGGAGCCATCGTCGGGGGCTGTGTGGGTTTGGTGGCCCTGCTGCACCAGGAGTGGGCGGCCCTGGCGATCTACCCGACCCTGGGGCTATTGGCCGGGCTGCTGCGCAACCTTTCCCCCAGGAAAGAGGAGATCTGGAATTTCTCCCCCTTCGTCTTCATCAATCTGGTTCTTTCCTTCTACTCCAGGCAGCTATTCAGCAAGAGCGGCTGGCAGCTCATCTTCTTTTTCAGTTGCGTCGGCGTGGAGACCATGCGCCAGGTCCTGGGGCAGGCGTTGACCTCGGCGCGTCTTTTTTATTTTCCCACCGACAGTCTCATCGTGTTTGCCCTGATTCTGGTGGCATCGCTGAGTTGCATTGGCGTCACCCTGAAGATCTGGAACAATACCCGCCTGGAAATCAAGCTTGCCGAGCAGGAAGTGCTGGTGGTGAAGGCCCGCCTGGACGCCTTGGCCCATCAGATCAATCCTCATTTCCTCTTTAACACCTTGAACTCCATCGCCTCGCTGATCCGTTCCAATCCGGCCAAGGCGAGAGCCATTGTTCTGAAGCTTTCGCACATCCTGCGCAAGCTGTTGCACGGCCACGAGAATTTCATCCCATTGAGGGAGGAAGTGGAGTTCATCGACAACTACCTGGATATCGAGGTGAGTCGCTTCGGGAAAGACAAGCTGCGAGTCGAAAAAGAAATCGACGATCGGACGCTTCCGTGCATGATTCCGAGCATGATCCTGCAGCCGATCATCGAGAATTCGATCCGCCACGGCATCTCGCCCAAGATTGAAGGGGGCCGAATCAGAATCTGCTCAGCACTCCGTCAGCAACGGCTTTGTATCCAGGTTGCAGACGACGGGCTCGGAATTTCCGAGGACAAGCTGTCTTCGATCTATCATTCCGGAATCGGGATCAGCAACGTCCTGGAGCGTTTGAAGGTGGCCTATCAGACCGATTTCGATTTCAAGGTGAGCAGCCGGCTGGGGGAAGGCACCTTCACCCACATTGAAATCCCCCTGCAGGAATCTCGGGAAAGCCGGAAGGCAGTCACCTGATCCGGCCCGGGGAGAGAACATCCTACAATGCCCATTTCCTGTATTCTGGTCGACGACGAAGAGTTGGCCCTGGAGGAGCTTCACTTTCTGCTGGATTCGGTTCCCGGCGTCGGGGTGGTTGGCCAGGGCCGCAACGGGGTGGATGCCATTCGCCTGGTCAAGGAGTTGGAGCCGGACCTGATGTTCCTCGACATACAGATGCCCGGGCTCAACGGGTTTCAGGTGGTTCACCAACTGGTCAAGGAGGAGGTATTACCCCAGGTCATTTTTGTTACGGCCTTCAACCAGTACGCCGTCAAGGCCTTTGAAGTCAACGCGGTGGACTACATCCTCAAACCGGTTGAGAAATCGAGGCTGGAAAAGGCCATCCAGAGGGCAAGGAAGCAACTGGAGTCCAATGTGCAGGTCGATGACCGGATCAAGAACCTTCTCAACCTGTACATTCCCTCCACGCCCAGGAAGTCGAAGCTGCTGGTCACGGACCGGAAGCGCCACCTGATGGTCGACGCCGCCGACATTGTATTTGCCAGCGTCTCGGACGGCTCCGTCCAGGTGGCCACCCGGGAGCTCAAGGGAGAGACCCCCTATCGAACTCTGGAGGATCTGCAGGCCAATCTGGACCCGCAAATCTTCTGGCGGGTTCATCGGTCCTTCCTGGTCAATATCAACAAGATCAAGGAGGTGGTGCCCTGGTTCAATCGGACCCTCCAGCTCAAGATGGCCGACCAGGCCGAGACCGAAATACCGGTGAGCCGCTCCAACTCCAGAAGGCTGAAGGAATATTTGAAGCTGTAACCAGGCCGGCAAACTAGGCCGGCATTGTCGCTTGAGTTGATCTTCGGCGCTGTGATAGCTTTCAGGGCCAATGCCGAGCGTCAGCCGAGCGTCAGCCACACAAAGGAGGTTCAGCAACGGTGTCAAGCACCTTGGATATCAGAGAGCATCTGTTGCAGTCCAATGACGAATTCAGACAACTGGCCCGGGAACACAGCGCCTACGACGAAAAGTTGTCTTTCCTGCTGAAGAGACATTTTCTGTCCGAGGAAGAAAAGATCGCGGAAGTGAATTTGAAGAAGTTGAAGTTGCGGGTCAAGGACCGAATGGAGCAGATGATTCAAGCTCGCCGGCAGGAGCGGGAGTGAAGGTCCGGGGGAGCTGGCCGCGGCTGGCGTCCCCTTGAGGATTCCTTGGACATTGAAGGATGGATCGCCGGATCGAAAAGGGGAACCTGAGGTTCCCCTTTTTTGGTTCCGGACAGCTGAAGGCATGAGGTTAGCCCGCATTTCTCACCAGGGGGCGTCTTAGAAGAGTGCAGGGAGTGAGTGTCGTGTTTTAGCATCATTTTGGAGAGGCAGTGCACTCCGGGACGGCGCTACTAATCCGCCGCCTACGCGGCTCGGGCAGCGCGGGGTTCACAGGACCCCGGGCTCACGCCCGGGGCTAAGTGCTGCCGCAGCTACGCTGCTCTATAAGGAAGCCTGTAGGAAGGGTTTCGTCGGGGGAACCAGGCCAACCGCGGCTTCGCCGCTCTCCCCAAAATCACAACACTGCCGGGGGACAGGATTTTTAGATGACAATCCCCCGGGTGCCAGCCCGGGGGTTCCAGTAAGCCGCCAAGGCGGCGTCCGCATTTAGCCGTGGGCGTGAGCCCATGGAAACGGCAACTCCACCCCCGAGCCGCGTAGGCGGCGGCAGCAATCATCCCTGGTGTTCGATCGCAACCAAGCCCGGGCGCGCCCAGCGCAGTCTGTATCCTGAAGGCTCCCCCAAAAAGCGCTGCAAGATGCTAAAGACAAACACTTTCCCAGCCGATGCCCAGCCCCCCGGTGAGAAATTCGGGCTAACCCGAATTTCTCACCGGGGGGCTGACAATGGCGCAGGAATTTTTCCCTCAGCGCGTGCTCGCGACCGAAGAGCGCAGCCGGAACTTGCCTGGTCGGGGTATCCTGCCGGCACCTGATATATAATGTCCGGGCGCAGCCTGTCAGACCCCGGCCAACTCGGGTCACCACCATGAAGATAGCCTCCGACGCCTTTGCCTTCCTGATCCCTCTCCTGGTGATCTCTGGCTTGCTGTGGGCCTTCGGATTTGCTCTGCTTGGATCGGCCTGTCTGGGGATGGCTCTTCTGGTTGGCCTTTTTTTCAGGGACCCCGACCGGAAAATCCCCGGTGAAAAGGATCTGGTTCTGGCCCCGGCAGACGGGAAGGTCCTGGAGCTGTCAAAGGGATCGGATGGGACCACCAGGGTTTCGATTTTTCTCTCGATCTGGGACGTGCACATCAATCGCTCACCGATAAGAGGCACCATCCAGGAAGTCCGCTATCATCCCGGAAAGTTCAGAATGGCCTTCGACCGGCGTGCGTCCGTGGAGAACGAGCAAAACGTACTGACAATCACCAATGGTTCCTTGACAGTCCGTTTCAGCCAGATTGCCGGGATAGTGGCCCGTCGCATCGTTTGCTGGAAGAAGCCGGGTGACGTGGTCGAATCCGGCGAGCGCATCGGCTTGATTCGCTTTGGTTCCAGAGTGGATGTTTTCCTTCCCGACACCGTGGCGCTGAAATTGAGCCGGGGGGACCGGGTGCGGGGAGGCAGCACCGTCATTGGGAGGGTGAAGAGGAGTGAGGAATAACTTGAGAAGGGGTCGGTTTCGACGTGGCATTTACGTCCTGCCCACCCTGTTCACCATCGGGACCATCTTCTGCGGATTTTACGCGGTTACCAGCACGCTCAAGGGTGAATTCAACCTGGCCGCCATTGCGATCGGCTTTGCCGTGGTCTTCGATGGCTTGGACGGACGGATCGCCCGCATGACCAACTCCTGCAGCGAGTTCGGTGTGCAGATCGATTCTCTGGCGGATGTCGTCACCTTCGGCCTGGCTCCTGCAATTCTGGCCTATCTTTGGGGGATGCGGGCTCTTTCTCCGGAGTCGCCCTATTCTCTTCACCTGCAACAGATCGGCTGGATCGTCTGCTTCGGTTTCCTGGTGTGCGGCGCCATGCGTCTGGCGCGGTACAACATGCAGAGCACAAAACCGTCGCCCTCGGGGAGTGAACCGGAGAAGCCCTTCGTCGGCATGCCGATTCCTGCAGGCGCGGCCATGATTGCCGCCGCGGTGCACTTTGCTCCGGAACCGCTGGAACACTGGGTCGCAGGGATGCTCTGGAATCTGCTGGTCGGGTTCCTGGCCTATTTGATGGTGAGCACCCTGAAGTATCCCAGTTTCAAGCATGTCGACCTGAAAAGCCGCAAGCGATACGTCCATTTCGTGCTCCTGGCTATGCTGATGGCCCTGATCTACTACTACTCCCAGATTGTCCTGCTCCTCATGGCAGCCGGATATGCATTCTCGGGGCTAGGGTCGAAGGCTTACGGCCTGGTCAAACACAAACCGAAAGGCGTTTTGGCCGCCGGGAAGCTGAGGTCGGATGATACCTGAACCGGAATGCCCCCGATCCCAAGGGGGCTGCCGGTTTAGCCCGCATTTCTCACCAGGGCGCGCCCAGCACAGTGTGTAACCGCAAGGCATCACAATCGGACCAACAAGTTACTGAAAATAAATGACCTTTCATTGTGAATCCAGCGACCTGGTGAGAAATGCGGGTTAGGGCTGCCGGCAGTTTGTGGCTTTCGGCCCGAACCGTCGTGGCTGGGGCCGAAACCATTATCCCCCTTCCAGGGTTTTGGGACCGAAGAGTAGAACCTCATCATCTCCTGGATCTTTCCAGTATCTGCCAATGCCTCAATCGCTGATATTAGTGGATGTGCCTCTTGCCCCCTTTATTGAAGAGCTGTTTGCACCGGACTGCCGCTCGGGACCCTGGAGCCTTCTGCAGGAAGGGTCAAAGGAAGCGCTAAAGGAAGTCGAGGGACTCTTTCTTTACGGCCATCCCATCATCGACGGATCTGTCATGGACCGCTTTCCGAACCTCAAAGTGATCAGCAACTTCGGTGTCGGCATCGACCATGTCCATCTTGCGGCCGCGGGGGCGCGGGGCATACCGGTGGGAAACACGCCTGGAGCGGTGGAAGGGGCCACCGCGGACATGACTCTGGCCCTGCTTCTGGCCTGTGCCCGCAACGTGGTTGCCGGCGACCGCTTTGCGCGGGGACCCGGTTTTCTGTACTACGACCCCACCCTCTTCCTGGGCCGAGAGGTTCACGGAAGCACGCTTGGCATTATCGGCCTGGGCCGCATCGGGCGGGAGGTGGCTCGCCGGGCTCGCGGGTTCGACATGCGGATTCTCTACCACTCCCGACACAGAAAGCCCGAGGCCGAAAAAGAACTGGGAGTGGAGTATGCCAGTTTGAGGGAGCTTCTGGAACAAGCCCACTTCGTGACCCTCAATGTTCCCATGACCTCGGAGACCAGGCACCTGATCGGGGAGGCCCAGCTTGCCTGGATGCGTCCGGACGGCATTCTCGTCAACGTGGCCCGCGGGGGCGTGGTGGATCATGCGGCCCTTTATCGGGCCTTGGCCGAAAAGCGGATTGCCGGCGCCGCCATCGACGTCACCGAGCCTGAGCCATTGCCCCGCGATCACCCGCTGTTGAGGTTGACCAACCTGGTGATCACCCCTCACCTGGGTTCTGCCGGGTCCCGGACCCGCCTCCGCATGGGACAGATGACCGTAGACAACATTCGAGCCGGTCTGCAAGACAAGCCCCTCCCCTACCCGGTGAGGCTTCCCTGAGCATGTTCCCCTCACGGTCCACCTGGAAGGCTGCGGTTCTCTGGGCTTGGCTGGGGCTGTTCGGCCCGGTCGGCCTGGTGGATTCCGCCAACTCCCTCCAGGCCGCGCAGGGGGCTGCAGCCGACTCTCCACCGCCGAGAATCGTGGGCCCCTATCTGTCCCGAGAAGATGTCGGCCCTTTCACCAAGGTCGTGTTCAAGAACGGCTTGACCGTGCTTCTTTTTGAGAGGAGCAACGCGCCTCTGGTGGCGATGGTGACCTATGTCAAAGCCGGTCGCCTTCACCAGGACCCATCCAGCCAGGAGTTCTGGAATCTCTGGACTCCCCTGCTGTTCCACTCCCGGCTTCCAGGTGAAGAGGCAACGGTTGCCGGGGAAGCCAGGAGAATCGGAGCGGTGTTGAACGGCGGGGTGGGTAAAGATCACGCCTGGTTTTCCACAGTGCTGCCCCGGGAAGAGTATCGGAGAGGGTTGGACCTTCAAGTCGCTGCCCTCCGGAAATGGAATCCCTCGCCTGCGAGATTACAGGAACTCAACCGAACGGCCGAACAGCAGTACGGAATGAGACAGGCCCCTCCGGAGAGGGAATACAGCCGCCAACTGTTCGATTTGGCTTTCCGAAGGGGAAGGGAATTCGATGGGAGGATCGTTTCGCGCGGCAGCCCTCATTGGGTCGATGCCTCTCAAATCGGGAGCTTTCAGGATCGTTGGTTGGTTCCCGGGAACGCTTTCCTGGCGATCACCGGCGATTTTGACCGCCGGGCGCTGCTGAGGGAGGTCGTCAAGCGTTACCGCTCCCTTCCCAAAAGACCCCTGGCCGATCCTCCAGCCCGTCCCGGTTCCGAAACGGATGGTTTCAACTATGCCCACCGCCGGGCAGACCTTCATCAGTCCGGGGTCCAGATCGGATTTCCCATGCCTGCCGCCTTTACTCGCGACTGGTATGCCTGCAAAGTTCTGGAAGCCGTTCTGACCGCGGGCCAGACCTCGGTGCTGAATCGCCGCCTGCGGGGTCCCCGGTCCCCGGTTGGTGCGGTCGCCTCCAGCACCATTGCGCTGGGTGAACGGGGCTACCTCATCTTCAGCCTGCCGGTGGACCGCCAGGGGCTGGACCGTTCGGTGGTGGCCGCTTTGGCCGCAATGGAGCGCATCAGGCAGGGCTTCCTGGCTGAATCGGATCTCCAGCGCGCCCGGGCATTGTTCACGGTCGAGTTTTTGCAGGAACAGGAGGGACTGGCCGATCTGGCGATTCAGATCGCCCGCCATGAGCACCTGGCGGATTTCAAAGCCTGGGAGGAGACCCCTCGGAACATAGAATCGGTGACCCTCGAGGAAGTGGTTGCCGCAGCCCGCCGCTATCTCGACCTGGAAAAGTGCACGCTTCTGGAATTCCAGCCGGCCTCGGAGGAGATCAGGCAATTCGATTCCATCCGCTACCGCGAGTTTTTGAGTTTGGCCTTGCCGCGCGCCGTCCGCGAGTTGAATGGCGGCGACTGGATCGACGTTCCCCTGCCGGAGGAGAAGGCGCCGTCAGCAGGACTGCCGCCAAGGGAGAGGGGTCCCAGGGAAATCAGCACGGCGGAGCTGGTCCGGCCTCTGAGAAAGTTTTCCATTCTGCGAGGGCCCGACGTTTGGGTCCAGGAAGGGCGCTGGCTGCCCTTGGCCTCCATGGGAATCTTCTTCCAGGGAGGCAGGGCCTTGGAACCCCCCAACAAGGAGGGAATCACCGAGTTGATGGCTGCCACGGCCATAGGGGCGGGACCGGCCCTGTCGGCTTCCCATCCGGCCAGCGTCCTGGAAAGACTGGGAGTGGCGGTGAACACGGTGGTGAAGCCCGACTATTTTGGCTTTGTGCTCCATGGACTCTCCAGAAGGTTCGGCGCCTGTGTGGACCTCCTGGCGGAACTCCTGCAACGCCCGGCCTTTGAAGAAGAAGCCATTGCGGCTCAGAAGCAGGCCCTGCGTTTACGGGCTGTCCGGCTGTTGGACAATCCACGCCATCAGGCCCAGCGGCTGTTCCTGCGGGCCGCTTACGGCGCACATCCCTACGGGAGAGACCCCTATGGAGCAGGGACGGCCCTGCAAAGGCTTACGCGTCAGGACCTGGTGGAATGGCACCGGCGTTTCCTCCTCGGGTTTCAGCCGGTTGTGGTCATTGCCGGGGATGTGGAGGGGAGCACCTTTGCCGCCCGATTTGCCGGTAAATGGAGGCGCTCCGGTATCTCCCGCGTCGATTATGAGGACCCTGGCGAGGTCCGGCGGCTGTCCATGCCACAAACGGTCGAGGGAGAGGCCAGGGAGGGGCAAGCCTGGCGGGCCCATGCCGGATTTCTGGGGCCGCCGGCCTCCGACCCGAGAATCGCTGCCTTCACCGTACTGCAGCATTTGACCTCAGGCCCGGCTGGAAGCCTGCCCCTGGCCCTGAAACAGCGCCAGGGCTTGGTGACCGATATCCGGACTTCCCACCGGCGGCGGGAGTGGGGAGGATTCTTCTATGCCTGCCTTACGGCCGCGCCCGCCAACGGCGGCAGGGCGCTGGAGGCGCTGAAGGCCCAACTGACCGGTCTGGGCGAGGGATCGCTGTCGGAAGAAATGATCGAACCGGCCAGGAAGGCAGCGGTCCAAAGCTACCAGATCTCCATGCAACGCCGGCGCCGGCAGGTCCTGGAACTGGCCGAAAGAGCCCTCCTGGGCCAGTCCATCTATGAGGTCAACAACACCCTGAAGCAATTCCAGGCGGTAGAAACCGAGGAAGTTGCCGCCGTGGCGCAGGAGTTCTTCAGACCCGAGCTTTTTGTCGCCGGGGTGGTTCCGGGCTCCAGGCCTTGACCGGCAATTCCGATCCCTGCCGCATTCCTTGGCTGAATCTGCTCCCGCCCCAAACCGGCGCGGCATCTCCTTCCAGGCCAGCCGTGTTAAAATCCAATGTCATGAACACCGGTTGCGCTTGGACCTCCATGGTGATCCTGCTCGGATGGGTGCTGGGGTTGCCCTTGCCGTCGGCGGGTCACGCCCCTCCACCTGGAGGAGCACAGGACGAAGAGACCTCTTTCCGTCTGGAAGTGGACGTGGATCTGGTAGTGTTGAACGTCACGGTGGTGGATGAAAGCGGAACCAACGTCACCTCCCTGACGCGGGAGGATTTTACAGTCTATGAGGATGGGGTTCGGCAGGACATCTCAACTTTTTTCCCGGTGGAAGCTCCCTTCAAGCTGGTGTTGCTGGTCGACACCAGCATCAGTACCCGAAACAACCTCAAGCTGATCAAGGATGCTGCTCGCAATTTCACCAAAGAGCTACGTCCCGACGACCAGATTTCGGTCACGGAAACCCACTTTTTCACCCGGGAGGTCCAGAAGTTCACCAATAATCGCAAGCTGCTTCGAAAGGCGATCAAGCGGTTGTCCACCTATCCCTACGGTGGCTCCCGGGTTTACGACGGTGTGGCCATGGCGCTCAAGAGCCTGCAGCGGACCCGCAGCGGCCGCAAGGCCATCGTGGTGCTCAGCGACGGAATGGAAAACTCCAGCCGGGTCAGTTTCGAGGAATTGCGCAGGCTGTTGGCCGAAGACGACGCCGTCTTTTATCCCATCACCATCCTGAACAAGGACCAGCAAAAGGAAATCCTGGAACGCTATATCCGCGACAACCAGGAAAAAGAGGAAGACCCCTACGTGGAAAACGCCCGGCTGAGCCTTTCGGTGCTGGAAGAGGTCTACCAGATTCAAACCGAGCGATTGATCCAGCTCTCCGGGGATTCGGGCGGGAAGATGTTTCTGGTGGCCGACCTGTCGGATTTGACGGGAGAGTATTCCAAGGTTGCCCATGAATTGAGGCACACCTTCAGCCTGGCATACTATTCCAGCAATCTCGGCCGCCAGGGGGGTATGCGGCGAGTCCGGGTGGAGATGAAGGACCCCGGGCTTCGGGTGAGGACCCGCACCGCCTATTTTGTCTCAGGGACCAGTCGGCCCGGGCCCTGACCTGTCAGCCGCCGGGTTTGGCTTGTGCTGGCAACCGATTCCGGCCAGCCCGCATTTCTCGATGGGTTTCGGGGTAGGTCATGAAAGACCATTTATTATCAGTGCTTTATTGGAGAGGTCTTAAAGTTGTACAAGACAAGGTGCTGCTGAGTGCGCTTTCGGGGAGAAGGGCGGTTAGTGGATGGTGTCGTTATCGCGGCGGTCACGGTCTTTCCTGCTGAGGTAGACCTCGAATTTTTGCCTGGCCCGGCGAAGCCTGTATTCCAGATAAGCGTCCCGGATCGGTTGATACCAGCTTCCTCCCGGGCGGCCGCGGTAGGCGCCGCGCTTCAAATAAAGGTAGCCGACCAGCATGCCGCCCAGATGAGCCGCATGGGACACTCCGGAGTCGCTTCCCGACAGGCTCGAAAGAAAGGCAATGCCTCCGAAGACCATCACGGCGTATCTGGCCGGAAGAGGGAAGAACAGCATTACGTGGATGATGCGATCGGGGAAGCTCAGCCCGTAGGCCAGCAGGACACCGTAGATGGCGCCCGAAGCCCCCAGGGTCGATCCCTGATAGGAAAAGAGGTTGACCACCGTGATGCAGATGCCGGCGCCGATTCCGGTCACCAGGAAGTATCGCCAGAATCGGCGCACCCCCCAGTAACGCTCCAGCTCGCAACCGAACATGAACAGGATCAGCATATTGATCAGCAGGTGAAAGACGCCGCCATGCAGGAAGATGTAGGTGAACAACTGCCAGAGATAGAATCTGCCGAGCACCAGGGACGGGGTGAGGCTGAACAGGGCTGTGATTGGTCCGCGCAGGCCGCCCGAAAGGATCTGCATCACAAACACCACCACACAGGCGATGATGATGCGTTTCACCGTCGGTGTCAGGGGGCCCCCGAAGGAGATGGAACCGGTGGCATAACGGTAGCGGTAGTTCATGAACTCACTCCGAGAGTGGGAGTGCTGTCGGCGTGGGGGCTATTGTAGCGGTTTTTGGTTGGAAAGCCATTCCGAATCAGCCGGGAGACGGGTGAGCCCGCATTTCTCACCAGGGGGCGTGATCATGGCGCGCCCAGCACAGTTTATAGGCTGAAGACTCCAAACAAAGCGCCACAAGATGTTAAAGACAAACACTTTTCGACCTTATGTTCAGCGACCTGGTGAGAAATGCGGGCTAGATCGACTCTGTTTCCGGTTTGAGCTGCGACGCGGCCGGGCGGTGTGGGGGTACCGCATTCTTATGAAGATACTGCTTGCGTTAGCGCTTGCCCTGTGGATGCTTCCCTGGGGTGCAGATCTCCAGGCCTCCCAGCAGAAAGCGCCGCTGGAAGAGACTCAAGAGCCTGAAGAGGGTGAGGAGCCTGAAGAGGGTGACGAGGCTGAAGAGGGTGAAGAGGCTGAGGAAGAGGAGCCCCCCCGACCTCCCAACGTCCTGTTGATCCTGGTGGACGATCTGGGTTATGGGGATCTGTCCAGCTCCGGCGCGCAGGATCTGCTGACGCCCCATATCGACGCCCTGGTTGAATCGGGCATGCACTTCAAACGTTTTTACGCCAACTCGACGGTGGGTGCTCCAACCCGGGCGGCTCTATTGAGCGGGAGGTATCCTGACCTGGTAGGAGTCCCGGGAAACATTCGCCCGGAGCCCGAGAGGAATTGGGGCTACCTGAACCCGGAGGTCCCGCTGCTGTCCGGTCTGCTGCTGCAGGCCGGTTACCACACCGGCTTGATCGGCAAGTGGCATTTGGGCCTGGAATCGCCCAATCTCCCCAACCAACGGGGATTCCACTTGTTTCACGGGTTTCTGAGCGACAGGATGGACGATTATTACCTTCATTCCCGCCGCGGCGTGAACAGCATGCGTTTCAACCAAGAGACGATCGAGCCGGCTGGACATGCCACCGATGTGTTCACCCAATGGGCGATCGACTATCTGGAGGAGCGGCGGGCCGACGACCAGCCGTTTTTCCTCTTTCTTGCCTACAATGCCCCCCATGCTCCGGCCCAACCGCCGCCTCCCTTCCTGGAGCGAGTCATACAACGGGGAGGGGAGTTGAGCGAAAAGCGTGCCCGGTTGGTGGCGCTCATCGAGCATCTGGACGAGGGAATCGGGAAGGTGATGGAGGCCCTCCGGGAGAATGGGCAGGACACCCAAACACTGGTGTTGTTCAGCAGCGACAACGGCGGGGATTTGCGGGCCGAAGCCAACTGCGGATTCCTGCGGGGCGGAAAGCGAGAGATGTACGAGGGCGGGATTCGGGTGCCCATGGTGGCGGTCTGGCCGGGCAAGATCCGGCCGGGGTCGTCTTCCAACCGGCTGGCGCTGACCATGGATCTTTTCCCGACGATCTGTTCGGCAGCGGACCTGACGGTGGAGTCGGAGATCGACGGGGTGTCCCTGTTCAGGACCCTGGTCGGTCAAATGGCCCCGCCGATGGAGCGCACCCTCCATTGGGTGCGCCGGGAGGGCGGACGACTCCACCAGGGACAGGATTACTATGCCGTCCGCCGGGGGCGCTGGAAGCTGCTGCAAAACTCGCCCTTCGAGCCTTTCAAGCTGTTCGACCTGAGAGACGATCCCCTGGAAGAACACGACCTGGCCGAACAGGAGCCCGGAGTGGCCGCCGGCCTTTCCCAGGCGCTGCGGCGTCGCATCCAAAAGGCCGGCGCCGTCCCCTGGCAACCGAAGTAGATCCGGTTAGCTCCCCCACGGCACCGCCGGGGCGGCATCACCTGGGAGCGCGGGCGTCCCGCCCGCATCCTGTTCCTTATCACCCGGGAGCGCGGGCGTCCCGCCCGCATACTGTCCCTTTGGCCGCCGCTGAGCTTCCGCGCGGCTTTGCATGCAGCCACTACGTCGGCAGTAACCCCATCGGCCAGGCCGAACCAGAGCCATGGCGCCGTTCCCGGTTGATCCAAGTGGGGGAGATGGCCAAGGCTGTGCCAGGCTTGGTGCGGGCGGGACGCCCGCGCTCCCAGGAAGCCATCATCCCATGACATCGTCACTCCAAGGACACCATATTGCAGAAGCACTTTGGCGCCGCTTGTGGTTGAAGGAGGTGCACCTGTCTTCGTGTCTCTTCGTGTCCATTCGTGGTTCGTCTTCATTAACGATCGGCTGTTTTTCCTCGAATGATCCGCACGGCACGGCGGGCGCCCGGCTCGCGGGCAAACGGAAGTTTCCCAAAGGGCGCAGGTCGGCTTTCCGAGAAGTCGCCCGCCAGACACCCCCCACCGCACCGCCGGGACTGCATCCCCTGGGAGCGCGGGCGTCCCGCCCGCATCCTGTCCCTTATCACCCGGGAGCGCGGGCGTCTCGCCCGCATGCTGTCCCTTTGGCCGCCGCTGAGCTTCCGCGCGTCTTTGCAGGCAGCCACCCTGTCGGCGGGAACAGCATCGGCCAGGCCGAAGGAGAGCCATGGCGCCGTTCCCGGTTGATCCAAGTGGGGGAGATGGCCAAGGCTGTGCCAGGCTTGGTGCGGGCGGGACGCCCTCGCTCCCGGGAAGCCGTCATCCCATGACATCGTCACCCCAAGGGCACCAAACTGCAGAAGCAATTTGGTGCCGCTTGTGGTTGAAGCAGGTCCATCTGTCTTCCGGTCTATTTGTGTTTATTCGTGTCCATTCGTGGTTCGTCTTCATTAACGATCGTCCGTTTTTCCTCGAATGAACCGCACAGCAGGGCGGGGGCCCGGCTCGCGGGCAAACGGGAGTTTTCCAAAGGGTGCACGTCGGCATTCTGAGAAGTCGCCGGCCAGACACCCCCCACCGCACCGCCGGGACTGCATCACCTGGGAGCGCGGGCGTCCCGCCCGCATCCTGTTCCTTATCACCCGGGAGCGCGGGCGTCCCGCCCGCATGCTGTCCCTTTGGCCGCCGTTGAGCTTGAGTGCGATGCTGCAGGCAGCCACCCTGTGGGCGGGAACAGCATCGGCCAGGCCGAAGGAGAGCCATGCCGCCGTTCCCGGTTGATCCAAGTGGGGGAGATGGCCAAGGCTGTGCCAGGATTGGTGCGGGCGGGACGCCCGCGCTCCCGGGAAGCCGTCATCCCATGACATCGTCACTCCAAGGACACCATATTGCAGAAGCACTTTGGCGCCGCTTGTGGTTGAAGGAGGTGCACCTGTTCTTTCTTCCGGTCTATTTGTGTTTATTCGTGTCCATTTGTGGTTCGTCTTCATTAACGATCGGCCGTTTTTCCTCGAATAATCCGCACGGCAGGGCGGGCGTCCGGCCAAACACATGCTGGGCGTAAGCCAATAGCAGCCGGCAAGCCCCTCAATCCGGATCGGGCGCTTCCACGATCTTGCCGTAGTACTGGGGCCGGCGGTCCTTGAAGCGGTTGATCTGGTGTTTGCCGGGAACCCGGGTGATGTGTTTGTCGCGGGCGGTCGAGGGATCGATCTCGGCGTAGATGATTTCCTCCCCGTCGGGACTGGCCAGAGCCAACGTCCTGCCCGAGGGATTGACGATACGGCTTCTGCCGATGAAGCGGAACCCACGTTCTTTGCCCACCCGATTGACCGCCACCGAAAACACGTGATTTTCCAGGCCTCTGGCGTTGACCAGAAACTCGGCGAACGCCTCCGCCCCGGTGGGCCAGTTGGTCGGCAGGAGAATCACGTCGGCGCCATTGAGCGCCATTGTGCGCGCGCTCTCCGGAAAGGACCCGTCGTAGCAGATATTGAGCCCGATCCGCCCCAGGCGGGTCTGGTGGACCTCGAAACCGAGATCGCCGGAGTCCACGAACCGGTCCACGCCCAGAAAGGGCAAATGGACCTTGCGATACTTGCCCACCACTCCCTCAGGTCCAATCAGGGCCGCCGCATTGAAGCAGCGGTCCCCGTCTTTCTCCAGCATTCCCAGAACCAGGTAGACCTGGGCCTTTCGGCAGACTCCCGCCAGACGTTCGGTGGAGGGTCCGGGAATGGTTTCAGCGTAGGGGAGGGCTTCCTGCAAGCTCTCGAAACAGTACCCCGTCAGGGCACATTCAGGAAAAACCACCAATCGGGACTGTTTGGCGACGGCCTGCTCTACCGAATCGATCATCCGGGCAAGGTTGGCCTCCTTGTCCATCAAACAGGGATCCATCTGCACCCCTGCCAGAGTGAATTTTTCAGGCATCGTTACCTCCCAAAAGGTTAGAGTGCTGAAGACGGGTTGGAATGAATGTCACCGGGAACCATGGGTGGGCCTGTATCGCGGTCGGAACCTGCCGTTGCCACCGCCGGCCGCCATTTGATCCGGCCGGGGCAGATATGTTACAAGATGGGGTCGCCTGATAAAAGGCGGTCTCGCCTCACCGGCCCTCACGCGGAGCGCCCGTAGCTCAGTTGGATAGAGCGTTGGTCTACGGAACCAAAGGTCGCAAGTTCGAATCTTGCCGGGCGTGCCACTCTCTCATCTCTCGTTCAATTGCGGATCGCTTCTTTCGGATGGATGAACAGCCTTCCCAAGGGGGCGGGCGGCGGGATCGGGCCCCGGCGGTGCCTGCGCCCTTTCAAAATTGGCCCCAGTGATCACCGGATCCTATCCGGAGGCGACAGGGGCCTGTAGACGGAGGTCGGAATCAATGAAGACGTGGACACTGCAGAATCGGCGAAGCTTCTTGAAGACCGTCGGCGCCGGACTGGGGATGGGGCTGGCCGGCCCGTCCGGAACATTGGCCGCCCCTGCCGGGTTGCGGCCCGGGGAATCCTCGGCAACGGTTCGATACCGCTGGGTCAGCGTCCGGGAAATCGTTGGAGACGGCACCCACAACGCCTGGCCCGACATCTGCCGCTGGCGGGGGCGCTATTATGTCGCCTTCAACTCGGGCGGCAAAAACCACGGCGGCGGCCACGGCCTCTCCGTCCTCTCCTCGGCTGACGGCCTGAACTGGGAGACGGTGCTGCACAAACCTGCCGGAGAGTGGGGAATCCTGGAGGACACCACCCGCACCACCGTGTGCCCCAAATTTCTCCCTCTCAAGGATCGGCTGATTCTGGTCTTCTACTTCTATACCGCCGGAGACATGACCGTCAGCTCGCAACGAAAGGCGGATCTCAAACGCCGCTGGCTAGACCTGAAGGGATCGGAAGAAAGCTTCGAACGGTGGGTCGGCCACCACAATACCTCCTTCCGCACCGGGGTCAGCTACAGCGAGGACGGCCGCAGCTTCCGGGATCCCGAATCGTTGCTGGATCCGGGGTGGCGGGTCTGGCGGCCCCAGACCTTCCAGGGACGCCACTACATTATCGGCTACCGTTGCCACGGGCAGGAGTGGGCCTTTTCGCCAGAGCTCGAGGGCATGATCCCCCAGGCCGATTCGATCGAGATGTTCGAGAGCGCCTCGCTGTTCAGCTCGGGGGACGGTTTGGGTTGGAGCAAGGTCAGTGATATTGCCGCCGAGGACAACGACGAGACCGACTTCGATTTCTCGCCGGATGGCCGTATCCTGGCAGTGAGCCGCAAGGGCGCTTCCTCCAAGTTGCATCCGGGAGCCAGGCCGGGGAGTCGGCATGCCATCGCATACCTCGGCTATCCCCCCTATCGGAGCTGGCGGCGACTGCCCCTGGATCGAATGATTCAAGCCCCGGCGGTGCGCTGGGCCAAGGATCGATGGATGGTCGCCGGCCGCTATATCGACGGGGAAACCGAACAGGCGCACCCGCACCACCGGGACTTTCCCCACAAAGGACAGCGCTACGGGACGCGCCTGTGGACCCTGGACGATCGGACCGGCTCCCTGACACAGGCGGTAACCCTGCCCAGTTGGGGAGACTGTTCCTATCCGGGCATGATCGAGGAGTCCAATGGCGACTTGCTGGTGGTCTACTATTCTCACTCGATCACTACCGACGGCCATCAGTACATTGGCGGCGGGCTGTGGTCCGGCAAGATGCCTCCCTCATCGATTTATCTGGCCCGAGTGGTCCGGGAAGAGATGGGTTAGAAGGCTGCCGTTACGTCGTCAGAATCGTCTGTTTGTCATGATCCCCGGTGCTTCACTGGTTGTTCTGCTGCTGTCCGGCTTGGCTCTCCCGCCCTCGCCGCCGCCGATCCAAGGTCCGGCGGGGTGTTTCGAGGCCCCCGAAACCGAGGGAATAACGGTCTTCGGACCCATGCGGGAGAAGGCTCTTGGCTGGGATCGCCTTTTGCTGGGGACCCTGGTCCGCGGGAGTGCCGGTGAGCAACTGGAACAGTATCGGAAAGAGGAGGGAATCCCGCTTGAGTTCATGCTGGGTCAGGAAGGCAGCGGCGCCCTCCAATCGAATGGCTGGCAGCGGCTGAAACAGGCGGAAACGGCGGGCAGCCTTCAGCCTCATCCTTGCGGAATGTCCATCCAGGCCTTTGTCAAGGATCTTGGGAGCCACGGCCTGTCCGAATGGCTACAGCCCGACTGGGTGCTGGAATACAACCGGAAAGGCAAGGTCGTCGCCCGCTGGGATGTCCCCTTGAATGCGCCGGTTCGGGCGGTCCAGGGGGATTCGGTCTGGGTGAACTGGGACCCCCAGCCGCTCTGTTCCGATCAGAGCCTGGACCTGAAGATCTATCTGGTGATCGGGACCGATGGAAGTCTCAGGGCCGCTTCCCGCCCCGGGCTCATCTCGGAGGGACGCAAGATCGAATGCCCCAGGAGCCCCGATATCCCGCCTTCGGAGTTTCTGATTTGCGAGTCCATGCGAGACCTCAAAACCCGCAAAACCCGCAGGTTGGCCTACCAGTTGCCCTGCGACTGAACGCGCCTCAGTCGAAGACAGCTCCCCGGCGATCCTTCGAACGGTCCCGCAAGACGTTGAGTTTCCGCAGCATTCCAGCCTGCGCAGGCAACCCTCCCACGGAAGTTTTGCTTAAGGAATCGCCGTGAGCCATTCGGACTTGTCCACCTCCGATCCTTTCATGGAAATGGCATTGCGCCTGGCCCGAAAGGCCTTCTCGCGGGAAGAGGTCCCGGTGGGGGCAGTGGTTGTGGTGGAGGGCAAAGTGGTGGGCCGGGGCTACAATCAGAGCCTCGCCCGATCGGATCCGACGGCCCACGCCGAGATTCTGGCTCTCCGACAGGCGGCCAGAAGGGTGGGGAATTACCGTTTGACTTCGGCAACGATTTATTGCACCTTGGAGCCCTGCGCCATGTGTGCCGGCAGCTTGGTCTGGGCCCGGGTCCAACGTCTGGTCTACGGCGCCAAAGACCCCAAGGCCGGCGCCGTCGACTCCCATCTCAGGCTGTTTGAATCGGAATCGGTCAACCACCGGGTGGAGGTGGTGTCGGGGGTCGGGGAAGCCCAGGCGGTGAAGCTGCTGCAGGATTTCTTCCGGCTTCGGCGCTAGCCCCGTCCTCGAAAACCGGAACACTGGCCAAACACGCGGAGAGGTACCGAAGTGGTCATAACGGGGCCGCCTCGAAAGCGGTTAGGGGGTTAGTAGCTCCCACGCGGGTTCGAATCCCGCCCTCTCCGCCAGAAATTGTGTACTTATGAAACGGATCGCAATGGAAGGTTACAACTTAGTTTGGAACAGACTCCCTATCGGTCCCGAACTGATTCATTCAATATTTCCTTTTGCACTCCCGATAACCGCAGGATGAAGCGTTCCCCGTCCTCGATCAACTCCGGCTCGGTACCGTTGTGTTTCTGCATCCCTGCGATGATCTTTCGCGGAATGCCCATTCCCATGTGCTCAAGATAGCCGTAATCGTGCATGACCTCTCTAAGGAGATGGTTTCGGTAAGCCCGCGTACCGGCCCGCATCCGCTCCGGCGTAACCCCGTTCGGTAGTCTGCCCGGCGAGATGATTTCCAACCGATCGCTGTAGATGCTCAGCTCAACATCTGTACTGGTCAGCAGGTAGTCTCGATGAATCAGCGCATTGACGATGCCTTCGCGGAGCGCTTCGGGAGGATAGGCAGGTTTTTCTATTCGTCTCCCACCTGCAAGCTTGGCGGTTCCCGGTGCGTTACGGCCTACGAACTCTAGCGTCTGCTCAATCAAGCCGTTTTCAACGATCTCCCCGTTTGTATCAAGCAAGGGTGTCATCGGCCCACGCAAAGCTTTGCGTTCGCGTGCAGCGTAGTCCTTTTCCGTCCCAAGGAAGGCCACGGCGTCAATCCCGGCGTGAGGCAGAAAGCGGTTCGGTGTTTTCCCAAACAACAGCATTCCCCCAACGCTGACACCCTCCTCGGTCATGATCTCGGTGTTGACTAGAAGCGTTCCCCAGCCGGTTTCATCATTTTTGGCAGGCACTTCCTGCTCCCGAATGCGGTCGAAGTAGTCCCGAAGCCGCCGCCGGTCCAAGTCGGTCATTACGGCTCCCGAAACCGGCCGCAACTCCGCACGGATTGCCCCGCGTTGCTGAAACAGTCGCCGTAACTCCTCTTGAGCCGCTTCCCTGCTTTGGGTACCAACTCGGATGTAGTACCTATTGCCATTCTGGTGCCAAAGGCTGTGAACGTCGAAGCCACGCGTCACACGGACAATCGCCACGTCCTTTCCAGGTTCAACGTCCCGAAAAATCTCATAGAATGGGATGATTGCCGGCCTGATCTTGTCACGGCATGTCGTCATTACCCATTCTTCGAGATTGCTTCTAGTGATTCCCGATATGCTGCCATCATCTTCAACGCCCAGAAGAATCATCCCGCCCACAAGGTTCGAGAAGGCGACCAGTTCTTTCGCCAGATCGTGGTTTTGAACAGTGTCGCGCTTGAACTCGACCCCAGAGTTTTCTCCGTTGTTGATGGTCTCCAGCAATTCCGTACGTGTTGTCATGCCTCAGAATCCATACTTGGAGCGCCGCATCTCGAAGGCATCCTTGCCGCCTTCGAGGATCTCCTCCACCAACTCGCGCACCGGCTTCGAATCAATAGACCCCATGTGTTCGGTCGCTATTCTGGCCCGCCCTTCTCCACCCTCTCCTGACGCGGCCAAGCCCAGAATCAACTCCGCATCCCCAAGGACCGGGATGTTGGCGTTATGGGTCGAAAAGACAAATTGTCGGCGCCGTTTTTCCTGCCGCATGATTGGCACCACGCCCTCGGTGATAAAGCGGTTGTCGAGATCATCTTCCGGCTGATCAACGACAAGAGGGGCGTCAGATTCCAACAGCAATAGCAGGAGCACTGCCGTTGCCTTCTGCCCCGTCGACAGGGCTTCCAGGGTCTGCCATGTAGGCGGTTCATCGTCTGCGGCCGTGTTCAGTTCGATCTTGGTTGTTGCAGGAAGGTCCAGTTCCTCGATTCTCATGAATAGCTCCGGGTCTGCTTGCGAGATTCTTTCGGCGGAGCCGGCAGGGAGCGAATAGTTGTTCATAAGCGCTTCTCTGCCTTCACGGCAGCGCTGTGCCAAGTCTGGCAACGAGATTTGCTCGGCAGACCGGAGCCGCTCCAGAGCGGCACTCAGATTGCCGCCCACTTCACGCAATAGCTGTTCCAACGGCTCACGATTCCCCGCCATGGTGACTTCAACCCGCACGCGGTTACGGAGCTTGCGGGAAACCTTCTTTGCCGCCCTTTGAAATTCGCGGTACTCGCTCGCTTTCATATCCTCCCATTCCGACAGCAATTTGCGGCGATGTGTCTCGTGATTCCCCCGGTCGCGTTTCAGGTTCTCTTTTTTCTCGTTCAATGGCCGTAGATCTTCAATCCGCTTCCGCAGGCGGATGAACTCGGCACCGTCGATCTTTGACTTCTGTAGTTCCCGCAGAAGCTTTTCGTATGTTTCCTCGACCGTCTTGCGTTTCTCTTCCCAACTGGCCTTGGTCCCCGCAATGGAGCTGTCCGCTTCCCCCAGTGCCTTCGCAAGCTCGTCGGCGATGCCCTTTAGCTTCGTGCTCAGGGTCGCCAAAATCGCCCCGATCTCGACAAGGATATCCGCATTCGGTAGCCCTTCCAACGCTTTCGGAGCAACAAAAGCCGCATCCACTGGGAGCATCCCGACCAGTTCACTGTGCAACGCTCGGACCGGATCAAGACGCTCCGCCACATTGGTGAATACACGCTCTTCACGGACAAGGAGGCTTTTTTCCTTCAGCCGTTCTTCTAGGCCGGCCTCCTGGAACCGCTTCTGTGTCTCCTCCAGACCCGGCAGCGCCGCAAGCCGCTCATCGAACGCTTTCATCTCACGCCGGACATCCACGATGCGGCTGCGCGAGCGATCAAGTTCCAGCCGGAGCTTCGACTTCCGTCCCGAAGAGGTTGCATCTCGCTCAACGAACCGTTCCAGCAGCAAAGTCAGTTTCTCCCGGCTTTTTGTCAGTTCGGAAATCTCGTGCTGCCCAAACACCTCCACATCCGGTATCACGTCTTTCGGCGAGAGCGTTAAAACTTCTCCGGCTTCGTCCTTCACAATCGGCGGATTCGGGACTGACCGCTCGATCGTGTAGCACCGTACGGATGGCTTGTGGGACCGCACCAGCAAGGAGATCTTGGTCCCGGCACGCAGAACGTGCCGGATAACTCCCTCATGGGCTTTGCGTGCTTCCTGCCCGAGAGGTTCAAGACCAAGAGCGTAGCGCATGCTTTCAATGACGGTCGATTTTCCGGTTCCTCGCCCGCCCACGAGGACATTCAGGTTGCCGTTGAAGTGAACTGATGTACCATCGAGGAAACCACCTTCCCATGTCACCGCCAGGAACTCCGCATGCGATTCTGGTTGCGGATCAGTGTTCAGCCGAATGCGCGACTCAGGATCGAGGAAGGCCTGCCGTAAACCCTCGACCGAGACGCTCGACATCTTGATAAGACACGAGGCACCGTCTTTCTTGAGGTCCTCGGGGCTATTCACATCCGAGGCGTTAATCACCGCCACGCGACGCGGACGCTTGTGTTCCGCTTCTTTGTTCTCAAGAATCGGCCGTATATTGTCGGGTGCGTCTGAAATCGGACCAGCCAACGCACAAGCCAGAAGATCCGGCGATCTCCAAGCATTCACACGAGGCTGCCCGTTGAGCTTCCTTAAAAGCCCGCCATCGGCCGCCACATGTGCAGCTACGCAGATCGAACCCCACTTCTTTGCCTGCGCCAGAAGTTCAATGGAATCGAGATTTCCCGTCGGCGAAGCCTTTGTCGTGTCGTGGACGCCGCACTCGCCAATGAATCGTTCCAGCATGTCGTCCTTTTCTGGATCGAACAGGCACAGAAAATGCACGCCGTCCTTTGTCACGGCTTCGAACCCGCTGAATGCGAATAAGCCCGCGGTTCGGGCAGCCTTCACCAAACCCTTGGATTCCGCAACCCGGTAGTGGTCCGTAACCCCGATAATCTCGACTCCCACCTCGTGGCAAGCATCAACGATAGCCGCGTTGTACTCATTCTCACTCTTGAACGACGTTTGCTTGTTGTGCCGCGCCAAATAAGCGAACGGATTGACCTGCAAGGCGCAGCTGTAGAACCGCGCACCGCCGGACATCTTCAGAGCAGCATTCAACCGCTGCGATAAAGTGACTATCGAATTGACCGCCTTCATTGCCATTACCCTGTCTTCATCAACACCCTTACGCCGAGTCCGAGCTTTTCAGGCCAAGGCTCGGTGCATTCTCCGAAACCGCGCGCTTCACCGCCGATGATCCCCGCCGGCACATAATCGGAGAGACTCAGCCCTGCCTTGATGTCCTGTAGCTTCATGCTGCTCAAACCACAAGTCTTCTCTTTACCTTCGTTTACGTTCGCTTGCCGTCCCCTTCTCAGCAACGTACCTCTCCACTGCGTCGCGCACCACCCATGCCAGCGACACTTTCTTCTCTCTGGCAACCGCTTCGAGTTGTTCGTAGAGATCATCCGGGAAGCTGATCGACGCGCGTACCGCGGATACGTTTTGCGACTTTATACTGTTTGTCTTCTTACTTCGCATTCTGGACGATCTCACGGAAACACCGACTTCACCATATTACACCATTTCGGTGAACGACCGATGTCCTCGTCATGTTCATCCAGGCGTTTCCTTTGACTCCAATTCACCTTGTGTTTGGCGCAAGCTCGACCGTAGCAACGCACCCACACGTCCGCCGACAACCCTCTCGAAGAGAAGGACACAATGACAGCGACAGCAACCGCCCGCTGCCGAGCGTGTAGCCTTGCGCGCCTTCCACGAAATCTAGAAACTCGACCACAACGCGCAGCCGCACCATAGAAAACCCAACTGACGCCTCTTCATCAGACAGATTTCCTAGAAATTAAAAAATTCATGACACCAGTAGCCATGCCATGCGATGAAGTTACGAAAAGTGCTGCCGCTGCGAGGGGAGTGCAGCAGTTGTGCCCTGACTGGCTAATCGAAGAGCAATCGTGTTCGATCCGGGCTGAGGGCCATTGAATCAATCAGTTCTCGGGCTTGATCTCTCGAGTTGTTCACGGCCGTTGAGACCGGAGGGCACAGCGCTCACGGGCCAGTCCCGATATAGACTTGAGGGCAGTTTGTCCCGCTCCCAGATCACCGGCCTCCGATCATGGAACGGTCGCTTGACGGTGTTCGCCTCCGTCGTCAGGACCACGTGCATCGGCTTGCCCTAGTGTTCCTGCCAGATGCCGGCAAAAAAAACAGCTTGTTTGCGTTGGGGACAATACGATACGTCTGCTTGCGCAATCCACTGGCCTGCTACTCATAGAACCCAACCGCCATGATCAGGCAACGGCGCTGTCGGAATGTATCTCGGCAAGTCGGTAGCCGGTTGACGGTTTCAGATTGTGCATTGATCGGCATACGGCCAAGCTGATTCGGCTCGACTGCCTTCCCGCAGGGACTGATTTGGACGGGAGTGACCCCCGAGGGGTCGGGGCGGGGCTGTTACCACAGCGTCTGGCCCGCGCCCGAGCCAGGGCCTCTAACAGGGGGGGCGCTCCGGTCCACCTCCAAAATGCCCGGATCGGCACGGTAGGTGTACCGATTGGCTCGCAACCGTAGCGAAGTCATCAGAATAGAGAAAAGTCGCCGTGTTATTGAAAAAGCCTTTGTGGTGCACATCCCCCTCTTGTCCTTGTGCGCGTCCCGTTCGGGCACGCAACCTCTTGATCCACGCTCAAAATCCCCCTATGGCAATGCGTGTCGACCCCCAACTGGCAAAGCCCTCGATCATCGTCTTGTAGCGGTGCTTCCGAGCTTGCTGTTCCAATCGAAGGCACGGACCTTCTCCGTCTCGGTCGGCAGCCAGGGCAATCCGGGATGCTCCAGCACGTAGTCGAGTACGAGCAGGCGCCGGAGAATTTCCGCAGAAGCCACCCGACGGTGGCGGATGTCCTCTGTGCCCAACGCCCGGAAGTTCCGCCGGCTGAAGATCCGGCACACTGTCCGCTCCTGCAGGCTGTCTTCGGCGGCAAACCCCTTGGTGACCAGGGCCTGGACGAATCGAAGGGACTGCCAGCGGTTCATCCGGATCTGGAAGCAGAGTTGTGCCCGGGTGATGAGGCCGCCGCTATGTAGACAGGCCGGGGCAACCCATTCGGCTTTTCATCCCGTCCAGCCGAAGGGTTCCAGGGAGTTCTCGCGTCCCTGGAGATGAACAATCATCGGTGACCTCGACCTGACCGCCACCGAGGCATCACCCGTCTTGATCCAGCCTCCGCCCTACTGGCCCGCAGCGGCTTTTCGGCTCGCCTGGGCGGCAACATGTGCGAGAAAACAGGGACGTTGTTGAATTACTGGAAATACCGGGCGGGGCGATTCTGAAATGCTTTGGACACGGCCGGAAGGGCTCGATACCGCGTCGTGTGACGGAACGTGCTGCGAACCAGGGCCGTTGAGCCGGGCTTAACGGAACGTCTACCACTCGTTATCTGTCAACCAAAACTCAGAAGCCGGAACAAAGTTTTTCCAGTAATTCAACAACGTCCCCTTACTTGCGGGACCTCGGCTTTGGCCACCGCCCGACGCTTTCTGGACCAGCTCTTGTGAGTGCAGTAGGAAAAGTCCTTGAAGAGCCGGACCGGCTGCTGGTGCTGTTGTGAGAGGGCTTTGGCCTGGGTCAACTCGGGGCGGATGGCCTCCTCCAGGCGGGGATTGCGGACCAGGCCGAACAGATAGTCCACCTGATGGTGCTCACACCAGGCCATCAACTCTTCTCGGGCAAAGCCGGAGTCGGCCCGCAGCAGGATCTTGACATCAGGCCAGGCACCGCGCAGGTGGGTGACGATGCGCTGGATCTGCTCGAGGGCTCCGGCGGAGGCATCGATGTTGGCGGGTCGCAGCAGGGCGCAGAGCAGATGGCGGGCGCAGAAGATGTAGAGCGGCAGGTAGCAGTAGCCCCCGTAGTAGCCGTGAAAGAAGCGGTCCTGCTGCTCGCCGTGGAGGGGATCGTCGGTGGCGTCGAGATCGAGGATGATCTCATCGGGAGGCTGAGGGTGGGCCTGGGAGAACAGTTCAACCAACAGGGCCTGCAAGGCCTCGGAGTCATGGTCGATCTTGTGGTAGCGGTCGGGCCCCTTGGCGGGGGCATGTTCGAGTCGGTTGAGGGTGCTCTTGCCCGCCAGGGGAGCCGCGTCATTGCTGCGCCCTTTCTCTGAGAACAAGGCCATCAGTGGATCGTGACGGAGTTGGTCGTGGTCGTTGAGGTCTTCATAGCCCAGGGCGATGGCGACAATGCGCTGGGCGATGAGCGTGCGCAGGCTGTGCTGGATCCGGTTGGGGTCGCGGTGATCGGTGAAGCAGTCCGCCACTTGGTCAAACAGAGACAGACGCTGCTCGACCCGGCGCATCAGCAGGAGGCCGGCATCGGAAGTGATGGGACCGCCGTCAAAATCAGCCACCACGCGGCGGCGTCCGTGGCCTTCAAACTCCAGCGGTTTGGTGTTACACTGTGTCGGCATCGGTTCTCCTTATGGAATCTGTTTAACTCCTTGGTCAAGAGTATTTTACCAGATTCTGAGAACCGATGCTCCTACCTGTGGTGAGAAATCCGGGCTAGTTCGACGGCCTGCCTGAGCGAGGCCCTCAGCCCGCCGTAGGCTTCGAGCACTTTCCTGTCTCCTTCGACGACCGCCCGTTCGATCCTCTCGTACTCCCGGATTGCTCGAGATCCGTTCCACGAGCCGCTGGGCCGCCTATGTCGAGAGCTGGGTGGCAGTCTTGAAGAAAGACCCCCGGGAAATCCGCCGTGGCAGCAACCCTCTACGGTGCCGCCCGCGCCGCCGGACTCGCCGATCTGGGGCGGCGGGTCGATCTGGTGGAGCGCTCCGTCCGCCGCGGCGAGGGCGATCCAGAACTCGCTGAGGCGGTTCGGCGGGACGCCGAGGGGGAGGGGGAGGGGGAGTGATCTTGGTCCCGGTTAGACCAAAATATGACAGATGCGGCAAGTAGTCGCCCTCGGACTAGGTCCTGCGTTTCGACTGAGGCCTGCAGCATACGGTGTGATTTGGGTTTAATTCGGCCAATTCTCAAATTTCAGCCGCTTTTTGGAAACGTAGTGTGGTCGGTTAACAAATCCCAAAATGAGTGCCACCGAAGCTGTCGTGAATTGGCCCCGTGCGCCTACTATGACCTCGGCGTAGTCCCGTGCTGAAAATTTCAAATTTCCGCATAAGCCAACGATATCTTGATCCACAAAAGTCTTACGATGGTTATGAGCAAATATATTTCGTATTTTTCTAATTGTTTCTAGCTCCTGGTATTCATCCTCGGAAATCAAAGCTAGTGCTGCGGCTGCAGCTATCCTTGCTGCGAATGTGCCTAACGGGGCATTGAATCCGTCGCCCAAAATCTTTTTAGATGCGTCCATCTCACAGAGAAATGCTGCAATTATTTCTCTCAGTTGCCCTTCTAGGTAACTCGCAGATATCAAAACCGCACCCCGTTCACTCTCTTTGTTGAGACTATCGAGAAATGGAAAAAACTCCTTGAGGTGTGGATGGGTTTCGACTAGGCGATCATACTCATGCATGCGACAGCGAGCGGTAACGGTTTTCATCCGGACCTCCTAAACCACTTGACAATATAATATACAGGTTCATTGACAGAATAGGGAACGTCATGGAAGTGGCTGGACCTGGTCCCTCTGTTCGAAAAGGTCCTGCAGCATCATCACTACATCCTCAAGGTCAAGTACTTCACCGCAAGAGTCTCGGGCAAGCCCGGCGACCAGTCCAAGCTGCAACGGCAGGACGTCTATCTCCGCGCACTCCAACGCTTCCGGCCAGAGGTGGAGGTGTATTTCGGGCATTTTCTCAGGCACAGGGCACGGGCGCCGCTCGCTCATTCAGGCCGGGGTGGTCGTCATTGAAAACCGGTAGAACCAAGCGACCGACATGACGATCAGAGAGGGAGGAAAAAACGGAAGAACGATCCAGGATACCGTGGGGAGACTGCTTGGTGCAACGATTGGGACGCGTTTTGAGTACGAATGGCGGTGTCAGTGCCTGCAAGTGTGCCGAAGCGCTCGGGAAGCCATCCGCTTCGCCGTTTTAGTCAGTCAGGAATAAGAGTCACCGAGAAAGTTATTCCAGTAATTCAACAACGTCCCCTATTTTTCCTCCCAGGGAAACAAAAGGGCCGTCGATGCTAAGAACCTGCTCAAGTCGGAAATGACCGCCGAGCAAGTAGCCGAGGCGCAGGAACTCTCCGCCTCGCTGTTCAAGCAAATCGGACCCTCAAAATCGGAGTAGCCTCCCCCGGGACTTCCGACAAAGTCCCGATAGGTCAACCCACAGACCCCAACGTCTTGCGGCCGCCGAGGTCCCCTCGAGCTGCACCGACCCCAACATTTTGGGTTTTCCAACCCGAAAGGAGCCAACATGACCACCCGCGCTTTGATCCCTCTTGCCCTGGCCGCCTACTTCGCCGGCAGCACCACCCGAACCGTAGCTCAGGCTCCACGGGCGCAACCCGAAACCCACAGATTCCAGATCGTCGCCGGTGACCGCACAACCTACCTGCTCGACAACCGCACCGGCGATACCTGGCGCTGGGTTCGCGGCCCGAACGACGGTAGGATGGGCTGGCAGTACCATGACAGACCCTCCCGGATTGAAAATTGCACCACGAGCATAGAGAGCCTGGAGGAACCGCTCACCAAGTTGTGTTGGCAGGAACCCCGCTCCAGATACCAAGCCCGCAACCTGCACCTGCGACCCTGACCCCTATCCCTCTGGAGCCGCCCGGCTGAGGTACGGCAACCGACAACGCGGCGGGCACTCGTTGGGCACACCTCGGATGCGATCGCAAAGTCTCCGGACGCGGACTGTCCGATAAGCACTGGATGCAAAACAAACGCCGAGCGCCTGGGGCCGCAACCGCCCGAGTCCCTGGGCCGGCTGGTAGAGGCCGAGCTGAGCGCCAAGCTGGAAACCAAGATCGGGTTGGATTTTCGGGGCTCTTTGCTCATGACCTGGCCGGCAGGGCGCGCGCCTTCCAGTCGATGGTAGGGGCTGGGATGGACGCCAGCAAGGCCGCCGGCCTGGCGGGTTTGATGGAGGTCGAAAATTGAGGCCGGCGACCCGTGTTACCTGGGATTTCGGTTGACATATAGGGTCTAATCGGAAGTGATTGACTCAGACCTTCTCAAGGAAACCCGGAGTGGTTCAATGAACGACCCTCATGTAGTCGCGTTACGCTACACAATCGAGCATGGCCCGTCCGTTGATTATCTCAAGGCGGAACAGCTTGAAAAGAAAGAGCCTGGCTTTCGTGTCAAGATCACGAATCAGCAAGTACGCTTTGAATTCGAAGAACCTTACGCGACGAAAGACGCTGCCCGGAAAGCTATTGAAGACTACGTCCGCGCTTGGGAGTTCAGTGCTTGCCTCGAAAGTGGACCAGACTCTTTCAAGCTGAAGTTTTGCTACGAGGAGATTGAGGACCGAAAGCCGACGCCGGGCGTGTTTGCGGTCAACGCGGGCCCGGTTAGGTTCGAATTCAAGTTACCGGAACCTACTGTTCTTGTTTCGCGAGCCTGCTATCCTCCACCACCATCGGGGTTGAAAGTCACCCCTGATGTGCAGGCCATGTATGAACGCTACATGGGTTATCTGCGACGCAGGGAGCCGTTGCCTAGCATGGCCTATTTCTGTTGGACGATGGTTAAAGGCAGCCCAATGATTATCAGAGGTTTCTCAAAGGGCGACCGCCACGTGATCAGCTACCTTTGCTCAAAGATTGGTGGCAAGCAAGCGAGAAAGAGAATAGGCGTGGGCAAGCCTCTGACAGCTGAGGAAAGCCGTTTTCTAGAGAAGGTGATCAAGGTGGTTATTCGCCGGGCGGCTGAAGAGGGCCTATGCTTGTATTCGCAGTCTCCCCAAGATATCGTTGTCGAACCTTCTGCATTGCGAGAGACACTGCGGCGCTGGCGACTGGGGCTGATGGGGATGGAGTAGGCCGGACAATGTGGGACAAGCTGGGGCTAAATTTTTCGGAACATCAGGAAACCATGGAATATCAACTACTTAGAGATGGACGCGGCGGACGCCCTCTCCGTCATTTTCACCTCTTGGTGCTGGAGCCTTCCGACCTTCCTTTTTCTCACGTTCCTCGCTGTGGCTCTACTCGCGTCCCGAAGGGATTGGTGACACTTACTCCTTCGATTCCCTGTGCACGCTGCTGGTCTTCGCTGTAGAGGGTTTTACAGCCCGCCTCGAGCGCTGCCGCTACGATCAGGCTGTCATGGAAGCTGAGTCTGTAGCGGGCCTGGAGATCGAGGCCACGGTGGTAAAGCGTCCGGGTTGGGTTGACCCACCAAAGAGGTATCAAGATGGGGTCCAATATCTGGCGAGCTTTCTCCGGCGTTGCCTTGAGTTTTCCGGTGATGACGTTCATCGTCGGTGAGCTCCCAGCTGGCAACCCTCTGCAGGGTGTCAATCTTGACACGGGCGAAGGCTTGGGTCGTTCCGCTCATGCGCTGTCCCATGGGTTGAATACATCGATCCCCATCTCCTCGAAATCCCGAACGTTGCGCGTCGCCACCGCCATGCCGCGCGCCCGAGCAATCGCAGCAATCTGGCAATCGGCTTGGGCGGCCGGCTGGCCCTGCCGACGACGTGCGGCGGCGATCCCGGCATAGGCGCGCGCCGCGGCGCTGTCGAACGGCAGGATGCGGTTCGCAAAGCCCGTTTCCAGCATCCGTTCGAGGCCTGCCGCAAGGCCGTCCCGGCGCTTGCCCGGCGGCATGACTGCAAGACCGAAGCGCAACTCGGCCTCGGTCACCGCCGTCAGAAACAGGCTCGATGTCGCACGTTCTGCGACCCATGACGCGATCGCGGGATCGGGGGCCGGACGCATCAACTCGGACACCACATTGGTATCGAGAATGAACATCCGCGAGCCTCAGCTGAAGTCGGGGGGCTCGCGCATCGGTTCGCGTGGCGGTAGTTCGAGGTCCACGCCGCCGAACGGCGCAAAGCATTCGTGGATGAGACTGGCCAGGTTCTCAGGTTCGGCTTCCCGGCCGACCGCCTCGCGCAGGATGACCCGTGCCTCCTCTTCCATGGAACGGCCATTACCCGCCGCACGTATGCGTAGCCGGGACTTCACTTCGTCGTCGAGATTGCGGATGGTGATGCTCGCCATTGTCGCACCTCCCTGTTTGAAACAAGCTTATAGGATGATTGCATTGCAATCAAGGCCGTCTCCTGTGCATCCATGCCGGAACGTGGGGATACGCTGGCAACTCGGACGCCATTTGGCCGTAAAGGCTACGTAGAGTCTGCGGTGTCTGTCTAAGCCGATGCTGCTGGCTCTACGGGGCTTGATCCTGCTACAGGTTCGAAGTGCGGTGATGCGAGAAGGCAATAATCAAGGAAACTCAGCAGGTGCGGTTGGTAGGACGACGGCGGTTGTCACGCCTTGCCAGACTCAAATTTCTTCTCTACGGCTGAGAGTCATTAGTTGATGACTCGGAATGTTCGCCTTCGTGCTCCAATACCCGGGGGAATTGGCGGGGCGTGCCGTTCCATGTAATTCTGAATTGCCGGACGAGGCGTCCCACGGCGATCTTCAGGCACGTTTCGTTGACTTCTTCTGACCTTGGAACAACTCAATGCGAGTTTCACATTCAGTCCGGGCGTAAACGTGTGAACAAGCCGGTCGTTCTCATCATCTTCGGCGACCGCTTCCTTGATAGCGATGTACTCCGTCGGGCCGTAGCTTCCCTCCGGGCCGCTCCACATGGTCCAGGGCGCCTACTCTGCCATTTCAACCTCTTGGTGTTGGAGCCTTTCGACCCTCTTTTTCTCACCTTCTTCGCCGCAACTCTACTCACCTCCCGAAGGGATTGGTGATAGTCGCTCCTTCGATTCCCTGTGCATGCTGCAGGTCTTCGCTGTAGAGGGTCTTACAGCCCGCCTCGAGCGCTGCCGCAACGATCAGGCTGTCATGGAAGCTGAGTCTGTAGCGGGCCTGGAGATCGAGGCCACGTTGGTAAAGTGTCTGGGTTGGGTTGACCCACCAAAGTGGTATCAAGATGCGGTCCAATATCTGGCGAGCCTGCTCCGGCGTTGCCTTGAGTTTTGCGGTGATGACGTTCATCGTCTCCTGGACAACCTGATAACTGATGCAACCGGAATCGTTGTCCAAGGCCCTTTGAACCAAACGTTCAGCTCTCTCGCGTTTGGTGTCATCGGTTTCATCAAACAAGTAGACGAAGACATTGGTGTCGAGGAAGTATTCAACGCTCATTCATTTCGTCCCGAGTGAATTTCCGCCCTCCGGTGAATATGCCGCGTTGAAGCTCACGGATGGCCCTCATGGCTTCGGCAGCCTGCTGTTCACGTCGAACGTATTTCTGGAGCCACAACCGGAATTGCTCGTTCAAGGAGGTGTGCTCCGCCACAGCACGCCGGCGCGCCGCTGCAATCAGGTTCTCGTCAGCGCTCAAGGTAATATTTTTCACGATCACCTCCTCAATCGCAGGTATACACGTGACTCGTGTACACTAGTCTCGTGTCTAGCCGTTACATTCTGCGGCTACATTTTTTGATCATCTTGTCGAGGTTGCTTTCGACCTTCGCCTTGTGGTCAGCTTCGATCCGGAAAATCTGGGTGAACTCGGTGAAGGCCCAGCGTCCATAGGTCTTGAGATTCTTGACGCCGGTCAGCCAGCAGGTATCCATCCTATTCCACAACCTTGCCACGCTCACTGCTTGAGGTCTAAAACACTAAGCCATCGGAATTAATACTGTTTATGGAGCATACAGGAGATTACTGGGATTGATAACGGCGGACGCATTCTCCGCCAGTCATCATTAGGTACCTACTCTATTGTCAGCCATCCGTTGCGGTCGCCCGAGACCTGGAACTTGAGGTTGCGTTCAGGCCCTGGCCATTTCCTGCCGGGATTCAAATCGTCCAGGTCTCTGATCGGCCATCCTGTGGCGATCTGAGGCGCCCCGAACGCTCATTTACACCTATTTCTCCTGCGTCAGCAGTTCCCTCAACTTCTCGTAGACATCACGTCGGGGCCCGATGTAAACGACCGTTACCCCTTGGGATTAAGGTCGGTAGACAATTCGGTACCGTGCGACTGGGAAAGACCACAAGCCGGCGAGTTCCGCGGTCAGAGGTTTTCCCTGAAACGGATGTTTCCGAAGATTATCCAACGCGGAGCGGATGGCTTTCTTCGGCGTCGGATGAAGTTGGCGCAAAACCTCTTGTGCGGCTCGGGAAACAAAAACTAAGGAAGGTCGCAATCCTCGAAGGCCTCTTCCAGGCTCACAACCCGCCCGGCAGTGACGTCGTTCAGACCCTCTCGGATCCCCTCAACCATCGCCGGATCGGCAAGTATGTCGATGGTCTCCCGCAGGCCTTCGAAATCCTGGTAGGGGAGCAAAACCGCCTTTGGCACACCATTCTTCGTGATGACCACCTTGGAGTGCCGCTCTTCGATGCGGCGGAGAACATCGAGGAGATGTGACTTCGCCGTCGATACGGGGATGTACTCGTCAACAAACATGGTAGAAACTATGGCTGGGATTGTGACCATTGTCAACGGGCGATCGGCGGTCACGAGCCTGACCGGAACACCTCTGCGGTCCTGTCCGCAATTCTGTCGCGGTAGTTGGCCAGTGCCCGGTAACTGACGGTATTCCTCTCTCGGAGGACCTGTACTTTTTGGAGGAGCGAAACCACGCAGACAGTGCCGGGGTGGGTATGCCTCTCCTTGGGGGGTATTCGACCGCGCCGAGGGCAGGGGAGTAGGCTCCTCAGCCGGGGCTCTCTTCATCCTTCTCCTGGATCTGCTTTAGGAAGGATTGCCCCCGGTCCTGCAGCTTCTTCTCCAGCCGTTCAGTGCAGTCGCAGTCAGTACAGGCCCAGGGCTCCTGGCCGTTCAGGTCCCGGCAGCGGTTGCGGTCGTGGGCGTCCTGCACCCGGTCCAGGTCGCAATACTCCTCCCAGTAGGGACGTTCTTCCTGCAGGGGAGTCGGGCAGAAACAGACCTCGACCCATCGGACCCGGCCGTCAGCCGTCTTGCGGGCCTGCTTTATGTACTTGGTTGACAGTCGTTCTGAGATCCTTACTTGAGGATCCTATTCCCGAGCCGGCAGATAGGCTCCGTCGTCACTTCGTTCCAAGCGAGCCCCGCCATCGTTGATCACTCCGTAAGCCAGGAAGGGATTGTTGCCGGAGATCTTCTCGATCCGTACATACCCCTGTGTGGTTCCCATGCCGTACTTGCCCAGGATGCCGTCGATTTGATACCAGTGCCGGGCTGGGACCCTGAAGCCGGTTGCGGTATTGACCAACAGGCCCGTCTCTCCATTGTAGATCTCAAGGTTGAATTCGCTGGGGCTGTCGTCGACTTCTCCGGTATTGACCAGGGCCAGGTTGCTGCGGTTCTCTTCGTTCTGCTGTAAGGCATCCACCCATGCCACCTTGGTGAAGGACTGTCCGAAAGGCACCGCGTTGTAGAAAACTCCGTACTGCCCGACGCTTCCCTGCGACCCCGTCCGCGCTCCGATCACGATTCCGCTCATGTCCCCATTCTCCACCTCGGCGAACAAGGCACTGGCCAGCCCGCCCGGCAGATCGATGCCGGACGTCAGTTGGCGTGCCCAGTCTATGACATTGGGGATGATGTGCTGCTCGCCTGCCCTAAGTTGCAGGGGAAAAGTAGCCGTGTGATCACCCGTATCGATGGCATCGGCCACGACGCTGAAAGTCACGGCCTTCTCCTCATTTGAGAAGTTGGTAACCGTCAGCTCGCTGGTGAAGGGTGCCCTCTCCACCACCACCGGCAGGACCTGGCCCATGGTCCCCGCCAACGAGCTCTCGCTGACCGGAAAGACGAACGAGCCGTCCGAGTTGGCCTGGTCGTTGATGACCCCGTAGGCGTAGAACGGCGCCGTTCCCTCCACCCGCTCCACCTTCACATAGCCGTTGGCGGTACTGCCCAGCACTTTCAGCACCTCGGTGTACTGGTGAAACTCTCCCGGTTTCAGCTCCACATCTTTCAGCATCCGGGGGCTCGTGTCGGCCACATCCCCGGAGAACACCGTGGTCCTCACCGTGATCGAACCCTCGGCCCCCATGTTCTGGAAGGCCAGGTTGGAGCGGTCTTGCTGGTTCTGCCGCAGACCGCACAGATAGACTGCTTCGTCCTGGAATCCCTCATCCCCTGAAATTCCAGGATAGGCCAGTCCGGCGCGCCCTTCGGGCACGGTCGTGCTGGTTCGGACCATGACCCCCACCTCGGAAGAACCCGACACCTCCTCGACTCTCAGGGTCCCGATGCGCTTCCCGGAGCCGGGAATGGGGATGCCGAGGCGCTTGAGATAGTCGATGGCGTCGAGTTCGATTCTCTGACGCCCCGGGGCCAGGCTGTCGGTAGCGGTGCCGCTTCCCTCGCCGCGGTGCGCCGTATAGGTGTAGTGGAGGACGGCCGGCTCAGAACTCCGGTTGGTCAGGGTCAGCTCCGATGTGAAGAACGAGTCGTTGAGCCCGGCCGACGAGAGAATGACGGGGACGAAGATGCCTCTTCCCGGAGCCGGAGCTGGGTCATCCGGAGTGGATCCGGGAGAGACAATGGTGACGGTGTGTGTGACGGTTTGTGGCAAGTGATGGTAAGGAGGTTTGAGAAAAGTTTTTGCTTTCAGGTGGGGAGCCTCGGGACCTGTGCCGTCTGATCGGAGCAGCCCGATTTCAGAGAGTTCACCCAAGGTCAGCGTAACGGTCTTGCCTTGGCTGGATTTGTTCTCCAAAAGGGAGAAGACGATTTCCTTGCTTGTCTCTCCTCCCAGAAACAGCAGGCCCTCGGATGGTGAGGGCGACAGGTCCTTGTAGTCGTCAGCCGTGGCGCTGCCGCCTACGGAATAGGGGATGCGCACGGCCACCGGCAAGGGACGGCTCGGGATCACGTTCACTTTCACAACAGTTCCTCCCGAAGCCCGCTGTTCGGTGGGCTTGAAAGACAACATGGCCTTTAAGTCGTGATCCAGACTGAGTTCTCCCTTTTTGGCATCGTCCAAAGCGCCAAAGTAGTCACCCAACGTGTCAAGAACGTCGTCGAAAATCCCGGATGGCAGTCCACGCAGGCGATTGTAGTTCAGTTTCAGGATGGCCAGCCTGTCCAGCTCACTGAAGAGCCCTGCGGACAGGATTTCCAGTCTGTTTTTTTGTAGGGACAACGAACGCAATTGCCTCAAGCCACTGAAGATCCCAGGGGGCAGGGTGGTCAGGGAATTGTTGTTCAATTCCAGGAGTCCTAACCTTTCCAGGCCGGCGAAGACGCCTGCGGGCAAGGTGGTCAAAGCGTTGTTTCTCAAGCTTAGGGATAACAGGGAACTTAACCCGCCGAAGATTCCAACGGGCAGGGTAGTTAGAGAGTTTTCATGCAGCGCGAGGGTATAGAGGCTGCTAAGCCCACTGAACAGATCCGCAGGCAATTGGTTTAATTTGTTGTCATTGAGCCACAAAGCTATCAGGCTGCGCAGTCCGCTAAAGGCCCCAGCGGGCAACCTGGTCAAAGCGTTGTTGCTCAAGGTTAGAGATAACAGGGAACTTAGCTCGCTGAAGGCCCCTGTGTGCAAACTGATCAAAGCGTTGTTATGTAGTGTCAGGTCTCGCAGGTTGTTCAGCCCGTTGAAAATCCCAGCTGGCAAGGTCGTCAGGGCATTGTCGTGCAGTGACAGGGTTTCCAGGTAGGTTAATCCGATGAAGGCTCTCACGGGCAGGGAAGTCAATGCGTTGTTGCTTAGAGGCAGATAGGTCAGGTTGTTCATCCTACTGAAGACCTCTGCGGGCAATGTGGTAAGAGAGTTGTCCCGGAGGGTTAGGGATTGCAGGGAACTCAGTCCGCTGAAAACCCCTGGAGGCAAGGTAGTCAGGGAGTTGTTAGACAGATACAGCCACTTCAGATTGCTCAACCCACTGAAAATTCCCACAGGCAAAGTGGTCAGAGAATTGAAAGACAAGTTTAGGCGCGTCAGGGAGCTCAGCCCGCTGAAGACCCCGGCTGGCAAGCTAGTCAGGGAATTGTTGTTCAAAACCAGCCGATTCAGACTGCCCAACCCGCTGAAGACCCCTGCGGGCAAAGTTGTCAGGGAAGTATTCACCAAAGCAAGGTCTTCAAGGGAACTCAACCCGCTGAACGCTCCCACGGGCAAAGAGGACAGGGATGGCACTTCCAGCCTCAGGCTCGGTAGACTGCTCAGCCCAACAAAGACTCCCTTGGGCAGGGTGGTCAAAGTGTTGTTGTCCAGGGATAGGCGTTGCAGGGAACTCAGTCCGCTGAATACCCCTGGGGGTAAAGTCGTAAAGGGGTTGCCATCCAACAACAAATGCTTCAGGTTGTTCAACCCGCTGAAGACCCCCGCAGGCAAGGTGGTCAGAGAGTTATTAAATAAAAACAGTCCCTCCAGATCACTCAACCCAGTGAAGACCCCAGCGGGCAAGCTGGCCAGGGCGTTGTTCTGCAACTGCAGCCCTACTAAATTGTTCAACCCAATGAAGACGCCAGCGGGCAAGCTGGTCAGGGTGTTGTATTGCAAGTCTATGGATTGCAGTTCACTCAGCCCTCTGAAAACCCCTACGGGCAAGGTGGTCAGGGCATTGTCGTACAACCACAGCTGTTTCAGGCTGCTCAGCTCGCTGAAGACACCCTCGGGCAAAGTAGTTAGATGGTTGCGGTCCAGGTGCAGCTCTTGCAGGGAACCCAGCCCACTGAATACCCTCTCGGGCAGTCGGGTCAATGTATTTGCACTCAGCCATAGTTTTTCGAGATTGACCAGGCCGTTGAAGTCGTGCACTTGCAGGGCATCGATACCTTCCCCACCAAGCCAGAGTGTTGTCACTGCTGACAGGTGAGCCGCAGTGACTCCGCCACAACCGGATACCTCTGTGACCTCGACCAGCGTATCGCGCACCTGTGGTGTCCGGTCGCAGACTCCTTGTCCGGCAACGGTGCCCGGCGCGATCAGAAACAAGGGAGCTATCCAGGCGAAATAGGGCACAATCCTATGCCGCGAGTTTGCTCCACTGGGACGGCAGAAAGCGGTCTTCCATGTGGAGGTCTTGGTGTCGGACCGATGAATATTTCTCATTGAGTTCTTGCTTCGATTGAGAGCACCGGGGTGAGACCCGAAATCCGTAGCACTATTGTCATGCCTGGGTTAGGCCCTTAGGGTGAGCAGACAATAGCATCCGCGGGAGCATGCGACAGTGACAGGTTTCGAAAGAGTATGCCGCTGTTGGCATGAAGTCATCTCGATTAAATTTCGTATTGGGAGTGGATACGTGTCGTCAGGATGGCTCGTCTTCGTCCTGGGCCGTCAACTGCTTTAGGAACGATTGACCTTTAGCTTCCAACTTCTTCTCCAGTCGATCCGTGCAGTCGCATCCCGTACAGGCCCAGGGCTCCTGGCCGTTCAGGTCCCGGCAGCGGTTGCGGTCGTGGGCGTCCTGCACCCGGTCCAGGTCGAAATACTCCTCCCAGTAGGGACGTTCTTCCTGCAGGGGAGTTGGGCAGAAACAGACCTCGACCCAGCGGAGCCGACCGTCAGCCGTCCTGCGTGCCCGCTTCATGTTTCGAAGATACTCGCCGCCGGCTACCGATCCCCGGCCCAGAGACTTGTCCTCGATGGCCTCGAGCAGAGAATGCTTGCTGTCTGCCTTGAGTTTTGCCGTGACCAGATATCGCATGACGGGACCCTTCAGAGAGGGGAAATCAAAGCCTTGGTTTACGGGCTTGGTGAGCGATTTATCTCATGGTACAGCCTTTTCAGGAATTGGCAACCCTGGGAGGCATGACGGAGCAGGGGAGAGCCGGGAGACCGCGGACAGCGGCCCGGAAATTGCAGCGCTTCCTGTGCCGTCCGGACCCGCAGCGGCGCCGGCCACCCGTCCATTGACCCACCTTCTTTCTTGCCGCTATAGTGGACAGCCCGCGCGAGACGAGCCGGAAGGGCCGTTTCGGTCACCCTTTTTCGTCGCCCGCGAACCTGCAACCAGGGGATTTGTCCCGGCCGCAGGAGGGTGGCAGTCTCGGTGGATGCCCGCTCGCAACACTCAGGCTCAGAGGGATTGCAACCCCATGGCCGTGCCCGACGAAGAAAGACTGAGCCAAATTCGGCGGTCCCTGGCCGACGGGGGGCTGGACGCCCTGCTGCTGCTCTATCCGGACGACATTCTGATGGCCACCGGCATGCTGCCGGCGAGCACCCACGTTGCCGTTGTGGTGGACCGGGACGGTCGAGTCCGCCTGCTGACGCCCTGGTGGCGGGAAGCCTTTGTGGCCGAGGAGAGCTGGGCCCACCGCATCGACTGCTTCGACTGGTGCAAGCGCGGCTGCCAGGTGGACCCCGACCGAGCCGTCATCGAGTGGCTTCACAGCCAGAGGTCCCGGCACGGTATCGAAAGGGTGGGGGCTCATCTTCAGGTCCACCACTACGGCCCCAACAAGATGCCCTCGGAGTGTTTGACCTATGACGGGATCCGGGCGGCGCTGCCGTCGATATTCACGGTGATCGAGGATGCCAGTGATCGGATCAACCAGCTCAAGGCGGTTAAGACCTCCAGGGAGATCGGCAAGCTCAAGCTGGCTCACCAGGTGGTGCGGGCGGGAGCGCAGGCCTTCTACCACTTGGCGGAGGCGGGCATGCGAGAAATCGACCTGGCCACCGAGGTGCATTGCGCCGTGCTCCGGAAGGCGGCCTCCATGGGCATTGCCTATGTCTTTTGCGAGATGCCTCAGATTACCTCCGGTCCTGAACGAACGCTGATTGCCGATACCCTTTCCAACCATCCCACGGCAAGGAAGCTGCAGCAGGGCGACCCGGTGCTGTTGGAGCTTGGCGCCCATGCCGAGGGGTACTGGGCGGACATCACTCGAGCCGTCGTGGTCGGTGAGCCGACCCCATTGCTGCGGAGGCTCCACCAGGCCGTCCTGGACGCCCAGGCGGCGGCAATCGCCGATTATGTTCCGGAAGAGAGCACGGGAGAGCAACTCTGCCAGGCTTCTTGGAAGGCCATGCGAGAGGCCGGATTCGAACAGGGAATCACCCATTTTCTGGGACACGGCCTGGGTTTCGCCTACCACGAGGACCGTCCCACCCTGGGTCCCGGTGAGCACCGGCCGCTGTTGCCGGGGCAGGTGACCTCGATTGAGCCCGGGCTCTATTGGCGGGAAGGCAGCCGGCCGGTGGGCGGCATCCGGGTGGAGGAGAACCTGGTCTGGGGTTCCCGCGCCGGGGAAGCGGAGATCTTGTCCGACTATTACCGGGGCCTGGACCCGGTGGCGGCAGAGTTCTAAAACTCTTGTGGGGGGTCCGCCGCGGGTCCGCGCGATCCCTGGTGCGTCCGCAGTCCAAGCCCCGCAAATGCGCGGGAAATTGGGATTAACGGCAGAATGGCTGCCGTGTATAATAGCGCCCCTGTGTTGAGGCTGTTGAATGGCTGTGGAACCACGAGGGGGTCTGATGAATCGATCCGATCAACCCATTGAAGCCCTGCTGGTTGAAGAGCGCCTCTTTCCGCCTCCGGAGGGGGTCGCCCAAAGCGCCAATATGGCCGATTCAGGCATTTACCAACGGGCGGCCGAGGACCCCGAAGCCTACTGGGCCCAAGCCGCGGAAAGCCTGGAGTGGATACGGAAGTGGGATCGGGTATTGGACTGGAAGCCACCCATTGCTCAATGGTTTGTGGGAGGTAAGCTAAACGTGTCCGTCAACTGCCTGGACCGGCACGTCCGGGGCTGGAGGCGCAACAAGGCCGCCTTCATCTGGGAGGGAGAACCCGGGGAGGAGCGGGTGCTGACCTATGCCGACCTCTACCGGGAGGTCAACCGGTTCGCCAATGCCATGAAGCGGCTGGGAGTCCGGAAAGGCGACCGGGTCACCATCTACATGCCCATGATCCCGGAATTGCCCATCGCCCTGTTGGCCTGCGCCCGAATCGGCGCCCCCCACAGCGTGGTCTTCGGGGGGTTCAGCGCCGAATCGTTGCGGGATCGGATCAACGACGCGCAGTCCAAGCTGGTGATCACCGCCGATGGGAGCTACCGCCGCGGTCAGATCATTCCGCTCAAACGGAACGTCGACGCGGCCGTGAAGGGCTGCCCCTGTGTCGAGAAGGTGGTAGTGGTTCGAAGGATCGGCGAGGCAGCTCCGGTGGAGTTGGACGAGACCCGGGACGTCTGGTGGCACCGGGCGGTCGAACATGTCCCGGCCTACTGCGAGCCCGAACCCATGGACTCGGAGGATCCGCTGTTCATTCTTTACACCTCGGGCACCACGGCCAAGCCCAAGGGCATTTTGCACACCACCGGTGGCTATCTGCTGGGGGCTTCCCTGACTCACAAGTGGGTCTTCGACGTCAAGGAAGAGGACGTCTACTGGTGCTCGGCCGATATCGGCTGGGTCACCGGGCACAGCTATATCGTTTACGGCCCCCTGGCCAACGGAACCACCGGGGTCCTCTACGAGGGTTCGCCCGACTGGCCGGACAAGGACCGCTGGTGGGCCATGGTGGCCAAGTATGGCGTGAATATCTTCTACACGGCTCCCACCGCCATCCGGGCGGTCATGAAGTGGGGCGAGTCCTTTCCGGCAAAGCACGACCTGTCCAGCCTGCGCCTGCTGGGGACGGTGGGTGAGCCCATCAACCCCGAGGCCTGGATGTGGTACCACCAGAAGATCGGGCAGGGGCGCTGCCCCATCGTGGACACCTGGTGGCAGACCGAGACCGGCTCCATCATGATCTCCCCCTTGCCGGGGCTCACCACCACCAAACCGGGTTCGGCCACCTTTCCCCTTCCGGGCATCCAGGCCGACGTGGTGGATGAGGCCGGCCGCAGCGTCCCCCTGGGCGGTGGCGGCTACCTGGTCCTCAAATCCCCCTGGCCCTCCATGGCGCGCACCATCTACGGAGACCCGGAGAGATATGAGGAGACCTATTGGCGGCGCTTCGGCAAGAACGTCTATTTTGCCGGAGATGGTTGCAAGCGGGACGAGGACGGCTACTTCTGGTTGTTGGGCCGTGTGGATGACGTCATGAATATCTCCGGGCACCGTCTGAGCACCATGGAAGTGGAGAGCGCCCTGGTGGACCATCAGGAGGTGGCAGAGGCAGCCGTGATCGGCAAGAAAGACGATATCAAGGGGGAGGCCATTGCCGCCTTCGTCACCTTGAAGGATGGCGCCGAGGGAAACGCCGGCAAGGTCGACGAGTTGAAGAAGCACGTGGTCCAGAAAATCGGGCCCATTGCCCGGCCGCAGAGCGTGTATTTTACGGCCGAGCTGCCCAAGACCCGAAGCGGTAAGATCATGCGGCGTTTGCTGCGGGATATCGCCGAGGGCCGGGCCTTGGGGGATACCACCACCCTGGCCGACGCCACCGTGGTGGCCAAGCTAAAGAGTCAGTACGAGGAGGGTTAGCTGCCCGTCGTCCATTCCGGATGCCGGGGCAGTACGGAGTTGTCCGGCCGGCCCCAAGAGTTCGAGGTTCAAAAACGCTGAATAACGCTATCAACCCAAGAGAGGAATAAAGACATGGCGCAGGAACGAGCTGGAGCCGCAACATTTTTAGGGAATCCATTGACGCTGATCGGGCCCGAGTTGAAGGCGGGTGACCCGGCCCCCGACTTTACCTTGACCTCCAACGACCTCAAACCCGTCGGGCTGTCCGATTCCGCCGGCAAGGTGCGCCTCATCAGCGTGGTTCCCTCGCTGGATACCCCGGTCTGCGACCAGCAGACCCGGAGATTCAACCAGGAAGCCTCCGGTCTGGGCGACGGGGTGGTGGTCCTGACTGTTTCCGCGGACCTGCCTTTCGCCCAAAAACGCTGGTGTGGGGCGGCCGAAGCGGATGGAGTCCAGACACTGTCGGATTACCAGGAGATGTCCTTTGCAACCAGCTACGGCACCCTGGTCAAGGAGCTTCGGCTGGAGAGCCGGGCCATTTTCGTGGTGGATGCCGACGGCAGGATCCGCTACGCGGAGTATGTCAAGGAGATCGCTTCCCATCCCGACTATGAGGCGGCGCTGGCTGCCGCCAAGGGCGCCGTTTAAGAACGGGCCGGATCGGAATTTCCGAATTCGTTCGGTACCGGTCGGTCCGGGCTGTTTGTCCGGACCGCCGGCGTTGGACGGTCAGTCGTAGCGGCCCGCGCCAGGCGAACGGTTCCCCGCCACCCTGCCTTGTCTGGAACACTCCTGGTTCACCTTGTATCAGCCAACCCGTCGTATGGGACGGCGGCGCAGCTAGGTGAAAAGTGAATAGTGGCTAGTGAATAGTTAATTGATCTACACATTAAACATGTTGTCGGTTTCGGCGCAGTCATTCAAAAAGTGTAACCAGGTCAATAGGCGCTTGCCTGCTCCAAAAACGCTCCACTAAACACTGACCACTAGTCGCTTGTCTGAAACGCCTTTGTTTCACCCTGCATGATCCGCACGGCAGGGCAGGGACGGGGCTAACCTCTTTCCCGATTGGCACTATTACATGGAGGGTCCTGGTTTGCCGGGTGTGAGAGTCCGCTTTGCACCTTCCCCCACCGGATCCTTGCACGTGGGCGGTGCGCGTACAGCCCTGTTCAACTGGCTGTTCGCCCGAGGCCAGGGCGGGCGGTTCATCCTGCGCATTGAAGATACCGACCGGGAACGGTCCAGCCCGGAGATGGTGGAAGACATCCTGGGCGCTCTTCAATGGCTGGGCCTTCGTTGGGACGAGGGCCCTTTCCTGCAGTCGGAGCGGCTGGAGCGCTACCGCCAGGCGGCAGAGCAGCTCTTGAGCGAAAACAGGGCCTACCGCTGTTTCTGTTCCATAGCCGCGCTGGCGGCTAAACGGCAGGCGGCAGCCGCCTCCGGAAAAACCTGGAAGTATGACGGCACCTGTCGAGACCTGCCGCCGGATCTGGTTCGAGAGAGGTGTTCCCGCCACCTGCCCAGTGTGGTTCGCTTCAAGGCTCCCCGCGACGGAGAAGTTGCTTTCGAGGACCGGGTTTTCGGCCGGATCACCCACCGGACCGAGCAGATCGAAGACTTCGTGCTGGTTCGGTCCGATGGCATGCCCACTTACCACCTGGGCGTGGTGCTGGATGATCTGGACATGAACATCAGCCATGTCATCCGTGGCGCCGACCACATCTCGAACACCCCCAAGCAAATTCTTCTCTACCGCGCCCTCGAGCGGCCTGTCCCCGTCTTTGCACACCTGCCGCTGATTCTGGGCCCCGACCGGACCAGACTCAGCAAGCGCCACGGGGCCACCGCCGTAACGACTTTTCGGGATCAAGGCTACCTGCCGGCCCCGTTTTGCAACTTTCTGGCGCTTTTGGGCTGGTCGCCCAAAAACGAGACGGAATCCCTGTCCACCGAGGAGTTGATCCACCAGTTCTCCCTGGAGGGTGTCCACAAGAGCAACGCCGTCTTCGACCTGGAAAAGCTGGCCTGGTTCAACAGCCAGTATCTGCGCAATACCTCCGCCGAGAGTCTGTATCCGCTGATAAAGGCCGAGCTGGAAAAGGAGGGGCTTTGGAAGGAGGCGCTCGGTTCCTCCGGCAGGGACTGGCTGCTGAAGGTGGTTGACCTGCTCAAGAGGCGCGCGCGCATGGTGGCCGACCTGGTCACCCAGGGGAGAGCTTTCTTCAGCGATGACTTTGAGATTGAGATCAAGGCGCGGCAGAAATTTCTCAAGGACAAGGCGCTGCCGCTTCTGATGCCCGAACTGGCCGCACGGCTCGGATCCCTGCCGGTCTTCGGACTGGCGGAGGCGGAATCGGCCCTGCGCGGCTTTGCCGCCGAAAAAGAGGTCAAGGCGGGTTTGCTCATCAACGCGGCCAGGGCCCTGCTGACAGGGAAAGCGGTAGCCCCTGGAATTTTCGAGGTCATGGTGGCTCTCGGTCAGGACAGGACCGTAGCCCGCTTGTCCGGGACGTCATGGGTTGAGAATGAACCGGGGACTGGCCCCTGAGAGAGGCACGAAGAATAAAAAGATATCCACGAAAAGCACGAAGGAACAAAAAAGAAATCCACAAAGGGCCACGAAGATTCACGAAGGGCCACGAAGGGGTCGGAGGAGCCTCAAGAGGGGTCCGCCAAGGGCCGAGAAAGGGATCCAGAAAGGCATTAGGTTATCCGTTAAGGGGTAAATAGAGTTACCTACGAAGGAAATCTAAGGGGTAAGAAAAGACTCGAAAGCGGTCCACGAAGGGACACGAAGAAAAACCAAAAGAAAAATGAGTTTCTTCGCCACCAAGCGGCGGAAGCCGTGGGCGGCAGCCGGGGGCAAGCCGATGGACTGCTCTAGCAACGAGGTTGAAGAATGGTTCGCCTGAAGCTCTCCGCCATGATGTTTCTGCAGTATTTCATCTGGGGGGCCTGGTACGTCACCCTGGTCACCTATCTGAGTCAAACCCTTCGCTTCAGCGACAGTCAGATCGGCTGGGCCTATGCCACTACGGCCATCGCGGCCATGATCTCGCCGTTTTTCATGGGCCTGGTGGCCGACCGTTTCTATGCGTCGGAAAAGGTGCTTGCCGGACTGCACTTGATGGGCGGCTGCCTGCTGTATTGGGTGTCCAATCTGGGAACCTTCGGGGAAGTCTTCCCGGTGCTGTTGATTTACACCCTGTGCTACATGCCGACCCTGGCGCTCACCAACTCCCTGTCCTTTCACCACATGCAAAGCCCGGAACGGGAATTCCCCAGGGTGAGAGTGCTGGGGACCATCGGGTGGATCGCCGCCGGCCTGCTGGTGGGCCGATTGCACCTGGAGGCCAGCGCAGTGCCGCTGCAGATTGCCGCCGGCGCATCGGTGCTGATGGGTCTCTACTGCCTGCTGCTTCCCCACACACCGCCCAAGGGAGGCGACCACTCCTTCAGCCTCAGGAGCCTGCTCGGTCTGGATGCGCTGAGCCTGATGAGGGAGCGGTCCTTTGCCATTTTCGTGGCGGGGTCGTTTCTGCTCTGTATTCCACTACAGTTCTACTACACCTTCACCAACCTGTTCCTCAACGAGATCGGTGTCAGCCAGGCTGCCAGCAAAATGACCCTGGGGCAGGGCTCCGAGATTCTTTTTATGTTGGCCATGCCCTTCTTCCTGATCCGGGTGGGACTCAAGGGAACCCTGCTTATCGGTATGGCTGCCTGGGTGGCCCGCTATCTGCTGTTCGCCTGGGGCAACGGTAGCGAGTACCTCTGGATGTTGCTGGGAGGCATTCTCCTGCACGGTATCTGCTACGATTTCTTTTTCGTGGCCGGCCAGGTTTACGTGGACCGCAAGGCGCCGGTCCGGGTGCGGGCCGCGGCCCAGGGATTCATTGCCCTGGTCACACTGGGCCTGGGTATGTTCGTGGGCGCCAGGGTTTCCGGGCTGGTGGTGCAGCATTACAGTTTCCTGGGTGGGGATGGTGTCATGCAGCACCATTGGGATCAGATCTGGCAGATACCCGCGGTGGCGGCAGCGGTGGTTCTGGTGCTGTTCGGTTTCTTCTTTCGGCCGGGGAGGGCAGAGGGGGATGAAGCACCTCGGACCGTTTAGGGCCGCATTTCTCACCAGGGCGCGCCCAGCGCAGTCTGCAGCCGCGAGTCCCTTAAATGGCGCCAATCAAGGGTCTGAAGATAAACCGCTTTTCACTATGCATTCAGCGACCTGGTGAGAAATGCGGGTTAGGGCCGCCCCTCCCGCGCACCGGCATGGGCTGCCGGTATCGCCCGTGAGGTGGCTGGCAGTATCAGAGTGTTCCTGCCATGGAAACAGCCCTCAATGTTCTGCTGGCCGTGCTGATCCTGGGTGGGAGCGCCCTGGTGACCCACTGGTTCACCCACTTCATGTACATCCGCTGCCGGCACTGCGGGATCCTGAACGCCCGGCGGAGAACCCATTGCCGGGGATGCTCCGAGCCCTTGGGAGGGGACTCCCAAGGAACGCCCGGATAGGAAGGCCCGGGATGCCGAGGGCGCTTTGACCGAGCCTGCAAGAGTTGTGGTAATCTGAAAACCGGTAAGGGGCGCTTCGGTCTCGCCGCCGGAAACGAGAATCTCCATGTTCTGGGATACCCTGATCCTGGCTCTAAAGAATGCTCTGCGCAACAGGCGTCGAACGCTGCTGACGGTGGCCAGCATCAGTATCTCCCTGTTTCTGCTGGGAATACTTCTCTCGGTCTATCACGCCTTCTACCATCAGGAAGGTCCTCCCGAGCAAGCCCTGCGGCTGGTGACCCGAAATCGGGTCTCTCTGACCTTCTCCCTTCCCGAGTACTACGAACAGCAGATCCGCAAGGTGCCCGGTGTGCGCGAGCTGGTGCCCACCTCCTGGTTCGGCGGGGTCTATATCGACAATCGGCCGGAACATTTTTTCCCGCGGTTTGCCACCGACCCGGAAAGGATCTTTGAGATCTACGGAGAGTACAGAGTGCCTCCCGAACAGCTCAAAGCCTTCCAGTTGGAGCGCACGGCCGCGGCCGTCGGCAAGAGCCTGGCCCAGCGGCTGAACTTCAAGCTGGGTCAGCGGGTCACTCTCAAGGGGGATATCTACCCGGTGGACCTGGAATTGACCATTCGCGCCATCTTTAAAAGCGATGTCGAGAACCAGGACTTCGCGATGTATTTTCACCGGAAATACCTGGAAGAGGGCCTGCCCCAGTCCCGGCGCGGGGTGGTGGGAACCTTCGCTATCCTGGCGGATTCCGCCCAGGCGGTGCCGCGCGTCGCGCGGCAGATCGACGATCTCTATCGAAATTCGGAGCGGCAAACCAAGACGGAAACCGAGCGGGCCTTCCAGTTGAGCTTCGTTTCCATGCTGGGCAACGTCAAGTTGTTTCTGCTGAGTATTTGCGGGGCCCTGGTGTTCACCATTCTGCTGGTCGCCGCCAACACCATGGGCATGTCGGTGCGCGAGCGCATCACCGAAATCGGGGTGCTCAAGACGCTGGGCTTCACTACCGGCAGGGTCCTGAGCATGATCGTGGCCGAGGCCGTCCTGATATCGCTGGCGGGTGGCCTGGTGGGTTGCGGCCTGGCTTGGGCGGTATCGGGGGTGCTGCGACAGTCGCAGTTCATGCTGGCCGGACTGTCCTTTCCGCCGGCGGTGTTCCTGATCAGCCTGTCCATTGCCCTGGCCATTGGCATCGTGAGCTCCCTGATCCCGGCCCTGGCGGCGACACGGCTGCCGATCACTTCGGCCCTCCGCCATACGGGTTAACCCCATATGCCATTGCCTCTCTCCTACAACTTGAAAAACCTGACGGTCCGCAGGACCACCACCCTGATGACCGCCTTGGGCATCGGCCTTACGGTGGCGGTTCTGCTGGGGATCCTGGCCCTGGTCGGTGGTTTGGAACAGGCCCTCCAGTCCACCGGGCATCCGCTTCATCTCCTGGTATTGAGGAAGAACTCCCTCTCGGAGCTGGTGAGCCAGATCAGTCGCGAGGCCGTGTCCAACATCCGAAACAAACCGGGGATTCAACAACTGGACGGCCAGCCGATGGTCTCCCCCGAAGTGGTGACGGTCATCAATTTGCCGCGCCACAACAGTCCCGAGGGGGCCAACGTGACCATCCGGGGCCTGTCTCCCATGGGGATCCGAATGCGGCCCGACCTGAGGTTGATCGAGGGCCGTTGGTACCAGCCGGGTCAGCGGGAGGTGGTGGTCGGGAAGTCGATTGCCAGGCGGTTCGTGCGGGCCGGCGTGGGAGATCAACTGCGCTTCGGCCGGGGCGACTGGCGGGTGGTGGGTGTTTTTGACGCCGGCAGCACCGCCTTCGACAGCGAGATCTGGGTGGGTTTGAATCAACTGGCCAGCGATTCCAATCGCATGGAAGTCCTTTCCTCGGTCCTGGTTCGGGCTTCCGACCCGGCAACCTTGCAGGCGTTACAGAACGCCATGGCGGACGATCAACGGCTCTACCTGGAAGGCAAGAGGGAAGTGGACTACTACCAGGAGCAGACCAACTCTGCCGAGCCGGTGAAGTTCCTGGGCCTGTTTGTGGCCGTTATCATGGCTTTCGGAAGTTGCTTTGCCGCCATGAACACCATGTATGCCGCCGTGGCCCGGCGCTCGCGGGAGATCGGCACTCTGCGGGTTCTGGGTTTTTCCGGTGGCAGCATTCTGCTTGCCTTTGTGATCGAATCGCTGCTGCTTTCCCTGGTGGGGGGGCTGATCGGGGTGCTGCTGGTATTGCCGCTGCATGGACTGGAGACCGGCATCGGCAACAATCTCACCTTCAGCGAGACGGGTTTCGATTTTCGGCTCTCACCGGCCATCGTGGCCGTGGGTGTCGGATTTGCCTCGATCATGGGTCTGCTGGGCGGACTGCTGCCGGCCCGAGGGGCCGCCAGAGAAAGCATTCTCAGTGCACTGCGGGAGCTGTAGCCGGTGGTTGAAAACGGGAAAAAACTGGATCAGGAACTCGACAGCCTGAGGATCCACAGGAGCCGGAGGCGGTCCTCGAGCAGCCCCTCCCGGTGGACGAGCCGCTGGATCCTGGCCGGCATTGTGTTGGTCCTGGCTGTGAGCGCAGCGGTCACCGCCTTTCACTTCGCCAGGCAGGAGATCGAAGTGGAGGTCTACCGGGTGGTTGCCGGAGGTCAGGCCGGGTCCGAGGGGACCAAAGTGATCCTGAATGCCGCCGGCTACATCGTGGCCCACCACAAGATTCAGTTGACGGCCAAGGTGGTGGGAAAAGTCGCCTGGATCGGCGTCGAAAAGGGCGACCTGGTCCAGGAGAAACAGGTCCTGGTGAGATTGGAGGATGCCGAGTATCGCGCTCAGGCCCAACAGGCCGAGGGACAATTGGCCAGCTTGCTGGCCCAACTGAGCGAGCTGGAAGCCGGTTCCCGGCCGGAAGAGATTGCTCGGGCCAATGCCAACCTGGACCGCGCCAAGGCCGATCTCAAGAACGCCACAATCAACCTGGATCGCGTGCAGAGGCTGTTTGAGGAGGAAGTGCTGCCCCGGCAAGACCTGGACAACGCCCAGGCCCGCTTCGAGGCGGAGGCGGCCCGGGTGGAGTCACTGGCCAGGGAAGCCGACCTGGTCCGATTGGGGCCCCGGGAGGAAAAGATCGAGGCCATGAAGGGACGGGTTAAGCAAGCCCGGGGGGAGCTGGCCCTTCGTCAGACCTTTCTGGACGCCACGGTGATTCGAGCCCCGATTACCGGTACGATACTGGAAAGGGCGGTGGAGAAAGGTGAATTCGTCACCACCAGCTTTGTGGGTGAGCGCGGCGCCAAGGGCTACGTGGTCACCCTGGCCGATCTGAACGATCTTCAGGTGGAGCTGGACATCAGCCAGGATGATTTCTCCAAGCTGTCCATGGAACAACAGGCCACCATCAGGATCGATGCCTTTCCCGACCGGCCCTACCAGGGCTACATTGCCGAGATCGCCCCGGAGGCCAACCGCCAGAAGGCAACCGTCCAGGTCAAGGTCCAGGTGGCCAGTCCCGACGCCTTCCTGAGGCCTGAAATGAATGCCCAGGTCGCCTTCCTGGCTCCGGAGGAGCCATCCAACGGGAATCGGGCTCCTTCGGGCTCCAGGATTACCGTGCCTGCCGCGGCTGTCCGCGAGCAGGAGGGCAGCAAGACGGTGTTCGTGGTCTTGCAGGGCAGGGCCAGGGAATGGCCTGTCCAGGCTGGAGATCTGAACGCCGAGGGGGTGGTCATCACCGAGGGCCTGATTGGCGGCGAAGAGATCGTCGTGAATCCGCCCGGTGATCTGGAGGACGGCGACCGAATCCGTCCGGCGGAGCGTTAGAAAGACTGCTCATCGAAAAGGGGAACAAATGGTCAGCGATCCGGTGGTGGAGGCCATCGATCTGCACAAGGAGTTCAAGCGGGACGCCTTTCAGATCATCGCCCTGCAGGATGTCCATCTGACGGTTCAAAGAGGAGATTTTGTGGCCTTCATGGGTCCGTCCGGGTCCGGCAAGTCCAGCTTGCTTTACCTCATTGCCGCCATCGACCGCCCCACCCGGGGCCGGGTCAAGGTCCTCGGCCAGGACCTCCAACAGCTCAAGGAGAAAGCCATTGCGCACTGGAGGAACGAGAACGTCGGGTTCGTCTTTCAAACCTTCAACCTCATCCCTGTTTTAACCGCCCGCGAGAACGTGGAACTTCCCCTGTTGCTGACCCGCCTCAACCGGCAGGAGCGGGCCGAGCATGCCGCCACGGCTCTGGGGCTGGTTGGATTGTCGGACCGGATGGATCACTATCCCCGGCAGCTCTCAGGCGGTCAGGAGCAGCGGGTGGCGATTGCCCGCGCCATTGTGACCGATCCTTCCATCATCCTGGCCGATGAGCCCACCGGAGACCTGGACGCCCAGTCGGCCCGGGAGATCCTGACCATCCTCTCCAGGCTGAACCGCGACCACGGGAAAACGGTTCTGATGGTCACCCACGATCCCCTTGCCGCCCGTCACGCCGGCAAGATCCGCTATCTGGAAAAGGGGAAATTGCTGCCTGAAGGAGCGCCTCATCCCGAGTAGGCTTTTTCCGCCCATGCGGGAGACTTGGGCGATCCTTGAATCAGGCCGCATCTTCATCGGGCAGGGAACGGACCAATGAGAGATGCAGGCGAGCCGCCCATGTCCGATCTTGGCCGCATTGCCATCGTGCTGGTGGAGACCAGCTCCCCGGGAAACCTGGGTTCGGTGGCTCGTGTCATGAAGAACATGGGCCTGGGTCGACTCATCCTGGTGGACTGTCAGGCCGAACTGAACGAGGAAGCGCGGCAGCGGGCCTGCGGCGCCGACGAGTTGCTGGAAAAGGCCGACCGGGCCAGGTGCCTGGGCTCGGCCCTGGAACCCTTTCACCTGAGCGTGGCGACCAGTTCGCGGCAAGTGAGATGGTTCGATCGGGCCTTGCAGCCTCGGGAGATGGCAGCCAGGCTGAACGCGATGGCTCCCGGCCACCGGATTGCCATCGTCTTCGGTCCGGAACGAACCGGGCTGACCAATGAACACCTGCAACACTGCCAGTGGCAGGTCACGATTCCCACCGACTCCGAGTTCTCCTCGCTCAATCTGGCCCATGCCGTGGCTATCCTGGCCTACGAGCTCTCTCAGGGTCTGTCTGCTCCCCCGTCCAAGGAGTCTTCGCGGCTGGCGGAGCTGGGTCAAGTCGAGGCCTTTTGTCGAGACCTGGAAGGATGCCTGAGCGAAATCCAGTTTCTCAAGGAGCAGAATCCCCGGGAAATCATGATGACCCTGCGTCAAATGCTGGCGCGGGCTTCACCCGACGACCGCGACGTCCGTATTCTGCGCGGAATCTTGAGGCAGTGGAAGTGGTACTCCCGGGCAAAGGGCCACCCCGGCCGAGATGAGGGTTGACCGGATTGAGTGTCGACAGGGCGCGGAAACGGCGGAAACCGTCTGGACGGATGTTGGACGGATTGACAAATGACGCACCTGGTGTTATAGAAGCGGCATGACGTCATGCGTTGGCGAGGCTCGGTTTGCACTCGTTCAAGACCAAGGCGTTCGCCCGTTTCGCCGATCGCGAGCGACTGGAGGATGCCGCGCTGTGCGAGGCCGTCCGGCGTGCCCGGAGGGGCTTGATCGATGCCCACCTCGGCGGCGGCGTCATCAAGCAGCGTATCGCCCGGAAGGGAGGCGGCAAATCCGGCGGGTTCCGCGCGATCGTGCTGTTCCGCCGGAATGAACTGGCGTTTTTCGTCTACGGCTTCGCCAAGAGCAACCGGGAGAACCTACGCCGGAACGAGCTCGAAGCCTTCAGGATGCTGGCGGACGAAATGCTCGGGCTGACCGGGGCAGGACTCGCGGCGGCCTTGGAGAATGGAACGATTATCGAGGTGACATGCGATGACTAAGCGGTACGAGAGCGAGCCCTTGGCGGCTGCGCACGAGACGGCGCTCGGTTTGACCGAGGCAGGGGTCATGTCAAAGCGGACCATGAGGACGTTCGACGAGATGTGCCTCACGCCGGCCGAGGAGATGACGCCGGAGCAAATTCGCGAGCTACGGCTTCGCGAGCACGCGAGCCAGGCGGTGTTCGCGCGCTACCTGAACGTGACTACGGGCTTGGTGAGTCAGTGGGAACGCGGCGAGAAGCGGCCGCGGGGCGCATCGTTGAAGCTGTTGGCGCTGGTGGCGAAGAACGGCCTGAGCGCGGTCGCGTGACGGTGCCTGCCGGCGCTACACCGAGCCGCGCTGATCAGGGCCCTGCCAAGCTCGAATAACACCGGAGGCCCATGCAAAAGTAGGGGAGGTTGTTGAATTACTGGAATAACTTGTAGAGTGCGAGTAGGGGACGTTTTCGAATAAAAGCAATTCAGGAACGGTCGATCGAAGTTATTCCAGTAATTCAACAACCTCCCCAGCGCTGCCCTCCCCAGCGCTGCCCTCCCCAGCGCTGCCCTCCCCAGCGCTGCCAGAAGACAGATGGACCTCCTTCAACCACAATCGGCACCAAAATGCTTCTGCAATATGGTGCCCTTGGTGTGACGATGTCATGGGATGATAGCTCCCAGGCGATCCATGACAGGGCGGATCATCCAAGAGTGAAACAGGTTTTGTTTCAGCCGCGAAGCGGCGGCCGCATTTAGCCACTGGTGCAAGCCATTGGACTGGTCTGTTCCCCCAAAACTACACCTCTCAGCAGTTACGGAACGGGCGCCGGAACGGTTTTACTTTGCACTGGGAACTGAATATACTCTGCTTCCGGCTGGGCCGGCGCGAGCCTTGGATGACTGGAATTGACGCGGGGAGAGACTATGAGATTAGCCAAACGAGTGGGGCGCCTTTCGCCCTCGCCGACCATGGCGGTTTCGGAAGAGGCCAAACGCCTCCGTTCCGAAGGTCGAAAAGTGGTGGACTTCAGCATCGGTGAGCCGGACTTCAATACGCCCGACAATATCAAGGGCAGAGGACACCGGGCCATCGACGAGAACTTCACCCGCTACACCTCGGCGCCGGGTATCCAGGATCTCAGGGAAGCCGTGGTGGACAAATACCGCCATCAATATGGAGTCGACTATTCCGTGCCGGAGGTGGTGGTGTCCTGCGGCGCCAAACATACGCTGTTCAATCTGGCCTTCGTCCTGTTCGAGGAGGGAGACGAGGTGCTGCTTCCCGTCCCCTACTGGGTGACCTTTCCGGAGCAATTCAAGATGGTTGGAGCGGTCCCGGTCGAGGTCATGACCCGGGAAGAGGATGACTTTGTCCTCAAGGCATCGGCGCTGGAAGCCAAGGTAACCTCGCGCACCCGAGCCATGGTGGTCAACACTCCCAACAATCCTACCGGCGCCGTGATTCCGGCCGAGGAGATGGACCGGATCGTGGATCTGGCCCTGGACCGGGAACTGATGATCATCTTTGACGAATGCTACGAATTCTTCGTTTTCGACGGGAACAAGCACACCTCGCTGGCTCAGTACGCCGACCGAGCCAAGCATGTCTCCTTGCTGGTCAACACCGCCTCCAAGACCTATGCCATGACCGGTTGGCGCATCGGATACCTGGTGGCCCCCAGGGAAATTGCCAAGAGCGTCAGCAACGTCCAGAGCCATAGCGCCAATCCGGCGTCGGTTTCCCAGATAGCGGCCCTGGAGTCCATCCTGGGCAACCAGGACTCGGTGCCGCAGATGATTGCCGAGTACGAGCGGAGGCGGCGCTACGTGGTCGAAAGGCTCAATGGAATGGCCGGCCTGAGTTGCGCCAATCCGGGGGGAGCCTTCTACGCCTTCCCCAACATTTCCAGCTATTTCGGGAGCGAGGTGCGGAACTCGGTGGAGTTTTCCACCTGGCTGCTGCGCCAATCGGGGGTGGCCGTGGTTCCCGGTTCAGCTTTCGGCATGGAAGGCCATGTGCGCATCTCCTTCGCGACCAGCATGGAGAATCTGGTGACCGGAATGGACCTGATGGAAGACGCTCTGGCCAGGATGTAGACCTACCCGGGGCGATGCCTGCTGGTAGCGATCAGCCACACGACCGCCGCCGCGATCAACAGGACGATGACCGTTCCCGGGTTCACCCAGCCTTGCCGGGAATGCCACACGATCGCATAACCCAAAGCACCCGCCAACAGGGCGTAGGTGGCGAAGGGAAGCAGGGTCAGGCGAATGATGGCGCCTTCCTTGCCGACCAGTCCCGCCACCGCCGAAGCCGCCACCACGTTGTGAACGCAGATCATGTTGCCGGCGGCCCCGCCTACCGCTTGCAAGGCCACCATCCAGACCGGATCGGCTCCGATTCGCTGCCCCACGCCAAACTGGAACAGGGAGAACATCATGTTGCTGACGGTGTTGCTGCCGGCCACGAATGCCCCCAGGCCTCCGATGAAAGGGGAGAAAATCGGCCAAGCGGTCCCGGTCAGGGAGGCTACGCCTGCGGCCAGCACGATCGGCATCTTGTCGTACCCGGCAACCCCTCCATCCGAGTTGATGAATACCTGCACCATGGGAACGGTGAAGATGAGAGCCACCGAGGCGGCCGCGGTGGTTCTGGCAGATTGGATCCAGACCGCCCCCAACCGGGAGAGACTCAGCCGGTGAGCCCAGCAGGTCAGGACTGAAACCAGCAGGAAAATGGTTCCCGGCAGATAAAGGGGTTGTACACGGGCCGAGATCCCGGTGTCCAGAATGTGCGGAAAGGAGAGGGTCCAGGCCCGGGTCCATTCCAGAAAGGGAAGGAATCCCAGCCGGGTGAGTACCAGCAGCAGACCCACCAGCAGGTAGGGAGTCCAGGCTTTGAACAGTCCCATCGGGCGAGCCGCCGGCTCCTCCTCCAGTCGAACCGATCCGGTCCAGTGGCCAGGCCAGTTTTCCGGAGCATCGAAATCCCAACGATCCTCGGGGCGAGGCATGAAAATGCCTTTTTTGGCGGCCAATATCACCAGAGCCAAACCGGTGAGGCCCCCGAAAAGCGAGGGAAACTCGGGACCCAGAAATCTGGCCACCAACAGATAGGGAAGGGTCATGGCAAAGGCGGCCATGAGGGCAAAGGGCCATACCCGCAATCCTTCCACATAAGATCGGTTCTTGCCGAAGAAGCGAGTCATCAGCGCCAGCACGAACAGGGGCACCAGGGTCCCGGCAACGGTGTGCAGCAGCGCCACCCGGAAGCCGATTTCCGAGAGGAATCCGTTCCAATCGGCAAATCCGGCCTCGAGGGCGAAGGCCTGGATAGAGGCATCGGCGGCAAGGCCGCTGTTGACACCGATCAGGATCGGGGTCCCGACCGCCCCGAATGAGACGGGAGTGCTCTGAATGATCATGCCGGCCATGACCGCACCCATGGCCGGAAAACCCAGTCCGACCAGCAGGGGGACGGCAATGGCCGCCGGTGTCCCGAAGCCGGCCGAACCCTCGATGAAGGAACCGAACAACCAGGCGATGATCACGACCTGAATCCGCCGGTCGGGGGTCACGTCGGTGAATCCGTTGCGGATGGCCTGAATGGCTCCGCTCTGCCGCAGGGTGTTGAGCAGCAGGATGGCTCCGAAGATGATGTAGAGCAGGGTGGCGGCAATCACCACTCCGTTGATGGAAGCCGCGGCCACCTGCCGCGGCGGTACTTGCCAGACCAGCAGCCCCAGAACGGCGGTCACCAGATAGGCGATGGGCATGGCCCGTCGAGCGGGCCACCGCAGAAGCACCAGCAGGAGCGCTACGACAACGATGGGAAGGGTGGCCAACAGGGACAGGGTGAAGGGTTTCAAGGCGGCACCTGGGAGGGCTGGACCGGAATCGGCTTGTCAGGTTTGGGGGACATGCCTTTGGTTCAACCGAAAGTTTGCTTCCGGGAGACTGGATTTCATCGGCCGAAAATATATCACTGCCGGCCTGCCGGGAAGAACCCGCCAAGGCCGAGTTTTTTGAAGGTAGGCGATGGCTTGGTGTAACATTGGCAGCATCAATGGGCCGGGGCCGGGGTTTCCCCGCGACGCAAATCAAGGACCTGAGAACCCGTTTCCGGACCCAATCCATTCCAAGCGAGGATGCGTCAATGGCAAAAGTTTATCACGATGAAGATGCAGATCTGGCTCACTTGAAAGAAAAGAGAATTGCCATCATCGGCTACGGCAGTCAGGGACATGCCCATGCCCTGAATCTCAGAGACAGCGGCCTGGACGTGGTGGTCGGACTGTACCAGGGGAGCCGGTCCTGGGCCAAGGCTCAGGGCGAAGGCCTCGAGGTCGGCACCGTGGAAGAGGCTTCGGCTCAATCCCAGGTGATCATGATCCTGGTTCCCGACCAGACGCAGCGGGCAGTCTTCGAGAGCTCGATCAAGCCCCACCTGTCGGCCGGCAAAACCCTGATGTTCAGCCACGGGTTCAACATTCACTTCAGTCAAGTCGTGCCGCCGCCGGAGGTGGATGTGTCCATGATTGCTCCCAAGGGCCCGGGACACATGGTGCGTCAGGTATACCGGGAGGGAGCGGGCGTTCCCGCCCTGGTCGCTATCGAGCAGGATGCTTCCGGCCACGCCCTGGACGTCGCCCTGGCCTATGCCAAGGGAATCGGCGCTGCTCGGGCCGGCGTGATCGAGACCACCTTCAAGGAAGAGACCGAGACCGACCTCTTCGGTGAGCAGGCCGTCCTTTGCGGAGGAACCTCCGCCTTGGTCAAAGCCGGATTCGAAACACTCGTCAATGCAGGCTATCAACCGGAAGTAGCCTATTTTGAATGTCTTCACGAGATGAAGCTAATTGTTGACCTCATGTATCAGGGCGGGCTTTCCTATATGCGCTATTCGATCAGCGACACCGCCGAGTACGGCGACTACACCCGAGGGCCCCAGATCGTCAACCAAGCGGTCCGGGATTCCATGCAGGACATCCTGGAAAATGTCTGCAACGGCAATTTCGCCAGGGAATTCATCCTTGAAAACCAGTCCGGGCGGGCTTCCATGAACGCCAATCGGCGCCGGGAGGCCGCCCATCCCATTGAACAGGTGGGTAAGGGCCTGAGGGACATGATGAGCTGGATGAATAAGACGGACGGCTGAGGCGGGCAAGCCAGCGGCCCGGCGAGCCCGCATTTTTCCCTCGGCGCGTGCTCGTGAGCGAAGAGCGTAGCGGTCACTACGGTCGAGCGAGCCTGTGCGCGCTGAGGGGAAAAGGACAAGCCAGGGCGCGCCCAGTGCAGTCTGTACCCGCTAGGGCTTTGATTGGGACCAATCAACTTATTGAAGATAAACTGCTTTTCATCGTGGTTCCAGCGACCCGGTGAGAAATGCGGGCTAAAGGCTCGGGCCGGACCGGGGACGTTTCATGGTTCAGTTCCAGGAAGAAATCGAGATCGAAGGCCACTTGATCGATTCGGGGATACTCAAGTACGCCTTCGACAAGATCGTCGAATTGGAGGGCGAGTACGAAGTCCTGCAGTTCGAAATCGGCAGGAACAATCAGGAACCGTCCCGGGTCCGGCTCATGGTGAAAGGCCGGACCCAGCAGCAGTTGCAGGACATCCTGGCTGCCCTGGAGGATTTCGGCGCCATCATCGATCGGGAGGATTGCCATCTGGTCCCGGCCGAGCGGGATAGCATCCTGCCCCGAGAATTCTATTCCACCACTAATTTCGACACCTTTATCAAGATCCAGGGGGAATGGCATCCAGTCGTCAACCAGAAGATGGATGCCGTCATCGTCTGGACGGGTGGACGGGCCATCACCAAGAAGATCAGCGGGGTGAAGGCGGGAGACCTGATCGTTTCCGGCCGCCAGGGGATTCGAGTCAAGCCGCAGGAACGAAGCCGCGAGTATTCGGTGTTCGATTTCATGTCCAACGACGCCAGCGCCGAAGTCAACAAGGGAATACTGATTGCCCGGATCGCCAAGGAAATCGACGCGGCCAAGGGGGCGGGAGACCGGATTGCCATTGTTCCGGGTCCGGCGGTGATCCATTCGGGCGCTGACCGCTACCTGAAGGAAGTCATCGAAATGGGCTACGTGGACGTGGTGCTGACCGGTAACGCCTTTGCCGCTCACGATATCGAAAAGGCCTTTCTGAACACCTCGCTGGGAATTCACCAGGAGAGCGGCAAGGCCGTGGATGGCGGACATCGCAACCACATATGGGCCATCAACGAGATCAACCGGGTGGGCGGCATCGACAGGGCGGTTGAGCAGGGAGTTCTGACCTCGGGATTGATGTATGAGTGCGTCAAGCGGGGCATACGGACGGTCCTGGCCGGATCCATTCGGGACGACGGCCCCCTGGTAGACGTGGTCACCGACTGCGTCGAAGCGCAACGACAGTACATCGAGGCCCTGGAGGGGGTCACGGTGGTCCTCATGCTGGCATCGACGCTGCACAGCATTGCCGTCGGCAACGTCCTGAAGAGCAGCGTCAAGACCGTTTGCGTGGATATCAACGAGGCCACTCCGCTCAAGCTGGGCAATCGGGGAAGCAAGCAGGCCATCGGAATCGTGACCGACGTTTCCTTTTTCTTGAATGTTCTGGCGGCTGAGCTCAAACTATGTGGTAGGTGGTCCTGTTCGGTTCAAACCGGAAGCCGTTAAGCGGAAGTCGCTTTTTGCGGCTTGGGCAGGTGAGAGGGACCTAGGGGGAATCGATGGAAGACACCATACACATCTTCGACACGACTTTGAGGGATGGGGAACAGTCACCCGGGTGCAGCATGAACCTGGAGGAGAAGTTGAAGCTGGCCCACCAGTTGGAGTCGCTCCGGGTGGATGTCATGGAAGCCGGGTTTCCCATCGCCTCTGACGGCGATTTCGAGTCGGTCCGCCAGGTTGCCAGGGAGATCCGTTCGGTGACGGTGGCAGGACTGGCCAGGGCCATGGAAAAGGATATCCGCCGGTGCTGGAAGGCGCTGGATATTGCTGCCAAGCCGCGAATCCACACCTTCATCGCCACCTCCGATATCCATCTGCAGTTCAAGCTCAAACGTTCCCGGGAACAAGTCCTGGAGGACACGGTGAAGGCGGTCCGGTTGGCCCGGTCCCTCTGCGACGAGGTGGAGTTTTCCGCGGAGGACGCAGGGCGCAGCGACCTGAATTATCTCTGCCAGGTTGTCGAGGCGGCCATCGGCGAAGGAGCGACCATCATCAACATCCCCGACACGGTGGGGTATTGCGTGCCGGACGAGTTCGGACGGATCTTCAGCATCCTGCGGGAAAAGGTGCCCAATATCGGCCGGGCCCGCCTGAGCTGCCATTGCCACAACGACCTGGGGTTGGCCGTAGCCAACTCCCTGGCCGCCATTCGAGCCGGAGCCCGCCAGGTGGAATGCACCATCAACGGAATTGGCGAGAGGGCCGGCAACGCCTCCCTGGAGGAGATGGTGATGGCTCTTCGAGTGCGCCGGGAGCACCTGGGTTTCAGCACCGGAATTCAGGCGGAGGAAATCTACAAGACCAGCCATCTGCTCTCCAACCTGACGGGAATGATGGTCCAGGCCAACAAGGCGGTGGTCGGCAAGAACGCCTTTGCCCACGAGGCGGGGATCCATCAGGACGGTGTGCTCAAGCAGGCCTTGACTTACGAGATCATGACTCCTCAGTCGGTGGGGGTTCCGACCAGCAACCTGGTGCTGGGAAAGCACTCGGGGCGCCATGCGCTTTCCAAGCGCTACATGGACCTTGGATATCCCTTGGACAAGAAGGAGTTGGACCGCGCCTACATGCTGTTTACCAAACTGGCGGACAAAAAAAAGAACATCTATGACGAAGATTTGTTGGCCATCATACACGATGGCATTCGAATGATTCCCGAGCGCTACCAACTGAAGTATGTCCACGCGACGGGTGGCAATCAGGTGCTGGCTTCGGCGACGGTCAGGTTGAGCAAAGACGGCGAGTTCTTCGTGGACACGGCTTTGGGCGACGGCCCCATCGAGGCTACCTACAGGGCCATCGATGGAATCACCGGCGTACCCGGCCGTCTGCTGGATTATTCGGTGCGTTCCGTCAGCAGCGGTAAGGACGCCGTGGGCGAAGTGTTCGTTCACGTGAGTTTCGAGAGCAGGAGCTTCAGCGGCAAGGCAGCCAGCTCGGACCTGGTGGACGCCAGTGCCCGCGCCTACCTCAACGCCGTCAACAAGAGCATCCACGCCAGGGAGTCGGTGGCTGCCCGGCAGGAGGACAAGCGAACGCTTCCGGTCTCCCAGGTCTGAGGCCCCTTGAAGGGTCACCAGCAAGGACAACCCATGGAATCCCAAAATGAGAAGCGGGTCACGGTGATTCCCGGCGACGGGATTGGGAAAGAAGTCATGGCCCAGGCCCTCCTGGTGGTCGGCAAGATCGCGGACCGATACGGCCATTGCATCCGGACGGAAGAAGCTCTGGCCGGGGGCAGCGCCTTGGACACTACCGGCGTCCCCCTGCCCGAATCCACTCTGGATCTGTGCAAGCGGAGCCATGCCGTCCTGCTGGGAGCCGTGGGCGGTCCCCAATGGGACGGCAATCCTCCCGAGCTCAAGCCGGAAAAGGGAATCCTGGGATTGCGCGCCGGCTTGGGGCTCTTTGCCAATCTCCGGCCGGCCCATGTCTATCCAACGCTGGCAGGGGCCTCCAGCCTGAAACCCGAGATTGTCAAGGGAGTCGATCTGTTGATCGTCAGGGAGCTGACCGGCGGCATCTATTTCGGTCAGCCCCGCGGTATCTCGAAAATCAACGGACAGCAGATTGGAATCAATACCCTGGTCTATCAGACCTCCGAGATCGAGCGGATCGCCGAAGTCGCATTCGAGGCCGCCCGAAAGAGGCGTCGCCGGGTGACTTCTGTTGACAAGGCCAACGTCCTGGAATCGTCGCAGCTATGGCGCCAGGTGGTTTCGACCGTGGGCAAGAGTTTTCCCGACGTTTCGCTCAACCACATGCTGGTCGATAACTGCGCCATGCAGTTGATTGCCGATCCCGGCCAGTTCGATGTCATTGTCACAACCAATATGTTCGGGGACATACTCAGCGATGAAGCCGCCATGCTGACCGGCTCCATTGGAATGTTGCCCTCGGCCAGTCTAGGCGGCCGGAATGGTCTTTTCGAACCCGTTCACGGCACGGCTCCCGACATTGCCGGCCGCGACCTGGCCAATCCCATCGCCATGATCGCCTCCGTGGCCATGATGTTCAAGTATTCCTTCGGACTGGAGCGGGAAGCCGCAGCCATCGAAAAGGCGATTGCTTCGGTGCTGGAGGCGGGATACCGAACGGCCGATCTGATGGCGGCCGGCGGTCGCTCGGTGGGCACACGAGAGATGGGGCGGTTGATTTTGGACCGGCTGGATGCACAAGGCACCGATGGCTAGATTTCCCCTATCGTGACCCTTCCATGGGGAACGATCCAGCTCCTTTCCCGGTTAGCCGGCCCCCAGCGCGGTCTGACGGGCCGGCGTCCCCCCCCACCGCATCAGCCTTCGCCTGGCGGCTCGGCTTCTGCGACTCCCCCTCAAGGGGGAGTCGGCGAGACCAGGGCGCAGCCCGCAGTCGAGCCGGTGGGGGGGCAAAAACCCTGCCCCGTGAGTGAATACCAGCCGGGCAGGCATTGCCTGGGAGCGCGGGCGTCCCGCCCGCACAAAGCTTGGCACGGCCTCGGCCATCTCCCCCACTTGGATCAACCCGGAACGGCCTCATGGCTGTCGCCTCCGCAAGGGGCTCAATGCGATAAGGAATTTTTGAATCAGGCATCGACTCATGCTCGACGCTGAGACCGAACGACGGGAACATAATTTTTAATTTTTTCATCTTCCTGTACCTGGATCCCCTTTGTGGATAGCCCCAGTGTCCTTCGTGGTCCTTCGTGGAAATCTTTTCCCCCTACCCGACCCTTGGCAGGCCCCTATCGAGCCCCCGCCAACCCCTTCGTGGCCCTTCGCCGTTCTTCGTGGCCCTTCGTGGATATCTTTTTGCCTTTTGCCCTTCGTGGAAATGTTTTTGCCTTTTGCCCTTCGTGGACATCTTCTTCCCCCTTCCCAACCTTTGGCCGATCCCTCTCAAGCCTCCTCCAACCCCTTAGTGGCCCTTCGCCGTTCTTCGTGGCCCTTCGTGGATATCTTTTTGCCTTTTGCCCTTCGTGGACATCTTCTTCCCCCTTCCCGACCCTCCATGCTCGGAAACCCGAGGCGGATGCGTGGCATAATAGGGCCGACTTTCGTGGTTTCGCCTAACCGGAGGCGTTGATGAGCAAGCGACTCACAGAGATGGTTTCCTGTGCGGGTTGAGCCTCCAAGCTAGCCCCACAGGCTCTCATTCAAGTGTTGAGTGAGCTACCCCGACAACCCCAAGATCCCAATCTCCTGGTCGGCTTCGACACGGCCGACGACGCGGGAGTATTTCGTCTCCGGGACGATCTGGCCCTGGTCCAGACGCTGGATTTCTTTACCCCGATCGTCGACGACCCCTTCGATTACGGGCGCATTGCCGCCCTGAATTCCCTCAATGATGTCTGGGCCATGGCCGGGACACCGGTGACCGCTCTTTCTGTGACCTGTTTTCCCAAAAGGGGTGTGGATTGGGCCATCTTGTCGCAGGTGATGCGAGGAGGCCTGGAGGTCTTGTCCCAGCAGAAGGTGATCCTCCTGGGCGGCCACAGCGTGGACAATGAACAGATCATGTTCGGCTATGCCGTGACCGGCATCATCCATCCGGCGCAGGTGGCCACCAACGCCGCTGCCCATCCCGGCGACCTCCTGCTTCTGACAAAGCCCATCGGGACGGGTGTGATCTCAACCGGGGTGAAGTTTCAGAAAGCAGACGCGGCAGTTGCAGCGGCCGCGGTGGACACCATGCTGCAGCCGGGAGAGGCGGCGGCCCGGGCGATGCGTGATTTTCACATCCGTTGCGCTACCGATATCACCGGTTTCGGCCTTCTGGGCCACCTTTGGGAAATAGCTCAAGCCAGCCGGGTGAGCCTTGAGATCGATTCGGCACAGGTGCCGCTGCTGGACGGGGCCCTGGGGCTGGTCGGGCAGAAGATGTTGACCAGCGGGGATCGAACCAACCGGGAATTCGTGGGGTCCGGGGTGGCCTTCCGGGACGGGGTGGGTTCCGAGCTGGTCAGCCTGCTTTTCGACCCCCAGACAGCCGGCGGCATGCTGGTGTCGGTGCCCCGGCAGAAAGTGGAGTCCCTGTTGGCCCGGCTGCGACAGACCTACCGGAGAGCCGCCGTTATCGGACGGGTGGCCGGTTCCGGCAGCCCGGCAATTGTTGTGCATTGAGGGCAGGACCCGGCCGGCGGCCCTTGCCATTGAGGGGGTTGCACGGAGGCGATGACTGATGATGCAGCGGAAGTACCGCATCACCCGGCTGGTATATGCCCTGGTGGAGACGGCAGTCACCGTGGTCTCCTTCCTGCTGGCTTATCTGATCCGAGACCACCTGCCGCTGGCCTATTTCGGAACGCTGTTTCCTTTTGGGGACTACCTGGGGCTGTTGCTGGTGGTGGTCCTGCTGTGGAACGGGTTGTCCCTGCTGATCCAGAACCAGCCCGCCACTTCGGGAGCCGATCGCCTTGGGGTGGTCAAGGAGACGGCTCTGCTGGTCTCTCTGGGCGGTGTTCTCATCAGCGCGGCTATCTTTCTTCTGAAATACCAGTTCATCAGCCGGCCCTTCATCCTGATTTTTATCCTCCTCAATTTTCTTTTCCTGCTGGCCTTCCGCCTGTTCGCCGCCGGTGGAGTCAGCCGGTTCAGCCGACTGTTGTCGGGGGACCGGAATCTCCTGATCGTCGGCAGCGATGACCGGGCCGCGCGGGTGGCAGCCGTGCTGGAGGAGGCCGAACCGTGGGGGTATCACCTGGTGGGGATCGTACCGGAATCGTGCGAAGTTGTGCCCGACTCGCGGCTCGGAGGCTATCCCAGGATTCCGCTCTCCCGATTCGAAGAGGCCATCAAGAGACACACGGTTGATGAAGTCATTTTCGTGGTTTCCAAGGATGCCCTGGCAAGCCTGGAGGAGGTTTTTCTCCTGTGTGAGGAAGAGGGCGTCAAGACCCGGGTCATGCTCAGCTTTTTCCCCCACGTGACCTCCAAGGTCTACCTGGAGGCCTTGCAGGACCTGCCGCTGCTGACGTTCACCACCACGCCTCAAAACGACTATCTGCTTCTGATCAAGAACGGCATCGACGTGGTTTTGGCCGGCGGTTTGTTGGTGCTGACGGCGCCGCTGTTTGCCCTGATCGCTCTGTTGATCAAGACAACCTCCAGCGGGCCGGTGATCTTCAGACAGGTCCGGTGCGGGTTGGGGGGAAGAAAGTTTGTCTTCTACAAGTTCCGGTCCATGGTCGAAAACGCCGAAGCAGCCCAAAGTCAGCTTCAACATCTCAATGAAATGTCAGGGCCGGTCTTCAAGATCGGCAAGGACCCCCGCTGTACGCCGGTGGGCCGATTCCTGCGCAAGTTCAGCCTGGATGAGTTGCCCCAGTTCATTAACATCCTGAAAGGGGACATGTCGTTCGTGGGCCCCCGTCCTCCCCTTCCGCAAGAGGTGGAGAACTACGAGCGCTGGCAGCGTCGAAGGCTTCGGATGAAGCCGGGACTCACCTGCTTGTGGCAGGTTCGCGGCAGGAATGAGATCGATTTCGATGAGTGGATGAAATTGGATCTGCAATATATCGATAGGTGGTCCCTGCTGCTGGACATCAAGATCGTCTTGAAAACCATTCCCATTGTGCTGCTGGGAAAGGGTGCCTGATTAGCCCGCATTTCTCACCGGGTCGCTTAACACACTATGAAAGGGCGTTAATTTCAATACCTTATTGGCTCTGTATTGAGGGCCTGCAGGTACAGACTGCGCTGGGCGCGCTCTGGCTTGTCCTTTTCCCCTCAGCGCCCACATGCTCGCTCGAACGTAGTCCCCGCTACGCTCTTCGCTCGCGAGCACGCGCTGAGGGAAAATTCCTGCGCCATTGTCACGCCCCCCGGTGAGAAATGCGGGCTGGTTCGGTTGGTTTCATTCCGAAGGACCCGTCCGGGGCGGGCCCGGCTGGATTTCCAGGGCAGGACGGAGGTGGTAATCGGTCTTGTCCTCCACAGCCGCCTCGGCGAAGGAGCGCCTGCGCTCGGCGCACTTGTTGCAGGCGCCGCAGTGTTTTTCTCCAACCGGACGGATGCAGGAGAAGGTCAACTCCAAGGGGAGCTCCCGGCCCAAACCGATCACCTCTGCTTTGGAGAGATGGCCGAAAGGAGCCGCAATCTCGAGTGGGTGGGTCAGGGCGCGGCTGGCCAAACGCTCAAAACCGCGAAAAAAAGCCGGGGTGCTGTCGGGAAAGGGGTTTCCCTTCAACGGCCCCAGAAAAATGACGCCGATCCGGTTGAGGGCGCAATAGACCGCCGCCTTGGACAGGAGAAGGAGATTGCGCCCCGGAAGGTAGACGGCGCTGTCCTCGGAATGAGCTCCCGGAACGGCTTCGCCGGTAGTGCTCCAATGAGAGCGGTAGAGATCCTCCACCGGAAGGCTGAGTTGCCTGAGAGGGCTCAGCCCGGGGTGGTTCAGGCCCGCCAGAAATCTCCGGATCCAAATCAGCTCGACCCCTTCCCAGACCAGGCCGGCTCGGACATAGAGCGGAGTGAGGTCCCAGCCCCGGTCTGCAAGGTGGTCCAACAGAACGCAGCTATCCAGGCCGCCACTGATCAGCAGGCATGCCCGGCGATTCTTCCGCCCTTTGGGTCTGGCCGAGTTCATTGCCGTTGGAAAACCCTGGACCGCGGCTCAACGCCGATTCCAGGAAAGACCTCTTGACGGGTGGATCACGGCGCCGCCGGTGAGAAACGCGGGTTAATCCTCGAATAAACGGTCAAAGGCCGACTTGGCGTCTTGGGCGGCGGCCCCGGGAGAGGCGCCTGCCGTTGTCGCGGAGGGTGAAAAATAATCACAGAAGTTTGCCCGTTCTCTGTCGCTCACCCACTCGGCCTGGGTCTCTCGGCACTGGTTGTGGACCGTGGGATCGTGGAACCTGCAGTTCTTGCAGACGTGGAGGTCACTGTGGCAATGGCTGCAACTGTCGTTTCTCGAGACCCTGCTGTGGGGGGCGAGACCGATGGGCGTCTCGCATTTCCAGCACTGCATGACACCGCCTCCCGTGTCACGATAGAAAATCCGCTGCGGCGCCCGCAGTGAGCGATGCAAGGGGGCGCTACTGCTTGGCAGCGGCGGCAAAGTCCCCCGCCTTGACGATAATCATCTTGGCGGGATCCAGGTGGCGTCTGAGAGCAGACACAATCCGGTCCCCGCTGAGCGAATCGATCCTCCGCTCGAATTCTTCGTCCCAAGCCAGCGTTCGACCCTGAAAAAGCCGACTGGCCATGGTGCCCGCCAACCGGTCGTCCTGAGATCGGGTTACCTGCCTGGACTGCAGAAACCCCGATTTGGCCGCCGCGATTTCCTTTGCGGTGAACCCGTCTTGCAGGGCTCGCTGAACCTCCTCCCGAAAAGCCGATTCGACTTTCTCGATATTTTGCGGCGCCGCAATGGCCCAGGTGGTAAAGGAACCGTGATCATCCTCGGCGCTTGCATTCAGATAGGCTCGTATCCCGTAGCTGAGCCCCTCTTTTTGGCGAATGCGCACCGCCAGGCGCGAGTTGAGAAATCCACCGCCCAACATGTAGTTGCCCAGCACCAGCGCCGGGTAATCCTGGTGGTTGTCGCTGACAGCAAGCGGCATTCCGGCGATGAAGACCGCGTTGGCCTTGTCGGGCGTCTCTACCGAGCGGTTGGCCGGCGCAATCTCCTGAAAGGGTCGCTCGACCCTCTGGAAACGGCCGGAGTTGTTCCAATCGGGAAAGATTTCTTTCAGGACGTCTACGATCCGGCCGGGCTCGAAGTCTCCCGATACGGCCACTTCTCCGTGGGAAGCCCCGTAGAAGTCCCGGTGGAAACCTTTCAGATCCTCCAGGGTGGCGGACTCAATGGCTGCCATTTGCTCGTCAAAGCTGGCGGAGTAGTGGACATGGCCCTTGGGATAGGGGTTGCCATGGCGCGCGAAGGTGTTGGCGGCAATGGCTTGCGGATTGCTCCGCTGCTGCTCGATGGCGGCCAGTCGTTCCTCTTTGAGCGTGTCGAACTCCCCGGCCGGAAAGGAAGGTTGGCGAAAGACTTCTCCGAGGAGCCGCAGGACTTCGGGAAGATTTTCCTTGACCGTCTCCAAGGATGCGGAGGCGTCGGTTGAGCCCCCTGAGACCCTGGCCGTCGCCTTCAGCCGATCCAATGCATCCTGGATCTCCTGCCGAGTCCGGTTGGCCGTCCCTCGCATCAGCATCGTTCCGGTCAACCCTCCAATGGTGCTCTTGTGCATCAGGCTCTTCTCGTCCCCGAAATGGAGGCGGATGCGCGCCACCACGGTCTCGCCACGGGTTTTTTTGGGGAGCAGGGCCAGCTTCAGATTGGAGCCGATCGACAATCGGCGCACACGAGACTCGATGTTGCCGGGGGAGGGATCGAAAGCTTCGCCGGCAGCAACGGCGGCGTCCCCCCTGTAATCCTTGAGCATGGCCGCCACGTCTGGGCGTTGGGGGATTTCGGCTCTGTCCGGCTCCTGGGTGGGGATGAACTGACCCAGGGTGTGGTTGGCTGGTTTCAGATAAGCGGCCGCCACCCGGTGCACGTCTTCGGAAGTCACCTTCTTGAGGCGGTCACGATGGAGGAAGAAGAGGCGCCAGTCACCCATGGCTACCCATTCACTCAGGCTCAATCCCACTCGATTCACGTCGTTGAGGGTCAGGTCGATGTTTTTCAACAACTGCGTCCGCGCCCGTTCGACTTCCTTCGGGGTCGGAGGTTTCCGTCTGATTTCCTCGATGGTGCTCAGGAAAGCACCGCGGGCCTCCTCCAGCGAATCCTCCTGGCGCACCTCGGCGCCCATCAGGACAATCCCCGGATCATGCAGTTGAAAGTTGTAGCCGTAGGTTCGGCTGGCTTTCTTGGTTTCGACCAGCGCCTTGTGCAGCCGCCCGGAGGGGGTGTCGGCCAGGATATGGGTCAGGAGGTCCAGGGCGGCAAAGTCGGGGTGGGATCCTGCCGGGATGTGATAGCCGACCATCAGGAGCTGCACGTCTCCCACTCGCCGCAGCGTCACCGTGCGTTCCCCGTCCTGGGCTGGCTCGGCAGTGTAGGGTTGCTGCAGCCGTCGAGCCGGGCGGGGAATGGGCCCGAATTTCTTGGCAATCAAGGCCAGAGTGCTGGCCTCCTCGAACTTCCCGGCTACCAGAAGGACGGCGTTGTCGGGCTGGTAGTACTTGCGATAAAAGGCCTGCAAACGGTCAATGGAAACGTGTTCGATGTCGGAGCGGGCTCCGATAGTGGACTTGCCGTAATTGTGCCAGAGAAAAGAAGTCGCCAGGGTGCGCTGCATCAGGACGCGAAAGGGATTGTTTTCCCCTCTCTCAAACTCGTTGCGCACCACCGTCATTTCACTGTCCAGGTCCTTCTTGGCAATGAAAGAATTAATCATCCGGTCGGCTTCCAAGTCCAGGGCCCACTCCAGATTTTCGTCGCTAGCCCGGAAGGTCTCGAAATAGTTGGTCCGGTCAAACCAGGTGGTGCCGTTGGGGCGGGCTCCGTGCTCGGTCAGTTCCTGGGGGATGTCGGGATGTTTTGGCGTTCCCTTGAAGACCAGGTGCTCCAGCAGGTGCGCCATGCCGGTCTCACCGTAGCTCTCGTGCAGCGATCCCACCAGGTAGGTGATGTTCACGGTAATGGTGGGTTTGGAGGGGTCCGGAAAGAGCAGCACCCGAAGCCCGTTCTCCAGGTGGTATTCGGTGATCCCCTCAACCGAAGTCACCCGCTCGATTCCCTCGGGGAGGCTGGAGTCTTCCGGCCGGAGGGGGACCGGCGCTGCGGCAGTGGCAGGCTCCGTCCATAAAAACAGGGTGGAAAAGACCACACCTGCCAGGCAAAAGGCAAAGGGTCCGGAAACGCGGGAGAATGTGCGGAGAGACCTCATGGTGGCTAACCTCGATTTCACTGGGGGTGCATCAACGCCCGGCTAAGGGAGAAAACGGCTTGAGCGCCGTCGCGGTCTTGTCCTGGGATGCTTTCGGCAGGCCACTGTCTGCGGGCTTTTTTCGGCAATAACGGGCTTTGGCGGGCGGGAGATTCCACCACACCTGGCGGAAGCCGAATTGGTGTTTTCGGGTGAACCTCCGGATTCTCAGGTTGACTTTTTGAAGTCGATCGCGCGCCGGAGCCTTGAGGAAGCGGCTCCTGAAGCGGGCGGGCAAGGAGTACTCAAAGTAAGCTAACACACCGGAGCCGGTCAGGTGGTTCATCAGGACCTCCAAAATTTCATCGACCGTCCGAACATCGAAGCTGTTGAAGGGAAGTCCGCAGACAATGAAATCATATTGCTCGGACTGGCTCATTGCCCGGATATCGGCGTTGTGGAGGTCGCACCTCACGCCACGGGCTTGAAGGTCCTGGCCGCGGAGGAAGCGACTCAAGTATCTGTAAAACCGGGGGTTCAACTCGTAAACGTCAAGCCGGTCCCCCCGGCCCAGGGATTTGAGGATCTGGGCGGTAATGACCCCGGTGCCCGCACCCACTTCCAGGACTGAAATGGGACGATCCGGTCGGTCTTGAAGCGGTTGGACAACCGCCTTGGCCAGAAGCGGTGAACTGGGGGCAATCGCTCCAATGGTGCCGAAGTTGGAAAAGGACTGGCAAAAAAACAACCAATGCCTGTCCCACAAGGGTTTCACTCTCCCCATCGCCTGTTGCAAGCGACTGTGATCGGATGGGCGGTCGTTCAATTGGCTCACCGGATGGTTGCGTATGGCGGCATCCCAATCCCTCTGCCTGACAGGTTCGGACCCTGAAGCATACCCGATCTCAGACTCTGCGCCAAGTGGACTCGCCACCTCACTAGACTCCTTGAGCGACGACAACATTGACAAATGAGTCAAATTTCGCAGATGGATCAAGTACAGGCGGCAAGCGGATTTCCACCGCTCAGCGCGAACCGTCCAGGCCACACGGAGATGAGGAGTGAACCACAAATGGACACGAATGAACACAAATTACTGTTGAAAAAAGAAGTGTTCCAAGTCGTGGGTTGCGCGATGGAAGTGCTCAACAGGCTAGGGCATGGCTTACTGGAAAAGCCGTATGAAAACGCACTGGTTGTGGAATTCGGGCTGAACGGGATTCCCTTCAAGCAACAGCCACGCTTTAATGTGATCTACAAGAGCGTCCGAGTCAGCGAGTATTTTCCCGACCTGATCGTGTTCGATCGGATCGTTACTGCGGCAGGGACCAGTTTCGCAGGGAGGTCCAGTGCGAAAGCCAACTTCCGGGCCTGGAAGGCCGCGAGCCCCAGTCCCGGCTCCAGAGCCTCCTTGAGGATCAGCTCCGGCTGCTCCTCCGCGACTTTGTAGATACCAAGACCATTGACCGGATCACCGATTTGGAACGGGGACAGATTCTCAATTACCTGAAGATCACGCAACTCAGAGTCGGATTGATCCTTAATTTCAAGCGTCCAAAGCTTGAATGGGAGAGGCTGGTTCTATGACATCATTGGTGTCCATTTGTGTGAATTTGTGGTTCTATTTCCCCTCCATGCTTGTTGGTCTGAGGCACAGCCTCGCTAGTAATTCCCCGGAATTGGCGGAATTCCCTTATTCGGTCGCTACCACGGTTCGTCCTTCAATCCGGTGAAGGGCCGTTCCGGTTTGTCGCCGTTCGGGCTCCGGGGCGACCGGATCCTTTTCATGACCGAGCCTTCCCCGGAGACAAGAATTGATTCCGGCAGACCCCGTCGGACCTGTATCATAGGGGGCGCCAGCTCCAGAGGGGAAGGATGGCCTTGCCCGGGACTGGAAAGCATTGCTTGTTGGACCCTGGCGGGTGCGGCGCCCCGGGCTCGTTCGCGGCGGGCGTCCCAAACCGTTCTTCGCTAATGGTGACCTTGGATCATCCACAATGCTGACCGTCAAGGCTGCCCGGGAAATTGTTCTGGACCATTGCCGCTCGATTCGGCCCGGCCAAGTGCCCACCGAAGTGGTGCCGCTGTTGGCCTCCCAGGGGCGAGTCCTGGCGGAGCCGATTCATCTGGATCTTGACCAGCCGCCCTTCGATCGCAGCATGCGGGATGGCTTTGCCGTCAAATCCGGGGATCTTGATCCGCTGCCGGCCCGGCTGCGATGTGTGGGGGAGATCAAGGCGGGGGAAGCGCCGACCCTGGTGCTGCAGTCAGGCGAGGCCATTCAAATCATGACGGGCGCGCCTGCCCCCGAGGGCGCGGACGCCGTCGTCATGGTTGAGCATACGGAAAGGCTGCCCAAGGATGAAGTTGCAGTGCTTCGATCGATTCCTGCGGGAGCCAATATCGCGCCCAGAGGCTCGGAACGCAGGCAGGGCGATCTCCTGATGCCGCCGGCTACCCGCCTGGGTGTCCTGGAGGTGGCAGGCTTGGCGGCGGTAGGGAAGTCCCGGGTGCGGGTGTTCCGGCGCCCCGAGGTCAGCATATTGGCCACCGGGGACGAGCTGGTTGAGGTGGATCGGCAGCCGGGTCCGGGACAGATTCGCAACTCCAATGCCTATTCGCTTTTCGCCCAGGTAGTGAGCCACGGCGGCACGCCCCGTGTCCTGGCCACCGCCCGGGATACCTTGGAACATCTGAGACGGCAAATCCGTTTGGGTTTGGAGAGCGACCTGCTCCTGGTCAGCGGGGGTGTTTCGGCGGGGAAATACGATCTGGTTCAGGAGGTCTTCCAGGAACTCGGTATTCAAATCCAGTTCGAAGCGGTGAGCATGCGTCCGGGCAAACCGACGGTTTTCGCAAGGAGAGGAAAGCAGTTTGTCTTTGGTCTTCCCGGGAACCCCGTTTCGACCTTTGTGGCCTTCGAGTTGTTCGTGGCCCCGGTCCTCCAGTCCCTGCAAGGATTGCCCGGGGGAGATCTGAATCTGGTGAGAGGCGAGCTGCGAGGAAAAATTCTGGAGAAATCGGGGCGCACGGCCTTGCTGCCGGCAACCGTTGCCCTCGAATCCGGCCACATCCGGATACAGCCGGTGTCCTGGAAGGGTTCGGCGGACATCTTCAGCCTGGCGGACGCCAACGGTCTGGTGGTGGTTCCCTCGGAATGCAGAGAGCTGTTACCGGGTCAGGAGGTCGACGCGTTGCTCTTCGAGGCCATGAACGGCTGCTCGGACTGTGAATTTTGAAATGGCGGACGAGCCCGGCGCACCAGTGCGGGGAGGTTCTGCAGCATGAACCAGTTCTCTCACCTCGACGATTCAGGCAGATTGCGCATGGTGGATGTCTCCGCCAAGCCCGTCACCCAGCGGAAGGCCCGCGCCCGAGGTAGGGTTGAGGCTTCTCCTGAAACCATCGCCCAAATCCGCAACAACAGGCTGGCGAAAGGCAATGTGCTTGAAACTGCCCGGCTGGCGGGCATCATGGCTGCCAAAACCACCGGGCAGTGGATTCCCCTGTGCCATCCCCTGCTTTTGAGCCACGTCCAAGTGGAATGCAAGGTCACCGACACCGGTGTGGAAATCGAAGCGACGACCCTGGCCGAGGGGAAGACGGGGGTTGAAATGGAAGCCCTGGTGGCCGTATCCGCCGCGGCCTTGACCATCTACGACATGTGCAAGGCCATTGACCGTACCATGGAAATCGGGAGTATCCGCCTCATGGAAAAATCCGGAGGGCGGTCCGGCCACTTCATGCGGTCCGGTTAGCCACGCCCCCGCCACGCCATGCGGATCATTCGAGGAAAAACGGCCGATCGTTCATGAAGACGAACCACGAATGGACACCAATAAACACGAATAGACCAGAAGACAGATGGACCTCCTTCAACGACAAGCAGCACCACAATGCTTCTGCAATTTTGTGCCCTTGGTGTGACGATGTCATGGGATGAAGGCTTCCTGGGAGCGCAGGCGTCCCGCCCGCACCAAGCCTGGCACAGCCCCGGCCATCTCCCCCACTTGGATCGACCGGCAACGGAACCGTGGTTCTCCTTCGGCCTGGCCGATGGGGTTCTCGCCCACAGGGTGGCTGCCTGCGGCATCGCGCTGAAGCTCAGCGGCGGCCAAAGGGACAGGATGCGGGCGGGACGCCCGCGCTCCCAGGCGATCCATGACAGGTCGGATCATTCGAGAGTGAAACAACGGACCTTCATGGCTTTTGGGGAGCGGGGACATATCCCGTTAAACCGGTTTGCTGCATTAGAGAACATCGATAGACAGGATAAACAGGACAAGAAGTTGCTGCATAGGAAGTAGACTGGCTCGATGATCGGGTGCGTGTTCGAAGTGATCCGTGAGCGTGGGAACGGGTTTTGGGAATCCCTGTCGAAGCATAGGCGATGGTTGAACTCAAGACGGTGTAGCCTCTCGCCAAATAATCCTGTGCATCCTGTGCATCGATGTTAATAAACAATCGACTCACGCTTGACTTTGAACCGATCTCCCGCCACCCGACGACGGGGTTGTTTCAGGCAAGTCCGGCCCCCGCCACCACGACGGGGCGGATCACACAGAGGGAAAACAGCCGTTCGTCAATGAAGACGAACCACCAATGAACACGAATAGGCACCAGGACTGATGGACCTCCTTCAACGACAACTGGCGCCAAAATGCTTCTGCACTTTTGTCCCGTTGGTGTGACCCTGTCATGGGAGGAAGCCCACCCGGGAGCGCGGGCGTCCCGCCCGCACAAATCCTCCCGCAGCTTCAGCCATCTCCTCCACCGGAATCAACCGGCAGCGGCGCCCTGCCTCTGCTTCGGCCGGGCCCATGCGGTTCCCGCCGGCAGGGCGGTCGGCTGCAACATCGCAGGGAAACTGAGCGGCAACCGAAGGGACAGCATGCGGGCGGGACGCCCGCGCTCCCGGGGGTGTCGTCCCGATGGTGAGGTGGGGGTTGTCCGGCGGGCGACTTCTCTGAAAGCCGGCCTGTCCCCTTTGGGAGACTCCCGTTTGCCTGCGAGCCGGGCGCCCGCCCCCCACGACTGGGCAGATCCATCGAGAAGGACTATAAATTGAACATCGATGCACAGGATAATCAGGACGGGAGGCTGCTGCAGGAGACGCTGACTCGGGCGATGATCGCGTGCGGATTTGAGGATGTCCGGGAACACAAGCCAGCCGTCTCCGGAAAAAATCCTGTGCATCCTGTGCATCGATGTGAATCAAAAATCTACCCATGCTTGACTATGAACCGGTTTCCAGCCACCAGGCGCAGGCGTTTGTTTCAGGTAAGTTCGGCCCCCGCCCCCCACGACGGGGCGGATCATTCGAGAGTGAAACAGGTTTTGTTTCAGACAAGGCTGCTCCGGAAACGGTTATAATAGCCGCCGGGAAATTCAGTTGATGAGGGATTCCTCCGATCATGAAGCCACAGACCCTGTTCGAGAAGATCTGGAAAGTCCACTTGGTTCGGGAAGAGTCCGGCCAACCCTCCTTACTCTATATTGACCGCCATCTGATACACGAAGTGACCTCACCGCAGGCGTTCGAGGGACTTCGTCTGGCGGGAAGGAGGGTAAGGCGGCCGGATCTCACTTTTGCAACCATGGACCACAATATCCCGACCACGGACCGCGAACTGCCCATCCGCGACCCCATTGCGGCCAGACAGGTCCGGACTCTGGAGAAGAACTGCCGGGACTTCGAGATCGCCCTGTTCGACCTGAACAGTCCGTTTCAGGGCATTGTGCATGTGATCGGTCCGGAACTCGGCTTGACGCTTCCCGGCCTGACCCTGGTGTGCGGCGACAGCCACACCTCCACCCATGGCGCCTTCGGAGCTCTGGCCTTCGGGATTGGCACCAGCGAGGTGGAACATGTGCTGGCCACCCAGTGTCTGCTCCAGGACAGACCCAAGACCCTGTTGATCCAGGTAGAGGGCCAGCGCCCCTATGGGGTTGAAGCCAAGGACATTATCCTTTCCATAATCGGCCGGATCGGGACCAGTGGCGGGTCGGGGTCGGTGATTGAGTACGCCGGCCAAACCATTCGGGACCTCACCATGGAAGAACGCATGACCGTTTGCAACATGTCGATTGAGGGAGGAGCCCGGGCTGGAATGATCGCCCCGGACGACACCACCTTCAACTATCTCCGAGGTCGAAGGTACGCGCCGGCTGATTTCGAAAGTGCCGTTGCCGACTGGAAGCATCTGGCCAGCGATCCGGGGGCTGCATTCGATAAGACCATTCACCTCGAGGCCGCCGGCTTGAGCCCGCAAGTCACCTGGGGCACCAATCCGGGCCAGGTGACCTCCATTGATTCCCAGGTGCCCAACCCGGCGGAGTTCGATGATCCCAATGCACGAAAGTCTGCCGAGCGCGCCCTCGAATACATGGATCTGAAGCCGGGCACGCCGCTGGTGGACATTCCGGTGGAGCGGGTCTTCATCGGATCCTGCACCAACGCCCGCGTGGAGGACCTCCGGTCAGTGGCCCGCTTCATCAAGGGGAAGCGCGTCTCTCCCGAAGTTCATGCCATGGTGGTGCCCGGCTCGCAACAGGTCAAATGGCAAGCCGAAAAGGAGGGGCTGCACCGATTGTTTCAGGAGTCGGGGTTCGATTGGCGTGAATCAGGGTGTTCGATGTGCCTGGGGATGAATCCGGATATCCTCAGTCCCGGACAGCGTTGCGTCTCCACCTCCAACCGTAATTTCGAGGGGAGGCAGGGAAAGGGAGGACGAACCCACCTGGTCAGTCCCATCATGGCGGCTGCGGCGGCCATTGAAGGGCATCTGGTGGATGTCAGACAATATGAGCTGGAGGGAGTGCCCTCATCCAATGCGCCCTGAAGCGTCCATCGGCGCCGAGGTAGCCGAATATGGAATCCTTTGAGAAAGTTCACGGAGTGGTGGCGCCGCTGGATCTGCCCAACGTGGATACGGACCAGATCATCCCCAAGCAGTTCCTCAAGCGGATCGAACGGACCGGCTTTGGCCAGTTCCTGTTCTACGATTGGCGCTTTCTGGAAGGGGAGACCCTCAATCCGGAATTTGAGCTGAATCAGGAGCGCTATCGCGGGGCCAGCATCCTGGTCACCCGAGCCAACTTCGGATGCGGCTCCTCCCGGGAGCACGCTCCTTGGTCCCTGCTGGACTACGGCTTCCGCTGCATCGTCGCTCCCTCTTTCGCGGACATCTTTTTCAACAACTGCTTCAAGAACGGTCTGCTCCCGGTGCGGCTCTCCGAGGAGCAGGTGGAGACCATCTTTCAGCGCGTTCGAGAAACCGAGGGATTTCAAATGACGGTTGACCTGCGGGAGCAGCAGCTTCAGGCCCAAGACGGGATGAGCTGCGGCTTCCAGGTCGATCCCTTCCGGCGCCGTTGCCTCCTCAACGGCTGGGACGATATCGTCCTCACGCTGCGGCATGAAAACCTGATCTCGCAATTCGAATCCCGGAACGCTCCTCCTCTGAGCCCCCCATCGGTCTGAGCCAGACCCGCCCGACGTATCGAGGTTTTCGTAAGAGCGGCTCCAAGATCCTTTTGCAGTTTCGTGACCCTGGTTTGACTTCGTGTCCGTGAACGGATCGTTGCCATTGAAGGGGATTGGTGATTGTAGATTTTTGATTGTGGATTTGTGGCAAATATCGGGATCGTTTATGCAGGACACGAACGGGCACTAACAGAGTTATCCACGAAGGGACACGAAGTACACTGGTTCATAAGTATTGCCACGTATACCAGGCAAGATGAAGAACGTGCGATCAATGTCTATTCTTTCCACGATATCAAATGGAAGTAGAACCTGTGGAGGTAATGGGAACGGACCACATCGAAGATGGCAAGTAAGTATCCTGCTTGGCTCAACCGTTCTCTATCTCTTGTTTGTAGCTGTTGTTCCTATAACAACGTACGTCGCAGCACCGGCGAATCCTTCTAACAACTGGTCTGAGCCCCAATCGGGTTGGCTGTACGTTCTGGATCCGGAGGTTGAAGATGGCAAGTCCGTGGTGTGGCTGGTAGATCCAAGAGAGGGGGTCAAAGGAGGACTGAAAGCTGGCGATGCTCCTTTCTTTGCGCTTTCTCCCGATGGGTCCCGTCTCTATGTTGTGTCGGGACATCCCGGTCCCACTGGCACGGGTGTGTTCTCCGATGAGCTCTCGGCGATCGATACTGCGTCGGGGGTTCTGCTTCAGCAAGTCAAGCTTTCCAATAGACTAACTTACACGTTGCCCGCTCCGGGAGGAATAGCGGTGTCGCGAGATGGCCGTTATGTCTATGTTGCCAAGAGTCGCTCGATCCGGCCAGGTGTAGACGAGGAGACAATACAAACCTTTGATACAATTAGGGGAAGGTTCTTACCTCAAGAGGCTGGGTTGCCTGATTGCGGCTTTCCCCACATCATTCCGGTCTCCGGGGCATGGCAGTTGGTTGTGCAGTGTGGCTCCAGTGAGGCCCGTTTGATCAATCTGGCTGCCGATGGTTCTTTGAAGCAATCTCGGTCCGTGGAAGTGCCTATCGGCTTATCCGCAGTTAGGACGGGCCAGAGGGTATTGCAAAGGCCCCTGGCGCAGATCTGTCCTTCAGCAGATGCTCGGAAACTCGGACTGATTATGAACAACGGAGAGATATATGAGGCAGAGGTCGGGGTAAGTCCTTTTCGGATCAATCCAACGCTGGCTCGTCCACTGCGTCAGTCGCACAGAGTACTTCACACCCGAGTTTCACCCCGTTCCCCCGATGGCACCAAAGCATTTGTCAGCTGTGCCTCGAAGGAGCTTGTACACACGTCGCTCACAGCCGATGAGATCCACATCTTTGACACCACAAACTCCTGGACCCGTGAGGCGATTATCAGAACCCCAGTCCCGTGTAGTGATCTAGTGTCGAGTGGCGACGGCAAGTATCTCTATGGTATCAGTCCTCAGACGAGGACCCTGCTGACAATTAATCTAGGCACCGGACAAGTGGAAACGAGTGTTGGTGGAATTGGTTGGCAACCTAGATTCCTGGCTATCGCACCATAATTGCCTTTGATTTCGCCTTAAATCCGAAATCTACAATTGAGATAGGGCGGATTGGAGCCCCTGGACTATTTTCGTGGGGAGAGAAAGGAATCGAACTGCTTGGTCAGGCCAAACACGATACCCGACCTGGGCGAGAGGTTCGCCAGACCGGCCAAGGCGGCAACGTCCCAACGCAGTCCGCCGGCGTGGACCTGAAGCCCCAGGCGAAACTGAGAGCGGCTGTCGGTTCCCAGGGGTGGCTGGCGGCGACTGCTCCAGTGGCCGAACACTTCTCCGGCCAGGTTGACTCTGGGTGTGAGAGGGTAGATTCCAGCCAGTCCATACAGCATGACATCGTTTTGCGCCCCTGCCAGGACCGGGTTGGCCAGGATCCCCAACCCCAGGTTGCCAAAGGCATGGAGTTTGCCGAAGTGTTTTCCGACCAGAATGCCGCCGCGATATTGGGTGGCGTTCAGGCCGAGCCCCTTGGCCGTGGATGCGTTGGGTACCTGAACCGAAGTAAAGAAACCGAAGGAAGGAAGGGGGCCGGCTTCGTGCAACATGCGTATCTTGGTGGAAAGGTAGAGATCCCCGTAATCGCTGGTTGCCGTGCCCCCGGAACTCAAATGGGGCCTCACCGGGGCAGGGGAGGCTTCAGTTACCGAGAGGAGGTTGTGCGCGGTCCAGTCCATCTGTACCTCTGCGACCCCGGCCAGGCTGATATGCAGTCCCATGACTCCCAGGCCGGTTTGATCTCCTCGCAACCCCGAGACGGGGAATTTGGCGTCCTGCAGGAAATCGAACCCAAATTCCAGGGAGGCACGGCCCGATTTCAGAATGGTGGGGTCTTCGGTTTGCAAGGGGCGCTGCTGGGCGGCCGAAGGGAGGGGGTACAACACCAGAGCCAACACCGTGAGGCAGAGCCGATGGACGGTAGGGACTGGCCATGAGGCCGTCGGGCTGTGAGACGGGGTCGGACGGGAGCGTCTGAGGCGCGATGGCGGGGGGCTGGACTGCGGAACGTCCTTTTTCATCAACAGCGGATACTAGTGCAAGGCCAGGGAGGAAGCAATCAATTTCCCGGAAACAGTTCGTACCTCAGAAGCGCCGCCGCAACCATGGCTGCGGTCTCGGTTCTGAGAATGCTGTCGCCCAGGCGGACGGGTTGAAATCCGCTGTTCAGAAAAGTGCAGCGTTCCTCATCGGTCCATCCGCCTTCGGGACCGACGGCAAAGGCGGCCGACGGCCAGGACTTGCCTCGCAGTAGCCTCTTGAGGGGTATCACCTGGGGTGAGGCTTGAAGGAAAAGCTTCAGGTCGGATCCAACGGCCTCACAAACTTCCCGGCATTCCAGGGGGGGATGGAGGATTGGGATGGTCGTTCGACGGCTTTGCTTGGCCGCGTTGGTAAGGATGGTCCTCCATCGCTCCAGCTTTGAGTGCCGCCGGTGTTGGGAGATCCTGACGACGGAACGCCGACTTTGAACCAGGTAGATCTCGGAAACCTCCAGTTCGGTGGCCTTCTGCAGAATCCAGGCCAGCCGGTCCGATTTGCAGAGAGCCTGGATCAGTGTCAGCCTGATTCCCGGCTCGGCTGCCTCGGAGAGCAGAGCCACTTCCACCAGTTCGACCCGATCTTGCAATATTGTCCCGACCCGGGCCGACCACAAACGCCCGTTTCCATCGATGAGCTCCACGCCGGCGCCCACCTCCGCCCGCAGAACGTGAATCAGATGGTGAGCCTCCCGATCCTTCAGTAGTGCGAAGGCTCCGCTGGGGGGTGTGGCCAAAAAGAATCTTCGGACCGGCATGTTCGACCTCAAAGAGACGGAACTCTTGCCGCCGGGAGGGCAGCCGGATCGATTCTGCATATCCATCCGATGTCCCTGGACGGATCGAAGTAGGCTTTCAGGAGGACCGCTCCGGCCTTGAGCGGCTGTTCGTGGATGCCTCGGGTGCCCATTTCGGCAGCGATGGCCGAGGCCAATTCAAGGTGCCGGAGGTGAAGGGCAAAGCGGAGATAGTTCCACCGTCGCATGGAAGAGTCCGAGGGAAGCCAGCCTGGGCCCGCATCTCTTGGCCGGTTGCCCGCCGGACCTGAAATCTTGCGGGAAGACCGTGTGCCGGGCGCCGGCGACAAGTTCCGGGGAGTTGGCGGCCGGGGAGGACCTCCGAGCCGGGCCGGGGACTGCAGAATTGCAGGGGCGGATCTCCAGAATCAACCCCAGATGCCCTTGATCCTTTCGAACAACCTCCGTTCCAGGGGTTTGTTCTCGACCGGCGTCAGTTGCGCCAACTGCTCCAGCAAGCGGCGCTGTTCCCGATTGAGTTTCCTTGGCGTGACCACGTCGACGGAGACGAATTCGTCACCACGCCCGCGGCCGTTGACACCGGGGATGCCCTTGCCCCTCAGGCGAAAGACTTTCCCACTGTGAGTGCCTGGCGGGATCGACAGGGTTTCCTCCCCTTCCAGGGTAGGAACCTTGATGGTTGCACCCAATGCGGCCTGGGTGAAGCTGATGGGAATCCGGCAATGAATATCCTTCTCCTGGCGCTCGAAGATTTCATGGTCCCCCACCCTCAAAACCACGTAGAGGTCTCCCGGTGGTCCTCCCTGGAGGCCGCCCTCACCCTCTCCGAAGTATCTCACCTTGGAACCGCTGTCTACTCCGGCAGGAATCGTCACTTGCAGGAATCGCTCCCGTCGGATGCGCCCTTCTCCCCGGCAGTCGGCACAACGGTCCTTGACCAGGCGCCCCGAGCCCTGGCAATGGTGGCAGGTGCGGCTGATACTGAAAAACCCCTGCTGGTAGCGCACCTGTCCCTGTCCGTGGCAAGTGGGGCAGGTTGAGGGCGCGGCCCCGGGTGGGACCCCGGAACCCTGACAACTCCCGCAGGCTTCCATGCGAGGCACCTTGATCCTGGTCTTTAGTCCGAATGCCGCGTCCATGAAGTCGATCTGTAGGTCGTAGCGGAGGTCGGCTCCCCTGCGCGCGGAAGATTGGCGGCGGGAGGATTCGCCGAACAGGTCTCCAAAACCAAAAAAGTCGCCAAAAATGTCGCCGAACTCCGAAAAGATGGAGGGATCAAAACCGACGCCCCCGCTGCTGCCGACCGAGTTGTGGCCGAAGCGGTCATATTGGGCCCGTTTCTGGGGATCTCCCAGGACACTGTAGGCTTCCGCCGCTTCCTTGAATTTTTCCTCGGCGGACCGGTCCCCAGGATTCTTGTCGGGGTGGTGCTTGACGGCCTGTCTGCGGTAGGCGCTCTTGATCTCCTGGTCGGAGGCCGAGTTGGGAACACCGAGGACTTCGTAGTAATCGCGCTTGCTCAAAGCAGTAATCTCCCTGCACCGTCTCTAATTCTTTTTTGTTTCGGCCGTTGCCTTGTCCGGAGCTGCAGCAACCTTTACCAGAGACGGACGAAGCAGGCGGCCCTTGAAAGTATAGCCCGGCTGCAGTTCACTGATAATCTGATTGTCGGCAAAAGCCTCCGTCTCCTCCCGCATCAGGGCTTGATGGCGGTTGGGATCAAAAAATTGACCCGAGGTCGCAATGAGTTCCAATCCCGTTTGGGTCAGCACGTCCTTGAATTGCTTCAGAACGAGTTCAAACCCCGTCTTGAAGTCTGCAACCGTCTCACCTTCCGCAACCTCAAGGCCCCGTTCGAATACGTCCAGAACCGGGAGCAGCTTGCTAAGAAAGTCGGCAAGGGCATAGTCGAAAAAGTCCTGCTTTTCCCGCTCGGTCCTCTTGCGGAAGTTCTCGAATTCGGCCTGAAGTCGGAGCAGCCGCTGATAAAGCGCCTCGTTTTCAGCCTTGAACCGGGTCTGCGGGCTCCCTGCAAGGGACCCCTCGACGGTTGCTTCTTCCCGGGTCTCGCCGGCGGGCTCCGCCGAGGCTCCCTCCGGTGACCGGGTGTCGAGGGAACCCTCTTGAATGGCAGGTTGACTATCTGCCGCTCGGCCTTGCTCTTGGACCCGCGAAGGGGTTTCTTCGTCCGCGGCAGCCGTGACCGGAGGAGTTTCTGTATTTCCTGGAGTTGGCGACATCTTGATTGCTAGCCCGTTCCGCCCCGGCATCTCCGCGAAACGGTTGATGCCGTTGAAAAACCATCGGCGCGGGGCCGCTTGTCGACTTGAAAGGGGACTTCAATCAGAGGCGAGCCACTTCGTCGTTTCCGGAGTCGGCGTTGAGGATCTGACCATACAACTTGGTGACATAATCGACCGTGTTAATGGCTTTGGCATATTCCATACGCGTCGGTCCCAGGATCCCCACCGAGCCCAGGTTCCGGTCATGGATCGTGAGAGGAGAGGAGATTAACGTGTATTCCCGCATCCCCGGCAACGCGTTTTCCGAGCCGATGATGATTCGCACCCCCCCCCCGGGTCGAGCTTGAATACAGTGGTTGAGAATTTTCACCAGGCGGCTCTTTTCTTCGAACGTCTTGAAGATGGACCGCATCCGCTTGGTGTCGGTAAATTCGGGTTGCCCCAGAAAGTTGGAGGCGCCATCAAGATAAATATCGACATCGGGGTCTGCCACCTCATCGATGAGGCCTCGATCACAGAGCAGGATCACGTTGTTGAGAAGGCGGTCGTAGAGGGCTTTTTCCTCTTTCATCTTCTCGAGGATCTCATTGCGGATGGAGAGCAGGCTGTAGCTGGAATAATGTTCGTTCAGAAACCTGGTGGTTTGGTCCAGTTCGCGCTGGGTGAACGCTTCGTCGATTTGAATAATTCGATTTTGCACCAGACCCGACTTGGACACGATGATCACCAGGATCTTGGAATCACCGAGCTGAATGAACTCAATGTGCTTCAACAGGTTGTGGCCTAGCGAGGGAGAGATGACGAAGCCGACATTGTTGGTGGCATGGGAAATCGCCTGGGAAATCCGCTCCATGACGTTATCCTGAGAGTCTGGAGTGAAGATCCTGCCGTTGATCAGTTCCTGGTCCGAGCTGTTCAGGCAAGAAGAGTCCAGCAGATTGTCCACATAGAATCGGTATCCCTTGTCCGTGGGTGTCCTGCCTGCCGAGGTGTGAGGCTGGATCAGGTATCCCGCCTCCTCCAGGTCGGCCATGATGTTCCGAATGGTGGCGGGGCTGATACACTGGCTGCGTTCCTTGGAGAGGATTCGGGAGCCTACCGGCTTGCCGCTGGCGATATAGTGCTGGATGACAGACTTCAGGATGTCTCTTTCCCGCTCGTTCAACTCGTGATTGGCGTCCATCAGAATTGTCACCCAGTTGAAGGCTACTGAACGGTTTATAGTATCTGATCTCCAGAGTGTCAAGGCCTTTCGGTCAGCCGTATTCCTCACCCTTGGACGCGATTGTCCCACCGGATTTCCCCCTTAAGCCGTCACGGGAATCATTAAAATGACAACTCCGGCCAAGAGTGGAATCGGTTGCACAGACCCGTAGGGTTCTCCCTAACGCCTCCGCCTCGGAACGAATCGCGGGATTCAAGGGTTGCGGCTCGACCGGGACCCTAAGGACTTGGCGAAAGCCTTCCAGCAGACAAGAGACCACGGCGGCAAACTCCGGCGGCTTCCCAAGGCAGGACTTGAGGGTTGAGATGTTGGAGGTCAGGTCCGAAGGGGTATGTCCAAGCAAGGCGCCCCGTAGCAGACACAGATCGAAGTCCAGGAGAATGGACCCGTGCTGCAGGAATCCTCGGAGCGTCCTTCGCTGGGCGCTGCCGACAAGCTTTTTCCCCGCGGAAAGAATCTCGTGATGGAAGGCGCTGGCAAAGCAGGCGTGGCTGCGACTGACTCGATGGTTGCGCCTTTGGCCGGACCCTGAGCCGGCAAGTGTAGTGGCGATTCCCAGGAGTTCCAGTCCCTGCTGCAGAGCTCTGGAAATCGTCCGGTAGCTTTCTTTTATCGACCAGGCGGGGAACAGGGAGCGATCGTTGGAGATCAGGGCATAGGTGACTTCCCGCTGGTGTAGAACCGCCTTGCCCCCGCTGGGCCGGCGAGCAACCGCGATACCGTGGCGCCGGCAATACCCGAAATCCACCACCCTGGAAGCCTGTTGCGCCCTTCCCAGCGACAACGTCGGTGTTGTCCAACCATAGAAGCGCAGGTAGGTCTCGGTTGCAGCCGATGCTCCCGAGACTCGCCTCAACAGCAGTTCATCCAGCGCCAGATTGGCGGCGCCGTCACCAAACTGCTCCACCACCACCGCGCAGAGTGGATCGAGCCGGGCTTGCCCGCATTCCTCACCGGGGGGCGTGATCATGGCGCCGGAATTTTTCCCTCAGCGCGTGCTCGCGAGCGAAGAGCGTAGCGGTCACTACGGTCGAGGGAGCATGCGCGCGCTGAGGGAAAAAGGGCAAGCCAGGTCGCGGCCAGCACCGTGTGTAACCAAAAGCCGTCAACATGGGACCGACAAGCTCCTGAAAATAAACGGCTTTTCATGATGTATCCAGCGACCCGGTGAGGAATGCGGGCTAGGGCATGACCGGTACATTGTCCGGAAGCGTCGGCTGGCGCCATGGATAGGAGATTCCGTGCTTGGCTGCAGCTAGCCTGCCACCCGGCGAGCCATGACCGCTTATCTGGTGGAGATGATGGTCAACCGACGATCCAGGCGAATAACCATGAGGGTGCCCGCCGGGATCTCAATTTCTTCACCGCCCCGCCTCAATACGTCGACCAGACCAATGAGCCCGCCGGCGCCCGCACCGATGGCGGCCCCCTTCTTGCCCCCGGCGATGGCTCCAATGCCGGCTCCGATTGCGGCCCCCGCTCCAATCTCGGCGGCCCTGCGCTTGCGGTTGGACTCTCCCAGAATGGTCCCTTCCTTGCGATCCATTTCTTCTCTTTGAGTGTCGTCCAACTCGGCCTGGGAGGCGATGATGGTTTCCGAAACGCCGTTGGGCAAAATCAATCTCTCATAGGACAGGTGCACCTGCGCACGGCCCTTGATGCGCCCTGCATTCCTGACCTCGGCGACCCGGCCTTCCACGATGGTGCCCTCTGGAATGACCTCTTTGCCCCGGACCAGCACACTCTCAACCACTTTGGCCGTGAAGCGGTCCCCTTGTCGATTGGTTTTGGAATTGAGGGTCGATTCGAGGCGCACCTGAAGCCGCGTCCCGTCAGGCACCACATAAGACCGGGTGGCTTGACCCTGGAGGCTGGTTGGAGAAAAGAGCCCGGGGCAGAAGCAAAGGGCCAGTGTCGCGAGAAAGGGTTTCATGGCATGCCTTCTTTACAGTCTGATGGCCAAGCGTAGGATCCAGTGCTAACGAAGCAGCGAGGGGCTAGGGCACCGTAGCTGCCAGGTAGAGGGTGATGATCTCGCGTGTCCCGCGGTCCCAGCGTTTCACCAGGAACAGCAGGTTCATCCCGGACTTCAGTTCGGAGGTGAGGTTCGTCAAGTCACGGCGGCTACGGGTCGGCGTCTTGTTGATCTCCATGATCAGGTCGTGGGGTCTGATCCGGGCCTCGTCGGCTATGCTGCCGGGCTCCACGGCCATGACGTAGACGCCGTCTTCGTTTTCCGACAAATTGAACTCCATGGCCAGTCTGGGAGTAAGATTCTGGGCGGAAATCCCCAGGCGAACGGATTCGGAAGGACCCTCCTCTTCCGGGGCGTCTCTGCGAACCGCGGAGGGAAGATCGTCCCGATCCATGGCCGTCAGTTGGGTGGTCCTGACCTGGCTGTCCCGAATGTACTTGATGGTGATCTTCGTCCCGGGGAGCACGGTGGAGAGGACTCGATGCATATCGTAGGTGTCATTAATCTTTTGCCCATCCACCTCCACGATCACATCCCCTTGCTGGAGACCGGCCCTGGCGGCAGGTCCGTCGGCAGGGTTGGCTTTTGCGACAATCACTCCCTTGCCGTCGGTTGCCCCCAATCCCTTGAGCGCTTGAGGAGTGACCTCCCCCTGCATCTGAATTCCAATGGCTCCCCGCTTCACCTTGCCATGTTTTATGAGCTGGTTGTAGACGTTGGTGGCCAGGTTGGAAGGGAGCGCAAAACCGATACCGAAATTGCCCCCGATTCTTCCCCCAAATGAGGGTTGGGTCAATATGGCCGTATTGACGCCGATCACTTCACCGGCCATGTTGACCAGGGGACCTCCGCTGTTGCCCTGGTTGATGGCCGCGTCGGTCTGCAAAAAATGTTGCCAGGGGGTGGTGTCCGCGCTCATGTTTTTGCGCCCGGTGGCGCTGATGATGCCAGCCGTCACCGTCTGCTCCAGACCGAAGGGGCTGCCGACCGCCAGCACCCAATCCCCTTGACGCATCCCATCCGAGTCTCCCAACTTGGCTGCGGTGAGCTCCTCTTTGGCTTCGACCCGAATTACCGCCAGGTCGGTATTGCCATCCTCGCCCACCACCGTGGCTTCATACTCGGCCCCGGAGGCTAGCTTGACCCGAATCGTTTCGGCATTTTTAACCACGTGGGCGTTGGTGAGAATGTAACCCTTGGCATCCACCACGAAGCCGGACCCCAGGGACTGGCTTCTGCGCCTCCGGCGGGGCATCTCCGGACCGAAGAAGCGTTCAAAGAAGTCCTGGAAGGGGTCTTCGCGAAATTGACGGCGGGAAGGCGACTGTCCCTTGATGATCGTTTCGGTGTTGATATTGACCACTGCCTTCTCGACCCGTTGAGCCACGGTTGAAAAATGGGATGACAGCTTGGTGGGGGAGGGCACGCTGATAGGGGCCGGGGACGACGCAGCCGACCTGGCGGCACTCACCGAATGGTCGATCATGGTGCCGATGGTCACCCCGAGGATCAGGGTCCCCAAAATCATTGAGAAGAAAAGAAGTCTCCGCCTTCTCATGGCTCTCACTATCCTTTCAATGGAAACGATCACGGTCTTTCACCTAAGCAGAGTTTAATCAATCACCCCCATTAGAGCAACCTGGAATGCGTGCCGCAGGGACAGGCTGAACCGGTTTCCGATCACCATCGGGCCGGCGTGTCAAGGGGGGTGCCCCTTCGTCACTTGCGCCGCCGCACCTTCTGTGCGAACAGCGCAGGGACCTTCCGCCGTCTGGCTGACCGAAACCCGTGGGGAGGTTCAGCGACGCCATTGGGAAACCTTGCGCATGGGCCGCTCCCTGCAGGAATACCCCGACCAATCCTGCCAATAACTTTTTTGGTAATCGTCTGAGGTTATGCTAACATCCCGGCGTATTTTGGGCGGGTATCCATCCGGGAAGATCCGGCCCTCCGTGGGCCGATTGTGAGCCTCGGTTGTGTTCTTGCCCGCTGCTTTCCGGGTCCAGGCCGGCGTCGCTTTCGAACCCTTATCCCTCCCAATTCCCTTGGCAAGGGGACCTTCGGTTCAGGGCCGGCTACTTTACACCGATGACGCTTCAATTTGCCAATGTGCTGGTTTTTCTGGGCGTCGGCGCGCTGTTTCTCTGCGTCAATCTGCTGATCTCCAGCTTGATTCGCCCCTCCAAATACAGCCAGGAAAAGCTGATTCCCTATGAGTGTGGGGAGAACCCGGTTGGCAGTCCCTGGATCAAATTCAACATTCGTTTCTACGTCTTCGCCCTGATTTTCATCATTTTCGACGTGGAGGTGGCCTTTCTGCTGCCCTGGGCGGTGGTGTTCAAGCAACTGGGGTGGATCGCCTTCATCGAGGGCCTCATCTTTATCGCCATTCTGATGGTTGGTCTGGCCTACGTGTGGGCCAAGGGGGACCTGCAATGGGTGCGGCCCGAGGAACGTTACCAGTGATGGGAAGGAGCCATGGGAATTCTGGAGAATAGGTTCGGCGACAATATCGTCGTTACGACCGTGGACACCCTGCTGAACTGGGGAAGGGCCTCGTCGCTCTGGCCCATGACTTTCGGCCTGGCTTGTTGTGCCATTGAAATGATGGCGACCGGAGCTTCTCGCTACGATTGGGACCGCTTTGGAATGATTCCCCGAGCCACGCCCCGCCAGTCGGATGTGATGATCGTGGCGGGCACGGTCACTCTGAAAATGGCGACCCGTGTGAAACGGCTTTACGAGCAGATGCCGGAACCCAAGTACGTGATCTCCATGGGCAGTTGCGCCAACAACGGGGGCCCTTACTGGCAGCATGGCTACCACGTTCTCAATGGCGTGGACCACGTGATACCGGTAGATATCTACGTTCCCGGGTGTCCGCCGCGGCCCGAAGCCCTTCTGTTCGGCATCATGAAGCTTCAGGAAAAAATCATGCGGCAGCATGTACTTCGCAAGAAAGGGGCCGCCTAAGCGGATGAAACAGGCCTCGGAGATCCTCCACACCCTCCAGGAACAATTTTCGGACAAAATCGTCAGATCCAGCCAGGAAGGCCTGCAGCCATTCGTTGTGGTGGCTCCGGAGGCTGTGGCGGAGATCTGCGCCTTTTTGAAGACCGAGCCCGGCCTGGCTTTTGATTCTCTGATGTGCTTGAGCGGTGTGGACTACAAGAATTCCAAAAAGGAAGCGGACCGGATGGAAGTCGTCTACCACCTTTTTTCCATGCGCCATCGGCACAAGATCGTGCTCAAGGTGGAACTGCCCCGGGAAAACCCGGCCCTGCCCACGGTTGAAGCGGTTTGGGCCATCGCCAATTGGCATGAAAGGGAGGCCTATGACATGTACGGCATCCACTTCGACGGCCACAGCGACCTGCGCCGGATTCTTTGTCCCGATGACTGGGTGGATTATCCGCTGAGAAAGGACTATGTCCAACCGGAGACGTACCGCGGCATGCCGGCCGCGGCGGCCAAACAGTTTGCCCAAAGGGCTCAGGAGGGAGAAGACCTGGGAACCGATCCCTTCCAGGCCGGTTAGCGGTAACCTCCCAACCTGCCTCGGAGCGCCGTCCCCAGAGTAAATCGCATGCAAGTCGAAGCCTACGCCGGCGAGGAAATGGTCCTGAACATGGGCCCCCAGCATCCCAGCACGCACGGAGTGTTGCGTCTGGAGTTGGAAACCGACGGCGAAATCGTCAGGAACGTCATCCCCCACATCGGCTATCTGCACCGCTGTTTCGAGAAGCACGCCGAGAAGGTGGATTACCCCGGCGTCATCCCCTTTTGCGACCGCATGGACTACATTGCCTCCATGAACAACAGCCTGGGCTACGCGCTGGCCGTTGAAAAACTGATGGCGCTGGAGGTCAATGAGCGGGTGAAGACCCTGCGGGTGCTGGTGGCCGAACTGAACCGCATTGCCAGCCATCTGCTTTCAATCGGCACCTACGCCATGGATATCGGCTCCCTCACCCCTTTCCTGCATTGCTTCCGGGAACGGGAAAAAATTCTGGATCTGTTCGAATGGCTCTGCGGCGCCCGTCTCCTGTACAACTACAACTGGGTCGGCGGCGTGTCCCACGACATTCCCGACGGCTTCGCTGCCAAGACTCGGGAGTTTCTGGGGCAGTTCGAGCCCGTCATCGCCGAGTTGGACGGATTGCTCAGCTATAACAAGATCTTCCTGGAACGCACGGCCAATGTGGGAATCATCAGCCAGGAGCAGGCCCGGTCGCACAACGTGACCGGACCCAACCTGCGTGGCTCCGGTATCGCGTGGGACCTGCGCAAGGAAGAGCCCTACTGCGGCTACGAGACCTACGACTTCGAGGTACCGGTGGGCTTGGGCGAATACGGCCCCCTCGGCTCCTGCTGGGACCGTTATTACGTGCGGGTTCGGGAAATGGAGCAGAGCCTGCGGCTCATCCGCCAGGCCCTGGACCGGCTTCCCGAAGGGGACGTGCAGGAGCACATTCCCAGGCGGGTGCGGCCCGCCAAGAGTGAGATCTACGACCGCACCGAAACGCCTCGCGGCGAACTGGGCTACTACGTAATCAGCGACGGAGGACTCATCCCCTTTCGGGTCAAGGTCAAGTCCCCCTGCTTTACGGTGTTGAGCCTGCTGCCCGCCATCGCCAGGGGCGGAATGGTGGCCGATATCATCGCCATTATCGGCAGCATCGATATCGTAATGGGTGAAGTCGACCGTTAATCCCCGCCGCCGGGCCGGGGAGGGACCGCCGGTTTCATACCAAGGACGTTCCGGAAAGCATCCATGGAATTCCTCAGAGAGGTACTGACTCAGCAGGTGGCCGGGTATGACCAAATGCCCGAGGCTCTGCAGGCCTTTGTCCCCATGCTGCTGGGCTGTCTCCTGTGTCTGGGATTGGTCACCCTCTTCCCCCTGGTAGGCATCTGGTTGGAACGCAAGGTTTCGGCCCACATGCAAGACCGGCTGGGGCCCATGAGGGTGGGCGGTTGGCACGGGTGGGCGCAGACCATCGCCGACGGGGTCAAGCTGCTCCTGAAGGAAGACATCATCCCCACGGGAGCCGACCGGCTGCTGTTCAAGCTGGCCCCCATAGTGGTTTTCACCGGCGGCTTTGCCGCTTTTGCCGTGCTGCCCTTCAGCGAGCGCTTCATCGTCAGCGACCTTAATATCGGAGTGCTGTATGTGGTGGCGATCTCCTCACTGGGCGTGATTGGAATCATCATGGCCGGTTGGTCCTCCAACAACAAGTACGCCCTGTTCGGGGGAATGCGGGCAGCCGCCCAGATCGTCAGCTATGAGATCCCCACCGTCCTGGCCATCCTGACGGTGGTGATTCCGGTGGGCAGCCTCAGCATGCAGGAGATCGTGCGGGCCCAGTCGGGTGGCATTTTCAACTGGTTCATCTTCCAACCCGTGACCTTCCTGGCATTCTGGGTCTTCTACCTCGGAACCCTGGCCGAGGTGAACCGGACCCCCTTCGATATTCCGGAGGCCGAGTCGGAGCTGGTGGCCGGCTACCACACCGAATACAGCGGCATGCGCTTTGCTTTTTTCTTCCTGGCGGAGTATGCCAACATGTTCCTGGTGAGCGCCGTTGCAGCCACCCTCTTCCTGGGAGGATGGCATGGCCCCGGCTGGCTTCCGGGGCCGGTCTGGTTCATTCTCAAGGCGGTAGCCCTGGTCTTTATCCAGATGTGGCTGCGCTGGACGCTGCCCCGTTTGAGGGTCGATCAGCTCATGCATGTGAGTTGGAAGGTTCTCCTACCCATCTCTTTTGTGTTGGTGTTGGCTGCGGGGACGGTGGCGCTGATACAGGAGGGCGCCCCCTGACCACGAGCCCGCATTTCTCACCGGGTCGCTGGAACCATGATGAAAGAGGGTTTATTTTCAGCAACTTGTTGGTCCGATTGTGATGCCTTGCGGTTACACACTGTGCTGGGCGAGTTCTGGCTTGTCCTTTTTCCCTCAGCGCGCACATGCTCGCTCGAACGTAGTGACCGCTACGCTCTTCGCTCGCGAGCACGCGCTGAGGGAAAAATTACTGCGCCATTGTCACGCCCCCGATGAGAAATGCGGGCTAGGGAAGGGACTGCCATGAAACGTTATTTTCGCGATATTTTCCAGTCGATCTGGACGGTGCTGCTGGGAATGAGGATTACCGGGCGGCACCTCTTCACCCGCTCCTGCACCCTGCAGTACCCCAACGTCAAGTGGGAGCTTCCGGAGCGCTCCCGCATGCGGCTGTTCAACAAGATCGAGGACTGCATCGGTTGCGGCCAGTGCGTTCGCGCCTGCCCGGTGGACTGCATCTACATGACCACGGAGAAACGCACCAAGCAGGAGCCTCCCATCTTCGCGGCCGATGGGACTCCCATCAAGCTTCGGGTCACCCAGTTCGATATCGACATGTCTCTCTGCTGCTACTGCAACCTCTGTACCTATCCCTGTCCGACCCACTGCCTGGTCATGACTCCCGAGTACGAGTTTGCGGTGGATGCCAAGCAGGACTTTCTCTACCGCTTCGCCAAGGACGAACCGCAGGCTCCGGCCAAGCCGGCTCCAGCCCCCCGGCCGGCAGAGGCCAGATGAGGGTACTCCGATGAGCGTCTCCGACATCGTCTTCTTCTTCACTGCCATCGTCACGGTCGGGTCGGCCGCGGTAGTCGTGCTGTCCCGGAGCCTGATCTATTCGGTTTTTTCCCTACTCTTTACCTTTTTCGGGGTGGCTATCCTTTATGTCTTTCTGGGAGCCGACTTTCTGGCCGGCACCCAGGTGCTCATCTACGTGGGAGGCATCCTGGTTCTGCTGCTGTTCGGCGTGATGCTGACCCACCGACTCTACAATCTGAATCTGACCACCGAAAGATTTCAGCCGGTTGCAGGCACCCTCATTGCCGCGGCCGTCTTCGCTTCGATCAGTCTGGCTGCAATCAAGACCAACTGGAAGCTGGTTGGCGAGAAGGAATTGGAGCCCACCACCCAACAGATCGGGGAGGCCTTCCTGAGCAGCTACCTTCTTCCCTTTGAAATTGCATCGGTACTCCTTCTGGTCGCGTTGATCGGAGCCGCCATGCTGGTGAGGAGGAGGACGGACGTTTGATCGAACTCAAGTATTACCTGCTGATTAGCGCGGCCCTGTTTTCCTTGGGCGTGTTTGGCGTGTTGACTCGGCGCAATGCCGTCAATGTGCTGATGGGCATCGAGCTGATCCTGAACTCGGCCAACCTGAACCTGGTGGCCTTTTCCCGTTACAGCTCTGCCGGAATCGACGGGCAGATGTTTGCCATTTTCGTCATTGTGGTGGCTGCAGCTGAAGTGGCCGTGGCTCTGGCGATCGTGCTGACTCTCTACCGGGTTCTGAACACGGTGAACCTGGACCGGGCCGACACCCTCAAGAGATAAGCGGGCCGGAGGTGTGTCCGTCTGCCGAGCGGCAGCACGGACGGTCTGAGCGCGGCATTCCCCAAGCGGGAGGAAAGAGAAAGAGAGAGGTCGGATCCTCGATGAACCTCGGCAACCTGGACAGCCTGCCCTTCTTCTACCCGGAACTGATTCTGCTAGGAGCCATCCTGCTGGTGGTGATATCCGACATCAGTCTCAAGGGGCTGAGGAACCGCATCAACCCTCTGCTGACCTTGGGGGCGCTCCTGCTGGCGCTCTACTACGCCCTCCAGACCGATCATGGCTCAGCCATGACCCTCTTCCAAGGGATGCTGGCCCTGGACAACTTTGCCCTCTTCTTCAAGGTCTTCCTGCTGGTGGCGGGGATTCTGGTGCTGCTGGGGTCGCTGCACTCCGAGGAGTTGGCTCCCATCCACCAGGGTGAATTCCACGCCCTCTTGCTGGCGGTCACGCTGGGGATGCTGCTGATGGCCAACTCGACCCACCTGGCCATGCTTTACCTGTCACTGGAGCTGGTGTCGCTGACCTCCTATATCATGGTCGGCTATCTGCGCAGTGATCGTCTTTCCAACGAAGCCTCCATGAAGTACATCCTGTTCGGGGCGGTATCCACCGGATCCATGCTGTACGGATTTTCCCTGCTGTATGGCCTGACCGGCAGCCTTGATCTTTTCGCGATCCGGGATGCCTTGCTGGCACAGGAAGTGGCCGGGTTCAACCAGATCACGCTGTTGCTGGTGGTGGTGCTCACCACGGCCGGTTTCGGATTCAAGACGGCTGCGGTGCCGTTTCATTTCTGGTGCCCCGACGTCTATACCGGGGCTCCCACACCGGTGACGGCTTTTCTCTCGGTGGCTCCCAAGGCCGCCGGCTTTGCCATTCTGGTGCGCTTCTTCCTGAGTGGATTGAGTCAACCGGCGGGAGAGCAGTGGGAGTTTATCAGCGGCATCAACTGGCCGCTGGTGCTCATCGTGGTGTCGGTGCTGACCATGACCCTGGGAAACATCGCCGCCCTTACCCAAAACAACCTGAAGCGCATGCTGGCCTATTCCAGCATTGCCCATGCCGGCTACATCCTGATGGGCACGGTGCTCCTGACCGGGGCCGGCCTCAAGGCCATGCTGGTCTATCTCTTTGTCTACCTGTTCATGAATCTGGGCGCCTTTTTCGTGGTCACGGTCATTTTCAACAGCGAGAAGACCTTCGAGCTGCAGGATTACAACGGGATGTTCCGCCGCTCGCCCTTTCTGGCCATTGCCATGAGCATCTTCCTGTTGTCCCTGATCGGGATTCCACCCTTTGCCGGTTTTCTGGGAAAGCTTTACATCTTCGGCGCCGTCATCGATCAAGGCCTCTTCTGGTTCGCGGTGGTGGGGGCTCTCAATGCCGCCGTTGCGGCCTTCTACTACATGAGGGTCATGAAACACATGATCCTGGAAAACGACGACCGTCCCCCCACCCCCCTGCGCATCTCCACCTTGAACCGGGCCCTGCTGGTTCTGCTTCTGGTCCCCAACGTCCTCCTGATTGTCTTCTGGGCCCCTATCGATCGCTGGACGGCCAACTCCACCACCCTCTTCGGCGGCCTCTAGCTAACCCTCCCTGCCGATCACCCAGGTGAGCTGTCTCACCGGGCCATGAGCGCCCTTGATCAACACCTTCTCGATGTCGGCGGTGCGGCTGGGCCCGGTGACCAACGTCAGCGCCGCTGGCAGCCGGCCTTCTTCGAGCGTGGTCCCCAGGTGCTCAAAGACCGCCTCCAGGGTGGGATAGACCTGGTCTGGCGTCGCCAGCACCAGATGGACGGTGGGGAGCAGGCTGATCTGACGGCTGGAGCTGCTGCTGGCCAGAAGAACGGTTCCGCTTTCGGCAATGAGGAATTCGGCTCCAGTGATGGATAGATCGGCTTGCGCCAGTTGCCCGGAATTCTGCCGGCGGGAGGCCTGGCTCTCCGGATCTCCGCCCTCGCTCCAAACGCTTACCTCGGGCAGGAGGGCCGACAGTTCCTGCGCCAGACGGTGACGACGGCAGATGTCATGGCTGGAGACGGCGACTTTGCGGTAACCGGCGCTGGCAATGAGATCCTGAATGCCTCGCACCGCCTCCTCCATATCCTCACAAAACCGGGGCTCCCCGCTGACTCGTCCGGATTCTTCCTGAAACTGTTGGAGGAGTCGGGAGGAACCGACACGGTCGGTCGCAGACCGTTCCTTTTGCGGGTCCCTCTGTTCCTCTCCATGCCGGGCGCCGGGGCGGAGCAGGGCCCGCCGGATACGGCTTAGAATGACCTCCCGGGAGCCGTTCATGGCAGCTCTCCCTGCCGGCGGTTCTCCTGCCACCACTGCTTGAAAGACGTCTCGGCCAAGGCCGGAAAGTCCCGAGTGGAGCTCCACCCCGGAATGGCGAGATGACGGCCGCTCTTGCCCCCCAGCTTCAACAACAGCCTCAACACCGCGGAACCCATCCGATACAGCGCCGGATCCTTCATGCCGGCCGCATAGAGTGCCATGGCGAGCCGTTCCCGCCAAGGAGTCGCCCGTCGGGCCACCAGCTTTTCCCGCAGCCAGAGCAGTTGGTGATGGAGGTCGATCTTGACCGGACAGATATTGGAGCAGGAACCGCACAGCGAGGAGGCGTAGGGAAGATCCTGAGCTGCCTCCAAGCCCTGGAACAGGGGCGTCAGCACGGAACCGATGGGGCCGGAGTAGACCGACCCGTAGGAATGCCCGCCAACTCTCTGATAAACCGGGCAGGCATTCAAACAGGCGCCGCAGCGAATGCAGAACAGCGAGCGGCGGACCCGAGGATCAGCCAGAATATCGGTGCGGCCATTGTCCAGCAGGATCAAGTGAAATTCTTCGGGGCCGTCCCATTCCCTCTCCCGGCGCGGACCGGTGATCATCGATACGTAACTGGTCTGTTTCTGTCCGGTGGAGCTGCGAGCCAGCAGTCTCAGAAACAGCGGCAGGTCGGAGAAGCTCGGGATGACTTTCTCCAAGCCCATGATGGCCAGGTGAACCCGGGGGAGGCTGGTGCAGAGACGGGCATTCCCCTCATTCTCCACCACCACGATGGTGCCGGTATCGGCCGCGGCGAAATTGACGCCAGAGATTCCCAGGGGGGCCGAGAGGAATTCCCGGCGCAACTTTTGCCTGGCAAAGGCGCACAATTCGGCCGGGATATCCGTGTAGGGAATGCCGAATGTCTTGTGAAACAGGTCGCCGACCTGCTGCCGGGTCATGTGCAGGGCCGGAGCGATGATATGGGAAGGGGTTTCACCGGCCGCTTGAATGATGAACTCGCCCAGATCGGTTTCGACAGGTTTCACTCCGGCCGCTTCCAGGGCATCAGACAGCCCGATCTCTTCGGCAGCCATCGACTTGGATTTCACTACAGTCGATGCCCGCAGGCGGCGGCAGAGGTCCACCACGTAGTTGGAGGCCTCGCCGGCGTCCCGAGCCCAGAACACCCGGCCGCCCCGCTGGGTCACACTGGCCTCCAACCGCTCCACATAAAGGTCCAGGTGGTTGATGGCTTCTTCCTTGATGCGATGGGCCCGCTCGCGGAGATCTTCCCACTCCGGCACCAGTTGGACGGCTTGCGAGCGCTGGCCCAGGGCATGATGGGTGGCCGATTGAAAGGTGTGGCGAAGGCGCTGGTCGGCCACATTCTCCGAGGCAAGGACCTTGAACTGACTGGGCGTACGATTCATGGCTTCAGCCCTGTTGGAGGCAAGTTATCAGATTTCGTAGCCGAGTCGGACAAGTGATCGAAATGGAGTCCCCATGACTCACCGGTCCGCCGGGTGTATGATGTCAAATAGTTTATTTGCAACATGATGACACTATAAATCTGAAATCCTCCATGAACAATCCCGGGATGGGCTCTGAAGGCTTTGGAGAAAGCTCTAAGCACAAGTCATTTTCATCCTCCAGCCGGCTCCCCGGTGAGAATCGCCGGTTAGAGGTTCGCTCCCAACAGATCTGCCAAATGAAGCGGTTTGATCGGGAGACCCTGCCGGCTCAGGTAGCCACCGATTTGCATGAGGCAACTGGAGTCGTTGGCCACCACGTACTCCGCGTCGGTCTTGAGGATGGCTGTGCCCTTGTCCTGGGCCATGGCCGTGGAAATTTCGGGAAACTTGACCGAAAAGGTTCCCCCGAAACCGCAGCAGGCATCGCTGTCCTCCATTTCCACCAGCTCGATGCCGCGGACATTCCGGATCAGCTCGCGGGGGGCCCGATGCACGCGGAGCTCCCGAAGCAGATGGCAGGCATCGTGATAGGTGACCCGATGGGGAAAGGTGGCTCCCAGGTCCTTGATCCCCATGACGTTGACCAGGAAATCGGAAAACTCATAGGTTCTGCTGGTGACGTCCTGGAGTTCCTGGTGCAGGCCGGGGTCCCGAAGGATCTCCGGGTAGAACACTTTCACCATGCTGGTGCAGGAGCCGGAAGGGGAGACGATGGTTTCGGCTTTTCGAAAGACTTCCAGGAAACGCCGCGCCAACTGGATAGCCTCTTCATGATATCCTGAATTGAAAGCCGGTTGACCGCAGCAGGTCTGCTCCCGGGGATAGTCGACCGACACCCCCACTTTCCGGAGGATTTTAACCAGGTTGATACCGACACTGGGAAAGAACTGATCGACCAGGCAGGGGATGAACAGCGAGACGGTCATCGGGCCTTTCGGAATGCGGGAGCGCGGCGCGGGGAACCCATTAATAACACAATCGGAATGAATCCTGTAGATGCTTTTCCCCGGTTGGCTCCAGGTGGCAGGATGCCATCCCAACCGGCGCCGGGAGCCGCGAGCCTCAACCATTGGAACAGGAAAACCGCCTGCGGGCCCCGCCGGGGCTCCGAACGGACAGGGAAGGACTTGCTGTGGAATCGATTCAAGACCGGATCGCCATTGTAACCGGTGGGACACGTGGGATCGGCCACGCCATTGCCTGCGCTTTGCTGGACGCAGGCGCCCGGGTGGTGGTCTGCGCCCGGCAGAAGGACGCGGTGACTGCCTGCGTCGAGGCGCTGGGACAACAGTGGGGCGAGCGGATCAAGGGAATGGCCTGTGACGTTTCCCGCTACGACCAGGTCCAATCGCTGGTGGACTTCACCCTCGGGGAATACGGAGGACTGGACATATTGGTGAACAACGCGGGGGTGGGAGTCATGGGCGATATCGCCGAGATTTCTCCGCGGCAGTGGCAGGAGGTCATCGGGACCAACCTGACGGGGGTTTACCACTGCTGCCATGCGGCCGTTCCCATTTTAAGAAGTCGCGGAGGCGGATACATCCTCAACATCGGCAGCCTGGCAGGCAAATATGGGTTCGCGGGCGGCTCGGCCTACAATGCCTCCAAGTTCGGCCTCAACGGCTTCAGCGAAGCCATCATGCAGGATCTGCGCCACGACAATATCCGGGTCAGCACCATCCTGCCGGGAAGCGTCAACACCGAGTTCCGAGGGCATCGAGCCGGGGAGACGGCCCGCTGGAAGCTGACACCCGAGGACGTGGCCCAAGTGGTGCTGGATCTGCTTCGGCACGATCCCCGATCCCTTCCCAGCCGGGTGGAGCTTCGCCCCTCCCGGCCCCCCAGAAAATAGGGAGAATCTCCATGGCCTATTGGTTACTGAAGACAGAACCTTCGGACTATGCCTATGCGGATCTGGAAGAGGACCAGGGAACCCTCTGGGACGGGGTCAAAAACAACCTGGCCCTGAAGCACCTCAGACAGATCCGTCGAGGCGATCAAGCCCTGATCTACCACACCGGCGGTGAGAGGATGGTGGTGGGCATGGCGGAGGTGACCAGCGACCCCTATCCCGATCCCGAGCGGGACGATCCCCGGTTGGTGGTGGTGGAGGTGAAGCCCAAGCGCAGGCTGGCTAGACCGATTCCGCTTGCCGACATCAAGTCGGACCCGGAACTCAAGGATTTCGATCTGGTGCGGTTGCCACGGCTTTCGGTGGTGCCGGTCGCCGAGGTTGTCTGGAACCGCCTTCTGCAGGTCGGCTGACGCCACCCGTCAACCTAAAAGAGGGTTCGAGCCAAGCGTTCCCTGAATTCCTCCGCCAGATCGCTTCTTTCCCCGATCAGGCTGAATACGGCCAGCATGGCCTTGCGGGCTGAGTCCTTCCGGTAGTGCTTGTCCCGGGCGACCACCGCCAGAAATTCCTCCAGTGCTTCCCGATGCTGTCCCGCCGCCGCCAGGCAGGAGGCCAGGGCCATGCGAACGGCCAGGTCTTGCGGATTCCTGGCCAGAGCCTTCCTCAGGGAAGCTTGACCGCCGGCCGCCTCACAGTCCGCCTGGAACCCAATGACCTGCTCCAGCCGATCGGCAGCTTCCTTTTCATCGGCCAGAAATGGGATCGCCCGCAGATGAGACCGGGCCTGTTCCGGCTGTTGCTGCTCAATCAACAGCTTGGCCAGAGCCAGACGGGCTGCCGAGTGCTGAGGTTCACGGTCAACCACCTGCTCCAGGAGCCCTCGCGCCTCCTCTTTTTGCCCGGCATCCAACTTGCCTCGGGCCAGGGCGAAGAGCTGGTCGACCTCGGTGGGACAGTAGGGCTTGAGAAACCGGCGAATCTCGGCTTCCGGAATAGCTCCTGCGAACTGGTCAACGGCCTGCCCCTCCTGGAAAAGGACCACCTGCGGAATGCTGCGTACCTGGAAGGCAAGGGCCAGGTCCGGACTTTCGTCGGTATTGATCTTGGCCAGCAGGAAGGCCCCAGCGTATTCGCCGGCGAGTTTTTCCAGGACGGGACTCAAGCTGCGGCAGGGACCGCACCAGGGAGCCCAGAAGTCCACCAGCACCGGAGTGGTGTGGGACCTTTCAATGACTTCGGATTGAAACTGTTCTTGTTTAAGGTCGAAGACAAATTTCGAAGTGGGTGACGCCATTTCTGAACCTCCTTTACACCAATGTTATCAAACCCTTGTTTGAAACCAATGGAGGGGTTATCCACGAAGGGAAAAAGAGCTATCCACGAAGGGGCACTAAGGACAACCAAGAGCCACTAAGGGGTTGGAGGGAAATCAAGAGGAATCCGCAAGGGTTGGGCAGGGGTTAAAAAGAGTGATCAGCGAAGGGACTCCAAGGGGTTGGAAAAGACTCGGAAGGGGTCCGTGAAGGGCCACCAAGAAAGACACAAGGGACAAAGGATATCCACCAGGGGGGAGTGATTGGCCCTGGGAGCGCGGGCGTCCCGCCCGCATCCTGAACTTGCCGACGCTTCCGCCCCCGCCTCCGGGCCGCGGTGCAGACCGGGAACATCCTTTACACCATAAACCGGAAACAGGGTTTACTCCTAGCCACCGTATCCAGCAAGGAGCCATTTGCAGGCCTCAAGAGTCACTCTCCTGGAGGGAGAGTCGGCGACCAGGGCGGAGCCCGCAGCCGAACCGGTGGGGGCGCTTTCCCCCGCCTCGTGAGTTACAGGGATAATTCACATGGATGCACATGGATACACAGGATTTTTTCAGGAAACGGCTGGCTTGTAATCCTGAGTATCCGCAATCCCACACACGATCATTGCCGGAGCCGGCTTCTTGTGCAGCAGCGTCCCGTCCAGATTATCCTGTGCGTCCTGTGCATCCATGTTCAGTTTATAGTCCTTCTCCATTGATCCGCCCCGTCGCGGGCAAACGGGAGCTTCGCAAAGGGCGCCGGTCGGCTTTCAGAGAAGTTGCCCACCAGACATGCCCCCACCGCACCATCGGGAGGACACCCCCGGGAGCGCGGGCGTCCCGCCCGCATACTGTCCCTTGGGTTGCCGCTCAGTTTCCCCGCGATGCGGCAGCCGGCCACCCTGCCGGCGGGAACCGCATGGCCCGGCCAAAGCAGAGCCCTGGAGCCGTTGCCGGTCGATCCGAGTGGAGGAGATGGGCGAGGCTGTGCCAGGATTTGTGCGGGCGGGACGCCCGCGCTCCCGGGGGGGCCTCATCCCGTGACATTGTCGCGCCAAGGAAGGTCCGTCCGTCTCTGTGTCCATTCGTGGTTCGCATTTATGTTGCCGGCTCAGCGCCGGTGAGCGCGCCGGTTGTCTTGGACCTGCGGGGGTGTTAGGATGGAGCCTGAAACGGGCTAACGAGGGCAACCCATGAGCAAGGTTCCGTGGACGGTTTCATTCGTGCTGGCCGTTGCCATGATTCCTCGGCCGGCCGCAGCCCAGGTCAACCTGTCGTTTGACGGCAGTCAGGTGAATCTGACGGCGGCGAACGAGAGTTACGGCAATATCCTGGATCTCCTGGGCCGGCACACGGGATTGGAAATGGAAATTCCCAACGAACTAAAGATCAAGCGGGTCCCCCTGCTGGAAATTCGAGGACTGGGTGTCAAGGCCGCCATCCTGAAGATTATGGAGGGGAGCGGTTTTGACTACTTTCTGCTGGCTCGTGCGGGCCGCCCGGACACTCTGGCCCGGTTGATCGTGTCCGGCAAATCCAAGAAGATGGCACCGCCGACCCGGCGCAGTCGTCCGGCTGCCCGAGCCCCCCGCAAACCCTTTGTGAGCCGCAATGTGACACCCTTTAGCCCTCGCTCGGGTTCGAAGTCCGGCGCCGCCCGCAGGCCGCAGACGATCAAGGCGGCAGTGCAACCGAAAGCGACTCTGACCCCCAAACCGGCCGCCCCTTTTCCGGTCAGTCGGCCCTATGGTCAAACCTTGAGCGGCCAACCTCCAATGGTCGGCCAGCCCCGTCCAGGACAGTCCGGACCGGTCCGCTCCCCACAGGCGGCCGGGGGGCAGCCGTCCGCCAATCCCAACCGCCGTGCACCCGATCCCTACCAACGGAAATAGCCTTCCCAGGGCGGGCAGTAGGCAACGGCGGGCCTTATGAAGCATTCCACCACCAACCGAGCCGAACAGAAGATGGTCAGCCTGAACCGACAGGCTTTCCACCAATACCATATCTTTGAAGTCTTCGAGGCCGGCATGGCCTTGCTCGGGACCGAGGTCAAATCCATACGAGCGGGTCGAGTCAACTTGAAGGAGGGCTACGGCGTGGTCAAAGGGGGCGAAGTTTGGCTGCTCAACTGTCATATCAGCCCCTATGAACAGGGAAACCGCATGAATCACCAGCCTCTGCGGTCGCGAAAATTGTTGCTTCACCACCGGGAGATTCGAAGACTTATCGGTCAGACGCGCGAGCGTGGCATGACGCTGGTACCGCTTCGAATCTACTTCCACAAGAGTCGGGCCAAGTGTGAAATTGCGCTGGCCAAGGGAAAGAAACTCTTCGACAAGCGAGAAAAAGAGAAGCGAAAGGCCATGGAACGCGAGGCCCGGCAGGCCATGAAACAGAGAGGGGTTGTCTGACGGGGGAGGGCAGTGGGGAACGGGTTCGAGCTGAAGACGCGCCGGCAGTTCGCCGGCATCATCGACCAACGGGACCGGTGGAAGCAGCGGCAGAGCTCTGCCAAGGCCGTTCCGGTCTTTGACCGATTGACGGGGGACACCTGGGCCAAGAACAACTGTGCCCTGGAAGAGTCCGGCCAGACGTCGAAGCCTGAACCGGAAGCCTGGCAAGCCGCAAACCAGCTCCAGATGGAGTGCCACCTGAACGCCTGCCGCTGGTTCCTGGAGAGAGCCCGGCGGGAAACCGCTCCGGCCCCTGCCGATCTGCAACAGCTCCACTCCCGGCTCACGGGTCGGCCAGCCAGCCGACTATCCGGCTATCGGCAAGCGCCGGCCGCACCCCTGCTGGAAGGCCACGATCCCCCCGATTGGGAGCTGGTTCCGCACCTGGTTGAGAACGCCCTGGAGTGGTGTCAGGCGGACAGTTTCGGCGAGATGCACGAGGTGGAGCAAGCCGCCCTGGTGCTTTTGAAGTTGACCGATATCCAACCCTTCGACCGTCACAACGGGAAGACCCTGCGTCTCTTCTCAAACTTCTTTATGCTCAGGGCCGGCTACCCGCCTGCGGTGATCCGCTCCGAGCTGGCCGGACGGTACAGCCTGGCGTTGCAGAAGGCTCTGTGCTTTGAAACCGGGCCACTGGTCGAGCTCTTGACCGAATCGGTGGCATTCAGTCTCGGATACTGCCTGGGAGAACCCCACAGCCCACCACCCTTTGTGGTTCTGGACTGAAACGATCCTGAGGCGACCGCTAGCATGTCCTCACGCATGGAAACCGTCAGGACCTTCGTCTGTCTGCAACTTCCCCGGTTGGCCACGGACCGGCTCGCCGTCACCCAGCAACGGCTACGAGAGAGCGGAGCGCACGTCAGTTGGGTCAGGCCCCACAACATCCACCTGACGATCAAGTTTCTGGGGGCGGTTACCCCGGAGCGCCTGCAGCAAATCCTCCAGGCAGTGCGCCGGGCGACCGCACCCGCTGCGCCCATTCCGCTGGAACTGACCGAGCTAGGTTGCTTCCCCAAACGGCGGCCGCCCAGGGTTATTTGGGCCGGACTGAAACAGCTTCCCGGGGAATTGGAGATCCTGCAGCAGAGGGTCGAAAAGGAGCTGGTTGCCGCGGGCTTTCCTCCCCAGTCACGCCCCTTCTCCCCCCACTTTACGCTGGGCAGGGTGCGATCGGACCGTAACCTCCGGAAGCTTCTGGAGGCAGTTCAAGCGGAACGGTTGGAGCCGCTGCGGTTCGAAGCGACCGAAATCGTGGTCATGGGCAGCCAACTCCACCCCTCCGGCGCCCTCTACACGCCCATCTCCCGTATTCCCTGGAATTCCCCCAATCCCGGCCTCTGAGCAGACAGGGGCGAATTTCTCGCCGGGGGGTGCAATCTTGAGAAAAGTGCAGCTCCTAACTCCAAGCTGCGTAGGCGGCGGCAGCAATCCTCCCTCGTGCTCGATCTCAGATAAGTCGGGCCCCCGCCCCCCACGACGGGGCGGATCAATCGAGAGTGAAACAGGTTTTGTTTCAGAAAAGCCAGAGGGCGCCCAACGCCGTCTGTAACCGCAAGCCTTTAAAATAGGAGTAATAAGCCGCTGAAGACAAACTATTTTTAATGATGTACCCAGCGACCCGGCGAGAAATACGGGTTAACCCTTTCGCGAGAAATAGGCCTCCATGGCCTCGATCAGCGAAGCCGTGGTGTATTTTTGCGGGACGAGGTCCACATCCAGACCCGACTCCCGGGCTGTTCCGGCGGTGATGGGTCCGATACAGGCTACGGCAACGCCTTGCAGGCTTTCGGCCAGGGACCGGGGCCGGGAAAGGTCGGCCAGGTTGGCAACGGTCGAAGAACTGGTAAAGACCACCATGTGGGGCGGAGCTTCTCCCAGGACTTCCAGCCATCGGGATTGAATGTCGTCCGGAGGGCCGGTTCGATAGGCCTCGACCACCTCGACGCTGGCGCCCTGGCGCTGCAGTTGCCGGGGCAGCACCTCCCGGGCAACCCGGGCTCTCGGCAGCAGCACCCGCATGCCCTTAACCACCTTGCCGCGCAGGCTTTCCACCAGGCCCTCGGCCTGGTAGTCGCTGGGCAGGGTGTCCACGGCCAGGCTGAAGTCAAGAACCGCCCGACGGGTAGCCGGCCCGATGGCGGCGATGCGGACCCCCTTGAGCTGCCGAATATCGGAATGATGTCGAAAGTATCTTTGGAAGAAATACTTGACCCCGTTGACGCTGGTGAAGATGAGCCAATCGTATTGATCGATGGTCTCGATGGCTCGATCCAGTCTGTCCCAGGAGTCCGGCTCCCGCACCTCCACCGTGGGAAAGGAGATGGCCGTGGCGCCCAGCAGTTCCAGCGCCCTGCGGAAGTCCCGAGCCTGCTGGCGGGGCCGGGTGATCAGGATCCGTTTCCCGAACAGGGGGCGGTTGTCGAACCATCTCAGCCGCTCCCTGAGTCTGACCACTTCACCGACGACAATCAGGGTGGGGGGGGCCATATGCCCGGCCCGGCTCAGGATGGACCCCAGGGTGCCGGTGACCACCTCTTGCGAAGGACAGGTTCCCCAGCGGATCAGGGCGACGGGGGTGGCTGGACTGCGCCCGTGGCGGGTGAGCTGCTCCACCACCTGCTGCAAGCTCCTGGCCCCCATGAAAAAGACCAGGGTTTCGGCGGCCGAGGAAATTTTTCCCCAGTCCAGCAACGGATCTTCCCGGGTCGGATCCTGCTGGGCCGCCACAAAGGCCACGGTAGGGCCGTAGTCCCGATGGGTCAGGGGAATTCCCGCGTAGGCCGGCGCGGCCGAGCCTGCCGAGACTCCTGGGACGACCTCGAAGGGGAGCCCGGCCCCAGCCAGGACTTCGGCCTCCTCACCGCCGCGCCCGAAGATGAAAGGATCGCCTCCCTTGAGGCGGGCCACCACTTTGCCTTGGCGGGCTCGCTCGAGGAGCAGGGAATTGATCTCCGTTTGCGAAATATGGTCCCGCCCCCCCTGCTTGCCCACGTAGACCCGCTCCGCCCCGCCCGGAGCGTATTGCAGCAGCTCACGGTTCACCAGGTGGTCGTAGATCACGCAGTCGGCCGCCTCCAGGCAACGTCGCCCCTTCAAGGTGATGAGCTCAGGATCGCCCGGTCCGGCTCCGATCAGATAGACAGCTGTCTTCATGGACCTTGCCTTCGACCCCGTGTGTAGCTGCGTGCGATCGCAGCCGGTTGTCATCACGCAGGCCGTCACACAGACGCGGGCCTGGCCGGCCTCGCGGCTGACCGCATCACGCAAAGCATTATCAGCGGACGTTTTGGATTTTCAACTGAAGTCCCTCGCGTTCCTGGAGGCAGCCGATGACCGCAAACAGGTTCCGGGCCTGAGGGTTGCCATTGGGGCCGAACATACGCATCAGGCTCTTGGGTGACTTGGCGGTCATCCCGCCAAGTTCCTGAAAGCCGATGGTGGCGTTGATGTAATCGCGCAGTACGGCCTTGCCGGTATCCACGTCACCGGAGAGCAAGCATTCGACTCCTTCCTTGAGCAATTCGACGCGGAAGGAAGGATCTGTTTTGATGCGTGCTTGAATGGTTTCCTTGGAGTTTCTTGTCAGGGACATGGTTCTCAAGTCTCCCCTCGCTTGCGGCGACGGTATTCTTGCCAGAGGTCTCGGGAAGTCCTTATATCCTTCTGTTGACGCGTCTTGGTTCCACCGCCCAGGAGAATGATCAGGGCATCGCCATCCCTGCCGAAATAGACCCGGTAGCCCGGGCCAAAGTCTATCCGATATTCCAGGACACCGGCGCCCACGCTCTTAGCGTTGGAGAGGTTGCCCTGCTCCATACGGACCAGCGCCGCAACCACCTTGGCTGCGGCTTGGGCGTCAAGTCGATTGAACCATCTGGCATAGGCACTGCGCCCTTCGCTGTCAAGGTACTCTCGGATCTCCATCATCAATGGTAACTAATAAGTTACCATTGAGCAGGTCCCGGCGGCAATACTTTGTCTACGAGTCATCCTGATCCTGGCGGTGAAGAAGCGGCGGCTGGCGGTCAATCCGTGTAATGGGAGGAGGTTCCGTTGCCGTTGGTGGGGACGAGGGGCTTGAGCCTGCGGCCCCATGCCAGCAGAAACATATCGGTTCAAATCCCTCACCCCGTCATTTGCAGCAGCTCGGCGGCGCCGCGATCGAGGAGCCTGCGGGCGACCGACCGCCCCAACCGGAGCGGCTCCTCCACCGTTGATTGCCCCGATTCCCGGATCAGGCGGCTTCCATCGGCGGCGCCAACCAGTCCGGTCAGTTGCAGGTGCGCCCCGTCGACGGTAGCAAGTCCCGCAATCGGCACCTGACAGCCACCTCCCAGACCGTTCAGCAGACTCCGTTCCGCTTCTGTTGCTTTTCTGGAGTCCCGGTCATCGAGCGTTCGGACGCGGTCGAGGGTCAAGCGGTCATCGCAGCGAACCTCCACCGCCAGCGCACCCTGTCCGATTGCCGGACAGATGCGGTCGACAGAAATCCTTTCCCGGATGCGATGATCCAGTTCCAGGCGAACCAGGCCCGCACAGGCCAGAATAATGGCGTCGTAATGTCCCTCATCCAGTTTTCGAAGACGGGTATCCAGGTTGCCGCGCAGGTTCTTCACTTTCAGATCGGGACGCAGGTGCAACAACTGGCATTGCCGCCGGAGACTGCCGGTCCCCACGGTGGACTGTGGGGGGAGCTCCGCCAAGCAGGCAAACCGATTGGACAGAAAGGCATCCCGCGCATCTTCTCTGGGGGTGATGGCGCCCAGGCAGAGGCCTTCGGGAAGAATAGTGGGAAGGTCCTTGAGACTATGGACAGCCAGATCGATCTCGCCGCCAAGCAGGGCCTCTTCGATTTCCTTGGTAAATACCCCTTTGCCCCCAAGCTGGTGCAAGGGAGCCTCGGTGCGTTGATCCCCGGTGGTGCGGATCACCTGGACGACTATTGGCAATAGAGGGTAGGCCTGGCGCAGTCGGCTTTTGACGAGATCCGCCTGCCGCAGGGCAAGCGGGCTGCCTCGTGAGCCTATGAGGAGAGGTCGAGCGGCCATGATCGGTTTCCAATCCGGACAGCACCCGGGACCCGGAGGATGCCGGGTGCGAAGAGCCGGAGAAAGGCGGGCTAACTGTGCTCCCATAAACAACGTGTGCTTGGCCTGAAAGGCCAGGATAGCCGTCTACCCCTGTGCGTCAATGCTTCAGTCCCAGCATCCTCTTGATCGCGGTGATTTTTGGTTCTGCGGATGGGTCCTGGCCCAACGACTTCATTTCCGAGATGGGACCATGCAGGATCTTGTTCAACAGTCCCCGGGTCAGTTGGTCCAGCGCCGCCTCCTGTTGGTCATTCAGAGTCCCCAACTTCTTGCGGTTTCTGGCCAGTTCCTCTCTCCGGATGGCATCCCAGTGCTCCCGCAGCGAGACGATGTCCGGAGCCACATCGAGTCCTCGAGTTTGCTTGATGTAGGACTGGACCTCCTCCTGAATGATGGTTTCCGCGAATTGCGCCTCTTTCCGGCGGTGCTTGAGGTTGGCGTCGACCACATGCTGCAGGTCGTCGATGTTGTAAAGGAATATATTGTCCAGGCGGTTCAGCTCAGGGTCCACGTCGCGGGGTACTGCGATGTCGATAATGAAGACCGGGCGGTTCTTGCGCAGTTGGATCAGTCGTTGCCCGTCGGACTTGGTGAGAATGACCCCGGGGGAACCGGTGGAGCAGATGAGGATGTCCGCCCGTTCGACATGGCGAAAGAGCTCTTCCGTGGGAATGGCTTCTCCCTGCAGGACCCCAGCCATGGACACTGCCCGCTGGTAAGTCCGGTTCCAGACCAGCAGTCGGGTGATTCCCTGGGAAATCAAGTGCCTGGCCGCCAATTCACTCATCTTTCCGGCGCCCAGCAGCAACACCGTGCGTCCCCTCAAATGGTCGAAGATCTTCTTGGCCAATTCCACGGCCGCATAGCTGACCGACACTGCAGCACTGGAGATGGCGGTTTCCGATCGCACCCGTTTGGCCACATAAAAGGCCCGATGAATCAGGGGACTCAGAGCATCCCCCACCGCCCCGATGTTGCGAGCCAGGCTGAAAGCGGTTTTGAACTGCCCGAGAATCTGTGGTTCGCCCAATACCATCGAATCCAGGCTGCTGGCGACGCGGAACACGTGACGCACCACCTCGGAATCGGTCAGATCGTACAGGTAGGGGCCGATCGATTTCTCCGGCTGGCAGTGAAAATCGGAGATGAATTGTCTGACCAGGACCACCCCGCGTTGGGCGTCTGCCGAGTGGGCCAGGACCTCCATCCGGTTACAGGTCGACAGAATCAGACTCTCGGCGATGGCCGCCTGGGAGTTGAGGCGTTGCAACGCCTTCTGCAAGCTCGAATCCGGAAAGTGGAGCCTCTCACGGACCTCGACCGGAGCTGTCTTGTGGCTTAGTCCTACCAGTAGCAGACTCATTGGATGAAAGAATGGGCGCTGCCCTGGGAGCGGGTCCCGATAAAGGTCGCCAGGATGAGAATGAATCCCAGGATGGACATCCAGGCCGCGCGCCTGCCGCGCAGGCCGGCGGAAAAACGATAGGCGATGAGAACGGCATAGACGATCCAAGTGCTGAAGGAGGCGATGATCTTCTTATCCAACTCCCAGGGGGCCTGCCAAAGGACGCCGGCCACGATCCCCAGAGTCAACAGGGGAAAACCGATGCTGAGGGCCCGATACCCCAACTCGTCGCAGACTTCAAGAGAGGGCAGCCGGTAATAGAACGCCTGGGGTCTTCGACGCTTCAGCTCGTTTTCCTGGATGAGGTACATCAGTCCGGAGGCGAAGGCCACAAAAAAGGCTGCGTAGGCAAGGAAAATGAAAGGGACATGCAGGTACAGCCACAGGCTGCCCAGGATCTCGGGATAGGGCCGGCTGGGCTCCGAAGTCAGGTTGGCGGCCAGCGTCAGTATGAACGCCAGCGGGAAAACGAACACGCTCAGGGAATCCAGCCGATAGCGTGCGTAGGCAAGGAGGAAAGCCAGCACAATCATCAGGGCAAAAAAGGAAAGGACCCCCTGCAATCCGCTGATCGGAGGATGGCGGGTTTCGAACCAGGCCATGGAAATAGCCAGTAGGTGGCACAGGAATCCCGCGGAAATGCTGGTCAGGGCGACGCGAAACAGTGTCTTCTTGCGGGTGATGATCGTCAAGAATGAGTGCAGCAGGCCTACCGAGTAGAAGCCGATGGTCAATCGAAGCAGCAGCAGGCTCATGAGGCGCTCATGGATGAACTCGGTAGCGGTGGCCGATCCGCCACAAGCCATTATACTATCGGCATTTCGATCCAACAAGGACGCCCGATGGAGCACAAAACCGCCCTGCCGCCCCGGCTAGAGTTTCCCAGTTCACCTATGCTAAGCTGCTGCTGATTGTGGCGGCCGGCCTTCCTCAAGTGGCCATTCCATCGGCCGGCCGGTACTGCATGCGGCCTTCCCCTTTGAGGATTCCCGTGATCGACAGCGGCCAGTTGGTCCAGTATCTTTTTTTCATGATCGTATTTCTGTTCTCGCTCAGCGTTCATGAAGCGGCTCACGCCTGGACGGCCGAACGCTTCGGTGATCCCACGGCGCGTTACCTCGGAAGGGTCACCTTGAATCCGATCCCCCATATCGACTTGGTTGGAACCCTGATTTTCCCCACCATTGCTTTTTTTTCGGGGGCGCTGCTGTTCGGTTGGGCCAAGCCGGTCCCCTGGAATCCGCTCCATGTGAAGGATCGCCGCAAGGCGGACATCTGGATTTCGGCGGCTGGACCCATCAGCAACCTCTTGCTGCTGGCCGTTTTTCTGGCGGGTATCAAAGGCCTCCAGGGCTATGGGATGGCCGGAGGGACGATCGATGGGACCGTGCTGGAGCCGCTCTTGCGGATGTGCTTTCTGGGAGCCATCCTCAATACCGCCCTGGCGGTGTTCAACATGATTCCGATCCCACCCTTGGACGGCAGTTGGATATTGCCGCACTTTCTGCCTCGGGAGATGGCCGATGCCTACGAGCGGATTCGACCCTACGGATTTGTCATCCTGTTGCTGTGTCTTTACCTGGGTGTCCTGAGTGGGGTGCTGCGGCCCTTCATGCAAATCATCCATTGGATCATCGCTTTCTAGCTAACCCGTTCCCGGGCAAGTTATCTCCACATGGTCCCCTCAGAGCCAATCAGACCTCGAATTTCCAGCGGGATGCGTCCCACCGGAAAACTCCATCTCGGACACGTGGTGGGCGCCCTGAAAAACTGGGTGGAGCTGCAGGAGCGGTACCGGAGTTTCCATTTCATTGCCGATTGGCATGCGCTGACCTCCGATTTTGCCGACACCTCGGGGATCGACCAGTTCCGAATCGATATGATGATCGACTGGCTGGCCGCCGGCCTGGATCCGCGGAAGTCGGTGCTCTTCGTGCAATCGGCAGTCCCCCAGCACGCGGAACTCCACCTCCTTTTGTCCATGATCACGCCCTTGGGGTGGTTGGAGAGGGTCCCCACCTACAAGGAGCAGCGAGACAATGTCGCCGACAGGGATTTGGGGAACTACGGCTTTCTGGGCTATCCCGTGCTGCAGGCTGCAGATATCCTGATGTACAAGGCCAACGCCGTGCCGGTGGGAGAAGACCAGGTGCCCCACGTGGAACTCACTCGGGAGATCGGCCGGCGTTTCAACGCCCTTTACGGCCCGGTTTTCCCCGAGCCCCAGGCTCTGTTGACTCCGGTCCCGCGGCTTCCCGGGCTGGATGGGCGGAAGATGAGCAAGAGCTACGGCAATGATATCTCTCTTTCCGACTCTCCCCAGACCATCCGAACCAAGGTCAGGACAATGATGACCGATCCGGCCCGGAAACGCCGCCACGATCCGGGGAATCCCGATATCTGTCCGGTTTTTTCCTACCATAAGATCTACTCGTCTCAGGAGATCCAGGCGACTGTCCAAAGAGACTGCCGAACGGCCAGGATCGGTTGCGTCGATTGCAAGAAGTGGATGAGCGATGGCCTGATCCGGGACTTGTCACCCCTGCTGGACCGCCGGCAGGACTACGCCGGGCGCCGGACGGAGATCGGGGAGATCATCGAGGACGGGAATCGGCGGGCCGCCCAGGTGGCCGGTGAGACCATGCAAGCCGTGCGACAGGCCATGAAGATGACCTGACAACCGCCCATGGACGATCCTTACAGGATTCAACTGCCGGCCTATGAAGGCCCCCTGGATCTGTTGCTGGAGTTGATTCGCAAGCAGCAGATCGACATCTACGATATCCCCATCGCCAAAATTACTCGGCAGTACCTGCACACGATTCAGGCCATGCAGGAACTGGACATCAAGCTGGCCGGAGAATTCCTGTTCATGGCGGCGACGCTCATCCATATCAAGTCGAGGATGCTTCTACCGGCCGACCCGCTTGAGCCGGAGAGCCCGGGGGAAGATCCCCGGGCCGAGCTGGTGCACCGGCTGCTGGAGCACGAGACGTTCAAGAACGCGGCTCAAATGCTGCACCAGAAGGAACTGGTGGAACGAGCGAGCTGGACCCTTCCGGGAGTGAGAGATTTTCAGGACCTTTCCATCCCACCCGAGCAGCAAGCCAGTTCATTCGACCTGATCATCTGTTTCCACAAAATCGAGGAGCGGCGCAAAGCCGCCCGAGCGATGGAAATTGAGCAAGAGGAAGTGACCATCGGAATGGTTCTCCAAGACTTGAAAACCATCTTTGAGGATTCCAGGGGTGAGGTTTCCGTCGACCGGTTGTTTGCCACCTATCGGAGTCGGAAGGCTTTGGTGGTGGTATTTGTCGCCCTGTTGGAGATGGTCTTTCTGCAAGCCATTGTCCTGGTTCAAAAGCGGCGTTTTGGAGAGATTGTAGCCAGACGCAAGAAGAGATTTACCCAGGTGATGGCGGACCTTGATCAATGGACGGGCAGGATTCAAATGGCAGTCTCGGGCAGACCATCCGGATAGCGAAGTGGTCAGTGAAAAGTGACGAGTGGATAGTGGAGAGTTTTGGGAGTAGGACAGCGCCATAGGCCGTCTTTAAGCTCGTATCGGGAACTGATCGTCTGGCAATCACTCGCCGCTTTCCACTATCCACTACCATGGCACCGTCCCCTCCGATCGGCAGCCCGCCCGAGCCAACAGGTGTGGAAGCGAGACCAGGATGAATGAGGAAGAGCTGAGACCCATTGTGGAAGCACTTATCTACCTGGCGGAGGAACCCGTCACGGCGGCTGTCATGGTCGAGTTGCTGGGCGAGGAGAACGAGGCCGCCATTCTCCAATCGCTTTCCCATCTCTGTCGGCGCTACGCCTCTCCCGAGCACGGGATCGAAATCAAGGAAATCGCCGGCGGCTACAAGATGGCCACCAAGGCGGAACATCACGATTGGGTCCGGAAATACCTCAAACACCAAGCCCCCTCGATCAGGCTCTCTCTGGCAGCCCTGGAAACCCTGGCTGTCATCGCCTATAAGCAGCCGGTCACACTGCCTGAAATCCAGGAGATTCGCGGAGTCAACGCCGCGGCGGTAATGAAGACGCTGGTTGAAAAGAAACTCGTGACCACCGGAGGGCGAAAGAATGTGGTGGGCAGACCCATTCTTTACAAGACCACCCGGGACTTCCTGCTTCAGTTTGGATTGAAAAACCTCAGCGAACTCCCCAGCCTGGATGAATATCAGGAGCTGGCACAGGCGTCGCTCGAGGGAATGGCCGTGGTGGCCGGACTGGAAGCGGCGACGGGAAGGGAAGGGGCGATGACCCACCCGGAGACAGCCTCCGGCATCTCGGGCGCTGATGACCCGCCTGCCGACAAGCCAGTCGTGGCCAGGAGCCGGACGGCTTCGGATGCCGAGCAGGCCCAGAGCGGTGTCTCCAAGCTGTCCGGCCGGGACTCGGCGTCATGGTGACCGATCGGTTACAGAAAGTCATTGCCAGTACCGGCCTCTGCTCACGCCGCCAGGCCGAGGAATGGATCCAGCAGGGGCGGGTCATCGTTAACGGCAAACCGGTCAGGCGGCTGGGCACCAAAGTGGATATCGCTTGCGACCACGTTCGGGTCGATGGAAGGCGGATTCGTCCCGGCGGGCGGCGGGCCTATCTCCTCCTGAACAAGCCTCGAGGGTATCTATGCACCCGTTCGGACCCAAACGGCAGACCGTTGGTGAGTCACCTCATCCAGGGCTGTCCGCCAGGGTTGTTTCCGGTTGGGCGTCTGGATTTCAACACCGAGGGACTGCTGCTCTTGACCAACGACGGCGAGTTCTCCGACCGAGTCTCCTCAGCCGGACCCCATTGCCCTAAAACTTATCTGGCCAAGGTGCGGGGAACCCCCGGTCCGGAGATGCTGGCAAAGATCTCGAAGGGACTTTCCCTGGACGGAAGGAAGTTGGCGCCCTGCAAAGTTGCCGTGGTGAAGCGGGCCGACAACTGTTGGCTCAAAATTACACTGGTCGAGGGCAGGAACAATCAGATCCGGAAAATGTTTGACCGTGTCGGGCACTCTGTGATCAAGTTACGGCGTATTCAGATCGGTTTCTTGAAAGACGCCCGGCTTAAACCGAGGGAATACCGCCACTTGAGTCGTCAGGAAGTGATGCGGTTCCTGGATTCGACGACGGTCGCCCCAAAAGGGGCGTGACGTTGGCTTGCAGCCATTCGATCCGAGTATCTGAGAGCGATCCGGATTGTCATTCCATGGCGGCCTGCAACGGGACCGTGCGCACGGAGTCGGGTCGGTCGCCCCGAATCATCTGACAGGGTGTAGCCCGCATTTCTCACCAGGTCGCTGATTACATAGTGAATAGCAGTTTATCTTCAGTGCCTTGATTGGCGCCATTTAAGGGACTTGCGGCTACAGACTGCGCTGGGCGTGCCTTGGCTTGTCCTTTTCCCCTCAGTGCGCACATGCTCCCTCTACGGTAGTGCCCGCTACGCTCTTCGGTCGCGAGCACGCGCTGAGGGAAAAATTCCGGCGCCATGATCACGCTCCCTGATGAGAAATGCGGTCTAGCCAGCCTGCAGACCCATGAACAATCCCACAGAAATCAAGCACCTGCTTGAGTGTGCCAAAACCATTGCCGTGGTCGGCCTTTCGGCCAATCCAAGCCGGCCCAGCAATGCGGTGGCTCGCTACATGCAAACCCAGGGCTACCGAATCGTTCCGGTAAATCCCAACCACCAGGCAGTCCTGGGGGAATTCTGCTATCCCAGTCTGCTGGATGTTCCTCCTTCAACCCCAATCGATCTGGTCAATGTCTTCCGTCGTCCGGATGCCGTCCCGCTGGTGGTCGAGCAGACCATACAAATGGGGGTCGGAGCTATCTGGATGCAGGAGGGCGTCGTTCATGAGAAAGCGGCCCAAAAGGCTGAGGGGTCCGGATTGACCGTGGTAATGGATCGATGCCTGCTCAAGGAACACGGCAAGTACATCGATTAGCCCCCCGATTATTCCCCCTCGATTCAACGTCTCCGCTTCCATTGCCGCCGCCAGTCGGGGCGGGTGCTTGCCGGCGGAGCCTTGGAGGCGGTCGGCTGTCTCCTGGGACGAGCTCAGCCCGTATTTCTCACCGGGTCGCTGGCTACATTATAAGAGACTGTTTATTTTCAGTAACTTATTGGCCCTGTTTGGAGGTCGTGCGGGAACAGACTGCGCTGGACACGCTCTGGCTGGTCTTTTTTCCTTCAGCGCGCACATGCTCCCTCGCACGTAGTCCCCGCTACGCTCTTCGGTCGCGAGCACGCGCTGAAGAAAAACATCCTGCGCCATTATCACGCCCCCCGGTGAGAAATGGGGGCTAGGAGCCTTTTGCTTGAATGGAGAGGGATGATCTGTTAATTTTACAGGTCTGTCTGCCGTTTCAAGAACATTGAGTTGGCCCTGACTGCTTTCCCGGAGGTGGCGCCTTTGAAGCAGCCACAACTTCACCGCCTCGCTTCGAAGCTCAAAGAACGACTCGGGACCATTGTCGTGGTCACCGAAATTGTAGGGCTCGCCTTGGTCTGCCTTTGGTTGCTGCGTGATGATCCCTCGGCAGCTCCGGTCCAGCCGCCGAGTCACCAGAGCCAACATGCCTCCCATCCCCCCCCGCCCCCGCCCCAACTGGAGGTGATTGAAGGGAAAATCGCCAGAAACGCAACCTTCGGCCAATTGCTGACCGCCAACGGTTTCTCTCATGAAACCGTTCACCAGGTGGTGCGTGCCAGCCGCCCGGTCTACAACCTGGCCAGACTCAGGTCTGGGAATCGCTTCCAGTTGCAGCGGCTTGCGGACGGGAGGCTGAAGGGGTTCCGCTACGACGTGGACGCCTACAAGTATCTGAAGGTGGATCGCACAGCGGAGGGCTTTCAAGCTCGACTGCTCCCCTTCGAGTACGAAAAGTCGGTGGTTCCGGTGGTTGGGACGATTGAATCCTCGCTGTTCCGCACGCTTTCCGACTTGCAGGAAAAGGATCAGTTGGCTCTGGATATGGCCGCAATCTTTTCCTGGGATATCGACTTCAACACCGAGATCCAGAGAGGGGATCACTTTCGCCTGCTGGTTGAAAAACTCTATATGGAGGATCGGCCGGTCAGGTATGGAGACATCCTGGCCGTGGAGTTCCATAACGCGGGGAAACTCTATACCGGATATCGTTTCAAAGATCCTGAAGGCGAAGTGGGCTACTTCGACGATGTCGGGCGATCGCTAAAGCGGGACTTCCTCAAATCTCCGGTGAAATTCTCCCGCATCAGCTCACGATTCTCCTACAGGAGATTTCATCCCGTCCTGAAAAAGCGACGGCCTCATCTGGCGGTGGACTATGCCGCTCCCAGCGGCACGCCGGTGGTGGCTGCAGGCAGCGGCCGAATACGATTCCGTGGTTGGAAGGGCGGCTACGGTAACCTGGTTCAGATCAAGCACAGCAACGGGTTTATAACCAGCTATGCCCACTTGTCCCGCTTCGCCAGAGGATTGCGGGCGGGTTTGAAAGTCAGCCAAGGCCAGGTGATCGGCTACGTGGGGTCGACAGGACTGTCAACCGGCCCCCACCTGGACTACCGAGTGCGACGAAACGGTGTCTTTGTGAACCCGCTCACTCTCAAGATGAAGCCATCGAAGCCGCTGAAGCCGGAATACCGGAACGCATTTCACCAAATCAAGCTGAAATGGCAGAAACAGTTGGCGGCAATCGCTCCTTCACCGGAACAAACACAACGAGCCCGTCTCGTGCCCGACTACGAGTCAGACTTCATCTATTGATTGGATTTGGCCTGCGCATTCCGGATACGGAACCACCACCCTGGTGAAAACCGAGCCCCGTTCATTTCAAGAAATCGAGTTTTTGCGGTGGAAGGCCGACACTGGATCAAGACCTGGCACTTCCCGGCGGCGCTGAGGCATAGTTCGAAGTTCGTGCTTTGCCAGGGGTATTAAGATGTTGGCCCATACCTTCCGGGGCAGTAGCTGGAAATCGATGCCGGGCTGGAAGTCCTCCCGTCTCGCCTTTGAACGCTACCAGGCCGCATTTCTCGCCACGGGTCGTACTCTTGAATGGAATGCTGCTTCCTCGGCAATTCTCCTCCCAGCCGGTTCGAAAAACCGCATAGGGCTCCACGGCATTTTCCCGGTTCCGGTTGGCATTCCATTGAGTCCCCAGCCACTGTTTCCTTCGTCATGAACCTTCCCTTGAGAGCGGGCCGCCGGATTCCGGAGCTGCCGTTGGGATTGCCGGTGTTGCTGCTGAGCCTGCTGGCGGCCCCGGGGAAAGCCCCCGCCCAGGAGTGGCCCCACTACGGAGGGGATCTGGCCGCACGGAAATATTCTGCTCTGGACCAGATCAACCGGGACAACGTCGGTCGACTGAAAGTCGCCTGGACCTACCATACGGGGGACATCAGCGATGGATCGCAATTTCCGGTGCGATCGGCCTTTGAATGCACACCCCTGGTCGTCGACGGCGTCCTTTACCTGACCACCCCGTTCGGCCGGGCAATCGCTCTGGAGGCTGCGACAGGGAAGGAACTGTGGGCCTTCGACCCCAAGCTCGACAAGCATCGTCCCTACAACCTCTTCATCAATCGCGGCCCGGCCTATTGGAGTCGGGGCAAGGAGAGGCGGCTCTATTGGGGAACGCTGGACGGCCGACTGTTTGCCTTGAATGCCGGCAATGGACAACCGGTCGGGACCTTCGGCACCAGCGGTGTCCTGAATCTTCGAGCAGGCATGGCCGACCGTTTCCCGAAGCGCATCTACGGGATGAGTTCACCTCCCTTGATATTTGAGAACCTGGTGATTGTGGGCTCGGTGGTGTCGGACGGTCTGCCCCGGGGCCCCGATGGAGACGTGCGGGCCTTCGAGGCCGATACCGGCCAATTGGTTTGGCGGTTTAACACCGTGCCCCGACCGGGTGAGAGGGGGAACGACACCTGGGAAGCGGAGTCCTGGAGAGACCGGGGAGGGACCAACGTATGGGCGCCCATGAGTTGCGACCCCGAACGAGGCATCCTCTATCTTCCGGTGAGTTCTCCTTCCCCCGACCGCTACGGAGGCGAGCGCAAGGGGAAAAACTGGTTCGGGGATTCCCTGGTCGCTTTGGACGTTCGCACCGGCCGGCGTCTGTGGCACTACCAGATTACCCATCATGACCTTTGGGACTGGGACCTGCCGGCACAACCCAATCTGGTTGAAGTAGGCCGCCAGGGTAAAAAGGTGCCCGCAGTGGCCCAAATCACCAAGATGGGATTCCTCTTTTTGTTCCATCGGGTGACGGGGAAACCCCTGTTTCGGATTGAAGAGCGGTCCGTTCCCGCCAGCCCGGTCCCCGGAGAGGAGGCCTGGCCGACCCAGCCGGTACCACTCAAGCCCCCGGCGGTCTCCCGTCAGGGCATGACCCCCGGCGAGATCAACCGCCTGGACCCCAGAACGGAAGCGGAGTGCCGGACGATTCTGGAGAAGGCAACCCTGGGCAAGATGTATCAGCCGCCCGGTCTGGAGTATACGGTTCTGTTCCCCGGCACCAATGGCGGACCCAATTGGGGCGGCGCGTCCTACGACCCCACCTTGAATTGGATGTTCGTCAATTCCATGGATGTGGGCCAAGTGGTAAAGATGGTGGAAGGGAGGGCAGGGAGCCGCTTACCCTTTATGGCACGGGGGATCCGCCAGGGACGCTTCTGGGATTCCCGGCGCCTGCCCTGTCAGGCTCCTCCCTGGGGCACCCTGACAGCCATCGACCTGAATCGGGGAAGCTTTCGCTGGCAGGTCCCTCTCGGCCTGGTAGAGGAACTGGAAGCTCGCGGGATCACCGGAACAGGCGCACCCAACCTGGGTGGGTCCATCGTAACGGCCGGCGGCCTGGTGTTTATTGCCGCCACCAATGACCGGCGCTTTCGGGCCTTCCACTCTGAAACGGGACGGGAGCTTTGGGTCACCCGGCTCGATTTCAGCGGGCACGCCACCCCCATGACTTTCTGGTCAAAGCGCTTGAAGAAACAACTGGTAGTCATCGCTGCCGGGGGCGGCAACAAGTATAACGACAGCTATGGCGATGCCCTGGTAGCCTTCGCCTTGCCTTGAACGACATTCTTCCAATGTCGGACCGGTCGAGGTCATGCCCACTCTCTTGACGCGCTGTCTCCAGCGAGATTCCAGGATACTGATTCCGGCGCTCTGCCTGGCCTTGCTGCCGGCAATTCCCTGGGCCTCAAGCGCTCGTAACAATTCCTTCAGGACCCGGCCCAATGGGGAACCGATTCCGCAGCCACTCCCTTTCAGCCATCGCAGCCACTCTCGATTGGGTCTGAACTGTTCCGTCTGCCATGCCATGGAGGGCAGAGGCGGCAGTGCGGGGTTCCCTTCCCTGGCCCTCTGCCTGGCCTGTCATCGTGGAGACAAGGACACACTCTCAAGTGTGGGGGCCCTGTTGGAAGGTTACGAGCAAAGGGGTGAAGCCATCCCCTGGACCCGTATCTACAAGATCCCCGATTTCGTCTTCTTCAGCCACAAGGAACATCTGGCCGCCGGAGCTACCTGCACTGCCTGCCACGGTGCGGTGGAGCAACGGGACAGTCTCAAGCAGGAGGTCCCAACCTCCATGGAGTCCTGCATGGATTGCCACAGGTCCCAGGGGGCCTCCTTAGCCTGCCACTTCTGCCACGAGTTGAACCAGTGACGTCCACAGCAGAGATTCGCCATCTTGTCCGTTGGGGGCAGGATCGATTCATAATCTGTTTTGATGATTGGTATAAACAAAAATGATTTGACCATTGGGCCGGTAACTTTACAATGGGGGCACTTCGATACAGAGCCGTATCGAGGGGAATAGATCGCTCGCCGCCGACCGGAGTGTCCCGGTGGTGGTGATTTGGACAGAGACGTCCATTGGATCCGAGTAGGAACTCGTGCCGATGGGCGTCTTTTTTTGGTTTGGGCTACGCAGGTACGGACTAAATAGAACCGGAAAGGAAAGGAAATCAATGAAAACGAATTGGGCCACGTTGTTGTTGGCTGGACTCCTGGTCTCGGGCTTGTCGGATGGGGTAAGCCTGGCTCAGGACAGCGGTCAAGAGGAGCTGCTGGAGCGAATCAAGAAGCTGGAGGCTCGGATCGCAGAACTGGAAGGGAAGAGTAAAACGACCCCTCAGGAAACCGTGCCGGCCAGCGAAACAACAACCAGCCAGCCGGCTGCTCCCGAGGTGGAATCCAGCGACACGGCGCCCATACTGGATTTTTTCAAACAGACTAAGGTCAGTGGATACGTCGACGCCTACTACGGTTTCAGCTCAAACCAGCCCGAGAGCGGCATCGTCGATTTTCGCGGCCTGGACACGCGACACAACAGCTTTCAGTTTGACCTGGCAAAAGTTATTTTCGACCGGCCTGCCGGTGAGGCCAACAGCCTGGGTTACCGCATCGATCTGGTCTATGGCCCGGCTGCCGATACCTACCACTCCTTTGAACCTGTTGGCGGTCAGCAAGAAATCATCAAGAACATTCAGCAGGCTTACGTGAGCTACATCGCCCCCGTGGGGGACGGCTTGACCGTCGACGTCGGCAAGTTCGGAACCTTTGTGGGGGCGGAAGTGCTGGACACCATCGACAATTGGCAATACCAGCAATCGATCCTGTTCGGCTTCGCCCAACCCTATTACCACACCGGGGTCCGCACCAGCTATTCGGTTTCGGAAACAGTGGACGTGGGTTTCTATCTTGTGAACGGTTGGAACAACTCTACCGACAACAATTCGGGGAAGAGCGTGGGCTGGTCGGTCGCGCTTTCGCCAAACGACAACCTGAGTATCAGTCAAGGCTATCTGGGCGGTCCCGAACTGGATGGCCTCAACAGTCCCTGGCGGCATCTTTTCGACACCGTGATCAGCGCCAGCCTCAACGACCAGGTCGAGGTGTTGATCAACTATGACTATGGATTCGATGCCGAGGCCCAACCCCTTTTCGAGCGAACGGCCTGGCAGGGCATTGCCGGTGCCGTGCGCTTCAGCACTTCCGACAAGAAGTGGGCCTTTTCCCCTCGCTTCGAGTACTTCTCGGACAAAGACGCCTTTGCTACCGGGGTTCCCCAGGACTTGAAGGAAATCACCCTGACCGCTGACTACCGCGTCCGGCCGAATTTCAGCACCAAGTTCGAATACCGCTATGACTGGTCCGACCAGCCCTTCTTCACCAAGGGCACCGATGAGCTGGTCAAGAACCAGAGTGTTTTCCTGATTGGATTCGTGTACCGGTTCGGTTTCGGAGAGGAGTGATCCGGCTAGAGGGGCCGAACCTGAGCACCCGTTCACGGTCGTTGGCTGCGGGCGGGCTTGGCAGTCCGGCGTCCACCCCCCCCACCGCATCAGCCTTCGCCTGACGGCTCGGCTTCTGCGACTCCCCCTCAAGGGGGGGGAGTGATACTTGAGGCCTGCATAAGGAGCTCCAGATCACTCCCCCCTTGAGGGGGAGTCGGCGAGAGGGCGGAGCCCGCCGTCGAGCCGGAGGGGGGAACACCCCGTCCCGTAAGTGAATTCCAGTGGGGGGCAGCAACGCGTCGGCAGGGATTTAGGTGCATCCCTCCAGAACGCGCTGCCTCTCCAGTATGACGCCCAGCACGACCTGCACCCACTGCGATCGCCTCACGAGTGCAAGCCCCCTGGTGAGAAATGCGGTTTAACGGTCCTGGTTGACGAAGCGATAAATCAAGGCTGCCGCGGCTCCGCCCAGCAGGGTCGCCACCAGGTAGATCCAGAGGTTGCCCCAGGCGCTCAATCCCATGGCGGAGACCCCGAAAGCCACGGCGGGGTTGTAAACGCCACCCGAGATGGAACCTCCGGCAAAGGCGCCCACCATGATGGTGGAACCGATGGCCAGACCGTAATAGGAATTGCCTTGGGTCTGCTCGGAAGTGGTGGTGTTCAAAACCACATAGACCAGGGCCAGGGTGAAGAGGAACTCAACCAGCAGAGCCGGAGCCACTTGAGGAGCGCCGGCGGCGATGGAGGGAGGCATCGGGTTTCAGAAAAAGAACCGCCTGGGCCGCCACCAGACCCGCCAGGATCTGAGAGGCGATGTAGGGCAACACCTCCCGGCCGGGACACTTCCCGCGAATCCAGACTCCCAGGGTAACGGCCGGGTTGTAGTGCCCCCCGGACAGATGTCCGCCCGCGTAGACCATGACCATCAAGGTGAAGCCAATGGCCAGCGGCGCAATCACACCGTTGCCAGGCTCGATGACCGTCAAACCGATGACCAGCACCAGAAAGAACGTGCCAATGAATTCGACCAGGTAGTTCCGCATGAATCATCCTCCCGAGTGAGTGTTTGGACCGGCATCCGGGTGATGATAGTAATTTACGGGGTCCAGTTAAAGGGCTTGCCAGGCGTCAGGGTTCGTTCGATTCCGCAATGTCGGTGACTTCCATCTTCCGATGGGTGGACAGATAGATGGCCATTCCGATGGTCACAACCAGTAGCGCCAGGGCTGCCAGCAGCAAATGGCGGTCCATGGCATCTACGGCCGTATGGACCTCGCTCAGGTCCTGCTCGACAATGGAGATCCAACGGAGTTGGGGGTAATCGGACGACAAGCCCGACTGCCGGAAAGCCACCATCTTTTTGCGGCCGCCAAGGGCAGTGGCTACAATGAAATCCGGCTGACTCGGCTGCCGGATGGCACTGCGAATGTCATCGAAATAGGGCACCTCCATTAATTGGGGGGCCAGCAGATGGCCGGAAGTCCGGCTCTGCGCGGCGGTGGAATCTGCAGGCTGGGTGGGTGGGAAATTCGCCACCTCGCTGCCGATGATCGTGCCGTCTTCCCGAGCCAACAACATGGTTCCGGTGGCTCCGACGCGGGTTCCCGCGACCAGAGGAAAAAGGTCGCTGATGTCAATGGCCACACCGATGACACCCATGACTTCCTCCGGCATTGCGTTCACCACCGGGACGACGACGTGAAGCACGTTGATCTCGGTCAAGGGATCAAAACGGACGTCCTCAACGACCACCCGGCCGCTGACACCATCCTTAAAACTTTGGCGCCACCAGGGTTCGTCGCCCTGTTCAAAGTCAATGGGCTTGACATTGGCCGCCACTGTCCCGCCGAATCGATCGGTGACGGTGATGCGCCGGAAAGTGGGATTGATCGACACGAACCGTCTCAAATATCGGGAGGCGGGGTTGGACAGAATCCGTTGTACCGTAGCCTCCCCCTCAGGCTCCAACCAGGCTTGCTCAATGGCTGTAATTCTTCGACGCACCGCCTCAGGAGATCTCGGATAGGAGGCGTTACCGGCCACAATGGCCTCTCGTACCTCGGAGTTTACGGCCAAGGTTTTCACTTCTCTCACCAGGCTGTGGATGGCGTGGCTGATGGTGGCTGCATTGCCTCTGGAAATGGCCCTGAAGTTGGCGGCTACTTTCTCATCGATAGCCGTCTTGGCGCGATCGACCGTGAAGAAGACAATGCTCCAGGTCGGGAGGTTGGCCAGAATCAGCACGATCACGGCTGTGCGCAAATCGATGCGTCTCATGATGCCTCCTTTCGGAAACTGTCTTTCGTGTCTTTCGTGAAGCAAGTCTATTGCCTGGGGGGACGATCGTCAAGGAACCCTGCCGGTCGGGTGCGGGACTCGAATTCATCGGATTCAAGGGAGGACACGATTGTCTCCGATGCCGTTGTCACAGCAGGTCCCCACAATCTTGGGGATCAGTGTCTCGAACTCATGCCTTTGAAGCCGGGCTTCAGGGAATTCAAGGCATCTCCGTGTTTTTGGGCCTCTCGGTCCGTTCCAGGATTCATTGATTATTGACTTCAAAAATGGACTTGTGCTAAAAATCCTCGGGCTTACCTAGAGGGTCCGGCAAACGCGCGTTTCTTGAGGTTTTCAAGCAGCCCGCAATCGGCGGTAGCCATTTCCAGCCTAACCCGCCTGAACCCGGCCAGCGGCCACTCCGTTTCCTTCTCCATGGCTCCACATGAGGTCTTTTTGATTCCGGGCTCCCGCAACACGACCAAGGTCCGTTCATGAATTTCCTGGAGATGCTCGCGCTGATACCGTTGTTTCCCGCGGCCGGAGCCCTCTTTAACGGCCTTCTGGGGAGACGGTGCTCCAGGGCGGCCATCGGCACGGTGGCCTGCGGGACGGTGGGGGTCTCCTTCCTGCTGTCGCTGGGCGCTTTCTTCCAACTGTTGGGCAGGCCTGAAGGGCAGCGGCTGGTGGAGCAGGAGCTGTTCACCTGGATCGCTGCCGGCGCGGGAGAACTGAGCTCGGGCGCCATCTCGCAGTTTGTGGTTCAGTGGGGATATCAACTGGACCCGTTGTCGGCGGTGATGATCCTGGTCGTCACCGGCGTGGGCTTCCTGATCCACATCTACTCGATCGGATACATGGCCCACGAAGGAGGCTACTACCGCTTCTTCACCTACATGAATCTCTTCATGTTCTCGATGTTGACGCTGGTTCTGGCCAACAACTTCGTGCTCATGTTCGTGGGTTGGGAGGGAGTCGGACTTTGTTCCTACCTGCTGATCGGCTTTTACTTTCAGAGAAAGAGTGCTGCCGATGCCGGCAAGAAGGCCTTTGTGGTCAATCGGATCGGGGACTTTGGCTTCATGCTGGGAATCTTCCTGATCTTTACCGCCTTTGGGTCCTTCGACTTTACCCAGGTCTTCGGGCTGGTCGAGGGCCAGGCTCAGGCGGGCGTGCTGGAGAGCGGCAACGCCACCGTTACCGCGATCTGCATCCTGCTGTTTGTGGGAGCCATGGGTAAGTCGGCCCAGGTTCCGCTCTACGTCTGGCTGCCGGACGCCATGGAGGGACCCACTCCCGTCAGCGCCTTGATTCACGCCGCAACCATGGTTACCGCCGGGGTTTACATGGTGGCCCGCTGCAGCGCGCTGTTCGTCCTGTCTCCCGACGCCATGCTGCTGGTGGCCGTAGTGGGGGCGGTTACCGCCATTTTTGCGGCCTCGATCGGCTTGGTTCAAAACGATATCAAGCGGGTTCTGGCCTACTCCACCGTCAGCCAACTGGGCTACATGTTCCTGGCCTGCGGTGTGGGAGCCTTCGGCGCCGGCATGTTCCATCTGATGACCCACGCTTTCTTCAAGGCGCTGCTGTTTCTGGGCGCCGGAAGCGTCATCCACGCCTTGAGCGGAGAACAGGACATGCGCCGGATGGGCGGACTCAGGAAACGAATTCCGGTCACATTCTGGACCATGATGCTGGGAACGGTGGCTATCGCGGGGTTTCCCCCCTTGGCGGGCTTTTTCAGCAAGGACGAGATTCTTTGGCGGGCCTTCTCCGGTTCACAGGGGCACGTGCTGTTGTGGGCAGTTGGAATGTTGGCGGCCGGAATGACCTCCTTCTACATGTTTCGGATGATGTTCCTGACCTTTCTGGGCAAGCCCCGGATGTCGCCGGCGGTGGAATCCCACGTTCATGAATCTCCCGCAGTAATGACGGTCCCCCTGGGCCTGCTGGCAGTCGGAGCGGTGGTCTCGGGTTGGGTCGGCATTCCCCATCTGATCGGCCAGTATCTTCACCACCTTCCCCAGTACTTCGAGCATTTCCTGGCCCCGGTCCTGGTTCATCCGGCAGCGCCGGAGGGAGGACAGGCTTCCGAAGGCCTGGAGTGGGGGCTGATGGCGCTGTCGGTGGCCGTCGCCCTGTTTGGCCTGTGGCTTGCCAGACACTTCTACCTGACCCAGCCCGCGGTGCCGGAACGGTTGATGTCCCGCTTCAAGCATGTCTACACCACCTTGCTCAACAAATACTGGGTGGACGAACTCTACGACCTTCTCTTTGTCAATCGGACCAAGGAACTGGCCAACCGGTTGGCGGGTTTTGACAACTCGGTGGTTGACGGGGCAGTGAACGGCTCAGCCTGGTTGACGCGCCTGACGGCTTCCGTTTCCGGTTTTTTAGACTACTGGATTGTCGATTTGGCGGTTCGGCGCTCCGACCTCATCTACTACCTCAGTTTTCCCCTGCGTCGAATTCAGACCGGCGTCATCCAGACCTACGCGGCCCTGACCATCGGCGGCATTCTATTGCTTGTTGGCTACTTCATCCTGACATGAACCCAGGGGGGTGAAGGGCATCGATACCGGGTTGGCGAGCCCGGCAGGCAGGGACATCGCAAACACTCGATCGGGAGCTTGACTCATGTTTCAAAACCATCTCTTGTCCATAGTCGCCTACACGCCGCTGGTGGGTGCCCTGCTGCTGCTGTTGGTGAAGAAGGAAAAATCCGAATTCATTCGCTGGTTTGCCAACATCGTGGCCGCCATTGGATTTCTGGTGTCCATTCCCCTGATCACCGGGTTTGACACCGAGGCCGAAGGACTGCAGTTTGTGGAGCGTGCTTCCTGGATTCCCTCTATCGGGGTTGAATATCACTTCGGCATCGATGGCATCAGTCTGCTGTTGATCCTGTTGACCACCGGGCTGGGTTTCCTGGCCATTCTCTCCTCCTGGAATGCGATTCAGGAGCGAGTCAAGGAATATTACATCTTCATGTTGATGCTCCAGACCGGCATGCTGGGGGTCTTCATGGCCATGGACCTCTTCCTGTTTTATGTCTTCTGGGAGGTCATGCTGGTCCCCATGTATTTCCTGATCGGCGTGTGGGGAGGGTCGAGGAGGCTGTATGCGGCCATCAAGTTCTTTTTGTATACGCTGCTGGGATCGGTGCTGCTGCTGCTGGGTATTCTGGCCCTCTACTTCTACAACCACGAGGTGACCGGGGTCTACACCTTCAGCATCCCGGCGCTGCTGGAGCTGGATTATCCCTGGGAGTATCAGTTCTGGGTGTTCCTGGCCTTCTTCGTCGGATTTGCCATCAAGGTGCCCATGTTCCCCTTCCACACCTGGCTCCCGGATGCACACGTTGAGGCTCCAACAGCCGCTTCGGTGATCCTGGCCGGCGTCCTGCTGAAGATGGGCACCTACGGCTTCATTCGCTTCAGCCTGCCCATGTTCCCGGATGCGGTTCAGGACACCACCTCACTGAACTTTGCCTATCTGACATTCGGCTGGTTCGACCAACAGTTCGGGCTGCTCCACCTGATGATCTTTCTCTCGATCGTGGGGATCATCTATGGCGCCCTGGTGGCCATGATGCAGCGGGATGCCAAGAAGCTGGTGGCCTACTCCTCGGTCAGCCACCTGGGATTCTGCATGCTGGGGATGTTTGCGCTGAATCCAAACGGAATCAACGGCAGCATCCTGCAGCAGATCAACCACGGGATCTCCACCGGGGCCCTCTTCCTGATCGTGGGGATCGTCTATGAGCGGAGGCGCACCCGGGAGATTTCCGAATATGGCGGGCTCTCCCAGGTCATGCCGGGCTATGCGGTCATTTTCCTGATCATAACCATGGCCTCCATCGGGCTGCCGCTGCTCAACGGGTTCATCGGGGAATTTACCATCCTGGCGGGCGCCTTCCAGCGCCATTGGAGCTGGGGGGCCTGGGGATGTGCGGGGATCGTGCTGGGGGCGGCCTACATGCTGTGGCTCTATCAGCGGATGATGTTCGGGCCGGTGACCAATCCCAAGAACAGGGATCTGAAGGACCTCAGCGTCAGAGAGTATGCCACGCTGCTGCCTCTGGTCATCATGTGCTTCTGGATCGGGATCTATCCCAAGCCCTTCTTCAAGTACATCGAAAAGCCGGTTGAAAAAATCGTCCAGAGGGTGCAGCCGGGCTTCTTCGAGCGTTCGGAGGCCCTGCTGGTCAAGCTGCCCGTCCAACAGGCAAGGAAGCCGTAGGGGAGGGGACTTTATTGGCGGAGAGGGCGGGTCGCTCCCAACTCCAATTTCCGGAGCCGACGGCCGCCATCGGCCCTGAAATCGTCAACGGAGAATCAGCTCCTTCTGGGCCTTACCAGCTTGACGGTGTAGGTCTTCTGATCGCCGCTCCTGGTCTGGATCAGCTCCACGCCTTTCTTGGGATAGCGCCAGCTTGTGGTCTGGAGATCCGGCCGGATACGACGGGGCTCCGGGCCGAACATCTTCTTGAACAGTTCCAGGTTTCCCCGCCGGAGAATCGAACGGAACCTTCCTTTCACCTTCCTGGCCAGGCTGGTGTTGACATAGATGGCGATGACCCTGCCGGTCTGTTTGTCGAAGTCCAGGTAGATGGCCCGGTCCTGGTAGGCGGAACGATACAGGCCTCCCAGGGGACTGGTCCCGACGGGTTTCCCCAACAGCTTGTTCTGGTTGACGTCCGCGGTCCGGTCTCCCAGCTTGACGCCCATTACTGAAAGGTTGCGACTGGTAAGGTCCGGAATCCGCGTGATATCTTCCTTTAGCAGATCGTAGACCTTGACCTCCTCGGGTTCTTCAGCCGGCTGCTCCGCTTTGGCCGATTCCGGATCGGAATCTGCCACCGGCGCGGGCTCGGGAGCTTGAGTACAGCCGGCAAACAGCATCGAACCGACAGCAATTGCGACCCCTAAAGCAACTTTTCCTGACATGGCGTCCTCCAGGCGAACTTGGGCGGCAGCCTTTGGCCGCCACCGGATGATAATCCATCCCCCGGCGGGAGCGCAAACAAGGTGTCTACTGGCCCGCATTTCTCACCGGGGGGCTGCACTCTTCTCAAGAGTGCAGCTTGGCGCAGGAATTTTTCCCTCAGGGCGTGCTCGCGACTGAAGAGCGTAGCGGGGACTACATTCGAGGGAGCATGTGCGCGCTGAGGGGAAAAGGACAAGCCAGAGCGCGCCCAGCGCCGTCTGTACCCGCAAGCCCATTTAATGGGGCCAATCAAGGTGCTGAAGATAAACTTCTTTCCATCATCTATCCAGCGACCCGGTGAGAAATGCGGGCTAAATACAAACAGTATGGCGACCTGTTGACCCTGGGTATCATGTTTCCGGTCTGCATCGCCATCGGTTACGGTCTGGGATACCTGCTGGACGGCTGGACCGGAAAGCAGAACATCTTCAGCTTCATCGGGATTCTGTTCGGGATCGCGGCCGCCTTCATCAACCTCTTTCGAGTGGTCAGGAAGCTCGATGGGAACCCATGAATCCTATCCCAAGAGTGTCCTTGGCATGACCTTGAAAGATGCCCACCTCGACCGCAGGCTGTGGAGGATCAGCCTCGGCCTGGGCATTCCGGCCTGCCTGGCGGCTCTGATTCTTGGCGGGCCAGACTCGGGTTTCGGCTTTCTGGCAGGGGCAGCGCTCTCCTGGATTAATTTCACTTGGCTCAGGCAAGGGGTGGACCATCTCCTCGAGAGCACCCGCCCGTCCCAGCCGGCGCCCAAGAGGAGTGTTCGCGCCGCTATCTTCAAGTATTTCTTAAGATACGCGTTGATCGGACTTTCTCTCTATGCTATAGTCCGATTTGGTATTCTGGAGTTTTTCGGTTTTTTTTCGGGCCTCCTGCTGGTGGTCGCAGCCGTGCTGGTCGAGTGTGTATTGCAAGTGATCAAAGGTTGGACCGAGGGGACCTGCCATGGAACACAGTAGCACCTGGATTGCCGAATGGGTCAACAGCACCCTGGGTCCGCCGGTAGCGGCCCTGCTCGGCAGTCTCTATGGACTGATGGGCTTTGCATACGTCCCCGGGCACATGATCATTCCGGAGCACGTGACCTTCGCCGTCCTGGTTTTTCTCTTTTGCGCCCTGTTTTTTCCAATCATGCGCCGGTCCTTGTCGGTCGAGCAACCGGGCAAGGTTCAGCAGATCCTGGAGTTGGTGGTTGAATTTCTCAATTCCCAAATGGAAGAGGTCATTGGGCATGGGGGAAAGAAATACCTGCCGATGGTGGCCACCATCGGTTTCTTCATTCTGCTGATGAATCTTTGTGGCCAGATTCCGGGTTTTGCTTCTCCCACCAGCAGCATCAACGTTACGGTTGGCTGTGCTCTGGTGGTGTTTCTCTATTACAACTACCTGGGAGCCCGGAAGCAGGGACTGGTCGCCTACCTGAAGCACTTCGCGGGTCCGGTGCCTTTGATGGCGCCGCTGATGGTTCCCATAGAAATTATCAGCCACCTGGCTCGACCGTTCTCCTTGTCGGTCCGCCTTTTTGCCAATATTTTCGGAGAACACCAGGTTGCAGCTGTGTTCTTTGCCTTGATCCCCTTCATTGTGCCGATTCCGATTATGGCTTTGGGTCTGTTTACCAGCGTGCTGCAGGCCTTTATCTTCATGGTTTTAACCATGGTTTATATTGCCGGGGCGGTGTCGGAGGAGCATTGACCACTGGAATTCAGTAGGCTGACTTTGACACACCCCACTCAATTCCGTCACTTGTGTGAGCCCGGGATGCACGAGGGGTTCTCGGGAACCACCTCCAAGCGGCGCTTCATTGGTTCGAACGGTGTTCCTTGAGAACGAGCATCCGTGCCGAACCCCAACGCGAAAGGAGAGTCGATTGTGAAGCGATTTTACCTGACTGTTTTTATTAGTGTCGTGGCCTTGTTCATGGCCTTTCCGCTCTATGCCGAAGACGGGAATGGAAGCCAGGCGCATTACATGACCATTGGTTTTTCGCTGGCCTTTGCCGCAGCAATGTGCGGTCTGGCCCAGGGACGGGCCATCTCAGCAGCCTGCGAGGGTCTCGCCAGAAATCCGGGAGCTGCGGGGGCCATTCGATTCGCCCTGCTGCTGGGGCTGGTGCTCATTGAATCGCTGGTACTCTACACCCTACTGATCTCCTTCTTGCTTTACTTCAAACTTCCCTAGTCGTTTCGGGAACTTCCGGCGCCGCCTGTCGATAGGTCGTCAGGCGGCTCTCTTCAATAGTTCTCCATCGCTTTGCGACCTGACGAGGCCCAGGACTACACGCGGCGTGAGCACCTGGGAGCGCGGGCGTCTCGCCCGCATCCTTTTCCTGCCAAGGAGTCCTCCCGCGCCGGTGCCTCCGGGCTATCGACGCAGAAGGAGCCAGCGAAGTAGCCAGCAGGGTTCGTCGCTTGGCGGCCGCTGAGCTTCGGTGCGAATCTGCAGGCAGCCACCCTGTTGCCGGACACCGCGTCAGCCAGACGGAAGGGGAGCAATGGTGCCGTTCCCGGTTGATCGAAGTGGGGGAGATGGGGGAAGCCCTGCCAGGCCTTGTGCGGGCGGGACGCCCGCGCTCCCAGGAAGTCGGCATCCCATGACATCAATTTTTTCCCGTAGGGGGACCGATTGGAGCGTCGAGCCTCGCCGAGAGGGTGGCAGCGATCCGCTTCTAACCGGAGCACTACAGGGCGGGCTACTGCTGAGGCATTGTCAGGGAATCGGCCAGCTTGTCGAAAAAGCGTTTGATCATCATCTTGGCCGTGGTGTCCATCAGGCGTTGTCCGACGGCGGCAATGGTGCCTCCCACCCGGACCTCCCCCTCATAGCCAATGGTCGTCCCACCGCTCTCGGAGGTCAACTGCAGCAGACCGTCTCCCTTAAGAAAGCCGATCCTGCCGGATCCTTCAACCAGGAGGCGAAAACTGTCGGGGAAGTTGCGCTCGGCAATGCGGACCTTGCCATCGAACTGGCCGGAGATGCTGGCCAGGGCCATCTTCATTTTCATGGCGTAGGCGTCTTCGCCCGCCTGGACCAGGCTTCGGCACCCCGGCATGCAGCGCTCCAGCACACGCGGGTCCTGCAGCAACCGGTAACACTGCTCCTGGTCCACGGCAAGGAGACGGGATCCGCTGATTCTCAATGGGTCCCCTGCAGCGCTGCATGGACGGCACGAGCGGTGTAGACGCGGGCTACGTGCTTCCGATAGTCGCTGGAGGCATGCAGGTCCGAATTGGCCTCGACACCCTCGTCGACCGCGGCAGAAGCCTTGGCGACGTCGGCTTGGGAACCTTCCGACCCCTCCAGCAGCGCTTCGACCCCGGTGGCCCGGTAGGCCGTGGCGCCCAGGCCGGTGACACCGATCCGGGCAAAGGTGATCTTCCCGCCGGCCTTGCGCACCCGTGCCGCAACGCCCACGATGGCAAAGCCGGAGGCCGGCTGGCGCAGCTTCTGGTAGCTGACGCCGGTCCCGGGCTCCTCGATGGGCAGGACGAGCTCAGTGATGATCTCCTCCGGCTCGACTGCCGTGGTGAGCGCATCGACGAAGAAATCCTCAATACCCATCACCCGTTCCGAGTCCTTGCGAACCAGCCTGACTTTGGCCTCCAGGGCGCAAAGGGCCGCCGGGTAATCGGCTGCGGGATCGGCGTGGGCGGCACTGCCGCCCAGGGTGCCCATGTTCCGCACCTGGGCGTCTCCGATATGGGCGGCGGTCTCGGCCATCAGGGAACACTTCTCCTGAACCAAACCCGAGGACGCCACCTGGTGGTGGGTGAGCAGGGCCCCCAGATGCAGGCTTCCGCCATCCTCGGCAATCTGATTCAACTCGGGAATGCGACCGAGATCGACAACGTGTTCGGGAGCAGACAGTCGGAGCTTCATCAGGGGGATGAGGCTCATGCCCCCCGCCAGCACCTTGGCCTCGCCGTCGGCCAGCAGATCGACGGCTTCCTGCACCGTTGTGGGTCTGGAATAATCGAATTCCTGGGGAATCACGATGAACCTCCTTGCTGAACAAGTTTCCAAATTTTTTCCGGGGTCAGAGGCATGTCGATATGCCGAACTCCCAGGTGGGAGAGAGCGTCCACCACCGAGTTCACCATGGCGGGCGAAGCTGCGATGGTGCCGGCTTCACCCACACCCTTGACACCCAGAGGGTTGACCGGAGAGGGCGTTACGGTCCGGTCGGTCTCGATGGTCGGCATCATGGCTGCCTTGGGAATGGCATAGTCCATGTATTCCCCGGTGATGAGCTGGCCCGTGTCATCGTAGACCACCTCCTCGTAGAGAGCCTGGCCCAAGCCTTGGGCCACACCTCCATGGACCTGGCCATCCACCAGAAGCGGGTTGATCACATTGCCGCAGTCATCCACGGCCAGGTAACGTTTGATGGCCACTTGCCCAGTATCCCGGTCGACCTCGCTCACGACCACATGGGCCCCGAAGGGGAAGGCAAAGTTGGGGGGTTCCCAATAGTTGGTTGCTACCAGTCCAGGCTGTGTGTTGGGGGGGTAGTTGGGACCGACATAGCTGGCCAACGCGATTTCAGCCAGGGGAACGGTCTTTCCGGTCTTGTTGCAGGTGCAGACGCCTTCTGCGTAGGTCACGTCGTCGGACTCGAGCAACATGGCCCCATAGGTTTCGATCTTCTCCTTGAGTTCCCGAATGGCCAGCACGAGAGCGGTTCCCCCCACGGCCGTGTTGCGACTCCCGAACGTCCCCACTCCGTGCTGTATGGTGTTGGTATCCCCGTGGGTCACAACGATACTGTCCATGTCGAGTCCCAGCTCGTCGGCCGCGATCTGGGCGAAGGTGGTTTGCGTCCCCTGACCGTGGGGAGAGACACCCGTCATGACGGTGACCTGTGCGGAAGGTTCGATCTTGACGGTCGCGCTTTCCCAACCTCCGGTGGGCAAAGCCGGGGACGGGCCGAAGGCGCAGATTTCCCCATAGGTGGAAATTCCGATGCCCATCAAACGACCCTGCTGGCGGGCCTTACTCTGCTCCTCCCGCAGTTGGGAATAGCCGACCAGGTCCACGGCCTTCTGCAAAATGGCTGCGTAATTGCCGCTGTCATAGGATAGACCCGTGGGAGTGGCATAGGGAAAGTCGCTGGGCGGGACGAAGTTCTTCATTCGGATTTCCACGGGATCCATATTCAGCTCGGCGGCCAGAATTTCGACCATGCGCTCAATGCCGTGAGTCGCCTCGGGTCGGCCTGCGCCCCGATAGAGATCGGTGGCCATCCTGTGGGTGAAAACTCCGATAACATCAGCGTGAACATTCTTGAAACGATAAAGCCCCGGCAACATCAACACGGAAAGCGTCGGCATGGCCGGAGTCAGCAGCATGTGGAAGGATCCCACGTCCTGGATGAGTTTCACCTTCAACCCCAGCATGGTGCCATCCTTCTTGGCGGCCAACTCATAGTAGTCCACATGCCCTCGGCCATGGATGGTGGCCAGAAAACCCTCGCGTCGCGTGAGGACCCACTTGACAGGTTTGCCGATCTTCATGGCGATGAAGGCTGTCAAGGCTTCTTCCGGATAGAGTTCACACTTGCTTCCGAAGCCCCCGCCGACTTCAGGGGCCACGACTCTCAGCTTGTGCTCTGGAAAGTTCAAAACTCCGGAAAGTAGCGTCCTCAAGATGTGCGGAATTTGAGTCGAGCTATAAACCGTAAGCGACTGATCGCCGGAATTCCAGGAGGCCACCGTTCCCCGGGGCTCCATGGCGGAGGGGATCAGCCGTTGACTCACAATGCGCTCCTTGACGATCACGTCTGCTTCTGCGAAAGCTTTTTCAATGTCACCACCTTCCTGATGGTGGGTGAAGGCCACGTTGTCGGGCCACTCAGAATGGACCGGAGGAGCGCCCTCTTCCAACGCCTTCTCGGGGTCCGAAACAGAGGCAGTGGGCTCGTATTCCACCTCGACCAGGTCGACGGCGTCGGCGGCGATATAGCGGTCACGGGCGACCACCACGGCTACGGGGTGTCCGACATAGTAGACGCGGTCCTGGGCAAGCAGGTGGTGATGCGGGATCTTCAGGTCCGGCAAGGAGATTCCGCATGGAACAGGACCGAGATGGGCAATATCCTTGCCGATATAAACGGCAACGACCCCTGGGTGCTTTGCAGCTTTCTGAATATCGATTCCATTAATCTTGGCCGCAGGGTAGGGGCTGCGCAACGCTGCAGCATAGTGCATGCCGGGAAGCTCGATATCCTCCACATAGGTGGCAGTGCCGGTGATGAGCTTGGGGTCCTCCCGCCGCCGGACGGGTTTTCCCACCTGTCGTTCGGTTTTCTTGGTTACGGTTGTCTCCATCACTTACCCTCCTACCTTGGCTGCGGCGGATTTCACCGCATTGACGATGTGCTGATAACCCGTACAGCGGCACAGGTTTCCTTCCAGACCTTCACGGATCTCTTCATCGGAAGGCTGTGGGTTTCTCTCTAGAAGTTCCTTGGACGTCATCAGCATGCCGGGAGTGCAAAAGCCGCACTGCAAGCCATGTTCGTTCCAAAAAGCCTCCTGAATCGGATGCAATTGCCCGTCAGTGGCCAATCCTTCGACCGTCAGGATGTCCTGGCCGTCGGCTTGTACGGCCAACAGGGCGCAAGACTTCACCGTCTTTCCGTTGAGAGCGACCGTGCAAGCGCCGCAGATGGAGGTTTCACATCCGATGTGAGGCCCCTTCAGGCCAGCGACGTCGCGTAGATAATGGATCAACAGAAAGCGAGGTTCGACCTCGTCGGTGCGCTCCTGTCCATTGATGCGAACATTGATTTGGGTTTTCATCTTAGGCGTCCTAACTGGGTTTGGATCATTGAAACGCAGGATGAGGCAAACCTATCAAATTCTAAAAAAAATGCAAGCATCGACTTTTGGATTGGCCAAATTCCGAAGGGCGATTTCTCTGGTCGGAGGCACGAGCCCGGATCGGGGCTCGATCCCATGCCGGCTCCTGTCTTGGTTCCCGTAAATCCCCATTCCGGGACGGCGGGGGCGCACGCCTAAGCCCGTTTCCATGACCCGCTATTGACATTCCGCGAGGGAGAATCTATTTTCGGAGCTTGTGAAAGCAGGAGCCAGAATAGTGGTCGGCGGCGCCGTCCAGGGAGTCGGATTCCGCGACTTCATCTATGGTCAGGCCTCACGCCTGGGACTGGTGGGATTCACCAGGAATCTGCCCGGCGGAGAGGTGGAGATTGAACTCGAGGGGGAGCGAGCTCTCATCGAAGCGCTGTTGAGCCAGGCGCGCCAGGGCCCGCCGATGGCGCGGGTGGACAGCCTCCAGGTAGAATGGAGAGACTGTCGCCGCGGGTACAGCCGCTTTGAAATCCGGCACTGATGACTCGAATTGGATTTGGATACGACATTCATGCTTTTGCCTCGGGACGCCCCCTGGTTCTCGGGGGAGTTCGGATACCCGCGGAGCGTGGCCTGCTGGGCCATTCGGATGCCGACGTCCTGCTGCATGCCATCTGCGATGCCCTCCTGGGAGCGGCGGCGCTAGGGGATATCGGCAGCTATTTCCCGGATGACGACGAACGCTTCCGGGACGCTCCCAGCACGGAGTTTCTGAAAGAGGCGGCCCGGTTGATGGAAGCTCACGCCTACGCGATTGTCAACCTGGATGCAACCGTGGTGCTGGAATCTCCCAGGATTGCCGCCTACGTCCCCAGGATGAGAGAAACCATCGCCCGGGTCCTGGATCTGGAAATCGGACGGGTTTCCGTCAAGGCAACCACCCATGAGCACCTGGGAGCCCTCGGAAACGGCGAGGGATGCGCCTGTTATGCGGTTGCCTTGATTCAGTCCGTCTGACCAGGGTGGCCGAAAGGGGCCGGAAAACCGGCAGGTGGCACATCAAACCGTGCCGCAAGCCCGCACGGAAGGAGTAGTCATGACCACAAAATCCGAGGTTAGCGGCCTGATCCACAGGAACTGCGTTCCCTGTCGCGGAGGTGTGCTCCCCCTCAAGGGGGAAGCGATCGAGGGGCTATTGCGGGAGGTGACCGCCTGGAAAGCGATGGAAGAGCACCACCTGGTCAAGAGCTTCCGGTTCAAGAATTTCAAAACCGCCCTGGACTTCGTGAATCGGGTGGGCGAGCTGTCGGAACGGGAATGGCACCATCCGGACCTGGCCCTGGCCTGGGGCAAGGTGGACATCAAGATCTACACCCACAAGATCGACGGCCTGAGCGAGAACGATTTCATCCTGGCAGCCAAGATCGACCGCCTCTACCAGGCAGCACCCGGCCGCAAGTCCGATCGTCCCAGGTAACGATCACAGGGGGAGTCTTTGGAATGTCTGCAGACCCTCGTCCCGGAGCTTCTCCCGATCACGGGGCACGGTAAGCCAGATCTTCAAAAAGTTGCCCATGGTCTGAGGAATAGAACCACAAATTCACACTAATGGACTCGAATGATGTCATAGAAGCAGCCTCTCCCATTCCAGCGTTGGACGCTTGAAATTAAGGATCAATCCGACTCTGAGTTGCGTGATCTTCAGGTAATTGAGAATCTGTCTCCGTTCTAAACGGAACCCCCTACTGGTCGAGGTAGCGGGTGGGAATCTCGGCCCCGGCCACGAAGTTCAACTTCCCCAGCTTGCACATCTGATACACGTTGATGCGAAAGTCCGGACAGACGCTCACCAGGCAGTAGGCATCGGTGGGGCTGAAACCATAGTCGGTGACCAGCCAGTCCATCAGGTGGAAGGTGGCCGTCTCCACCGCAACCTCCAGGGGCCGGTAGGCATGAACGGCCACGATGGAGCCGGGCTTTTCAATCCGCATAAAGGGGATAGTCTTTCCCTTTGCCAGCTCCAGGCTCAGGCGCACGGTGGCATTGGTCTCAGCCGCCGTTCCGGTAAACTCGGTGTCGCCTTGACTGGCGTGGATGTCGCCCAGGTAAAAGCGGGCGCCCGGATGAAAGATCGGCAGATAGACCTTGTTTCCGGGGGCCAGGTCGCGGATGTCCAGGTTACCGCCCCAGGGGCCCTGGCCGTCGCCGCTGGTGGTGACCTCCCGATCGGGCGCCACCCCCATGGTGCCGACAAAGGGGGTGATGGGCCACTGGATCCGTTGGTTGAAATGCAAGGTCCCGTCCCGGGTGGTCCCACTGGGCCCCGGGGCGTGGCGGAAGATCTTGGTGCTGTATTGGGAGGACAGCTCCGGCCAGCGGGTTGAGGCGCCCAGAGGGCCGCGGTTGGGACCCACCGCCGTCCAGGAGTAGTCCGCTACGGTGATGGCCTCAATGCGGACCCCCAGCAGGTCTCCCGGTTCGGCTCCCTCCAGCCAGACCGGTCCGCCAATGGGGTTGGCCAGCGGAGGGTTTCGGTCGAATCCGGGCCGGAGGCTTGGAATGGCCTTGTCGTCCGGGGTGCGGAAATAGCCGGTGCTGGCATCCCAGGTCTCGATTTCGAAGGTCTCGCCGGGCACGACTCTCAACAGCGGCTCGTCTTCCCAATCAAAGGCATACTTCCTGGACTGATCGCGTGGGATTCTTTTCAAGGCGCCTCCTTTTTTTGTCATCGAGCGGGCGGGTATTCTCTCACGAAACCGCTCGTTCTCCATCCAACTCTCGGACCTGTTGGCCGGCCGGCGGTCGGATCGAATCGGAAGGTCGGAGACGACCCTCGGGACCGGTTGCCAGGCGACTGCCGCACCCGGATCGAACCTTCAAGCAACCGCCTGCCTGCGGCCTCTTTGCGTTATGATTGGCGGGAGTCGCGCACGCTCTCGCCGATAGCAGGCGTATCCCCTTCAGGCAAGGAAAGGAGTCTCCCCATGGCGGCAAGGCATTTCACGAGAAGGGAATTTCTGACCCGGGCCCCGGCTTCGGCAGCGGCCGTCGGCCTGGCGGGCTGCGGCGGCAGCCGTCCTGAGGGGAGTGACACCGATACTTCCGGAGGAGTCTGGGAAAAGCCGCCGGATCAGAGAAACAAGGGCAACCGGTTGAATCTCATCTTGCTCGACGTGGACACCTTTCGCGCCGACAACCTGGCCTGCTACGGGGGAAAGCAGGTGGACTGTCCCAACCTCAACAGCTTTGCCCGGGACAGCCTCATCTTCGAAGACGCCTACCCGGAGGCCTTGCCGACGGTTCCCATTCGGCGCAACCTGATGACCGGACGAAGAATCCTGCCCTTCGACTACTACCAGCAGCATGATCCGGTGCAAATGCCGGGCTGGCATCCCTTGTTCTTCGAAGACGTCACCCTGGCCGAAACCCTTCACGAAGCCGGCTACGCCACCGCCATGATCGCCGACATTCTCCACTTCACCCGGCCGGGGCGAAACTTTCATCGGGGTTACCGCTATTTCGACTGGGTCAGAGGCCAATCCTTCGATTACTACGCCACCGTGCCCCACCAATTGCCGGAAATCACCGACGTGGTCCCGGAAGGCTACCTGGAAAAATTCAGCCCCTTCTCCAGAGCCGACCTGCGGTGGGAAATCAACCAGGGCAAGCTGAACATGCGCCGGTGGCTGCGGGAGGGTGAATCCCTCATTGAGATCACCGCCAGGAGGGTCATTGCCTGGCTCAAGGAAAATCACGGCCACAAGCCCTTCTTCCTGCACATGGAGGCCTTCGATCCCCACGAGCCCTGGGACCCGCCCAGGAGATTCCTGGACAAATACATGCCCAATGCCAAGGGTCCCACCTGGGCCACGCCGCCCTACGATGATGTGGTGGTTCCCGAGGAGGGAGTCAAACGGCTGAGAGCCAATTATTTCGCCGAAACCGAATGCGTCGACTACTGGATGGGAGAGGTGTTCAAGGTCATTGAGGAGCTGGGACTGTTCGACAACTCGGTGGTGGTGTTCATGTCGGACCATGGAGCCCTGCTTGGGGAGCAGGGCCAGTTCTGCAAGGGGCCGGAACGCATTCGCCGGCAGGTGACCCATCTGCCCCTGCTGGTTCGGCTGCCCGGCAGGGAGGGAGCTGGCCGGCGGGTGGGCGGCTTCGTCCAGATCCCCGACTACGTTCCAACCCTGCTGGGACGGCTGGAACTGGAGCCGGTCCCGCGGGTGACCGGAAAGGACTTCTGGCCGCTGGTCACCGGGGAGACCCGGAGCATTCACGATTACGCCGTCATGGCGTACGGATGGATCGGGGCGGTCCGAACCCCGGAATGGAACTTCAGCGCGGTGTGGAATCCGGAGGAATATTCCGGCAACTATCCGCCCCAGCTCTACAGCCGCGAGAAGGACCCCGACGAGCTGACCGACGTAGCTGGAAAATACCCGGAGGTGGTGGCCGACCTGAAGCGGAAGCTGGACGACTACATCGAAGCCGGCCGGGGACTCACCCGGGGCAGCTTTCACGCCCCTCGCGGGGTAGGGACCCCGACCTACTGAGGGGAGAATCTCTGTGGCCACCGTTTTTCGGGATCGGAGGGCGTGGAGGGCGCGGGACCCGGAAGGTGCATTCGGTTAGCCGGGCCCCCGCCCGGTCATGCCAATCATTCGAGGAAAACCGGCCGATCGTTAATGAAGATGAACCACGAATGGACACAAATAGACACGAATACAGATAAACCTCCTTCAACGACAAGCAGCACCCAAATGCTTCTGCAATTTTGTGCCCTTGGGGTGACTTCGTGTCCTTGGTAGATATCCCTCCTCAATTGGTTTCGGACATGTGGCTAGATTTCTTGAATCGAAAGAACATAGACAGATGAGCCTTTTGCAGAATTCGTAGTGGGGCATGACAATTTGCTGGCTAACGTGATGTTCCGCTCGTGATTACCTGACAGCAAAGACACTTTTGAACGGAAATGTGCGGATATGAGGGCCGGTCGCCTGGCGCAGGCGCAGCTTACGCTGTCCCTGCCCTACGGCGGGCAAACCTGCTGTCCTGTTCGGGGTGGCGGCCAAGTCTTCAGAGCGTCAGGCGCATCAACTGTTCCACCGTCAGCGCGAGGATGCCGAACATCAGGTGGCACCACACCTTGCCAGGGCCGCGAACCCTCAGGTACCGCCCGCCAAACTCATCCTTGAGCCGTCCGTTCACCCGCTCCACGGTCGAGCGCCCCCGGGTGCGCCTTGCCTCGGGAGACACCTGGCCGATGCGGCGCTGCGCCAGCGCCTCCCGCTTCCGCTCGGCTTTCACCTGCGGCCGCCTGCGGGGATTGAGGTCAATGATCGGCACATGCCCCAGCTTTTGGCTGAAGGCGCGGATCTCGGGCGCGTCATAGGCGCTGTCCATCAGGTCGTAGAGGCTGTCGACCCGACTCGCGGTCAGCCTCGCCAGCGGAATCGCCGCCTGACTGTCGTGCACCGAGGCTGACGTCAGCAGGCAACTGACCGGAATGCCGCCGTCGATGGCGTCGATGTGCAGTTTGTAGCCGGTCCAGCTCTCCTGATGCCCCTTGGCGTTGCGCTTGACGCCGATGTCGCAGACCTTCGGCAGGTCCTCCAGCATCTCCTCCAGCGTCATCGACGCCTGCCGCTCCAGCCGGCGCGGCTCCTTCGGCCGTGGCTCGTCCTTGCGGGGCCGACCCCGTCGGCGCTTCGGCCTGGCCGTGGGGGCGGGCTTGGGCGCCGGCGATTCTCGTCCCCCGATGGCGGTCGAGTCCCTCGACACGTGGCCCGCCAGGTGGCCCTCCAGCGTTCTGTCGAGCAACGCCTCATGCAGGCGCCCCGGCAGGTCGCTGGCGGCGAATTCCGCAAAGGCGCGCGAGAAGGTCGCCTCGCTCGGCACCCCACCCGCCGCCTCCCAGCCGCACAGGCGGCGTAGGGTAGGTTCCGTCCTCAGCCGCTCGACCAGCCCCCGGGTGGTGGGCACGTCCAGCACCGCCTTCCCCAGAAAGGCCCGCGCCAGCGCCCCACGATCCTTCAGCGGCCGGCCCCGCCAGCCCCTGCTGTAGGGCAGCCACTCCTCCACCCGCACCAGTTCCACCACCCGGACGAGCCGCTCGTAGCGCTCGCCCAGCGGCCCCAGTGCCTCCTCCAGCCAGGGGAACAGCTCCCGTTGAAACGTGAACCAATGTCGTGATAGGGTTTGTTTGAGGGGCAAGTTCGATCTCCGTTCATCATGTGGATCAGATACCTTCATGATACAACAGAGAGTAGACTTGTTCCTCGACTCACCTACCCCCTCTTACCTCTCACCTTAAAAATTCCCGCTTCCTGCGGAATTTTGCAAATGGCTCCATTGACAAGCCATATGGATTCCTTGACGATAGCGTCTAGTCCGCATTTCTCACCAGAGTTCACAGATGAGGTCTGAGAGGGCCTTGGCCTGGTCCAACTCAGGGCGGATGGCGGCTGAAACTGCTCAAGATCGGCGCCCAGATCACCACCTCGGTTGGCCGCATCAAAGTGGCCATGGCTTCCGGCTGTCCCTGCCAGCGGGAGTTCCGTCTGGCCTGGGCTCACCTGCCTCCCCGAGACACCACCGAACTGACCGCCCATCCTTGCCCTTGCAACCGGCCGCTTGAGTAGGGTGGGTCTTATCTGTCCAAGAAATCAGGGGCGGTACATGATGCGCAAAATATGGCGCCGCTATTGGGTCTCAGCAGCTTTACCGGATCGCTCGAAGTCACCTCCACGGAGCCCATCGTCAGTCTGTCGATCCATTCCGAAGCCGCTCCCGTATTCTCCTCCTTGCCTCCGGGTGAACTGGAAGCTGCCGCTCCGGTACCCGTGTCTGGACCCTCCTGAAGCGCATTGACGAGGCGGAGGCTGCGTCCTGCCGCTCGGTAGGACGGAGCCGCTAGGCCTCGCCGGGCCGGGCCATGCGGTAGCCGACCCCGCGCTCGTTGAATATCCAGGTCGGGCGGGCGGCGTCGTCGCCGAGCCTGTTGCGCAGCCGCTTGACGTAGGCGCGCACGATCTTGCTGTTGCCGGTGCCGCGTCTGGCCCAGACCTGGCGCAGCAGGGCCTCGTGAGTCAGGACCCGGCCCGCTCCCTGCGCCAGCACACGCAGCAGCTCGTACTCGGTCGCCGTCAGCGTCACCGGGCGCCCGGCCAGGCTGACCCGGCGCCGGTCGTAGTCGATGGAGAGCTCACCGCGTACGAAGGGGACGGGGTTCGACCGCCGGCGCAGGGCCGCCCGGATGCGCGCCGTGAGCTCGGTCGGCGAGAAAGGCTTGACGACATAGTCCTCGGCGCCGGCCTCCAGCGCCCGCGCGATGGTCTCGTCGCGCCCGTAGCCCGAGATGAAGATGACCGGCAGGTCGGCGAGCTCCGGAACGGTCCGCATCAGCTCGATGCCGTCGGTCCCGGGCAGCATCAGGTCGAGCAGGACCAGCCGGGGCTTCTCGGCCCGGATCAAGCGCGACAACTCCTGCGGGTCGCCCGTGACCAGCGGGGCGTAGCCCGCCTCCGCCAGCGTGTCGCGGAGATGCCGTAGCGTCTCCGGGTCGTCGTCGACCACCAGGATGGGCACCGCTTCCGGTGCTTCGCCCGGCGCGCCGAGGCGGCCCGGGGCGGGACCGCCGCCGGACTCCTCGGCCACCGGGATCGTGAAGGTGAAGCGCGCGCCGAGGCCGACGCCTCCGCTCTCGGCCCGGATGCGCCCACCCTGGGCCTCGACCAGACCCTTGCAGATGGCGAGTCCCAGCCCGCCTCCGATGCCGCCCTCCCGGTCCCCGGCGGCGGTGTACTTGCGGAACAGCTGGCCGAGATGGTCCGGCGCGATGCCCCGGCCTTCGTCGGAGACCGCAACCGCCACATGCAGCCCCTCGCGCTCCGCCTCGATCCGGATGGGAGCGGTTTCCGGAGAGTGGCGCGCGGCGTTGGCGAGCAGGTTGTTGAGCACCTGCACCAGGCGCTGCCGGTCGGCCATGACCCGGGGCAGGCCGGGCGGCAGGTCGATGCGGACGGTGTGCCGCCCGCCGCCGCTGACGAACGTGCCGCGGGCCTGGTCCACCAGCGCGGCGACCTCCGAGGGCTCGGGCGCGACCGACAGCGTGCCGGCGTCGATGCGCCCGGCGTCGAGCAGGTCGCCGATCAGGCTGTCCATGCGGTCGGCCTGCTGGTCGATGATGCGGAAGAACTGCGCCACCTCGGCCGGTCCGAAGATGCGCGAGGCGCGGAGCACCGTGGCGGCCGAGCCCTTGATCGAGGTCAGTGGCGCGCGCAGTTCGTGGCTCACCATGCCCAGGAACTCGGCACGCATGCGCTCCAGATCCCGAAGCGGCTCCAGGTCCTGCAGGGTGACCACCACTGAGGCGAGCGCTCCGTCAGGGCCGTCCGGGCCGTGGATCGGGGTGGAGTTGATGAGCGTCGTGACGCTGCGCCCGTCCGGGACCGAGAGCACGATCTCCTCGGCCCGCACCGTCTCGGCGCTGTCCAGCGCCCGCGCCAGCGGCAGCCGGTCGAGCGCGATCTCGCGCCCGTCCGCGCGCCGGCAGGCGATCGTCTGCAGCAGTTGCTCCGCAGTCTGGCCGGGCAGGCACAGGCTCTTGACGATGCGCCTGGCCTCGCGGTTGAGCGAGGCCAGGGCGCCGGTCTGCGCATCGAACACCACGACGCCCACCGGCGAGGTCTCGATCAGGGCTTCCAGGCCGGCGCGGGCGCGCTGCTCGGCGCGGTAGGTGCGCGCGTTGGCGATCGCCGTGGCGGCCTGCGAGGCGAACAGCACCAGGAGATCCTCGTCCTCGTCCGTGAACGCCTCCCCGCCCTCCTTCTCGACCAGGTAGAAGTTGCCGACATGGACGCCCCGGTGGCGCATCGGGGTGCCTTGGAAGGTCTTCGAGGGCAGACGGTCGGGCGAGAAGCCGAGCGAGCGGACATAGGCGGGCACGTCGGGGATGCGCAGCGGTCCCGGCAGGTCGCGGAAATACTCGAACAGCCGCGGCCCGTCGGGCCATTCCACCAGCTTGCGGTGCTCGTCGGCGGTGAAGCCCGAGGTGACGAAGTCCTGGGCGGCGCCGGCCTCGTCGATGGTAGCGATGGCGCCGTAGCGCGCGCCGGTGAGCGCCCGGGCGCTCTCGACGACCTCATTCAGCACGGTCTCGAGGTCGAGGCTCGCGCTGATGCGCAGGCTCGCCGCGCTCAGCGCGGAGATGCGGGCGCGCAGCGCCGCGTTCTCGTCCGCCGTCCTGTCTTGATCGGTCATCCTCTCCCCCTTCCGCCCGCCGCCCGCCGGCGGGTGATTCGGCCCCGGACTGCGACCGGAGCGGTTCGATTCGGTCAGATTCCGTGATATCGCATCGTATTCGCTAAGTATTCACGTAACAAACCTAAAAAGAACATAACTGTAACATAATATTCCCTAGTATTACAAGGGAAGATTGTTTGCGGGACCGGTGGCGGAAGCCGGGCAGGCCGCGTGGAGGGGTCCGGCGGCCTCGGCTGCCGGAATCGTGCGGTCCGGTCCCGGCGCAGGCCGGGACGTCAGGGAGTGGGAAGACCGAAATGGATTGTGCTTCAGAACCGAACGGCATCGCCTCCGGGGCAGGGGCTCTTCCGGGAGCTCGGTGCCGTTGCGAGGCCGGGAAGCGAACGCACGGCCCCGGCACGCGGGCCTGCCTGGCCCAGCTGGCCGCCACCTTGCTGCTGCCCCTGGCCGCGATCGCGCAGGCCCAGACCCCGCCCGCGCTGACCAGCGTCGTTCGGACCCTGTTGCCCGGAGGGCATGATGCGCAAAATATGGCGCCCCTGTTCGGTCTCAGCAGCGTTACCGGATCGATCGAAATCACCTCCACGGAGCCCATTGTCAGTCTGTCGCTGAATTTCGAGACCGATCCCGTATTCTCCTCCTTGCCTCCGGGTGAACTCGATGATGCCGCGCAGTGATCGGCCAGTTCAAGCCAAGCTACAGTACCGGCAATCACCGGATCCGCAGGGAGCCGTGAGGAAACAAACCCGCTACTTTGCCCTGAAACTGCCCATCGCGGTCGATGCCAAATCCACCTTCCTCGCCTACGTCGATCCGGGCAAAGATTGCGACATCGAACTGCGATCCTGGGGCGATGCTCACGAGTGGCTTTGGAGGGCTTTGCGCGGGAAAGGTATCAAGGTTCAGCTCGTCGCAATTGGAGCGGACCATGATGCCACAATACGGGCCGAGACGGCGCTGAAACGGTGGAGCAACGGAGCGGGTAAACAAGTCGAACAAATAGCGGAAGAGCCAACCCAGGACGGCCCGGCGGTGAAGGCGGAAATGATACAGATCGAGGACGTAATGCGACGCGGAGATCGGGCAGGATTGTCAAAGTATGGCGGGTTCCAAGGAGCTACATTGCGGTTGATCGAATTAAGAAATCTTCCCAAGTCGAAGGGCACAACCGGAGTCTCGATTGACAGCTACGAGACGTGGGTTTCGCGCCGTTTGAGGATGCTGGAAACAGACCTAATGAAGCTTAGAACTGGAAGCTCAATTTTCTGGTTTCCGGGGTCAAGCAGGGGGTCAAGGCCGGGGTCAAGCAGCGGGAAACTGAGTCAAGGGGGGGCATATCGTGGAAGCAGTCCGCTACCTGGTCAATGAGAGACAGGTGCTGCTCGACCTGGCGCAACAGCAGGGCGCCGGCATCGGAAGTGATGGGACCACCGTGGAAAGCGGCCACCACGCGGCGGCTTTCGTGGCCTTCAAACTCCAGAGGTTTGGTGGTACACGGTGTCGGCATCGGTTCTCCTCCAATAATCTTCTTAACTCCTTGTTCAAGAGTATATTACCAGATTCCGAGAACCGATGCTTCCTGCCTGTGGTGAGAAATGCGGGCTAGTCCGTTCGAGCTGTGGGGACAGCATCACGGGTCGGCTGCAAATTATGATCAGGAGGTTTGGAGCAAAGGCAAATAGCGAAAATGGGCGTGACCTCCAACGAGCGTTTTGACTTGGCTATCATAACCGAGCACCGTACCCATGGCCTGAATCTTCAGCCCGCCCTGCCCGAACAACCAGGCACTGCACTCCCTCCGTCAGACCTTCCGAACGACCCTGCCCGTGGGCCTGGGTGGTGTGACTCCAAGCGCCGCAAGCATCACCGGCGCTATCAGGGGCGCTTCACCCGTCTTGCAAGCCTTGCCCGATCCCAGACTGCCCCCGCGGCGGCAAGACTGCTACTGGCGCTCGTTGCCCCGTTGGTGATCATGCCGGCGTCGGCACAGGCGCAGGGCAACGCGCAATCAGCCACCTACAGGGTGACATTTGAAGGCAAATGGACCACCAGCGTCACGCCCGGCGGCCTTCCATCTGGTGCACATTTCTCGCGCTTGATTGGCGCTGTACACAATGGCAGCGTGACCTTTTGGAACAGTGGCGGTACGGCCAGCGAGGGGGTCGAGGCGGTAGCAGAACAGGGAAACACGGCCATATTCGAGCGTGAGATCAACGCCAACATGAATGCTGTCGCCGTCATCGAGAAGAGTCTCCCGAGCGGCAGGACGCCCACAGCCACGGTGGACTTCACGGTCAGCACAGCCCATCCTTTGGTCACGCTGCTCACGATGATCGCTCCCAGCCCGGACTGGTTCGTCGGCGTCTCCGGCCTGTCCCTGCTCGATGCTCAGAACGAATGGCTGTCGCAGCACCAGGTTGACCTGTTTCCGTACAACGCCGGGACCGAGAAGGGAGCCGAGTTCTCACTGACTAATGCCGCCACCTCGCCGCAGGGGACGATCACGAGCATCAAGGGAACAGGCAAGTTCTCGAACCAACCGATAGCGACGCTAACCTTCGATCTCCTGGCTCCGGCTACGCCGGTAATGTCCATCACGGCCGGCGCCTCGGCGGCCACGCGGTCCGCGACCGTGACGGTGACGGACGCCGACAAGGACGCTGCGCGGGCGCCGAACATCGTCATCGTCCTGGCCGACGACCTTGGGTACGGCGATGTCGGCTATCTGAACTCACAGTCCCAAATCCCGACGCCGAACCTGGATACCCTGGCAGGACAGGGTATGGCGTTTCTGGACGCGCATTCGCCGTCGGGGGTTTGCACCCCGACGCGCTACGGCCTGTTGACCGGCCGCTATGCGTGGCGGACACGAATGACCCGGGGAGTCCTGAACGGTTACGCGGGGCCCTTGATCGCTCCGCGTCGCGAAACGCTCGGCTCCTTTCTCGGAGCCACCGGGTACCGCACCGCAGTGATTGGAAAGTGGCACCTGGGCCTCGGTTTTGCGAAGAATGCCTTGGGCGAATTCGACTTCGAGGAGCCCATTGACGACGGACCGCACACGCACGGATTCGACGAGTCCTACATCATCCCGGCTTCCTTGGACTTCCCCCCGTATGTCTATATCCGTGACGGCGAGATCACGGGATTTCCGCTGGGGCAACAGTCCGGGATGGAATTTCCGCGTTTCATGAGAGCCGGCGAGTTGGCGCCGGATTTCGATCCCGCTGATGTGCTCGATGAACTGATCCGGCAGGCCACGGGGTTTATCCAGCGGCAGGCGTCGGACGGGAGCCCATTTCTGCTGTATCTGCCCTTGACGGCCCCGCACAAGCCGGTCTGGCCGGCCCAGCGGTTCGAAGGAACGACCGAATTGGGCCCGTACGGGGACTTCATCGTACAGGTCGACGCAGCCGTGGGCGACGTGATGAGCGCCCTGGACCAAGCCGGTGTCGACGACAACACGCTGTTGATTGTCACCTCCGACAATGGGTCCTTCATGTTCCGTCTGGACGGGCTTGACGACAGGGACCACACGGATGATTCGACGATCCAGGCGTATCGGGCGGGCAATCACACTGCGAATCACGTGTATCGAGGGACCAAGGCCGATATTTGGGAGGGGGGGCATCGCGTGCCGTTCTTCGCGCGCTGGCCTGGGGAGATTGAACCCGGCAGCACCCGGGAGGAGGTCATCTCGTTGACCGATGTCTTTGCAACGGTGGCAGAGATCGTTGGAAAGGAGTTGCCCAATAATGCGGCCGAGGACAGCTTCAGCCTCCTGCCGCTGCTACGCGGCAAGCCGTGGGCCCGTCCGCGCGCTGCGGTGACCCATCATTCCGTTAAGGGGATGTTCGCGATCCGTGACGGTCGCTGGAAGTTAGTTGCAGGGAACGGTTCCGGGGGCAGGGAAGATCCTATCGGTCAACCCTTCGAGAGGCCTTACCAACTCTTCGATATCGCATCCGACCCATCGGAGCAGCTCAACGTCTATGACCAGCATCCCACTGTCGCCCAGCGTCTGGAACGGGAACTCGAACGCATCCGTTCCTGGGACCGCAGCCGCATGACGACCGACATGGCGGCTTTAGTGGATCTTTACAACGGGACGAATGGTGCGAACTGGAAGACAAACACGAACTGGTTGAGCGAGGCGCCTTTGGTGTCGCTTTGGGATTGGCACGGTGTGACCACGGACCAGAACGGCCGCGTCACGGAACTGGCTCTCGCCTCCAATGACTTGAGCGGCACGATTCCAGCCGAGCTGGGGGATCTGACCAAGCTCCAGAGGTTGGATCTCTCCGAGAATGAGTTGAGCGGGGCAATCCCGCTCACCCTGATGACGCTGTCACAACTCTCGGTGTTGGATATACGGTCGACCACTTTGTGCGCGCCGGCGGATACCGCATTTCAAGCGTGGTTGGCGACGATCGATTTTCAGGGAGCCGTCTGCGCCGACCCTCCTCCGCCACCACCACCACCACCACCGCCGCCACCGCCGCCACCGCCGCCGCCGCGGGGAGGCGGCGGTGGTGGCCTGCTGTTTCCTCCCGAGGCGCCGGCGGATCTGATGGCCCTGCCCGGGGACGGAGCGGTGCGGCTGGAGTGGAGCCCGCCCGAGAGCGACGGGGGCATTCCGATCCGGCGCTATGAGTACCGGCTGAAGGAGGGCCGGGGAGAGTTCGGCGAGTGGACCCCGATCGAAGACAGCGCCCCGGACGAGGTCAACGCCACCGGGTATACGGTGGGTGAGCTGGGCAACGGGACGGTCTATGTCTTTGAGCTGCGCGGGGTCAACCTGGTGGGCAAGGGACGGGTATCGGAGGCGGTGGAGGTGGTGATGGGGCTGGACCGGGCCTATTGGTCGAACTTCCGGGCGGAGGATCTGCAGGGGATCGAGGCCAGTTTGGAGCGGGGGCCGTTTGGGGGAACGCGGCAGAGTCTGAGGCTGCGGTTTGGAGCGGGGTTGCGGTTTGAGGAGAGCGAGCTGGACGGGGAGGGGGAAGTGACGGCGACCGGGACCGGCGGCTACGGGTACCACTACACGAGCCGGACGACGGGACGGCTGCAGCTGGACTTCGAGGGGGGGGAGTCCTGCGAGCTGCGGCTGACCTTCAGGGGAGAGGGAGCGGGCAGCTACAGCTATCGCTGCGGCGGGGTGTTGGGAGGACAGGGGAGCTTCCGGATGAGCGGGCTGAACCGGGCGCCGGAGATCACCAGCGCAGGGGCGTATGAGGTCGCGGAGAACACGGCGCTGGTAGGACGGCTGGAGGCGGTGGACGGGGACGATGAGATCGGGGGGTACGGGATAGCGGGAGGAGCGGACGGGGCGCTGTTTGCGGTGGTTGAGGCGACCGGGGCACTGATGTTCCGGGAGGCGCCGGACTATGAGGATCCTTCAGATGTGGAGAGCGCGGAACCAGCAAGCGGAGCAGCAGACAACGAATACATCGTGGTGGTAGAGGTAAGGAGCGGAGAGGGGGAGAGGGAGCGGAAGGGGAGCCGTGCGATCCGGGTGCGGGTGAGTGACGAGGAGGAGTTGCCGGAGATCACCAGCCTGGGCCCGTTTGAGGTCGTGGAGAACCGGACGAGGGTGAGGCAACTGGAGGCGGTAGACCAGGACAAGCAGGACGAGATTACGGAGTATGGGATAGCGGGGGGAGCGGACGGGGGGCTGTTTGCGGTGGAGGCGGAGACGGGGGAGTTGCTGTTCCGGGAGGCGCCGGACTACGAGACTCCGGGAGATGTGGAGAGTGACGATCCCCGGAGCGGAGCAGGGGACAACGAGTACGTGGTGGTGGTAGAGGTGAGGAGCGGAGAAGGAGAGAGGGAGCGGAGGGGGAGCCGTGCGATCCGGGTGCGGGTGGCTGACGAGGAGGAGCCGCCGGAGATTACCAGCGTTGGCCCGTTTGAGGTGGTGGAGAACCAGACGATGGTGGGGCAACTGGAGGCAGTAGACCAGGACAAGCAGGACGAGATTACGGAGTATGGGATAGCGGGGGGAGCGGACGGGGGGCTGTTTACGGTGGAGGCGGAGACGGGGGAGTTGCTGTTCCGGGAGGCGCCGGACTACGAGACTCCGGGAGATGTGGAGAGTGACGATCCCCGGAGCGGAGCGGGGGACAACGAGTACGTGGTGGTGGTAGAGGTGAGGAGCGGAGAAGGAGAGAGGGAGCGAAGGGGGAGCCGAGCGATCCGGGTGCGGGTGAGTGACGAGGAGGAGCCGCCGGTGGCGCCGGGGGCGCCGGTGGCGACGGCGGAGGGCAGCGACAGTTTGAAGGTAAGCTGGAGAGAGCCGGAGAACCGAGGGCCTGAGATCGTGGACTATGAGGTGCGCTACCGGGAGGGTGGGGAGGAAGGCTACAGCGATGGGGGGCACGAGGGGACGAGTCTGGAGGTGAGGCTGTCGGGGCTGAAGGAGGGGACGGTGTATGAGGTGCAGGTGAGGGCGGTCAACGAGGAGGGGATGAGTGAGTGGTCGGAGCCGGGGGAAGGGAGGACGGACATGGAGGAACCCGACCCGGACGATCCGTCGGACTTCAGCGAGGAAGAGCTTGAGGGCAGGCGGCTGACCTTGCGGCTCAAGGGTGAGGAGGGGAGCGCCGGAATCCTTGAACTGCGGTTCGGAGAGGGCAACCGGTTCGAGCAGATCGAGTCGGGCGGTCAGCAAGCCGCCACTCGGGCCGAGGGCGCATCCCGATCGGGCAGCTACACCTATCAACGGACGGGCTCCCACATGGGGAGGCTGAGCCTGGCCTACGATGACGGGGCCTCCTGCGAGATCCGTTTGAGCTTTACCGAGTCGGGAGTGGGCGCGTTCGCCTATGACTGCGGCGAGGGGGACCCGGCCGAGGGGAGCTTCCGGCTGACGACGGGGTCGTTGTTCGTTCCGGTGATTCTGTCGGCGGCAGGTCAGAACCAGTCCTTTTTCACCTCGGAGCTGACGCTGACCAACCGTGGGGAGCAGGAGGTAAGGCTCGACTACAGCTACACGGCCGAACGGGGAGGAGGAAGCGGGACAGCTTCGGAGGTACTGGCTGCAGGCAGGCAGAGGGTCGAGACCGACGCCCTGACCTATCTGAGGGGTCTGGGAATACCGATTCCCGAAACGGGCAACCGGATCGGGACGCTGAGGGTGGAGGCGCGGCTGGGGTCGGAGGTAGAGGCGGTGGTGCGGACGACGACGCTGGTGCCTGAGGGAAGGGCGGGGCTGGCCTACCTGGGGGTAGCGGAGGAGGAGGGCTTTACCGAGGCGGTCTATCTGTGCGGGCTGCGGCAGAACAGCCGGGACCGCTCCAACGTGGCCTTCCAGAACATGGGAGCGCCGGAAGCGGGCGAGATCACCCTCAGGACCACGGTGTATTCGGGAGAGACGGCGGATGGGAGTCCCCGGGTGCTTGAGGAGGTGACGCTTGAGCCGGGAGGGTTCCACCAGTACTCGGGGCTGCTGGGGATGTTGGAAAGTGTGGGCGGCAACCGCCAGGGCTACGTCAAGGTGGAGCGGGTGGAGGGGACCTCACCTTTCTACGCCTACGGGGTGATCAACGACCAGGTGAATTCGGACGGGTCGTTTGTCTTTCCGGTGACGGCCAGTTCGCTGGAGGGGGTGGCGGGGCAGACCCTGCCGGTGATCGTGGAGACCAGCGAGTTCAGGAGCGAACTGACGGTGACGAACTTCTCCGAGGAGCTCAGGACCCTGGATTTCCAGTTTGTAGCCGATGGAATCGAGGCTGCGGGCAACACCGCTGCCTTCAGCATGACGCTGGAAGCCGGCCAACAGGAGATCCTTGCGGAGGTGGTGGAGGAACTGCGGCGTCAGGGAGTGGCGGGGCTGGGGACGGCCCGGGGCTTCTACGCGGGACCCCTGTTTGCCACGGCGGACGAGGGAGAGATGAGCGGGATCGTGATCGGGGCGCGGACGGGCTCTCAAGGAGGAGGGGGATCCTACAGCGTCTTCTACAACGCGGTGCCGAAAGGTGAGGCTTTCAGCCGGGAGGCCTGGGTGGACGGGTTGCAGCAGGACGAGGAGAACCGCAGCAACCTGGCGCTGGTCAACACGGGGGAGGTGGACGTGAGCGCCAGCGTCTTCCATCTCGAGATCTACGACGGGGAGACGGGGTTGCTGGCCGAGACGGTGGTGACCAGGCCGATTCAGGCCCGGCGCTGGCATCAGATCAACGGGATTCTGGGCAGCTACGCCCCGGAGACCCGGCAGGGGTATATCCGCATCGAGAAAGTGGCTGGCGAGAACCCCTTCCTGGCCTACGGAGTGGTCAACGACGGCGGGGCCCCGGGAGAGCGGAGCGGAGATGGAGCCTACCTGCCGGCCCGGGAGTAGGGGATGCGGGAGAAACCAGGGCGGTAGCTGGCTTGGCGCCGCCAAGTACTGCCGGTCGGCGGATCGCTTCAGGAACCCACCCGGCTTCCGCTTCGTCATCTTGGGCTTCCGCCTGCTGAGGACAATGCTGCAAGGCTGCCAGGGCCTGGTTCTTGGTCGAGCTGTCTCCGGGAAGCTCGTCGATGAAGCGGCCGGCAAGGCCGGGCGAGACCTGGGGCAGATCTAGACGCTCCTCCTCACACCAGGCGAGAGAGCGCCTGACGACACGCGCATAGGCGCGGCGGGTATGAGGGTTTGAGATCCGGGCGGCGAAAAACTCATCGGCGGCAAACAGGGCATTGGCGCCAGCGCGCTCGAGGACGGCCGGGACCGATCGGTCCGGATACAAGGCCTGGGAGGCGGGCAGAAGAGCGATTTGGGCAGGCGATCGGTCCATGGCGATTAACTAAGAGCATTTTTTGGTCAGCGGCGCGGGCGACGAGCTCGGGGTGAGCAGGGAAGTATCGCTCCGCGCCGGTGACCAAAAAATGTGTTGGACTGAACCGCAGGCACTCCCCTGGCTAGGGGCATTGCATGGTCTGTTCAGGATCGGCTGGGCGGCTCGTCCGGCACATGAGGGCCGGATTGGGGGGTGCTGACGGGTAACGGAGATGTATAGGTAGAGATTCTGAGTGTTGCGGGGGTCGGGAACGTGCCGGCAACCGAGCCTGCAGCGTGGGGAAGGACGCAGGTTGCCCGGTGGACCGAGGGAGTCGTCTTTGGAGAGGGCGCGGTGGGGTCCAACGAGCGGTGATGGCGGTAGTCCCGCCAACGGAAGCGGACCTGACCGTCCTCGACGGCGAGGAGGCGGTGGTTGGAGATGGCGACGCGGTGGGTGTAGCGCCCGAGGTAGTCGAGGACCTGTTGGGGCCCGGCGAAGGGGCGCTTGGCGTAGACGACCCACTCGGCTTGGCGGAGGGCTGGAGGTAGCGGGCGAAGGCGTCGGGGTCATTGAGAGCGGCGAGGGTGTGGCGGAACTGGAGCCGGTCGGAGCGGAAGGCCTGCTGGAGCAGTTCGAGGAAGAGGCGGCGGAACAGGCGGGAGAGGACGCGAACGGGGAGGAAGAAGCCGGGGCGGCAGGCGATCCAGCGGTCACCGTCGGGAGCGATGCCGCCGCCGGGGACGACGCAGTGCAGGTGAGGGTGCAGCTGAAGAGCCTGACCCCACGAATGCAGCACGGCGAAGAAGCCGATCTCGGCGCCAAGGTGTTTGGGGTCTGAGGCGAGGGTGCGCAGGGTGCGGGAAGCGGCGCGGAACAGCAGGGTGTAGAGGACTCGCGGGTTCTGCAGCGCAACGGCGGCGATCTCTTGAGGGAGAGTGAAGACAACGTGGAAGTAGGGGCAGTCGAGCAGTTCGGAGCGACGCTTGCGGACCCACTCGGCGCGGGCAAGGGCCTGACACTTGGGGCAGTGGCGGTTGCGGCAGGAGCGATAGCAGAAGCGGCGGTGGCCGCAGTGGTTGCACTGCTCGATCTGGCCGCCGAGGGCAGCGGTGCGGCAGCGTTCGATCGCAGACACGGCCCGGCGTTGGGCGGTGGTCAGGGACGGGGCGAAACGCTGGCGGAAAGCGTCCCCGTAGCGGTGGAAGACGTCAGCCACCTCGAGGGTGGGGCGGTTCACTGGGCGCAGTTGGCGGGTTGCGGCAGGGGGAGCAGGTCGAGTGGACTGGTGGTGGTAGAGACCGTGGAGCTGGCGAGGTGCAGGGTGCGGGCGGTGGTGGAGAGGTTGCGATGGCCGAGCAGGAGTTGGATGGTGCGGACGTCGGTGCCGGCTTCGAGCAGCTGAACGGCAAAACAGTGTCGCAGCGAGTGGGGCGTGAGGGGTTTGGACAGATGGGACAGGCGCTGGGCTTTGTGGCAGGCGCGCACCACCGCCTGGGGGGAAAGGGGGTGTATGGGTGAGAGCCCCGGGAAGAGCCACTGCCGGGTGGCGGGACGGATCGTTCGCCAGTAATCACGCAGGACAGCCAGCAACCGGGGCGAGAGCATGACGTAGCGATCCTTGCGGCCCTTGCCCTGGTGGATGCGAATGACCCTGCGCCGGCTGTCGATGTCGGTCGGCCGTAGGCTGACCGCTTCCGACACGCGCAAGCCGGCTGCGTAGCAGGCGGTCAGGATGGCGCGGTGCTTAAGGCCGGGCGCACAGTCGAGGAAGTGGAGGACTTCCTCGGGACTGGCGACGACGGGAAGTTTGCGGGGCTGCTTGGGATAGGGAATGGACTGTCCCAGGCCCCAACCTCGCTTGAGGGTGATCTGGTAGAGGAAGCGCAGGGCCGAGATCGCGACCGTGATCGAGCTGGGCGCCATCTTCTTGCGGTTGGTGAGGAACAACTGGTAGTCGCGGATCTGCTCGGGGCCCAGCGACGCCGGCGACTGGCCGAAGTGACCGGCGAACAGCGACACTTGCTGGAGGTAGGCGTACTGTGTGCGCGGAGAAAAATGACGCACTTGCATGTCCTCGGTCATGCGGAGACGGAGTGGTGTCATGGGAAAGCTCCTTTGCGAGATCAAATGGAATGGGCTGCAGGCAGCGAGTCCATGGTCTCGCAACGGGAGCTGACCGGCAAGAGAAGGGAGCCGAGGATGGATGGGAACGAGGAAATCTAACTACGGAAGGTGCATTGCCCTATCGAAGGATCTCCAATGCCGCGAAGCGGTTTAGTCCAACTTACTTTATCGGTGCCTATTCCAGAAACCTTGGGGACCAGCGCCAGGGCGGTGCCTGGCTTGAGCTAGGCGGCGGGGTCTTTGTGGCTGAAAAGTGCCTGATAGAGCGCGTCGATGCGGGAGTTCAGACGGCCTTCCATGGCATCGATGCGGTTGTCCAGGGCGTCGATGCGGGCGTTGGTTTCCTTGATGTCCTGGCGGAGCGCGGCCAGGTCCTGGCGGATGTCCTTGTGCCGGGAGTCAATCGCACGCCAGAGGGCCAAGCCAACCCCCAGGATGGCGACGATGATGGCGATGGTGTCCGTGTGCATGAAGCTTATCCTATCACGTAGGCCCCCTGGCTGCAGGGCTGGGACAGATAAACTTTGATCCCTAGGCGACAGGCGACCGAGCATGGCAAGGCACCCAGTCTATAGGAGCATTGGGCACGCCCAGAAGGACGAGGAGGGATTGAACCCTGCAACATGAAGCCATGAAAGTGGGACAGCAGAAAAAGGGGGTCATCGTTGATGCGTGGCTTATCGACATCAATCGTGGAAAGGCGGGCGTCGTCCAGTGCTGGATTCTCAACCCGACGTGGGCAAGCCTCCGACCTTACGGATGGAGAAAACGTCGTCCCTGAGAGATCACACCCAGGGCGGCGACGGTGAAAATGACCGGGTACTCTCTTTCGAAGTACCACAGTCTGGAAAAGTAGAGTCCGATGGGCGACGGCTCGAAGTCCCGCCCTCCTCGGGTGGCCGAGACCAGCCAGCAGACACCCTTGGAGATGGCGACCTCCAGGGAGGTTCCCGCCAGGCCCGGGGAAGGCCGAGCCTCCTGGAGGGCATCGGCCAGAGCTTGCACCGCCAACGCCGTTTCCTCGATGGTGGAATCCACTCCCCCGGCGCCGCCCCATCCGCCATCGGGGTTTTGCGCAGCCAGCAACCAATCGATGCCCCGGCGCCTGATCCCTTCGACTGGAAAGCGCCCGTCCCGGCTCAGGCGGTTGAGAGCCAGCACCACCCGGGCCGTGCCATAGGTCGGGTTTTCTTCGCCCTCAGCACGCTGGTTCCCGAACCAGAGCGGCGCCCAGGCCCCGTCCTCCCGCTGGGAGGCACCCAGATAGTCAACGCCCCGCCGCCGGGCCCGCTGCAGGCGGGACCGCAACCGTGGCGGAACAGCCTCTTCCCAGCTTGACCAGGCCAGAAGCGCATGGGCCGTCAGGTCGGGGCTGCTGCGGTCAAACGGCAGCCGGCCCCAGCCGCGGCAGAAGGTGGGAATGCCTCCGTCAGCGTTTTGCAGGTCGAGCAGCCACGTCACCCCTGCGGAAGCGGCCTGGCTCGACTCGGCATCGCCGGGGCTCAGGTGACTCAAGGCCAGCAGGGCGCCGGCGGTATCGTCGGCATCCGGAACCCCGCCCGGAAGATCGGTCCAGGCCCAGCCGCCCGGGTCGGCATGGGTGAAGGGGTGCAGGCTGCGATATTGCTGAGCCAACAGCCAGCGGTGGAGGATTCGGCGCTCATCCGCACCCAGGTGCGCTTTCAGGTCCCCGCCGGCCGCAAGGGCGGCGAGGGACTGGGTGGTCACCCAGGTGGCCAGGTTGGTATCGATGGGCCAAGCCCCGTCGCGGCGAGCGGTTGCCGCCAGAAAATCCATACCCCGCAAGACCACGGGATGGTCCACCTGACCGCTGGCCGCCAGGCTCATGATTACGAAGCTGGTGAGCGGAATCGCTTCCAGGTACCCCCCGCTTGCCGGCTGAATGGCCTGCAGCACCTCCAGGCTCCTCCGTCGCGCCAGGGAGCGGATCAGGCGCAGGAGGGGGTTTCGGGTGGGGTTGAAGTGGTGGCGGACCTGGCCGATGGCAATCAAGGCCGGCAGGGCATAGCTGACCACCGGCAGCCGCAGCCATTTGAACCACTGCGGGGGGCAGACGGCCAGTTCGAAGGGAAGCTGGGGGACCCGGTTCCAGGCGCCGGCATCCGATCCGAAGGCTCCGGCCAGGGTACAGGCGGTCAGGATAGGCGCCGAGAAGGTTCGGTCTTCTCCATAGCGGGCGGTGATAGCCGCGGCCAGGGCCGCGGCATCCAGGCCTCCGGCCCTGGCGGTCAGCCAGGCCCGGGTGGCGGCGAGCGATTGGACGCAACTCTCGTCCGCGGCTGTCAAGGCCGCCCAGACCAGAACCGTGGTGCTCAGGTTGCTGGGGCTCCCGACCGTGTCGCCGAAACCGCCGTCGGGGTTCCGGGTCCCCACCAGCCATCCCGTTCCCTTGGCCACCAGAGTCCGGCAGTGCGCCAGCAGCCCCCGGTCCACCCGCCCCTCTCCCTCCCGCAGAAGCAGGGCCAGAGCCAGGACCGCCGTGGCGGTGGACAGGGCGCTGCTCGACAACTCCCCCTCCCAGTAGCCCTCCCGGACCCGGGAATCCAGCAGCTTCCGAGTGGCAGAGACCAGGGTCCGACGGATCTGTTCGTGATCGAGCACAGTATTTGAATTCATCGGTTATGGTTAGCCCAGAACCTAACGGTTTCCCGAGATTTTATCTTCAATGGGCATTTGCTACACTGCAGTGATTTCTCGGACTGTATTAGCGATGCAGGCAATGGAGCCTGTCAAAAAGGCCCCCCTGGGAGCGCGGGCGTCCCGCCCGCACCTTATTTCTGCAAACAGCCCCCATCCACGGCCACTACATTGCAAAGCGCACCAAACCCGCCCTTACCAGGTGAAAGGTGGCAACTGCACCGATCCCGGTTGATCGAAGTGCGGCGTGTAGCTGGTTTTTTGCCAAGCTTTGTGCGGGCGGGACGCCCGCGCTCCCAGGGGGCAACCGACCGAGATAGGCGATTTGTTGCAGAAAGGGGGTCCGCCGCAACACTTCCGACTTCGACACCTTCCAGTAGTGTGCCTGCCAACAGCCCCAGCGCGCACACGAATTCGAAGCCCAGCGAGTAGGTCGATTCGATGGTGGTTACCGCCAAAAGCATACTTTATGGCCATACTCTATCCGCGTAAATCTCAAAGCCTTTGTGCTGTAGCCGTTTCCCGTGATTCTGGCTTCATTGGCAGTCTGGTACACTGTAATGATTTCTCGCACCGTTCTGAAAGCGGTGGCAATGGAACTCGTCAAGAATAACCACCTGGGAGCGCGGGCGTCCCGCCCGCACAAGGCTTGGCACAATCGTGGCTGCCTGCCGCACTTCGATGAATCGGGAACGGTGCAATTTCTCACCTTCCGCCTGGTTGACGCGGTTCCCGCCGCGACGGTCGCCGCCTGGAAAACCGAACTGAAGCTCAGCGGTGGCGAAGCGGCGGATGATCCCCGCTGGGCGCAGCTTCGCAGGTGAATCGAGCGTTACGCCGATCAGGGACACGGCGCCTGCTGGCTGAAAGACGCCCGCGTCGCAGAGGTGGTCCGGGATGCGCTGCTGCATTTCGACGGTGAGCGGTACCCGCTTCTGGCCTGGATCATCATGCCCAATCACGTGCATGCGTTGATCGAGACACTGCCGGGCTTTCCCTTGGATGGGGTCATCCACTCCTGGAAGTCGTTCAGCGCCAAGCGGGCGAATAGACTGTTAAGGCGGACTGGGGTCTTCTGGATGGGAGACTATTTCGACCGCTATGTTCGCGATGAGAAGCATTTCTCGGCAGTAATACAATACATGGAAGAAAACCCCGTAAAGGCGGGTTTGGTGCGCTTTGCACGGGAGTGGCGGTAGCTGGGAAGCTGTTTGCAGGAAGACGGTGCGGGCGGGACGCCCGCGCTCCCAGGGGACCACCCGCCACGCCGAAACCAACCGTGCCGGTCCGGTTGAACTCCTGGCGAAGGTAGGCGGTCTCCGTTAAGCAGGGCTGGGAAACTTGAGTTCGGCCTGCGCACAAGTAAGCCTTACGCCAGTTCCAGACCGGAGGTTCTAAAGCGGCGGAAATCCGCCACATTCGCGGTCGCAAGGGACGCGCCGTCGGCAAGCGCAGCCGCCGCAATCATGCAGTCGACCAATGATCCTCGCCGCCTTCCCGACTCATTGAATAAACGGGCTGCCATTACCGCCTGCTCGGGTGTGAAGTCACGGCGCTGTCCAACGATCTCATCTGCCAATTCCACTTCGGAGGGGGCGAGTGGGCCGCACAGCAACTCTGCCCAGGCAACGGCGCTCATGCCCAAGGGTTGGCCCCCCTCTATCCAGTCCCGCAGCCTGCGGTCTTGAGCCGACCCCGGATTCAGCGCCCGAATCAGAAAGCCGGTGTCCAAGTGAATCATGGCGATGGGAAAGGCAGCCACCGCGCTGCCGCGCGACGCTCCTGCTTCACGTCCCCCGCCCACCGAGTGACATTGACTTTGCGCTCGCGCAGAGAGACCTGCAATCGGTCGAGAGAGCTGGTGGCGGCCTTACCCGGTCCTCCTTCCCTTGCCGCAATCCGCAGAGCCCGGCGCAACACTTCGGATTTCGACACCTTCCAGTGGCGTGACAACGCCTCCAGCGCGCGCACGGATTCGACGTCCAGCGAGTAGGTTGATTTGATGGTCGTTACGGCCATAAGATTATTATATGGCCATACTGCTGCCGCGTCAATCTCAAGGCCTTTGTGCTGTGCCGGTTTCCCGTGTTTCTATACTTCATTGGCGAGTCGGTACATTGCAATGATTTCTCGGACCGTTCAGGCGGTGGAGGCAATGGAGCCTGCCAAAAATGCCCCCCTGGGAGCGCGGGCGTCCCGCCCGCACAAGGCTTGGCACAATCGTGGCTACCTGCCGCACTTCGATGGAAGAGAACCCCGTAAAGGCGGGTTTGGTGCGCTTTACACGGGAGTGGCGGTGGCTGGGAGGCTGTTTGCAGAAAGAAGGTGCGGGCGGGACGCCCGCGCTCCCAGGGGACGACAACCGGCGGCTCCGAAACCAACCGTGCCGGCCCGGTTGAACTTCTGGCGAAGGTAGGCGGCGAACGGGCCTCAGAGGCTCAGGTGGCCCAGCGCCAGCAGCGCGTAGTAGGTGTATTCGCAGTCCGCTACTTCATCGGTCCAGTTCCCGTAGAAGGCGCCCCGGTTGGTCCAGAGGGTGTCAAGAAAATCCAACGTCGGTTCTTTGAGGTGCTCGAAGGAGACCTGCATCCCGGCAAGGGCGTGCAGGGCAGTGGCCGTGGAGAGCAGATCGGGAATGGGCGTGTTCTCCCCAGCCCGAAATCCGCCATCGGCGCAGGCCTGCCCCAACAGCCAGTCAGAACTAACGGGCAGGGCAGGGGCGCCGAGTTGCCGGAGGAGGGTCAGGGCTGCCGCGGTGTTGGGGGTGGAGGGCGCCGCCAAGCCCCGCCGGCCGGAAAAGCCTCCGCTGTCCAACTGAAGCGACTGGACCGAACCCGCCAACCCCTGGGGGTCGGGCAGGGGAATCCCCAGGTCCTGGTGGGCTCCCAGCGCCAGAAAGCCGTGATAGACGGTGCCGGTGGAGGCGCCCGAAATGGGACCGTATCCCCCGTCTCGGGCTCGAAAGGCATCCAGCCGCTTGGACAGATTCCGGCCGGTTTGGGTAGGGAGGCTGCCGGAGGGAAGAGCAGCCCAACAGCGGGCCAGGCAGGCCAGATGGACCAGATCCAACCCTTCACCGTCCCCGAAGCTTTCCAGATAGGGGCGTACCTGCAGGTAGGGTGGCTGCTGGCGCAGGGCGATCAGACCTTCCAGGCCGAAGACGGTGTAGTAGAGGTCGCTGCGGCCGGCGCGATCCCGAACTCCGCCGTCGGGGTTGATCTGTTTCCGCAGGAAGTCGGAGACCCGCTCAGTGGCTTCGCCCAGCAAGTTGGGGGCCAGCCGCGCGACTTGCAGCATTTCGAGCCTCAAACTCACTGCAATACCCCTCGATGAGCTGCTCTCCGAAGATCTTGCCCACCACCCGGCGCAGCAATCCTTTCAGCGTCGGGTTGGAGAGAAAGCGCAGAGAGCGCACTGCCTCTTCCTTGTAGGCTTCCAGCAGCTCCTGGGCCTTCCCGGTAACCCCGCGGTCGACCAGGATGCGCTGGACCTCCGCGGAAACCTCGGAATAGCGGCAGTCCGATCGAAAGAGCGAGGCGATGAGATCCTTTTCGCGCCCCTGCAAAGCCCGCTTGTGGGCAATGGCCAAGATCAGGGAGGGCCGCAGGGCTTCCAGGTCGTTGGAATCGCTGGTTCCGTTGTAGTCCTCCAAATCGTCGCGAATCTGGTAGGCGATGCCCAGCGATTGGCTGTACTGGCGCAGGACGGAGTGGGTTTCCTCGTCGGCGCCTCCCAGACAGGCTCCCAAACGCAGCGCCACCTCGAAGGCAGGGGCCGTCTTTTTGCGGAAGATGTCCAGCACCTGCAGGGAGGAGAGGGGCTTGGGGTCTCTGGCCCAGCAGAGTTCCAGCCCCTGCCCCCGACTCAAGGTCAAGTGGCCGTCCGAGGCCAACCGCAGCATCTCCACCTGAATGGCTGGATCGATGGAAAGCTCGGAGATCAACCGATAGCCCTCTCCCAGCAGAAAGTCTCCCACGTTGAGGGCGACAGGCAACCCGACCTCGGCGTGCAGCGCCGGGCTGCCGTAGCGCTCCAGGTCGCCGTCCTCGATGTCGTCGTGGATCAGGGAGGCCTTGTGGAAGCACTCAATGGCCACCGCCAGCTTCTTCAGCTCCGGTGAGGCCTGGGGAGCAGCCTCCTGCCGGTGGCTCTGCAGGGCCATGTAGGTACAGGTGGCCAGATAGGGCCTCCAGCGCTTTCCGGCCTTGGCCAGCCAATCCTGGGCGATGGCGGTCGTCTCCTCTGAGGGTTCGCCCAGCAGTTCCGCTAGCGACTCCTTGCGGAACCAGCTCTGAACCTCGCTCTTGAGCCCGTCCAGGTCCAGGCGATAGGTCTTGTCATCCGAGGTCAGGTGAATCAGGTCCCAGACCCAGTCCAGGTCCACCGTGGTGTTCACGCAATCGTCCTGCAGCAGCGGAATGGCCATTCCCGGAACGGCTGCCGCTTCCATGTGGGGAAAGCACTTCTCCAGCACGTTGATGCAACTGACCCCCACCACCGCTTCGATCTTTCCGGTCTCGATCATCTGTCGCACGATGGCCGACCCCTCCGCAACCAGAACGGCGTACCCCAGCCGTTCCGCCTCCACCGACAGATCCTGGATCGAGCACAGCCCGCACTCCTTGCAGAGCAGTCCGAACTCGTCGAAGGGGGCCGGACAGCGCTCTTCCACCCTCAGGCACTTGGGAAGCAACAAGAGGCGGCGGTCGTAGGGAACCTGGGCCAGGGTGTCCCGCCAGGCCTCGTTGCTGACCAGAATGGCGGCGTAGTCCAGGTACCTGCCTTCCAGCCCGGCCGTCCTCAGCACGGCGGCGGCATGTTCCCGCATTTCGTCCATGGTCAGCGGCGGCACCGCGCCCGCCGTTCGGACATGATCGGCCACCACCTTCTTCAGAAACACCCGGACCTGCTTGTCGTTAGGAATATTGGACTGGGCGGGGCGATAGGGTTGCTTGGGAACCTTGGTGGGAAGCGTCAGCAGAACCCCGTTTCCGGAATCCGGCGCCCTCTTGAAATCATCCATTCCCTTCAGAATCATGCTGGCGACCCCCTCCTGGACCCCCGACAGCGGGATTCCTCTTCAGGTATAGGCTCCAAATCCGAAAAACCAGTGTTTCTTGGCGAATCGATAGGCCCAATTTTCCTCCGGGAACTCATTACCCGGATTGTACTGGCTGGGCCTGGATTCCATCTGCTCCAGTTCCGGCATGGCCCTCTGCCGCAGGGTGGTGTCTCGAGCCCCGTTCCGCTCCACCACCTGCTTGAGCAGGTCCGGCCGTTCCAGCACGATACAGCCCTGGGTGGCGCTGGCGGCCGTCCGGCGAAAATCCTGCAACAAGGGCGACTCGGTCATGGTCTTGAACAGGTCCCCCTGATTGTCGTGGATGGACTCGTTGGCGAACTGAACCACGGGGCAGGGCTCCACGTCGCCAAAGGGGCTGATGTGGTGGCTGATTCCGGTGGCCGCGGGGCAGAGCGCCTCCCCCCGGTCGTCGTAGTAGGCATCCACGATAGCGATCGGCTTGCGGTTGCGCATGTCCAGCACGAACCGCCGCAGTTGGAGGCCCTGCTCGGGGGTCAGGGCAAGCTGGGGATTGGCGATGGGCCCCACGGGGCGGTAGGTGTGGAACCAGGTGTAGTGCACCCCCTTGTCGATGAGGGTGTCGATCCAGGACTCCCGGACCAGGTCATCGAAGTTGCTCTGGCAGACGCTGGTGGCGACTCCGGTAATCAATCGGTGCCGGCGGCAGGCCTCGATGCCGGCCAGGGTCCGGTTCAAGACTCCCGTGCGCCCGCGCCGCACGTCGCTGACGGCTTCAGTTCCTTCCACGCTGACCAGGGGTGTGGCGTTACCGGCCCTGCGCAGCGCCGCGGCCATCTTGTCGGTGATGGCGTGGCCGTTGGTGAAGATCTGAAAGTAGCAGTCGGGATGAGCGTTCAGGATGGCGATCAGGTCCGGATGGAGGAAGGGTTCCCCCCCGAGGATGCCGAAAAAGCTGTTCCCATGCTGCTTGGCATTGCCGATCAACCGGTTCATGTCCTCGAAGCTGATCATGGACTGAGGCTTGTCCACATCCACCCAGCATCCCTGGCAGCGGAGGTTGCAGCTATTGGTGATGGAGACGTAGAGGAAAGGGGGGAAGGTCTGCCCCTGCTTGAGCCGGGCCTTGAACCGCTGAACCGAGCGGATGCCCTTGTATCCGAAGTTGTAGCCGATCTTCCACAGCAGGCGCGCGTCGGTGGTGCGCACCACCCGGTAGCCAAAGGAGAGCATGGTCGTCAGCATGAGGTTAAATCCCCCAGTCGTCTTCGGTGGGCGCAGGCCGGCTGTCCTGTACGGTCTGAGAGCGCGCCTGGCGGGCAGCCAGCTTGGATTTGGCTCGCTCAGCCCGTTCCTGGATGTCACCGGCGGAGGGCAGGCTCATCAGAACCTCGTCCGGGATGTCAAGATCTAGCTTGAGCTTGCGCAGGCACTTCTTGCGCTCCAGCAGCGCCTTGGATTCGTCCCGCTCGGTGGAGAAACGCTGGCGGGCCTCCGTTTGGCGCTGGCGCAAGGAGCCGTAGAGATCCCCGCCCAGAAGGGCCGAGATGTCCACCTTCATGGCCTCGCGCTGGATGTCCTCCTGCCGAACCACATCGCCGTTGATAGGACCGTTCTTGTACTTGGGAAAGAGAATGGCTACCTCGGGACAGACTCGGGAGCAGGCCGGACAGTCCGTCTTGCAGTTGCTTTCGTTCTGGACCTGAATCTTGTCCTCGGAAACCCCGTAGACGTCAAAGAGACAGAAGCTCAGACACTGCATGCAGTTGGTGCAGCGGTTGTAGTCGATCACCGGAAACCAGGGTTTCCAGCCGCCCGGACCGGGCAGTTCCGTTTCCCCGCGCACCGCTTCCACGGCCTCCAGAATCTGGGGGATTTCCAGACCGTGGATGTCCTGGAAGTAGAGCTTGACCCCATTTCCGTTTCCGATGGCTGGAAGGGGTCCTTCTTTTTCAAAGTGTCCCAGAAGGAGCAGGGCGCCCTTTTGGATTCTTTCGATCTGGATCTCCGAGCGGATGATCGAAACCGAATAGCCTCTGTCCAGAAGGTTTCGGGTCAACTCGTACTGCTGGTCGCCGCCAAGCAGGCGGCGGCTGTCGCTTTCATAGAGCCCGACCTGGAATGCCGAATCGAGGGCAATCACGATGATTTCTCCCCTTTCGAGTCCCCTTGCAGGAGACGCCCGGCGACCGTCTCAGCGCTGTCAACACGCATGTTCAGGATTTCAACCTTGTCTTGAGAAAGCGGGGCCTGAGCGGCTGAAAAAAGCCAGTTTACGGCTCGTGGATAACAGGCTGCGATCTTAATTCCACTCTCTGCCGCCAAACGCTTGAGCGCCGGGTCGCGCCGGGCCGACATCTCGCACAAATCGGGCACGGCCTCAAAGGCTACCCCCGATTGGGTAAGCCTTTGAAGGACCGCATCCTTGACCTCCGGAGCGATCACCTTGGCATAGGCGCAACGACAATAGAGGATTTTTGCTGGTTGCGCCATCAGTGGTCCTGGTCCTGCATGACTTGGCATCCTCGGGCGGCCGGTGTCTTTCAAAGTCAACCGGAAGCGGCCTGAAGTGACCCCACCCCGGACTCAGCCGCCCGCAGCCGGTGTGTGGGCCTGGGCCGAGCCGGACGGAAGGACTCCAGATGTTCAATATCGAGCGTCAGCCCACCGTCCCGGCGGATGGCCTCCAAGGTCTCCTCAACCAGGCTTCGCAGGGCCTCCGGGTCGGCCTCTGCCCGCAGGTTGACAATGAGCTGTCCGGCCCTCAGGGGTTCTTGCAGCACATGGGACTGCTCCAGCGGGGCGTGGCTTCCGGTCAGGTTGGCCACTCCGATATCCCGGCCCTGTTCGTCGGGGATCAACGTCATTTTCAAATGGGCGATTTCCCAGCCCCGGGCCCGGCGCTGGATGGCCCCCATCACCTCCCGCAGGAGGGCGTTCCCGTCGAAGGGAGCGGTTGCCGACAGCCGCAGGCTGCAGTTGAGCCAACCGAGCAGAGCCTCTCCCTCGGCGTAGGTGTCGTAGTCCACTTCCAGGTTGGTCTGACTGTAGGGACGGGGTTGGCTGATCTGTTCGAACCATTCCTCCAGACCCTTGCCCTGGCGGGCGGAAACAGACAGCACCCGGCCGGGGGAAAAGGACTCCTGCAGGCTCTGACGAAGCCGCTCCAGACGTTGCGGGCTAAGCAGATCGACTTTGTTGATGACGATGAAGTCGGCTTCCTCCAACTGCTTGCGGTAGACGTAAACCACCTTGGGCGAGAAAGACTTCCCGGGTTCCAGCCCCAGAATTCGCAGGGCGCGAACCGGGTCCACCATCACGCTCAGGGGGGCAATCCAGTAATTCTCGCCATACATGCGCCGCAGCGGATAATCCACGGTGGCTTTCAAGTCGGTGCAGCTTCCCACCGGCTCGGCCAAAAAGACATCGGGCCGCCGGTCTCTGGACAGACGTTCGGAGGCTCTAACCAGGGAATCGAACTTGCAGCAGAAGCAACCGCCCGTGATCTCCTCCACCGGAAACCCGCTGGAGCCGAGCATGGCGGTATCGACCAGCCCGTGGCTCTGGTCGTTGGTAATCAATCCCACTTGCAACCCGCGCTGGCGCAGAAGGTGGGCCAGTTGGAGCACCGCCGTGGTCTTGCCGGCCCCCAGAAACCCGCCGATCATGATGTAGCGGGCCTTATCCATGACTGTCCCTGTTTCCCGGCTGTTCTTTCATTTTGTCGATGGTGAGGTCCAGAATCTCGACATATCCGTGCACGTCCATGCTTTTGGATTCGGGGCTGCCGCTGACGCTGTAGAGCCAGCCCCTTCCGTAGGGATCGGAATCTACCAGGCTGATATCCTGCTCGATCAGGGGGTTCGCACCCCTGAAGACACCCTCGACCACGCAATAGAGGTCGGTGAGGGCCTTGAAGGCTTCGATCCAGCCGATAGTTTGGCCGACGCTGACCTGCTGGCCCGGCTCGGCATCGAATTCGAATTCTACAAGATCGCCGAGCATCCGTGTGGCGAATTTGGTCATTCCCACCCGCCACAGACCCGCCTGCTGCTCGACAGTCCAGAAGTGCGAGGCGGTATATCGGCGATCCACCGGCAGCCGGGTCGAAAACCGGGATCGCTTGTAACGAATTTGCTGCTGCCGGTCCTGTCCCATTCGGATGGTATCGCGCACTGTCAGCCGGCACCCGCCTGACCAAGCCCTACCGCGGCCGGCCTCTCCAGGGCCGCCGGCTCTCGAATCCCCTGAATGGCCCGGAGGAAGCCGCTCCAGTCGGGCTGAGGGGTGAGATGGCACCAGGAGAGGCGAAGGGCCCCCTCCATGCGGGCTTCGTCCAGCCGGAGAGCGCTCAGCACGTGGCTGCAGCTATCGGAGGTCGAGGTGCAGGCAGACCCGTTCGAGATGGCGGCCACGTCGCTTACTGCCTCGATGGCCTCTTCCGAGCTGACACCCGGAAGGGAAATATTGACCATCTGAGGGACTGTCCGGTCCAGATCCCCGTTGAAAACGGGCCTCAGAGGCTGCAATTTCCGCAGGACCGTCTCCTTGAACCTTCGACAGTCCGCAGCGCGCTGCCGGTGCTCCGCCAGAGCCAGCTCGGAGGCCTTGCCCAGACCGGCAATGAGGGGTACCGGCAATGTCCCCGGGCGCAACCCCAGTTCCTGACCTCCCCCATGCATTAGGGGGGTGAGAGGGGGGCGCCGTCCCTTTCGCCGGCGGGTAATCAGGACGCCGACGCCCTTGGGGGCATAGATCTTGTGTCCGCTGATGCTGATCAGGTCGATCCGACGGTTGCGCAGTAGCCCGATCTCTTTCCCGAAGCCCTGGGCGGCATCCACGTGCAGGTAGGCCGGGTGCCTCTCCAGCAAGCGGGCCATTTCCTCGATGGGCTGAATGACGCCGGTCTCGTTGTTGACCTGCATCACCGAGACCAGAAGGGTATCCTCTCGAACCGCTTCCAGGATGGACCGCGGATGCACCCACCCGCCGGGCTCCGGGGCCACCAGCGTGACTTCAAAGCCCCGGCCTGAGAGCACCTGCAGGGGCTCCAATACGGACTTGTGCTCGATCTGGGTGCTGACGACGTGAACCCTGCCGGTTGTGGTTCCATACTCGGCCAAACCTAGCAGGGCAAGGTTGTTGCTCTCGGTAGCGCCGCTGGTAAAGATGACCTCGCCCCGGGTGGCGCCCACCACCGCCGCCACCTGAACCCGCGCCTTCTCCACGGCGCTGCGGGCCCTGGAGCCGAATCCGTGATGACGACTACCGGCATTGCCGAATTCAACGCCCAGGTAGGTCATGACCTCCCGCTGCACCCTGGGGTCCACCGGGGCAGTTGCGGCACAATCCAGATAGACGGCCATCGGTCGATGAAGCACCCTTTCCGACAACACCGGAACACGGTCGCCCGGGCGGTCACGGATCTACTATTGCCCAGAAACTTCGGATTTTATTGGCTTTATGGATTGGCCGCAAGGCAAATCTGCTTCCGTGAGAAGAGCCGCCGGTATCGATTGGAAACTCTGATTCAGAGGGTTTGAGAGATTGCTCTAACGGAGAGGCTATCACCCCCATCCCGGAAATTCCGTGAGTCATCCTTTCAGACCGACACTTCTGGTCCATCATTCCCGGGAAGCCCATGCCCACGGTCATGCGGTGGCGGGGTCAGGACAAGCCGGTTGCGCGCTGCGTTCGGGCGACGCGAACCGTCAACCTCACCCCGCCGCGAAGGGTATTGGCCGCGATACAGCCCCGTTCGGCGATGGTGACCAGCTTTTGCAGAAGAACGGTATCGCTGCAGTCGGCGGATACGGCCAAGTCAATGGCGGCAAAGCGGGAGGGGTTTTCGGCCAGCGTGGCGGTGACGGTGGCGGACACCTCGGTTACGGACGCCTGGCGGGCTCGGATGGCCGCCAGAAGGTTGCTGGTAAAACATCCCCCCAGGCCCACAAGAATGAGCTCGCCCCCCATGAGCCCTCGATCCTCTCCGCCCTTTTCCAGGGGGCGGTCCATTGAAATCCGATGGCCTCGAACCTGGGTCGTGGATGTCGCCGGCCCCGCTTGATCTATACGGACTTGCACCTGGTTGGCCATGGGTTTCTCCCTGATTGAATGATCAGCAAGGAAAGAAAAGTGGAAAGCAAGAATTCAGAGTCCATGCCGTGCTCCCACCTCTTCCCATCCTCACCCTATTCGTGGAAAAACTCCCGTAAGGTATCGCCGGGACTTGTGGCTTTCTCATCGTGAGCCCGGACACGTTGGAAGGCTCTTCTTCCTCTGTACGTCAACGAGCTCGGTCGAAATCATCGACGATATCCTCGGCATGTAAGTTTTGTCCAACCAGCAGAATCCGACGTGGAAGAGGAGTTTCTTTCGTGGATCCTGGGAACAGCTCTCTCGCCTCGTCTGCAGAAAGGATTTGTTGGTCTCGAGTCCATAGCCATTCCGGCCAATCTCGGTCACGCGGCTCGAAATTAACCCAACTGTAAGGCGCTGGGTATGCAACATCAATGTCTGGAAAGAGCGGAAGGTGGTGCCTTTGGGATTCGAATTTAACTTCCCATGGCAAGCCGTTCGGGCACTCGAATCTGCAACGCAATGGTAAAGATTCAGGGTCTGAATGAAGAAAGTGAAAGGTCCGACAGCCACGCTGGCAAATTGCTTCTCGAATGTGCCAACTGGGCACGAGTGTGCAGCCAAGCTGTTTCTCGTCGACGGCGCATTTGCAGCAGTTCCAATATTCACTCGCTTCAGCATGGTCAATGTAGTTGAACAGCAGATAGAAGGGGATAGCACCCACACACTTGGCATGATCTTCAAGAACGTCGATTTGAAAGCGGCCGCTCTTTCCCGCTTTGGCGTTGATGTGAATGTATCCCTTGTCCGGATAGAGCTTCTTGGCCTGAATGGCATACCTGATCGTGGCACCTCCACCCGTATTCAGGAATACTTCCAAGTCTGTTCCTTTCCTTGCCTCTTCGGGTTTCAATGTCTGGAACAACTTGATTTCGTGTGTTCCTGCTAGACGCGCAAAGTCAAGGGAGAGGATATCTGTAAGGGTTTCCTCGCCCAAGCGCACTTCAAGTTCCTGCGCCTGTTTCAGTCGATTCCAAGTATCTTCGGAGATTCGTTCGGCGGGGGTGGGCGACAACATCTTCCTCTCCACGTGTCAATAATCCACCATTCCCCTCAAGCACACCAGGAAACAATTTTGCGTTCGACAAACTTATTCAGCGTTTGTGCGCCGCTCGAACTCGGTTGCTATCGAGTTGCAAACTCCTCGTGCCTGCGAGACCGCCCGTTCGGCATCGGTCGCCGTGGCCTCTTGCCAATCACCTGGATACCGTGCCTCGACAGACCATTCCGTCAATTGAGCAAGATCGGGGGTGGGTGCGCCGCACAGACCAAGTGTCCGGGAGAAGGTGCCGTAAGGCATCTAGGTCGTGTCGGAACGGGAAGTCTATTCCCTCAAGTACCAGTGCTGCCTTCAGCGCCTTTTCGGCAGCTTGCTGAGCAAGGGAACAGGCGTGGCGTGAGGGTGCCTCGTCCTCTATCAGCAAACGCTGCGCTACGTTGAGATCCTCCGTCGCGAAACGAAGCCAGCGGCGAGCTTCGTCAATGAGTTCAGGGTCATTCATAAAGAACCTTTCCCTCGCGGAGTGCTGAACGCAACAAGGTTCCCACCAAGTGTCCGCGACGAGCGACTTCCTCGGGAGTCGCTACCACTATGTCCTTGCAGACTTGCAGATCGCCCAAGGCTCGGCGGATCTCGATAGCCGTGTCCCGCTTGTCGGACCCATTAGGCAGTATTACGAGCAAGTCCACATCGCTCCACTCGGTTGCCGCGCCCCGTGCATGGGATCCAAAGAGAACGACCCGCGAAGGCTGGAAGCCTCTCACGATGCGGTCCACCATCGTTGATATGAACGTTTCCGAGGCGGCCACATTCATGCTGCACCTCCTGTATCGCCAACACCGAACAGCCCGCCCTTCTTGGCCGATGCGTCCTGCCGCGCCAGTCAGGCCATCTTCGGCCAGTTTTGCGCCACGGCGTTGCGAGATAAGGCTTCGGCGGTTCGTTTCTTGCGCTCGCACAGAGCATAAAAACGATAACACAGAAGAAAGGATTTTCATCTCCTACTGTCGGCGGTCGCCTACGCCTTGCTGCAGGAGTTGCGGTGACGGGCCAGGAGACGCACTTCGCCAGGACGCAAACGGAAGGCTGCGACTGTGCTTGTTGAAGCTGGGGGCGTGAGTGGGGAGTTCGGGCTAGAGACAAAATGCACCCGAACGGCCAAGGGCTGGTCACGGGGGCGGTTGTGGCCCGCTCCGGGGAGATGCTATACTTCGCGGGGTAGCAATCCTGCCCCAATCGTCATACAGGGCTCCCTCTCAAAAGGCTGCACAATGGCTGTAAGCAGAGAACTGGTCGAACAGAAAAAAATCTTTGCCGCCTATTTGAAGAAGAAAAAGCTCAAGATCACCCGGCAGCGCCAGGTCATCCTCGACAGCTTCCTCAGAACCGAAGGCCACTTGAGCACGGAGGAACTCTATCAGCAGGTTCGGCAGAAGGACCGGACCATCGGGTACACCACGGTCTCGCGAACCATGAAGGCCCTGACCGATTCGGGCTTGGCAAGGGAGATCGACCTGGGGGACAGTCGCAGCCGATTCGAGCCCCTCTACAAGCGCCCCCACCACCACCACATCATATGCGTGGAGTGCCAGAAGACGATCGAATTCCTCAGCCCCGAACTGGAGCAGCTTCAGGAGCAGGTGGTCTCACGCTACCGGTTCCAGCCGGTGCGACACCACTTCCAGGTGTTTGGCGTGTGTGAGGATTGCCAGGAGCATCGCCCGGCCCGGCACGAGGATTTCGACTCCGATCTGGTCTTTGCCCGCGATGCCCTCCGTATCGCCCTGCAGACAGAGAAAAACGGCGTCGACTTTTACCAGTTCCTGGCCAAAACAGCCAGAGATCCGCGGGGGAGAGATGCTTTCCTCAAGATGGCGGCCGAAGAGGAAAAGCACCTGCGGGAGATCGAGACCGAGTGGGCGGCCCTGGTGAAACGGAACAAGCGGGTCTTGAAGGCGCCCGTCTTTTTGCACTTCGACTACAACGAGCTCAATCGACTCTTTCCGAGTCCCGAAGAACTGCGGACGAGGCGCCTGGAACGGCTGAGCCTGGAAGAGGCTTTACACCTGGCCTTGTCCATGGAGCAGGGAGCTCACCGTTTCTTCAACCGTTATGCCGAAAAGTTCAACGACACCCGAGGGAAGGCCATCTTTCTGAAGTTCGCCCGGGAGGAATTGGAGCACTGCGATTTGATTCAGCAGGAGTGCGACCGCCTATTTAGCTCCTCGAGTCCTCCTCCCCAAAGTCAAGAACCTGAGACCGGTTCTGAAAAGACGATCTGACAAACCGTCTGCTGAGCGAAGAGTGTTCCCACTGAAGTCCTCAACTACTAGCGTTCGCGTCCCAGTCTAAAATGAATCCCGGCCATGAACAGGCGAGGAAGTCCCGGCCGAACGCCGGCGGGACGCCGCGCCACGATGTAGCGATTGTTGGCTACATTCTGCAGGTTGGCAAAGAGACTGGCCCGTTGTGACAGCTCGTATTCTGCCGAGAGATTGAGAACGGCGTAGGCGTCGGTTCGCTGCAACAGAGGTGCTGAGCCCTGGCCGGCCGTGGTTCTCATGCTGCTGCCCCAGTGGGTGTCGAAACCTGCATTCCACTTCCTGGCTCTGACCCCAAGGCTTGCATAAAACTGGTGAGGAGGGAGATAGGGGAGCTTGTCTCCCACCACCACGTCCCCCCAAGGGCCAAAAGCGCTATCAAAGGCGTTTCGGAACTCGCCGTCGGTGACGGTATAGGCGATTTGTAGGGGCAGAGCAAATCCAGGCTGCAACGACGCAACCAGGTCGTAAGAGACCGAAGCCTCCATACCCACAACCCGGGCCTCTCCGCCGTTATAGAGGTCTCCCGTCCCCTGTCCTCCCGCGGCTAAGGTATCCGCACCCAAAAGGTTGTTGTAATCGCTGTAGAACGCAACAATCTGGGTGTTGAAGCCCGCCTGACCCAGACCGAAGCCGAACTCATAGTTGGCGCTGTCCTCCGCCTCGGTAAATTCGTTCGATCCAGGACCTGGAGGCGAGAATCCCTTGTGGATGCCGCCAAAGAGCCGTATTTTCCGGTTGGCATCGAAATTGACGCCTACTCCAGGGATCACGACCTTCACCCCATTGGTCCTGACTCGCGTCGGGCTGACTCTCTCGGGGTCACTTCTGGAGAAATCCGTTCGAGTCAGGTCGATATTCTCGTAACGAATGCCGGGCGTCACGGTCCAGCGGTCCCATCGGATCTCGTCCTGGAGAAAAAAGGATCTCGCCTGAGCATCACTGACCCGGTTGGATTGGCTTCCCGGAGCACCAAAACTGGTTCGGGCCATGCGGCCAGCGCTCATCTGGAAACCATCCTCGTGCTGGAGCCGATCCTCCTCATCTTCGTGGTAGCGAAAGCCGAATTCAAATCGATGTTGGGCAGCTCCCAGGCGACGTTGCAGGCCCAATACGGACTGGACACCCTGCGAGTAATATCGCCGGTTGTTGGCCCTGACTTTCAACATGTCCGCATCACTGTCTTGCCCACGGGCGATGTCCAACTCGCTGGCGTATTGATCGGGGTCCCCGAAAATTCTGGAGATACTGTTGCCGCCAATGCTCTGGAGCTTGAACCAGTTCCGGGCAAAGTTGTTGCGATAGACGATGGTGGTCAGGTCCAGCCCCCCCGGCAAGGCCAGGAAATAGCGGGCCTGGTACTGCCGGTGGTTCGAGTCAAAGCGGTCGATCTGAGAGGCTGCATAGCGACGGTTGGGATTGCTGGCAAAATCGAGATCGGTCAAACCCAGATAGGTTTCTTCCGAGTCCTGTTCGGTGGCGCCGAGCTTCACCTCGAATTGCTGGAAGATCCTGGAGTCCAGTGGCGTTTGAAACCGAAGCTTGGCCATGTAGTCTCCAATATGGAATCCGGTGTCCCCTCCGCCGTCCAGTTCCTTGAAGCCATCCGTTTTCACTTGATAGCTTTCCACCAACCACCCGAAGTTGCCATGTGAGCCACCCAGATTGAGATGTCCCTGACCCGCGGAGTCGGAGCCGAAACCGAGCTTGCCGTCCAGACTCAATGCCTTTGGGATTTCGCTGGACACCAGATTGAGCACCCCTCCATTGGTTCCGGGGCCGTATTTGATCTGGCTGGAGCCCTTGCGAACCTCAAGCGATCGCATGCGTCCGGCAGTGGGGAAGTAGTAGGCCGATGGGGCGGCGTAAGGAGCCGGAGCGATCAGAACCCCGTCTTCCATCAAGGTAATTTTGGAGCTTCGGTCCACACCGGACCCTCGCATTCCGATGTTGGGCCTCAGACCATAACCCTCCTCTTCCTGAATATTGACTCCGGGAATCTGCCTCAGCATGCGGTGAATATCATCGAGCCCCTGCTTTTGTCTCTTCAACTCCATGGGACCAATGATATGGGCTGCTCCGGGGATCTCGTCCACGCGCTCGGGATCGCCCACCACCATGATGCGCTCGTAAATCGTCCACTCCGGATCCAGTTGCAAAGCCAGTTGGATCTCATCAGTCGCGGCCTTCGGCAGACTCAGACTCTTGTCAGAGGCAAGGTAGCCCGGGCCGGAAGCAGTGATTTGATAGTCGCCTTGGCTTAACTCGCCAAATTGGAAGCGGCCTTCCTCTCCCGTCTGAACACTTCTTTCAAAACGCTGATCTTCCCCTGTCAATGTCACCGTAGCCCCGGACATGGGGGCCCCTGAGGGATCGAGCACCTGGCCGCGGATCCAAAGCGTCGAGGTGTGAGCGGTTGCGGTTGAGGCCAGAACAATGGTGAGCGTCCAGACGAGTGCCCGCAGCATGGTGACACTTGGTTTCGGCATGAGCAGAAGTTCCCTAGAGGTGGTGACTAAAGGACGCGGCGCCGGAAGTGTGCTCCCGGGAGTGTAGTTACGTACAGCAGATTATTATGATATTGAATTTCAATTGCAACATTTTTTAGGCGCGGGACCCGTCCATGCCAGGGTTGGAGGCCAGAGACCGGCGGGCGGGAACTTCCGGAGGGAATCGGTGCAGGTCAGGCTTGCCGAATGCAGATGAGTCGGCGGCCGAAGCGGAGGACCAGCTTTCCTTCGTCCACGGCAATGCCGTAAAGGCGGGATTGTTCCGACAGATGATTCTCGGCAATTTTCGAAGGACTATCTGCTGCGCTATAGACTTCGACGGTTCCATCGACTCCGAAGAAGTAAATGGAGTTGCCGGCGGCAATGGTGGAGGCCCAGCAGGGCCCCTTCAGCCGCTGATGCCACACTTCCTGACCTGTCTCGAGGTCCAGGCAGAAGGCGACGCCGGCTTTGTTGACCATATACACGCGCGAGCGGTGCACCAAGGGGGAGCTGAAATAGGAAGTAGCCTCCGAGGTCCGCCAAACGATCTCGGGCTTTGTAGAAGCAGCCGAGCCGAACCGGATGGCTGACGTCCAGCCCTTTTTGCTGGAACCGATGATCGCTCCTCCCGGGGTGGGGGTGGGTGACGGGACGGAGGCCCGTTCGAACTCCTCCAGGGTCCACAGCAGTGAACCGTCCTTTGTATCGTAGGCGTCCACCCGGTCGCCGCCGCTGACCAGCGCCAACTCGCGGCCGTCGTGCTCCGTCACCGCGGGAGTAGTCCAGGAAACCTTCTTGCGCCGGACCGTCTTCCACGCGGTCTTGCCTGTCCTCGGGTCGACACAGATCAGATAGGAGGGACCGTCGTGGGCCACCAGGGCCATCACACCCGCCTGGCAGAAGCGAAGCGAGCTTCCGATGCCGTGCCGTCCCCCGAATGCCCCGAACTCGTCCGTCAACCGGCGTTCCCACTGGAGTTGACCCTGGTGATCGAGGGCCACAAGATTTCCGGTCTCGAAGAAAGCGTAGACGCCGGCGCGGTCGGCGGCGGGAGTTGGCGCCGCCTTGCTGATCATGTCCGAGTCCAGAATGGACTGCGCCGGGGCCGCTCGATGGGTCCAAAGTTCTCTTCCGTCGGAGAGGTCGAAGGCCGAGAGGATCAGAGTTTCCTTGCGAGCCCCTTCAACGGAGGTGACAAAGACGTATTGATCGAAGATAACGGGGCTGGACTGACCATACCCGGGAGTTGTGGTATTCCAGGAGAGATTATTCTGATCCGACCATTCGAGCGGTAGGCGCTCCTGGCTGGAAATCAAGCTGGAGCCATTTCCGCGGAACTCCTTCCAGTCGGCCAGAGCCAGGGCAGTTGGAGCAAAAAGAGCACCCAGAAAGGCGCGGCGGCCAAGTGTGTTTGGGAAACGCCCGTTTAGCATTGAAGACATCCTCCACTCAGCAAGTCATTGTCCCTCACTCCACCCCGAAGCGCCAGCGAATGCCCACCCTCAGGAGACGCCCAGGATCAGCCCGGAAGAAGGTGGGCTGGATGGAGGTCAACCCCGAATCCTGGCTGTCTAACAGGTTGTCGACCGAGGTGAACAGTTCGATTCCTCGCTTGAGAGGTTTGGCCAGGTACCAGTCCCATATCTGGTAGGTGTCGCCGATGGAGCTGCCGTTGCGACCGACGATGGGCCATTTGCCGAAATAGGTGCCGCGCAGGTTGGTTCGCAATCCTCCCAACCGGTCGGTGTTGTAAAAGATTCGGAAATTGCCGTGATGGCGGTGACGTTGGCTGAGGAAGGCATTGGTTTCCTTGTCGCGAGCGTCCAGGTAGGTGTAGCCGGACGAGAGAACCAGGTTTCGATTCAGCCGCAGCACCACTCTGGTCTCAATCCCCGAGGTGTAGACATCCTGCACATTCTGATAGTGGTAAAAGGCCCGGAACAGGCTGGGGTTGAAGACGGGAGCGATTTTGAAGGATTGGAGCAGTCCCGCCAATTGTTGCGGGGAAGTGGGAAAACCAAGGTATTCCGCCTGGATCAGATCCTGGATGTCGTTGCGGAAGAAGTTCACGGCAAATCGAAACTTTTTGGGGTTGTAATCAAATCCGAGCTGATAGGTGGTGGACTCCTCCGGCTCGAGATGGGTGTTCCCGATGACCTGGTAGAAATGGGAGGGGTTCTGAAACCGGAAATAGAGCTGACCCAGGTCTGGGGCACGAAAGCCTCGACCAACCGCACCCCGCAGCCTCAGGTCGTCGGTGACTCGAAACAGAGCGCTGGCCCGCGGGACGAAGTGCTTTCCGTAACGGCTGTGGTTGTTGAAGCGGCCGCCCAACGTGACCGAGAGGCGGTTGTGAACGGAGATACGGTCGTTGAACCAGAGGTCGACCATGGTAATGCCTTGACCGGCATTGTCTCCAAGAACCCGGTTGTATCCCCGGTATTGATCCTGAGTCCACTCCACGCCGCCTTGGAGAAGCTGCCGGCTGCCGATCACCTGAGACACCGAGCTATCGAAGCGGTAGAGGCGCTGGTTGAGATTGGCGGTGTCGTTGATTTCCCCCGGCTGACTGAAGACATCCAGAGCCGAACTCTCATCATACTTGCCGTAGTAACCGCGCAGGTTCCATTGAGTCAGCGGGGAAAGGCCGATGTCCATCACGGCGCTGTAGTTCTGGGCGCTATCATTGGTGAGTGTCCCGGTGGGTCCAATGGTTCCCTGGTACCTGCCTTTCTCCTGATTGACAAAGGCATTGGCCATGGTCCGTAGCGAAACGTTCTCGGAGAACTTGTAGGCCAGCTTGCCCAGATAGTCGTAGCGGTGGAAACCGTACCCCGTGGTCCGGAAATCGTCCGGCAACAGGCTGTAAGGATTCCGCTTGTGCCGTTCCACCTCGAAGAATCCGCTCCACTTGTCCTTGATGAATCCCATGTCGCTGCGGGCGTCGAAGCGGTTGAGGGTTCCACCACTGGCGGTGAGGCTGCCCTCGAATGCCTGGGTGGGTTCTCGGGTGATCATGTTGATGACGCCCCCAATGGCATCGGAACCATAGAGGGCCGAAGAGGCGCCTTTGACGATCTCAATGCGGTCGAGACGGCCGACCGATTGGCGGTCCATATTGAGGATGCCGCTCTTGATGCCCTTGGCCCCCACGATGGGAAGACCATCGATCAGAATCAAGGACTGGCGGGAATCGATTCCCTGAATTTGGGTTTCGGACCGGTTTCCCGAGGAGCCGCTACGCGTGATGATGCCCGGCTCTTCGGACAAAACATCCCGAACCGTCTCATAACCGGAATCGTGCAGCATGGTGCTGGGGATGATGTCGACCTTGGTGGTCGAGTTTTCGCTGAGTTCCTGCTCCCGTGAGCCGGAAACGACCACCACCTGATCGGCCAGGATCTCGGGAGCCAGTTCCAGGTTGCGCTGGACACCCTTGGCATCAGTCACGTCCAAGGTATTGGTCACGCTCTCAAATCCCGTTTCCGCCGCGGTGAGCTCATAGTGGCCGGGGGCCACCATGAACTGGTAACGACCTTGCCCATCGGTGACTTGATGGACCTCCAGCCCGGAACGGGAATTACGGAGAAATACATCGGTGCCCACCAGCACGCCGCCGGTGGAATCGATAACGGCGCCTTCGACGGCCACCTTGCTGCTCTGAGCCCAAAGCGGAGCCAGAGCAAAAAGCGTCAACAAAAGGAATGCGGTTATATGCTTGAACATGACTGTCTTTTCGCACCTCCGTAAGGTTGCTTCCTTCCTCCAAAACTTCCGAGAAGCAGCCGAAGAGGACGAAAAGGCGAACGATGGACGCGCCGGGGAGGATGGCGCATGGGTGGATTGCCGGCTATAATTACCTAACGGCAATCGGTCGTCAGGGGATTACGTCCTCTTGCGGCTGTGTCGTCGGGCAGAATTGCGGGTAGCAGGCTTCCACACCCAATGCAGCCCGCTTTTCTGCCTCATTCCGTCGAACTGGTCAGCTTCAAGGCTTCCAAATACATAAGGGGCGCCACCATCAGTCCTCCCAATTACCATTGGGTCCCTCTGCATGTGTCTTCAACCCTCAGCCCCGTTATCTGAAATTAACTGAAAATGACATTCACTTTCAATAATGTGGGAGGATAGGAATGTCGGTGGGAGATGTCAACATAAAAATGATAATGATTTGCATTTTCATTTATGATCTGGCCAATCTTAGCGACGTTCCAGTTCTCTTTTGGGTGTAATGGGGGGGAGGGATAGTTAGTCGACCTTCGGGTCGCAGCGTCTTGGGTGGTTCGTCAACTGGAAGGTCATCGGTCCGGTTTTGTGATAAATTTGGTCTTTGCAACGGCGAGCCTGCCCATGATCCCTTTCTTTTCCCACGTTCAACATGGCGTCTTATGGGAATTCCAAGGATGGTGCAAACCCTGGGTAGAGCATAAAATGCTGAAAAATAAATAGGTTATTGGATTTTCGGAGAACAGGCGGGAAGGGAAGATGGTAGCGCTAACGGGGATCGAACCCGTACTCTCTGCCTTGAGAGGGCAGCGTGTTAACCAATTACACCATAGCGCCACTCGTGGTTTCTTGTACCACAGCCTCCAAGCTATTTCAACGAATTCGAAATGTCTCCCCATGATGGGAGAGGCAGCCAGGGGCTCGAACGGTGCGGACGCAAATCAGCAAAGCCGGTTCTCCTTCTCCCGGAAAGTCTGAAGTCTTCATGGAAAAAGCTCCCCTGGCCCCGTCGGTTGCCGCGGTGCCGGCGTCGCGCATTCGCGAAATCGCCGACATTGCCTTTTCCATGGAGGGAGTTCTGAAGCTCTATTTCGGCGAGTCGGACCAACCCACGCCCGACTACATCAAAGAGGCCGCGACCCGGGCCCTGGCTGACGGGTATACGTTTTACACTGAAAACGCCGGACTCCCCAGTCTGCGCAAGGCCCTGGCCGATAAGTACCGGGAGCTGCACGACGTGGAGCTGGATCCAGGCACCGAGATCGTCATTACCAGCTCGGGGGTGCAGGCCCTCAACGTGGGAATTCGCTGTGCCCTGGACCCGGGGGACGAGGCCCTGTTGCTGACTCCGGCCTGGCCCAACGGTTCGGCTATCGTCCAGATGTTCAACGCCAGGCCCCGGCAGGTGCCGATGGCGTTGAGGGGCTCCCGCTACGAGATCGACTTTGACCGGCTCCGGTCCTGCCTGACTCCGCGAACCCGCCTCCTCCTCTATACCTCGCCTTCCAACCCGTTGGGCTGGGTCGCCTCCCGGCAGGACCAGGAGGCACTGCTGGAGTTCTGCCGCCGTCACCGTTTGTGGCTTCTGGCCGATGAGGTCTACGAACGCCTCTACTACGCCGGGCGGGTGGCTCCGTCCATTTTGCGCCTGTGCGATCGGGATGACGCCTTAGTGGTGGTGCAATCCTTCTCCAAGACCTACTGCATGACCGGTTGGCGCCTGGGCTGGCTGGTGACCCGCCGGGATGCGGCGCGAAAGGCCGCCGAACTGAACGAATTCGTGATCTCCCACGCCCCGGCCATGGCGCAGAAGGCCGGCGAAGTGGCTCTCCGGGAAGGGGAGTCGGAGCTGGAGTCTATGCGGGAACGGCTGCGAAACAACCTGGATTTTTGCCGCCAGGCCCTGGAGGCGATTCCTGGCGTCAGGCTTCCCGAACCGCTGGGAGCCTTCTATCTGTTTCCCCGGATCGAGGGGTTGTCCGACTCCTTTGACTTCTGCCGCAGGTTTCTGCTTCGGATGCGAGTCGGGTTCGCTCCCGGAGTGGCCTTTGGGGCCGGAGGGGAGGGATCGGTGCGCCTCTGCTATGCGGCCGACCGGGGCATACTGCAGGAAGCCATGGAGAGGCTGAAAACGTTTCTGGGTGAGGGCAGGGCTGAGGGAGCTTCCCGGACCGGTCCATGATCCTGGGAAAGGACTCCAGGCCCTCTTGTCACTCGCGCAGCTCCCGGCCGGCGGTCAAGGATCCATGCATTCAAAAATTCGAGTCGGCATCGTGGGGGCTCAATTCGCGGCCCGCTTTCATCTGGCCTGCTACCGTCAGGTCTTTGGCGTCCCGGTGGAGGTGGTAGGGGTGGTGTCCCGGTCCCGGAAAAGCGCTGAGGCCCTTGCCGGCGCCCACGGGCTGACGGCCTTTGACTCCCTGCCGAGCCTGTTGAATGCAGTGGACGTGGTGGACATCTGCGCACCTGCCTATGTGCATGAGGCTGTGGCCGTTGAGGCCTTCAAAGCCAACAAGGACGTCATCGTGGAAAAGCCGCTCACCGGTTACTTTGGGGCCGGACAGGAGCGCTTCGACGCCCGCAGTTTTTCTAGAGAGACCATGATGCGGGAGGCCCTGGCCAGCTCCCGGCGGATGCGGGAAGCAGCCGCCCGAACGGGGTGCCGGCTCATGTATGCCGAAAACTGGGTCTACGCGCCCTCCATTCAAAAAGAACGGGAAATTCTGCGTTCGAGCCAAGCTCAAATCCTGTGGATGATGGGAGAGGAGTCTCACAGTGGATCGCACTCCAAAGCCTACGGGTTCTGGTCGCGGGCGGGAGGCGGCTCCATCGTGGGCAAGGGCTGCCACCCCCTGACGGCGGCGCTCTACCTGAAGCGGGAGGAGGGCTTGGCCAGACTGGGCCGGCCGTTGCGCCCGCGCTCGGTCAGCGCCCGGGTCCATGAGATCACCCGGTTGGACAGCTATCAGGATGCGGGTTTGCTGCGGACCGACTACCAGGATGTCGAGGACTACGGCCAGATGCATGTGGTCTTCGAGGACGGGATGGTGGCCGACATCTTCTCGAGCGAGATCGTGCTGGGCGGCGTGCACAACTGGTTGGAAGTCATGGCCAACAACCATCGCACCCGTTGCAACATCAATCCGACCGATTCCGTAACCACCTATAACCCGCGGGAGGACCAGCTCCGGGATGTCTACATCGTGGAGAAAATAGGGACCAAGCAGGGTTGGAGCCACCCGGCCCCGGACGAGGACTGGATGAGCGGCTACCCCCAAGAGTTGCAGGATTTCATGGAGTGCGTCTTCAGCGGCCGGGAGCCGCAATCCGGCGGGGAGTTGGCGGAGGATACCCTGGCGGTGATGTATGCCTCCTATCTCTCGGCCGAGAGGCGAGGTCAGGAGGTCGAGGTCCCCCTGGCATGAACGGCCCTGGCGAAGGCCCCGCCTAGCCTGTGCGGGGGCCCGCTTTGCGTAACTCTCACTACGATTTTGGATGGCATTGGGTCGGAGACACCGACCCGCGAGGTTGACACCCTGTTGAATCCCAATCGATCTTCAGATGCCGCGGGAACCGCCTCCGAGCCACCCCGCGGGGCCGCCAGGCCCAAACCCTGGTTTTTTCAGGAGATCGACTGGCGCACGGCGGCCAGATATGCCGCCATCCTGGGCCTGCTGGCCAGTTTCAGCCATTGCCTTTCCGACCGGAATCTTCAGCAGAGCCAGGCCTGGCCCTGGGCGGAATTCCTGAGACTGTTTTGCCTCTACGCTCCCTGTGCTTTTATGGGAGCGGTCTTCTCCGTTAAAACCGGCTTTCAACCCTTCCTCATGAACCGTCCTTCGGCCTGGCTCGGCAAGGGAAGGCAAGTGGTGATCTTCGGGGTCCTTCCGGGAGCAGCCATCGGCCTCACTTTCTACCGCATGTTCGCCCCCTTTCGCTTCAGTCCCAGGATCCCGCTCTATTTGCGTGAAATGGACAGTTTCTACGACAGCTTTGTCCTGTCGCTACGGGCGGCGGTGACGGAGGAACTGGTCTTTCGCTTCTTCCTGCTGGCCGCCTTCTACTATATTTTGACCCGGGTCCTCCAGCCCCTGGCGGATCGCGGGTGGACCCGACTGGGCTGGCTGGCGGTCCTGGGCTCGATTCTCCTGTCCGCCTGGTTGTTCGGCCTGGTCCATGGCAGCTTCGGCTTTACCACCGCCTTCCTGGGAGGGATGTTGTTCGGAGCCGTCTTCTGGCGGGCGGGATTCGAGTCCGCCGCCCTCTCCCATTTTGTGGCCGATTTCCTTTTTTTCAATCTCACCTACGTGGGCGGGTGACAGCCGGGGCCCTTGAGGGGGCCTTCCCCTCCACTGACACTGAGAGCGCCCCATGCCGGACCCGGAGATTCGAATCGAGGAGTTGACTTCGCTGGAGACGTTGCGTCAATGCGTCGACATCCAGCGCACCACCTGGGGCTGGAAGGATGAAGACCTGCTGCCCTTGAGGACGCTGTTGCTTCTCAACAAGATCGGGGGCCTGGTTCTAGGGGCTCTGGACCCCGGTGGGCGGGTGATCGGATTCATCAACGCGTTGCCCGGATTTCGGGACGGGAAGGTTTACCTGCATTCCCAGATGTTGGGGGTGCGGCAGGACTTCCGCCGCAGGGGCATCGGCAAGGCACTCAAGCTGGCTCAGAGGGACGAGGCCATCCGCCGGGGAATTCAGCGCATCGAGTGGACCTTCGATCCGCTCGAAATCCACAACGCTTATTTCAATTTGGAACGTCTGGGAGTCATTTGCCGACGCTACATTGCCGACGCCTACGGCCCCAGCACCAGCTCCCTGCACGGCCGCCTGCCCACCGATCGCCTGGTGGCCGAATGGCACCTCACCAGCCCCCGGGTGCGCTCGCGAACCGAAAGCGGCAAAAACCGGGCGGAGAACCTGCTTCCGGCCGCATCGGTGATCCTGCCGCTTCCGGCTGACATCGCCGAGATCCGAGTCGTGGACCCTGTCCGGGCGGCGACCATTCAGCGGGACTTCAAGCGGCAGGTGACCGATCTGTTTGGCGACGGCTATTGTGTCGCCGCCTTTGACCCGGCTTCTCCTCCCGGCAAGGTTGGCTATCGTCTCGTCCCCTTCCGTCCTCAGGTGCTGGCCTCATGATCCTCTCCGCCAGTTGGGTGGTCCCGGTCATCTCCCCGCCGATCTCGGAGGGGGCGGTCGTCCTCAATGGTGAGCGGATCCAGGACCTCGGTCCCGCCGCCGAGATGCTCAGACGCTACCCCGACCGGGAGGTGCGTGACTTCAGGGGCGCGGCGCTGCTGCCGGGTTTGGTCAACGTGCACTCCCACTTGGAGCTCACCCTGCTGCGGGGTTACCTGGAGAATCTTCCCTTTTGGGATTGGATTCGGCGTCTCACCCAAACCAAGTATGAACTCCTGACCCGGGAGGATCTCAGGATCTCGGCCCTGGCGGGCGCTTGCGAAGCCATTCGGGCCGGCATCACCACCCTGGGAGACGCCATGGACCTGGGCACCAGTCTGGATGCCCTCACCGACAGCGGGCTGCGGGGAATTCTCTATCAGGAAGTCTTTTCACCCAGGCCGGAGGAAGCCGAGGATCGCCTGACGGACCTGGAGGGGAAATTGGCAAACCTGGAGGCACGGACAGGGACCGCGGCCGGGCGGCGGAATCGGTCCGCCAGGATCGTCCTGGGAGTTTCGCCCCATGCTCCCTACAGCGTGAGCGGGCGTCTGTTTCGTATGGTCCGGCAGTGGGCCGACTCCAGAAGCCTGCCGGTGTGCATTCATCTGGCCGAGTCGGAGGAAGAGAGCCTTCTGATCGAGCAGGGGACGGGGCCGATGGCGGAAACCCTGCGCTCCAGGGGCATCCAGTGGGTAGCTCCAGGCTGCAGCCCGGTTCAGTATCTACACCGAATGGGGGTGCTGGCGGAGGGGACCCTGCTGGTTCACTGCGTCAGGCTGCAGGCAGGGGACCTGCCTCTGCTGAAGAAGAGTCGCATCTCGGTGGCCCACTGCCCGAAATCCAATTGCAAATTGGGTCATGGGTGGATGAACCTGAAGCAGGTCGTTCAAGCTGAAATTCCACTGGGGTTGGGAAGCGACAGCGTGGCCAGCAACAACAGCATGGACCTGTTTGAAGAGATGCGGTTCAGTCTGTTCAATCCCTCCTGGTTTGGCTGCAGGGGAGGTCGCTTGGACGCTGGTGGCTCCCAGCGGGAATTTGCAGCCGAGCAGGCGCTCCATCTGGCAACCTTGGGGGGCGCCAGGGCACTGGGTTTGTCACGCTCGATCGGGTCGCTGGAAGCGGGAAAAAAAGCCGACCTGATTGCGGTGGATCTAGCCGGAATCCATACCCTGCCGGTGTTCTCTCCGATAACCGCCATCGTCCATTCCGCCAGGGCTTCGGACGTAATCCTGACCATGGTGGGAGGCGAGGCGCTGTTGGAGGAGGGCAGGGTGACGACGCTGGACGAGGCCGGCCTGAAGATGCAAGTTGGAGCGATTCTGCAAAAACTGAAGCGAGGCGGCTCGCATTGAGAACGCCTGGTAAGAGGCGGCAAACGGAAGCCCTTGGGGGAGGCCGCTCCAAGGCGGCGGTTGAGACCGGCAGTCCGTTCCCAAACTGGACGCCCCGGCTGCTGTCATCCGGGGTCGGATCCTGGAACTCCTTACTGATAAAGGTGTTACGCCAATCAGGGCTCAAACTGATGCGGAAATTCCAAGCCGGTTTCGCGCAAGAAAGATTCGAAAACTTTGCCGGAAACAAGTATTGCCTAAATGCGGGTTTCGGATTATAGTGGCGCTGCTTTTACCCATATTTCTCACCGGGAAGCGTGATCATGGCGCAGAAATTTTCGTTACGGCCCGTGCTCGCGTCGGAAGTGCCTGGCGGGGGACTACGTTTGAGGGGGCCTGGGCAGCCTGAGGGAGAATAGGCCAGCCGGGGCGTGCTCAACACCCCCTGTGCGCTGAAACCTCCCAACGAAACTCTGCAAGAGGCTAATGACAAGCTCTTTTCCATTCCGATGACCGGCGACACGGTGAGAAACGCGGGTTTCTTCCTTTGGGAAAGGAACGAAAATGGAGAATTTAGAGTCAGTGAGCAATTCCTGCTCGTCGCAGGATGCCGGCAAAGCCACTGATTATAACTTGCGGTTGCGTGACGTCATTATCAATCGTTTGGAGCGGATTTCCGAACGGGGCAAGCAACAGGTGTTGGAGTACATTCAAGAACTGCTGAACAGGGAAGAGCGGCAGTTGGAATTCGATCGGCGCCAGGGGAGGCTCTACAGTTGGCCGTCGGACGACGCCATGGATTAACCCGCAACTGTCACCAAAGGGGCGCGTCAAGGAACCGGGATTCCGTCGGTACGGACCCGAAACCCGACCTGGAACTCCCCCGCTTGCCCATGAAGCCGAAAGCCGCCGGCAGACTGGAACAACCGGCTCAGCTCGATCTTCCCCTTCATTGATCAACCGATTGTGCAGCCAAAGATCTCAACCGAATTCATCCGCCTCCGATAACTTTTATTCAATGAGTTGGTCCTACCGTCAATGCCAGGGTTTATTGTGGGCCGGGCTGGGCTTGTTGCTGCTCTCGGCCGGGTGTAGAAAAAATCTCCTCCTGGTGCCTGTCCCGGGATCTCCGGATCTGAAGATCGCGCATTCCGAAATCTACGGGATTGCCTCCTGGTACGGCGACCCCTTCCACGGGGAAAGGACCAGCAACGGGGAAATCTACGACATGCATGCCATGACGGCGGCCCACCGGACCTTGCCCTTCGCGACTGTGGTCCGGGTCCACAATCTGGACAACGGCAAACGGGTTCATGTCCGCGTCAACGACCGCGGGCCCTTTGTCAGGGGGCGCATCATCGACCTCTCCCACGCAGCTGCTCAAGAGATCGACATGGTCCGACCTGGTACGGCCAGTGTCCGACTCGAAATCCTTCGAATAGAGGCAACTGCCGCGAGGCTGGCGGTTCAAGTGGGTTCATTCACCGAAGAGCCCCGGGCTCACAGCCTCAAAAGGAAATTGGAAGGGGACTACGACCCGGTGACGGTGAGCCTCTTCCGAACGCCACGAGGCAGTTTCCACAGGGTGCTGGTGGGCGATTTTCCCAGCCGCGCCAAAGCCATGGAAGCTCTGGAAAAGCTCCGGTCGCAAGACTTGGAGGGTTTCGTGACGCGGCGGGACTAGATCACAGGATTTTAAAGGGTCGGCTGTCTCTGCTCAGCAGATCGTCCACCTGTTCGGCGGCGTGATAGGAGCTTCGCACCAAGGGACCCGATTCCACGTGGGGGATTCCCAGGGCCTCCCCCTTCTTCTTGAGTTCCCCGAATTCCTCCGGTCGATAGTATTTCAGCAGCGGCAGGTGTTTTTTTGAAGGCCGCAGATACTGCCCGATGGTCAGGATATCCACACCGGCCGACCGCATGTCCTCCATGCCTTGCTCGATTTCGTAGAGTTCTTCCCCGAGTCCCAACATAAAACCAGCTTTGGTCCTGATGGAAGGGTCCCTCTGCTTGACATATTTCAACAGGTCGAGGGAGTGGCGGTAGGAGCCGCGGGGCTTCACCTTGGCAAACAGCCGGGGCACGGTATCCAGATTGTGGGCCAGGACATCCGGCTTGGCCTGAATGACCCGGTCCAGGTTGGCGGAGTTTTTTCTGAAATCGGGAATCAGGACCTCCACCTTGGTGGCCGGGCTGGCTTGGCGAATGTCGAAAATGGTCCGGGCAAAGACCTGGGACCCCTCATCTTCCAGGTCGTCTCGATCCACTGAAGTGATGACGGCGTGCCGGAGTTGGAGTGTGCGAACGGCCTGAGCCACCCGGAGAGGCTCGGCCAGATCGTAGCCGAGCGGTCTGCCCGTCTGGACGGCGCAGAAGCCGCATCTTCGGGTACAGATATCGCCCAGGATCATGAAGGTGGCCGTACCGCTTTCCCAGCACTCCCCGATGTTGGGACAGTGGGCACTCTCACAAACGGTATGCAGGGAGTGGGAGCGGACCAGCTTCTTGAGGTTGTGGTAGCCCTCCCCGCCTGGGAAACGAACTTTCAGCCAAGGTGGGTGTCTTGGGAAGGGAGCTTGAGGCGTTTCCATCGGGTTAATCCTGATCCAATCGGTACGGCTGCTTAGGATTATTGGGCAAGCAGGGGCGTTTTTGCAAGAACAGCGAGATCCCGACCAGGATGTCGGTGATTTTCCGCGAAGGGGCACGAAGTTTCTCAAATCACTGACCAAAGAAATCGTGGGGCGGGGGAGTCAGTGAATTTCTGACGTTCGTTGGGCCCAAAGGGCCTTGAATTGCTAGGGAGAGAGCTCATTGAGAAACCGGTGAGGTCGACTCTCATTGTACTCTCGCTGCCAAGCTTGCAACTTCCTCCGTGCGTCCGTCAAATCATCAAACCAGTGCACATTCAGGCATTCGTCCCGCAGCGTGCCGTTGAACGACTCAATCCAGGCGTTGTCTGTTGGATTTCCTGGCCGGGAAGATTCCATCACTACGCCGTTGGCGTACGATTTTTCCCGTTTTGTGAGGTGATCCCTCGCCCGTCCACCAATGGCATGATACATTACTATGCTATATACCAATAGCTAGGGAGTTCCCCATGTCAAAGACGGCGAAATTGTTTTGGTCCGGACGCTCTCAGGCCGTTCGCCTGCCGAAGGAATTCCGCATGGACGGCGAGGAAGTACGCATCCGCAAACAGGGGGCGTCCATTGTCCTTGAGCCTGTTGCCACTGATTGGGCGTGGCTCGATGCCATTGAAGGGAAGTTCTCAATGGATTTCTTGGCCGACGGGCGCAAACAGCAGGCGCATCAGGTCCGGCCTGCCCTGGATGCAGCCTTCGAGTGATGCGCTATCTGCTCGACACAAACGCTTGCATTGCGTTACTGAACGGCTCGCCACCCTCGCTTGTTGATCGGGTGCGGCGCCACACATCTTCAGAATTCGGGTTACCGGCTCCGGTGACCTACGAGCTTTACTACGGTGCCTTCAAGAGTAAATACACGAACCGGAATCTTGAATTGCTCGATCGCATCGCTTTCGAAGTCATTCCCTTCGATGCCGCAGACGCCCGTGCGGCAGGTGAGGTTCGGGCGAACCTCGAAGTAATTGGACGCCCGATCGGGCCTCTTGATACCCTGATCGCGGGTCAAGCGCTTGCGCGGGGTTTGATCCTGGTGACCGCTAACATCCACGAGTTCGTTCGGGTGGAGGGCCTCCATTGCGAGGACTGGTCGATCTCAGGAGAAGGAAGCACATAAATTTACATTTCGAAACCAACCTCGGGCTTGGCAGATGTGAGCCACCGATCGTGCGGAAGGGGATACTAAGCGGACTCAAAGAAGCTCCGCGACGTGAATTGATAATCGCGACGCAGTTCCGGGCGGTATTTCGAATCGGACAGGACCTGAATGAAATTGGAAGGCGTCTGCAGTGCCCGTACCGCCCCTGATTTCTTGGACAGATAGGATCCAGCATACTCAAGCGGCCTGTCCCGCCACCGCGAGTACGCGCCTTCGATAGCGTAGCGGCCTATTCACCCCGGGCGTTCCGCCGCCCTGCCCCTACCAAAATCACGAAATGGCCGAAGGATTGTGGCACGGCTTGTCGTTAAAGGAGAGCAATCCCTCTTCGTGCGCCTTCGTGGATTTCTTTTTTGGTGCTTCGCGCCCCTTCGTGGATCCCCGTCGCGGCCTGGGGCTCGATTGACAGCTTCGCTTGGAAGGTGCTATACCTCAAACACTTTGCCAAGCGCGGCCAAAGCACACCGACCCTTTGGGCTGTTAGGTTCGCCTGGGTGGCGAAATTGGTAGACGCAAAGGACTTAAAATCCTTCGGAGGTTCTCCTCCATACCGGTTCGACTCCGGTCCCGGGCACCAATTGTCCAGCGGCATTCCAGGAGAGCGGCAAGGCGCCTGCCGGCATCCTGAATCATTGCCATGAAGCGCGCAACCGAGAAAATCGTCCTTCCAGTCCTGCTGATTGTAGCTGCAGGTTTGACCTACGCCGCCTGGCAATGGGGAATGGGCGCCAGGTCGGATAGCTGTCGGGTTTGCCAGCGCCACATCCATGCGGGCAGCCAGGTGGTTGCTCTGCGGGAGGGTAGGCAAGAAGCCTTCTGTTGCCCGACCTGTGTCATCACTCTCGGCCGGCAATCGGGACAAGCGGTCACAGTGGTCGAGCTCACTGATTTCGAGACCGGGTCCAAGGTAGTCCCCGAAGAGGCTTACGTGGTGCAGGGGAGCGACGTCAATCTTTGCATGCAACATCCAGTGCTCACGGACTCGCAAAAACAACCGGCCTCAATGCAATTCGACCGGTGTTCGCCCAGCGTTCTGGCGTTCTCCAGCCACCGGGCCGCCGATGCCTTTCGGCAGGAGCACGGCGGCAGGCTGCTCCGCTTTCAAGACTTGGCTTCTGAATGAAAGTTCCAGGGCGCATTTCTCACCACAGGTTGCACTCTTGAGAAGAGTGCAGGGAGTGAGGGTCGTGTTTAGCGTCATTCTGGAGAGGCAGTGTGTTCCGGGACGATGCCACAAAATCGCCGCCTACGCGGCTACGGCAGCGCAGAATCCACACGACCCCGGGCTCACACCCGGGGCTAAGTGCTGCCGCGGCTACGCCGCTCTATAAGGAAGCCTTGTAGGCGGCGTTTCGCCGGGTCACCCACTCCAACCGCGGCTTCGCCGCTCTCCCCAAAATCACAACACTGCCGGGGGCCAGGATTTTTAAATGACAATCCCCCGGGTGCCAGCCCGGGGTTCCAGTAAGCCGCGAACGCGGCGTCCGCACTTAGCCGTGGGCGTGAGCCCATGGAATACTCGGCGTTAGACTTGAGCCACGTAGGCGGCGGCAGCAATCATCCCGGGTGTTCGATCTCAGACAATCCCCGGAGCGCCCAGCGCAGTGTGTACCCTGAAGGCTCTCCCAAAAAGCGCTTCAAGATGCTAAAAATAAACACTTTCCCAGGCGATTCCCAGCCCCCCGGTGAGAATTGCGGGCTAGGGCGATGCATGGAGGGAGCGTTTTGGCCCAGCTCGCCCGGCCTCCGCGGTCTGGAATTCTCCAGAGGCAGCGTTGAACTGCTGAAGTTGGATCGTTGTCTGATGCGAACCCTCCAAATGATGGAGCTTCAACTTCAGGTCGCGATAGAAAATGCGATCCAGCGGTTGTTTGAGTTGAAATTGGTGGGCTCGTGTCCGACTGAATTCATCCCCCCTGCCTTCGTAAGCGTGGATCTCCAGATGGAATCGATCCATTGACCATACAGAGTGAACATCTCGCGCCAGCAGCCACTCGCGACGGTGCTTTTTTTCATCCGCGAGATAGTAGACCCGATCAACGGTGAACCGGAGCTTGCCCTCGCAACCGTCCCACGGGTGAAGATGCTTGACCGGGATCTCATACTGGACGCCTTCTATCCGTCGAAGAACTCGATTGGTGACCGGTTTTCCCAACCAAAGGCTGATCTTGTGGAAAAGTGAATCGTTCAGCCGCCCCTCGGTAATGGCAAAGTGGTATCGACGGTCCCTCCCCAGAAACAGATTCTGGTCTTCATAGGTCAGCAGCACGAACTCCTGTTCGCTGATTCGATCAAAGTGCCGGATGTCGGAATATGTCCATTTGCGGCTGTCGGTCTTTTTCCTGGCCTGGTAGATAACGGCTTCCTTGGTGATTTCAATGGTGCCCCGCCCATCTCGCCAGAAATCTTTCTTGTGAACCACCGACAGCGTCTGCGCGCTTAAAGGCGCAGCGGTGAGAAACAACAAAAGCATCAAAGACATCATGATCCCTCCTTGAGTGGTTGAGGCGCGGTAAATGGTCACCCTTTCGGCATTCGCCGACTTTTCCAAAGGTAATAGATCAGGGGGTAGACCAGCAGCACCACCATTCCGGAAGTGATCACACCTCCGACCAGGGGTGCGGCAATTCTTTTCATCACCTCGGAACCGGTGCCCTGGCTCCACATGATCGGTATCAGCCCGATGACGTCAGTCGCAATCGTCATCAAAATCGGCCGCAACCGTCGGACCGAACCGTCGCCAATGGCTTGAATGAGGCCTTTTCGATCCTTCGGCGACGCTTGTTCCAAAAAGTTGCGGTACGACAGGCGGAGGTACAAAAGGAAAACGATGGCGGTTTCTGCATAAAGACCGGCAAGCGCTATGAAACCCACCCAAACGGCCACACTCAGGTTGTAATCCAGCAGGTAAAGCAGCCCGACCGATCCGGTCAGGGCGAAAGGCACCCCGGCCAAAACCATTCCCGTTTCCATCAGGGAGCCGGTGTTGACATAGATGATGACAAAGATGATCACGAGGGTCAGGGGCACAATCAGCATCATTGTTTGCTGCGCTCGCTCCATGTACTCGAACTGGCCGCTCCAGCCAATGCTATATCCCGGCGGAATCTCGACTCTTCGAGCCACTTGTTCCTGAGCCTGCTTCACGTAGGTGCCGACGTCCACATTTCGAATATCCACATAGATCCAGGCATTGGGCTTGGCATTCTCGCTTTTGATTCCGGCAGGACCCGTCACATAGCTGAAGCGGCCCAGTTGACCCAGGGGAATCTGCTGACCGGTCGGCGCCGTGACCAGGATGGCTCGGATCGCGGGCAGGTTGTGGCGCAGTTCCCGACTGTAGCGCAGATTGACCGGGTACCGTTCCACCCCCTCAACGGTGGTGGTGATATTCATCCCACCCACAGCCGATTGAATGACCTCCTGCACGTCGTCCACCAGGAGTCCGTAAATTGCAAGGGCTTTCCGGTCGATCTTGTAATCCAGGTAGTGTCCTCCCATCACGCGCTCGGCATAAACGCTCCTCGTTCCCGGCACTTCACGAACCACATGCTCGACCTCCTTGCCGAGCCGTTCCAATTCCGTCAAGTCTGATCCGGCAATCTTGATGCCTACCGGTGTCCTGATGCCTGTGGAGAGCATGTCGATGCGAGTCTTAATCGGCATCGTCCAGGCGTTGGTGAGCCCGGGTACCTGGATGGCTGTGTTCATTTCGTCGATGAGCTTGTCCTTTGTCATTCCTTCCCGCCACTGGTCCTCCGGCTTGAGCACGATGGTGGTCTCGATCATGGAGAGAGGAGCCGGATCGGTGGCGGTGTCGGCCCGGCCGGCCTTGCCGAAAACGCGATCGACTTCCGGAAAACTCTTGATGATCCTGTCAGTCTGCTGCAGGATCTCACGCGCCTTGGTGATGGAGATTCCGGGCAAAGTGGTGGGCATGTAAAGAAGGTCGCCTTCCCAGAGGGGAGGCATGAATTCCGAGCCCAGTTGAAAGAAGGTCAACAGGCTGATTGCCATCAACAGGACCACCAGCGCCAGCACCAGCCATTTAAAGCGGAAGACAAAAGCAAGCAGGGGACGGTAGAAGGCAGTTAACCACCGATTGATTGGATTCTTGTATTCAGGGAGTATCCTGCCGCGTATCCAGTAACCAACCAGGACCGGGACCAGCGTCACCGAGAGAACGGCTGCGGCGGCCATCGCGTAAGTTTTGGTAAAGGCCAGCGGTTTGAACAGACGCCCTTCCTGCGCTTCCAGGGTAAACACTGGGATGAAGGAGACGGTGATGACCAACAGGGAAAAGAACAAGGAGGGTCCGACCTCTTTGCATGCGTCGGAGACAATCTGCCAATGTGGCTTCTTGCCGGCTTCTCTGAGCAGGTGCCGGTGAGCACTGTCGACCAGAACAATCCCTGAATCGACCATCGTTCCAATGGCTACGGCGATGCCTCCCAAAGACATGATGTTGACGCTGAGTCCTTGCAGGTGCAGGACAATGAAGGCCGTCAGGATTCCCACCGGCAAGGTCATGACGGCCACCAAGCCGCTCCGCACATGGGCCAGAAAGACCAGACTGACCAAGCCGACGATGACAAGTTGTTGGGTAAGGCTCTTTCCCAGACTGAAGACGGCCCTTTCGATCAGTGCAGAGCGGTCATAAGCAACTTCAATCCGTACACCTTCGGGAAGACCCGGCTTCAACCGTTCAAGCTCCGCCTTGACATCCTGGATCACCTGGTAGGCATCCGCACCATGTCGAACGACCACAATGCCCCCCACGGTTTCTCCCTCTCCGTTCCACTCGGCCAATCCCCGGCGCATCTCAGGCCCGACGGCAACCGTGGCCACATCTCTCAGCAAAATAGGAATCCCGTTATTCCCCACACCCAGCGCAATCTGACGGATATCCTCCAGAGACCGCAGATAGCCCAATCCCCGTATCATGAACTCTTTTTCAGAGACCTCGAGCAGGCGTCCTCCGGCGTCGCTATTGCTGCGTTGAACTGCCCTCCGGATCTTGGAAACAGGCATGGCGTAGACACGAAGCTTGTTGGGATCCACCGTAATTTGATACTGACGAACAAAACCGCCGACGCCGGCTACCTCCGACACGCCGGGCACTGCAGTAAGCTCATATTTCAAATACCAGTCTTGGATGGACCGGAGTTGGCTAAGGTCGTGTCGATCCGATCTGAGAACGTACATAAAAGCCCAGCCGACGCCGGTGGCATCAGGCCCAAGTGTCGGTGTCACACCGTCTGGGAGCCTCTTGGAGACGGAATTGAGATATTCCAGCACTCGGCTGCGCGCCCAGTACAGATCGGTGCCGTCTTCGAAGATGATGTAGACAAAGGAGAAACCGAAGAAGGAGTATCCCCGTACAACCTTGGTGTGGGGCACGGACAGCATTTCGGTGGTGAGCAGGTAGGTGACTTGATCTTCCACGATCTGAGGAGCCTGGCCCGGATATTCCGTGTAAATGATGACTTGAACATCGGAAAGGTCGGGAATGGCGTCGACCGGAATCCGCTGAATCGAGTAAATGCCCCCGAGCGTCAAGAAGACGGACGCCAGCAGAATCAGGAGCTTGTTCTGGATGGACCACTCGATGACTTTCGCCAGCATTCTTTCTCCTTGCCCAAGCCCGCATTTCTCACCGGGCCGCTGGATAAATTATGAAAGACCTTTTATCTTCAATAACTTATTGGCTGTTATTTGAGGGCATGCGGGTACAGATTGCGCTGGGCGCACCCTGGCTTGTCCTTTTCCCCTCAGCGCGCACATGCTCCCTCGAACGTAGTCCCAGCTACGCTCTTCGCTCGCGAGCACGCGCTGAGGGAAAAATTCCTTCGCCATTATCACGCCCCCCGGTGAGAAATGCAGGCTAGTGGTGCTCGGCAGGCAAGCGTGGAGGTTCCTGATTTTGCGCCTTGCTTTTTGCCGTCATTTTGCTGATGGCCTCTCTCAAATTACTTTCCGAATCGAGCAGAAACTGAGAAGAAGTAACTACCCGCTCCCCGGCGTTCAAACCCTTCCGCACCTCGTGGAATCCATTGCCTGCCGCCCCCAGTTCAACTTCTTTCGCTTGGAAGATCGTCCGATCCTTCTGGACGATGACCACACTCCTTTCTCCGGTATGGAGGATTGCTTCCTCGGGCACTATGACCGCTCCGGTGATTCCAGGGACTTCAATCTCGACGTTGGCGTACATCCCCGGTCGCAACCTTCCACCCGGATTCGGAACTTCGACCTGGGCGCCCAGGGTTCGGGTTCGCGTGTCGAGTTCGGGGTTCAGGCGAATGACGGCGCCCCACCACGTTCGGCCGGGGAAGGCATCCACCGTGAGGCGCACCCTTTGCCCAACCCGCAGGTGCTGTATCTGGTGTTCGAACACCTCGACCAGTGCCCAAACTGTGGCAAGATTGACAATCTTGAAAACGTTCATTCCCGGGGAGACCTTCATGCCCTCAAGAGATTCGCTGGCTTTCTCAATCATGATTCCCGAGACAGGAGACAGGATCTTCAAGCGTCGAAAAGTTTTCCCCTGCTTTCTCAAATCCGCAATCTGGTCGTCGGTTACATCCCAAAAATGCAGCCGCTGGCGGGCAGCTTCGACCAGGCCCCGAGCGCGACGGACGGCTCCGGAATCAGCCCGGGACTGCAGTCTTGCCAGGTAATCGATCGCCGCCAGGTATTCCTGCTGTGTCGTGAGCAGTTGTGGGCTGAAAATCTCAAATAGCACGTCGCCTTTGTGGACCTGCTGGCCCTGATAATTCACTCGGGCTTTCTCAATCCAGCCCTCGAATTTGGTGTTGACCGACACGATGCGCTTTTCGTTGTAATGAAGAGCACCGATTGTTTTGATTCCCAGCGGTATGTCGCCTCTTTCAACGACAGCGGTTCGAACCGAAAAATTCTGGAGGAAGTTGGGATCGACCCGAATCCCTCGACTGGCCTCGACCGGATCCTCATAGACGGGAATCAGATCCATTCCCATCGGTGATTTCCCCGGCTTGTCAGAGATGTAGCTGGGATCCATGGGTGCTCGCCAATATCGGATGGTTGGTTCGGTTTCCTGCTGCCGGCCCTCGGCCCCCGTGTCCTTCACCGGCATGAGTTGCATGCCGCAGATAGGGCAGTCACCGGGCTCCTGCTCGATCACCTGGAGGTGCATTCCACAAGTCCAGAGCTGCCCGTCTTGTTCGTGATCCGGCCCCGCCGATGTGTGACGGCCGCTGTCTATCCACCCGTCAGCCCACTTCCAGCCGGCCGGGTTCCACAAGATCAAAAGCGGCAGGGCAAACCCCAGAATAAAGGCAAGGAGAACGCTAACCATCCAACCAATTCGTGACTTCATTCTCTGACCTCCCCGAACGGAGCTCCAATGGCGCGTTCCATCTCGGCCAACGACTTCATGTAGTCGCTGATCAACTGGGCCAATCCCATCCGTACCTGGAACAGTTCACGTTCGCTGTCCAGCAAATCGAGCACTCCCAGACTTCCCGTGGAGTAGGCGTCTTCCGTGGAGCGAAGAACCTGTTCAGCCTGGGGCAGGAGGGTGCGCTCGAAAAGCAGGATCTGTTCTTGCAGTGTTTCAATCCGAAAGCCGACGGCCCGAATGGACGCCTCCACTTGGTTGACCAGGCTGCGGTAAGCCTCCCGCGACGAAATGGTGGCTTCTGTAGCTTCCAAAACGGCTGCGTCATAGCGGCGCCGGCGGATCGGCAAATTGATGCCTACAGTGAAGCTGTAGATGTTCTTTCCATTTTGGGGCGGGGGAGTCAGTCTTGCTGCCGGGTCGGAGCGTCCAACCACATTGATGAAGCCCGCCCCCAGGGTAAAGTCCGGCCAGTGGCCCTTCTTTGCCAACTGAATCCGTTTCTCGTCCTGTTCTATTTCATAGAGGGCTGCTCGAACTTCGGGCCGATGAAGCCGCCCCATTTCACGAAGTTTGTCGAAATCAACGGAAGCTATCGGCCTGCCAGGCAGGGTAACGGGCTTAATGGGTGTCGCCGCCGGCAGGTCGCGCAATCGGTTCAACTCCGCCTCAGCGTCCACCCGCTGGCTTTGCAGGAGCTGCAAGCGGATTTGGGCTCGGGTGATTTGAGCCTGCAGCTTCACGACTCCCTGCAGCAATCCCACGCCTTGCGCGTAGCGGGCCTGGGCCAGAGTTTCATAATGCTCCAGAATGGACTGGTCTTCCTGAGTGATGGTGATGACCCGATCCAGGTAAACCAAACGGAAATAGGCCGTTTTGACTTGCCTAATGAGTTCGGCCCTCTGGGCCTCGTGTCGCTCTCGGAGGACCAAGGCTTGTTTGGCGGCGACCTGTTCACGATTTCTCAGCTTGCTGAACCAGGGAAAGCGCTGCGAGAGCGTCATCATCGAGGTTTGCGGACCCACTCTGGTCTCCGGGGAACGCGCATACTGGGTGACAGCCAGCACCGGGTCGGGCAGTTCACCGACCTGGGGAAGCCGCTGCAGTGATGCCCGGTAATCCGCCAGGCTCTGTTGCAGCAGGGGACTGTCGGCCAGCGCCTGTTGGATGAACTCCTGCAGGCGGGGATCTCCGTAGTGCGAATAGAGTTCCGCGACGCCTGAGGAAACCGCTCCATACAGGATCAACATCCCGCCGGCCAGCGCCCGGAACAGCAGGCCCGATCCTCGCCTTGCATTGTGGTGTAACTTCATTTCTCCCTCATTCCATTGGGGCGTTGACACCACGAGCCTGGATCGCCCGCGGAAAGCAGCCAGCGGGTCAGGCGCATCGCGACGTCAGCACCCTCATCAGGTGGGACGGATCAATGGAATGGATCGGGTCTAGATACGGAGGACCGGCGAATGGAGGTCCGGAGGGGACAGGTCCTCCAGGAATGACGGCGGCGAACCGTCAGCAGAACCGGGAACACCGGGAGCGGGCGAGAGCGGCTTGCCCGACGGTTGCAGGAGACAGACCAGGAATTGCCTGAATGCGTCCTTGGAAAATCTGTCTGCCCTGAGAAACAGACTATTATTGCTGTGCGAAGGATTTTCGCAGCAGAAGGCAGGATCCAACTCGAGAGGCCTTTCTGCGGCCGGCGGCGAACAGTGTCGGGATGGCGCCCTGAGCGCCAGCTCGGCTTTTGCGGGCAGCGAATGGTGGCAACAACATGGGTCACGGCGCTCCGGACACAGCCACTCTGCACAGAACTGGACCAAGCCTCCAGCCTGGGATCCCACAAACAGGAAGAGCAACAGAAGAGAAATCGTTCGGTTCATGGCCGCTTACCTTGATGGCATCCTAGCATCCAGCTTTTCCATTTGCAAGCAGGAGCTGAATCCCGGCCGCAACCGGATCCCTCGATTTTCTGGCTCGCGGTGTCACGCCGGAAGGCTGCGGGTGGTGAGCCCGCATTTCTCACCGGGGCGCTGAGCGTAAGGTTGAAAAGTGCTTTTCTTTAACATCTTGCAGCGCTTTGTTTGGAGCCTTCAGGGTACAGATTGCGCTGGGCGCTCCCGACTTGTCTTGTCTGAAACAAAACCTGTTTCACTCTCGAATGATCCGCCCCGTCGTGGGGGGCGGAGGCCCGACTTGTCTGAAACAAAACCTGTTTCACTCTCGAATGATCCGCCCCGTCGTGGGGGGCGGAGGCCCGACTTGTCTGAAACAAAACCTGTTTCACCCTCGAATGATCCGCCCCGTCGTGGGGGGCGGAGGCCCGACTTGCCTGAAACACCCCTGTTTCACGCCGCATGATCCGCCCGTCGTGTGGGGCGGGGGCCCGGCTAACCTGAAACAACCCCCTCCGCCTGGTGGCTGGAAACCGGTTCATAGTCAAGCATGGGTAGATTTTTGATTCACATGGATGCAAAGGATGCACAGGATTTTTTCCGGAGACGGCTGGCTTGTGTTCCCGGACATCCTCAAATCCGCACGCGATCATCGCCCGAGTTAGCGTCTCCTGCAGCAGCCTCCCGTCCTGATTATCCTGTGCATCGATGTTCAATTTATAGTCCTTCTCGATGGATCTGCCCAGTCGCGGGGGGCGGGCGCCCGGCTCGCAGGCAAACGGGAGTTTCCCAAAGGGGACAGGCCGGCTTTCAGAGAAGTTGCCCGCCGGATACCCCCCACCTCACCATCGGGACGACACCCCCCGGGAGCGCGGGCGTCCCGCCCGCATGCTGTCCCTTCGGTTGCCGCTCAGTTTCCCTGCGATGTTGCAGCCGACCGCCCTGCCGGCGGGAACCGCATGGGCCCGGCCGAAGCAGAGGCAGGGCACCGCTGCCGGTTGATTCCGGTGGAGGAGATGGCTGAAGCTGCGGGAGGATTTGTGCGGGCGGGACGCCCGCGCTCCCGGGTGGGCTTCCTCCCATGACAGGGTCACACCAACGGGACAAAAGTGCCGAAGCATTTTGGCGCCAGCTGTCGTTGAAGGAGGTCCATCAGTCCTCGTGCCTTGTCTGAAACAAAAGAAAAAAGGAAAAAAGAGTTATCCACGAAGGGCCACTAAGAACGACGAAGGGCCACTAAGGCGTTGAGGTTAACCGCGACGGGATGCCAAGGTCGCGAAAGGATGATCGATTTCTGATTGTTTCACTCTATGTATGATCCGCCCGGCAGGGCGGGGGCCGGACTTGCCTGAAACAAAACCTGTTTCACTCTCGAATGATCCGCAGGGCAGGGCGGGGGCCCGGCTAAACAGGTTCCTCGCCCCCTGCACTCTTCTCACGTCTGCAGCCCCCGGTGAGGAATGCGGGCCAGCTAGGTAGGGAAGCCCTGGTGCCGTCCGATGACCTCCGCCGCAATCAGCGGCATCGGTGCCAAAGCATGGCATAATGGGCGACCAACCCGGTCTACAGACGAGGCCGGCAAGGCAAATTGAAATCCAACTGCGTTCAGGAATTGGGAGATACATGAGCCTTCGCAAACTCACCCGGCTGCTGCAGAAAAGCAGAGCCTCGACCGCCGAGCTCACCGCAGCCATCCGGGCCAGCCACCAGAGAAATCCGGTACGGCTATTCGAGGATCCCTTTGCCAGGTTCCTGTGCGGAGGGTTCTGGCGTCTGGTGATCCGGCTGCGTCCGCTGGCGTGGATTCTGGTCAAGGGCGTGATGAGAGCCATAGAGCCGGTGTCCCTGTGCGTGCTGTTGCGGGCGAGATATGCCGAGCAGGCTTTGGAATCGGCCGTCGAGAAGGGCATCGACCAGTATGTCATCATCGGAGCCGGGATGGATTCCTTCGCGTTTCGGAGGCCCGACCTCATGAGTGGGATCGATGTCTTCGAGATCGACCATCCCGCCACCCAGCAGCAGAAGTTGGCCCGCATCCGCCGGGCCGGGTGGGCTATCCCCTCCCGCCTGCATTTCGTCCCCGCCGACCTCACGAAAATTTCCGCCATTGACGCCTTGGATGGTTCAGGTTTCCAAAAATCCCGACCGACGTTTCTGACTCTGATGGGCGTTGCCTACTACATCACGGCCGAGGACCTGGGCGAGACGGCTGCATCCATATCCCGGAACCTGCCTGAAGGCACGCTCCTGGTGATTGACTACCTGCTGGATGAAGCCTCCGCCAGACCTGAACACCTGGTCATGAGAACAAAAATGCAGTCCTTCGTGGCCCGACGGGGAGAGCCCATGGTCAGCCAATACTCCCTGGAGTCGATGAATGCGCTGATGGCCGCTCAGGGATTCCACGCGGTAGAGAACCTCACTCTTCCCGCTCTGGAGCAGCGCTACAGATCCCCGCAGGGCGCATGGCCCCTGGAAATCCCCAGCATCTTCGGGGTTGGAATATTCCGGGTTGCCGCTCGGGCTCAGGAGAACACTTAACCGCTTCCGGCTGGACCGGTCCGGCGTCCAGCCCTACCGCATCATCCTTCGCTTGGCAGCTCGGCCTCAAGAGGAAAGTGATTGATACTGAATGGGTTGTTGCGAGCCGCAAGTATCACTCCCCCCTTGAGGGGGAGTCGCAGAAGCCGAGCCGCCAGGCGATGGCTGATGCGGTGGGGGGGGGGCAACCAATTCCCGCCGCCTTGCCCGGGCCAGCTGATAGTCACTCACGGGACGCCGCATTTGCCCCCCTCCGGCTCGACTGCGGGCTCCGCCCTCTCGCCGACTCCCCCTCAAAGGGGGGAGTGATCTTGAGGCTTGCATAAGGCGCTCGACTATCACTCCGCCCTGGAGGGGGAGTCGCAGAAGCCGAGCCGCCAGGCGATGGCTGATGCGGTGGGGGGGTAAACTCCCCGTCCCGAGATTGAAAATCAGCGGCAACGGTAGCCCGGCGATCAGCCTGCCGGCGCCACCGGTCGGCCCAACCGGTTGAAGAGACGAAAGAAGCGGCGGCCGCGTTGACAGTCGCGGGCAATTTGTGCTTTCAGCTGCTGCAGCGACTCGAACTTTTCTTCGTCTCTCAAGCGGTGAAGAAAGGCGAGGCTGAGGCGCACCGGGGGACTTTCCAATTGCGTGTCGATGAGATGGGTTTCCACCGTGAGATCTCTTCCAGCGACCGTGGGACGCCAACCGACGTTGGTCACCGAGGGATGGGTCTGTCGGTCGAAAGTAGTCTGGGTGACGTACACCCCGGGTCTGGGGATCAGTTCGGCGCCGGGGCGCAGGTTCAAGGTGGGAAACAGCGACTCTCTCCCCAGGCCGCGCCCTGCCACGACCGTTCCCGTCAAGGTGAAATACCTTCCCAGCAGGCGATTGGCACTGCTGATCCGCCCGGCATGGATCAACTCGCGAATACGGGTGCTGCTGACCCGGGATCCCCGCACCACCACCTGAGGGCAGATACGGACCTGAAAGTCGAGCTCCAGGCTGAGCTTGCGGAGCAGTGCCACGCTGCCTGTGCGCCGATGCCCGAACGCAAAATCGCTCCCGACGAAAACCTGCTGCGCCCGGTAAACCCCGACGATGATCTCTCGCACGAACGCCTCGCCCGTCACTTGGGACAGGACCCGGTCGAAGTCCAGAATGGCAAGCACCTCCAGTCGGCTGGCGCCCAGCAGGCGAATTTTTTCCTCCAGGGGCGTGATGGCCCGCGGGGCCTTCTCCGGCATCAGCAGTTGCAAGGGGTGGGGCAGGAAGCTGATCAGGACCGATCGGGTTCCCGAGGTCCGGGAAGCATCGACCAGAGCGTCCAGGATCCGCTGGTGGCCCAGGTGATAGCCGTCGAAATTGCCAATGGTCAGCGAACTCCTGCGGTCTGATCGATAGGACTTGTAGCCGTGGGTGATCTCCATGAACTCAATGATGGCGGGAAAGAGGAGGAAATCGGGAATGCTGCCTGGCTGTCATTGAAGTCGTTGGGCGCAAATCAGCCAGCTTCCACCGGATTGCTCAGTACTCCGACGCCCTCGATTTCAACTTCGACCACATCGCCGGGTCTGAGTCTGTCGGTGGCTCCGGGAGTTCCCGTGAAGATCAGGTCTCCCGGACTGAGGGTGAGATAACGGCTGATATAGCTGATGACGGTGGCGCAGTCGAATATGAGATCGGTCGTGGTCTGATGCTGAACCACTTGGCCGTTGAGGCGAGTCTGCAGTTGCAGATTGCGGTGATCCAGCCCCTGAACCATCACCGGCCCTGCGGGAGCAAAAGTGTCGGCTCCCTTGGCGCGCCACCACTGCAGGTCCTTGTCGGGCCCGCGCTGCCATTCTCGTGCGCTGACGTCGTTGCCGCAGGTCAGAGCGAAGATGGACGATTCCGCCTGGCCGGGTGAAACGTTTCGGGTTTCCCGTCCAATTACCAGGACCAGCTCACCTTCAAAATGGACGTCCTCAGCGTCAGCCGGAAGGACAATAGGAGACTTGGGATTCTGCAGGGCATTGAAGGGTTTGTAGAAGATCTCGGGGCGTGAGGGCGCCGGGCGTCCCCTGAGGTGGCTCTTGTAGTTTCGGCCCACGGCCAGAATCTGGCGAGGTTCACAGGGCACCAGGGTCTGGACATCGGAAAGCCTGTGGATTTCCCCGGTGGTCTGAGCGCTATCCAAGGGATTGCCTGCCAGTTGGCGCAGACGCTCTCCCTCCAGAATCCCATACTGGACCACGGAATCTTTCCGGTAGCGCATGAAGGTGATTGTGGACATCATTTTTCGGGCAGCTCCGGCCCCCATCCGGTGATAGAGGTTTAAAGCTGGGTCTTGGTGGGTCAACCCTGGCCCGACGAAGTCTCCATGGCCCTCAAACGGCTCAGATCCGATGACAGTGCCGCCTTGCCGCTGAGTACCAGGTTGCCGCAGGAGATGAAACGATAGCCCTGTTCATAGGCGGTCTGGCATTCTTCCACCGATCGCAGTGTGATCCCGCTGGCTTTCCCCGAGGGAGCCACCCGGCGGGGAAAGTCCGCCAGGAAACCTTGAACGTCGGGATGTTGTATTTGGCCAATATGACCCAGGGCGGCAGAGGTGTCGGTGGGTCCGGCAAATAGAACGTCGACGCCTGGAACGGCCGCTATGGCCTCCAGGTTCTCGATACCTTGCGCCGTCTCGATCTGGACGATGACCAGCGTTTCCCGGTTGGCTTGAGGGAGATAGTCAGTCCAGGAAACCCCCTCGAAGACGGTCCACAGCGGCGAGACGCCACGGGTGCCCTCGGGCGGGTATTTGCAATATTGAACGGCCCGCTCGGCCTCCGAGGCCGAGTTGATCTGCGGCACCATAATGGCGCTGGCGCCCACGTCCAGAGCCTTCTTGATGAGATGGGATTCAAGCCCCGCCACCCGGATCAGCGGAACGCATGAATTCCGGCGACAGAGGAGGGGAATCCAGCGCACGGCCTCAACTTCGTAGGGCCGATGCTCCAGATCGATCCACAGGAAATCGATTCCCGTTTCTATGGTTGCCTGGGCCAGTATCTCGGAGGCGTCGGCCAGACTGGACCCCCAGGCGGCCTGGCCCGCCTCCAGAAGCTGTTTGACCCGGTTCTGAAACATGGACAGGCACTCCTTCCGCTGATTGCAGGTTGGCCCGGATACCCCTAGCCGGGGAGATTATCGACCCTTGAGGTCCAAACGGTCAAATTCCGCAGATCCTTGGTTTCCCGCGGGCGCAGAAAGAAACTTAACAGGTAAGCCAGCCCGAACAGGAAGATATTCGACAACACAACGATCCAGAACTTGTCCGGCAGCATCCGATTGAGCTCGGGCATCAGACGAGTCCCCATGGTGGAGTCGGCAAACAGCCAGAGGCAGACTCCTGAAACGGTACAGACAGCAGCGATCAGAGCCGCCCGGCTGTGGACTCTTTCAGTAAGAAACCCCAGCAGGAAGATACTGAGCAGCCCTCCACTGAGGATCGAAAACACCAGGGTCTGCAGGTCCATCAGGGTTTGGGTTCGGGCCATATGTATGAACAGGGCCACTGTGATCATGATCAGGCCGAAGGCCACCGACACCCAGCGGCCGAACCTGAGATAGTGCTGTTCATCTTCCACCGACTTCTTGAATCGGCGGTAGAAGTCATTGGTTATGGTGGCGGCCGAGGCATTGATGCCCGAGTCCAGGGTGGACATGGCCGCCGCCAGCAGTCCAGACAGGACGAATCCGGCGGCGCCGGCCGGGACCTGAGTCAGGACGAAAAAGGGGAAGGCCTGTTCGGAAACCAGGCTGTCCAACTCTGTGGCTGGAAAATGCTTGTAATAGACGTACAGAACCGTGCCGATGAAAGCGAAGTAGAACCAGACCGGAATCGTCATGACGGTTGACAGGACCAGCCCCAGCTTGGCATCCCGGTCGGTCTTCATGGCAATGTAGCGTTGAACGGCGTTCTGGTCGGTGCAAAGCAGTTGGAAAAAGATGAACTGGTAAACAAGGATGAGCACCCAGACGGTTTGATCGTCCCAGGCCCAGGCCGTGCTGCCGACTGCGAATTTTCCGTCGGCTATCGCTTCTGTAAAGACCTGAGACAGCCCGCCCGGAATGAGGTCGACAGCCAGCGGAATACAGATGAGTCCACCGGCAATCAGGGCCAGGCCTTGAAGCAGGTCGGTGTAGATGACAGCTTCCAGGCCGCCGGCGATGGTGTAGGCGGCCACCAGAATGCCCAGTACCAGGATGACCCACCCCAAGGGAAGGCCGGTCATGGGCCCAAAGGGCAGACACACGGCGTAGAGAATCACACCGGTGCGAAACATTTGAAACACCAGAAAGCCGGCGGCGGCATACAGCCGGGCCCAGGTGCCGAACCGCTGCTCCAGGTACTCATAGGCCGAGCGCACGTGGCCCCGGCGAAAAAAGGGCATGAACAGGAAATAGGCAACGATAGCCGGAATGAAATAGAAGAAGTGGGCCGGCATGTAACGCCAGTCCTTTGCAAAAGTGAAGCCCGGGATGGCCAGGAAGGTCATCGAGCTGATGATGGTCGCCATCAATGAAAATCCGACGATCCAGCCCGGCATGCTGCGATTGGCCAGGAAATAGGCGTCGGCGGAACGGGTCCGGCGGGCGGTGTAGACGCCGATCGCCACCATCGCGCTCAAGTTGATGCCGATGGCCACCAGATCGGGCCATCTCAACAAATGTTCTGAAATCATGTCGTCACTTCTGGAGGACGGAAATGGAGGCGGTCCGTCGAAAGCGGCGCCCCAGCTTCCTGTCTGTCGTCAATCCTCGGGATCCCTGTCTCTCTCGGGCCTGGTGTGCGTTTTCCACCGGGTCGCCGGGGTCTGATCCGGGTTGCTCAACGGATCACTGCATACATCAAGACAACCAGCTTGTTTTCAGCACGTTACCGGACCGATTGCAAAGGATTGCGAGCACAGAGGGTACGGGGCGCGCGCCCGGTGAGAAATGCGGGCGGAGCCGGTTCCGGGGAGTGTGGCTCCCATTCCTCACCGGGTCGCTGGAACCATGATGAAAGGCAGTTTATCTTCAATACCTTGATCGACTTCATTTAAAGGGCTTGCGGGTACAGACTACGCTCGCACCTAGCCCGCATTTCTCACCAGGTCGCTGAATGCATAGTGAAAAGCGGTTTATCTTCAGACCCTTGATTGGCGCCATTTAAGGGACTCGCGGCTACAGACTGCGCTGGGCGCGCCCTGGCTTGTCCTTTTCCCCTCAGCGCGCACATGCTCGCTCGAATGGTGTCCCCGCTACGCCCTTCGCTCGCGAGCACGCGCTGAGGGAAAAATTCCTGCGCCATCATCGCGCCCCCTGGTGAGAAATGCGGGCTAGTGCCCGCTACGCCCTTCGCTCGCGAGCACGCGCTGAGGGAAAAATTCCGGCGCCATGATCACGCCCCCCGGTGAGAAATACGGGCTGGATCCGGCCACCGCTGCGGCATTATAGGTTTTCTCGGGCTGTGGACCAAAAAAGAATAGAGCAATCTTGGGTGGCGGTCGAAGCAATGGGAGGGAGTTCAGGGACTGACGGCTGGCTTGAGTCCCATCCTCATCGGATCTCGCGGGTCGAGCAGCAGGGTTGCCTCCGCGGTGACAAAAGCCGACCCCTTGATGAAAGGCACAATGCGGCCTTCATCGACACGGACCGTGGCCTCGAACAGGCTGCCGACGATGCTTTCCTGCCGCCAGGTCTGGCCCTCTCTGAAACGGCCGGCGGCGACCAGGCAAGCGACTTTTGCAGAGGTGCCGGTCCCGCAGGGTGAGCGGTCGTAGGAGCCCCCCGGGCACAGGACAAAGCTTTTGGCATCCGCATCGGTCCGTTGCGGAGGAGCGAACAATGCGATGTGATCGATCTCTTGACCGTCCCTGCCCCTGATGCCTTGCTTCCGGAGCTCTCTCCTGGTCTTCCAGGTAAAGTCGAGCAAGCGGTCGATGTTCTCCAAGGACAGGTGAAGGCCGTGGTTCTCGCTCAGGAAAAACCAGTTGCCTCCCCAGGCCACATCCCCTGTCAAGCGACCGTAACCCTCCAGTTCCAACGAGATTCCCTCGGCCCATCGATAGCTGGCCACGTTTTGAATGATCACTGCACCCGACGCTTCCAACCTGGCTGCAATGGTACCCGCGGGGGTTTCCAGACGATGCTGCCCGGGCTCTATGCGGCCAAGATGGGCGAGCGTGGAGACAACCCCGATGGCGCCGTGGCCGCACATCCCCAGATAGCCGACATTATTGAAGAAAATCACCCCGGCAGCGCAATCCGCCTGGCAGGGCTTACAGAGAAGCGCCCCCACCAGAGTATCGGAGCCGCGCGGCTCGTTGACGACCGCCGAGCGAAAACCATCGTATCGGTCGCGAAAAAGAATCAGTCTTTCCGCGATGGGGCCGGTTCCGAGGTCAGGTCCCCCCTCGACCACCACCCGTGTCGGTTCACCGCCGGTATGGGAGTCAATGACGCGGATTCGTTTCATGACTCGGGAAACAGGACCTTCACCGGCCTTTCAGGAGTTGTCCGGCCGGCCGGTAGAGAGCCGGCGCCTGGAAAGGCGACGGTTGAGGAGCCACAGCACTGTCATTACGACGCCCCACTGCATCAGGCAGGTCATCACGCTGTAGGGGAGCAGGGGATTATACCATTGATCCGGAGCGTATACCGTGGCCGAGAGGGACAGCCACCACAACAGCAACAGGGATGCGCCCACCGGGACCACGTACCGCATGGAGGCATCCCACCAGCGCCCCGGGGACCAGTCGCCGGAAGCAGGCGACAGCTCCTCCCCTCGCAATCGCGCACACCCGTATCGGGTCACGGCAACTGCGACCAGTGCCCCCGAGATCATCAAGGCCACACCCCAGACGAAGTCCTGGTTTCCGAAAAACGAAAGGCTGAGCGCAGAGGGAATGCCCAGCAGGTAACTGACGACTCCAACCAGCAGGACCGCCCTGGACCGGGTCAATCCCGCATCCACCAGCACGCGGGCCTGCAATTCCAGCATAGCCATGAGCGAGCTGAAGCCGGCCAGCGAAAGTCCCAGGAAAAACAGGACGGAGAGCGGAGTCCCCCATGCCATGCGGGCAAACAGCTGCGGCATCCAAATCAAAGTCAGACCGGTAGAGGCGGGGCCGCTGGAGCGCAAGATCTCAAGAGTCTCCTGGCGGGACAGGGCCATCTCCGTCTGCAGGATCGAAAAGACCGTCCCAAACACGATCAAAGCCGCCAGCAATGAGACCAGGTTGTTCCCGATTCCGGTCAACAGGGCATTCTTGACGATGGGTTGCCGCTTCTGCATATAGGCGGCATAAGTCAGCAACAGTCCCCACCCGGCGCCGGTGTCCCAGGCATTCTGGCTGAGGGCTTCCAGCCATATTTTGGGTTGAAGCAACTGTTCCCAGTCGGGAGTGAACAGGTAGGCAATCCCCGCCCAGGAGCCGGGGAGGGTCAGGGCACGAAACAGCGAGATCAGGATGATCGCCAGCAGGGTGGGAATCATCCAGCGGTTGAGGCGTTCGATGGAGCGGATCCCCCGCCAGATCGCCAGGGCGCACAGCACCAGGGCGAGGGCGTGGAAAAAAGAAGGCCAGGCAGAGGCCTGGAAACGGTTCCAGGTTGAGAGGGCGGCTTCGGTGGACAGCGGCAGCGGCGCAGTGAGCATCTGCACCAGATAGTAGAGACACCACCCCACCACCACGGCATAGTAGAAAGTAATGGCCGCGGAGACACAGGCGACAAAACCGCCCGTCCAGATCAAGTTTCTGCCCCCGATTGCGGCCAGAGCCTCAACCGGGCCCTTTCGGCTCCGGCGGCCGATGGCGTATTCGGCCACGATCAGGGGGATGCTCCACAGAAACAGTATCAGCACCCAACTGACCAGAAATGCACCCGACCCGTGCTCGCCACCGTTTTGAGCGGCAATTCGGGGAAATCTCCAGATGTTGCCGGTGCCGACGGCAACTCCCAGGAGGCTGACCAGGAGGCCCCATCGCGTGGAAAAACGTTGGTGGATGCTGCTGTCGGTGTTATCGGCCATGCTCAAGCGGCCTGACGGGAAAGTCTATGGAGAGCGAAGTCGAATCGTCGGAGATGGGAGGCCGTGGCTCGCCGATCTTGGCGGCGGATTACAAGGTGACTCTGCGGGAGTTTTGGACAAAGCTCATCTTGAGGTCGTGCAGACATTGATCCAACAGCCGGGTCTCTTCGGGGTTCAGATTTCCCTGGGTCTTTTCCTTCAAGACGTCCAGGATTTCGATAGTTTGCCGTGCCGCCGGGAGGTCCTTTTCGACTTTCCGGTTTTCCGGATTGGGAGCCAGTCCCATCTGGAACAGGGCCGTTGTGGCCAGGGACAGAACCAGGGCCCGGAAGTCCATTTTAAAATCCTGGCTGTCCTGGCCGACGACCGGGGGCGAGGTGCTCTCGGCAACCTTCTCCCGGCCCTGGTCGGCGCCGGAAGGGCTGCCGGCCCCGGCAAAAGCTTCCTCCACCGAGTCTCGCAACTGGCCGTCCTCGGTAAACTTGCGGCGATCGTCAACCTTGAAGCCACTGTCTCCGTCAGCCATGGAAACCTCCGGTCAAGTGGTTTAAATTGAAAGAGAAGAGTATAACACAGGACCCTTGAACCCCTCGACCGACCGGTCGGCGTTTCTTGCCGGGGGAGGCATCCCTGACAAGAGGTACCCGCCTGGCATTGTTGGGGGGAGGGGGACGGTCCGTTCCGGGACGAAGCGCATAATTCGCCGCGTACGCGGCTGCCGAGTGCAGGGTTCAAACGACCCCAGGCTCACGCCCAGGGCGTGTTTGGCGGTGTTCGGGCAAGGCAGTTCGTTCCGGAAGGACGCTACTAATCCGCCGCCTACGCGGCTGCGGGGATGGGGGGTGCGACGTCCATTGGCTTGCGCCATTGGAAAAGCGAGTCCCAGACCGGGCTACAGCAGCAGCTTCCAGGGAGGCCGGTAGTTCATGGCCGTCATGGCTTCCGCTTGGGGGTCATCGATCACCTGTTCCTTGTCCACGTCCCAGCGGACCTGACGGCCCAGCCGCTGGGCAATATTGCCCAGATGGCAGGCAATGACCGAGTTGTGCCCGATTTCAACATCCGCCACCGGAGTTTCGCGGGAGCGCACGCAGTCCAGGAAATTCTGCACGTGGTCGGGCGTGTAGTTCCGCCCGACCCGGCGCCGGGGCAATCCCGGAGCCTTGTAGGTGCGCTGCCTGTTGATTCTCTGGGTTTCGGGAAACACCTCCCAGCCGAAGCGATCCACCACCAGAACCCCGTTTTCCCCGTGAAAGGCAACCCCGTGCTCCCGCGCCTCCGGGCCGCGGCCCACGCCCAGGGCGTGTTCCCAGATCATGCTGAAATGGGGAAAGCTCCAAGTCACCTGCTGGGTGTCGGGAGTTTCCATGGCGTCGTCCGGATAGGCGAATTTTCCTCCGGCGGAAAAGGCCGAAACAGGGGCCTTGACGTTCATTCCCCAGTTGGCGATGTCGACCATGTGGGCCCCCCAGTCGGTCATCAGGCCCCCCGAGTAGTCCCAGTACCAGCGGAAGGTGAAATGGAACCGGTTGGGGTTGAAGGGCCGCTGCCTGGCAGGGCCCAGCCACAGGTCGTAGTCCACCCGGTCAGGAGGGGGGCCGTCCGGCGCCATTGGCGTGGCCGCCTTCCAATCCAGATAGGCCCAGGCCCGGGCCAAACGAATTCTCCCAAGCTGGCCGGATTTCACGTACTCGACGGCCTGCGCGAATTGGGGGGCGCTCCGCTGTTGGGTCCCCACCTGGACCACCCGCTGATAGAGGCGAGCGGCTCTGACCATGATTCGACCCTCTTGAATAGTCAACGAGAGTGGTTTCTCGACGTAAATGTCCTTTCCGGCCTGACAGGCCATGACCGTTTGGAGGGCATGCCAGTGATCGGGCGTGGCCACGATAACGGCATCCAGCTCCTTCAAGTCCAGGACCTTCCGGAAGTCCCGGGTCTGCAAGGGCGTGGGGCCGGCGGCGGTCTCAACGGAACGCAGCGCTTTCCCGGTTTGTTCGTCGTCCACGTCGCATAGGGCCACGCAGCGCACCTTGTCCACCTTGAGAGAGTGCTCCAGGATCCTGCGGCCTCTTCCTCCGCAACCGATGAGGCCGACCAGAATCCGGTCGTTGGCGCCCAGGACTTCGGCAGGTGCCGCCGGCCCCGCCTCGAGGGGCCGAGTGGAGGTGAGGTAGCCGGAGGCGCCGACTCCGGTGATTCCAATAGACTGGCGCAGAAAGTTGCGACGGCTCTGATGGGTCATGGGCGTTTCCTTGGATTCAAACGGAATCCATGCCTCAACCGGCGGCTTGAGGCTTGATCCCATGGCTCCTGCGGAGATATCCAACGGTTTTCGGCAATCACAGGCTTTGAGAATACTCGCTTTCGGGGAAGCTCGCAACTGGCAAGAAGGCTCGAGGGATCTGCGTCGTACGAACGATTTCAGTAGATCAGGAAGGTGCTGAATCGAACTGGCGTGGCCCCGCGCACAGCCGGACGGCACGCTCCCCCCACCGCATCAGCCTTCGCCTGGCGGCTCGACTTCTGCGACTCCCCCTCAAGGGGGGAGTGATTCCCGCGGCAATAACCGATGACATCATTTACACCATAAACCGGGAACATGGTTTACACCTTGCCAGGGTATGGGCAAGGAGCCTTGTGCAGGCCGCAAGATCACTCCCCCCTTGAGGGGGAGTCGGCGAGACCAGGGCGCAGCCCGCAGTCGAGCCGGAGGGGGGCAAACGCCGCGCTCCGTGAGTGACTACCGGCGACAAGGGCAGCGCCGTGAAGGCGGCGTCGGCGTGGCGCCTGCTCCTTAATACCGCCAAACAAGTGCGCTGCAACTGCAGCTTCCCGTTGCGGCGTGGTTGACTTGAAAAGGGCCTTGCTTTAGATTTCGGGAAGCTGGACCTGCAGCGATTTGAGACCAGCGAGGTGGCGCCCGCATGAAATCAGAAGCAATTGCCTTGCTGATCCAGGCATTGGACCGTCCCGGGGTTCTGTTTCAGCTCACCCGGACCATTGCCGAACACGGAGCCAACATCAGCTCGGTGGACATCGTGAAACGCCGGTCCCACGCAGCCAGCGTCTATCTGGAACTGCGCGATGTCACCGACATGGAAGCACTCATCCGGGACCTGCGTGGGCTGGGGGTGGTGACTTCCGTAGACTCCCTGGACCCCTTGCTCAAGGTCTACGGCAAGCGGATCATCATCATCGGCGGCGGAGCCCAGGTGGGACAGGTGGCTCTGGGCGCCATCAGCGAAGCCGACCGGCACAACCTGCGCGGCGAGAGGATCTCGGTGGACACCATCCCGCTGGTGGGGGAGGACCACATCGCCACCGCCGTGCGCTCGGTGGCCCTGCTGCCTCGGGTCAAGGTCCTGGTCCTGGCCGGAGCCATCATGGGCGGGGATATCTCCCGGGCGGTCGAGGAAATCAAGCGGCAGGGAATTACGGTGCTGTCGCTCAACATGGCCGGCACCGTGCCGGAGGCGGCCGATCTGGTCGTGAGCGACCCCGTACAAGCCGGGGTCATGGCCGTAATGGCGGCGGCCGATACGGCCAGGTTCGACATTACCCTGCAGCGGTCCAGGCGGTACTGAGCAAGCCACAGCCGAAGGTGAGGTCGGGTAGCCCAAACCTGGTGCAACCGGCAGGGGACGGCTGCTCTGGCCAAGGAACAACTCAACCCCCGGACCGACAGTCTGGCCGGTGCTGCGACGAAAACTCATCCCTTGCAGCGAGGAGACATCCATGAAACTGGCTCAAATCCACGATCCTGAAACCGGAGTTTACCTGGCAAAAGTCGAGAACGAGAGCGTCTACCCTGCCTTGGCGGAGGACAACGGCCTGCGCACCCTGCTGGACTACGCCCGTCTGGCCAACCGGGAGGGGACCTCTCTGGCGGAACTGGTGGAAAGGCACTGCACCTCCCAGGCCCTGCCCCTGACCTGGTCCCAGTTGAACGTCCCACCAAACCCGGCAAGGCCCCATGCGGCCATTCCCGTGCACCCCCCGGAGGTGTGGGCCTGCGGCGTGACCTACAAGAAAAGCGCCGAATTCCGCGACGGGGACACCCAGGCGCCCACGGGAATCTACGACTACGTCTATGTCTCCGAGCGGCCGGAACTCTTCTTCAAGGGCACCGCAACCCGATGCACCGGTCCCAACGACTTCATCGGGATTCGGAAGGACTCGAAATTCACCGCAGTGGAGCCGGAGTTGGGGGTCCTGCTTTCCTCCAACCGAAAAATTCTCGGGTTCATGGTCTCCAATGACGTCTCGGCCTGGGACATTGAGCGGGAAAACCCGCTTTACCTTCCCCAGTCCAAGATCTATTCCGGATGCTGCTCCCTGGGACCGGTCCTGCTGACCGCCGACGAGGTTCCCGATCCCTACGCCCTGTCGATCCGATGCGAGATCAGGAGACACGACCAGGTCATCTTCTCGGGGGACACCCGGCTGAGCATGATGAAGCGCACGATCGAAGAACTGATCGACTGGCTCTTCTACGCCAATCCCGTTCCCGATGGCACCGTGTTGCTGACCGGTACGGGAATCATTCAGACCGAAGCGGCCGCCCTGCGGGAGGGAGACACCGTCGAAATTACCATTCCGGAAATTGGCACCCTCAAGAACGAGGCCCGGATCGTGTCCTGATCCCTGAAACCATTGAGGGTTATCCACAAAGGCCAAAAAAAGAAATCCACGAAGGGCCACGAAGGACTACGAAGGGCCACGAAGGGGTTGGAGAAAACTCAAGAGGGATCCGCCAAAGGTTGGGAAGGGAGAAAAGATTTCCACCAAGGGCGATAAAGGATCTGTTAAGAGGGCAAAAGATGAATCCGCGAAGGGATTCCAAGGGGTTGGAAAAGACTCGAAAGGGATCCGTGAAGGGCCATGAAGGACACTGCGGTTTTCCACAAACGCGCACTCGATAATCGAACCAGTCAGCTTCTTGTGCAGCAGCGTCTCGTCCTGTTTATCCTGTCTATCCTGTGTATCGATGTTCTAATGATGCAGCCAACCGAATTAACGGGACATGGCCCCTGCTCCCGATAGGCATAAGGACCCGTTGTTTCACTCGCGTATGTTCCGCCAGCCAGGGTGGGGGGCCGACTTGCCTGAACGCCGCGAAACCTGACCCTTTCCTCCGGGGACCGGCCTCCGCCAGAAAAGGGTGCGCTGCCGTTTCCATTTTTGCTATTCTGGCAGGATGGTAGATGGTTCCGGAACAACCATGAACTTGAGATTGCTCTCCATTTGCCTGGTGCTTGCAGCAATGAGCCTGCCGGCAATTCCACCGGAGTGTCAGATCCTCGGGCCGGTGGCTCTCGCCGCTCAGGCTCCATCCTCATCGGGAACCGGCAAGCTCAGAATCTACGACGTTCCGGAGCCCGCCGAAGAGCTGGCCCAAGACCCGGCCGAGAAGGAGGATTTTCTCCGGATAGAACAATCCAGCGACCCCACCCAGCGCACCGGCCTGATCGAGGCTTTTGTGCAGCAGTATCCGGAATCCAACTATCTGGGTTCGGTTCACCACATGGCTACCTTGGATCACCAAAGCCTGAATCAGCCGGAGAAAATGTTGGAACACGGCCAGAAAACGCTGCGGCATTCACCCGACAACATTCCGATTCTGGTGCTGATGGCCCTGGCTCACTCGTCGAAGGGAGAGCCTGACCGTTCCATCCAATTGGCCACCCGAGCTCTGGGACGGCTGCAGAAGATCGTCCGGCCCGCCAATACCGACCAGGACCAGTGGGAGGCCGAATACCGCCGCTATATGGCTCAAAGCCTTGCCGGGCTTGGCCACGCCTATCTGGTCAAGTATGAGATCGAACGGCAGGCCTCGAAGGAGGCTCCCCCACCGGGGGAGAGCGCTCCCGACCAGGCGGGCGCCGAAGCGGGTTCGTCCCAGCCGAAGATCCCCGGAACCGGCGCCGCGGGTCGGCCCAAGCTGGCCACGCTCCATCTGGCGCGGGCTTACGGATATCTCACCAAGTCGCTGGATGCGGAACCGCGGTCCCAATTCGTTCACTTCCAAATGGGAGTGGTATCGACTCGATTGAAGCGATTCCCGCAAGCCATGAATGCCTTTGCCCGAGCTTCCCTTCTCGACGGCAGCTATCAACAGATTTCCCGCCGCAACCTCGAGTCTCTTTACCGCACAACCCATCAGAACTCGCTGGAGGGCCTGCAAGACCTGCTGGCTCGGGCCCGGGAGAATCTGGCTGGCGGCAACGGGAAGCCGGACCCGGCGGCCGAGGACTCCTCCCCGACCGGCTCGGAGTAGCAGCATTTCAAGTCCTCGGAAGGGAGCGTTTGCATCCATGTCCTTTTTTCAGATCAAGACTCCGGCGAATATGCAGGAACTGCTCGCGGGTTCGAATCGGGAGCCGGTCTTTCTGCTGAAACACAGTACCCAGTGTCCCATCAGCGCCGAGGCCTACTCCGCCTTCGCCGAATTCGACCGACTAGGCGGGGCCAACCGCCCCTGGACCTGTGCGCTGGTTCGAGTGATTGAAGAGCGTTCGCTTTCGAATCAGATTTCAGAGCAATTGGGGGTAGAGCATGAATCCCCTCAACTGCTGCTCATTTTCGGCTCCAAGGTCCTCTGGCACGACTCCCATTGGAGACTGACGCTGGAAAAGATGAACGAGGTGGCTGGACGTTTCCTTCAGCCCCAACAGACCTGACCCTATCCTCAACCCCCCTGTCGGAACCATGACTCTCAAGATGCCGCCGTCTTCACTCAAGCGGGCTATCCTGGCTCTGCTTCTTTGCTGTAACTTGCCCGCCTGTCGGGAATCTCCCCAATACCCGTTCGACCTGATCATCGCCGGCGGCAAGCTCGTCGATGGCTCGGGTTCCCTGTGGTTTCCAGGGGACGTGGCCATTCGCGGGGACGAGATCGTACATGTCGGGACACTGGAGGATCGGGAGCAGAAAGGCCGTCGAGTGATCGACGCGCGGGGACTGTGGGTCACTCCCGGCTTCATCGATATCCACAGTCACTCTGAAGCCGGCTCGATGATCCACTCCAACGCCCTCAGCAAGGTTCATCAGGGGGTGACGACTGAAATTTTGGGCGGGGGGCGGCCGGGAGACCCCGCAGTCTCCGTCGTCTGGACCCCGTTGGGGCAAACCTTCCATCGATTGCAGCAGGGTGGAATCGCGGTCAATGTAGCCTCATACGTCCGGGCCGGAGATGTGCGCCGGTCGGTCCTGGGTGATGACGTGCGGGAACCCACACAGCCCGAGGTTGCCGCAATGACCCAGTTGGTCCGGCAGGCCATGCTGGAGGGTGCGCTGGGGCTGGCCAGCTCGGCGCGGCCGGCTACCGAAGGCATTCTGAGCCATGAACAACTCGCCGAACTGGCCCGGGAGGTGAAATCCCATGGCGGGGTCTATGCCACCGAGATCGGCAATTCCGCCGCCGGCATCGAAAAGTCCCTGAAGGAAGCCATCCGGCTAGCGAAGCAAGCGCAAATTCCCGTGGACATTAGGGGCTTGAGGGTTGCCGACCCTCGCGGCCGCGGACGCCTGCAAAAGGCGATCGATTCAATCGAAAAGGCGCGAGAGTCGGGCCTGGCCGTAACTGCCAGCCTGTCTCCCTACCGGACCGCCCGGGCGCACCTGGTGGACTTGTTGCCCCCCTGGACCAGTGACGGCGGCCGGGAAGAACTGTTGAAACGGCTGTCCGGACGCGACCTTCGTGCCCGCATTCTGCGAGAACTTCGGCAGAAAAAGCCTGGCGGGGTCAACCCTTTCCGGGCGGCGGGCGGCTGGGAGGCAATAGTGTTGTTGCAGGCAGACTCCCCGAAATACCAGGCTCTGGCCGGGGACAGCATCCAAGCCATCGCAGCCCAACTGGGCCGGAGTCCCGGAGAGACCCTCTTTGATCTGTTGCGGGAATCGAAGGGCCCGGTCGGAGTCCTTTACCCCCTCATGAGCAAGGCGGACCTGCGCCGCGCCCTGCAGGTCCCCTGGATGTCCGTTGGCTCGGGCGGGGCAGCGGGTGGCAGCGACCTGCCAGGTGGGGGGACGCCTCATCCCCACGGATATGGCGCCTTTGTCCGAGTCCTGGGACAGTATGTGAGAGAGGAGCAGGTTTTGGACCTTGAGGCGGCCGTTCACAAAATGACGGGAATGAATGCGGCCAAGTTGGGTCTCAAAAACCGGGGTCTTCTCCAGGTGGGCATGAAGGCCGATATCGCCATTTTCGATGCGGAGCGAGTCGCCGGCCATGCCAGCTTCCAGGAGCCTCACCGTCTGGCAGAGGGTATCGAGTATGTCATCGTCAACGGAACTCTGGTGATCGACGCCGGGAATCCCCTCGACGCCAGGCCGGGGAAAGTCCTGTATGGACCGGGGAAGACCGACCAGTAGATTTCGCCACAGGCTGGGACAGGACTTCAGATTCGAGGCAGGAATCCCAATTGGCCCAATGGGTGGGCAATCTGGGCCGAACACCGGCCGGCTCCGAGAATCCAGCCTTGGCGGACGGCTCCAAGGGATCTCTGGCCCGGGAAAATGGAGGAAGTCCAAGACGGTCGGACCCCGTCGAGATAACACTTTTGTTTTTTGTCCTTCAACCTGATAATGAATGGACCGGCGTCGGTGAATTCGGGAGGCCGGCGGTTCAACCTTCAAGTCGACGGGGCGCAGGGGGATTCCATTTGATGCGAACGGCAATGCAGATCCTGACGGCATGGCTTGCTTTCTCCGTCTGGAGCGCAGGGTGGCTGGCGGTTTCGGCCGGAGCAGCCGACTGGCCTTTGTGGCGCGGATCCAACGCGGACGGAGCCTCTGTGGAGACGGGGCTGCCCGCGACCTGGTCGCCGGAGGGAGAAAACCTGAGATGGAAGCGGTCCATCGGCGGCCGCTCCACGCCGATTGTGGTTGACGGAAGGGTCTGTGTCATCACCTTGGCGGAACCGGACACGCCGCCCCGCTGGCAGGAGCAGATTGCCTGCTTCGACGCCGAAACCGGGGATCTGCGGTGGGAATTCCGCTACAAGGTGTTCCTGACCGATATCCCCCACCACCGAGTCGGTTGGGCCAGCCTGGCAGCCGACCCGACGACGGGCCATATCTTTGCCAATGGAATCGAAGGGATGGTGCACTGTCTGGATCCTGACGGCAAGGTGGTCTGGGCCAGATCATTCGCCGAAGAGGTCGGGAGAATTTCCGGCTACGGGGGGCGGACCGTCACTCCAACCTTGCACGGGAACCTTCTTTTCATCAATTTCCTGAGCGCCGGATGGGGTTCGACGGCAATTCCACGGGACCGATTTTATGCTCTGGACAAACACACCGGTGAAACCGTTTGGGTGACCACTCCCGGCAAGGCGCCCAAGGACACGACCTACACAGTCCCGGTGGTGAGCCGGATCAATGGTCAACGGCTCCTGATCGGTGGAAACGGGGACGGTTCGATCTACGGAATCAGCCTGGCGACGGGTAACAGGGTTTGGGGCTTCCCATTCAGCAAGAGGGGGATCAACTCCTCGGTCGTGGTTCGGGGCAGTCGGGTTTTCGCCTCCCACGGCGAAGAAAATGTCGACGCCAGCACGGCCATGGGCCGATTGGTTTGTCTGGATGCCGCACAGATCGTTGACGGCAAGCCCAAGGTCGTCTGGCAGGTGGATGGGTTCACCGCGGGCTATGCCTCTCCGGCCCTGGCGGACAACATCCTCTATCATGTAGACAATTCGGCCAATCTGGTCGCCTTCGCCGCCGACACCGGGAATCAGCTTTGGAAGCACAACCTGGGAGTCATGCAGCGAGCCTCACCCGTTGTCGCCGACGGCAAGCTTTTTGTTTCAGACGTTGACGGACAGTTCCACATTTTGGGCCTGCGCGGCCGCCAACCCCCCGAAGAACTGGATCTGGATCGATTTGCCAATGCCGACGGCTCGGCCGTCTCCATCAACGGTTCGCCTGCCGTGGCCAACGGCCGCATCTATCTGTTGACTCGTAATAGGCTCTATTGCATCGGCCTCCAGGATCGCAACGGGGAGGCTCCAGCCCCAGGGGAATCCCAGACAGGCGATAACGACTCCTTCCAGGGTCCGGCCCATCGGGTCATGGTGGAGCCCGGGGAGGTGGTTCTCTCTCCCGGCGCCTCCAGAACCTTCGTGGCTCGGATGGTGGACGCGCGGGGCCGCATGAAACCGGCTGATGCGGTTTGGTCCCTCGAGGGAATTCAGGGAAGGGTTTCCGCCGATGGGCGCCTCACCCTCAGTGACGGCAACGTTCCTCAGGGAGGCTTGCTGATCGCCCAGGTCGGCGACCTGAAGGGAAGGGCTCGCGTCAGTTCGCGCCCCGCCATTCCTTTTCAGGAGGACTTTGAACGGTTGGAGGAGGGAACGGTCGCCGATGGCTGGAATGCCGCCCGGGGCCGATTCGTGGTGACGTCACTGGACGGGAACAAGGTGCTGAAGAAGCTGTCCAAAAACCCTCGATCGTGGCGGACCATGCTGTTTCTGGGAGATTGGAAGGCATCGGGCTACGAGATTCAGGCCGAGATGATAGGCACGGAACAACGCCGCCGTCTTCCGGACATGGGTCTGATCGCCCAGCACTATATCCTGGCCTTGATGGGCAACCGCCAGAAGCTGCAGATCCGGAGTTGGCTCTCGGAACTGGGGCACTTCTCCAAGACCATTGACTACCGAGTCGACCCGGACGTGTGGTACCGGGTGAAGCTTCGAGTCGAGACTCTTCCTGAAGGAACCGGAGGGATGGTCAGGGGCAAGGTCTGGAAGCGCGATGAGCCCGAGCCCGAAGGATGGTCCATTGAGGCTCTGGATCCAATCGTCCACCGTCGGGGCAGTCCCGGGATCTACGGTTATTCCGCAGCCGAAATTTTTTACGATAACGTCTCCGTCGCGCCCGCCGGTCATTGAGGACCGCCGGATCGGGGCCGAGGGGTTGAGAGGGAACGCATGTCATTGCCAAAGCTGAAGTTCTTTGCAGCGGTGGTCCTGTTGCTGGCGGGCGGAGGCGGCATCTCCGGTCTGGCCGGGGACTGGCCCATGTGGGGAGGTAGACCCGACCGGAACATGGTGTCGGATGCCATGGGAATTCCGGCCGATTGGGACCTGAAGACCGGGAAAAACATCAAGTGGGTTGCCGAGATCGGATCTCAGTCCTATGGAAACCCCACTATCTCGGGTGGGAAGGTCTTCATTGGAACCAACAATCAGAGGCTGCGCAACGACAAACAGGCTGGAGACCGGGGCGTCATCATGTGTTTCCGCGAGAAGGACGGGAAATTCCTTTGGCAGATGACTCACGAAAAGCTGGCCGCCGGCAGAGTCAACGACTGGCCTGAACAGGGTATCTGCTCCTCTCCGGCAGTGGCTGGAGATCGACTCTACTATGTTTCCAACCGGGCAGAAGTGGTGAGCCTGGACACCGAAGGGTTTCTGGATGGCGAAAACGACGGGACCGTCAAGGACGAGCAACACACCTCCCCGATCGACGGGGACGTGGTGTGGACCTTCGACATGATTGAAGAGTTGGGGGTCTTTCCGCACAACCTGGCCACCAGCTCGCCACTGCTGGTGGGAGATCTGATCTTCCTCAACACTTCCAATGGCACCGATGAGAGCCACATCAATATTCCAGTGCCTCGAGCCCCCAGTTTCCTGGCCTTGAACCGGCACAGCGGCAAGCTGGCCTGGGAGAATGCGGCGCCCGCAGACTCGGTGCTCCACGGTCAGTGGTCCTCTCCGGCTTACGGAGACATTGCCGGCAGGCCCCAGGTCATCTTTGCCGGCGGCGACGGTTGGCTCTATTCCTTTGAAGCCCAGACCGGGAAGGACGTCTGGAAGTTCGACTGCAACCCGAAGGGGTCCGAGTGGAAGAACGGTCGAGGGGACCGCAACAATCTGATTGGGACACCCGTGGTATACAACGACCGGGTGTTTATCGCGGTGGGCCAGGACCCCGAGCACGGTGAAGGCGTGGGGCACCTTTGGGCCATCGACGCCACCCAGTCAGGGGATATCACAAAAACCGGCCCCGTATGGCATCACGTTTTCCGCCGCAGCATCTCAACCGTGGCCATCCGTGACGGCCTGCTTTACGCCGCTAATTTCAGTGGATTCTTTCACGCGCTGGACCTGCAGACCGGCAAATTGCTTTGGGAACACGACATGTTGGCGGCCGTCTGGGGTTCACCCTTCGTGGTCGACGGCAAGGTCATGCTGGGAGACGAGGACGGTGACCTCACCATTCTGGAGGCCAGCCGTCAGAAGAGACTCATCGGCGAATTCAACTTCGGCAACACCGTCTACAGCACTCCCGTGGTTGCCAACGGCACCCTCTACATCATGACCCGCTCCCACGTCTACGCCATTGAAAAGCCCTGACAGCCTCCCAAGCCAACGCTCTTCTCACCATCAACACCCGCCGATTTAATTAGCTTTCCATTTAATGTTGCAGCCGATGCTGGGCGTCTGGTCGCTCGAGACCGGAGTTCCCGAAAGCACGGCATCCATGGCGCTCCTCAGGTCTCCTCCCGTGACCGGTTTGTTGTTCCCAGGCCGGCTCTCATCCAACTGGCCCCGGTAGACCAGCTCCCGTCGCCGGTCAAAAAGGAAAAAATCGGGGGTGCAGGCCGCCTGAAAAGCCCGGGCAACTTCCTGAGTCTCGTCATGACAGTAGGGAAAGGCGAAGCCGAGCTCTTCCGCCATGGCCTTCAGGTTGGAAGGCGCATCCTCAGGATGAGTATCGGCGTCATTGGAGCTGATGGCCAGAATTCCCAGGTTTTTGGTCTGATAGTCGCTTCCCAAACGCGCCAACTCCTCCTGGACATGGATCACAAAAGGGCAGTGCCGGCAGACAAACATGACCAGGAGCGCCTCCTTGTCGGCAAAGCTGCCGAGCGTGACCGTGTTTCCGGACACGACATCCGGCAGGTGAAAATCGGGTGCAGGTGCCCCCAGTGGTAGCATGGTTGAAGGTGTCAAGACCATAGTATCGGCTCCTTTGGTTTCGTGCCCGGCATACCGGGTTCGATTTCGACTGCCAGCAAGAATAGCGCGTCGGGCGCCGGGGATACAAGATTCGATAGGAGCATTGCAACATTCCGGCTTGCGGATTCCTTGGCGGAGTCTAAACACCGACATATCACTCAATGTCAATGCAACACGTTAATAGGACACAACTTGACCGCCGTGGGCGTCGGTGCTAGCATCGGAGTCCATGCTTGAGTTTGCAGACATTGTCATTTACCTCAAGTGTCTTGAGGCCAGAATACTGCACCAGTTCCTGGAGCAGATTCGTGTCGCCAGTCCCTTTGTCTTGAGAACGGTCTCTCCTCGACCTGAAGAATTCCAGGGTCGGCAGGTCGTCGGGCTGTCCCGTATGGGCAAGAGGGTTCCATGAAAGTCATCAGTCTGAGAAGGAACGGCAGCTCCAATGATCCCCTGGGACAGAGATCAGACCAAGTGAGCCCCGGACGGGTCCCGGGTCTGATGCTGCTGCTGGTGGTCCTTACAGGCGTGCTCACCTTCTTTTGCTCCAAATACACAATTTTCACCCTGCCCGAGTATCGGGTGGGAGACATTGCTTCTTCCGATATCCTGGTTCCAGTGGATATCCCGATGCAGGATGAAGAAGCCACCAGGATCAGACAACAGGAAGCCGAGCACGCCGCGCTTCCCGTATATCGCCATGCGGCGGATCGGGCCCAGGACCGGATCGACCAGATCGGCGAGCTGTTCTCCACGTTGAGAAGCCAACTGAATGCCCCCAACCTGACACCTTCCACCGGTTCGGCCTCGAATCTTCACCACCTGCCGCCGGAAGTCCAGACAAACCTCGAATTGCAGCTGGGCCGACTGCTGCCGGAATCGGAGTTGGAACCTGCGGCCCGGTTCCTGGTCGGCAATGGATTCAGCCAGCAGTTGCAACAAGTGCTCGAACAAGCGCTACGCAAGGTCCACGCTTCCTTGATGATTGAAAGCGCAAGGAATCTGATTCGGGAAAAGGGAAGCATCCAGGTCCTCTCCGCCGACTCGGAAGAGAGAGAAACCATCCCGGTTGACCAGGTCGAGACTCTGGACAGTGTGCGTCAGGAGGTCGTTACCTGGCTGCCCGAGCTGCTACAAGACCACCAGTTGCCCCTGCAACCGGTTTCCAGGCTGGTCAGCCAGCTGCTGCAAGCCAATCTTTCCTTTGACTTGCAGGCCACACAAGCCGCCCAACGGGAAGCGGTGACCAATGTCGACCCGGTCTTTGTCGTTCTCAAAAAGAGCAAGGTGGTGGTTCGCCAAGGGGACGAAATCAGTCCGGGGCAACTACGGCAGATCGAAGCTATCCGAAACCTTCCCCAAAAACCTTCTTCCTTGGTGCAAATGGTCAGCCTGGCGGTTTTGATCGGATCGCTGTTGGCGGTGTTCGGCTACTTGCTGAGAAACCTCTGGCCAACCCGCTGGAATTTTATGAGGCTGGCGCTGCTGGCCAGCACCGTTCTGGTCGTCCAGACAATCGTTCTCAAGGTTTTCGGCTTTGTGGGCGAGGCTCTTAGCGAGGCCCTCAGCCAGAACTTCGCGGGTTTGCCCGGCAACCACGAGGTCTATTTCTTTTTCGCCTTGCCATTTGCACTGGGGGCAATGCTGGTAACCATCCTGGTGGATGACCGTGCCGCCCTGATTTTTTCCCTGTTGTCGAGCGTCCTGGCCGTATTGACGCTGAGTAGCGATTTCTATGGTTTTTTCTATGTGCTGATGTCGAACCTGATCGGAATTCTCACCATACGCAGCGCCGTGCAAAGAGTTGGGTTCGTCGGCGCCGGGTTCAAGCTGGGATCGGCCGCCATTGGCCTTTTCCTGATCCTGCAATACGCCAAACTGGCTCCGGTCGACTTCGCCTCCGGCCTGCTGGGGGCCACCCTGGCCCTCCTGTCCGGGCCGATCAACACGGGCCTGCTGGTTTTTCTGTTGCCTCTTTTCGAAAGGTTTTTCATGGTCACTACCATCATGAGGCTGCAGGAGCTCGGGAACATCAACCTGCCTCTGATCCGTGAGTTGATCCTGAAAGCCCCCGGAACCTATAGCCACAGCGTTGCCGTCGGGACGCTGTCCGAACGAGCCGCCGAGGCGATCGGGCTGAACCCGGTATTTGCGCGGGTGGCCTGTTTCTATCACGACATCGGCAAGTCGATTCATCCCGAGTACTTCGTGGAGAACCAGCGGGGCCAGAACATCCATGATCGCATCGGTCCCGAGGAAAGCGTGACGCTGGTGGTGGAACACGTAACCGAAGGCATCCGAATGGCCCGGGCCGCGAAACTCCCCTCTGCCATGGTGGACATCATCCCGCAACACCACGGCACCAAGCTGCTGACCTATTTCCACGAGAAGGCCAAGGCCCACGCAACCACACCCGATGAAATCGACGAATCCCGCTTCCGCTATCTGGGGCCCAAGCCGCAAAGCAAGATGGCCGCCATCATCATGCTGGCCGACGCCGTGGAGGCCGCAGCCAGAACCCTGAGCGACCACTCCCAGGAAAAGCTGCTGGAGTTGATTCAGAAGATCGTGTCTACCACCACCGAGGATGGACAACTTTCAGAGTGCGACATCACCCTGGCTGAGATCGACCGCATTGCCTTCAGCTTCCTCGAAACCCTGTCCAGCATTTACCACGCCCGGATCACCTACCCCGGTTTCGAGTTCGGGCGCACCCAGGAATCCGCTTCCTAGCCGGAGGCAGTGCCTCAGACCAACAAGCAATGAAGGGGAAAGGATATCCGCGAAGGAGATCCACGAAGAGACAAAAAAGATATCCACGAAGGGGCACGAAGAGACGGATTAATGAATGGTTGATTGTTGATTGGGGGTTAGCCCGCATTTCTCACCGGGGGTTGCATTCTTTGAGAAGAGCGCAGGAGTGAGGGTCGTGTTAAGCGTCATTTTGGAGAGGCAGTGCGTTTCGGGACGGCGCCACAAAGTCGCCGCCTACGCGGCTGCGGCAACGCAGAGTCCACACGACCCCGGGCTCACACCCGGGGCTAAGTGCTGCCGCAGCTACGCTGCTCTATAAGGAAGCCTGTAGGAGACGTTTCGTCGGGGAAACCAGGCCAACCGCGGCTTCGCCGCTCTCCCCAAAATCACAACACTGCCGGGGGACAGGATTGTTAATTGACAATCCCCCGGGCGCCAGCCCGGGGGTTCGAGTCGAGCCGCCAAGGCGGCGTCCGCACTTAGCCGTGGGCGTAAGCCCATGGAACGCTCGGCGTTAGAGTTGAGCCGCGCAGGCGGCGGCAGCAATCATCCCTGGTGTTCGAGCTCAAACAAGCCCGGGCGCGCCCAGCGCAGTCTGTATCCTGAAGGTTCCCCCCAAAAGCGCTGCAAGATGCTAGAGACAAACACTTTCCCAACCGATGCCCAGCGGCCCGGTGAGAAATGCGGGTTAGGACCACTGATTGTGCCCCAAATCCACAATCTACATTCCGAAATTCACCATACTTGACTCATCTGTCAACGCTGTTTCGACTCAAGAGATCTAGCCGGAGGCCAACGATGGGAGGCTCACCGCATGAGAGCACGATCGCAAGCCACATTCCGGCCATAGCGGAATTGCCGGGCGGTGAGTTTCTCATGGGCTGCGACCAGGGACGGGCAGACGAGCGGCCGGTCCATGGTGTCCGTGTCGATGCCTTTGCCATGAGCATTACCGCAGTGACCAATGAGCAGTACCGGTTTTTTGTCGGTCGAACCGGAAGGCGGATGCCCGACTCGTTTTTGAAGCCTCAATTCAGCCATCCACGACAGCCGGTGGTTTCAGTCAGTTGGCAGCAGGCCGCCGCCTATTGCCACTGGCTGAGTGACTGGACCCATGAAAACTACCGCTTGCCGACCGAGGCCGAATGGGAATGGGCGGTTCGCCAAAACAAGGAGGGGTGCCTCTATGCCTGGGGCGACGAAGACCCCTCCGAATTCGAGCTGTATCGAACCGGTTGGCGGGATCGATGCCCGCGTCCGGTGGGACTCCAGCCGCCCAATGATTTCGGGCTCCACGACCTGGGTGAAAATGTCCATGAGTGGTGCCTGGACTGGTATGCACGCGACTACTACCAGCGATCCCCCAAAAATAATCCGGTCAACCAGACAAAGACTCTTCGCCGGGCCTCCCGGGGCGGGGCTTGGCGCCACCAGATCAAGGTGAGTCGTTGTGCGGCCCGCAGCAGCCTGGACCCCTCCTACAAGTACACCGATTACGGCTTCCGAGTCGCAAAGGTGCTCCATGGAACGTCGTAGACAACCCCTCGGGATGAGTGCCGCCTCCGGTGAGAACTGCCGGTTAATCCTCACCGGATCTGGCCCGGGTGAGGAGTAATCTGGCCCGAGGAAGGGCTGCCAAGGCTTGAATCACCTGGGGATCTCCCCCAAGTTCTACTTTCATGCTCTCCTCGGGTTGCAGAGAGAGGAGCAACAAACGGCTACGGAGACTCCGCTGGATGAAGGGAAGGTGGTCCTGGAACTCCTGATCGGAGTGAATCAGTTCCCGTACCGTCAAAAAGTCACGAAATTCCCGCAGCACCAGAGGGCTGACAATAGCCGTGCCGGCAAGCACCGGATACTTGGCTTTGAATTCCCGGGCAAATGCAAAAAAGAGACGGCGCGACAACAGGCGATGCTGAAATGGTCTCAATGGGGCCGACTCAGCCACAACGTCCGGAAAGATGCCACCCTCGTCAGACTCGGAGGGAAGGCGATCCAACTGCGGACGTGCCGGAGAGCGGCCGCTCTCCAACCTTCCGACCCGTTTCAGGTACTCCAACAGAGAGCGATTCCTGTAGTTCCGCTGAATCATGCGTCCCTTGGGCGTGAACCACTTGGCCGTGGTCAGAGAAAGCCCGCTGCCATCGCTCAGAGGAAAGACCGTTTGGACGAGTCCCTTTCCAAAACTGTTTTCTCCGACCACTACTCCCCGCTGGGCATCCTGAATGGCTCCCGCCAGTATTTCAGCCGCGCTGGCCGTCCGCTCATTGATCAAGACCACCAGCGGAAACGGCTCCCGATCATATCCTCGAGTGGCCAGATATTCGACATTGGAGTCGGGAAACCTCCCCTTGGTGACCAATATGACCTGGTTCAGATCCAAAAAGCGATCGGCAACGCCGATGGCGCTTTGCAGATTCCCTCCCCTGTTGTCCCGCAAGTCCAGAACAAGACCCTCCAATTCAGGTTGGAACGGCTCCAGGGATCGATCCACTTCATCTTCGGTGGTGGCCGTGAAGGCCACCAGTTGCAGGTAAACGACCCCGGGCAGGATGGCAAAACAAACTGGCAGACTGGGTTCGGGAATCTCTTCTCGGCGGATCTTGAGCCGTAAGGGTTGGTTGACCCCCATCCTTTCAATCCAAACCTCCACCAGCGTGCCACGGGCTCCTCGCAACAGCCGGACCACTTCCGCGCCCGGACGGTCCCTGTTCGAGACCCCGTCAACCGAGAGGATGACATCCCCGGGTCGGATTCCAGACTCCCAGGCAGGTGAACCGGGAGTTGTCGAGAGCACCATCAATTGTCCGTCCACCGGGGCCACCCGAGCACCGATTCCGGAATAGTTGCCACCCTGGTATGCGCGCAGTTCGCGAAAGGTCTTGGGGTTGTAAAAACTGGAGTGCGGGTCCAGACGGCTCAGCATACGCTGAATCGACCGGGCGATGGCGCGATTCACATCGATCGGCTCCGCATACCCGGTTTCGACGAGATTTAGCACGGCCGTGTAGGCTTCCAGACGCCGATAGAACAATTCCGCATCGGACCGCTCCGTTTCCTGCGGCACAGTGGGAGGGTTGACGCTCCAGGGATAGACGTCCCTATCCCCGATCAGCAGACCGCCGACCAGCAGCGCCGCCGCTGCCGTCCTAGCAGATGCTCGAAAAGTCACCTTGCACTCCAACGAATCCTTGCCACCAAGATGTCTTTATCGATTCTAATCCAAAAAACTGACAACTGAGGCGTTTGCAAAATGCGGCAGCGGGATCTTTGCCGGGAATGGCCACAAAAGGCACAAAAACACAAAAAGAGCGGAACGATGAGAAACGACCAAGGCATGCAGGCTTTGTGTGATCAGATCCGGCAGACGGCCTTCGACCTGCATGGATATCTTCGCAACCGGCATCTCGAGAAGGGTTAGGAAAACGAGATGGCCCACCGTCTGAGAAAAATTGGCTTGGCTGTCGAGCGACAAAAAGCCCTGCAGGTGCGAGATGAGGACGGTGCCATCCTTGGCGACTACTTTGCTGACTTGTTTGTAGAAAACTGCCTCATCCTTGAACTGAAAGCCTGCAAGGCGCTGACGTCCGAACATGTCGCACAAGTTCTGGGCTATCTGCGTGCATCCGGTCAACGCGACGCCATGCGGATCAACTTCGGATCGTCAAGACTCGAAATCAAAAAATTCGTTTTGTGACTTTTGTGCTTTTTGTGGTGAACTCGCATTTCTCACCAGGTCGCACCCGATATTGAACAAGGCAGAACATCACGTTTGCCGGCAAAATGACCTGCCCCGTTGCGAATTTTGCAAAAAGCTCAACTGTTTCCCCTCCGGCCGGCGTCCCGGGAACTTTCGGGTCTTAATCTGCAGGTTTTGCCGTGGGCTGCGGGTGAGCCGGCACCCTTCCAGATCACCCGGTAACCGGTAGGGAACTCTGCTATAATTCGGAGGAATAGAGGCATACTGCTGACCGTTCGTCTTTATATATGACTCGGCCGGGGTTACAGCCAACCCATGATCGACCTTATGGATGTCCCGACGTTGCCGAGTGAGGTGCTTGCCCGGTTTACCGGGCGGGGGAGTTTCCGAAATTCCAACGTGATTCCTGAATTCCGTTTGCGGGGCTTCGCATGACCAGACAGCGTTTCGGGGTGGTGTTGCTGGCGATTCTGGCGGCCGGCAGTCCCTCGGCCGAGGCGGTCGTGTTCACTCTGGAGATCGACGATGTGATTCACCCCGTCATTGCGGAGTACGTCACCCGAGGCCTGGAACAGGCAGAGGAGGAAGGCGCCGCTGCCGTGATCATCCAGATGAGTACGCCGGGCGGTTTCGACGCTTCCATGCGGGAAATCATCGAGAAGATATTGCGGTCGAAAATTCCGGTGCTGATCTTTGTCGGGCCCAGCGGCGCCAGAGCCGCATCGGCAGGATTCTTTATCCTGTTGTCCGGCGATCTGGCCATCATGGCTCCCGGCACCAACACCGGAGCCGCTCATCCCGTACCTCTGGGTGGGGGCAAGATGGACGAAGTCATGCAGAAAAAGGTGGAAAACGATGCCGCCGCCTATATCCGCAGTTTTGTGGCCAAGCGCGGACGCAACACCGAATTGGCGGAGAAGGGGGTATTGGAGAGCGTGTCCTTCACCGAAGAAGAGGCGCGGGAGGGCAATCTCATCGACGGCATCGCTCAGGATCTGAACGAGATTCTCACCAAGTTCGACGGGCAGGAGATCCAGCGCTTTGACGGGCAAAAACAGGTCCTGCAATTGAGGGACGAGCGCCTGAAGGCGATTGAAATGACGGTCCGCCAAAAGGTCCTCTCAAAAGTCTTGAACCCCAACATTGCACTGATTCTGGGATTGATCGGCCTGCTTGGACTCTATATCGAGTTCAGCAATCCGGGTCTGATCTTTCCCGGGGTGGCTGGCGGCGTCTGCATCTTCCTGGCGCTGGTGGCATTCAACATCCTGCCCATCAACCTCCTGGGAGTCGTGTTGATTCTGGCGGCCATCGTTCTTTTTGTGCTGGAGGCAAAGATGACCAGTTACGGACTGCTGGCTTCTCTGGGAATTGCCGCTATGGTTCTGGGTTCCCTGATTCTCATCGATTCACCCCTCCCTGAAATGCGGGTAAAGCTGGTCACCGCCCTGGGAATTACCCTCCCCTTTGCCGCCATCACCGTCTTTCTCATGAGGTTGGTCCTTCTGGCCCACCGCAACAAGTCAGTGACGGGCAAAGAGGGCATGATCGGTGAGATCGGGACGGCTTTGACCGATATCGGCGCCCAGGGCAAAGTGCAGGTCCACGGCGAGATCTGGCAGGCCAGCAGTTCCCAGCCCATCGAGTCCGGCAACCGGGTCCGGGTGTTAGCGGTCGAGGGGCTCAACATCAGGGTGACCCGGGCAAACGGTTCCGGGACTGCCTCGAGCTGAAAAAGGAGGGCATTCATGTTCGAATTGGATTTCATTTCCGTCCCGAGTCTCTTTGGATTGTTGCTGGTAGCAGTCGTGCTTTTCAACTCGCTTCAGGTGTTGCGGGAATATGAGCGAGGAGTCATCTTTCGCCTGGGACGACTGTTGCCGCAGCCCAAGGGTCCCGGTCTCATCATCGTGTGGTGGCCCATTGACCGAATCGTCAAATTGGAGTTGCGAGTTGTAACTCTGGATGTACCGCCGCAGGACATCATCACCAGCGACAACGTTACCGTCCAGGTCAATGCCGTTGTCTATTTTCGAGTCATGGACCCCGTGAGGGCGGTGGTTGAGGTCGAAAACTATCTCTATGCCACCTCTCAGCTTGCCCAAACCACTCTCCGCTCCGTCCTCGGTGAGGTGTCTTTGGACGATTTGCTCAGCCGGCGCGAGACCTTGAATGTCCGGTTGCAGAGTATCCTGGACCAGCACACCGATCCCTGGGGCATCAAGGTTGGAACGGTCGAGGTAAAGCAGGTGGACCTTCCCCAGGAAATGCAGCGGGCCATGGCCAAACAGGCCGAAGCGGAACGAGAACGACGGGCCAAGGTTATTCACGCCGATGGGGAGTATCAGGCTTCGGAAAAGCTGGCTCAGGCCGCCGAGGTGGTGGCGCGGGAACCGATAGCGCTGCAGTTGAGGTATCTGCAAACCCTGACCGAAATCGGAGTCGAGAGAAACACCACCCTGGTTTTCCCGCTGGCCATCGACATCCTGGAACCGTTTCTGAAGAAATAGCGAGGGACCTGTTCGAGGATCGAACGGCTGGGGGTCGATTTTTCGAACGGCGCATGGAGGCCCTGGTCCGGAGGAACATTCATGGAGAGGAGTCCTGAAAACAAGGAACTGCGACTGGATAACCGGCACTTGCTGCTGTTTTTTCTCGGCGCAGTCCTGGTCTGCGCCAGTTTCTTTTCTCTGGGTTTCTGGCTGGGGCGCGGGCAGGCCGGGGAGGCACTCCTGGCAGTCGGCGATGGGCTGCAGCTCGACCTGCCGGCATCGGGGGCTTCGGCGGGAGCGGTGAACCCACCGGCGGCAACAGGGGGAATCCGGGCAAAGCCTCCAGACCAGCCGGCCGGGCCGGCGTCTGCCAAGCCGGATCCCGCAAATCCGCCGGACTTTCGAAAGGACCTGGACTTCTACAGTGCCGTTAAGGATCAGAGCGTCGACGAGAACTTCAGGCCCCGCCCCTCCGCGGAAAAGAATCGGAAAACGGTCCGGCAGCCGTCCAAGGCTCGAAGGGCCCCGTCCCGCTCCCCGTCCGGCAGCGGAAGCCTGCTCCACCTGCAAGTGGCAGCCCTCCGGAACCGGACCGATGCCAATCGCCTGGCCGCCGAGCTGCGGGGCAAGGGATACCCCGTGGTGGTCGTCGCGCCGTCGAAATCGGAAACCCCGGCGTGGATTCGCGTCAAGGTCGGTCCATTCCGCAGCGCCCGGAAAACATCCCAGGTGAAGGCTCGGTTGGCCCGTGACGGCTATGAATCGATTATGCGACGCCAGTGAAGTGCGTGGCTTCAGCCCCCCCGGATACTCCCCTTTCTGAAGGCGCCGCGTGTTTCCTTCCCTCAGCCCGCATTTCTCACCGGGCCGCTGGATACATTATGACAAACCGTTTATCTTCAATACCTTACTGGCCCTTATTTGAGGGCATGCGGGTACAGACTGCGCTGGGCGCGCCCTGGCTTGTCCTTTTTCCCTCAGCGCGCACATGCTCCCTCGAACGTAGTGCCCGCTACGCTCTTCGCTCGCGAGCACGCGCTGAGGGAAACATTCCTGCGCCAATGTCACGCCCCCCGGTGAGAAATGCAGGCTAGGCCGTACCGCTTCAGGCTTTGCCCGAAGCTTTTCCTGGCCGTTGCCAGCGGCATCCTGCAGATCCTGCTCTTTCCCAAATTCTCCCTGTCCTGGGTGAGTTGGGTCGCGCTGGTTCCCCTGTTGATTGCCATCTTTCGGGAAACTGCCTGGCAGCGGGCGGCGCTGCTGGGGTGGGTCTTCGGCCTCACGTTTTTTTCCGGATGCTGCTACTGGATCCTGGACGTACTGCAGGGTTACGGGGACATGCATTGGTCCGGAGCCGTTTTTCTGTTTGCTTTGCTGATCGTCTACCTCTCACTGTTCCCGGGCCTGTTCGCCTGGGGGTTCGCCCGGCTTTCGCTGCGGCTTCCCGGGTCCTGCTTCCTGCTGGCGCCCTTTCTCTGGGTTTCAACGGAGTACCTTCGGGGATACCTCCTGACAGGGTTCCCTTGGTGCCTGACAGGCTACGCGTTGGCCGACGACCTCCACCTGACTCAGATCGCCACCGTCACCGGAGTCTATGGACTCTCCTTTCTGGTGGTACTGATCAACGCTCTGATCGCCGGCTCTTTCTTCCGGTCCAGGCTGGCCATCGGCGGCCTGCCTGTCGCCTTGGCCATGGTGGCCGGTCTGGTCTGGGTGGGAACGAGACCGGTGGAGTCCGGCAACACCCCCGAAGCGCATGCGCGACTGGTACAGACCCATATCGCTCTGGATCAGCCCTGGGACCGGCAATCGCAAATGCAGATCGTGGAAGAGTTGGTCGAACTGTCCCTATCCCCTCCGGTCGAGGATTCGGAATCCATCCCTGACGCCGGCCCCATGGCCCCGGCACCACACCAGGTTCGGCTCGTCATCTGGCCGGAGACACCGGCGCCCTTTTATTATCATGACGACCCCTCGTTCCGGAAAGCGATGAACGGACTGGCTGCGGCTTCCGAATCCACGCTGCTGTTTGGATTTGTAGACTGGCCGATGGGGGCCGCCGGTTCCAATACCGGTCCTTACAACAGCGCCGGAACAGTGTCTCCCAAGGGGGAGTTGATTGCACAGTATGACAAGATGCATCTGGTTCCATTTGGGGAATACGTTCCCTGGTCCTGGCTGTTCTTTTTCGTCGAGAAGATCTCCACCGGGGTGGGGAACTATCAGCCCGGCCGCCGGGTGGTTGTTTCCCGTCTGGAATCCGGAGAAAAGGTGGGGGTCTTTATCTGTTACGAGGCGGTGGTGCCGGATCTGGTACGCCGCTTTGTGGCGGACGGGGCCGAGGTTCTGGTCAACATCACTAACGACACCTGGTTCGGCAATTCGGCTGCTCCCCACCAACATCTGCTGATGGCCCGCATGCGGGCTGTGGAGAACCGGCGCTATCTCTTGAGGGCTGCAAACAGCGGGGTCAGCGCCGTCATCGACCCCTTCGGGAGAGTTCTGGCCGGAACCGAACTCCACCGGCAAACGGTGCTGGACAGCCCGTTCCGCTTCAGACAATCGCCCACCTTCTATTCCCGGTACGGGGACATCTTCGCCTACCTCTGCCTGGGCCTGAGCCTGCTCCTGGTGCTGGCCCGCATTTCTCACCGGGTCGCTGGATAGATGATGAAAGAGGGTTTATTTTCAGCAACTTGTTGGTCCGATGGTGATGCCTTGCAGTTTCACACGGTGCTGGGCGCGCTCTGGCTTGTCCTTTTCCCCTCAGCGCGCACATGCTCGCTCGAACGTAGTGACCGCTACGCTCTTCGCTCGCGAGCACCCGCTGAGGGAAAAATTCCTGCGCCATCATCGCACCCCCGGTGAGAAATGCGGGCTAGCCGGCTTCCGCAGCGGATCGTTCCCTGCAAAGTGGCTTCGCCGAACTGAATCCCGCGACCAAAATGCCCTTGTCTTCCCGGCGCCTCCCCCGTAGTTCTTCCTGTTTTTCAGTACCGCGGTTATGATGGGGAGTCGCTGGACAACCGCAGGATCGGGTGGCAGGATTTCCGATTGGCAATGGCCGGTTCACCGTCGATCCCGGTCAGCCGGAAACCCTGGATCGCAGGAGGGAATCCTCATGACAGGAGAGGTGAAATTCGATATCACAAAAGATGATTTGTCGCGGTTTCAAGCCGCCGGCCCTGTCTTTGTGACCTTTGGTGAGGTGCTGGTCCGCGAAACGCCCGCCGACATGGAGCGACCGGAACGAACCCGGTTGGTTCATCTGTCGCTGGCCGGCAGTGAATTTACACTGGCCACCGCCCTCAGCCGGCTCGGCATTTCCTCCGCCTACATCACCCGGGTTCCGGCAAACCCCTATGGGCATGCGGTGCAAAATGCCGCCCGGGAGCAGGGCATCGAGACCGGCAGCATGGTCTGGGCGCCTAAAACCGAACCCATTGGCCGTTTGATCTATGAAATCGGGCGGACTCCCAGGCGAAACATAGGTATCTATCAACGCATGTATTCGGCCGCCTCCAGATTGGGGGCGGGCATGGTGAATTGGCAGGAGTCCCTGAAGGACGCCCGTCTCTTCCATACCTCCGGAATCACCTTCGGCTTGGCCGGCCATAGCCGATACCAACGCAACTACAACCTGGAAGCACTCCAAGAAGCACTTGAGAACAAGCCATCCAAGTGTCTGGTCGGAATGGATTTCAACTATCGAGGCACATTGTGGTCTCCCGAAGAAGCCCGTGAGGTTTTGACACCCATCGCCACCGACCATGTGGACGTGCTCATCACCACCATCGAAGATATGGCCAAGCTCTATGGCATGAGTTTGGGAAGCTATTCCGCCAAGCAGATCGTCGACGGCGATCTGGGCCCCATGGACGATGACGACCTTCGGGCTTTTGCCGGTCAGGTCCGGGACCGGTTCCATGCCAAGATGGTTGCCATCACCATCCGCCATCCGGACACCTTCGAGCAACACCGCTGGGAATCGGCGGCCATCGATTCCCAGGGCCGTTTCTTTCGCTCGCCAGCCGTCAGGCCCATCACTCTGCTGGACCGACTGGGCGGCGGGGACACCTGGAACGCGGGATTTTACTACGGTCTGTTGACCTCGGGATTCAACCGGGAAGGCATGGAGAAGGGGGTCCTTACGGGAGATGCAGCCACCCGCCTGAAACAGACCCTGATGTTCGATCTGCCGATCGTCGACAAAGCGGAGGTGCAAGCACTGCTGAGATCGGACGTGCTGGGCGGCGGGAAACGCACCTCCCGCTAGACTCCTTGAGCGACGACGACATTGACAAATGAGTCAAGTTTCGCAGATGGATCGAGTTCACGCGGCAAGCGGATTTCCACCGCTCATCGCGAACCGGGCAGCGCGGAGATGAGCGGCGAACCACAAATGGACACGAATGAACACAAATTTCTTTTGAGAGTCGGATTGATCCTTAATTTCAAGCGTCCAAAGCTTGAATGGGAGAGGCTGGTTCTATGACATCATTGGTGTCCATTTGTGTGAATTTGTGGTTCTATTCCCCCTCCATGCTTGTCGGTCTGAGGCCTCGCCTCGCTAGCCCGTTCCCGGGAAATTCAAACATGGGGCTCGCAAACTGCTGAAGGTCATACGCCTTCACTGCACACCCGGGAACCGGTGAGCAATGCGGGCCGGAGGGCTTCCACCATGACGAACGAACAAAAGTTGGACCTGATGAGGCGGACGGGGTTGATTGCGATCATGCGGGCAGACAGCTCCGATCAGTTGATTGCCGCTGCCGATGCCATACGGGCGGGCGGTGTCCGGGCCATTGAAGTCACCATGACCACCCCGGGGGCCCTCGAGACCATCCGGGTGGCCAGCCAGCGCTACCGTGGAGAAACCCTCTTCGGAGCGGGGACGGTGCTGGACCCTGAAACGGCTCGCGCTGCCATCTTGGCCGGAGCCGATTTTGTAGTGGCCCCGACCTTCAACCCGGACATGGTGGCGCTCTGCCGCCGATACGGCATCCCGGTGTTTCCGGGCTGCTACACGCCCAGCGAAATGCTGGCCGCCTGGGAGGCAGGCGCCTCCATGATCAAGCTGTTTCCGGCGGACGTTGGCGGCCCTGCATACATCAAGTCCATTCGGGCGCCGCTTCCCCAACTGGAGATAGTTCCGGTCGGCGGGGTAAACCTGGACACGGCAGCCGACTTCATCAGAAGTGGGGCTGCGGTTCTGGGAGTCGGCAGCAGCTTGATCAATCAGAAGCTGCTCGACTCGGGCAACATGGAGGATTTGCGCCGCCGGGCGGCGGCTTTTGTGGCCGAGGTGGTGAAAGGCCGCACCGCCTGATCAAAGACCCGACAGGAATCCGGCAATCCTGGTGTTGGCGGAAGATAATGTTTCGCCCTGCCTCCTTGTGAAATCCGAGGCATTCATTCTCAACAATCAAATTCGGGAGGCTCACGATGAGCTCTGGAGAAGAGGACGACCGCATTCTCGATTCCAACGATCCGACCCTGTTTGAGATTCGGACCAAGGCGCGGGGGCCGGAAGGCCGGGTCCCGATCAACGAGGACTTGCTCCGGCATGCTCCCAGCGGCAATCTTTTCGCCTTCAGTCAAAACGCGGGCATGGGCTGGAACCCGTCGGAATTGGGTCGCAGAGAATTTCTCATCCTGAGCACTCAAGGGGGAATCCGGGCCCCCGACGGTCGTCCCCTGGCGCTGGGCTATCACGTGGGGCATTGGGAGGTGGGACTGTTGATGCAGGCGGCCGCGGAGCAGTTCCGCGCCGCCGGCTGTATTCCCTTTGCAGCCTATTGCACCGACCCCTGCGATGGCCGTACCCAAGGCACGCCGGGAATGATGGATAGCCTGCCTTACCGCAACGACGCCGCCCAGATCTTTCGGCGGCTGATCCGGTCACTCCCCACGCGGAGTGGCGTCCTGGGCATCGCCACCTGTGACAAGGGACTCCCGGCCATGATGATGGCATTGGCCTCAACCCGTGATCTGCCCTGTGTTCTGGTACCTGGAGGAGTGACTTTGCCTCCCATTGAGGGAGAGGATGCCGGCACGGTCCAATCCATTGGAGCTCGTTTTGCCCACGGCGAAGCCACTTTGGAGGATGCGGCCGAGGCACTCTGCAGGGCCTGCGCTTCTCCGGGCGGCGGCTGCCAGTTTCTGGGGACGGCGGCAACCGCCCAGGTCGTGGGGGAAGCCCTGGGCCTGTCCCTGCCGCATTCGGCCCTGGCACCCTCGGGCCAGGAGATCTGGCTCGACATGGCTCGCCGGTCGGCCCGGGCCCTGCTTCTTCTGGAGAAACAAAAGCGGACGACGGGTGGGTTGCTGACTGAAAAATCCATTCACAATGCGATGGCGGTGCATGCCGCCTTTGGCGGATCCACCAACCTGCTCCTGCACCTGCCGGCCATAGCCCATGCAGCCGGGCTCAGGCGGCCGGCGGCGGCCGACTGGGCCAGAATAAACCGCCAGGTGCCACGCATTGTGGATGTCCTCCCCAACGGCCCCAGACACCATCCGACCGTTCGCGTCTTCCTGGCCGGCGGCGTCCCCGAAGTGATGCTCCATCTGCGGGATCTCGAACTCCTGCAGCTGGATGCCCAAACCGTGGCCGGGCTGTCGTTGGGAGAGGTTCTGGAGTGGTGGGAGCGATCCGACCGGCGCCGCCACTTGCGCCGCAAACTTCAGGAACTGGACGGGGTCGACCCGGAGGAGGTCATCATGACCCCGAGGGAGGCCCGCCGAAGGGGATTGACCAGCACGGTCACCTTTCCTGGCGGAAACCTGGCTCCGGAAGGCTCGGTGATCAAGAGCACGGCGATCGATCCCTCGGTGGTCGACCCCGACGGCGTTTACCGCAAGGTCGGTCCGGCCAGGGTATTCACCAGAGAGACCGACGCCATTGCCGCCATCAAAAGCCGGCAGGAGGACCGGGTCAAACCAGGGGATATCCTGGTCTTGATCTGCCGCGGTCCGGCCGGATCGGGAATGGAAGAAATTTACCAGATCACTTCCGCCCTGAAGCACCTCTCCTTTGGAAAACAGATCGCGGTGGTGACCGATGCCCGATTTTCGGGAGTTTCCACTGGAGCCTGCATCGGCCATGTCGGTCCCGAGGCGCTGGCCGGGGGGCCCATCGCCAAGGTCAGAGACGGCGACATCATTCAAATCGTCGTCGATCGAAACCGCTTGGTGGGAAGTGTCGACCTGGTGGGTTGCGAAGGAAAAGTGCTTGGGGTAGAAGCCGGTGACAAAATGCTGGCAGCGCGAGCGCTTCCAACCCACCTCTCCCACGACAGCCGGCTTCCCGATGACTCGCGCCTCTGGGCGGCCCTGCAGCAGGTGAGCGGCGGGACCTGGGGTGGCTGCGTCTTCGATGTCGAGACCATTATCAAGACCTTGGAGGCCGGCACCCGGGCACAGGAGAAGGGGAGCTGATTCGAGACTGGAATAGTTCGGCTGGTCCGGGCAGGCCAATGCCCGGCGGCCCGCATTCCCGAAAAAGATGGGTGCACGTCAGATTTTTGAGAAGTCGTCCGCCAGACATCCCCCCCGCCGCGCAGCCGGACGGCATCCCCTGGGAGCGCGGGCGTCCCGCCCGCATCCTGTCACTGCCAACGCGCCCTCCCCCGCCAGTCCCTGGCCGACCGCACCCAGCCCCCTAGCCCGCATTTCTCACCAGGGGGTAGCACTCTTCTCAAGAGTGCAACTTGGCGCAGGATTTTCCGCTTCAGGGCGTGCTCGTGACCGAAGGGCGTAGCCGGAACACCATTCGAGGGAGCATGTGCGCGCTGAAGCGGAAAAGACAAGCTAGGGCGCGCCCAGCACTGTCTGTACCCTGAAGACTCCAAACAAAGCGCCGCAAGATGTTGAAGACAAGCACTTTTCTACCTTAGGCTCAGCGTCCTGGTGAGAAATGCGGGCTTGAACGGGGTTCTCCGCCGGGGTGCGCCTGACTGCCCAGAGATGCCTCTCGTCGCCAACTTGGCCATCGACGCTGCAGGCAGCCAGCAGCCTTCGCCGCTTGGCGGCCGCTGAGCTTCAGTGCGATTCTGCAGGCAGCGACCCTGTCGGCGGACACCGCATCAGCCAGCTGGAAGGAGAGCAATGGTGCCGTTCCCGGTTGATCGAAGTGGGGGAAATAGGCGAAGCTGTGCCAGGCCTTGTGCGGGCGGGACGCCCGCGCTCCCAGGAAGTCGTCATCCCATGGAAAAGGATTGGTCTTTTGTCCTCCTGACTATAGAATAGTTCCCTTGAACAGTCCGGGCAGAACGGTACCTCGGCTCGAACCACTGGCGCGGTCCTTCACCGCCACAGGCAGGGAGTCCGCTGAATGAAAGCTTCCAACCAACTTTGGAAAGAACGGCTTGCGGGCAAAATTTCCGAGCCCCTGAACCGGGAAATCGACATCTTCGACACCGAGATCAATTTGCGGCGACAGGAGAAGGTGGATGAGCGGGTCTTCGCGGAAACCCGGCTGCGTCGGGGCGTTTATGGACAGCGGTACGACAATGGTCAACGGCACGATGGAAAAACGGCCAGATCCCTGGAATATCCGACGTCCAATCCGACCAAGGGCCCCAATACCCTCTGGGATGCTCCGGGCATGCAGCGAATCAAGGTCCCCTACGGCGGACTCAACGCCGCTCAACTCGAGGTGATGGCCGAACTGGCCGAGGAATACTCCGACGGTATCGCCCACGTCACCACCCGGCAGGATTTCCAGCTCCACTACGTGCACATGGAGGATACTCCGTCTCTGATGCGCCGTTTGGCGGCGGTTGGAATCACCACTCGAGAGGCTTGCGGCAATTCGGTTCGCAACGTCACCGCCTGCCCCTATTCGGGGGTCTGCCCGGACGAGGCCTTCGATGTGACTCCCTATGCCAGGGCTCTGTCCCGATTCCTGCTGGGCCATCCCGACTGCCAGAACTTCGGCAGAAAGTTCAAACCGGCCTTTAGCGGATGCAGCCAGCACGCCTGTGGACTGACCAGCATGCACGATCTGGGAGCCATTGCCGTGACTCGCCGTGAGAACGGCGTCGACGTGCGCGGGTTTGAACTGTATGTTGGCGGCGGGCTGGGGGCCGTTCCTTACCAGGCTAAACTTTTCGATGACTTCCTCCGCCCGGAGCAACTGCTGCCCACCGCACAGGCCATCGCCCGCGTGTTTGCCCGGCTGGGCGAAAAGAAGAATCGAGCCAGGGCCCGAATCAAGTTCCTGGTTCACGACCTGGGCATAGAGAAGTTCAAGGCCCTGGTTCTGGAGGAGCGCGACCGCCTTCCCCGAGACCCCCGATGGAATCAATATCTCAGCGAGGCCCTGGCGGCGGCTGGTGAAGGATCCCCCCAGCCTGCCGGTGACCATTCCGAGTCGGCTTCCCCCGATTTCCAGCAGTGGTTGAAGACCAACATCCGGCCACAAAAACAGACTGGCTTTGTGGTCGCTACCGTCACCCTCCCCTTGGGGGATATCAGCGCCGATCAGCTTCGCGCCCTGGCAGACATCGCTCGCCGTTTCACTCCGGAAACGTTACGCACGACCGTGGAACAAAACATGGTCCTGCGCTGGGTGCGTCGAAGCGACCTTTTCGAACTTTACCAGGCCCTGGAATCGGCCGAATTGGCCCGGCCCGGAGCAGGAAACATCGTCGACGTGGTGGCCTGCCCGGGAACCGATACCTGCAAGCTGGGGATCTCTTCTTCGAGGGGACTGGCTGCCGAACTCCAACGCCGGTTGGCCAGCAAGGGCGCGGAGATGGATCAAGCCATCCAGGATCTTCACATCAAGGTGAGCGGCTGCTTCAACAGTTGCGGGCAGCATCACATCGCCGACCTGGGATTCTATGGGGTGAGCCGGAAGGTCGGCGGATACGCCGTGCCCCATTTTCAGGTGGTATTGGGAGGCCAGTGGGACCAAAATGCCAGCTCCTACGGACTCCCCATCGTGGCCATACCCTCCAAGAATATTCCCGAGGCGGTTTCCCGGCTGGGAGAGCGCTACGTCAGCCACCGGCTCCAGGGAGAGGGCTTTCAGGACTTTGTCAAGCGCACCGGCAAGCTGCAGGTCCGCAAGCTGTTGGAGGACCTGGCCAAGGTTCCCGGTTATGAATCCGACAGTTCCTACTTCAGCGACTGGGGGGACCCCAGAGAATACAGCATTAGCGACATCGGCAAAGGCGAGTGCGCCGGAGAGGTGATCACCTCGGTGGAGTTCGACCTGGCCGCGGCGGAACGTCAGGTCTTTGAAGCCCAGGTATACGCTGAGGAGGAGTATTTCCAGAAGGCGGGGGAGACAGCCTTGGGGGCCATGCTCCACGCAGCCAAGGGACTCATCAAGATAGAGTTTTTAGATGTTTCCGACGATCGGGACGAAATCGTGAAGCAGTTCCGCACCCGGTATTTCGACACCGAGAAGATTTTTGACCCGTTTGCAGGTCCCAAGTTCGCCAATTACCTCTTCGCGGCCCACCGAGAGAACGGGAATGAATACACTCCGGAATCTTCGAGACGGCTGATTGAGGAGGCCCAACTCTTTATCGAGGCTTGCCACGGCTGCTTCAACCGCATGGGTCTCACCCCCAGCGCCGCCACCGCTTGATCTCTCCGGGATGGAAATCCAACACGTCAACCTGAAACTGCACCTGAAGCACTCGGGTGCGGTTGACCTGGAACCCTTGATCCCAATCTTTCATGACTGGGTGAGGGAGCAGAGTTGCGAGGAAACCTTGGTGGACGTGGCGGACTATCGTCACGTGCCCGCCGGGCCAGGCATTCTCCTGGTGGGCTACGAAGCCGACTTCAGCCTCGACTGGAGCGACAATCGCCTCGGCCTTCTCTACAATCGCAAGGCAAAGCTGGGAGGCCGGAACCGTGACCGCTTCCGCCAAGCCTTGCGGGCTGTGCTCACGACCTGTAGCAAATTGGAGGAGGATGGACGCCTGGAAGGAAAACTCGGCTTCGAGAGCCAGGAACTCGAGCTTTGCGTCAATGATCGACTGCTGGCTCCCAACAACGAAAGGACCTACGCCGCCCTGAGCCCGGAAATCGGGCGCTTTTGCGACGAGTTGTTCGGCCCTGACAACTATTCGCTGGCCCACCAGCCCGACCCACGCCGGCGTTTTTCAGTATTGGTGCAGACGCCTCGCCCCATGGACCGCTCCGGTTTGCTGAAGGCCCTTTCGCCGTAGATCTTTCCTTGGCCGGAAGTCACCGGATCCCATTCCCCAGCTCTCTCGCAGCCTGACTGATCACCCCTTCCAATCCTTCCAGGGAGTCGTTGTTCTTGGCCTTGTAGAGGCGCTCCAGCTCATCTCTGGCGGACTGGACCACCTGCTCGGGGGCTTTGTCCTTCAAAACGATGACCTTGGCCAGCGCGGCGATAGCCTTGTCTCTCCAGGCAGCGAATTGAGCCTCTTTCTCTTCTTTGGCGGCGGTATCGGAGTCTTCCTTGGGGTCCCATTCAGCCAGCTCCTGGCTGACAGCCAGCGCCTGATAGTAGTAAGCAATCCCCATCCGGTAGAAGTCGACACTCTCCCCTCTGGCCAGAGAGGTCGCTTTCTCGTACTCCTCGATGGAGCTCGCATAATCCTTGCGGTTGAAGTGGATCAATCCCAGGGCGGCGTGAACCCGGGCAGGCAGGTCCGCTTTTTGCCTGACCCACTGCGCTGCCGTCGCTCCTGACGGTTTCGGTCCACTGACAATCACATCGACCCGCCGCTGGGCCCTGTGCGCGATTTCCAAGGCCCTGTCCAGTTGTCGGACCCGGGCCGTCTCCTCCTCGGGCAGGAACCTTGGAAGAACCATCAACAGGGTGAGAAGGGTCCGCAAATGGTTGGGCTCCACGGTTAGCAGCCTCTCGCCCGTCTCTATGGTCTTGCGAGAATCGTTGAGTTGCTGGTAGCCGCGGATCATCCGCTGAAAAATGTATATCTTGGGCGGCTTTTCGGCCTCCGGAAACTCTTGCAACGCCTTTTCCCCCGCCGAAACCACCTTCTCATGGTTGCCCAGGGCCTCATTGGCCTGAATCTCCAACTGAAAGGCGGCCAGACGGAAGTCGGACTGAGGAAAGTCGGCGATGAACTTCGCAGCCAGCATGGCTTTCCGGCGCATATCCTTCTCGTTGTACAGTTGGGTGTAGGTATCGAATTCCGCCCTGGTCTTTGGCCGGGGAGCCGCTTTCTTCTCCTGCAGGGCGGCAGCGGAACTGGAGGCAGCCAACACCGCGATCAGCAGGACCAGTGCCCGTCGGGCAAGATCCTTCAGGGGCCGGTTCCTCCTTGAGAGCTTTGCCACGTTACCCCTCCTTTGGGACGACCGCGTTCAGTCCATGAGGTTCCACGGCAGGGCATTGTCGCTGAACACCATCATGGCAGCCGTTCAGGGCTCGGGTCAACTGCATCAGGGTTGGCAAGGTTTTAACCCATCTTTCGAGCCTTTGCAAGGGCGGGATAGCGGGTCTTCCCATCCAGAGCGTGCCCTGCGCCCGACGGCAACAAAAGGCCGGCCGGGACTTCTCGAAACATCCAAGTCCCGGCCACCGGATCCAGGAAAGGCCGCTCCGGACTTACCTGAAACAATTGAGGGTTATCCACAAAGGCCAAAAAAAGAAATCCACGAAGGGCCACGAAGAACGACGAAGGACCACTAAGGGGTTGGAGAAAACTCAAGAGGGATCCGCCAAAGGTTGGGAAGGGAGAAGAGATTTCCACCAAGGGCGCTAAAGAATCTGTTAAGGGGAAAAAAGATGAATCCGCGAAGGGACTCCAAGGGGTTGGAAAAGACTCGAAAGGGGTCCGTGAAGGGCCACGAAGAAAGACACTAAGGGGAAAAAGTTATCCACGAAGGGCACGAAGTCACGCCAAGATCACGAAATTAAGTTCCCGGTCCTTCGTCTCGGCGTCGGGCATGAGCAGATCCCTGATTTACATGGATGGACAGGATAGACAGGACGTGTTGTCGCCAACCGGCTTCTCCCGAAAGCGGACCTTGGCGGGCTTGTGAGACTGAATGGCAAGTCCTGCCTTAGAGACGGTCATCATCGCCTTCTCCTAATACCGATTCCAAAAACCCGCTCCCAAGCTCATGGATCACTTCAAACGCACACCCGATCATCGAGCCAGTCAGCTTCCTGTGCAGCAACATCGTTATAAATTCCAATGGTGTTTATCGTCGTCCAGTACAGTCTATTACTGTCTTTATTGTCATTGGTTTACCTGAGTTCCGTCGTCGCTTGACCGGCTTGCACCATCCCTTGAAATCCACTGTCATCCCCTATATAATAAGGGAATGATTGCTGGGACCTATACCGCCCGTCTGCTACCCAGAACCAAACCCAAGGGCCGCCATCCCCAAAAGGCCCTCTCGGCTGCCTTCGTCCGCTCCGCTCCGCCCGGAAGACACGTCGATGGAAACGGATTGTACCTCTTCGTCCAGCCCAGCGGAACCCGCAGCTGGATTCAACGCCTCCTGGTCCGTGGCCGCCGCCGTGAACTCGGACTCGGCAGCCTTGCCCTGGTCCCGCTGGCCGAGGCCCGGGAGAAGGCGCTCGCCAACCGCAAGCTCGCCCGCCAGGGCGGGGACCCGCTCGCCGAGAAGCGACGTAGCCAGGGCATCCCCACCTTCGCCGAAGCCGCCGCCCGTGTGCTGGAACAGAAGCGGGCCGGATGGCGCAATCCGAGACACCCCCGCGAGTGGATGTCGAGCCTGAGACGGTTCGCCTTCCCGCGCATCGGCAAGATGCCGGTCTCTGAGGTCACCAGCGCCGACGTGCTCGAGATCCTCTCGCCTATATGGCACCGGAAGGCGCAGACCGCCCGGCGGGTGCGCCAGCGCCTGCGGGCGGTCCTGGAATGGGCCGTAGCCATGGAGTTCCGCATGGACAACCCCTGCGACCGGATCGGCCCGGTGCTGGGTCCCCAACAGGACGTTACCGAGCACATGCAGGCCTTGCCCCATCGGGAGGTGGCTGCGGTGATCCGGAGGGTGCGGGCATCGGCAGCGGTGCCGGCCGCCAAGTTGGCCCTTGAGTTCCTGGTGCTGACGGCAGCGCGCTGGGGCGAGGTGCGGTGGGCCGAGTGGGAGGAGATCGACCGGGAAGGGAGGGTGTGGACCGTCCCGGCCAGGAGGGCGAAGACGAACCGCCGGCACCGGGTGCCTCTGTGTGGCCGTGCCCTGGAGATTCTCGAGGCGGCGCAGGCGCTGGAGGAGGAAGCCGGTCCGCTGGTGTTCACCCATGGGGGCGGGAAGCCTCTCCATGACAGCCAGCTGCGCCGCCTGCTGCGCGAGCTTGGGATTGCGGCCGTGCCGCACGGGTTCCGCTCGACCTTCCGGGACTGGGCAGGGGAGGAGACGGATCATCCCCGGGAGGTGATCGAGGCGGCCCTGGCGCATGTGGTCCGGAACCGGGTGGAGGCGGCCTATGCCCGCTCGGACCTGTTTGAGCGCCGGCGTGTCCTGATGGACGACTGGGCGCGGTACCTGGCCCAAGGGACGGCTAAGGACTCGGAGGCCTGATAGCCGAGCGGCGGTTTTTGAATCATCCATTGACATCTCTTTCCCTCGCCTTCCACAGAAGGGAGAGAGAGTGTGTGCCAGTCTCCAAGCGCGAGAGAACAGCCGGACCACCGCCCTCTTCGACACGCTGAAAGCCTTCAGCACGCTTGAAGCTGCCGGCATGGAGACCCCATGCCCAAGACCGGAGAAACCATGATTGCCCACCTGCAGGGACGGGAAAAACTGCTGGAGTATATCGGCTTCCCCCGGCAACAGGCCGAATGGATCACCCTGGTCTGCCTGCACTCGGGCCTGTTCACCCGAGACCAGCTCGCCTTTTACCTGCAGGGAGCCAACCGCTTCTACGTCCGGCGATGCGTAAAGGCCCTGCTCGATTGCCGGGTCTCGTCCCGGCCGTTCGCCGACGAACGAGTCATCGACGGCCAGCTCGTCTGTCGCATCTTCGGCAAACAGATCTACGAAGTGCTGGAGATCCCCCATGTCCGTCACCGCCGTGAGGCCTCGCTTGAAGTCATCCGGAGGCGACTGCTGTCTCTCGACTTCGTGCTGGATCATCTGGAGTTGCCCTGGTTGACGACCGAGCAGGAGAGGGTCTCCTGCTTCGAGCAGCTTGGCATCGAGCGAGACCTGCTGCCCCGCAGGATCTACTCCGGCCATGCCAAGGGGCTGATCCATTATTTCCCCCTCAAGACGCCAATTGCCGTGGGGCCGGAGGCGGCCGTATTTGTCTATGTCGACCCCGGCATGGGAACCCGTAGTGAGCTGGACTCCTGGGGAGAGGCCCACCGGCGGCTTTGGGAGAAGCTTCGCAGGTCCGGTCGGCGCGTCGAGGTAGTTGCGGTGGCCTGGGAGCAGGCCCTGCTGGACCGCGCCGGCCGGAGGCTCCGATCCTGGGTAGCCGGAACGATGAGCGAGGACGAAAAAGAAGCCCTCATGCTTCGCCAGGCTATCGCTGAGACCGATTTTGACACCGTCGAACGCCATGGCGGCTGGGATGCCGTCGTAGAGAAAATCCTCCGATGGGAGCGGGAAAACCCGGTGCCCAAGGGCCGCGGATCTATCGACAAATACCGCCTCTGGGGGTCACGGACGTGCCGTCGTATGGGTGGCCACCTTACAAAGGGGGGGTGGCGCAAGTAGGTGGTGCACGATTTTGACAATCACAAATCTGCACTATCAGAGGGCGCAGCCCTCGCCGTTGTGGTCCTGGCCGTGCCCGGGAATCCGCATGGGACGCGGGTTGGCACGGATTCCCCGAGTTCTCTGGGGTAAAGCACTGCGGCGGCGCGCCAGGGTGTCCCCGCCTCGCACGGCGCGTCGTGGCGCCGCACAGGAGGGGGAGGAAGTGGAGGGAGCGACCCCCCTTTTTTGACCGCTAGTGCGGCACCGGGGAGGGGTAAAGGGTGACACGCAAAACGACACCTTTACCCTCCCCTTAAAGGGGGGTCGCTCCCTCCACAGTGATCCCTGCGGGAAGGCCTCCGGGCGCCCTTTCGCGCTCACGGAGGATGAGTGTCTCCCCGTGTGGCTTTGTAACCTGTCTGTTGCTTTATGTGTCATTGTGTGTCTTATGTTGCACCGTGTTCCGCTTCATATCCGCGTCTCTCCCGAAACCCGTCAAAGTCTCCAACTCCTCCGCACCCAGCGGCACCTCAACGTCGGCTCCTAGCTGCGCGCCCACATCGATAAGGCCCTCGACTGCGAGTTCGGCCCCGCTCCCAAGGACGCGAAAGGCCCGCACTTGCTCTGTGTTGCATCTTCTCGGAAGCCGTCAGAAATTCACTGACGGGGTGGACCAATAAGTGAGGGTCCCTCACAATACCGGAAAACTCACTCTCGAAGTGGACCGTTTTATGGGGGGAGGTCACTCCAGGATCCGACCCGGGACCCGGTCCACACCGCCTCGGCCAGGAAGCCGACTCGAAGAACAGCGGACCACAGATAGCCTTCAGGCCGAGAGGGGAAGCCTGGACGATGCACGCAACCCGATATCTCCGATCGGGAGCACGGGCAGCTTGCCACCCTGCTTGACGGTCCCGGACTCAGGGTTGATACTCGGCTGACCTGTCCGCCAACGTCCTGGATTGTCCAGTGGATTCCTTTTCAAAAAGAGGGATATAATGAGGGAATTGCACCCGGCTAATCCATATTAAATTGTTTATAAATAGTGGGTTACAATTGATAGGTTGCAGGCTGGCGTCAGTAGTTCCTGAAGAGTTTCAGTGTCTCGCCTTGGGCCTGTACTGCTTTGATGAGGAAGCAGCCGCAAAGGGGATACGCTATGCGGCGCCCGGTTTTCCTTCAACTCTCTGGTGAATACCTTACCCCCTCCGTTTCCCCTGTGAAGACATTTTTCCCACAAAAAAACCCCAGATCCCTCCTGCCGGGACTCTTCTCCAATTTCCAGGGTCAACTGAAAGTTGTACACTACCCTTACCCTTAGCTATCCAACACCACTCAACAAACAAGTAAAGGGGAAGATAATGAAAATCACCAGATTGTTTACAGCAACTCTGTGCTTTTTCGTGCTATTTATTCCAACATGGGCAACTGGTCAAGGAGGGAAGAAGGACTGGGGCTATGAACGTGACAGCCAGTCGAAGGCTAGATTAGACGAAGCCCTCCAACGCTTGAGTCTGGTCCAGCCTATTAGCCTGTCGCCTGATTCAAGAAGCGATACCATCCTGAACACCTTCACTCTCACTAAGTACGTCGTTTCATAAGTGCGCACACGTATTTTAGGCGGCGGTTTTGAGGGTGGGGCGGCATTTCTGCAGGAGGCGGGCGAGGTCCTGGCGGGTGAAGCGCCACTGGAAGGGCGTTGCGATAGTCTCCCAGTAGTATTGAAAGTCGAGAAGGCGTTGGGCGAGTGCGTCGAGGGTGGGGAAATCATTGGGGGTGAGGACTTTTCTTTGGATGACAGAGAAGTAGATTTCGATTTGGTTGAGCCAGCTGGCATGAACGGGACCGTGGACCAGGACCAGGCGCGGATACTTCTGCTGGAGGCGCTGAACGGAGGCGAGACCGCGATGAGACGAGCCGTTGTCGACGATCCAGAACACGCGGCGGGCGTCGTTATAGGGGGGGCAGGTCATGACCTGCTCGACGAGGCGATCGAAGGGGGCCTTGCCGCTGCGGTGCTCACAACGACCGAAGACGCGGGCTCGATGCACATCGAGCGCTGCCAAGTAGGCCCAGGCGCCACATCGGGTGTATTCATGTTCGACCTTCATCGGCGAGCCGGGCTGAGTCGGGACAGTGGCATGCCGTCGTCGCCGGGCCTGCATACTGGTTTTCTCATCGGCCGAGACCACGAATTCGTCATCGCGGAGCGCTTTCGCGTCCCAGATGCGTTGGTAGAGATCCAGTATCCGTCCGGCCTTGACGGCAAAATCCGGATCGCGAGGAAAGATCCAACAGCGGTGGCGCCAAGGGCGGATCGCATCCGCATGGAGCCAACGCCAGACCGTGCTATCGCTGATCCGGGCGACGAGTCCGGATTGCCGGACCTGCATTCCAAGGTCGGCCACGCTCCAACGCGACAGCGGGAGACCATGAGTGGCCGGCAGTTCACAAGCCAACGCTTTAACTTGAACGACCAACTCTGGGGGGAAAAGACCGGGGGCGTCCCGGCCGTGATCGCTCCTCCAGACCGGCGAGGCGTTGTTCAAAGAACCGCTTACGCCACATGCTCACGACTTCGCGGCGTGTGTCCAGGCGTCCGGAAATCTCGTCATTGGACAGGCCGTCGGCAGCGAGGAGAATCATCTTTGCACGCTGCACCTGAAAGTACGGCAACGTATAGTGAGCGGCCCGCCGTCTCAACTCCCGGGCCTCGGCTCTCGACAGCATGATGATGTACGGGCTTCTGCGAGGCATCGCGATGAACCTCTAGCCACACGATGCCACACCGGAAGGCAAAGATCAATCATTATACGTTAGTGTACTTATGAAACGACGTACTTAGGATGGGGATGGGCTCAGGGCCATCACTATGGGAGACGCGCTCAACGTCCAAACCCCTGACATCTTCTGGTTCATCGACACCGAGACCAACACTTACCGAACTTTCAGGATGACCTGGGACATCGACGCCGATGCAAGCCGCCTTCACCCCTTCATCCAGCAACAGTTGCCCTCCGGAACTACCTATAGCCTGACGAGAATGAAGCAGGCCGTCGCGCAGGTCTATAGCATCAAGCTGGACCAGGAGGCCGAGGCCGGCGAGCGAGCTGCGAGTTATTACCCCGTCTGTTGGGGTGGGGGACAGGCCAGAATCGTCGCCTATGACCCTCTCTTCATAGAACTGGTCGAAACGGATGCGTGGGCTGTTTGGAGATACGACGGCACCGGAGCTTATTACTCCGCCGGCGGCGGGTACTGCTGGGCAAACCCCGAGGCTCAATTCCTGGGTATTACCCTTTCCCACTGGTTCGTCGACACGTGCACAGGCGAGCTAAGCTCCTCTTCCTACTCGTCTCGCTCCCGAACTGAAAACTTGTCGTATAACGATGACTTCGGGGACGACGACGAGCGGACATGGGTTCTCCAAAAAGCCTTGGTCTATCATAACTCGGGAGTTGCCGGCTGGCAGACCCTCCACACCGACTGGGGAGAGCTCTCTGGACTTATCTTTGGATGGAATCTCATCGGATATGCCACTTGTGGTTGATAGGAGATTGGCGCCATGCGCTTTTACTTCCGTCTCAGCCTGTGGCTGGAGCTGGCGTTGGCTGGCTCCAGCCTTTTTTGGGTTTGTAGTCACACGACCTGGGTGCTAGCCCCACAAGGAGAATTTACAGAAGCCATGCGGGTCTATGCGATCGAAGCCATCACTCTGTCGGCCTTGGCCTTGTGGGCGCTAGTCGTGCAGTTCCCCTCTGGGAACCCACAACTCAAGTTGCTCTGGTTCACCCTCGGGATGGGATCAGGACTGGTCGCCCTGGTCATGTTGTATATCGGGCCGGGACCGCTCAAGGTGCTGGCGCTCGGGTTGGCAGCGGGAATTCTAGCAGCCGTGCGAACCCGAGGCCATTGGCCGTGGCTGCTACTGTCATTCGGGGCGGGTGTGATCGCTCAGGCCGTCTTCATGGGCGTGGTTATAGTCATCGGCTTGGCGATCATCTCTTACGGAGAACCTGGCCACTGGCCTTAAACTGTGCCATACGCCCGTCCTTTGTTACTCTATCCTTAAGTTCCCGATTCAAATCCAAGGTGAGTTCATGCGAGGCCTCAGGTATTCCGCCAACGCTTCCCGCCAGTCTTTGAGATCGTCCATGCCCAACTCACCCAACCGGTGGTTGGCCAGCACCGAATAGGCCGGCCGCCGCGCCACGGCGGCAAAGCCATCGGAGGTTGTCGTGCTGCTCAACAACGACATGGAGGTCGATCCCCACTTCCTGCGCCCCCTGCTGGACGGCTTTCGGGACGAAAGCGTCTTTGCGGTATCCTCCCAGGACTTCTTCCAGGACAAGCCCCGCTGGCGGCAGGGGTTCCCCGAGCCCTACCATGACGAGGTCCCCCGGGGGCCGGCCGGGGCTTGTCTTCCCGTCTTCTGGGCCGGAGCGGGCTCCAGCGGACCACAGATGGCCTTCAGGCCGAGAGGGGCAAGGCTGGAGGATGCACACAACCCGATATCTCCTATCGGCAGCACGGGCAGCGTGGCACCCCGCTTGATAGCCTCGGATTCAGGGTTGATCCTCGGCTGACCTGTCCGCCAGTAACCGTTCGGCCAAGCCGTGGAGTCCATCCGCCGTCCGGGGGAGGCGTAGCGAGCAGAACCGACGGATCGCCTGTGATTGCAGGCACCTCCAACCTCGTCCGGGTCCAAGCCATCACGGCCTGACCGAACAGTTCGTCCGCCAACATCCTGAATGGTCCAGTGGATTCCATTTCAAAAAGAGGGATATAATGAGGGAACTGCAGTCGGGTGATCCATATTAAAGCTTTTATAATTAGCGGGTTACAATTGATAGGTTGCAGGCTGTGCAGCAGCTTCTCGTCCTGTCTATCGATGTTCCCTAATGCAGCAAACCGGTTTAACGGGACATGTCCCTTACTCCCGAAAGGTCATGAAGGTCCGTTGTTTCACTCTCGAATGATCCGCCCCGTCGTGGGGGGCGGGGCCCGGCTCGCGGGCAAACGGGAGTTTCCCAAAGGGTGCAGGTCGGCATTCTGAGAAGTTGCCCGGCGCCCACCCCCCACCGCATCAGCCTTCGCCTGGCGGCTCGGCTTCTGCGACTCCCCCTCAAGGGGGGAGTGATTGCCCTGGGAGCGCGGGCGTCCCGCCCGCATCCTGTCCCTTTGGCCGCCGCTGAGCTTCAGTGCGATGCTGCAGGCAGCCACCCTGTCGGCGGGAACAGCAGCGGCCAGGCCGAAGGAGAGCCATGGCGCCGTTCCCGGTTGATCCAAGTGGGGGAGATGGTCGAGGCTGTGCCAGACTTGGTGCGGGCGGGACGCCCGCGCTCCCAGCAAGCCTTCATCCCATGACATCGTCACACCAAGGGCACCAAATTGCAGAAGCATTTTGGTGCTGCCTGTCGTTGAGGGAGGTCCATCTGTCTTCTGGTCTATTTGTGTTTATTCGTGTCCATTGGTGGTTCGTCTTCATTAACGATCGGCTGTTTTTCCTCGAATAATCCGCCTGGCAGGGCGGGGGCCGAACTTGCCGGAGGCAAGGGCTCGGGCGGCAACTGCCGTGCAGGCACATGGGGTATACTGACTGTCGGTCCGATTCATTCTCTCCACGGGAGTTGTTTCCGGTGAACCCCTTTCTGCTCCATCTGGAATGCAGCTCCTGCTCCAAAGTTCACTCTCCCCGACAACTGATCAATCTTTGTTCCTGCGGCAATCCTCTGTTGGTCCGCTACGATCTTTCGGCAGTTCAAACCAGCCTTTCCCGAGAAAACCTGGGAAATCGACCTCATACGATGTGGCGGTACCGGGAACTGTTGCCTCCCGGAAATTCGCAAGCCAGAATCAGCCTGGGTGAGGGCGGCACACCGCTGGTTGACGCCAAAAGAACGGCTTCCAGCCTCGGCTTGTCTCGGCTTTGGATCAAGGATGAGGCCGCCAATCCCACAGGTTCCTTCAAAGCTCGGGGGCTGTCGGTGGCGGTAACCATGGCCAAGGCCCTGGGCGCAGAGAAGCTGGCGATTCCGTCGGCCGGAAACGCCGCCGGAGCACTGGCCGCCTATGCAGCCCAGGCCGGGCTGGAAGCCCACGTTTTCATGCCTCGAGATGTTCCGCCGGCCAACCGCATCGAGTGTTTAACCCTGGGAGCTCACGTGCATTTCGTCGATGGCCTCATCACCGATTGCGGCCGGCTGGTTGCTCAGCAGGCCGGAGCGAACGGCTGGTTCGACGTCGCCACCTTGAAGGAGCCCTACCGGATTGAAGGGAAAAAAACGCTCGGGCTGGAATTGGCCGAGCAGCTCCAATGGCGTCTGCCCGACGTCATCATATTTCCTACTGGAGGAGGCACGGGCCTGGTGGGAATGTGGAAAGCTTTCCAGGAAATGCAACAGATGGGATGGATTTCTTCCAAGCGGCCCAAGATGGTCAGCGTTCAGGCCGCCGGTTGTGCTCCGGTGGTCAGGGCATTCAAGCAGAACAGTCCTCGATGCCAGCCCTGGTCCCCCGCGGCCACGCTGGCAGCCGGGTTGCGGGTACCGCAAGCCATCGGGGATTTTCTGATCCTGGATATCCTGCGGCAAAGCGGCGGCACGGCGGTGGCGGTTACCGACGAAGACATGCTGGCCGAGAGCAGAGCAATCGGCCGATTGGAGGGCCTCTTCGCCTGCCCGGAAGGCGGAGCTACCCTGGCAGCTCTCAAGACACTGATTCGATCCGGCTTCATCGAATCTTCGGACGAGGTCGTCCTCTTTAACACCGGATCGGGATTGAAGTACCTTCACCTGTTTGAGTCCTGATTTTTCTAACCTGAACACCACTGCCGCCAAGCCATTTTTCCCTGGAGTGGTTTCCCATGGCCGACAGACTCTACTATTCGGACAGTTACCTGACTGAGTTCGACGCCCGCGTTGTTCAAGGGGGACAGGTGGGGAGATTTTTTGAGGTGAGGCTGGACCGAACGGCTTTCTATCCCACCTCTGGCGGGCAGCCCCATGATCTGGGGTCTATCGAGGGGCATCCGGTGGTTGAAGCGGTGGATGGGCCCGATGGAAGCATCATCCATCGACTGCACCACCCTCTTCTCCTGACCCGGGTCCACTGCAGTGTCCATTGGCCAAGACGTTTCGACCATATGCAGCAGCACACGGGACAACATATCCTTTCACAAGCCTTTGTCAGAGTCGCTTCACTGGCCACCATCGGTTTTCACCTCAGTGCGGAGTATTCCACCATCGATCTCGAAGCGGCGGAGATCGGCCTGGAGGTTGTCCGCTCAGCAGAAGATCTGGCCAACTCGATCATTTACCAAAACCGGAGCGTTACCGCACGACTGGTGCCCCCCGACGAGGCTTCCAGACTCAACCTGCGCAAGCCGAGCAACCGGGAAGGAATCCTGAGAGTGGTCACCATCGATGACTTCGACGTTTCTGCCTGTGGCGGCACCCATGTGAGTCTATCCGGGGAGATCGGTGGAATTTTCATCAACCGGGTTGAGCGGGTGAATCGGCGGACTCGGGTGGAATTCGTTTGCGGCCGGCGTTCACTCCACTCTTTTCGACGCCACTTGGGAGACCTGGATCGAATCTCCAGAGGGCTCTCAGTCGCCCGTCAGGATGCTCCCGGGCGAGTCGAAAAGCAGTTGCAGGAAATGAAAACCATGCGCAAACACTTGAAGGCAAGAAACGAATGGCTGGCTGACCTGCTGGCGCAACACCTTTACGGTCAGGCACCCTCCAACGCAGGGGGCCGCATTGTCCGGCATCTATTTGAAGGAGAAGAAAGAGGATTCATCACCCTGCTGGCTCAACGCCTTCTGGCCTGCGGTCCTTGCTGGGCTCTGCTCGGCAACGGCGACGCCCAGGCACAACTCCTGCTGGCCAGGAGCGAGTCTCTTCCCGGCGACCTTCGCCCGGTGATGACGGAGTGCAGCCGAATGATATCGGGCAAGGGCGGGGGCACACCGGCCTTGGTCCAGGGCGGCGGGAACGATCCCAGCCAACTCCGGAACGCCCTGGATTGCGCGGCGGATCGGATACTGGCTCTGACCAAGAGTTGACACAAGACGAATGACTAGCCCGCATTTCTCACCGGGGGGTGCGATCATGGCGCCGGAATTTTTCCCTCAGCGCGTGCTCGCGACCGAAGAGCGTAGCCGGCACTACGATCGAGGGAGCATGTGCGCGCTGAGGGGAAAAGAACAAGCCAGGGCGCGCCCAGCTCAGTCTGTACCCACAAGCCCTTCAAATGAGGCTAATCAAGGTACTGAAGACAAGCTGCTTTTCATCATATATTTAGCGACCCGGTGAGAAATGCGGGCTGGAGCCCGCACCAGGGGGGCTTGAACTTTCCACAGCCGCTGGGCACAGCCAAAGCTACTCTCAAGCTGGAGGAGGTTGCCGCGGCCGGACCAGGGACTCGTTTCCTTTCGTAAGGAAGACACGAGGGGCATCGGCTCCGAGCTTGTTCTGCTATAATGAATGCCTCGCTGGCAGGAAATGAACCGCATGGATCTGGATCCAACCCTACTCCAAAAGATCGCCAAAGAATCCGGGACCTCCCCCAAGCAGGTTGACGCTACCCTCGACTTGCTGGAAAAGCAGGCGATGGTCCCCTTCATCGCCCGTTACCGCAAGGAAGTCACGGGAAACCTGGACGAGCCCAAGGTTCGCCGCATTGCGGAATGCTACGGCCGATATCAGGCATTCCTGAAGCGGCGGCGCTCGATCCTGGCTAGAATTGAAAATCAGGGCAAGCTCACCGAAGAGCTAAAGGAAACAATTCAGGGCTGTTACGATAAAAACAGTCTGGGGGATCTTTACTGTCCCTTCAAGCCCAAGGGAAGCACGGAAGCATCCGCCGCCAAAGAAAAGGGGCTGGAGCCTCTGGCCAAAGAGCTCTGGGAGCAGGGAAGCAGCGATTCCTCCATCGACGACACCGCCGAGAAATATCTCTCGGAGGACAAGGCCGTCGCCACCAGGGAAGAAGCCATCCAGGGCGCGCTCGCCATTGTGGCCGAGTGGGTGGCGGAACATGCCGCAATTCGAGGCTCGCTCAGGCAATTCATGTTCTCCGAAGGCGTAGTGGTTTCGAAGGTAGTGGAGGGCAAAGCAGGGGAAAAGACCAAATACGACAGTTTCTACGACTTCCGCGAATCGGTCTCCCGGATCCCCTTCCATCGGATCGCGGCACTGCGGCGCGGCGTCAGGGATCGCATCCTGACCCTTGAAATCGACATGGACGACAATAGAGCGCTTCAGGTGATCCGGGAGAAAGTGATCCGGCAGGCCGATTCCCCCTACGCTCCTCATCTCGAGAAAGCCATCCAGGCGGCCTACTTCCACCCCTTGAAGCCCCTTCTCCAGGGCGAAATACGATCCAACTTGAAGGAAAGAACCGATAACGAAGTGCTGAAACTGTTTCAGGCCAACCTTTCGAACTTGCTGCTGGCGCCCCCGGTGGGTTCGGTGCCGGTCATGGGAATCGATCCTGGAGGCCGCTCGGCCTGCAGGATAGCGGTCATTGATGCAAGTGGCGCCTATCGTGAGCACACCACCTTGGGATCCGGGTTGCCGCGCAAAAACAGCGACCGGGCCGAAGCCATCCTCTATCGGCTCATCCAACGCCACGGAACTCGCGCCATCGCCATTGGCAATGGGGTCGGGTCACGAGACATCGACCGTTTCGTCAAGAGTTTTCTGGCCAAGTACCATGCCGGGCATGCCTTCGATCTCTCCCTGGTTCCCGGCAAAGCGGCCAAGTCCGATCCGCCGACTGACACGGAGGGGAAGACCAACGGCCGGCCGGCAAGCGAGCCTTCCATTCCTGAAGGAGCCAGCCGGACTCTCGAAACCGAGGCGGTTGCAGAGCAGAATCCCGCGCGGCAAGACTCTCCTGCAACCGCCGACCAGGAGGAGGCTGGGGCGGGATCGGATCAAACCCGAAAGAAATCGGAAGAGGATTCCGATCGGAGAAGCGCCACGGCGCGCCCCTCATCCGAGGAGGCCACCACCTCGACGGTCTCAGAGGCTGCCGCGGGGATGGAAAGCGCTGCCGCTGGAAACGGCGACGAGAACGGCAGGACGGATTCGGCCACCCCGGTTGACAGCGGGACCCTGACGGCCATTGAACCCTCGCCCACCCCGACACCGAGCAACCAGGTCGACCCGGAGACCGGCCAGTCCCAACGGCAGCCGATCTTCTCCGCCATCGTTCACAAGGGAGGCACGGGGGCCTATGCGAGTTCGGAAGGAGCTCGAAAGGAATTTCCCCGGCTGGACCTCGGCGTTCGTGGAGCTATTTCCATCGCCCGGCGATTACAGGATCCGTTGGTCGAGCTGGCAAAGATTCAACCGAAGGCCATTATTATGGGTTCCAATTCACAGGAGGTTGAGCAGAAACGCCTCAAGCAGAAGCTGCATGAAATCTTGGAGTCCTGTATCAGCCATGTGGGCGTGGATCCGAACAGGGCACCGGTGGAATTGCTTGGTTACGTCGCCGGGTTGAATGCCAGGTTGGCTCGGAACATCGTCGAATACCGTCAGCGGAACGGGTCGTTCTCCTCGCGTTCCCAACTGATGGAGGTCCCCGGCTTTACGGACACCTGCTTCGAGCAATCCGCCGGTTTTCTGCGGGTCCAGGGAGGCACCCAGCCCCTGGATCGCACGACCATTCATCCCGAGCACTATGGTCTGGTCGAGGAAATGGCTCGATCGGTCCAGGCAACCGTTGGCGAACTGATTGAGAATCCCAAGAAACTCGAGGGAGTGGATCTGGAGAAATTATCGGGTGATGGGGTCGGACTTTCGACTCTGCAACATATTAGACGGGAACTGAGCCATCCGGGGCGGGATCCCCGGAAGGTCTTTGTTCCACCCTCATTTCGCAACGATATCAAGGATCTGTCGGATCTGCATAAGGGGATGCTGGTCGAGGGTACGGTGAGCAACGTGACCAGCTTCGGGGCCTTCGTCGACATCGGAGTGCAACAGGAGGGTCTGGTCCATATTTCCGAAATCTCCAGCCGTTTCGTGCAAGACGCAAACCAGGAAATCCACGTGGGTCAGGTGGTCAAGGCAAAGGTCATCGGGGTCGACACCTCCACCAACAGGATTTCGCTTTCGATCAAGGCCCTGCAGGTCAGCGAAAACCCGGGGAGGCGCAAAAAGAAAATGCCGCCAAAGACAGATTCGCGTCTAGCCTCCCCCAAACCGGCGGATGCATCGTCGCGCGAATCCGCCACCCGCCAAATAAAGCGGAGCACCGGCAAGTCGGAACAGAAACCGATTGGCCGCAGAAGAGGCCAGGGAAAGAAATATCAGGCCACCGGAGTCAAGACCATCGCCATTCAGCGCAAACAATCCAAGCCCTTCAAAGCTGAAGTCCTTCCGGACACCTCCAATCTTTCCTTCTCGGAGAAGATTCGTCTACTGCAGGAAAAATTCGGCGGGATCCGCTAGCCAGCCCGCATTTCTCCAGGTGAGCACGCACATCAGACGATACCTTCGGGCCGCTTTCCTTCTGCTTTCCACGATCTTGCCGGCAGCCTCGGCAGAGCGATCGTTTGCAGAGGACAGTTCCGCGCCCCTCTTCCATGCTTCGTTTGAACAGAAGGTGCTGGCCGACCGGGCGGGGGGGGACGCCTCTCCCCTGGGCAACAGAGGGCTGCGCATCGCCAGGAACGGCCGGCAGGGAAGAGCCCTCTTCCTGGACTGGGGAGCCCTGCTCAGTTTTGCCGCGGGCGGCAATGTTTATCCCGAACACGGCACACTATCCTTCTGGTGGCAACTGGACGAGCCCCCCGGCAAAATTCCCTTTTCCATCCTTCGAATCAGCACCCGGCAGCTTCACTCCTCCGACCACCTCTTCGCTCACCTTTTCTGGACGGGAAAGAACCTCGGCCTGAGGCTCTTCGACCGGGACTCCCGTATTCTGGAGGCAGATGCCGGGGACAGCACTGAGGTCGTTGCCGGCCGCTGGTTCTTTTTGGCCTTTAGCTGGCACGAGCTGGAAGGACTCCGCTTTTACGTGGACGGCCGGGAGGTCGGCAACCACCTGGGGAGGCACCATTTCGGCAGGTGGCTGGATCAGATCGGCATTCACACCCAAGCCTTGACTCCCTACCACCGCCAGGGCAATGAAAGACGGGCCTATGTGGACGAATTTCGCATTTTTCAGGAAGCCTTGAGCGCCGGTGCGATCGCGAATCTGTCTCGGCTTGGAGGCGGGCGGGCGGGCCGGCATCTCTCGGCAAAACAGGTTGACTCCGAATTGCGTTCCGGTCACTGGGCCGACCGTTTCGGCTGGAACCATCCAGAGTCCATCTTGCCGCTGACCGCACCCATCTCGGTTCGTTCACTGAGAGTCCTGTCCGCCCGAGATCTCAAGCGTTCCTCGCCGGCGGCCGTGGATGGTTTTGCCGAAAGCTCCTGGCCACCACCGACAGAGGGGTATCCGCAGGAGGGCCGGGCCTTGCGCCTTGAGGTTGGGGAGGAGCCCTTCAACCATCTCCGCCTGCGGGGAAACCTGAAAGGAGAGATCTACGCCGGCGAGGGAAGCCACCGGCGGCGGCTTTGGGACCTTTCTTCAGAAAGGGGTGGTGAGACCGTCAAGCCACTGGAGGCACCCCTCACCGTGCCTTGGATTCGAGTGGAACGCCAATCCGGACAGGTTCGCGAATTGTCCCTCCTGTCGATACAGGACGGTCCTTTGGACCAGACCGAAACCGCTGAAAGAGAGTCGCTGACTTACCGACTCCTTCCCTCTGAGATGGCAGCCGATCTTCCAGGGCAGTCTGCCCGCCAAGTCAGATCGTTCTTCGGTCTCAGAACCGAACTGCGGACCGGTTATCTCCCCGGGGACCGGGAGGCCTGGGTCGCTGTTCCCAAAGAAAGTTATCAGCCGCCGTCCACCCCTCTGAAATCGTCTCCCAGACTGTGCCTCCGACACATTTTCCTGCCTCCTTTCTTGAGCCACACTGTCGTGAGGGCCATCCGGATCCGCATGGGCGGTTCCGGAAAGTCGGCCCCCATGGATCCAAGAGTACGCTGGACGGTGAAGGATCCCATCCTTCCCCAGCGGGATTTGATTTTCCTGGACTTTCGCTTGTCGGCGGAAAAGCCGGCCGAAATCGAGTTGGATCTTGGCGATCGTTTTGTCCCTGCAGGTCAGGCCCTTTGGATGACCGTTGCCAGTGACCAAATCGATTTCTCCCGGGAGCATCTCCAGAACGCAGAGATTGAGGTGCGTTCCACAACCCGATGGCGCCTGACCGGAAACCCGGCATCCCAGAGCGACCTGTTTGCCGGCCGCTTTCTGTTGATCCGCGAAGGCCTGCGCAAGCTGACCCGCCATTTGGACTGGATGTCCATGGATTTCACCTCGGCTCGCCGGCATTTCAGCAGTGTTGACGAGACCTCCCGCCTGGTGGAAGAGGTATTGCAATCCAGACCGAAGGATCCGATGGCCCTGTCCTTCAGGGGACTGATCCAACCCGATTCGACCCCGCCCGAATATCGAGAGAAACGCCCCTCACCCCCCGCATATCCGCAGTGGGCCGTTCAACAGAAGCGGTTGGTAGACCACTTCCGGCACATTGCTCAGTGGTGGATCGACAACCGGCAAATCCAGGACGGCGTGTTCGGCGGTGGGATCGATGGGGACACCCGGCTGGCGGCCCATTGGCCAGGGATAGCACTGATGGACGGTCCGGCACCCCGCCTCAAGGAATCCCTGGTCGCCTTGATGGAGGCCTGTTTGCGCCACGCGAGTCTGGAGAAGGGTTTGAACCGTGAGATCAGACCCCTCCGACAAGCCTATCAGGCCGGATTGAATCTGGCGCCCATGCTGGCTCTTCTCGATTACGGCAATCCCCGCTGGATCGAAATGTTGATGCAGACCTCCCGTCACCTGGATCGCCTGACGGCTATCAATGCGGCGGGTCATCGCCACTTTCAATCCTCCCGATTGAGCGCTACGGAATCGGTCCGGCAGGGGGTCTATGCCCGGGAAGAGGCCTGGAGTCCTCTGCTCTGGCACGCGGCGCTGACTCTGGCCGAGTACAATCGCAGCCCGATCCTGGTTCAGAAGTTGAAGGAGTATGCTGCAGGGCGGCTGGACCACTGGAAGAAGGACCGCTATCCGCAACTCTCCCTGGCCATCCATTTTCCTACCGACAATGCCATGAGCAGGGGTTTGCCCGGCCCGCCCCTGCTGGACCTGATGTGGGGGGTCTTCCGGGCAACCGGCGACCCCGCCTACCTGTGGCCGCTGGACAGGCTGTTGGAGGCTGGCCATACCGACACCGCCCAGACGACCTCGGGCCGGTGGCAACCGTTCCTTCAGGAAGCCTCTGGACCCGGTCCCTTTCTGAAGCTGCTCCCCAAACTGAACCTCTGGAACCGCCATCTGCACTTCAGGGAAACGGGGCTGCTGGCGCGTCAATATGCCTACGAGGCAACCGGCAAAAAAAGCTACCTGCTCGACTACCAGGCCCCACTGCTCAAGCACCTGGAACAGAACCGTCTTCTCTTCACCGAGGCGGAATTGGACCCGGCCGGTGTTTTTATTCCCCACCGGGCAACCCAGCGGGCTCGTCTGGGTGGAATTGCCCATGCCAACCACCAGATTCACGCGGGACACGCGCTGAGCTGGGAAAACACCCGGGGGCAGGTGGCGGCTCTGGTTTCGTTGGCCAAGCCCGATGCTCTGGAAGTCACCGTCTTCAACCTGGGCGAGACCTTGGACGACGTCCGGTTGCGGGTGTGGCGTCTGGAAAACGGCACCTACGAGGTCACCGAAGGGAGAGATGTCAACAACGACGGGCAAGTCGACCTTGGCCTCAACCGCAGGGTTCTGAGGCTGAAACGTCACAGTTCCATTCCCTTGACACTTCGAGGGGGAAAGGCGACCATCATCAGCGTCGAGCAGGTGCAGAAGGGAACTCCGATCTGGCAGCTTCCCGACCTGGCAGTGGGGCCTCAAGACTTTCGATACGACGCCGGCGCCGACCGGGGGGAGGTAACGCTTCACAACCTGGGTTCGGCCTCTTCGGGACCGTTCAAGCTGCAGATCCGGAATGCCAAGGCGGCCGTGATCTTTGAACGCCAAGTTTCCTCGCTGCCGGCACTCGTGGACCTGCGCCCGATTACCACCGTGGTCTCCCTCAGCGGGTTGCAGGCTGCCGGGGACACCCCAAGGCTGCATCTACGGATCCTGCCCGGTCCCGAAGTGGAAGAGATCACCGCCGTGAACAATTCCTTGTGGGTGAATCTGCCCCGGTGACTCATCTGTCAATGTTGTTTCGACTCCAGAGATCCAAAAAGCCAATGGAATCCGGTTACCTGCTCCTGGACCACCCCGCAGATCTGGGGATCGAGGCCTACGGGAAGACGCTGTCGGAGGCCTTTGAACAGGCGGCTTGCGGGCTCACCTCCGTGATTCTCGACCCGGATTCCGTCCTTCCGGCTGAATCGATGCCGGTCAGGATCGAGGCCGGGGACCAACAGCAACTCCTGGTGAGATGGCTGACCGAAGTGCTCTACCTCTACGACGGTTTGAAATTCGCCCCAAGAGACTTCAAGATTGGCAGGCTGTCGGCCCGTCTCCTCGAGGCGCGGGTTCGAGGAGAACCATACAATCTCGGGCGCCATACCGCCCGGCTGGACGTCAAGGCAATCACCTACCACCAACTCACGATCCGCACGCGTCCATCGGCCTGTTGGTTGCAGGTATTCCTGGACATCTAACCGGCAAGGGGGCCCGAACCGCGACGAGTAGTAGCACCGCAGACCTCCATCCTGTGAGTGCCGGATCGCAATTGCGGGGCAGGGGAGCCACCGAGGAGTGACCATGCGGATTACGTTTCTGTGCCGGCGCTGCTATCGTGAATGCCAGGCGCAGCCGCAGGAGAAGGGGAATCCCGTGAGTTGCCGCTCCTGCAGCACGGTGCAGGGCCTGCGGTTTACCCAGGCACACCTCACCCGGAACCGTGTCGACCGTTGCGCGGTTTGCGGCCAAGGAGACTTCTACGTGCGGGAGGATCCACGCAAGCTGGCGGGCCTGGCCTATCTACTGCTCGGACTGGGACTGGCCTACTGGACCTATGGAATCAGCCTGGTTCCAGGTCTACTGGGCTTTGACCGGCACTTTAGGAAATTTCCCAAGTTGACCATCTGTTACCATTGCTATGCGAAGTACCGGGACTGTCGCCCGGCCCCCGACCACAAGCAATACGACCTGCAGGTTGCCGAGCGGCTGGAAAAGGAAATCCGCAACGATCGGACCTTGCGGGATTTTTCTTGAAGAGTGCATCGGGTTTTGGGACACCGTCCGTGATCGTCTTTCTGGAACTCATTCGAATCTGCTGGACCTTCCGTGATCGAAGTTGGTATCGCCGCTTTCCCTTCCTGCCGTTTCCACCCCGTAACTATCTTCGATGGAGAATGGAGACGGCTTACGGAGACAAGAGCCTCAGGAACATGAGGTGGAAGGACATCGCGGCCTACGCCCGCTGGCACCGGCAACTGCGGTTGCATGGTCACAACGGAAGCTAACCCCAGGCAAGTGGGCAGTGATTACCCGCCCCCTCGTGCGGACCATTCGAGGAAAAAATGGCCAATCGTGTAATGAAGACGAACCACCAATGGACACGAATGAACACAAATAGACCAGAAGACTGATGGACCTGCTTCAACGACAAGCGACACCAAAATGCTTCTGCAATATTGTGCCCTTGGTGTAACGCTGTCATGGGATGAAGGCCGCTGGGAGCGCGGGCGTCCCGCCCGCACAAAGCTTGGCACGGCCTCGGCCGTCTCCCCCACTTGGATCAACCCGGAACGGCCTCATGGCTGTCGCCTCCACAAGGGGCTCAATGCGATAAGGAATTTTTGAACATGGATGAACAGGATATTCAGGATAGAGAGAAAGAATCCTGTCCGTCGATGTGAATCAGGCATCGACTCATGCTCGACGCTGAGACTGAACGACGGGAACATAATTTTTTGATCTTCCTGTACCTGGACCCCCTTTGTGGATAGCCCCAGTGTCCTTCTTGGATAACTTTTTCCCCTTAGTGTCTTTCTTCGTGGCCCTTCACGGACCCCTTGCGAGTCTCTTCCAACCCCTTGGAGTCCCTTCGCGGATCAATCTTTTCCCCTTGCCCGACCTTTGGCGGATCCCTCTCGAGCCTCCTCCAACCCCTTAGTGGCCCTTCGCCGTTCTTCGTGGCCCTTCGTGGATATCTTTTTGCCTTTTCGCCCTTCGTGAATATCTTCTTCCCCCTTCCCGACCCTTGGCGAACCCCTATCGAGCCTCCTCCAACCCCTTAGTGGCCCTTCGCCGTTCTTCGTGGCCCTTCGTGGATATCTTTTTGCCTTCGTGGATCCCCTTCGTGGATAACTCTTTTCCCCTTCCTGCTCTTCGTGGATCCCCTTCGTGGATATCTTTCTTGGTCCTGCCAGGCCAACCGCACCTCCGAAATTGCCTCAAGTCCGGATCGGCGTTATACTGAAAGATCGTATTGTTCATCGCTTGCCGTGGATCCACACGGCCCCAGGTTGGAATCCAATGACCGAAGACGCCCTGAAAACCTATCGCCTTCTCCGGGAAAAGCTGCAAGATATCATGCCCGATTTCGAAATCCGGGCCAAGGCCGAATTGGCCTGCCGCATCAACCAATTGAAGGGCGACCTGGGCGCGGTGATCCTGGGACACAATTACATGGAGCCCGGGCTTTTTCATTCGGTACCCGATTTCACCGGAGACTCCCTGGAGTTGAGCCGACTGGCCGCCACCACCGATGGCGATCCCATCGTTTTCTGCGGGGTCCACTTCATGGCGGAAACAGCCAAGATCCTGAGTCCCCACAAAACGGTGCTGATCCCCTCGCAGAAGGCAGGCTGTTCCCTGGCGGCCAGTATCACCGCCGAGGATGTGCGCAATCTGCGCAAACGGTTTCCAGGGGTTCCGGTGGTGACCTACGTGAATACCTACGCCGACATCAAGGCCGAAAGCGACATTTGCTGCACCTCCAGCAATGCTCTGGCGGTGATTGAATCTCTCAAGACCGAGACGGCAATCTTTATTCCCGACGAATACCTGGCTAGAAACGTGGCTCGCGAAAGCGGCAAACACATCATTTTCCCCACCGACAAGCCCATACCCAGAGGAAAGCAGGATCCTCACATGGAGTACCACCTCATCGGCTGGCACGGCAAGTGCGAGGTTCACGAGAAATTCAACGTGGAAGATGTCGAGAACGTGCGCAGGCAGTTCCCCGACGTAGTGGTCCTGGCTCACCCCGAGTGCAGCCCGGAAGTGGTCGAGGCAGCCGACTTCTCGGGAAGCACCTCGGCCATGATTCGCTTTGTGGAAGAGGCTCGCACCTCGCGCTATCTCCTGTTGACCGAATGCAGCATGGCAGACAACGTCGCGGCCGAAAACCCCGACAAAGAGATGCTACGACTGTGCAGTGTTCGTTGCCCCCACATGAATCAGATCACCTTGCAGGACACCCTCGATTCACTCCTCCACAACCGATACGTTGTCGATGTCCCGGAAGAGGTCCGGCTGAGAGCCAAACGAGCCGTGGACCGAATGCTGGAGATCCATTGAACTCCCTTCCCGGCCTTTCTCCGGGAACCCCGGTTCTGGTCACTGGAGGCGCCGGTTTCATCGGCTCCCACCTGGCTGAACGCCTGGTTGGCGCCGGGGCTCGGGTAACCATCCTGGATGACCTCAACGACGCCTACCCCGCGGATACCAAGCGAGAGAACTTGAGGCAGGTGTCCGAGCAGGGAGGCTTTGACTTCCTTCAGGTGGACATCGGCAACCCAGGGGAGCTTCAATCGGCCCTGTCCGGGAAATCCTACGAGGTTGTCATCCACCTGGCGGCACGAACCGGGGTTCGGTCTTCCTTGACCAATCCCCTGTTGTATGAGCGAGTCAACCTTCAGGGAACGCTGGGGCTGCTGGAACTAGCGCGCAGGGGAATGTGCCGGAAGTTCCTTTTCGCGTCCTCCAGTTCGGTCTATGGCAAGACCAGCCGAGTCCCTTTCTCGGAAGAGGAGAATCGTCTCGATCCGCTGTCGCCCTACGGGGTCACCAAGCTTGCCTGCGAGAAACTCTGCCACTGTTTTGCCCGCCTCTACGCGCTCGAGGTGATTTGTCTCCGCTTTTTCTCCGTCTACGGGCCCCGGCAGCGCCCCGACCTGGCCATACACAAGTTCGCTTGCGCCATTGAGCGAAATCGACCCCTCACGCTGTTCGGAAACGGCAATTCGTCCCGCGACTACACCTATATCGATGACATCCTGGACGGGATTGTAGCGACCTTGCCCTTGAAGTTTCGCTTTGAAGTGTTCAATCTCGGCAGCGGTAATCCGGTCTCCCTGAAAGAGATGGTTCGCCGTCTGGAGAAGGCGCTGGGCAAGCCGGCCCGGGTCCTTATGCAGGCATATCAGCCGGCTGATATGCCCTTCACCCATGCCGATCTCAGCAAGGCAGGCGGGGTGTTGGGTTACGCTCCCAAAGTCCCCTTTGAATCGGGTCTTGCCCGCTTCGCGGCCTGGTTTCGAGCCACACCCGGGCGAGCCGGCTGACCCCTCCTTCTCCGGGCCCGGGGCGGCGACCAGCCGGGTTGACCCTGCTTTCATTATACAGAGAAGAGTGACCCCTTACGCCGCCGACTGTGAACGCAGACGTTGTAGTCGTCGACATCAGGGGTTCCGGGCTGGGCTCACGCCCAATTCTCTATTCGTAACCCCTTGAACCCCTGGAAGTCGCTCATATTCGAAGTAACCAGCGTCAAGTCATGGACGAAAGCGATCGCGGCGATCTGCCCATCAATAAACGGCGGGGTCTTGCCCGCTGCATTCAGTCGCGCACGCTCGATCGCATGCCAGTCGGCGGCTCGCTGGTCATAATCCAGCAGTGGAAAGCTTGCCAGCACCACATCCTCGATATAGCGCTCGATTGCTTCCCGTTGTCGTGACGGCTCCAGTCGAGCACAGCCGAACCGCAGCTCGTGCCAGACAGGCGCCGGAATCGCAATGTCGTCCTCATATTGACGCAGCTGCCGCATGACGCTGTTGGACGGCTTCGGCCTAAGCGGCTCCGAGATGATGTTGGTATCGAGCAGGTATTTCACGATTCACAACCGGACGTCGCGCCCTGGTGTTTTCTCGCGCTGCCTCGCAAACAGTTTGTCAGGGTCAAGTGCAAGCTTCGGGAGGTCGCTCCCATTCGTGAAGTTCCGATACGCCGTAACAAAGCTACGACGGCTCGAAGCGAACCGCTCGTATCGCCGCCAGCCGATTAACACCGCGACGGGTTTGCCGCGCCGCGTCAACTCCACAGCCATTCCTTTCTCCGCCACGCGAACGAGTTTCGGTAGATTGCGGCGCGCCTCGGCGATAGAATGCTTGTCAGTCATCGTTCCACCCGTAATGTTCATAAACATGTACATCATACCCCACCTCCTTGCAGTAGTCACCCGCTCAGCGGCTGGGGCATAGTCTCGCTCCGGCTCGCGCTGACGCTGCCGAGTGATCTCCCGTATCCGGTTCAGAGCCTGCTCAACACGGCGGCGATCTCCCTACCGGCCTGCTGGAGCGGGCTACAGGTGTTTGGCAAACACCAGACCTTCCATGAGCTTGGGGTGAAAGTGGGTGGTTTTTTGGGGAAGCAGGTCTCCGGCCTCTACAACTGCCTCAACCTGTTCCATGGGTGTGGGGTTCAGGAGAATAGCGCATTGGCAGGGGCCGTCCGCTGCCTTCAGAACTGCCTCCCGGGCGTCACTGACATACTCCACAAAATTGCCCTGGGCCATTTCTCGCTCCCCGAGGTTCAGTATCCGGTCCAATATCGCCACCTGAAGGATGGAAACATCCAATTGGCGCCAAGTCTCGGACTTGTCCCCCGGCCATTCCAGCCTCCCAGCCGCCTCCTTTCGAAAGGTCAACAGGGCCAACCGGTCCAGTCCGGGCAGGTAGACTCCCAATGCCGCTTGCCCTGCGGCCTGCTGAAGCCGCATTCGTTCCAGGAATTCCTCCAGCTTCCCAACCGGAACGCCGGCACTGACCTCGGCCGCCTCAATTGAAAAGAAGGGCTCAAGTTGTTGAAGAAAGCGGGCCGACTCGAACCCGTCCAGGTGTCTGAGGATACGGTGCACCGGCAAGATGGAAATTGCCGGAGACTCCTGCCGAACAAAGCTGAAGAGCTTGAACCGGTAGTTTTCCCAGGCCGGGTCCTGGAACCGATGCTTCATGGCCTCCCGGCTGAACTCCACCGCGACCTCGAAGCGATGGTGGCCATCGGCGATGATTACGGATTTGTCTTGCATGGCTTGCTGGATTCGAGCGATCGCCGGTGGCTCTGACACCTGCCACAAGCGATTCAACATTTTGTCCGGACCGCCTGCCGAGATGGCAGCCTGCGGCCGGATTGCCTCATCCAGAAGGGATTCGATCTCCCCCTCGGGATCCGAGTAAAGGACAAAGATGATTCCCGAATCGACTCGCGTGGAGCGCAGCAGTTCCAGGCGATCCTGCTTGGGCTTGGCCATGGTGCGCTCATGGGGCCGCACGATGCCCTGGGAGTAGTCGGTAACTTCGCCCAGGGCCACAAATCCCTTGCGGGTTCGGGTGGTCCTTCCGGCGACGGGAAAGTCCTGATAGTAGGGATAAATGCTGGGCCGGTCGTCCTGCAGGAAGACCGATTCCTTCATCCATCGATCCAGCAACGCCTTGGATCGGGTGTATCGATTCCAGGACGGGGAATCCTCGCTGGTCTCCGGGTTCATGATAAGATGAGCGATGTTATAGGGATGCCGTTGGTGGAACCGGTCGTCTCGGGATCCCTTGAACTGATCGTAGGGCAGGGAGATCACATCGTCCAGGTTGGGAATACGGTTTGGATTGTAGCGGTAACCCCGAAACGGCAATATTCGCATCAGACTCCTCCTCCCAGCGCCAGAAGTATTTCCGATGGGCCCTTCCCGGCGGCCCAATGCGGGGCAACACATTGTCGAGTACTGGCTTCCGGTTTGTCAACGGGACCTGTAACCCGATTGGGGTCCCGAGGGAACAGCCGCATTCTCGCATTTCCCGGCATTGGCCCGGGAAGATGTCACGCCTGTGACTGCCGAAGGCAGGACGACCATGCCGTCTGGCCAAGCCCGCATTTCTCACCGGGGGGCGCGCCCAGCGCAGTCCGTATTCGCAAGAAGTCAATATAGATCCGATAAAGTGCTGAATATGAACGGCCTTCCAAAGTGTATCCAGCGACCCGGTGAGAAATGCGGACTAGACCCCGTGGTTGCCTATCAGGGCGAGCCAGGGGCATACAGTGAGATCGCCTCCCGGCGCTTTTTCCCCGGCGCCCGCCTCCTGATTCCTTGTGTGACCTTCGACCTGGTGTTTCAAAGAGTCCAGCGGGAAGAGGCGGCATTCGGGGTCATCCCCATCGAAAATTCCCTGGCGGGCAGCATCCATCAAAACTACGATCTTCTGTTACGGCACCGGCTCACAATTGTCGGAGAGCTGAAGCTTCGCATTGTGCACCACCTGATAGGCAACCACGGGGTCCCGCTTTCTCGAATCCGTCGCGTCTTTTCCCACCCCCAGGCGCTCATGCAGTGCCGCAGAAGCACCGCTCGGTTGGGCAAGCTGGAGATCATCCCGACCTACGACACCGCAGGCAGCGTCAAGAAAATCAAGGATGAGAAGATCCTTGACGGCGCCGCCATTGCGAGTGAACTGGCTGCCCGGTTGTACGGGATGACCATCCTGCGAGAGAATCTGCAGGATAACGCTGCCAACTTCACCCGGTTTCTTTTGCTGGCCAAGGGCCGTCACCGGATTCCCGATGCCAACAAGACTTCCATTGTTTTTTCCATCCAGAATCTTCCGGGGGCTCTGTTTCGTTCGATGAGCGTTTTCGCGTTACGGGACATCGACCTCTACAAGATCGAATCCCGCCCCTTGCACGGTAAGCCCTGGGAATATCTGTTCTACGTCGATTTCGCCGGCAGCCTCGAAGACAGGCGCTGCAGAAAAGCCATGGCTCATCTGAGAGAACTGGCCGGGCACTTGAAGATTCTGGGTTCCTATCCGCGCGACGAGTCGGATTCCGACCGGTAGGGCCCCGGGGAATTGAGCGACCCCCATGGACAAACGGGTCAGCGGAGTCATTCTGGCTGCAGGTCGGTCGCAGCGCATGGGGCGCCCCAAGGCCTTGCTGCCGATCTTCGGCACCACCTTCCTGGAGCACATCGTCCATCAGGTCCACGCCTCCAGACTGGTCGACGTGAAGATCGTGCTGGGTCACCGTCCGGAAACGATCCTGGATCGTCTGCCCGATCTGAAGGCGGCCACCGTCATCAACTCCCGCTACCTGGAGGGGCAACTCTCCTCCCTGCAAGCAGGTATCCGGGCCCTCGAACCGGAGAATTGCGATGGCTTGATGCTGTTCCTGGTCGACCATCCCCTGGTGGAAAGCAGCTTGATCGACGAGCTGATCGGCTGCTTCAGCCAGGGGGACCCTCCTATGGTGATTCCCACCTTTCAGGGAAGGCGAGGGCATCCGGTCATTTTTGCCAAAGGACTGTTTCCCGAGTTGCTGGCCGCCAGTCCGGCCGAAGGCGCCGTTGCCGTGGTCAGACAGCATCGCCGGCAAATCCGCCACCTGGAATGGAAATCGGATGAAATCCTGATCGACGTCGACACCCCGGAAGCCTACCAACGGTGGATTCAACCGCGTACGGATCCATCCTAGCCGGCCCCACCCCAGGAGAACAGGAGGGCGCCACGCAGTTCAGATCACGCTACCTCACCTCTTCTCGATGGCTGCTGGCCCTCCTCATTCCGGGGCTCCTTCTACCCTGCCAACTCGAGGCAGTCTCCTTTGAGAAGATTTCCCCCGGATTGAAGTCAATCCGCCAGGAACGCATCCGGGCCAGGCTGAAATTCCTGGCCTCCTCCCATTTCAAGGGCCGGGCTACCGGCAGCCCCGAGGCCGAGCTCACCGCCGCCTACATTGCCAGTGTCTTCGAGGGGAATGGTCTGCTTCCGGTGCCCCATTCCACGGATTTCATACATTCCTTTGGGATCAGCCAGGGGCTTCCTCGACAGCCCGGCCTGTTGGAATTCGAAAACGCCGAAGGCTCGGTGGTTTCCTTCAAGACCGGTGAGGACTTTCTGCCGGCTTCCTGGGGACCGGATGCGTCGGTCAGACGCAAGGAAGCGGTCTTCGTCGGCTACGGACTGACGGCACCCGGTCTTCACTATGACGATTACCGGGGGGTCGGCCTTCGGGACAAGGTCGCGATCATGCTCAGCGGAACCCCCCGGGACAGTGCTTTTCGCCGGATTGGCCCCACCCACTACGCCGACCCCGTGGAAAAATCCCTTCGGGCGGCGGACCTGGGGGCGTCCGGAGTGGTGCTCATTCTGCCCCCCGAGGAAAAGCTTCCTTCTCCAGGATCCAGTTTCCGCCATGCCAAGGCATACCTTTCGGCCCGGCTGGATGCCCTCTCCATTCCGGTGGTGAGGATGACCTTTGCGGCCGGACAGCGACTCATCCGTCAATTGGCCGGGCCTGAATCTCCGGCCAATTCCCTCAGAAAGCTACGCGACTTGATCGACAAGACGGGCCGGCCGCAGAGCTTTTCTCTCCAGGGGCAGATGCGAATGCAAGTCGCCTATCGGAGGCGGCGGTTCCAGGGGTACAACGTGATGGGGCGTATTCCGGGATCGGACCCCGTTCTCAAGGATGAGTTCATCATCCTGGGGGCCCATCACGATCACATGGGTGTGGATGACAAGGGCATGATCTTTTTTGGCGCCGACGACAACGCGTCCGGGACCACGGCGCTGCTCGAACTATCGGGAGCCTTCCAAAGGAACCCGGCCAAACCCGGGAGAAGTATTCTGCTGGCGGCCTGGGGTGCGGAAGAAATCGGATTGCTGGGTTCTCGACACTACGTGGGACGCCCCCCGATCCCGCTCCAAAAGACGGTGGCCATGTTCCAGATGGACATGATCGGACGAAACGCCCAGCACGCCGCCAATCTCATCGGTGATCTCCCCGGTCAAAGGGAAAAGGACAACCGAAACTCGCTGAACATTTTGGGAGCATCCATCGCACCCATGCTGCAGGCCCTCATCGAGCGCAGCAACGACAAACCCGGCCTGGACCTGAGATTCCCCGCGGAACCCAAAGCCATGGAGTTGATGCGCCGCAGCGACCATTGGACCTTTCTGAAACAAGGCATTCCCGCTCTGTTCCTGTTCACCGGCTTCCATCCCGACTATCATCGGGCCAGCGATACCGCGGACAAGATCAACTTCAGCAAGCTGGAGAAAATCCTGAAACTCGTCTATTTGACGGTTTGGGAGGTGGGAGAGACCCGGCAGCGCCCTCAATTGGATTCCGGCGTTTTCGGCAGACTGACCCATCTGGGTGGAGCCGGCGATTAAACCGCGGTCCCCACCGGCTCAGCCCGGTCGAAGACGGCCGAAGCGGCGTCCACGCCAATACCTGGTCCCAGCCGGAACCCCTCCTGCCTGAGAATGCGTTCCAAGGCGTTCAAGAGTATCAGTACGTTGTTCGGATGGGAGGAGGTGCCCATCAATCCCACCCGCCAGATCCTGTTTTTCAACGGTCCCAATCCTCCACCGATCTCGATGCCGAAATCGCTCAGCAGTCGGGAGCGCACGGCAGCGTCCGATACCCCATCGGGAACCCGGACCGTATTCAAAACCCATAGCCGATCTTCCGGTTGGACCAGCATCTGCAAACCCATGGCCTCCACGCCTGCTACCAGCGCCCGATGATTCAGGTGGTGGCGATCAAAACGGTTCCCGAGCCCTTCCTCGACGACCAGGCGTAAGGACTCCCGGAGCGCGTAGTTCATGGAAATCGGAGCCGTGTGATGGTAGGTGCGGTCCGCACCCCAGTACTTTTCAACCATGGTCAAGTCCAGATACCAGCTTTGCACCTTGGTTTTTCTCCGGCGAATTTTTTCCACGGCCCGATCCGAGGCGGTTATGGGGGCCAGTCCCGGGGGGCAACTCAGGCACTTCTGGGTTCCGCTGTAGGCGAAATCGACCCCATGTCGATCGATGCCCACGGGATGCCCACCCAGTGAGGTGACACAGTCCAGCAGCAAGAGCGTTTCCGGAAATTCCGCCAGGACCTCCCTCAGCCGGGCGGGCGGCGTCAATACTCCGGTGGAGGTTTCCGCATGGACAGCCGCCAGGATTTTGGGACGGGTTCGATGCAAAACCTGGCGAACCTCATCCATGTCAAGGCCGGCGCCCCACTCGGCTTCAACCCGAATCAGCTTCCCCCCGCAGCGCCCGACGATATCGCTCATCCGCTCGCCAAAGACTCCGTTCACACAGACCACCACCGGGTCCCCCGGCTCAATGAGGTTCACGAAAGCGGCTTCCATGCCCGCGCTTCCCGTTGCAGAAATGGGAATCGTCAATCGATTCCTGGTTTCAAAAACCGTTCGCAAGAGCTGCTGGATGTCATCCATGACCCGCAAGAATGCCGGGTCCAGATGACCCACGAGGGGAGTCGACAGGGCGCTGAGCACGCGAGGGTCCACGTCGCTGGGACCAGGGCCCAGCAGGATGCGCTTCGGGGGATTGAACTCTTTCATGAGCCTTCCTTTCTTCCCGGATGTCGATGTGTCCGGAGCAATGTATGGGTCAAGTGGGGCGGGGAAGCACGCTCGCCCCGCTTATCCGGGGATGATCCCCAGCCGGCAACCGACCCTGGCGAGAGCCTCCAGGGCGAAGTCCAACTGTTCCCGGGTATGAGTGGCGGTCACAATGGTGCGGATGCGAGACTTTTCCTCCGGCACTGTAGGATATCCAATGCCCTGAGCAAACACTCCCTCCTTAAAAAGCTGGTCGGAGAACTTCATTGCCAGCTCTCCTTGACCGACCATTATAGGGGTGATGGGTGTTTCGCTGGCGCCGGTGTCGAAGCCCAGACGGGTCAAGCCCGCCTTAAAGAACCGAGTGTTTTGCCACAACTGTTCGATCAGGGCGGGCTCCTCTTCCAGAACCTCGAAGGCTGCCAGGCAGGAGGCTGCTACTGCTGGAGGGTGGGAGGTGGAAAAAAGAAAGGGTCGGGCACGATGGTACAGGAATTCAATCAGAGAGCGACTCCCGCAGACGTACCCACCCAGAGATCCCACGGCCTTGGAAAGCGTCCCCACCTGAATATCCACCCGGCCGTGCAATCCGAAGTGGTCCACAGTACCGCGGCCGCATCTGCCCAGGACCCCGCTGGCGTGAGCATCGTCCACCATCATGATGGCGCCGTAGGTTTCCGCCAATTCCACGATTTCGGGGAGCGGCGCTACATCGCCACCCATTGAGAACACCCCGTCGGTGACCACCAGTTTCTTGCCGGGCAGCGATTGAACTTCACCCAGAATGTTTTCCAACGCCCGGGTATCCTTGTGAGGAAAAACCCGGATCTGGGCGCGCGACAGCCGACAGCCGTCGATGATGCTGGCGTGGTTTAGCTCGTCCGAGATGATCATGTCCCCCTTGCCCAGAATGGAAGACACCGTTCCGGCGTTGGCGGTGAAGCCCGATTGAAAGACGACGCTGGCCTCAGCCTGCTTGAACCGGGCGATCTTTTCTTCCAGCTCCATGTGAATCCCCATGGTCCCGGCGATGGTTCTCACCGCGCCCGACCCCACTCCAAAATCTCGCAGCGCTCGAGCCGCCGCTTCAATGAGGCGGGGATGGGTATTCAACCCCAGGTAGTTGTTGGAGGAAAGGTTCACCACTGACCGGCCATCAAACTGAGCCTGAGGCAGTTGCTTGCCCTCCAGCACCTTGAGAGACCGGTGCAGCTTCTTGCGTTTCAGCCTTTCCAGCTCTTCAACCAGAAAATCCTCCAGAATGGTTGCCATGATGCCTGTTCCACCTCGAAGGCGTCAAACTCGGGTTAACCAGGGTCCTGAAACTTCAGCGAATCATAACACAACGCTCGAACCCGCATTCCTCACCGGGAACGCGCTGACAGATAACGATCGATCGTGTTCGTCGAATCATCCGCACCCTGAGGCGGGAAAGGCTTGTCTGAAACAACAGAAAAAAGACAAAAGAAAAAGAGTTATCCACGAAGGGCCACTAAGAACGACGAAGGGCCACTAAGGCGTTGAGGTTAACCGCGACGGGATGCCAAGGTCGCGAAGGGATGATCGATTTCTGATTGTTTCACTCTCGAATGATCCGCACGGCAGGGCGGGGGCCCGACTTACCTGAAAACAAACGCCTGCGCCTGGTGGCTGGAAACCGGTTCAAAGTCGAGCACGGGCAGATTTTTGATTCACATCGATGCACAGGATGCACAGGATTTTTTCCGGAGAAGGCTGGCTTGTATTCCTGGACATCCGCAAATCCGCTCGCGATCATCGCCGGAGTCAGCCTCTCGTGCAGTAGCGTCCCGTGCTGATTATCCTGTGCATCCTGTGCATCGATGTTGAATGGAGGGTCCTTCTCTATGGATCGCCCAGTCGTGGCGGGCGGGGGGTGGGCACGCGGGCAAACGGGAGCTTCCCCAAGGGTGCCCGTCCGCTTTCAGAGAAGTCGCCCGCCGGATACCCCCTCACCGCACCATCGGGAGGACACCCCCCGGGAGCGCGGGCGTCCCGCCCGCATCCTGTCCCTTGGGTTGCCGCTCAGTTTCCCTGCGATGCTGCAACCGGCCACCCTCCGCATCGGCCCGTCCGAAGCAGAGCCATGGCGCTGTTGCCCGTTAATCCAGCTCGGGGAGATGCCGAGGCTGCGCCAGGTTTTTGTGCGGGCGGGACGCCCGCGCTCCCGGGGGGCCTTCATCCCATGACGTCGTCGCACCAAAGGAGGTCCATCGGTCTTAGTGTCTATTCGTGTTCATTCGTGGTTCGTCTTCATCAACGATCGGCTGTTTTTCCTCGGAATGATCCGAACGGGAGGGCGGGGACCAAGCTAACCAGCGACTCGGTGACATATGCGAGCTACAACCCCAGCAGGCGCGTCAGCCAGGCAAAAAACAGCCCGGCCGGAAGCAGGGTCGACACGCCGACCACACAGGCCAGAAGGGCTCGACCGGTTCTTTTCAGGGTCAGCAAGGCCAGCAGCACCTGGCAGGCGCCGATTCCCAACGTGGCCACCGTACCGGCGGCGGTTCCATGGGCGCACCAGGGACAATCGGGAGGTCCGGCCCGAAAAATATTGCAGTGAGCGGCAGCCCCATCCCAAAGCCAAGTGCAGCCGCACCCGAACGCCATACCGCAAAAAGGAATCAGCAGGAGACCCAGACTGGCCAGAACGGCTGAGAAAACCGCCCATTGCACTCTGGCGGAAGGCTTCATGAGAAAAAGGGCAGGGAATTGTGTCTGCCGCTTGGAGTGAAAGGAGGCAGAGGCGGTCCGCACTGCAGGCCCTGCACCGACCGCCTCTCATTGACAGCGCCAGGTGAGCTCAGTACATATCCCCATGGCCGTGCGGCATGGACGGCTCCGGTTTCTTCTCCTCCGGAAGCTCGGAAACCAGAGCCTCGGTGGTCAACAGCAGGCCGGCCACGGAGGCGGCATTCTGCAGAGCAATCCGGGTAACTTTGGCCGGATCGATGATGCCGGCAGCGGTCAGGTCCTCGATTTCCCCGGTTTCCGCATTGAGCCCGTAGCCGTCCTGCTCACCGGCTTTCACTTGCTCCACGGTCACCGCCCCTTCGATGCCGGCATTGGCGGCGATCTGTCGAAAGGGTTCCTCCAGGGCTCTAACGACGATCTGGGCACCGATCTGTTCATCCTCCTCAAGCTCGAGTTGTTGCAGAGCCGGAATCCCCCGCAGGAAGGTAACTCCTCCACCCGGCACAATGCCTTCCTCCACGGCAGCCCGGGTGGCATGCATGGCATCCTCCACGCGAGCTTTCTTTTCCTTGAGCTCGGTCTCGGTTGCAGCCCCCACCCTGATCACGGCCACGCCGCCCACCAATTTGGCCAGTCGTTCCTGCAGCTTTTCACGATCATAGTCGGAGGTGATCTCCTCGATCTGGGACCGAATTTGCCGCACACGGCCTGCGATTTCCCTGGATTCGCCCGCACCCTCCACGATGGTCGTGTTGTCCTTGTCAATCACAACGCGCTTGGCCTGTCCCAGGTCCTCCAACCCGAGATTCTCCAGCTTGAGTCCGAGGTCTTCGGTGATGGCCTTTCCTCCAGTCAGTATCGCGATGTCTTCCAGCATGGCCTTGCGCCGGTCTCCAAAGCCGGGGGCCTTCACGGCGGCAACACTCAAGGTCCCTCGGAGCTTGTTGACCACCAGAGTTGCCAGCGCCTCGCCCTCGACTTCCTCGGCGAGGATCATAAAGGGTTTTCCCACTTTGGCGACCTGCTCGAGAATGGGGAGCAGATCCTTCATGCTGGTGATCTTCTTCTCATGAATCAGCAGAAAAACGTCTTCCAGCACACACTCCATCCGATCGGAATCGGTGACAAAATAGGGAGAAAGATACCCTCGATCGAACTGCATCCCTTCCACGATCTCCAGGGAGGTATCCGTTGACTTGGCTTCCTCGACGGTAATCACACCATCCTTGCCGACCTTGTTCATGGCTTCCGCAATGATGGCTCCGATCTCGGCGTCGCCGTTTGCCGAGATGGAACCAACCTGGGCAATCATCTCACCCTTTACCGGTTTGGATAACTGTTCGATTGCCTGAACCACGCTTTCCACGGCCCGATCGATGCCGCGTTTCAGGGCCATGGGGTTGGCGCCGGCCGCAACCGTCTTAATCCCCTCCCGCAAGATGGCCTGGGCCAACACCGTGGCCGTGGTGGTACCGTCACCAGCCACATCGCTGGTCTTTGAAGCCACCTCCCGGACCATTTGCGCACCCATATTTTCCAGAGCGTCCTCCAGTTCAACCTCCTTGGCCACGGTAACGCCATCCTTGGTGATGGTCGGGGATCCGAACTTCTTGTCCAGAACCACATTGCGTCCTCTAGGTCCCAAGGTAACCTTCACCGCGTCCGCCAACTGGTTCACTCCGCGGAGGATCGCCTGTCGGGCATCTTCCCCGTAAACAATCTGCTTAGCCATAAATTTTCTCCTTACCAATCATCCAAATCAGCCTATGTGACCGGAATCTTCCAGCCGAAGCGCCTTGCCCGTTGCTGTTCCCGCCCGCCTCGCTAGGACTCCAGGACCGCCAGGACATCCTCCTCCTTCATGATGAGGTACTCCTCACCTTCCAGGGTAACCTCGGAGCCGGAATACTTGCCAAACAAGATGCGGTCTCCGGACTTCAGTGTCATTTCCAATCTCTTTCCGTTTTCGAGGACCTTGCCATTGCCAGCAGCCTTGACGAGGCCTTCCTGGGGCTTCTCCTTGGCTGTATCCGGAATGATCAGGCCGCCTCCGATTGTCTCCTCCGGCTCGGTGCGCTGAACTAGGATTCGATCCTGCAGGGGTCTGAGGCTCATAGAGTTTTCTCCTTATTTATAAGGTGTTTAGGAGTGGTTATTAGCACTCTTGTCCATTGAGTGCCAAGTTCAACCCTTTATAATGACGCACCTCCATGGTTGTCAAGGATAATCTACCCCCCCACGTCATCCGGCAGCCACCGCAATACCGGCCGGCGGGCAGCCTGGACTTCATCCAGACGGCTCACTCGGGTGAAATGTGGCGCCTGTTTGAGGAGATCCGGATCGGTGTCGGCCTCCTCGGCAATGCACCTCATGGCGTGGATAAACTGATCCAGTTCCTGCATGCTCTCGGTTTCGGACGGCTCGATCATGAGAGCGCCCTGGACGATCAAGGGAAAGGCAACGGTGGGGGGGTGGAAGCCGTAATCCATCAAGCGTTTGGCGAGGTCCATGACCGTAAGGTGTTCTCGGGTCTGACGCTTGCTGGAGAACACTACTTCATGAAGTACGGGTTCGTCGTAGGGCAGCTCATAAACATCTCGCAAATGGTGTTTGATGTAGTTGGCATTCAGAATGGCCACCTGGCTGGCCTCCTGGAGCCCTTCGGCCCCGTTGGCCAGGATATAGGCCAGCGCACGCACCAGAGTCAGAAAGTTTCCGTAGAAAGCCTTGACCTTGCCGATGGAATCCGGACGATCATGATTCAAGGTGTAACGCCCGTCATCCCGTCGCTCCACGGTCGGGACAGGCAGGAAGGGTTCCAGCACCCGTTTGACTGCCACCGGACCGGCCCCCGGCCCCCCGCCGCCATGAGGCGTGGAAAACGTTTTATGGAGGTTGATGTGGAGGACATCGACTCCAAAGCTTCCCGGCCGTGTGATCCCCATCAGGGCATTGAGGTTGGCTCCATCCATGTAGACCAGCCCGCCCCGCTCGTGTACGATCCGGCCAATGGTCACGATATCCTGCTCGAAGATCCCCAGCGTGTTGGGGTTGGTCAACATCAGGGCCGCAACCTCCTCATTCATGGCCCGGTCCAGCTCGTTGAGATCGATACATCCACGGTTATCCGATTTCAAGGATTGAACCTGGTATCCGGCAATGACCGCACTGGCGGGGTTGGTTCCATGGGCGGAATCCGGAATCAGAATCTTTCGCCGGGGGTTGCCTCGCGAGCTCAAACAGGCACGGATCATCAGAACGCCTGTCAACTCTCCGCTGGCTCCGGCAGGGGGTTGCAGACTCACGGCGTCCATGCCGCTGATCTCCGCCAGGCAATCCCCCAACAGCTTGAGTATCTCCAGACTGCCCTGGACCAGAGACTCCGGAGTCAGAGGATGGGCCGCCGCCAAGCCTTCCATCCGGGCGACCCGCTCGTTGAGGCGGGGGTTGTACTTCATGGTGCAGGAACCCAGGGGATACATGCCGGCATCGATGCTGTAATTCCAACTGGAAAGACGCGTGAAGTGCCGCACCACGTCCACCTCGCTGACCTCCGGAAAATCGGGGATCGTCTCCCTCAGGTTGTCAGTTCCCACGGCAGCACCCAGGTCAGCCGGCGGAACATCCAACCGAGGAAGGTCATAGCCCTTCCGCCCCGGGGAGCTCCGCTCGAAAATCAGCCCCTCGTTCAGGTTGAGGTGTCTGCAGGTTCTGGCAAACTTCATGGGAGGGTTGCTCATTGTGGGAAAAATAAGTTGGTCGATAAACCGGGATCAAGCCACGGCTTTAACCAACTCCACCAGGCGATCGATATCCTGTCTGCTTTTGGTTTCCGTAATCGATACCAGCAGGGCGTTCTCAAGCCGGAGGTCATACCGTCCCAGCGGAAGACCGGGGACCACGCCGGCGGCGTGAAATCTCTCCGCTACCTCTTCATAAGGGCGGTTCAACCGAAACACGAACTCATTGAATCGAGGACCCTCGAACAGGATCTCAACAGGAAGCCTTCTCAGAGCGGCAAGCCCGTATTGAGCCTTGGCGACGTTCTGGATGGCCAACTCCCGGATTCCCTTCTGGCCGAGCAGGGAACAGAATATGGTCACCATCAATGCAGTCAGGTTCTGGTTGGTGCAAATGTTGGAGGTGGCCTTTTCTCGTCGAATGTGCTGTTCCCGGGTAGCAAGGGTCAGCACATATCCACGCTGACCGCGTCTGTCCACCGTCTGGCCGACCAGTCGGCCCGGCAGATTCCTGACATACTGCTGTCGAGTCGAAAGAAAACCCACGTGGGGACCGCCGTAACCGGGTGAAATTCCCAGAGACTGAGCTTCGCCGCAAACAATGTCAGCCCCGGCCCAGCCGGGAGGTTGCACGATCCCCAGGGAGAGCAGCTCCGAGATATTGACCACCAGCAACACGCCCTGTCGCCGGCAGCGATCCGCCAGGACACCCAGAGGCTCCAGGTTGCCCAGAAAATTGGGCGACTGCACCACCAGCGCACCGACATCCTCTCCCAGTCGAGTCTCCAGCTCCCCCAGATCGAGGCACCCGTTTCCCCCATGGCCCACGGTTTGAATCGTCAAGTCCTGATGGCGGGTGATCGTGTCCACTACGGCCCGGTATTCCGGATGGACCGTCCTGGCCAGCAGGATTCGCCTCCGACCTGAGACGCGTCTCGCCATCAGGACCGCCTCAGCCAGAGCCGAGCTCCCTTCGTACATGGAAGCATTGGAGATCTCCATTCCGGTGAGTTGGCAAATGAAGGTTTGAAACTCGAAGACGGCCTGCAGGGTCCCCTGGCTGATCTCGGCCTGGTAGGGTGTGTAGGAGGTCAGAAACTCCCCCCGGGAACAGAGGCTGTCGATCACCAGGGGAATAAAATGCTGGTTGACCCCGGCTCCCAGGAAGGAAAGGATCCGGGCCGCGTTCCTGCCTTCCAGCTCGCCGAATCGATCCAGCAGCTCGGGTTCGCTCAGGGGGGGAGGCAGGTCAAGCGGTGAGCGGAGACGAATGGACTCCGGGATGGTGGTGAGCAGATCCTCCACCGAATGCAGGCCCAGGGACTTCAACATGAGAACCTGCTGCTCGGAGGAGTTTGAGATATATCTCATCTAGCCGGCAGACTCCTCCTCGACATATTTTCGGTATTGATCGGCGGTCAGAAGATTGTCGAGGTCACTGGAGTCAACCAACTTGATCCTGACAAGCCAGGCTTCCCCGTAGGGGTCTTCATTGACCAGTTGGGGCGAGGAGCCCAAGGCCGAATTGACGGCCACCACTTCTCCAGCCACGGGAGCATAGACCTCGGATACGGCCTTCACCGATTCCACATTGGCCAGGACCTCATCAGCGGCAATGACCTGGCCGATCTCAGGAAGCTCGACAAAAACAACGTCCCCCAGTTCTTTTTGGGCGTGATCGGTGATACCCACGGTCCCGCCATCTCCATCGGCTCGAATCCACTCATGCTGTTTGCTGTAACGACAGTCTTCAGGAAGCTTCATTAGGGGGTCTCCGTGTGCGGACGAGGGCCGGCGGGTCGATGCCTCCGTCTCCGGTAGAACGGGGTCTCCACCACTTCGGCGGGAACCAGGCGTTGTCTGACCCGAATGTCCAGCCGGTTCCCCAGGCAGGCTTCGCCTTCCTTCACATAAGCAAGTCCAATGTTCTTCCGCAGAAAGGGAGCGGGACTGCCGCTGGTCACCCAACCGACTTCCTCGCCGTTTCTAAGCACGCGATACCCGTCCCGGCCAATTCCCGGCCCCCGCATCTCGAAACCGACCAGCTTCTTTGGCAATCCCTTTTCAAGCTGGGCGGCCAAGGCGGCCTTTCCCGTGAAGTCCGGCTTGTCCATGCGAACCATCCATCCCAACCCGGCCTCCCAGGGCGTTGTATCCTCACTGATCTCGTGTCCGTAGAGAGCCATCCTGGCCTCCAAACGCAGGGTATTGCGTGCTCCCAGTCCTGCCGGAAGCATCTCCCGGGAGATCCCCGACCGGATCAGACCCTCCCAGACGGCCTCGGCGGCAGTGGGCGGAAAGTAGACTTCAAAGCCTTCTTCGCCCGTGTATCCGGTGCGCGCAATCAGGCCCGAAACACCCTGAATATGCCCTGTTCGACAGTGGTAGTAGCGAATATCAGCCAAGTCCAGATCAACCAGGGATTGGAGGACTGGTTCGGCCCTGGGACCCTGAATGGCCAACTGGACATAATGATCGCTGACGTCGGTGACCCTGGCCCCAAACCGGTTCTGCCGGCAAATGTGTCGATAATCCTTGCCGGTGTTGCCGGCATTGACACAAAGGAGAAAGCGACTTGCTTCAAGCCGATGGACCAGAATGTCGTCCACAAAAGTCCCCTGCTCGGTGAGCAGGGCAGAGTATTGAATCTGACCGCTTTCGAGGCGTCCTGCATCATTGCAGGCAACCTGCTGTACCAGAGCCAGACTGCCCGGCCCATCAATCTCGATTTCTCCCATGTGGCTGACGTCGAATAAACCCGCCCTGGACCGAACGGCCAGATGCTCCCGCACAATGCCGGAGTATGCGATGGGCATTTCCCAACCGCCAAATGCGCCCATCCTGGCTCCCGACTTTCGATGCAACCCGTGCAGGGGAGTCTTCTTCAGCGGAGACGTCATCGGTGAATGGTCTCGGAAGGAGGCGTCAAGCGTGGGAAAGTAGCACACCCGCCAGGAGGCGTCAAGCCAATCAGACGGCCGTTCCGAGGGGCGTTGAGACCACGTGGAATGGTAGCAATGGGAGACCGGTCGAGCCTTCAGGACGTAGGGTTTGGGGAGCTTTGTTATAATCACCGGAATCTCCAGCTTGGGAACAACAACCGGGACTGGTCCCCAAATTCACAAACCAGGAGCGCGCGAGGGAACCGATGGCACCACAAACGATTATTGACCTCTTCGAGGAGGCCGTAAACCGCAAGAGCCGGCCTGACGCCCTTCAGGTCAAGCGGGAGGACGGATTTCATCCTCTGTCTTCGGAAGAAGTCCGCAGCCAGGTCCAGGGCGTGGTTGCAGGATTGATGAAGCTGGGAGTGAAGCCCGGCGACCGAATTGCCCTCTTGTCGGAAAACAGGCCCGAATGGCTGGTGTCAGACATCGCCATTCTCTCCGCCGGCGCGATCAACGTTCCCATATATCCGACGCTGCCCGCGACCCAGATCGAGGGACTCCTCAACGACTCCGGGGTCAAGGTCATCATTCTGTCCACACAGGAACAACTGGAGAAGATTCGGGAAATCCAATCGAAGGTCCCCAGTCTCCAAACCACGCTGGTCATGGACCTGGAAGAAGCGGAATCCGACCGCCTGCTGAGTTTCAACAACCTGCGGGTCGACGGCCAACGTGTCTGGCAGCGCGACCCGTCCAGGTATCTGAAGGTTCGTCAGGGGATCGGACCGGAAGACGTGGCCACCATCATCTACACGTCCGGCACCACCGGACCGCCCAAGGGAGTCATGCTGTCCCATGCCAACATCGTGGCCAACGTCCTGGGCCTCTGCCGAGTGTTTCACTTTGACCACAAGGACACCGTCCTTTCTTTTCTGCCGCTCAGCCATATTTTCGAGCGGACGGCAGACTACCTCATGTTCTATTGCGGGGTGAGCATCGCCTATGCCGAAAGCATCGAAAAGGTGCCGCTCAACATGCTGGAGATCCAGCCCACGGTGGTGGCTTGCGTCCCCAGATTCTTTGAGAAGCTCCATGACCGGGTCATGGAATCCAGGCAGCTCAGTTCCGGGCTGAAACGCACGCTGACCGATTGGGCTTTTGGGGTAGGGGGGCGCCACACCCGTCACATTCTCAAGGGGACCACCCCACCCCCGAGCTTGGCCTGCCAGCGGTTTCTCGCCTCGAAAATCGTGTTCGCCAAGCTGCAAAAGCGCCTTGGCGGTCGGTTGCGTTTCTTCATTTCGGGAGGCGCCCCCCTGGACCCCAGTCTGGCTGAGTTCTTCCTGAGTGCCGGGATTCTGATCCTGGAGGGTTACGGCCTCACCGAAACCTCCCCGGTGATCGCTGTCAACCTCCCCAACCGCTTCAAGTTCGGAACGGTCGGACAGGCGCTGCCCGGCATGGAAGTGCGAATTGCCGATGACGGCGAGGTCTTGACCCGGGGACAGTCGGTGATGCTCGGCTACTACAAAATGCCGGAAGAAACCCGAGAGGTGCTGAAAGAGGGGTGGCTCCACACCGGGGACATCGGTCAGTTGGACTCGGAGGGGTTCCTGAAGATCACCGATCGCAAGAAGGACCTGATTGTCACAGCCGGTGGGAAGAACGTCGCTCCCCAACCGATCGAGAGACTGCTCAAGTCCAGTCCGGTTCTGCTCAATGCCGTCGTGCTGGGAGACAGACGGCCCTACCTTAGCGCTCTGGTGGTGCCCAACTCCGAGGTGCTCACCAACCATGCGCGTGAAAAGGGGCTGTCCTTCGGGAGCTACGCGGAACTGCTCCAAAACTCCCGGATTCGAGAATTCCTCCTGAGCGAAGTCGAGAAGTCGACCGCTGGACTGGCCTCTTTTGAAAAGGTGCGGAAGGTCATTCCAGTCGAGAGGGACTTCTCCATTGAGGACGGAGAACTTACTCCCACACTAAAGGTTAAACGCCGAGTCGTCGAGAACAGGTTTAAGAATGAGATTGAAGCCCTCTATGCCGAAGACCCGTCCAAACCGGAGTGAGTGACCGCCGCCACCCATGAAAAAGAGGATTGAACGAGTGGGGGTTGTCGGTGCGGGGGTGATGGGCGCGGCCATCGCCGCCCACCTGGTCAACGCCCGCTTTTCTGTTTGTCTGCTGGATATTCCGCCTTCGGATCCGATTCCCGAGGAACGGGACAAGGGATGGCAACGGACTCACCCCCAAGTCCGGCAGCGGCTGGTGCAACAGGGACTGCGCAGGGCGGAAAGAAGCAAACCTCCGGCATTTTTTCTTCAGGAGTACTCCAGGCGTATTCAACTTGGAAATCTAGAGGATCACCGGGACTGGCTCGGATCGGTGGATTGGATCATTGAAGCTGTCTCGGAAGATTTTGACGTCAAGGTCCGCTTGCTCCAGGAGCTGGATCGGATCCGGCGACCAGGATCGATCGTCAGCACCAACACCTCCGGGATTTCGGTAGCCCGTCTTGGGGAGGGGCTGAGCGACGATTTTCGCCGGCACTGGCTGGGAACCCATTTCTTCAATCCGCCTCGCTATCTCAAGCTGCTGGAGCTGATTCCCACTCCGGAAACCCTGCCTACGGTCGTTGAGACCGTCAGCCATCTTGGCCACTATCGCCTGGGCAAAGGTATTGTGGTCGCCAAGGACACTCCCAACTTCGTGGCCAACCGCGTCGGCACCCTTGCCCTCCAGCAACTCATTCACATGGTGTTGGAGGAGGGTTATGGCGTGGACGAGATTGACCAGTTGACCGGGAGTCTGATCGGGCGGCCCAAGAGCGCCGCCTTCCGCACTCTGGACATTGTCGGTCTTGACACCTTCGCACGGGTGACGGACAACATCTTTGCCAACGCTCCCAGCGATGAGCGCCACCATCTCTTCGAGATTCCGGAACTCATCCTGAGGATGGTTGAGCGAAACTGGTTGGGGACCAAAAGCGGCCAGGGCTTTTACCGAAAAATGCCGAGCGGGGAGATCCTGACCCTGGACCCCAAGTCCCTGGAGTATCGATCCCGTCGCAAGGCGGAATATCCCTCACTGACGGCGGCCAAGGCCATCCCGGACACCTCCGAGAGGTTGAAGGCCCTGATTCGATTCGACGACCGGGCAGGGCAACTGGTCTGGAAAACTCTCAGCGAAGTGATGGTTTACGCCGCCAACCGAATCCCGGAGATTTCGGACAACATCGCCACCATCGACAACGCCATGAAGTGGGGTTTCAATTGGGAGTTGGGACCCTTTGAGACCTGGGACGCTCTAGGTATCGATAGGGTGGCCTCCCGGCTCGAGGCTGAGGGAAGAGCGGTGCCAGAGTTGGCGCAGACAGCTCTCGGAACTCCTCGGAAGCGCTTTTACGACAGCCACCGGGGAACCGTCTCCTATTTTGATCGCCCCTCCGGGAACTATCGCCCCCTCGATATACCGGAAGGAATGGTCCTGTTGTCTTCACTCAGAGAGCAGGCGGGACGAGTCGTCCGCGAGAGTCCCGGGGCCAGTTTGATTGATCTCGGTGACGGCGTTGTCTGTCTGGAATTCCACTCCAAGATGAATACCATCGGGCGCGACACCCTTCAAATGATCCGGGAAGCACTTCAGGTGGTGCGCTCCGACTTCGTCGGGATGGTGATTGGCAATCAAGGCGGCAACTTTTCGGCCGGCGCCAACCTGGTGCAGATCCTGCAAAAGGCTCAAGAACGGAACTGGAAGGAAATCGAGAGCATGATTCGGCTGTTTCAAACGGCCAACATGGAGATCAAGTACTCCCCTCATCCGGTGGTCGTCGCTCCTTTCGGGCTCACTCTGGGCGGTGGTTGCGAAATCGCCCTGCACGGCGCGTCGGTGCAGGCCTCGGCTGAAACCTACATGGGACTGGTCGAGCTGGCCGTGGGCCTGATTCCGGCAGCGGGAGGCTCCAAGGAAATGGTGTTACGCAGCCTGGAGCGGTCCCGGTCGGACCAGGAGCTGTTTCCCTGGCTGCGCACATCCTTCGAGACCATTGCCGAGGCAAGAGTGTCCGGCAGCGGCCCGGAGGCCAGATCTCTGGGTTTCATGCGCGCCGATGACGCCATAACCATGAACCCCGACCGCCTGATTGCCGATGCCAAGCAGCGTGTTCTGACCCTGGTCCAGCAAGGTTTCCAGAAACCCGATCCACCGCTGGCAGTACCCGCGCTGGGCCGCCCGGCGCTTTCCACCCTCAAGATCGGCATGCACCAGCTGCTGCGGGGAGAATACATCAGCCAGTACGACTATCAACTGGGAAGCCGGTTGGCCCTTGTTCTCTGCGGGGGTGACGGCACCAGCCCGCGGCAAGTCAACGAGCAGTACTTCCTGGACCTCGAAAGGGAGACCTTTCTCGGTCTCTGTGGAGAACGGAAGTCGCAGGACCGCATTCAATACATGCTGCAGCGAGGCAAGCCGCTGCGAAACTGACCGGACACATCGGGAAGAGACACCATGAAAGAGGCCGTGATCGTCAGCGCTGCCAGGACTCCGGTGGGGAGAGCCAAGAAGGGCGCCCTGAAACATATGCGCCCCGACGACCTGGCTGCTTTGGCGATCTCGGCGGCCGTCCGGCGCACGCCCGGATTGAAAACCAGCGAAATCGAAGACATCATCCTGGGGTGTGCCATGCCGGAGGCGGAGCAGGGGATGAACGTAGCCCGTATCGCCGGATTGAGGGCAGGTCTGCCGGTTGAGGTCTCTGCCGTCACCATCAACCGTTTCTGCGCCTCGGGGCTGCAGTCCATCGCCTTCGCCGCCGAAAGAATTCAGTGCGGCTCGGCCGAGGTTATCCTGGCGGGAGGAACGGAGAGCATGAGCCTGATCCCCATGGCCGGCCGCCATTTCTCGCCCAACCCCCACTTGGTGGATTCCTATCCGGACGTCTATCTCAACATGGGAATGACAGCCGAGAACCTGGCCCGAAAATACCTAATCAGCCGTGAGCAGCAGGATCGCTTCGCCCTGCAAAGTCACCGCAAAGCGCTACAGGCCACCGACGCCGGGCGCTTTCGGGATGAAATCGTTCCGCTGGAGCTACCCCCGGATGGCGCCCATGGGCAGGGAAAGAAAGGAACCCGCCACTGCCGTTTTGACCGGGACGAAGGTCCGCGGAAGGACACGACCCTGCAAGCCCTGGCTCAGCTCAAGCCGGCCTTTCACGCCAGCGGTTCCGTCACTGCCGGGAACTCCTCACCAATGAGTGACGGCGCTGCCGCGGTGGTACTGACCTCTCGGGACATGGCCCAGGATCGGGGATGGAAGATCCTGGGGCGGTTTGTCTCCTTTGCTGCTGCCGGTGTGCCTCCGGAGGAGATGGGTCTCGGACCGGTCCAAGCCATTCCCAAGGCATTGAAGCAGGCGGGTCTCGACCTGCGACAGATCGGCCTGATTGAATTGAATGAAGCTTTTGCCGCTCAAGCTCTGGCGGTCATCCGCCAATCGGGCCTGGATCCGGACAGGGTCAACGTCAACGGAGGCGCTATCGCCCTGGGCCACCCTCTGGGTTGCACCGGCACCAAGCTGACGGCGACCCTGCTTGGCGAAATGCGAAGGCGCCAGGTTCAGTTCGGGATGGTCACCCTGTGCATCGGGGGGGGGATGGGTGCTGCAGGAATCCTGGAGTTGGTTGAATGACTGCAACCGACCGGACCCCCAAGCTCGCATTTCTCGCCGGGGGGCGTGATCATGGCGCAGGAATTTTTCCCTCAGCGCGTGCTCGCGACCGAAGAGCGTAGCGGTCACTACGGTCGAGGGAGCATGTGCACGCTGAGGGGAAAAGGACAAGCCAGAGCGCGCCCAGCGCCGTCTGTATCCACAAGCCTCTTAAATAGGGCCAGTCAAGGCACTGAAGATAAACTGCTTTTCATCATGTAACCAGCGACCCGGTGAGATATGCGGGCTATAGCCCCCGCCGAGATAGTCCGGCCGGCAACTGCACAATTGGGACCCTGTCCTGCGGTTACTCCCTGTTTGACCCCGCTGAAAACAATATGCTAGGGTGCCGACTCCATGCAGTGATTCCTTTGGTTTCAAGGAGATACAATTTCCATGTCCATTCAATCCATTCCCAAGTGCGATATCAAGGATCCCGCCCTGGCCGCAACCGGCCGGAAGCGGATCCTTTGGGCCGGCCGGTCCATGCCGGTGGTCAATCAAATTCGCCGGCGCTTTCTCAAGGAACAACCCCTCAAGGACATTCGTATCTCGGCCTGCCTGCACGTCACCACCGAGACCGCCAATCTGGTCATTGCCTTGCGGGACGGTGGAGCCGATGTCACCCTGTGTGCCTCAAATCCGCTGAGCACCCAGGATGACGTGGCCGCCTCCCTGGTTGAAGACCACGGGATCTCGGTCTATGCCATCAAGGGTGAGGACAACCCGACCTACTACTCCCACATCACCGCCGCCTTGGACCGACGCCCCCAGATCACCATGGACGACGGCGCCGATCTGGTTTCAACCATTCACTCCAAACGCCGCGAACTGCTGCAGGAGATCATCGGGGGGACCGAGGAGACCACCACGGGCGTCATTCGATTGCGCAGCATGGCCAACGCCGGCGTTTTGGAGTTTCCCATTATCTCGGTGAACGATGCCGACACCAAGCATCTCTTCGACAATCGCTACGGTACCGGGCAGTCCACCCTGGACGGGATTATTCGCGCCACCAACCTGTTGTTGGCAGGCCTTAACGTTGTGGTGGCCGGGTATGGTTGGTGCGGACGGGGGGTGGCCAGTCGGGCCAGGGGACTGGGGGCCAAAGTGATCGTGACCGAAGTCGATCCCACACGAGCCCTGGAAGCGGTCATGGACGGCTTTCAGGTGATGCCGATGCTGGAGGCGGCTGAAATCGGCGACATCTTCATCACCGTCACCGGAAACAAGACGGTCATTGCAGGATCCCACTTCCAAAAGATGAAGGACGGGGCTGTGGTCTGCAACTCGGGTCACTTCAATGTCGAGATCGATATCCCGGCGCTGGAAACGCTCAGCAGCGGCCAGGAAACCGCCCGTGAGTTCGTAGAACAGTACAATATGAAGGACGGTCGGAAGATCTTCCTGTTGGCAGAGGGGCGATTGATCAACCTCTCAAGCGCTGAAGGCCATCCCGCCTCGGTCATGGACATGAGTTTCGCCAATCAGGCCCTGTCGGCGGAATATTTGGCCAGGAACTACAAGAACCTGCCCAAAGCGGTGGTTCCCGTTCCCCCCGAAATCGACCGGGAGATCGCACGGCTCAAACTTCAATCCATGGGGTGCCACATCGACGATCTCAGTGCGGAACAGGAGAAATATCTCGCTTCCTGGTCCGAGGGCACTTAGCCCGCATTTCTCGTCAAGGGTAGCAATCATCGGTTCTTGAAACCTGTTAATATATTCTTAAAAAAGAGGTTAACGAGGTTCTTGAAGGAGAAGCGATGCGCCCACAGTGTAACAGTAAACCGCTGGAGTTTGAGGGCCACGGCCCCCACCGCTTGGTGGCGAAGAAACTCATTTTACTTTTAGCTTTTCTTCGTGGTCCTTCGTGCCCCTTCGTGGATATTTTTTGTCGTTCGTGTCCCTTCGTGGATTGAGAGCCGACGTTTCCTGCCATCGGTGAGAAATGTGGGCACAGGCTAGGTTCGCACGGTGAACAGTAGATAAACCCCTCCCGCTCCGAAAATCAGGTTGGGGGCCCAAGCGGCCAACAGCGGCTCCAGCTTGCCCGCACTCCCGATCTGCTCGAAGAATCCCTGCAAGACCCAGTAGCTGATCCCGACCACGATGCTGACACCGATACCGTAGAGTGAACCCCGCTGGCCCGTCGAAACGGCAAAGGGAATTGCGATCACGGCCATGGTTAAACTCACCAGCGGAAAGGACAGCTTGCTGTGCCAGGCAACCGTCAGTCGCACCACGTCGAACCCGCTCCGGCTCAAGTCGTCAACGTAGCGCCCCAATTCCTGATAACTCATTTTGGATGACTGGCGGACTTCCTTCTTAAAGTAGTCGGGCCTCTCCTCGATGGCCCGGATCAGCTTCCGATCGATCGTCAGAAACTCGGCCTGCTGTGCCCGGTCGTGGCTGAACCCCTGGGCCCAGCCCCCTTCGAAAACCCATCCCGACCGGGTCCGGTCCCACCAGGCTTTCTCGGCAAAAACCATCCGGGTCACCGCAAGGGTCTGCGGGTCAAAGTCAAACACCGAGATCCGATTGAAGACGTTGAGCTCATCATCGAAAAAATTGTAGTGGAAGATGCGGTCCTGCTCGCCCATCATCCATTTGCGAGTGGGTCGTTTGGTCTGAGGATTGCGCCCCTTGATGATGCGTCTCAAGTCGTCCTGCTTCTGGTTGGCGGATGGCAGGATGTATTCCTGAAGCATGAAGGAACCGGCGCTCAACAAAAGTGCAGCCAGCAAAACCGACGAGGACAGCCGGTAGAGGCTGATTCCCGAGGCTTTCATGGCCACGATCTGAGACGTTCGGGTCAAGAGACTGAAGTTCACCAGTGCGGCTACCAGGATGCTGAAGGGGATCATCAGCACCACAATATGGGGAACCAGGTAGAGGAAGTAGTCCATCACGACCCAACCGGAAATGCCTTGCTCGACGATGTCGCTGAGCAATTCAAAGAAGGTAAACAGCACGAAGAGCACGATGAAGGCGGAAAGAACCAGCAGGAAGAGTTTCAAGAAGCCGCTCAGGATGTATTTGTCCAGAGTCCATTCGGCAGGGAAGTGCGGGTTGCCGGCCCGCCGGCGCCTCCGGTTCTGGCCGGGAGCGTTGGAGCCGACGCCTTCCTTCCGCGGCCCCCGGGCTCGGCTCCACAGAAGGGTAACCAGCGGACGAAACAGCCTGCCCCAGGAAAACTGTCTCTCCGAGGTCAGCAAGAGAAAAAGCCCCAGCACCAGAAACACCAGGTTTGCCAACCAGGGGCCCAGAAAGGCCGGAATATGGCCGCTCTCGGCAAAAGCCAGACCTTGGGAAAACAGGATGAAGTAGACCAGGAAGATGACCAGGCTGATGACGAACCCGAAAGACTTTCCGCTCCTCCTGGTGAATACGCCCAGAGGCAACCCGAGAATGGAGAACACAAAGATGGCCAGAGGAAGCGCCAGCCGCTGATTGAGCTCAATGATGGCCCTTCTGCGGTGGAGATCATCGCCTGGCGGGACCTCGGAGAAGACCTTGGCATACAGCTCGAGCGTGTCCATCTCCGCAATGGTCTTGTCCTTGGGAGCATCTGCCGAGGAAATCATCGCCCTGTAGAGGGGAACAGTGGCTTCGTCAAAGGAAATGACCCGCACGGTACCTTCTTTTCCCGGGACCACCTCGTAGGTCGCACCTTGTTGAAGGTGGAGTTGAAGCTCACGCCGGCCCGGATGATTGATCAAGTGACCCCGGCGGGAAAAGGTGGCCTTGGGCCAATTGGTCTCGGTTACCTCCGCCAGGAAGACACCTCTCCAGGAGCTCCGGTCGGGGGGAGTGTCCATGATGTAGAGCACCCGATCGGGGAAACGCTCCTGGAAGACTCCCCTTTGGACGGCTGTGTTGAGCAACTTGATCGCAATTTCATCCTTGATCAGAGTCAACCGGTGAGTGGCTCTGGGAGACCACAGGTTGGAATTCAACAGGGCCAGCATGCACACGATCGCCGAGAACGCCAATACCGGCGACAGCAGGTTTCTCAGCCCGATGCCGGAGGATCGCATGGCGGTGATTTCACTGTCGGCGGAGAGGCGGCCGAAACAGATCAGAATACCCAGCAGAGCCGACATGGGGATGGAGAAAGTCAGTACCTTGGGCAGGATGCAGAGGAACACCAGACCGGCTTCCTTCAAGGTGATGTCCTCCTGAACCAGGACCTCCATCAGGCGGCGGGACACTTCGTTGGTCAGCAGCGCAGCGCTGAACACCAGGCTGCCAAGACCGAAGGAGGCCGCGATTTCCAGCAGTATCGACTTTTGAAGGATTTTCATTCCGGACCGGCGACGACCGCTTCCATTCTCACGGAAACCCGTCTCGCGCCCCATTGATCACAGATCATTCTAGCCCAGCCGGTGGCTTCGTCCACATCTTCAAGCCCTGCACCTATCTCACCCGGCGGGGAACCGAGCCTGACCGGTCGATCCACATGGGTGGTAATAAGTTTACATAATACTTATTATCGGAAGTTATATCCGGGACGCCTGGAGACACCCATCCTCTTGAAACAAGCCGCTCGCCACCGGGCGAAAGGTTGGAACCATTCCAGCGGCACTCGATATATACTGACCCTTCGGTCGGATTCCATTTGAGAACGGAGACTACCAAATCATGAAGGCTTTCATTTTAGCGGCGCACGCGCTCAATGACATTCCTCACTATCATTTCGAATAGGTTCTGGCAGCCGGCCTGGTATTGGCCTATTGGGTGTTCCGAGGCATTCAGTCTACAGGCTCCCGGGAACGTTAACGAACCCACCGTTTCCAGGCTGGCGCCGGCCGCCCCCGGCACTTCGTCCCACGACGACGTCCCACCACGGTCGATCCAAGCAGCCAAGCCTCCTCCTTTCTCCTCCCGCTTGTCTCGAACACCCGCTGTGACTGTCAACCCCACTCAGGATATTAGAGGGGCGCCAGTGCTCGGCGACCAGTAAATATCGGGCCCTGTTTCATGCCGCGCTCTCGGGCCGCCTGCCTGCAACATAAGGATTTCTCCTTAGCACCATGAATGAGTTAGGTCTTGCAAACATTCTCTTGCTGATTGCCTCCGCGGTGTTTGTAGTGACGGTGTTCAGGCGTCTGGAGCTTCCACCCGCACCGGGCTACATCCTGGTGGGGATGCTTTTGGGTCCTCGGGCGCTTCGGCTGTTTCCGTCTACCGGCGAAGCAGGTTTTCTGGCGGAGTTCGGGGTTGTTTTCCTGCTCTTCACATTAGGCCTTGAATTCTCCTTACCTCGAATGGTCGCCATGCGGAGGCAAATGATCGGCCTTGGAGGCGCCCAGGTTCTGGTGACTTCGCTACTGGCCGCGGCCGTGGCCTCCTGGGCGGCGGTTCCGCTCCCCTCGGCGGTCATTCTGGGAGGGGCGGTTGCCATGTCCTCGACCGTGATCGTGATCAAGCAACTCCGTGAACAATTGGAGTTGGATCAAAGCCACGGCCGCTGTGCGGTAGCGACTCTCCTATTTCAGGATATCGCTGTCATTCCCTTCCTCATGCTGATCTCCCTGACTGGCCAAAGCGGTCAGTTGTTGCCCGTCCAGATTGTGTTGGTGCTGGTGGAGGCCATAGCGGCGTTTGTCATTGTTCTGGCGGCAGGCCACCGGTTGCTGCGACCCCTCTTGCACGAGGTCGCCCACAGACGCAGCCCTGAACTCTTCACCTTGACCCTATTGCTGATAGTACTGGGAACTGCTTGGTTCATGCATGCCGTCGGCATGTCCCTTGCCGTGGGTGGTTTCCTTGCCGGCCTGATGCTGTCCGAGACCGAATACCGCCACCAGGTCGAAGCCGACATTCGGCCCTTTCGGGATGTTTTGCTCGGTTTGTTTTTCATCTTCATCGGGACGCTGCTTGAATTGCCGCTGCTAGCCGGCCAAATCGCGGTGGTGAGCGTGGTGGTGCTGGCCCTAATCATTGGTAAAATACTGATTATATGGATCTTGTCACGCTATTCCCTTGGCGGTTGGCATGCCTCGCTTCGGGCGGGGCTGGTTCTGGCCCAAGGAGGCGAATTCGGCATCGCGCTACTGGCATTGGCACTGCAGGAGAAGGCGCTGGACCAGGCCAGCGCCCAGTTGCTGCTGGCGGGCATCGTCATCAGCATGGTCCTGAGTCCCCTGTTGATTCGCCACAACCGGACCATTGCCGGGAGGCTTATTGCCAGAGAAGATCCTGAAACTCGTAGGTTGGCACTGCAACAACAGGCAACCGTGGCGGTAGCCAAACGGCGGCACGTCATCATCTGCGGCTACGGCAGGGTTGGCCAGAACCTGGCCCGCATCCTCGAGCAAGAGGGTTTCGAGTATATCGCCCTGGATCTCGACCCCTATCGTGTACGCACCGCCCGGCAAGCGGGCGATCCGGTCAACTATGGGGATGCGTCTCAACGGGATGTCCTCGAAAGCGTCGGCCTGGTCAATGCCAGCGTGGTCGTGATCAGCTTTCCCGACAGCCGCGGCGCCCTCAAAGTCGTCAGGACGGCAAAAGAAATATGCCCGGAGGTCCCCGTCCTGGTTCGCACACGCGATGATACGGAACTGGACACGCTTCAGAGAGCAGGCGCCACCGAAATCGTACCGGACTCTTTGGAAGCCGCGCTCATGCTGGTGTCCCACCTATTGCTTCTGCTGAACGTGCCCATCTCTCGAATTGTGCACAAGGTGGCCAACATCAGGGGCCACCGCTACAGCATGCTCCGGAATATCTTCCGCAAGGAAGACGCCGCAGTGCTGGACGAGTCCCATGCTTTCCGAGAGCAACTACAGACGCTTACCCTTCCGGAAGGAGCCGCCGCGGTGGGTCGTTCCCTGGCCGAACTGCGCCTGCCCGATTCTGGAATTCTGATCACCGCAATCCGCCGACAAGGAATCGTAGGGCGGCAGCCGACCGCAGACACGGTGTTGAAGCAAGAGGATGTTCTGGTTCTTTACGGCACGCCGGAATCACTGGAGCGGGCAGAGACGCTTTTGCTCAGCGGCTGAGTTGACATGGCGAGCCTGCCCGGGCGCTGCGCCGATGCAAATCCCGGTCATCATGGTTCCGGGCCTTGTGATAGCCTAACCAACCGTTGGCAGGATGGGGAGAGGAAATGGAAACCAGACGTCTTGGCAAAACTGACATGGAGGTCAGCACCCTCGGTTTCGGGGGCGCCGAAATTGGCCTGGAAGGTCCGGGGGCATCCTTGAAAACGGTGACACGCCTGCTCCACTCCGCTTTGGACGAGGGCTTGAACGTGATCGATACCGGCGAATGCTACGGAGCCAGCGAAGAGCTTATCGGGCGGGCCGTCTCAGGACGCCGCCGGGATTTTTACCTGTTCACCAAGTGCGGCCATCCAGACGGAATGCCCAGAGAAGACTGGCGGCCGGATTCATTGCTGCGTAGTATCGAACGCAGCCTGCGGCGCCTGCGTACCGAAACCCTGGACCTGATCCAACTGCACAGTTGTTCAGAAGACGAGCTGCTCATGGGCACGGTGATTGACACCTTGCAGCGTGCACGGGAGCAGGGCTATTGCCGCTACATCGGTTACAGCGGCGACAGCCGGGCAGCTAATTATGCGGTGCAATGCAACGCCTTCGATTGCTTGCAGACCTCCATCAGCATCGCCGATCAGGAAGCTCTGGATCTGGCCTTGCCCCTGGCCCGGGAACAAAACCTCGGCGTGATCGCCAAGCGGCCCCTGGCCAATGCGGCCTGGAGGACCCAACGGAAGCCCGCCAATTCCTACCACCATACCTACTGGGACCGCCTCCAGCGGTTAGACTATCCCTTCATCAAGCATTCCCTGGAAACTTCAATTTCGACGGCCTTACGTTTCACCTTGAGCGCTCCCGGCGTGCACACGGCCATCGTGGGTACGCTGACGCCGGGACGTTGGAGGCAGAATGCCACCCTGCTGGAAGCCGGTCCCCTGCCCTCTCGGCAATACGATGCGATCCGCCGGCGCTGGAAAGAGGTGGCGGAGGCCTCCTGGATCGGACAGACCTGACGCCATTCCTCAAGAAATGCGGGCTGGGACCCGTTCTTCATGAAAGGAGACAGGATGCGACTCAAGGATAAGGTGGCTGTAGTGACCGGAGCTTCCGGCGGCCTGGGAGCCGGCATCTGTGAGGCGTTCGCCGCCGAGGGTGCAGACTGCGTGGTGGTGTATCGCAGCGACCGGGCGGAAGCGGAAAAGACGGCATCCAAGGTGACAGGCCTGGGGCGCCGGGCCGAAGTACTGAGGACCGATGTCTCGGAAGAAGACCAGGTCAAGAGGTTGTTCGCAGCCACCCAGGACCGTTTCGGCCGCCTGGACATTCTGGTCGCCAATGCCGGGATTGGGGTCTCCGGACCCCTGCTCGATTCCACCCTTGGTGATTTTGAGCGGGTCATTCGGACCAACCTGATCGGTACCTATCTCACCGTCAGAGAGGGAGCCCGGCTCATGGTCAATCGAAGGGCCGGCAAGATCGTGACCATGTCTTCCGTCCACGGCCTCGGAGGCACCCATCAGGGTTCGCTCTACGAAGCCACCAAGGCAGGCATCATCAACTTCACCCGAGGAGCCGCTTTTGACCTGTCCGAATGGAATATCCAGATCAATTGCATTGCTCCGGGAGCCGTCCCGGTTCCCAAGGACCCTCCACCTGCCCCAGACTCGGCCCTGTACAAGGCCTGGATGCAGTACACTCCGTTAGGCCGATTCGGGACACCCCACGACGTTGCCAGAACGGCAGTGTTTCTGGCCAGTTCCGATACCGACTGGATCACCGGCCAAGTGATTTCGGTCGATGGCGGCATCACCGCCGGCCCGCTGATCCCCTCTTTCAACCACTATGGCCCCAAGCCCAAAATGGATTGATCCCGATTGAGTTTCTCCTCTGCAGTCCGGGTCTTGCCACCGGCCGAGACCGCGATTTCCCCCATGGTTTTCCATTGCAACTCCCCCAAACTCGACTTAACATGAACTCTTGTCGTGACAGGAAAAATCAGTTTTTCGTTACCCATTGACCCGCAAATCGGTGGTAGCAACAAAATGGGCCCAGAGGACACACCACCAGAAAGACGCAACAACGGTGCACGATGAGGAGAAGCGGCTCCAACGGCAATTCAGCCAAGGGGCGCAGTGACCCTGATCCGAAAATTTCCCCGGAAACGACTCTGCAACCCGAAAGCGGGGGGACGCTGATTGTCATCACGGCTCCCTTGACGGAGGCCATCGACCATGCCGGCTACTTCATTACTACAGACAGTACCTGCGAGCCGACAACGGAGACCTGCCCGAAGAAAACGTGCCCCGGACGGCAGTTGCGAGCATGGCTGATGCGAGCGGGTCCCCTGGATCCCCTCCCCTTCTCCAACCTCAAGCCGGCGCCGGACGGCAGTAGGACGCAAAGGAATTGGGTGTTTCCCAGACCCGGACTTCCGCAACCTGCAGGCCCTGGGCATGCGCATAATCGTAGATAACCTTGGCGATATTCTCGGCGGTGGGGTTGGCATCCATCAGGTAGCAGGGTTGCCGATGCTCATGCAGCACGGCGACCAGCGGATCTTCCCGATGCAGGAGCATCTTGTGATCCAATTCGGCATCGATCCAGGTCTTGATCACCTGGTTGATGTCGCCAAAATCCACCACCATGCCCCGATGGTCGAGATGTTCGCTGACAACCTCCACTTCGACTCTGCCGTTGTGGCCGTGGAGATGGCGACATTTCCCCTCATAGTTGAGCAGGCGATGGCCGTAGCAGAAATCGATGTGCTTGGTGACTCTGTGTGAAATAGACCCTCCTCCCTCGCTGGACCAAAACCGGACGGGCCTCAGGGCCGTGGGATTGGCCGAAGTTTCCTGAGCCGATCATAGCAAAATTCTTTCCCGGCTGTCCCCGGGGATCCTCCCTCTCTCAAGCAGCAAAACCTGGCAATTCAAAGGGATGATCCACACTCCACTGCTGTTGCCGACGGTGGCGTTCTGTCTGGGGCTGGCTGCTCATTCCCAGGTCACCAACTCCCCGGAATCCCTATGGGCCGCGGGTGCTCTGACCCTGTGCCTCTCATGGATACTGTGGGTCAAGGACAGAGCCTGGAGCTGTTGGATCGTCCTGCTTCTGGGTTTTGGCCTGTTGGGAATGGCCTGGGCAGCCCTTCATGAACTTCAGTTCGATCGAAACCACCTTCGAACCCTGGTCCGATCCGATGAACTTGACCTCACGGCTCCCTGTCGGGTGAGGGGGCGTTGCGCTCGTGTTTCGGTCCGGAAGGCCGGCGGCACCCATCTGGAGGTAGAGGTCCAACATCTGGAAAACCGTTTCTCCAGCTTTGAAACCAGCGGAAAAATCCGCCTTCACCTCAACCCGACGGACTTCGCCCCTCACCCTCTGCCGTCCCCGCAAGCAGGAGACCGGGTTGAGTTCCTTGCCTACCTTCGAAGGCCGGAGAACTTCAACAATCCGGGTCAGTTCGACTATCGCTCCTACCTGGAGCTTCGGGGCATCTTCCTGACCGGAAACCTGAAGGATCCACTGCTGCTGAACTGTCTGCCCCGGCAAGGCGGAACGTTTTGGCAGGTTCTTGCCAACCGAATGAGACAAGGCTGTATTCAGGCTCTGGAAACACTCCCGTCATCCGAGCCGGCCCGGGCCGTTCTGAAAGCCGTACTGCTCGGAGATGACAGCGACCTTGAAGAGGAAACCAAGTCCCGTTTTCGACTGAATGGTCTCTATCACGTGCTGGTCGTCTCGGGACTGCATGTCGGGATGATGATTGCCATGGTTTTTGCGCTGCTCAAACAACTGAGGCTTCCGCGTTGGTTGACCGTTACCTTAACCCTGGCGTCGATCGTCGCTTACAACGTCTTGGCCGAGGGACAGATCGCCATTGAGCGGGCCTCGATCATGGGCTGTCTGTTTCTGACCAGTCTCTATTTTGACCGGGACCGCAACCTGCTGCACACCCTGTGTTTGGCGGCATGGTGGGTGCTCTTGAAAGATCCCGGATGGATGAATGACTCGGGTTTCCAACTCTCCTTCTCTGCCGCGCTGGCGATCGCGGTTGTGGGCATTCCTCTGCTGCGCCGAACCACTCAACCCTACAAAGGGGCCCTCCGGTCTCTGGAATCCACCCAACTGGATCGCTACTTTGCCCCGCGATTGGCTGCCTGGCGGGTCGGCTTGAGACTCCGCGGCTCGAGATTGGGGGAGTTTGTGGGCTTTCCCGGTTCGGCCATCTGCCTCGGTCTGATCTCCTGGCCCTGCAGACTCGCCTTGGGCCTTGTGGATATTTTCCTGGTTTCCATCGCCATCCAGTCAGTGCTCCTGGTTCCGCTGATGGTTTATTTCCACCGGGTGGTGGTGCTCGTGATTTTCCTCAATATGCTGGTCATTCCCCTGGTGGCCATGATCATACCCCTCGGATTTTCCTATCTGGCCTGGGCCAGCTTTTTCCCGCAGGCCTCCTGGCCGCTCGGTTGGGCCTGCGGCCTCTTGGCGGAATGTCTTCTGAGCCTCAACCGCACCTTCTCCGAAATTCCCTGGCTCGGAGTTCCTCTGCCCCGGGTTCCCCTGGGATGGGTGTTGGCCTACTACGGTTCCCTCACCCTGTGGTTGGCCATTCGAGCCCCCCGACTACTGAGGCTGGCCAGCGGCTGCATCTGGCTGACATCCTTGACGGTCCTGATGTTGGGTGGACCAGGGGTCAAATCCAAATCGCACGAGATTGGCTTGACTTTTCTGGATGTCCGTCAGGGAGACTGCCTCCTGGTAGGCTGGCCGAACGGCCGGCACATTCTGGTCGATGGTGGAGGCAGTTGGGCCGGGACCCGCCACCGATCCGAAATCGGGAGAACCGGTTTTGACGTTGGAGAGCAGGTGGTTGCGCCCTATCTCTGGAGCCGGGGTATCCGATCGCTGGAAGCCGTCGTCCTTACCCATGCTCACCAGGATCACATGGGAGGTCTGGGGTTCGTTGTGGACAACTTCGAGGTCAGGGAATTCTGGTTCGGAAAAAGCTTCGTATCCCCGGACCTGCTTGAATTGCTCAACAAGGCAGAGGATCGCGGCCTCCGACTCAGAGCCTTCCAGGCCGGGGACGAGCTCAATTTTCATGGTTCCAGAGTGGAATTTCTCAATCCGGGCTGCGGACCCTCCGGCGGAAACCTCAACAACGACTCCCTGGTTCTGAGATTGAGTTTCGGTCGAAGGTCTTTTCTGCTGACCGGTGACATCGAGGAGCCAGTAGAGAATTGCCTCGCAACCCTGGAACCTCGCCTCCAATCCGACGTCTTGAAGGTGGCCCACCACGGAAGCTGGACCTCGACGAGTTCATTCTTCCTGAATCGGGTGAATCCTGTGATTGCCGTCATTTCGGCGGGTAAGGTCAACCCTTTTGGCCATCCTCACCCTGAAGTGGTAGGGCGCTTGAAGGCCCACCCCTTACAACTGTTCCGCACCGACCGACAGGGGGCCGTCACCATCCGCAGCGACGGAAATTACCTGCGCACCGTCACCTTCTTGGAGGAGACGGGTAAATCGTCACGCTTCAACCGATGAGGGGCTGCCGTTGGGGTGGAAACCAACCGTTTCCGCCGACATGGGGAGGCGGGGGTTGCCGACAAGGAAGGCAGCGACCCGGTGAGAATTGTAGGCCGGACCATCAGTCGGCCAGGAACTTCACGTCGCTGCCAAACTTGCGGTACTGCTTGAATTGGATGACATTCCTGGTGTGGAGCCTTGCCGAGCGATTCTCCAACAGGACCTCGGCTCGGACCGGAAGCCAGTGCCGCTGTCCCGCGATCTCCACCAGGTCGTACTCGGTGGAACCCTCGGAGCGGGTAATGGGAAAGGTCTCGGGAATTCTATAGGCCTGCTCCTTTATCTGGACGACCTGCAGCGAGACCGGATCAATCCAGCATCGTCCCCGGTAAGCCGTGACCACGCCCAGTTCCGTCTTCCCTTCCCTGAAAATGATACTTCTCTTGGAGGTTTCCTTGGGCACCCGAAAACCGGCACGCACCCTGGGAGAGCCACGACTATGGTCGATCCCCTCGAAGCGGAAGAGGGCCTGGGTTGCCGGATTGAAGAGGTAGTTCAACGAAGAGCCGAACTCGCCGGTTGAGGTCGTCCCCCTGAGCGATTCCAGCGTGGAATCGGACGCCGCCGAGCGATTCCCGACCGACACCAGCTTGTAGTGCTCCTGCTTGTCGTAATAGGTCAGTTCGGCCACGAAGTTATCCACCCGCACCCACCCCCTTTTCGGAAGACGGCGAAAGTAACGCTGGGTGATCTGGGTGCAAATGAAATTCGGCAGGTTGCCGGTATATTCCATCGCCCTGCTGCGCACTTCTTCCAGGAATTGCGGCCAGGCCTCCCGGTCCGGCAATCCGGAGCGCATCGGGGTCGCGGCCGGCGCAGTGGTCGCGGCCGAGGCGGGAGTTGCCGCTGAACCCGCCGCCGACAGACCGGTTGATGCCGGCTCGACAGGAGGAGGGATAAACACTGGCGGTGGAGGTTCGACCCCGGGGGGCGGTCTTATGGACGACTCAACGGGACCGGCTGGGCGGTTTTCTTCCACCGCCCGGATGATGGCGGGATCAGCCTCGCGGGCCTTCAGTTCCTGCAGAAGGATGTCCTTGACCCGAAAGCCGATCCCCCGCTCCCGGATCAATTCCACTACCCGTTCCGAGGTCACCGCGCCGAGCCGGGTAGTGGTTACCAGAGCCAGGAGTTCTTCTTCGCTTATGGGTCCCTCAGCCACCAACGGGTTCAGCGGCACTCCCACCAGAGCGACCAGCAGTAGGCAGCCCAAAGCGCGGCAGCTCGAACGAGACACGATACTTTTCCCTCCGGTGTTTCCCAAACGATACGGACCCAATGGGGTTAAGCCATCTCTCATGCGCGAGCGGCTTGCTGGCAAGGAGAGCGGGATTCGACGCAAATCGGTGCAGCCGGCAGGTAACCGACCGTGATGGTTGTCGGAAGCGGGACGTTTCGGAGGCTGGCGCACCCGGTCGCTTGGGCGTTACCTCCCGCGAATGCTGCTGCTGGCTGCGGCGCGGCTCTGTTGGACCCCTGAACCGGCAGAAACAGTACTGGAGGTGGTCGTGGATGCCGAAGATCTGTGCGCGCTGGTTGTGGAAGCGGACCAGTTCGGGCTGGCCCCCGTCATACTACGACTGGACCCGCGATAGCCTCCGGAAGCGTACGACCGCCAGGTTGGGCAATAGTTACCGTAAGCAAGGCCGTAAGGAGACTTCCGCAGGAAGTGAAACGGAATGAAGGTATGCATCTGCGAAAACGGATCATAAACCCACCCTCCGGCCGACCGCACGCCATACCTGGACAAGGCCGACCGACTCATCCATGAGGGAATTGTGGCGTTGGCAGCGATCAATGCTACCGCCCGATTTCGACTCCAGCGATCGATCTCGTCAGAGGGGTCCTTCCCCACCTTGCTGAAGTGCAATTGCCCTTTTGCGGAACGGTTGAGATCGAAGACTTTGCCCGACTTCAGATCCGCGATCTTGGTCCGGTCTTGAATCCATCTTAGCTTGCCGCGAAAGACGTACACCTGGACCTGGCCGGCGACATCGACTTCAAAGCGATACAAACCCTTCTTCAGCACTCCCAGGTCTCCGGAGGGCGTCACGATCAGAAGTCGATGGACCTTGCGCCGAAGGCTCAGCGATTCCAGGATCGCGGTGCCTTTTTCCAGGGAAAAACGCATGTCGTCGAAGGCAGTAGCCACAACCCGAACCCGGCTGTTTTCCGCCACCCGCAGGTAGGTCCCCGGGTTGAGCAACATTTCCACCCGCTGGTCCGGCCCCGTCTGCAGCACATCCCCCTTGACGAGTTGCTGCCGGGGCATGACCTGCGTTGCACCGGAGAGTTCGCGATTGCTCACTGTGGGCTTACCCTCCACGTAGTTGATCATGCCCGACTTGGCTGAGATAAAATAAGCGCCTGTTTCGGTGGCGTTCACCGCCCCAATGTTGACAAACAGCAGGAGTAACAGCCAAACGTACCCTTTTGGTTGCAGCATGGTCTCGCTCCTCGGGAATTGCTCCGGAATCGACGAAAGTTTTTGTGCCTTTTTACCTATGGATGTATTCAGTTTAGACCGACTCTCCGGATTAGTAAAGGAACATCGGCTTCCCGTCCACATGCCGAACCTTGGGACGATAGTGGTCCCGATCGTAAAGCTCATCCACATCCACCCGCTTCAGGGCTTCCCTGATCCGGCTGAGAGGAACATTGGTATACCGGCCGTCCTGCATTGCTGTCAGCCGGCCGAACTGGCGGTTCATGACCAGCGACATGGCCATATTGGCAAAGTTCAAGGACACCATGAGATCCAGTGAGTCCGGTGACCCACTCCGCATGAGATAAGAGAGCTGCTGATAGATGATATTTTGCCCCGTGATCCGCTTGAGCGCCCGCCCTGTGGCCGCGCCGATCCCACCCAGTTTCCTGTGTCCGTAGGCATCGGCCTGCCCCGACTCCACCAGGTTGTCTCCACCCATCTGGGCCCCCTCGGAAATGCTGACCATGGCGTAATTGCTGGGATTGTTGCGCTTGTCCCCCATCACCAGGTCGGCCAGTCGATCCGGGCTGAACGGCACCTCTGAAATCAGGGCTCGATCGGTCCCCGCCAGGTAGGAGGCTATCAGGCATGTCTCGCCGCTGTTTCGACCGAAGAGTTCCACCACCGCAATGCGCTCGTGGGAACCTGCCGAGGTTCTCAACTGATGCAGAAAGTTCACGCTGCGTGTCACGGCGGTAGAGAAGCCAATGCAGTAATCGGTCCCAAAAACATCGTTGTCCATGGTCTTGGGAATGGCGACCACCGGAAACCCTTCGCGATGGAGTCTTTCCCCATACCCCAGGGTGTCGTCGCCGCCGATGGGAATCAGAACATCCAGCCTCAGCGTCTCCAGATTGCTCAGGATGCGGGCAGTGCAATCCAGAAACGGGCTGTTCCCCAGCCCCTGCCTGCGGGCGTCTTGCAGAAAGCGGGGCAGGTCTTCAGCTCTGACCTTACCCGGGTTGGTTCGGGAGGTGTGCAGGAAGGTGCCTCCCGTTCTGTCGATGGTACGAACGACGGAGTTTTCCAGCTTGAGGGTACAAGCCGCCAGCGAGCACGGATCCTCGGGATCGAGGAACAGCAACCCGCGCCACCCGCGCCGTATTCCGAGCACCTGGTGACCTGCGGCTTCGGCCCGATTGACCACCGCCTTGATGCAGGAATTCAGTCCGGGAACGTCGCCGCCTCCTGTCAGGATTCCAATGCGCACGGTTCTGGTCCCGAGGTGAAACCTGGCAGCCCGGTACTGGGACTCAGGCGACCGCTTTTTTTCACCTGCGGCCGGCGGCTTTGCTTTTTCCGGAACGCCCGCGATCAGGCCGAGAGCTTTTGATCACCGCCTGGGCCGCTGCCAGACGGGCAACGGGAACACGAAACGGGGAGCAACTGGCATAATCCTGCTCCAGTTGGTGGCTGAACTCGATGGTGGCGGGATCGCCCCCATGTTCGCCGCAGATACCGATCTTTATTGCGGGCCGGGTGGCTCTGCCCTTCACCACGGCAATTCTCATCAGCTCTCCAACCCCGGCGGGATCAGGCCGTCACCATCTCGGAAACGTCGGCGACCTCCAGAAACGTCTGCAAGAGAAAGGTCAGCAGGGCGAGCCGATTTCTCCGTAGCGATGGATTTTCGTCCATCACCAGCACCCGGTCGAAGAAGGAATCCACCGCGGGTCTCAGTGAGGCCATCATTTCCAGAGCCGTCTGGTGCCGACCCGCGCGAAGAGCTTTTGAAATCCTGCGGCCGGTCGAAACGACCTGGTTGTGAAGCAGGCTCTCCTCAGGAGTCGTGAACAGTGCCGAATCGATCCGGCACTCTGCCCGAGGATCCACCTCGGCTTTCAAAAGAATGTTCTTGATGCGCTTGAAACTGGTCGCCAAGGACTGGAAATCAGCGCTTTCCCGCATGCCGGCGATGGCACGCAGCCGTTTGCGGCTCTCCACCGGATTATCCCAACAAACCTCCACCACCGCATTGATCTCGTCATAGCGAAACCCCTGCTCTCGGAAGATAAAGCGCAGCCGGTCCTTCAGGAAGTTCCGGAATATCACGGACGTTTCCTCCAATGATCGATCAGCGAACCTGCGAAGTCCCCCATAGGCCTTGCGCAGCATTCTTTCACAGGAAAAGTCCAGTTCCTTGGCCAGCAGGACCCGGATCAAACCCAGGGCTTGCCGTCGCAACGCCAGCGGGTCCCGCGATCCAGTGGGAACCAGGCCCAGGCAGAACGCCCCCGCCAAAGTGTCCAATTTGTCGGCCATGGAAACTATCGCCCCCACAAGCCCGCGCGGCACGCCGTCATCCGCGGAAGCCGGCAGATAGTGATCGTATATCGCGTCCGACACACCCGCTTCGATTCCCTGGACGCACCCATAAAGACCACCCATGACTCCCTGCAGATTGCTGAATTCCCGGACCATCTCGGTGGTTAAGTCGGTCTTGCACAACTCGGCGGCCTGCTCCACCGGCGACAATAGATCAGACCGCTTGATCCTCTTAGCCATAAACCCTGATAACATTTTTATTCTCAGAGTTTTGTCAAATAAGCTTCCAAGCTTCTCTTGATATGTGATCTGTTTCAGCAAACCGATACGGTCGTTGAGGTGGACCTTTAGGTCAGCCTCCCAAAAAAAGGCGGCATCCGCCAGGCGGGCCCTTAGTACCCGCTCATGCCCCGCCTGAATTTGTCGGGAATAGGCCCCATCGGAATCCACCACGGCCAGGAATTTCGGCAGCAATTGACCCTCACGGTCATGGAGTGAAAAATACTTCTGATGCTCCCGCATTACCGTGATCAGGACCTCTCGAGGGAGTTTCAGGAACTCGGGGTCAAAGTCCCCGCATACCAGGCTGGGGTGCTCGCTCAGGTGAGACACCGTCTGCAGCAACTTCCGATCCTCGACCAGACCACCGCCCTGCTCAACGGCCGCTGCCTCAAGATCGGCCTGGATTCGGCGCAACCGCTGCGCCGGATCGATTTCGACCTTTGAATCCTGAAGTCTTTGCCGATACTCGGCGAAACTCGTCACTACCGTTTCCCGGTTACCGGCCAGAATTCGGTGTCCGTAGGTGCGGTTGCCGGCCCGGACCGACGCCAGTTGAATGGGCAACACCTGACCATCAAAAAGGCAAAGGATCCACCTTATGGGCCGAAGAAACAGAAAGCGGCTCGCTTCCCATCTCATGCTCTTGGGCAATTCCAATCCCTTGACGGCCTTGGGAATCTCGTCCGCCAGAATCAGGGCCGCTTGCCGACCGGGAACTTGCCTCTGATAGGCGAGATAGCTGCCCTTTTTCGTTGTTACCTGAGAGAGAACCTCCACACCGACCCGGTTCTTGCGGGCGAATCCCAAGGCCGCCGGAGTGGGACGCCGGTCCCGGTCAAAGGCAATAGCCCAGGGGGGGCCCATGATTACCTGGCTCTGGGCCGGCTGGGTGGTAGCTACATCGCTGGCGTGGACGATCAAGCGTCGAGGCGTGGAATAAGCCTCGATTCTGTCAAAACCCAGAGAATTGGCGGAGAGAACCTCTTGAATATTCTGTTTCAACTGCTGAGAGGCCGCGGGCAGGAATCGTGCTGGTATCTCTTCACATCCTATCTCCACTAATAATTCTGTTTCCATATGACTTAAATATTCATTGTGAACAATATGCTTTCGATCGAATCAACCACTTTAGCCCTCGCATGATCCCCGCACTTCATGAATGACCATCACCGGAGACGTAAATTTGAGCGATGCGGCAGGCAAGGCTGCGCACACGCTGAATCAACTGGGTGCGTTCCGAGACGCTGATGGCGCCCCTGGCATCCAGGACATTGAAGGTATGCGAACATTTGAGACAGTAATCGTAGGCCGGTAAGATCAACCCCATCTCTATCAGGCGGCCCGCCTCTTTTTCATAGTCGCTAAACCAGCCGAAGTGGAGGTCGATATCGGCAACTTCGAAATTGTAACGGGAAAACTGGACTTCGTCCTTGTGCCTGAGGTCTCGATAACTGACATTGGCGCTCCAGGCCAGATCGAACACATCCGATAAATGGTTCAAAAACATCCCAATGCGTTCCAACCCATAGGTGAGTTCCACCGATACTGGATTCAGCTCCAGCCCCCCGGACTGCTGGAAATAGGTAAACTGGGTAATCTCCAGTCCATCCAATAGCACCTGCCAGCCGGCTCCCCAGGCTCCAAGAGTAGGTGATTCCCAATTGTCCTCTTCAAATCGAATGTCGTGGCCTCGCAGGTGAATGCCGACCGTTTCCAGACTCTTCAGATAGAGACCCTGCACTTCCGGAGGACTGGGCTTCAGGACGACTTGGAGCTGGTGGTGTTTTTGGACCCTGTTGGGGTTCTTACCGTATCGGCCATCGGCGGGGCGCCTGCTGGGCTCCAGATAAGCCACTCGATAAGGATCAGGACCAAGAACCCGGAAGAAGGTCTCGGGGTTCATGGTTCCCGCCCCTTTCTCCACGTCGTAAGGCAAGTGGACGACGCATCCTTGCTCTGCCCAGAAAGCCAGTAATTCCATAAACAGTTGTTGAAACCACATGATCTAGGAATTCCCGGATTCACGCCGCAACAGCGACAGTGAATCAAACTTCCGCTCGAAGCCGGCCTCCACCAACTCCTCCGCGACCGCATTGAGTGCTGAAACCGTCTCGGCTGCGACCCTCTCACCGACCAATTCCGGCAAGGACTTCTTCACCACCTGACCGGCCAACTCCAGGGCTTCCCCGGAGACCCGATGTCCTGCCCCTTTTCGGCATTCCCGACAGAAAAAACCCAGAGCTCCCAATTGGCGATACACTCCCGAGCTTCGCCCCAATGCCGCACCGCAACCACTGCAGGCGGCAAGGCTGGGAAGCAACCCTGCCAGTTTCAAATGCCAGATCTGGAAATAGACGGAGGCCAATCGGGAGTCGTGGCTGCCTTGCAGCAACGGTAGCACATGCAATAGCAGACGAAACAACGAATCGTTGACTTCATGGTCAGGAACCGTTTCAATCATGAGCTCCAACAAATAGGACGAACGCAGATAGGCTTGGTAATCTTGCATCGCCAAGCCAAAACCTTTCAACAACTCCACCTTGTCGATTGACACCAGCTCCTGATTACGTCTTTCGAAGGCAACCAGTTCCACCCAGGACAATGGTTCCAGCCGGCCTGAGAAGCGGCTCCTGATCCGGCGACTTCCCCGAGCCACCCCACGTACCTTGCCATATTTGCGAGTGAAGGCCACCACAAGCTTATCCGTTTCCCTAAGCGGGTAGGTCCGCAAGATGATGGCTTCACTGCTCAGAATCCCCATCGGTTTTCCAACCACCGGTCGGATGTCGACGCGTCGACACTCTCAAAAAACAGGTCGCCGACCCTCTTGCTTTCCGATGTGCATTCTGCCCGGCCCCTCGACGACACCGATCAGATAAGCGACCCAACGTATCATAGAATCCCCGCAAACCAAACAGACCCAGGTGCTCGGCAAAAGCGGTCCGACAAGGCTTTGGAGTGGTTGACCCGTCTCATCGCCAGTGTTAGGATACCGCTCTCTCCCAACCCTTCCAGCAGCATCGCAATACAGGACTCCCTCCGTTGGAGGCCTCCATGCATGCGTTTCCCCGGTTGAACCTGCGGATGAAATTGATATTTGCCACCGTCCTCCTGCTTGCCTCGGTCCTGCTGCTGGTGATTTCCTTGCTAAGTCACCACATGAGAAAGGTGATTCGTGACCACACCCGGCAGCGTGGCATCGCCATCGCCCGGATCTTCGGCAGCGGAGCCAACCTCACGCACTTGCAGACGTACAACTACCGCATGCTCCAGGTCAATGCACAGTTGGCCAAGCGGGAGAGCCGCCTCGTCTATGCCATTGTCTATGACAAAGAAGGCAAGGTGGCCGCCCACTCCGAAGACGAATCCTTGATCAATACCCATCCGAAGGAGGCAGCGGCCCGCCAATCTCTGCAGGCTGAATGGCCCCTCTTTCGTCAGCTCCAGTATCCTGCAGCGGAAAGTTCTTCTGTCGAACCAGTCTTTGATTTCACTGTTCCTGTCCGGTCACCCGAGCCTCCGGGGCGATGGGGTACGGTCCGCCTGGGCTTTTCGACTGAAGGCTTGAGGCAAAGGGTTTGGGAAATCCAGATCGTCATCCTGAAGGTCGGTCTGGCGGCTGTGGTAGTGGGAATTCTGGGCGCCTGTATCCTGGCCAACCGCATTACGGTACCCGTTTCGACCATCGTGCGGGGAGCCCTGAAGGCTTCGGCCGGCGACCTCTCCCACCGCATTCAAGTCACCACCGGTGACGAACTGGAAGGATTGGCCAATCACTTCAACGACATGATGGATCGCATCAAACAGAGTCAGAAGGAACGGATCAAGACGGAAAAGCTGGCAGCGGTCGGCACCATGGTTAACACCATCGTCCACGACTGCCGAACGCCCATTACCGTCATCAAGGGTTTCGCCTCGGTCTTGAGTGACTACGACTTATCGGCTGAAAAGAAGCAGGAGTGCCTGGCGTTTATCCACTTTGAGGTCGAACGCATGGAACGCATGCTGGATGAGATCCTGCAGTTCGCCAATGACAAAAGGACGCCCTTGTCACTGGAAACCTGTGATCTGAATCAGGTTCTCCGGAATTGCTGCGTTGAGATCCAGGCATTGTTCAGAGACACCGGCACCAATTTTGTGCAGGAACTGAACGGCGATGCACGGGTAACCATCGATAAGGACAAATTCAGGCGCGCTCTCTTGAATATTGCGGTCAATGCCAAGGACGCTCTGAAACGTGAGGGGACCTTCTCCATTCGCACCGAGACCAGGCACGATCAAGCCCGTATCCGGCTCACCGATAATGGCGCCGGAATCCCCGCCAACCTTCAGGCCACCCTCTTCCAGCCCTTCTTCACCCAGGGAAAGCGCTCGGGGTTCGGATTGGGAATGTCCATCACCAAAAAGATCATCGATGACCACTCGGGCAGCATTGCCGTCGAAAGCCAGATCGGCCAAGGGACTTCCTTTCTGGTCTCGATTCCTGTGGCCGGCAAAGCCCTGAAGCACAGCTAGCCTCCTTGAGCGACGACAACATTGACAAATGAGTCAAGTTTCGCAGATGGATCAAGTACAGGGGGCAAGCGGATTTCCACCGCTCAGCGCGAACCGGGCAGCACGGAGATGAGCAGCGAACCACAAATGGACACGAATGAACACAAATTTCTTTTGAAAAAAGAAGTGTTCCAAGTCGTGGGTTGCGCAATGGAAGTGCTCAACACGCTGGGGCATGGCTTACTGGAAAAGCCGTATGAAAACGCACTGGTTGTGGAATTTCGGCTGAACGGGATTCCCTTCAAGCAACAGCCACGCTTTAATGTGATCTACAAGAGCGTCCGAGTCGGCGAGTATTTTCCCGACCTGATCGTGTTCGATCGGATCGTTGTAGAGACCAAGACCATTGACCGGATCACCGATTTGGAACGGGGACAGATTCTCAATTACCTGAAGATCACGCAACTCAGTGTCGGATTGATCCTTAATTTCAAGCGTCCAAAGCTTGAATGGGAGAGGCTGGTTCTATGACATCATTGGTGTCCATTTGTGTGAATTTGTGGTTCTATTCCCCAGACCATGGGCAACTCATTGAAGACTTGGCTTACCCTGCCGCGCGGTCGGAATAAGCTCCGGGACACGGGTCTGCAGACATTCCAAAGACTCCCCCCATGATCGCTACCCGGGACGATCGGGCTTCCGGCCGGCTGCAGACGATTGGAGGCAGTCGATCGAGTCCTGCCATGCCGAGGCACGCCCCTTTGAACGCACTGATTCGGGAAATCCCTTGGCTGCGGCATGAGTCAACTCAGTTTGATAACCCAACACTAAGCCCTGGGATGGTGCTGCCGGTAAATTCTCTTCAGGCGTTCTTTCAATACGTGGGTATAGATTTGGGTGGTGGAGATATCGGAGTGACCCAGCATCATTTGCACTGCCCGCAGGTCAGCACCTCGCTGCAACAAATGGGTTGCGAAGGAATGGCGCAACGCATGGGGCTTGAGAGACGACCGGATGCCCGCCCGTCTGCCGTAATTCCTGAGGATTTTCCAGAACCCCTGACGAGTCATTCCCTGCCCTCGGTAATTCAGAAATATCATGGGAGAGTCCTTCCCTTTGAGATAAGTCTGTCGGGCTTGCATCATGTATTGCTCCAATGCCGCCAGAGCGGAGCGGCCCAGCGGAACGACCCGTACTTTTCCGCCTTTCCCCTGACAGTGCAGATACCCCAGATCGCGACGCAGGTCCCTGACCTGCAGAGAGACCAACTCTGAAACACGCAGACCGGTCGCGTACAGCACTTCCAGCATGGCCTTGTCTCTGAGGCCACGGTGCCTGGTCAAGTCGGGCTGGGACAGCAGTTCCTCCACCTGGTCCAGGGACAGCACCTCAGGCAGTCTCTTCCAGACTCTCGGCGACTCCAGGTTTTCGGAAGGATCCTCGGTTCGTCTTCCTTCCAGAACCATCCAGCGGCACAGGCCACGAACCGTAACCAGGATTCTGGAAATTGAGCGGGCGTCGAGCCCTCGCAGCCGAAGTGCCTGGATAAATTCCTGCAGGTGGCTCTGCGTGAGGGATGCCAGAGGGAGTCGTCGCTTGTCCACGAATCTCTGGAGCTTCGCCAGATCCGACTTGTAGGCGTTCAGGGTGTTGCTGGAAAGTCCTTTTTCAACCGTAACATAGTTGATGAATCCTGAGATTTCGCTGATCATCGATGCACGCGCTCTCTTGACGCCACTGATATCCTAATATAACTTCGGCGGTTGCCCAAAGCCGCCCTGACCCTGCCCGCCATGACTCTAGCCGAGATTGCCAAGGCTCTGAATTGCGACCTCGAGGGGGACGGCGATCTGTCTATCAGCGGCGTCGCCCCCATTGACGAAGCCCGCGCCGGCGAGCTGACCTTTCTCGCCAATCGCAAATATCGAAAGAGTCTTGGCTCCACCCAGGCTTCGGCCATCATCGTGTCCAGGGACTTTCCTCCTCTGCCGATCAGCACGCTCCGCTCCAGCAACCCCTACTTGAGTTTCGCCAAATCGATCGATCTGTTCTACACCCCGCCCCTTCCGCCGCCGGGAATCCATGCGACGGCCGTCATTGCCGACTCCGCGGTGATCGGCAGGAATCCGTCGGTCGGCCCCTTCGTGTTCGTGGACCGGGATGTGGTCATCGGGGACAACGCCGTTCTGTTTCCTCATGTCGTGATCTATTCCGAGGTCACTATCGGCCACGATTTCATGGCGCACTCCCATACTTGCGTTCGCGAGAACTGTTCCGTCGGCAATGGGGTAACCTTGCAGAACGGCGTCGTCATCGGTGCCGACGGCTATGGATTCGCCAAGCAGGAGGACGGAAGTTACGCCAAGATCACTCAGGCCGGTCGTGTGGTCCTGGAAGATCAGGTCGAAGTTCAAGCCAATGCCACCGTGGACCGGGCCGCCGTGGGTGAGACCCGCATCCGCAAAGGCGCCAAGGTCGACAATCTCGTCCAGGTGGGGCACGGCTCCAGCGTGGGCCGAGACACCCTTCTTTGCTCCCAGGTCGGCCTGGCTGGAAGCACCAGGGTCGGGGATAACGTGATCTTGACCGGTCAGGTCGGCGTGGCCGGACATTGCCGCATCGGCGACGGCGCCATTGCAACCGCCCAGTCCGGCATCCCCTCCGACGTCCCACCAGGCAAACTGGTCTCCGGCTATCCCGCCATTGACAATCGACTCTGGTTGAAGTGCTCGGCGCTCTTCTCCAAGCTTCCGGAAATGAACAGGTCACTCAGACAACTTCAACGAAAAGTTGAAGCCCTGATGAAGTAGCTGGCCATCCACCCCCCGACTGTTGCTCCCCATGACCCAAGAGGCTCCCCCGCTAGTCAAGTCTGCCGGGCTTATCAGCATTGCGACCATCATCAGCCGAGTCCTGGGACTTGTACGGGAGCTGATCCTGCTGAACCTGTTTACCCGCTTTCAAACCGATGCCTTCTACGTCGCATTCCGAATACCCAACCTATTGAGAGATCTTTTTGCCGAAGGGGCCATGAGTGCGGCTTTCGTGCCCACCTTCACCAAAACCCTTCAGCGCCAGGGACCTCAGGCCGCCTGGCGTCTGGCGTCCCTGGTCATCAACTTCCTCCTGATTCTCCTGGGTCTGATCGTCCTGTTGGGAATCTTCAATGCCTCCTGGATTGTGGACAAGATCGCCGGCGGTTTCAACGACCAACCCGGCAAGTTCGAGCTCACCGTCCTGTTGACCCGGATCATGTTGCCCTTCCTGTTGCTGGTTGCCCTGGCTGCCGTCGCCATGGGAATGCTGAACTGTCACGGGAAATTCTTCATCCCGGCCCTGTCGCCGGCCACATTCAACCTGGGATCCATTCTGGTGGCCCTTTCGCTGGTTTTCCTTCTGCCGGCCTATGGAGTCGATGCGGTTGCGGGGATGGCCATAGGGGTCATTGTCGGTGGGGTTCTGCAAGTGGCGGTCCAGCTCCCTTCCCTCTTCAAACTGGGATTTCAATATACCTTCGGTCTTACTTTAGACCATCCGGGCCTCAAGAAGATCCTGCTGCTGATGGGTCCGGGAACCTTGGGCTTGGCTGCCACCCAGGTCAATCTCCTGGTGAACACATGGCTGGCCACCTTCCAGCAGGAAGGGGCCGTAAGCTGGCTCAACGCCGCCTTTCGTCTGATGTATCTGCCCATCGGTATCTTCGGAGTGGCCATCGCTTCCGCGGCTCTGCCCACCCTCTCCGCCCACGCCGCACACCATCGGGCCCGGCAACTTTGCGACACCCTTTCCTCCTCGTTACGTCTCTCCCTCTTCTTCAATCTGCCGGCATCGCTGGGACTCATCTGTCTCAGCCATCCCACGGTGTCCCTGATCTATGAACGAGGACGATTCACTGCTGCAGACACCTTGGAGACCGGTTGGGCTCTCATCTACTACGCTCTGGGACTGGCTGCCTACTCGGCTATCAAGCTCATGGTGCCGGCCTTCTATGCACTCAATCAACCCCGAATCCCGGTTCTGATCAGTGTTGCAACCCTGGCCCTCAGCATTACCGCCAATTTATTGCTTATCGATAGCATGGGCTACCGGGTGCTGGCACTGGTGACTTCCCTGGCAGCGCTGCTCAACTTTTTTCTTCTCTACCACTGGCTGCAGAAAACAGCCGGACCTCTCCAATCGGCAAAGATTCTGGCCACTTTCCTGAAAGTGCTGGGAGCGTCTCTGGTGATGGCACTGGCCACGTTCTTCCTTTACCAATGGATGGCCGCCACCTTCTTGCCGGTCACCTTTTTCTGGAAAGCCCTGATCCTTGTCAGTTCGGTGGTCTCCGGAGTCCTCATCTTCGCCCTCAGCTGCAGGCTCCTTCGGGTGCCGGAGCTGGACCAGGCACTGGAGTTGATCGGAAGAAGATTCCGGACGGAGTGAGATGGGCCGTGGTCACCCCGGGGGCTGCCCGACCACTCTCCCTTGAGGAGAATTGCAGAAGCCGGGCCGCCAAGGGGATGACCGATGCGGCGGTGGGCGGCACCCGTTGTTTTTTGGCAGTGAAATTCGAGCGGCAGTCCCGCGTCAGCCGATGGAGTGTGGCAACCGTAATATCCTCAAAATGGCCACGTCAGCATGCCTTTTTTGGGCGGCGGCAATCTTCTCCCAAGATCCGGATCTATCGAGCGCAGCTTTGCCGGCTGGAGGTGTACACCCAACCATCTACTGCCGCTTAGCGAGATCTTTCGGGTTGTCGGTTCGGGTTTGGAGCCATCACGACCAGCAGGTTGAGAGCCTGCCGCTCATTATTGGTCACGCCGTGAATGGCTCCGGAAGGTGCCAGCACAATCTCACCCCCCTCAAGCACCCGTTCTTCCTCTCCGACGACAAATGTTCCTCGTCCCTGGAGAACAAAATAAATCTTGTCGGCGCCCATGTGGGTGTGAGGTTTCTGGGATTGCCCCGGTTTCAGGCAATAGAGATCACAAAAAAGGTTGGCTGTGTCGAAAAGACTGACCTTTTTCATTTTCTCGGATGAGAACTCCTGCTTCCCGAGAACGTCAAAACAGTCCATGTGACGATGCCTTTCGCTTGTAAGGGACGGTCGCATGAAGATGCCGGCGTCAACCCGGACCGACCCTGGGAAAGCTGCCCTCAGTCCACCGCCCGTCTTCCAACCTCCATGCAGAGAACCATTTCACCGTGACAGACAGGCACTACCGGAGTGGGATGATTCCAATCATCGACTCACCCGTCATCGGGCAGGGCGTCGGGGTAAGCCTCACCGACCGGCCCCACGGCACCCGGGCCGGCTCCTCCCCCCACAAAGTGAACAATCTCAACGCGGTCCCCTTGTTCGAGGGCAGTTTCCGCCCAATGCTTCTTTTTGAGGATATGGAGGTTGTATTCGACCGCCACCCGGTCCGAGACCAAACCCAGGTCCCGCACAAGCTGGTCCACCGTAGTCCCGTGCTTCAGTTTACTGGTCTCGCCGTTCAGAAGAATTTCAACCAGAGCCATCGCTTCCCTTTCCCCTGCTAGAGGATTGAACCGGCTGTGCCCGGCAGTTGCCGAGGGACCCGATCCTCCAGACGTACCGCACAATTCGACAAGACACAGTCCCTTCCTGGGAGGGACCTCTTGCCAGCTCCGAGGCCAAGAACGCCTCCGGCAAGCTCCGCCGTCCCTCGGCGCTTGCTGGATGTTTCAATCGGAAACGTGAAACAAAGGCGCCTGCGGCGGTTCCTGCTCCGACTCAAAATATAGTATGCAGACTCTTTGCGGAACGAAAAAATCGTTGGTTTCGGCGCCGACTTCGTCCTGTAAGCGGTCAGCACCTGAACATCAGCGACCCTCTTGCCGATCGGCGACCTGCTGGCACCCTGCCCGAAAACTCGTCTGGAAGCTGAGTGGCGGGCAAGCGGGCGGCCAGGTGGGGTTGCGATGGCCGATGGCCTATTCGGGTTTCCTGGCGCAAATGCGGGCCGTGGCTGCCCGGGAGGTCGGAGATGCTTCGCGGATACCCTCGGCGTAGTCGAGAATTTCCAGATCGCCGAAGGCGTCCAGCAGTTCATTTTGAGCGAGCCGATAGCTCGGTTGATCCTTGTCCGGACGTTGCGGATCGGTCACAAAAGCCTCCATGAGGAGGACACCGCCGGGCTTGAGGCTGTTTTTGATTTGGGGAAAAAGAAGGCGATTCAGGTAGAAAAAGCAAAGGACCGCCTCAAAACGATCCACCGGCAACGGGAAAACATCCAGATCGGCAACAATCAACTCGATCCTCAAGCCACGGTCCAAAGCCGTCCGACGCAGTACCCGGACCGCCCGTTCCGAGATATCTATCCCGAGTACCGAGGCCCCTTGGGCAGCCAGGTAAAAGGCGTTCCCTCCCAAACCAATGGCCAGATCGACCACCCGCCCCCGAGGAATGACCCGATTCCAGCGGTGAAGCCACTGGGCTGGAGGCTTGTGGGAAAGAGGACCGGAAGGCAATGAGGCGTACCGGTCTTGCCATTTTTCCTGCTCGAACCTGGTCATGACTCAAAATTTATTACGCATAAAAACTTAACCTACAGATTTCACTTGAACCAGCTACAACATGGCCCACATAGCGTTTAACTACAAACGTTCGCTCATTTCCCATTCCCACTGATTTCAAAAATCCGCTTGACAGTAAATATCCCATCGCACTATAGTAGAAGGAACTCAACTGTGGGTATTGACTTCATTGTCAACCCTCTCCTCTTTGAAAGTGCCCATCCTTCGGGATGGGCATTTTCTTGTGTTGGCAAGTATTTCCGGCTCAGGCCGACGTAGCTCAGTTGGTAGAGCGGTCGATTCGTAATCGACAGGTCAGCGGTTCAACCCCGCTCGTCGGCTCCATTCTTCGGGGCCAGAACCGCGTCACCCCCCTACCGCTTCCAATTCGGCTCAGTCGGGGGACCTCCCCAGGAAAGTCTTCGGCAGACAGTTTTTCCTAGACAATTCCAACCGAAAGTTGGTAGCCTGTTGACCCGTAACCAAAGGCTATTGATTCGGTTACAGCCCTCGCCATCCTGCCTTGGTAGTGTTCGGTCTCAACTTCCTCAGCCCCGGAGGCATTGATGTACACAGACCACATGTTTAGAGACGGCCAGAACCGAAGCTGGTGGCACCAGTTTTCGGGATCGTCGTTTCTCTCTGGTGTAGCCGATCTGACCTGGAAGACCTTCCAGGCCATCAATCGAAGTCTTCCGGAGGGGCAACTCCCAACTCCCCGTTGGGCACCAGGCAAAATGCTCAAGAGCCATGAGCGCTCGGCTCCCACTCTGGGATTCCCCAGGATCACCGACTCCTTGTGTCCACGTTGCGTGCCCGAAGTTCGCAATGCCATCATTAACGGCGAAGCCGACCTCTCCAGCCTGATGTCGGGACACCCCGGAGAGATCAAGGCCCAGATTCTGGAAGAGGGTGGCAAGGTTATCATGCGGAAGGTGTGCGACAAGCATGGACCTTTTGAGGACGTGCTCTCCACCGACCCCGAATTCAGCCGCCGCATCGAAGGACTTTTCTTTGGACGGGATTTCCGTTGCTCCGAAGACGAACAGGTCCACGGACATGGAAACTCCAGCATCAAGTTCGGACGCGGCGCCGTGCTGACGGTGGATCTGACCAACCGATGCAACATGATGTGCAATCCCTGCTTCATGGACGCCAATCAGGTCGGCTATGTTCACCAACCGGAGTTTGAGGACATCAAGGCCATTTTGGATCGTGCCGTCTCCTATAAGCCGCGGCGCCAGGTGATCATCCTTTTCTCCGGGGGAGAACCGACCCTGTCCCCATACTTCATCGAAGCCGTTGCCTACGCCAAGAAGATCGGCTTCTATCGGGTTCTGGCAGCCACCAACGGGATTCGTTTTGCACAGAGCAAGGAGTTCACCCGGCAGGCCCATGAGGCGGGCCTTCACGGAGCCTATCTGCAGTTTGACGGCACCAGCGAAGAAAATAACCGTCACCGCGGCGTCGGCAACCTGTTCGACGTCAAGTTGCAGTCCATTGAAAATATGGCTGAGGTCGGCATGAAGACCACCCTGGTGACCACCATCGTCAACGGCGTCAACAACCAGGGGATCGGGTCCATCGTCGATTTTGCTGCCCGTAACGTCGACAAGATTCAAACCATCGCCTTCCAACCGGTATCCTTTACCGGACGGGATGAAGAGGTCGAAGACAGCACCCGGTATGCTCAGCGCTACACCCTGTCTCAAATGACCGAGGATCTGAAGGGCCAGCTATCCGCCGACTGGCAACCCCTGAGGGACTGGTTCCCCTTGTCTTCCTACAGCGCCTTCACCAGCGTGATGGATCTTCTGCAAGGTGCGGATGCTTCCTGGGGATGGAGCGCCTGCAACTGCCACCCCAACTGCGGCATCTTCAGCCTGCTGGTGGTCAACCGCCGCACCCGGGAATGGACACCCCTGTTCAAATTCTTTGACTATGAACAATTCATCCGGGACGTGGCGGTCATCACCGACACCGCTCGCGGCAAGACCTTGACCGGGGTCCAACTGGCTCTGGCAATTCTGCGCAATTTCAAAGCCGACCTAGCTCCCCGGGGTTTTCCGGTTTCGCAAATTGTCAACCTGTTCAAACCAAGCTCGGCGCGGTCGGACAGCGACCGCAATGACCGCATGAAGACCCGCAGCGATCAGGATGACTGGCGGGTGCTGTGCGTGGAGGGTATGTGGTTCCAGGATCTGTGGACCTACGATTTCCGGCGCACCGAGATGTGTGTCATTCCCTATGGCACCCAGGAAGGTGAAATCTCCTTTTGCGCCTACAACACCGGGGTCGGCTGGAGGCAGATCATAGAAAACATGCACAAAACGGCAAGCCTGGCGGAATGGCACAAGACTCGAGGGAGACATGAGATCTTTGCCAAAGGCAAAAAGGTGTCCCTCAAGACAACCCAGCACCACCTGACACTGCCGGTGATTCAAGACTCAGATTCGTCCGGCAGTTGCTGCAACGATAACCCTGCCCTTCTGGAGAAAGATCGAGAAGCCCTGGAAGCGATCAAAACCACCCATCGGGTGTAGTCCGCATTTCCCCAAGCTGTTCTCTTTGAATTGACACAGCAGACCCCTGCGTCCGAGTCTCCAACCTGGAAGAGTCAGGAGTGAACAAGAACCAAGCCGCATCGGCGTCCCAACTTGAAGAACGGGGTTTCTGCTGCATCCCGGGGGTGCTTCCTTCGGGGAAACTGGAGGACCTGTGTCGGAGCGTTGCCAGAGACGTCGAAACGCACACCGACATGCCCATGCCCATCGGGCACGTCCCCGGATTCTTAAGGGTGAATCAGTCCCTGGCTCCCTTCCTGGCCCGTCCTCAGGTCCTTGGGCTGGCCCAATCTCTCTTGGGCCCCCATGTTCGCATCTCCATGCTCACGGGCTCGGTCAACGGCCCGGGAATCCCCCGAGGAGCATTCCACGCCGACTGGCCCTACAACCAGCAGAGCGCCGCCTGCATTCCGGCTCCCTACCCGGATGTACTCATGCATCTGGTGACCTTCTGGATGCTGACCGATTTTACCGAGGAGAACGGAGCGACCATTGTAGTCCCAGGCAGCCACCGCAAGCCCAACCACCCCAGGGAAGGCGGGCCCATCGATCCCTACAGCCCCCACCCCACCGAGTGCCGCCTGCTGGGGTCTGCCGGCACCGTAGCCGTCTGCGATGCGCGTCTTTGGCACGCTGTGGCGCCGAATCGAACCCGTCGGGACCGGGTCGCAGTGATTGTGCGCTATGCGCCCTGGTGGCTGAACCTGGACCCTCTTCGCCCGGGAACCATCGATCGTCAGGATATCGTCGATTCCACCGGAGGATCCAATGCCCAGGTGCCGTCTCTGCCGGCATCGGTATTCCAGCACTTACCCGACGAAGTCAAGAGCCTGCTTCGCTATTCGGTTGACGATTCAGGATCCGTCGGATGAATGGAAAAGCCTGGCGGGCTCAAGGCTTCCTGCAATGCAATTGACCCCGCCAGTTGCTTAACCCGCATTTCTCACCATGGGTAGGCCGCATCGGTTCTCGGAATCTGTTAACATATTCTTAAAAAATAAGTTAACGAGATTATTGGAGCGGAAACGATGCGCACACAGTGTAACAGTAAACCGCTGGAGTTTGAGGGCCTCGGCCGCCGCCGCTTGGTGGCGAAGCAACTCATTGATATTTTTTTGTCCTTCCCGGATTGAGAGCCGACGTTTCCTACCCCCGGTGAGAAATGCTGGCTGGCGATTTCTTTCCCGTCAGCCAGAACCCATCTGGTATGATGGCTCCCTGGAAACCGGTCGGGCCGCCGGTCCTTCGAATCCCTTAACCCCATTGCTTGCAATGCAATGCCCGCAGAGGCGTCAGCACGATTGCCAAAGGATCCAACTCCATGAGCGAAGCAAAGCTGCTGGATAAAGCCATCGTCATTCATCCCGACGACAATGTGGCCGTGGCCAAGGCCACCATCGGCAAGGGCACCCTCTTGAGTTCCAATGGCACTCGTCTATTGGTCACCCAGACGGTGCAACCGGGTCACAAGGTCGCATTGCGGCGGATTGCCTCCGGCGAGACCGTCCTCCGTTACGGGGAAATCATCGGCCTGGCAACCTGCCCCATTCCCGAGGGCAGCACGGTCCACAATCACAATATGGCGCCGGACACGAGGGGTCGCCGGAAGCAAACCAAAATCGATCCCAAGCCGGTCCGGTTTCGACCTGCCAGTGAGGTTCCATGCTTTCAGGGATACCAGCGAGAATGGGGAGGCGTCGGGACGCGCAACTACGTGGTGGTGCTCTCGACCGTGATCTGCTCCAGCCATCCGACCCAGCTCATCGCCAGACATTTCGAGCAACGGTTTCAGGACGATCCCCATTTCGACGGGGTCATTCCCATTACCCACCAGGAGGGATGCGGCGGCGAGAAAGGTGAGGATATTGCCCAACTCATGCGCATCTACACCGGGATCATGTATCACCCCAACGTTGCCGCGGTCTTGGTGGTGGGTCTGGGCTGCGAGGAGAGCAACGTGGAGTGCGTCCAGGGATGTCACTCCAGCCTCCCCCTGCAGTTGCGGACCCATACTCAGGGCCGGGTACGCTATTTGACCATCCAGGGAGCCGGAGGCACCACCCCAACGGTCAGGCAGGGCATACAAATCGTCGAGGATCTGGTTGAACGGGCTCGAAAATACAGACGCAGCAGCCACTCCGCCAAACACCTGCTGCTGGGTCTGCAGTGCGGGGGCTCGGATGCCTACTCGGGGATATCCGCCAATCCGGCTCTGGGCCACGCCAGCGACCTGCTCGTCAGTTGCGGCGGCACAACCGTATTGCCGGAGACTCCGGAGATCTATGGTGCGGAACACCTGCTGATGAAGGGTGCTGCCTCCACCCAGGCTGCCGAGGGGTTGTGGCGAATTCTGGAACGTTACAAAGCCTACGCGGCTGCCCTGGGAGGAGAACTGGATGAGAACCCTTCCCCCGGAAACATCGCGGGCGGGATATCCAACATCGTAGAGAAATCGCTGGGGGCCATTCGCAAGGCAGGAAACACTCCCCTGCAAGCAGTCTTCGACTATGCCCAAAGGATCAAGCGGCCCGGCTTCGTGGTCATGGATTCACCCGGTTTCGATACCCCGTCGGTCTCCGGGTTGGTATCCAGCGGAGCCAACCTCGTCTGTTTCACCACCGGCAGAGGTACTCCCACCGGAAACCCCATCGTCCCGGTCCTCAAGATCGCGACCAACAGCCGCATGTTCCACCATCTGGAAGAGAACATGGATATCAACGCCGGCACGATTGTCGATGGGACCCAAACGCTCGAAGAGGTCGGCCAGCGAATATTCGACACCATCCTGGCCGTGGCTTCGGGCAAGCTGGCCAAGAACGAGGTCATCGGACACCGCGAGTTTGCCCTCTGGCGAGCGGGCCCGATGTTGTAATCGGGGCGCTACCCACCTGAAGACCTATCCAACCGTTTGACAATGATGAAGGATCGCCCAGCTGCAGAGGCGGCCGCAGCCAACTCTCCGCAGTTTCCGGTCCAGGCGAGAGAATACTTTCCCGAAACGAAACACCCGCCGCGGCACCCTCCAGAGGAAGGGGGTTTTTACCGGCCACTGCTCACTGGTCACTCTGTTTCAGTTGCGAAGCCCGATTTGGGCGGCAGCCTCCCGCAGGTTCTGCTTGACCTCTCGAGCGTCTGGGGCCTGGGGCTCCATGGCCAGGTACCGTTTCCAGTCCTGAATGGCCGCGGAAAACCGATGGAGTCGAAAGCAAACGGAGCCACGGTCCCGGATCTCTCCGGCTGCCTGAGGGAAGATGAGTATGATCTTTTCGATCACGTTGATGGCTCTCTTGAAATCCCGCTGCGCCAGATAGATCATCTTCAAATTGGCCAGCAGGCGGCCAAGAATCTGACGTTTGTTGACGCTATCCAGAAACGAACGGCGGAACTCGAACCCCTCGCCGTGCTGCCGTTTCAAGCGCTGGCGGCACTCCGCCTCGCTGACGATTTTCCCTCCGAAAAAGGGGTCGAGCAACCACTCGCCACTTGCCTGGACACACTTCACCAGGAAATGGCCGGGCAGGCCAACCCCGCGGATATCCAAACCGAGACGGCGACCCACCTCCATGTAGAGGATGGACAGGGTAATGGGAATCCCCGTGCGGCGATCCATGACCTCGTTCAAGAAACTGTTGCGGGGATCGTAGTAAGCGTCAGAATTGCCGGAAAACCCTTCCTCACGATACAACGTCCGGTTAATGCTATCCAGGCTGTCAATCACGTCCGCTTCGACCGAATAGGAGAGGCGGCGCGTCGCCTTTTCAGCCAGCCGGTCCAACCGCATCAGGTAGCCTGGCACGTCGAGGTCGGGATACTCCTCCAACGCGATATGCAAGGCCGCGGCAGCCAGGTCCAACTTCTCTTCCGGCTGAATCAGCAGGTTCCTCAACCCATCCGTTGCCGGTGTTCGCTTCATGGGAACGGTCCCTGCCGGGCATCAAACCCTTCAGCAGTCCCGTGGTGTCTGCTGAAGCCAATGACCTTGGCCCGCTTTTCTCGCGGGGGACTGCTTTCGTGAGACGAGTGCCGGATGTCGCAGGCAGTTTCTCCTTCAGCGCGTGCTCGGGATCCAAGGGCGTACCAGCACGCCATGTTCGAGGGAGTCCGTGCAGGCTGAAGGGGAAAAGGCAAGCCCGGGTGCGCCCGGCGCGTCTTCTACCCGCAAACCTTCAATATAGAGCCAATAAGAATTTGAAAATAAATGGGATGTCACAATGTACCCAGCGCCCCGTGAAACATGGGGGCCAGTGTTGCATTTGGAAATCAGGTTTTCCTGAGAATGGCTTGGAGGGGCTTGAATCCGTTGCCATTACCCGTTATTCGATACGTACCTCAAATTGGTCATGGACGCTTGACTTGAGGTGCCTGGCTGCGGAGGCCTGGTTGCAGGAAATCTCCAACCGACCCAGACTACCCCAGATCACGAAGGGTTCCGGACCTTGGGCCTCCCGGTAAGACCGGCACAGCCGGTGGATCTGGCGGCCGCCGATGCTCAGTTCGAACTTCCCGGGCTCTAACAGGCCCTGGTAATTCTCAGCACGGATGTTGGTGATCAGATTCCCGAACTTGTCGATACGCAGAACCGTCCCCGTCAGCCCTCCCTGCCCCAGATGTTGGACCTCGGGCAGACGAAGGGTAACCATTTCCTCGACCGGCCTGCCGAAACGAACGGGCTCAATCCCACGACTGAGCCAAGCGGCCACCGAAGCGAAAATGTCCCGACCGTGAAAGGTGTGGCTGACCGGGTGTTGGAAGAACTGCCGGGCCGTCAGTTCCAGGCAGGCCAAATGGGAAGCGCCGGCACTGATCTCGCTGAGCACGCCGTTGTCAGGCGCAACGAAATAACCGTGCTCGGTGGCGACCAGTAGCGGCCGCCTTCGGCTGCCGACTCCGGGGTCCACCACCACCAGGTGAATGGCGCCCTTGGGGAAATAGGCGTAACTCGATCCAATCACCAAGGCGGCTTCCATCACATCATGGGAATGGATGCCATGGGTCAGGTCAACGATCCTGGCATCGGGTGCAATCGAGAGAATGACAGCCTTCATCATCCCGACGTAGGGATCATCCACCCCAAAATCGGTGGTCAGGGTGATGACAGGGTTACTCCCAATTTCGGGTTGCCACTCCATGATCGCGAGCCAAATCGGTGAGTCGACCTCCCTGCCATCCTCTGTCAACCGGGATCAGAAGGCCGTCCCTGTTACGGCTGGCAATGCAGTGATCGCTTTGGAGGCAGGTTGTGCGGGTCACCTCACTACGGTCCAACCCCGGAGATGGACGTCAAGGTGGTGAGGTTGAGTGGATTGACGCGCGCACCATTGATCCGGCAGGCCCAGTGCAGATGGGGGCCGGTCACCCGCCCGGTAGCGCCGACCTCCCCGATGACCTCGCCCTGCCCCACCAGGTCTCCCGGCTTGACCGACATTTTCGAGCAGTGGGCATAGAGGGTGTGGAGTCCCAGGCCATGGTTCAATATGATGGTTTGTCCGGCAAAGAACAGGTCTTTCGCCATCACCACCTTGCCCGCGTTCGCAGCCCGGATGGGAGTCCCGGTAGTTGCTTTCAGGTCGACTCCCGAATGGGGGCTGCGCGGCTCCCCGTTGACGATTCTACGTCTTCCGAAACCACTGGTCAGCTTGCTCGGAACCGGCTTGACAAAGGACTCCACCCACATCCTCGGGGTCGTCGTCAATTCCCAGATCTCGGTCAACTGCCGGTGTTCTCGGGCAGCCCTTTCGGAATCCCGCTTGTTGAGGGTGACGTACTTCTGCTTGACCCGGATGCGCTGCGTCGGAAATTTCTTCGGTAGAACCCGGAGACTCTTTCGGATCGGCTGAGTTCGACCGTCCGACATCCATACCTTTCCAGTCAGCGAATACAGGCCCGGCTTGCTCTCCAGGTCGACCCCCGCAAGAGCCTCCCACCGCCTTCCGTCCCCAATCGGGTAAAACAGAACCTCCTGCTCGAAGAAGGAACATTCGACTCGGCCAATCGGACCCTGGGCGTGAAGCCGAACCTGCAGCAAGTCCCCCGGCACCAAAGCCTGAGAGGGAATCTCCACCAAAACCGGCGCATTGGCCGATTGCCCCAAAGGGCTCCACCCCAGCAGCAGCACGAGACCGGCCGTGATGGATCGCCAATTGCTCAGGAGTCTATCTCCTCCGGCAGCGACGCCGGCGCTTCGTCAGCCTTGCCGGCAGATTGTCGCCTTTAGGCAGCGTTGACAGGAAAGGTCAATTCACCTGTTGGCACATGCCCGGACGTTCGGCGCCACAGGTTGTGCAGCCGGAGGGCGCTTCCGACCCAAGGGAACCGCTGGAGCCGACCGCAAAGGCGGAGTAGCGCTTCTCCACCCGGGTACTCCCGCAGGAATCGCAGGCGGCGGAGCTGGACGTTTGGTAGACAAGTTGTTCGAACTGACGGCCGCAATCTCCACACTCGTATTCATAAATGGGCATGGGTGCTGTCCTCACTGGTTCTTGCGAAGCCTGTGCTGCCTTCCGATACTCCTGAAGGTCCAGCCTGCTTCCACTATAGAAAAGTCCGCCCCAATCTGTCAAAAGGCCCGGGGCGGCGCCCAGTGTTCTGTCTCAGAAATAGGGTTGCCAGATTTCGGAGCGCAACGGCGCCGGATTCAAGGAGCGACGACGAGGCAATGCTCATTCATTGTGAGGAGGAGCGACGCCGAAGACGGCGCTGTTCCGCCCGAACCCCTTGGGCCGATGGAGGTTCCGGGGAGGGGAAGCAGAACGGTGCCTGTTGGCTGAAACGCAAAGGAACTCTCGAACCGACCGTTTCCCTGTGGAACCTCCATCGGAGATGGTAATCCTATTTCTGAGACAGGACACTTGAGGCACCGTTAAAGAAGGATGATCGACAGGATTTGACTGGTATTTCTTACCGGATCGCCGGATATGGGATGACCAGAATTCCCCTCGATCGACCCTGCCTCACTGCCCATTCCAAGGCTGCCTTTTATTGCAGGTTCTTTGCCCGCGCTCCATAATAGTCGGCTGTTTCGGTGACGATCAGTCCACTCAATCCCATCAGCCCAATCAGGTTGGGGATGGCCATGGCTCCATTCATGACGTCGGAAATCGCCCAAACCGTATCCAGGGTCAGCGTCGCGCCGACGAAGGTGGCCAGGACCCAGGCAACCCTGTAGGCTGGGGCCCACCGGGTGTGGCCTGCAAGATACTCCAACGCCTTTTCTCCATAGTAGTTCCAACCCAAAATGGTGGAGTAGGCAAACAGCACCAGCCCCAAAGAAACGACCATCCCGCCAAACTCCCCGGGAAGGCCAAGGCTGAATGCACGGGTGGTCAGCGCCGCGCCCGTAGCCCCGCTGTTCCAGACTCCGGTTCCGATAATGACGAATCCCGTGATCGAACATACCACCAACGTATCGATGAAAGTCTGTGTCATCGACACCAGCGCCTGGGTCACCGGATACCGGGTTTGCGCCGCGGCGGCAGCGATGCCTGCCGATCCCATGCCACTCTCGTTGCTGAAGATTCCCCGGGAAACCCCAAACCGGATGGCCTGCATGACGCTGGCGCCGGCAAATCCTCCGGCGGCGGCGGCCGGAGTGAAGGCCGAAACCACCACCTGATAGAAGACACCCGGAACATCCTGCCAATGAATGGCTACAACCGTCAGACCGCTGGCCATGTAGAGCACAATCATGCCTGGCACCAGGGCGCTGACCACTCTTGCGATGGAACGAATTCCCCCCAGGGTGACTGTCCCCGTAGCTAAAGCGATGCCGACTCCCGTCCATAGGAAGGGAATGCCGAAAGAGGTCTGCAACGCCTGTGCTACCGAGTTGGATTGCACCGTATTCCCGATCCCGAAACTGGCGCACACGGTCAGAACCGCAAACAGCACAGCCAGCCACTTCTGCTTCAAACCCCGCTCCAGGTAGTACATCGGCCCGCCGGCCATCTCGCCCTTTTCATCGGTGATCCGGTACTTGACAGACAGAAGTGCCTCACTGAACTTTGTGGCCATTCCCACCAGTCCGGTCATCCACATCCAGAAAAGCGCTCCAGGCCCCCCCGCGGCAATGGCTGTGGCTACTCCGGCGATGTTGCCGGTGCCGACGGTTGCAGCCAGGGCGGTCATGAGAGCCTGAAAGTGGGAGATATCGCCCTGGGCCCCGGGCTCCTTCCGTTGAACCAACGCCAGATGAAGAGACGACACCAATTTCCTGAACTGGAGCCCTTTGAGTCTGACCGAAAGAAACAAACCGGTTCCCACCAGCAGGATCAGCATGGGAGGCCCCCAGACAATGTCGGAGGCTATTTGAAGTAGACTGGCCTGTTGCAATGGAATCCCCCTGTCGATGCCGAACCATATATCACTTCCACCCGAGAAACAATCGCCGTCTCAGGGCACTTCGCGCTTCGCACCGGGTCGCTGGATACCTCATGAAGGACAGCGTGTCTTCAGCATCCTGGTCGGCCCTGTTTGGAAGGCTTGAGGCCCCGGACGGTGCTAGTGTTGCGTTCAATAATACCGTTGACTTATTGAGTACCTTGATCTGTGATTGTGGTCATGGCAGGTCGGCCACCCTCCATCCTGACCGATTCCGAACAACGCCCTAAGGCCGATGGGTCCTCGGGCGCGCCCGGTCGTAAACGGGTTCAGTACGTCGGATGGATAGCCTCCGGCTTGCAATCGTTCACGCTCAGGAACCCTCATCTGCCATCCAAGTCGACCCTTCGATTCTCGTCTTACATCGATCAACAGGATGGACAGGATGAAGAACCAGGCGATCCTGTTTATCCTGTCTATCCATGTTTCTATCCTTAATTGCCGCCACTGGCTGCAGCGGTCCTCTCCAGTCGATCCAGTCCTGCCATGCCAAGGCACGCCCCTTTGAAGGCACTGATTGGGGACATCCCTTGGCTGCGGCATCAGTCAACTCAATTTGAGAACGCAACACTAGGCGTCCCCCGGTGAGAAATGCGGGCTGGCGATTCCCTCATGACCCCTTCCCCTGTTGTGTTACAGTACGCCAATGGTGCCCCTCCAAATGGCAACCACGTCACAAGGTGTTTTCAGCCACGCTCGGCATGGCGTTCCCGATTCCCCTGGTGCCGGTCCGCCAGCGCTGAGAGCCTGTATCACGCTGAGACTCCTGGTCCTGCTGACTCTGTCAGGACTGGAGCACCCACTCCTGGTTCAGGATGCCGCTGCCCACAGCCCGCCCGCGCCGCAAGCGGCAGCCTCGAGACAAGACTGGCCTGTGATTCTGGCACGAGTGCGCAGCAACGCTCTGGACTACAGCGAACAATTGCCCGATTTCATCTGCAATCAGACAACTGAGCTATTTGTCCGCTCCGTAAATCTGGCTTTGGTGTGGAGGAAGACGAGAAGCTTGGTGGCGGCGCTCTCCTTCTACGACAAGAAGGAGCACTACGAAATTCTGTCAGTCAATCAAGAACCGGCGCCGGGAGCGACTATGGAAAATCTGACCGGAGGGCTCTCCATCGGCGAGTTCGGTTCTGCCCTGAGAGGCTTGTTTGAACACAGAACGCAGGCCGAGTTCCAGCCCATCGGGTTCAAGAAAATCAACAACCTCAAGACGCTCTGTATCGCCTTCAAGGTCTCCCAGGAACGGTCCAGGCGGTTTATTGCCTACAACGATCGAACCATCATGACCGCCTACAGCGGGCGCTGCTGGGTCACCCCCGTCGACTACCAGATCGTCCGTCTGGAGAAGAAATCCGTGGGCATACCGCGAGACTTCCCGGTGACACGCTTTGACATGTCGGTCGACTATGCGACCGCCACCATCTCTGACGCCTCCTACTGGCTGCCAACAAAAGCGGAGATTTGGATCAGTCACCGGCCCCCGGGAGACTACAGCAACCTGGCAAACTCCCTCATACAAACCAGAAGCAAAATACGATTCAACGGCTACCGTAGATTCGGAGCCGGAGTCAAGCTGGTGACCGAATAGCCGGCAGGCCCGCCCTGGCGGGCAGAGGGAAACAGGTTTGTTTCAGGCAGGTCAAGCCCCCGCCCTGCCGTGCGGATCCATACGCGAGTGAAACAACGAAAGTTCATGGCCTATCGGGAGCAGGAAACATGTCCCGATAAATCGGTTGGCTGCATTGGGGAACATCGATAGACAGGATAGACAGGATAGACAGGATAGACAGGATAGACAGGATAGACAGGACGAGAAGCTGCTGCACAGGAAGCTGACTGGCTCGATTATCGAGTGCGTGTTTGTGGAAAACCTCAGTGTCCTTCGTGGCCCTTCACGGACCCCTTTCGAGTCTTTTCCAACCCCTTGGGATCCCTTCGCGGATTCATCTTTTGCCCCCTTTACAGATACTTTAGCACCCTTGGTGGAAATCTTTTCTCCCCTCCCGACCTTTGGCGAATCCCTCTTGAGCTTTCTCCAACCCCTTAGTGGCCCTTCGTAGTCCTTCGTGCCCCTTCGTGGATTTCTTTTTTTGGACCTTGTGGATAACCCTCAATTGTTTCAAATAAGCCGGGCCCACGCCCCCCACGACGGGGCGGATCATTCGAGAGTGAAACAGGTTTTGTTTCAGATAAGTCCGGCCCCCGCCCTGGTGTGCGGATCATTCGAGGAAAAACAGCCGTTCGTCAATGAAGACGAACCACCAATGAACACGAATAGGCACGAGGACTGATGGACCTCCTTCAACGACAACTGGCGCCAAAATGCTTCTGCACTTTTGTCCCGTTGGTGTGACCATGTCATGGGAGGAAGCCCACCCGGGAGCGCGGGCGTCCCGCCCGCACAAATCCTCCCGCAGCTTCAGCCATCTCCTCCACCGGAATCAACCGGCAGCGGCGCCCTGCCTCTGCTTCGGCCGCGCCCATGCGGTTCCCGCCGGGAGGGCGGTCGGCTGCAACATCGCAGGGAAACTGAGCGGCAACCGAAGGGACAGCATGCGGGCGGGACGCCCGCGCTCCCGGGGGTGTCGTCCCGATGGTGAGGTGGAGGGTATCCGGCGGGCGACTTCTCTGAAAGCCGGCCTGTCCCCTTTGGGAAACTCCCGTTTGCCTGCGAGCCGGGCGCCCGCCCCCCACGACTGGGCAGATCCATCGAGAAGGACTATAAATTGAACATCGATGCACAGGATACACAGGATAATCAGGACCGGAGGCTGCTGCAGGAGACGCTGACTCGGGCAATGATCGGGTGAGGATTTGAGGATGTCCGGGAACACAAGCCAGCCGTCTCCGGAAAAAATCCTGTGCATCCTGTGCATCGATGTGAATCAAAAATCTACCCATGCCTGACTATGAACCGGTTTCCAGCCACCAGGCGCAGGGGGTTGTTTCAGGTAAGTTCGGCCCCCGCCCTGCCGTGCGGATCATTCGAGAGTGAAACAGGGGTGATTCAGGCACGTTGTCAATTCCTCTCCAACCCCTGTGGTTTCAATCTCTTGAACTGGTTTTGCGTCACGCGAACCCAGATTTGTTTCAGGCAAGCCGGAGCGCTGGCTGCGATCCTGCAGATGCGGGTTTTACTCCGTAGCAACGGGCAGAACTCCCACGACCTGCTCATCCGGAGCCCTGTCCTTCTCCGGCAGGGACTTGATCCCCAAGCACCAACGAAAGACCTGCTTGATGTCTTCCAGGATCAGGTAAAGGGACGGAACCAGCCCCAAGGTGATGAAAGTGGCGAAAAGAACACCGAAGGCCAGAGATATCGCCATCGGGATCAGAAACTGAGCCTGCACGCTTTTCTCCAGAATGAGCGGGGTGATGCCGGCAGCCGTTGTCAGAGAGGTCAACAGAATCGGCCGGAAGCGAACAATCCCGGCCCGATGAACCGCCTGGACCAGAGGCATGCCCTGCTTGCGATGGTCGTTGATGAAGCTGACCAGAACCAGACTGTCGTTGACCACAATTCCAGTCAAGGCCACCACCCCGAGCATGGATAGAACACTGGTCGAGTAACCCAGAATGACGTGCCCCCAAACGGCGCCCACGATCCCGAAGGGCACCGCCGAGAGCACGATCAACGGCTGCAGATAGGACCTGAATGGGATGGCCATCATGGCAAAAATCCCCAGCACCACCAAGGAAAAGCCCTGGGCCAATCCTGCCAGGGTCTCCTGTTGATCGCGCTGTTCCCCTTCCAGGCTGTAGGCGACTCCGGGGCTGCCGCTCAACAGATCCGGCAAGAAACCGGCCTGCAAATCGCCCAGGACTCGATTGGCGTTAGTCACCGCTTCGTCTACATCCGCGGTGACGCTTATGGTTCGCTGCCGATCGACCCGCGAAATGGTAGCGAAGCCTCGTCCCATTTGGGCCGTGGCCACCGTCGAGAAGGGAACTTCACTACCATCCGGAGTCCGAATTCTCATTCTCTCCAGAGCCCCCAGGGATCGTCGTTCTTCAGCGGGATAGCGCACCATTACTCGTACATCATCCCGTCCCCGCTGAATTCTCTGGGCTTCTTCCCCAAAAAATCCCTGACGGACCTGGCGCCCCATATCCTGCAGGGATAACCCTAGAGCCTCGGCTTTGGGAGTGATGTCCAACTTCAGCTCAGGCTTGCCTCCCCGAAAGGAATCGCTGATGTCTATGACGCCCTGGTATCGGGCCAATTCTTCCTTGGTCTTTGACACCGCCTCACGGAGCTTAACCATGTCCGAACTGCTGAACTGAATGTTGATGGCCTTGCCGGATGTAATCAGTTCCGAAGCAAACACGAGCTCGACCGCTCCCGGAACCGGTCCGGTGAGTTCCCTCCACCGATTGCCGATCTGAGTACTGCTCAAACTCCTCATCTCCGAAGGAACCAACTCGATGATGATCTCCGCTCTGTAAGGGGTGGAATAGCGGTTGGCGTCGCCCGATCGATTGCTGCGTTCAGTCTGAGTCCGGTAAGGTTGTTCCCCCACTGTGGTCAAGACATGACGGAACAAGGACCGTCCCGTTTGCTGCTTGATTTCTTGATCGAGTTGAAAGGCGGACTGCTCGATCGTCCGAACAGCTCGAGCGGTCACGGCGGCAGAGGTCTCCTGAGGCATCGTCAGGTCGACCACCACGGTATCGGATTCGACTTGGGGAAAATAGTTGAAGTCAACCAGGCCACCGCCCACCAGCCCCGCAGTCAGCAGCAGGGTCATCACCGCCACGGCCAAGGTCAGGTAACGCCACTCCAGTACGATCAGGAACATCGGCCGGTAAACCCGATGAATGAATCTATCCAGAGCCTTCCCAAAAAACCCGAAAAAACCGTCCCAGACCCGGGCCAGGAAGGATTTTGACTGTCCTTCCCGTCGAGGACGGTAATGGGAAAGATGGTAGGGCAGGACCAGCTTGGATTCAATGAGCGAGAACATCAAGGTCGGGATGACAATCAAGGGAATCACCTGCCAGATCGGTCCCGAGTCTCCCGCCACAAACAGCATCGGGGTAAAGGCCATGGCTGTGGTCAGCACACCAAAGACCACAGGCACGGTGACTCGCTGAGTTCCCTCGATCGCCGCCGACAAACCCCTCCCTGTTGCCTGCTGTCTGGAATAAACACTCTCGCCAACCACGATCGCATCATCCACTACGATTCCCAGGACCATGATGAAGGAAAACAGAGAAACCATGTTGATGGATACATCGAACACAGGCATCAGGGCTATGGACCCCAGGAAGGAAATGGGAATACCAATCGTGACCCACAGTGCCAGCCGTAGACGCAGAAACAGGGTCAGAACCACAAAAACCAGCACAAGTCCGGTCAGGCCGTTCTTAATGAGCAGGTTCATACGGCTCTCCAGAATCTGCGCCGCATCCGCCCACGGGGTGAGAACGATCCCCTCGGGCATCCGACTCTGAGCTTCGGCCGCATACTCCTTAACTGCCCTGGACACCTCCAGGGCGCTCTCATCGCCAACTCTGTAGGACTGAACCATCACGGCCGGTTTGCCGTTGAGCCAGGCAAACTTGTCCGAGTCTTCGAATCCATCGACCACCCGAGCCACATCGCCCAGTTGCAAGCGGCTCCCATCCGGACGGGTAAACAGGGTCAACTTCTCGTATTCCTCACCCAGGTAAGCCTGTCCCTTGGTCCTCAGAAGGATTTCCCCGCTCTCGGCCTTGACCGATCCTCCCGGGAGATCGAGTGAAGTGCGCCGGACCGCCCTGGCCACTTGGTCAAAGGTCAGCCCATGGCGTCTCAAATCATCCTCTGAAACCTCTATGGAGATTTCGTAGAGTCTGGAGTTCTTCAACTCCACCTGACTGAGTTCCGGAAGCAGCAGCAATTCATCCCGTACCTGCTCTCCGAGCCGTTTCAAGGTCAGTTCGTCGGCATCCCCCGAAATGGAAAGGTTGATCACCTGGTTTCGAATCGCGGCCTCCTCGATCACAGGTTTCTCGGTTTCCTCGGGAAAAGTATCAATGGCGTCCACCCTTGCCTTGATATCGTCCAGAAGCGCCCGTGTGTCGTAACCCGGCTCAATTTCGATTCTTACCGTTCCCATGCCCTCATTGGCTGACGATCGAATCCTCTCGATTCCCTCCAACCCCTGCAGCGATTCCTCCACGCGAATACAGACGGCCTCCTCGACCTCCTCCGGAGCGGCGCCTCGATAACTCACCGACACCGAAACGACATTCACCGAAAATTCCGGAAAGACTTCCTTCTTGAGATCGGGAATCGTCAACAGACCCGCCATGACGATCAATACCATCAGCAGGTTCGCGACCACTCCGTTTCGGGCAAACCAGTCAATGAGCCCCTTCATTCTTCCTCCAGTACCTGCCCGAGTTCGCGATCAGGTTGGATCTTCGTCTCCAACCAAACCCTCTAGAACCTCGACCCTCATGCCGTTGACAGGCGTCTGAAGGGCAGACACACACACTCGCTCCCCCTCGCTGAGACCAGAGGAAATCAGTACCTGGTCGCTCTCGGCGCGCAGAATTTCAACCTGGCGATGGTAGAGGCGATCGGTTTCGTCCACCACCAGAACCTGGTCGCCCCTCAAGACAGAGCGCGGCAACATGATGACGTCACTCACCCACTTCCCTTCGATTTCAGCCTCGACGAACATCCCAACGGCCAGCGGAGGACGGCTCCGGTCACTGCCTCTGCCGTAAGGATCCTTGACCTCGGCGATGGCGTGCACCATTCGGGTCTTGGGATCGATCTCTCCCTCGGTCCGGACAATGCGTCCCGCCCATTGATGGTTCTTCCCTGCAAACTCGGAACGCAAAACGACCTTGGGGCCCTGTGCGGTCCGGGATTGCCCCCGATAAGCAAGAAGCAGGTCGAGATAGGCCAGTTCGTTATCCGGAATTGGCAAGCGGACTTCGGCAAAATCAACCCCGTAAAGACGCGCCAGAGCACTTCCAGAGGCCACGAATTGACCGATATCGACCTCCTCCGACAACACACGGCCGTCGTAAGGGGCTCTGATCTGGGTGCGTTCCAGATCATACTCGGCCTGTTCGAGGGCAGCTTGAGCCGCTGCCAGTAACGCCTTGGCCTCATGGATCTGGGGCTCCCGCAAGACCAGGGAGGTCGGAGGACCGCTGCCCAGAGTTTCCCATTCCTGCCTGGCCAAGGCGGCTTCCTGTTCCTCGGTCGCCAGCTTGAGCCTGGCCTGGGCCACCGCGGAACGCGCCCGCACCACAGCCAATTGATAGACCCTGGAATCGACTCGGAGAAGCACTTCTCCAGCATTGAAGAATCCGCCGGTGGCCAGCGCCGGCGAGACCCAGACCACTCGTCCCGAAACTTCCGGGGTCAACTGGGAAGCGGTCTTTGGCGCCACTGTACCCTCAGTGTGCACTTTCAGTCGTCGACTTGCCGATTTCACCTCCATGACGTGTACCCGAGGCAGCGAGATTTCCGGCGGACGCTGCTCCGGCTCCGTCTTGGCCCCTATGATGATCAGCGCGCCATAGGCACCCAGGGCCAACACCAGGATGGGAAGTCCGATCTTGAGTGCTAGTTTCATACCCGTTTTCCTTTGAAATTCCGCCCGACACCAACTCCATGAAGAAAAAATGCCTAGAAACTCCCACCCAGGGCCAGGTGCAGGTTGACTCGATTGTCGAGTTGCAGGCGTCTGAGGGTCAACAACTGGCTCTCCGAATCAATGGCCGTCCTTTGCGACGCCAGCAGTGTAATAATTCCCGTCAAACCCGAGCGGTACCGCTGCTCGGCCAGTTCCCGGGCAGCCACCGATTGTTCCGCCGCCGCCTCCAGCGCCTGCCGGCGCCGCCGAATCACCCCTTCGGCCGCCAGGGCCGCTTCCACGTCGTTGTAGGCAGCCAGAACGGCGCTCTCGTATCTGGCTGCCGCCTCTTCTGCCCGGGCCTGGTTGAGAGATACGCCCGCCTTCAGCCTGCCTCTGTTGAAGATGGGCTGCGCCGCATTGCCCACCAGGGACCAAACCAGCAGGTCGGGTGACAGCAGGTTGCGCAGTTGATCGCTGGAGGTGCCAAAGGAGGAGGTCAGGCTGAAACTGGGTCTGAGCTGAGCCTTGGCCTCGGCGATTCTGGCATCGGCTGCCAGCAGGTCCCGCTCGGCCGCCACCAGATCAGCCCGACGGTGCACCAATTCGGAAGGCAGGCCGGTCGGGACTCGATCAGGTCCCATCGGCAGGTCCTTCTCCACCCCATAGCGGCCATCCGGATAGTCGCCCATCAGGATTTGAAGCTGGCGGACACCGCGGTCTGCAAGCTCCAGCCGCGATTGCAGCGCCGCTTCGGCGATTTTCAACTCGGTCAAGGCCAGGCGCAGGTCCAGTGCCGGCCGCACACCACTTTCAAAGCGAGCCCGAATGCGTCCCACCGACATCCGGTAGCTCTCCACCGAAGACCGAGCCAACGCGACTTGCCCGCGAGCTTCGGTCGCCAAAAACCAGGCACTGGCGGCTTGTGCCGAGAGTGACAGGCGTGCCGCTGCCAATTCCGCCTGCCGCGCTTGCGTGTTGGCCATTGCGGCCAGCTTCCCCGCCTTGACTTTCCCCCACAGGTCCACCTCCCAGCCCAGGTTGAGAGACAGACCTGAGCTGGAGAAAGTCCTGCTCAAAACCTTCCCTTCCGCACCGGGAATCGGAAATCCCAAAAAATTCTGGCGCCGGCGCCCCGTGTCGAAGCCGGCATCCAGCTGGGGCAACTGGGAAGCCGAGGCGATGCGGACCTGGGCTTCGGCTGCTTCGATGCGGGCCGCCGCCGCTCGCAGGTCCTGGTTGCGGTCCAGCACTCGAGACACAACCTGATTCAGCTCCCTATCCCCGAAATAGCTCCACCAATCGCTCTGGCCGGTACCCGGAACCATTTCCCCACCGGTCCAGGTCTCAGGGACTTTCACTAATGAGGCGCGTGTGGGCCGCTGCAATGACCGACTGCAACCGGCAGTCACGGCCGATAACGTGACCACGAGCAAGACACCGCAAACCCACCACCTAGGCTGGATCATCCCAAAACCTCCTTGTTGCCGTCACCTGCCGAGCCCGAAATGCCCGTTTTGGGCAGCGGGGCCCGCAGCCCGGCGGTGGCGAACCGGGTCAGCCGTTCAATATTGGCCTCAACCTCGCTCCCTTCACCCGATTGGGCCCCCAACTGCCGAACGAACCCGCCGTGCATCAGGGTGTGGACCATGGCTCCGATGACGAAGTGCATGCGCCACATGAGTTCCGGCTTCGGAAGATCGGGCGCTGCCTGCTCGAATGCCGCTGAGAAACGCCGGACCACCTCCTGAAAAAGATCCACGAACATGGTCTGGAGCTGACCCGAGGTCTCGGAGTAGATCCGGCCGCAAAGCCGGGAAAAGGTCTCCCCCTTTTCCGCCTGCAACCACAAGCGGAGCGGGGGGCCCACCAGGATGCGCACCAGCTCTTCCAGCCTCGGCTTCTCCGGCCGAGAGCGCTCGAGGAGCTCGTCCAACAATCGCAACCTTTCGCGATTGACCGGACCGATCCGGCGGACAAAGACTTCCCGAACCAGAGCTTCCTTGGAGCCGAAGTGATAGTGAATGGCCGCCAGATTCACCTGGGCCTTTGCCGTAATGGCACGGATGGAAACCCCATCGATGCCAAACTCGGCAAAGAGTCGTTCAGCCGTATCCAGAATTTGATCTCGGGTGTCGGTGGGCAAGAGAAAACCCAATTCAAACAAACGAAAGATTTAAATCGTACGTATGAAAGAATTGATTGTCAAGAAATGTCTTGATGCTTTTCGGCGAAACCGCAGATGTGGGGACTCACCACCGGCAGCGGCGCCTGAAAAGCCTCCCACTGCAATTGGGCGAACCCGGCTTGGGCAATCCGGGACAGGGTGTCACGATCGGGGCGGCAACCGTCCAGCACTCTGCACCACACCGGTCGCACCGCACGCTGAAGCCAACCAAGCCAACTGCCCTCCGGCGCCGCAACGTGCTCCAGAAAGTAAAAACGTCCTCCAGGCTTGAGCACGCGCAGCACCTCCTCCAAGACCGCTTCCACCCGGTCTACCGAGCACAGAACCAGGGTTCCGACCACGGCATCCACGCTCCCATCCTTCAACCCCAGATCCTCTGCCAGACCGCTTTTCAATTGGACAGGCCGGTCCAGCCGCTCTGCCTCCTTTTGAAGGTAGGGGTGGAAAAAGGGATTGGGCTCAACGCCGGTCCAACGGACTTCTCTGGGCAAATAGGCCAGATTGACGCCGCTTCCGGGTCCGATCTCCACAACCTCACCGGAGAGACCGCCGAACAAGCTCCGCTTCCGCTCGGCCATCCAGCGCTCGTAGGGGCCCGTTGCATGAGCCATCCCCCAGGCAAAGGCTCGTGCTCGCCAACAGTGCTCTCCCGCTCGACGCATGCAGGGAGTCTAGCATGGCCGCCGAGTGGTGACGGCCCTCGGTGGCTGTGGTATCTTGATTCGGACCCAACCCGCCGTACCGGTGGACATTCATGGCAACCCGGAAACCCCTGGGAAATCTTCGACAGTTTCTGCAGCTTCTGCGGCGAGAAAACCAGCTCGCGACCATCGAGGTCGAGGTGGATCCCTATCTGGAAGCCGCCGAGATCCATCGGCGAGTGATCCGACAAGGAGGCCCCGCTCTGTTGTTCAAGCGCATCCGGGGAAGCCGGTTTCCGGTGGTCACCAATCTGTTTGGCACGCCGAAGCGCATCGAACTGGCATTTGGCAGAGGTCCTCAGCAACTGGTCAAGCAGGTCGCTGATTTGGCCCAAACCCTGTTGCCGCCTCGGCTGGGGCATTTGTGGGACCACCGCAACCTTGCCTGGGAGGCCCTGAAACTGGGCACTCGAAAGGTTGGGGCGGGGGCGGTGCTGGAATGCCGCCAGCGGCCTGCGGATCTCTCCGGCTTGCCCATTCTCACCACCTGGGAACAGGACGGAGGCCCCTTCATTACCCTGCCGCTCGTCTATACCCAGCATCCCAGGAATGGAAGCCACAACCTGGGAATCTACCGCCTGCAGGTCTATGACACCCGATCCACGGGAATGCATTGGCAGATCCAAAAAGGAGGCGGGTTTCACTATGACGTGGCAGAGTCCTTGAACGAGGCTCTGCCGGTTACGATCTTCCTTGGAGGCCCTCCGTCGCTCATTCTGGCTGCAATCGCTCCCCTTCCCGAAAACGTCGGAGAACTGATGGTGGCTTCTTTGCTGGGAGGCCAGCGTATCCCCATGGTTCACCCGACTGGCAGTCCGCACCCCTTTCCGTCAGAGGCGGAGTTCGTGCTGCAGGGGACCGTCCCGCCACGGCAGCGTCGCAGGGAAGGACCCTTTGGCGACCACTACGGCTACTACTCGCCGGCCCACGATTTCCCCGTTTTTCAAGTGCAGCGCTTGCTCCACCGGCGAGACGCCCTCTACCCGGCAACCGTGGTGGGCAAGCCGCGGCAGGAGGACTTCTTCATCGGGGACTACCTGCAGGAACTGCTCAGCCCCCTGTTCCCCCTGGTCATGCCCGGAGTGCGGGACCTGTGGAGTTACGGAGAGACGGGGTTTCATTCCCTGGCGGCGGCAGTGGTGCGCGAACGCTACACCCGGGAAGCCATGACCTCTGCCTTCAGGATTTTGGGGGAGGGCCAGCTCTCGCTGACCAAAATTCTGATGGCGACCGATACACCCATGAACCTGAGGGACTTCCCTGCCCTGCTGCAGCATGTATTGGAGCGAATCGAATGGGAGACCGATTTCTTCATCCTCTCCAACCTTTCCATGGACACCTTGGACAGTTGCGGACCGCGGATCAACCAGGGGAGCAAGGCTATCTTTCTGGGAATGGGAAGCCCGAAACGCGATCTGCCCCGGCAGTTTCAGGGCGAGATTCCGGCAGGGGTTGAAGAGGTCGCCGTCTTCTGCCCCGGATGCCTGGTGATTGGCGGTTCAAGCTGCTCAGAGGACCCCCGCCAACCGGAACGCCTGGTCCAATGGCCCGCCTTTCAGCCCTGGCCCCTGCTGATCCTGACCGACGACGTCTCCATAGCCAGGGACTCCTCCCGCTTCCTGTGGTCGGTCTTTACCCGCTTCGAGCCGGCGGCCGACGTCCATGCCGCTCAGACGACGGTCCGGCGCCATCATCTCTGCTACCGCTCTCCCATCCTGGTGGACGCTCGAATGAAGCCCTCCTATCCTCCGGAAGTCGCCACCTCGCCCGACGTCGCAAGAACCGTAGACCGGCGCTGGAGGGACTACTTCCCTCAAGTGGCTAGTGATTAGTGGTTAGCCCGCATTTCTCACCAAGGGGCGCACTCTTGAGAAGAGTGCAGGGAGTGAGGGTGCATGTTGAGCGTCATTCTGGAGAGGCCACGCGTTCGGGAAGGATGCTACTGAATCGCCGCCTACGCGGCTAGGGCAGCGCGGGGTTCACACGACCCCGGGCTCACGCCCGGGGCTAAGCGCGGACGCGGCTACGCCGCTTTTTTAGAAGACCTGTAGGAAACGTTTCCGCGGCTGACCTCGGTCAACCGCGGCTTCGCCGCTCTCCCCTAAATCACAACACTGCCGGGGGATAGGATTTTCTAATGAATAACCCCCAGGCGTCAGCCCGGGGGACGAGTGGAGCCGCAACGCGGCGGCAGCGCTTAGCCGTGGGCGTAAGCCCATGGAAAAGAGCAGCTCTATCCCCCGAGCCGCGTAGGCGGCGGCAGCAATCATCCCTGGTGTTCGAGCTCAAACAAGCCCGGGCGCGCCCAGCCCAGTCTGTATCCTGAAGGTTCCCCCCAAAAGCGCTTCATAATGCTAAAAACATACACTTTCTCAGGCGATATCGAGCGACCTGGTGAGAAATGCGGGTTAGTGGTTAGCCCGCATTTCTCACCAGGTCGCTGAAAGCATAGTGAAAAACGGTATATCTTCAGACCCTTGATTGGCGCCATTTAAGGGACTCGCGGCTACAGACTGCGCTGGGCGTGCCCTGGCTTGTCCTTTTTCCCTTCGTGTCTTTCTTCGTGGCCCTTCACGGACCCCTTTCGAGTCTTTTCCAACCCCTTGGAGTTCCTTCGCGGACCCCCTTCCCGACCTTTGGCAGGCCCCTCTCGAGCCTCCTCCAACGCCTTCGTGGCCCTTTGCCGTTCTTCGTGGCCCTTCGTGGATATCTTTTTGCCTTTTCGTGGAAATCCTTTCTCCCCTTGGCGACCCTTGGCGGATCCCTCCTGAGCCTTCTCCAACCCCTTAGTGGCCCTTCGTCGTCCTTTGTGTCCCTTCGTGGATTACTCTTTTCCGATTCGGTCAAGTCATCTAGACTATCGGGCATTGACAGTGAGGGGACGGCAGCCGGTCAGCAGCCGTTGCCAGCCGGCTTGCTCCGACTCGTCATTCAGGCAAGTCGGCTGCCTCTGAGCTCCGATCCACCTCTCCACCATGGCGATGAAAGGGACGAAATGGCCTTATTCGAAAAAGATGGCGGTGTCAGCCGGCAACAGGTGCTTCAAACCCTCAGCAGCATCCGGGACCCCGACTTGCAGGAGGACATTGTCGAACTGAATTTCGTGAGGGATCTCACCATCAAGGGTTCCAAGGTCGCCTTCACCATCGAGTTGGCGAATCCCGCCTGCCCGGTCAAGGATCAGATCAAGGCTGAAGCCGAACGCCTGGTCGGGGCGCTCAAGGGCGTCAACACAGTCTCCGTTGAGATGACCTTCAAGGTAACACGCCAGCAGGGTTCCCAAAGCCGGGCCCTGATACCGGGGGTAAGCAACACCATCGCGGTGGCCAGCGGCAAAGGCGGTGTTGGAAAATCGACGGTCGCCGCCAATCTGGCCGCCGCGCTGATGGAATGCGGAGCCCGGGTGGGACTGATGGACGCCGATGTCTACGGACCCAGCATCCCCACCCTGATGGGTTCCTCGCAAACACCTCAAGTGGTTGGGAACCGGATCATCCCCCCGGTGGTTCACAAGGTCAAGATGATATCGATGGGCTATTTTCTTCCCAAAAATGAGGCCGTCATCTGGAGAGGCCCCATGCTGCACAAGATGATTCAGCAGTTTCTGGGCGAGGTGGAATGGGGCGATCTGGATTACCTGGTGATCGACTTGCCCCCAGGCACCGGAGACATCCAGCTCAGTCTCTGTCAGTCTATTCCCCTGACAGGCGCCGTGATCGTGTCCACCCCTCAGGACCTGGCGCTGAAAGTGGCATCGAAGGCCATCGCCATGTTCCGCAAGCTCAATACGCCCATCCTGGGCGTGGTCGAAAACATGAGCTTTTATACCTGCGTCCACTGCGGTCAGCGGGACGATATCTTCGGTCACGGCGGCGCCAGCGCAGCCAGTCGGGAGATGGGCCTTCCTTTCCTGGGTGAAATTCCCCTCAGCGGCGAAATCCGGCTTGCAAGCGACAACGGCAAACCCACCGTATTGAGCCGGAGCACCTACCGCGAGGCCTTCCGGGCCATCGCCAGCGCGGTGGCCGCACAGGTCAGCATCGCCAACCATTCCGCCGTCCAGGCCCCGACCATTGAGATTTGATGGCGGGACCAGTCCGGTCGGCGGAGGAACGTCAGTCTTTAGCGGGCTCTGCTGCAGGGATTTGCCGCGTCACCCCATCTCTCAGGGGCAACTCCGCCCGGGCGGGAGGTCAACCGGAGCGGGTGCGTAGCCCGCAATGCTCGCCGGGTCGCTGAAATCATCATGACAAGCCGTTTATCTTCAGTATATTATCGTCCTTACCTTGAACGTTTGCGGGTAGGGACGGCGCTGGGCGCGGTGCGAAATGCAGGCTAAGGACACATTGTTTCCCCTGGCCATCAAACTCTCGGCCCCCGGCGGCGTGGCCGTTAGATGGAACGACGGGCATGCCGCCACCTACCCCTACGCCTACCTCCGCCGGCGATGCCCCTGTGCCATATGCCGCGATACCCCTCCCGTGGTCAAAACGGAACCCGATCCCTTTCCAATGCTCGGCAAGGGCCCCATCGCAGCCACGGGAGCCACTCCCATCGGCCGTTACGCCATCCAGTTCCACTGGAATGACGGACATGCCGAGGGAATCTACTCCTACTCCTATTTGCGCGGGATTTGCCCCTGTGAAGACTGCCGGGGCGGTAAGAACTGACCTGCGTTTCGCCTCGCCCAGGTTCACTCGTTGACCGTGTCGGGTCGCAAGGTCGGACCCGCCAACTCACGGCCTGCTTTCGAGTGTGGCCTACAGGCGGTCGGCCTCGGGGTAATCCGGATTCAAAAGGGCGGGTTTCGCTTCAGGCTGAATCGGTAGCCGCTCCGATGACCTTGAAAGCATCATTACGGTGCCCGCACTAGCCCGCATTTCTCACCAGGTCGCTGAGCATAATGTCGAAAAGTGCTTGTCTTTAACATTTTGCGGTGCTTTGTTTGGAGTCTTCAGGGTACAGACTGTGCTGGGCGCGCCCTGGCTTGGCCTTTTCCCCTCAGCGCGCACATGCTCGCTCGAATGGTGTCCCCGCTACGCCCTTCGCTCGCGAGCACGCGCTGAGGGAAAAATTCCTGCGCCAAGTTGCACTCTTGAGAAGAGTGCAACCCCCTGGTGAGAAATGCGGGCTAGACGCGGTAGACGAAAAAGTCTTTGCGGTCAATGGTGAAGACCCCTTCAAGATTATGGCTTTCAGCCATGCTGATCAGCGAGGCATCGGCGAGATCCATGGGTACAAGGGGAGGACAAAGATAGAGCGATTTTCGCCCTTCACGGGAGGTACCGTAGCGGTTCGGCACTTTCCCTCAGGCGAAAGCCTCTTCGATCACTTCGCCACCGTTGATGGTGGATCGCTCCAACCTGCCGTTGTGAAGGTAGGTCAATTTGAGATGGTTCAAGCCCAGCAAATGCAGGATGGTGGCGTGAATGTCGTGGACATGGCAGGGTCGCTCAGCCGCCCGAAGCCCAATTTCGTCTGTGCTTCCTATCACCTGTCCGCCCTTGATTCCGGCGCCGGCCATCCAGACGGTAAATCCCCACGGGTTGTGATCTCGACCTTTTCCCCTTTCGTTAAAGGGAGTCCGTCCGAACTCCCCTCCCCACACCACCAGCGTATCCTCGAGCAAGCCGCGAGCCTTCAGGTCAGCCAACAACCCTGCAATGGGCTTGTCCGTGGACTTGGTCATCTTCGAGTGATTATCTTCCAGGTCTTCGTGGGCGTCCCAACCTTGACCACTGCCCGAGTAACACTGAACAAATCGCACACCCCTCTCGACCAATCGACGGGCCAGGAGACAGTTTCGGCCAAAGCTCGCTGTTGCTTCATCGTCCAGACCGTATAGTCTCTTGGTTGCCTCGGATTCCCGGCTCAAATTGATGGCCTCAGGGGCTGCCGATTGCATCCGATAGGCCAACTCATAAGAATTCAAACGGGCCTCCAGTTCAGTGTCCTCAGCCTTGTCGGCTGCATAGAACCTGTTGAGGGCCGCCAGGTAGTCCAGCTTGCTGCGCTGCTGTCTGTCCGTGATCCCTTCAGGAGTTTTCAGGTGGAAAATGGGTGCCCCCTCCTTGCGGAATAAAGTGCCTTGGTAGGCAGCCGGCAGAAACCCGGAACTCCAATTCTTGGCCCCCCCCACCACCTGTTTTACCTCCCTGAGTATGACAAAGACCGGGAGGTTCTGGTTGGCGCTGCCCAGACCATAGGTGGTCCAGGCACCCAACGAGGGCCGACCGGCCAAGATCGAACCCGTATTCATTTGACAGAGCGCACCCACGTGGTTGATACCTTCTTGGTGGCAGGATCGGAATACCGCCATATCGTCGACGTGCCGAGCCACCTGGGTATACCAATCAGACACCCAGATACCGCTTTCCCCGTACTGCTTCCAGCTGCGCTTGGAGGGCATCAAGGTGTTGTTTGCCGTACCCTTATTGGCTGTGAAGGGACGGACAAAAGACTCGGGCATTGGTTGTCCCGCCAGCCTATCCAACTCCGGTTTGGGATCAAACAGGTCGACGTGGCTCGGTCCGCCTTCCATAAATAGCCAAATGACCGATTGAGCCCTGGCAGGGTGGTGGGGTTGTTTGGCGGCCGGAAATCCATTGCCTCCGTCGGCTGCCGCTTGGGCAAAGAAGCCATCCTTGTTGAGAAGATACGTCAGGGCGACGGAACCGAAACCGCTCCCCGCCCGGCGCAGAAAATCACGGCGGGAGGCCAAAGACAGAATGTGAGGTTCGTGTTCAACCATTTTTAGCTCCTGAGACGGAAGCTGGACCTGTCTCCGTCCAGCACCCGACCGTCTCTCTCCGGATGTCCTCCCGGCGCCGGCCATCGGCCCACCCCCGGGGGTGCATTGGCTCCCGCTACTTCCGATACGCAAACTCGTTTGAATTGATGATCATGTGGCAAAGATCGACCAGTGCCGCCGCGTCTACCGGATCGACGTTATAGGGACGCATCAAGGGCAACACCAGCTTTTTCCCCTCTGCGGCATGCTCTGCGATTACCCCACGATGGCGACGCAGGAAATCCAGGGCCGCGTCCTTCTCTTCGCTGGTCGGTTGCCGTGAGTAGGCCAGGCGATAAGCCATATCGATTTGGGCATCAGGGTCAAGACCGGCCGAGAAGAGCACCCGGCCTGCAAACCCTTGAGCCCATTCGAGCACCACCTCACTGTTCAGCAGGGTGAGCGCTTGCAGCGGGCTGGTCGTAACGTCCCGGCTCGGACAACTTTCGTGAGTGTCCGGCAGGTCAAAGGTCTCAAACATCGGATAGCGGGTGTTACGGCGTATGAATACATAGAGGCTGCGGCGATTGCGCTCCGCCGGGTTTTGGGTCGTTTCCCAACTGGCTTTCATGCCCGGGGGAATCGGGGGAAAGACACTGGGTCCACCCATTTCCGGATTCAACAACCCGGAAACTGCCAGTGCCGCATCGCGGATGATTTCCCCTTCCAGGCGCTGCCGGGGGAAACGCCACAACAGTTTGTTCTCCGGGTCGATTTTTGCTGCAGCCTCACGATAGAGGGAAGCCTGTCGATAGGTATTCGAGTTGAGGATGAGCCGGTGCAGGTGCTTGATGCTCCAGTTGTTTCGGATGAACTCCGTGGCCAGCCAGTCCAGTAATTGCGGGTGGCTGGGCAATTCACCTGAAAGACCCAGATTGCTGGGTGTATCCACGATACCCTGACCGAAGTGGTAGTGCCAGATCCGGTTCACCATGACGCGAGCCGTCAAAGGATTGTCCGGATCAGCGATCCAGTTGGCCAATGCCGTACGCCGGCCCGTAGACTCCATCCCTTCCGGTGCCACAATCCTGGCCGGGCCGGGATCGAAGAGTGTGGGGAAACCGGGTCTTACCTCTTCCCCGGTTGCATCGTAAGCGCCCCCTGAGAGGACGAATGTGCGGGGTGCCTCGCGACCCGCGTCCGCAATGCCTATACCGATTGGCAACTCACCCGGGTGCAAATCCGAAAATTTGTCGAGTCTTGACTTGAGTTCCTTCCAGCGTTTCTTCTCTTCATCCTTCAGTTGGTTGACCACAGCCTGGGTCGGTGCATGATAGAGATAGGAACCCGGGTCCAAAAAGGCCTGCACCTTGTAATACACCAACCACTGAAAGGGTGTTCGCTTCTCGGAGGGGCTTAAGATCGCCTCCTTGATTGCCTCCGGATATCTTGCAATCAATTTGTCGAGGATCTCTTTGCGTTTGGGTTCCTCAAGGGCCGCCATTTCCTGGCGGATGGGGGCTGTCTTTTCCTCCCACACGGCAAGCTGACGGCGATGCCGCTCGGCAGCTTCCCGGGAGGCAAGCACGACATCGTCCTTGGCGCGGACATTGGCGAAAAAAGCCTGCAGCCGGTAGTAGTCCGCCTGTAAGAGTGGATCGAATTTATGGTCGTGACAGCGCGCACACTCATAGGTGAGTCCCAAAAAAACCCCGCCCACCACAGAGGTAATGTCATGGAGTATTTCCTGTCTCCTTTGCACCAGGTTGCGGGCGTTGTGTTCATCAGGATAGAGACGGTTGAATGCCGTGGCCAAACTGGCATCGGGATCGTTCGACCAAAGTTCGTCACCGGCGATCTGCTCGCGCACGAAGCGGTCATAAGGCTTGTCGCTGTTGAACGATCGAACCAGGTATTCCCGGTAGCGCCATGCATTGGGACGGGTTTGATCGGATTTGAAACCTTCGCTGTCGGCGTAACGAGCCAGATCAAGCCAGTGGCGGGACCACCGTTCTCCGTAATGAAGGGAAACCAGGAGCCGGTCGACCACCTTCTCAAAAGCCTTGGAGGATTGGTCTGCCAGAAAAGCATCGACGTCTTCCGGCATGGGAGGCAAGCCAATCAGATCAAAATAAGTACGGCGGAGAAGGGTCACCTGGTCCGCCGGCGGGGACGGATCCAAGCCCGTGGCTTCCAGCTTGGCCAGCACGAAGGCATCGATTGGAGTTTGAACCCATTCAGAGTGGCGAACTGCCGGCACTTCCGGACGCTGAACTTTCTGAAAAGCCCAGTGTTTCCGCTGATACGGACTGAAAGGCTCATCCGGCAATTTCCCTGACGAAGCGGCACCCAACACCAGCGGTGAAAGTAGACACACCGATAACACCAAGGGCCGAAAAGCAACCTTTTTCTGCCGATTCACCCGACAATCCTCACGCCAACTTGGGAGTCGAGATCCTGTGATCTCTATCTTCAATGAATGACCAAAACCTACCATCGACCCCACCGTGTGTCAACGACTCGTCCGTCAAAGAGTTTCTCCATTTCAGGAAGAAACATCCATTCCACCTCTCGATCCTCCTTACCCTCCTGTTTTCAATGGACCTGGTTTCTCATTGAGGAAGCGGTCTCTTGCCCCCGAAGCGCTACTGTCCCCTGCCTTGTCCGGCTCGCCCGGAACCATTGTGGCCGATATCCTGCGGCATCCAATTGCGGGTCCCAATTCTGCTCAACCCCACCCCGAGCGCCGCCCTCCCCCTCTCCCCTGTTGGCCGTCAGCCGCCGATTCTTTTCAGTCTGGCGATGGTCTCCAGGTGGTGGCTTTGGGGAAACAGATCCACGATCTCCAGGGATTCCACCGCGTAGCCCCGACCCAGAAAAATCGCCAGATCCCTGGCCAGGGTAGATGGATCGCAGGAGACATATACGACCCTGGGAGCCTTGAGATCGGCAACCCTTCCGACAGTCGCCTTGGGAATTCCGCTTCGTGGCGGGTCCAGCAGCACCAGATCGACCTGATCCAGGTCCCGCCGGCGGTCCCGCAGGAAGGTGTCGAGGTCTCTGTGATAAATGCGGCAGTTGCGGCACCGGTTGGCACGCGCGTTCGATTCGATATCCAGTATGGCCGCGGCGTTTTGATCCACCGCCCACACCAGGTCGAACTTCGTGGCCAGCGGCAGGGTGAAGAATCCCACCCCGCAGAAGAGATCCAGGGCCCGAGATCCCCCCGGACCCTGAGTGGCCCGTTGGATCAAGATTTCCAGCATGAAATCGTTCACTTGAAAAAAGGATCCTCGGCTCACCCGGAATTTCCACTCTCCCACCGTCTTGTGCACGAATCCGGGTCCCAACACCCGAAGGGTGCGCTTCTGCGATCGAGAAAGGTAGAGGCTCACCCTCCGGCTTCCCCAATCGAACCGACCGGCCAGCAGATCTTCTTTGAAGAGAGAGAGTTTGTCGGCGCCCGGTTTCAGCTTCAGGTCAATCAGGGCTTCCTGCTTGTCTCCCTGGAATATTTCCACTTCGGTCAGACAAGCCAAGGTCATCGGAGATTGCTCCAGAAAGGATTGCAGATGGGGAAGCATCGTCCAGAGAGCATCCGTGGCGATCCGGCACCGGTCGATTTCAACCACCCGGTGGGAGCCCCGTTCGAAAAATCCCCACGAGACTTTCCCATTTCGGGACAGCACCTTCAACTGCAAGCGATTCCGGTAGACTGTGCCTGGAGACGGGTTCAGAACGATCCGGCTTTCGGCGCCGCGTATCCTGCCCACGTGATGGAGAGCGTCGGTCAGGATTTCCACCTTGCTGTCGAGCTGCCTGCGGGGATTCATCTGCTGAAAATCACACCCGCCGCACCGACCAAAGTAGGGACAGGGCGGCTGTTGCCGGTCGGGAGAGGCTTGAACCAGCTCGCTGTCAAGCACCTCAAGATAGCTGCCCCGGTCGGCCGCCTGCTTGATCCGGATACGATCACCAGGGACAACCAGCGGGAGAAAGACCGCCTTCTTTTCCAGGAAGGCAATCCCCTTGCCACCAGGGATCATGCGCTCGACCGTAACCTGATCACTCTCCATGGCTGACGCTCAATTTCTCACCCGGGGGCGGCACTGGTGAGACCAGGAACGTGTCTAACCAGCATCCCTCACCGGGTCGCTGGGGACATCATGAAAAACAGTTTTTCTTCAGCATCTTGCAGGGATATGTTTGAAGTTTCCCGGGAACAGACTAGCCTGGGCGGGAGATGCGGGATGGACCTCGAACGTGCCATTTCCGCGGGGAAGTCATGCTACCCACCCAACCTCCTTCCCTCTCGCCGGCTGGTGTTCACCGGCCACCAACCGCGGAGTTTCCGGTCGGTTAATTGAGCGGAAGGTAGAACAAGCTCAGTCTTGGAACCCCAAAGGTCTCCAGGAGTTTCTTACGCATCAACTTGCTTTCCAGCAGGGCAATGTGCTCGGCCTTCAAGCCCCGTTTGTGCCGGCCGATTTCCTGCTGTGTCTCCCTCTTTGCATCCAGCAGGGTCTCCTCGCTCATTCCCGAGAGGATGGCCGCTACAGTTTGCTCTTCCAAGGTATTGAGCTTCAACTCCAGTTCCTCATAATCCAGCGGCTGGGTTGTTTTGATTTCCAGCATGATCCTGTGCAGCGAGCTGACGACCTTCTCCACCACTGTTTTCAATGCCGGAAGCTCATCAGCCTTCGGTCCTCCCAGGAGAGCCTCCAGGTCCCGGCTGGCCCTTTCCAGCAGGTCCAACAACTGCTGCCCGTCCAGATCATTTTCGGCAGGCTGGGATGCAGTATTGTTGCGGCCGACCCGACTCTCCTTCTGGCGCTCATGTTCGACCAGAATGGTCTGCGTGCAGTAGGCGAGGCTGTTCACCTGACCGACCGGCTTTCGCCTTTTGGATCGTTTATCGAAAGCCCGGTCCACCCCACGCAGCACCACCGCCAGGGGAACTCCGGCATCTCGCAAGGATTCGATCAGAGACCAGTCCAGTGGCGAGAGGGGTCGGGGTTGCCCACGCCGTTTTTGGAAATGCTCCTCGATCTCGGTAAAGTAATTGAAGTAATTCTCCATGGCGCAGAGTCCAGCGCACCCCCGGAGAGCCCGAGCCCGGTTCTCAGCGAGGAAGATTTTTCTCGTGGATAAGACGCAGTCCGTCCAGCGTCAAATGGGAATCGATATGTTGAATATGTCGGGTGCCCGCCCCAAAAAGAGCGGCTTGCCCTCCGGTGGAAACCACCGCCGTTTCGGGTCCCAACTCCCGAATCATGCGTTGAAGGATGCCGTCGACCAGACCGATATACCCGTGATAAAGGCCGGACTGGATACTGGCGACCGTCGAGGTGCCGATCACGTTGACGACAGGCTTGACCTCGACTCTGGGAAGCCTGGCCGTCCTGGCAAACAGCGCTTCGGCTGCAATCGCCGGTCCGGGACTGATGGCCCCCCCGAGATATTCTCCCTTTTGGGAAATCGCATCGAAGGTGGTGGCCGTCCCAAAATCGACCACGATGCAGGGTCCCCCGTAGCGATGAAACGCGGCTACCGCATTGACGATTCTGTCGGCGCCAACGTCCGACGGAGGGTCGTACAGGATGGGCATTCCGGTCTTGACGCCAGGCTCGACAAACAGGGGGGCGATTTCAAAATACTTCAAGGCCATCTGTTCCAGTACGGTGTTGAGCGGAGGGACCACCGAGGCAATCACCATATCCGAGATGCGGGTGAACTCGATTTCCGCCAGACTGAAGAGATTCCTGGTCAAAATGCCGTATTCATCCGCGGATTGACGCTCTTTGGTTTCCAAGCGCCAGTCTTTCCGCAACTTGGAACCCTCGTAAATCCCCAGCCAGGTATTGGTATTGCCAACGTCGATGGCCAGCAGCATGCTCGGTTAGCCTCTCCGGGGTCTGCCCCGAACTACCATTGAACGATGTCCGCGGCCAGAACCTCTTCTACTGTTCCATTCTCCCGTCTGACCCGGAGGGCTCCCTGTTCACCCAGCCCGTCGGTGGTCCCCGAAAAGGAGCGGCCCGAATTTGAGACCAGGACCCTGCGGCCTCGAACAGTGGAAGAGGCGGCCACCCAGCGCTCAATGAGAGGCTGGAGACCCTTGTCCAGGAATTCCAGGTAGAGTGCTTCCAGGTGGTTCAAAAAGGCCGCCACCAGTCTTGCCCTGGGGACCGGACAACCCGCCGCTCGCGCCAGAGTCGAAGCCTGGCCGGCAATGGCTTCCGGAAGTGAGGCCCCGTTCACGTTGATGCCGACCCCTACAATGACGAAATGAATCTTCCCCGGATCGGCAATCATTTCCGTCAGCACCCCGCAGCATTTCCCGCCGCGGGTGAGCACATCATTGGGCCATTTGAGTTCCGTGGGAACTCCGGCGACCTCCCGAATCGACTGGCTGGCCGCCAGCCCCACCATCAGGCTCAAGCCGGGCGCTTGCGTCGGATCCACGGCCGGGCGCAAAACCAGGGACAGGAGGAGGTCCTTCGACTTTCGAGACAGCCAGGCTCTGCCCAATCGCCCTCGCCCTCGGGTCTGCTCCTCAGCCACCACCGTTGTCCCTTCGGGCGCCCCGGCCTCGGCCAGGCGACGGGCCGTGTCGTTGGTGGAGCCGACCCTCAGGTAGTGGTAGTATCTCCGGCCCAGCCGGTTCGCGGAGAGATGCGGGTGAACTCGGGAGGCCACTGTCAGATCCAGGGCCGCCCTGAACCGCACCTGCCGATCCGAGCGCACCTCCAGAGGCAAGCCTTCTGACTGGAGCAGGGCCAACACCGCCGAAAGCTCAGTGGGAGACATCCCCATGGAGTCGGCCAGCTCCGGTTGGGACCACAACTCCCGTCCCGAATCCGCCAGCAGATCGACAAGTCGATCGAGCCGCAGATGGCTGGATGGAAGTTCCTTCATCGGCCGTGCGGATTGGGTGCCGGCGGAGCCAATGACCCGGGCGCGTCCAGCACCAACTGTTCGCTCAAGGCTTCACAATAGGGCCAATAAGGTGTTGAAGATAAACTGTCTTTCACAATGTATCCAGCGACCCGGTAAGGAATGCCGGCTACGACTCCTCCCAACCGGGAGGCCGCTCCAGTCTGCGACATTCGGATCAGCCACCAGGCTGCAGTTGCAACTCCAGGCTGATATCCGCCGCCCTTGGGGAGTGCGTCAAGGCGCCCACCGAGATGAAGTCCACTCCAGTCCCGGCATAGTCCCGAATATTGTGCAAATCAATGCCGCCGGAGACCTCTAGAAGAGCCCGCCCCCGGGTTCCGTCCACGCACTCTCTTACCTGGCCCGGGGTCATGTTGTCCAGCAAAATGACTTCCACCCCAACCTTCAGAGCTTGTTCCAACTCCTGCAAGTTGGAGACTTCCACCTCGATCCTGTGAGGGTGTCCCTGGCCGGAACGAACTCTGGAGACGGCCGCTTCGATTCCGCCCGCTGCCCGGATGTGGTTCTCCTTGATCAGAATCCCGTCATAGAGGCCGAAACGATGGTTTTCCCCCCCTCCCATAGCGACGGCATACTTTTCCAAAAAACGCAAACCGGGGGTCGTCTTGCGGGTATCCAGGACGGAGACCCCGGTACCCTCCACCGCGCGGACCATGGCCCGGGTCAAGGTCGCAATGCCGCTGCAACGCTGCAGGAAGTTGAGCGCAACCCGCTCCCCGCCGAGCAACAGCGCCGCCGGCCCACGGACCGTCCCCAGCACGGTTCCTATGGCCACCCGCTCGCCTTCTTCAAAGAAGGACTGAGAAGCAAACCGATCCGACAAGACCCTGAAGGTCTCCGCCACGACCGGCCACCCCGCCAGGACCATGTCGGCCTTGGCACGGAAGTCTCCCCGAGCTTCCAGAGATGGATCGACGGTGAACTGGCTGGTCAGATCGCCAGCTCCACGGTCCTCGGCCAATGCCTGAGAGACAACGGGTGACAACTTCCGGGGATCCAGCTGCACCATGGCGGGAATTGGCCTAGCCTGCATTTCTCACCGGGGGGCGTGACAATGGCGCAGGAATTTTTCCCTCAGCGCGTGCTCGCGAGCGAAGAGCGTAGCCGGCACTACGGTCGAGAGAGATGTGCGCGCTGAGGGGAAAAGGACAAGCCAGGGCGCGCCCAGCGCCGTCTGGTCCCGCATGCCCTCAAATAACGGCCAATAAGGTATTGAAGATAAACGGTTTTTCATAATGGTTCCAGCGGCCCGGTGAGAAATGCGGGCTAGGGAATCCGGCGCTTCGCCGGTCCGCTTGACCGGCGCTCAGGCCGCTCACAGTTGATTCCGATACTCCGTCAACTTGCCCAGCTTTTCCTGAAATTGGATGAGCCGTTTTCGATTCAATTCGACGACCTTCTCCGGCGCATTGGTCACGAAGGCCCGGTTTTGCAGCCGCTGCCGGATGGGAGTCACTTCCCGCTCCAGCTTGAGGATCTCCTTTTCGATCCGCCCCTTTTCCAATTGGACATCGATCAGCCCCGCCAGCGGTATCTCCACATCCACCCCCGAAGCTACCGAGCGAGCCGAGTGGTCTTCCTTGCCGACGGCAGCCACCACCGTGACCCGATCGCAACGGGCCAGATTGAGGATATGGGGCTGGCTTTCCAGCAGGAACGAGCGCACCTCCGGGTTGGAACTGGCCAACCGGACCGGGATTCTGCGCCCGGGATCCAGGTTGATCTCGGCCCTCAGGTTTCGGATTTTGGTGATGACATCCTGCAACATCCCGATCCGGGCTTCAACCGAGGCGTCCATCCAGGCCAGGTGGCCCTGGGGATAGGGCTGGACGGCAATGGAGAGTCCCTTGTGGGGCAACCGCTGCCAAATCTCCTCGGTGATAAAGGGCATGAATGGATGCATCAGCCGGAGAGCCTGATCGAAAACCACCAGCAGCACCCGGTAGGAAAGCTGATCCTCGGGCAGCTTTTCCCGGGCCACAATCTTGGGCTTCACAAACTCGATATACCAGTCGCAAAGCTCTCCCCAGAAAAAGTGGTAAATGGAATGGCTGGATTCGTGGAATCGAAAGGCCTCCAACCCCGAGTTGACCTGGCGGGTAACGCTGGACAGCCTGGAAAGCATCCACCGATCCACCAGGGAGAGTTCCATTCTCCTTTGGGAAAGGTCATCCATCTCGGCACTGGCATCGAAGTCCGGCGGCAGTTGGGCGCAAATGCTCTCCAGGTGCAGGGTGACCAGACGAAAAGCGTTCCAGATCTTGTTGGCAAAGGCCCGATGGCTGAGGATCTTTTCTTCGGAAAGGCTGATGTCCGTGCCCGGCGCTGCCATGATGGCCAGGGTGAAGCGAACCGCGTCGGTTCCGTACTGTTCCATCAGGTCCAACGGATCCACCACGTTGCCTTTGGACTTGCTCATCTTCTTTCCTTCCGCATCCCGCACCAGGCTGTTGATATAGACGGTCCGAAAGGGTACATCCCCCGTAAACTTGAGCCCGGCCATGATCATGCGGGCTACCCAGAAGAAGATGATGTCAAATCCGGTAATCAGGACGGAAGTCGGGTAGAACGTCTTGAGGTCCTGGGTTTGCTCGGGCCACCCCAGGGTCGAGAACGGCCAAAGCCCCGAGCTGAACCAGGTATCCAGCACGTCCGTCTCCGGCGTCAATTCCCCGCAGGAGCAATGGACGCACTGCTGCGGTTCCTGCCGGGCCACATTGACCTTCCCGCAGTTTCGGCAGTGCCAGGCGGGAATGCGGTGTCCCCACCACAGTTGCCGGGAGATACACCAGTCCTTGATGTTGTGCATCCACTCGAAATAGGTCTTGGACCAGTTGGCCGGAACAAAGCGGATCCGGCCCTCCTCGACCGCACGGATGGCGGGCTCGGCCAGCGGCTTGGTCTTTACGAACCACTGGGTGGACAAGAGAGACTCGACCACCTCCTTGCAGCGGTCGCACTGCCCCACGCTGTGGGTGTGGTTTTCCACTCTTTCCAAGAGGCCATGCCGGTCAAGCTCCTCCACCACGGCAGCCCGGCAATCCAATCGGTCCAATCCCCGGAACTTTCCCGCCGCATCGGTCATGCGCCCGTCCTCATCCAGCACCGAAATCTGTTGCAGGTGGTGGCGCAGTCCTATTTCGAAGTCGTTGGGATCGTGAGCCGGCGTGACCTTTACCAGTCCGGTTCCGAATTCGGGATCCACAAAGGAATCGGCGACAACCGGAATTTCGCGATCGACAAACGGCAGCCGCACCACCTTTCCGGCCAACCCCAGATACCGCTTGTCCTTGGGATTGAAGGCCACCGCGGTATCTCCCAGCATGGTTTCCGGCCGTGTGGTGGCAACCGTGAGCGACTCAGCTCCACCCTCGACGGGATAACGCAGGTAGTACAATTTGCCCTGGGTCGGCTCCGCTTTGACCTCCAAGTCGGAGAGCGCCGTGCGGCAACGGACGCACCAGTTGATCAGTCGCTTTCCCCTGTAGATTAGCCCTTCCTCATAGAGCCGCACAAAGACCTCTCGCACCGCCCTGGACAGCCCCTCATCCAGCGTAAATCTTTCCCGCGTCCAATCGCAGGAGCCTCCCAACCGGCGCAACTGCCCTAAAATGGTATTGCCGCTTTTCTCCTTCCACTCCCAAACACGCCGTTCGAAGGCCTTTCGCCCCAATGCCTGACGGGAGGTCCCCTCAGCTTCCAGTTGACGTTCCACCACGTTCTGGGTAGCAATGCCGGCGTGGTCGGTCCCCGGCAGCCACAGCGTGTTGTACCCTTGCATCCTTCGCCACCGGACTATGATGTCGTGCAGTGTGTAAACCAGCATGTGCCCCATGTGAAGAGACCCCGTCACATTGGGCGGCGGAATGACAACTACAAACGGAGGTCTGCTGGATTGAGCGTCGGCTACGAAAAGACGTTCCCGCTCCCAAAACTCCATCCAGCCAGTCTCAACCGATTGGGGATCGTAAGTTTTTGAAATTTCCATGCTGGCGACTCAGACCGGCGGGGGTGGCACCACACTCGTCACGGCGGTAATGCCATCCGGGCGGAAGAAGAGGGCAACTGACTCAATAGCCCGCATTTGTCACCGGGGGGCGTGAAAATGGTGCAGCATTTTCCCTTTCAGCGCGTGCTCGTGAGCGAAGAGCGTAGCCGGAACTACGTTCGGAGCATGTGCGCGATGAGGGGGGAAAGACAAGCCAGGGCGCGCCCAGCGCAGTCTGTTCCCGCGCACCCTCAATACAGGACCAATAAGGTACTGAAAATAAACGGTCTTTCATAATGGTTCCAGAGCCCCGGTGAGAAATGCGGGCTAGTGCTGCAGGCAGGCCATTTTAGCGCTCTCCCGGGAAAAGTGAAGGGGAAACGCCGGCAACAGGAGGGGATGAATTCTCCGGTGGATGGGGTCTTGGGGGAGGCTGTGCGGCGGGGTGCCGCCCTCTGGGCCGAAGTCAGTTGCCTGCCTGTTTTTCGGAGTTGGAAGTCGGGGGCGCCGACTCGTCTCCCGCCTTCCGGTCGGGCCGAGTGATGATCTCGACACCCAGCGAACCACTGGGCGCAGAGGTTGGAGCAACCGGTGCGGCAGTGACCTCTGCCGGGCCGCCGGGTTCCAGATTGATTTGCTCGGGCCCCAACACCAGGGCCGGGCGATCGGCCTTGCGCGCCCGGGAGACATCGGGTCTTCTGGTGAGCAGCAGGGAGAACCGCCCCATCAGGGACCGCTTGGTTTGATTTTCCAGGTCTTCCTGCGCTCGTGCCAAGGCCACCGGGTCAACGTCGGGAATGGGAAGACCCAGTTTCTCCAGTTTTTTTCTGGACTCGCCTTCAAACTTGCTGAGCGGGTGGTACCGGACCACCAGTCCATAGTAATACCCGGCAGCGACGATGTTCTGCTGCCGTTCACGCACCCGGCCCAGGACGTAGAGAGCTTCATCCTGTCTGCTGAAATCGGGGTACTTGATGGCCGTCGCCGCACGGTTGAAGGCCCCCTTGTAGTTTTTTCGAAGAAACTCATGCTTGGCAACACTCAGGTCACCCACCGCCAAGACCTCTTGAGCCTCCCGCAGATACTGGCGTGCTTCGTCCAACAGAGGGCTTTCCGGATGTTGCGCAATAAAGTCCCTGAATTCGGCTTCGGCGGCCCTGGCCTGTGTGGCATCCCGACTGGGTTTCTCCATCTGCCGATAGTGCGTCATTGCTATTCGCATCTGGGCATCGTCAATTTCCTCGCTGGTCGGGAAAAAAGTCTTGAAGTCTTCGTACTCTGCCTTGGCCTGGAGCAGTCCCGAGGTCCCGCCCTGCTTGAAATAGGAATCCGCAATGGCCAATTTGGCCCGTTCCTGATATTCACTGTCGGGGTAAGTATTCAACAGGCTCTGGAAGACCAGGCGACCCACGTCGTACCGGCCTTTGGCCACATCCCGCAGGCCCTTTTCGTAAAGTATCTTGTCGGGCTCAGCCGCCCCGTCCGGCGTGATCACCTCTCCCTTTTTCCCTCCAAAAAAGCAACCCGAAAAAGTCAAGGTGATGATCCCCAACCAAGCTACCTGTCTCCGGCTTGTCATGAACTCCTCCAGGAACTCCTGCAACCTTTGTCGTTCAACCCTAGCGGCCGTCGAAGCATCCAGCCGATCGATCGATCATTTTTCTTACCATGGCTCCCGGGTTCGGCGAGCCGAAAATCTGGGAGCCGGCAACCAATACCTCCGCGCCGCTCCGCACCAGCGCACACAGGTTGTCGAGACTGACCCCCCCATCCACCTCTATTTTAACGGATAGCCCCCTCCGATCAATCATCTTTCGAAGATCCTCGATCTTTTGCAAAGAGTAGGGGATAAATTGCTGGGCCCCAAAGCCGGGGTTGACCGACATGATCAGCACGAAATCCACCAGGGACAGGACGTTGTCCAGAACAGACAGCGAGGTAGCAGGATTCAGGACCACTCCGGTCGACATTCCGTGGGAGCGAATCCGGTTCAAGGTCCGATCCAGGTGAGCGCAGGCTTCGGCATGAACCGAGATCCAGTCGGCGCCCGCATCGGCGAAGGCTCCGATATAGCCGTCCGGGTTCTCGATCATCAGATGAACATCCAGGGGGAGCCGGGTGATCTTTCGAATGGACGCCACTACGGCGGGGCCCAAGGTAATGTTGGGCACAAAGTGGCCGTCCATGACATCCAGGTGGAGGAGATGGGCGCCGGCATCCTCCACGGCCCGAACCTGGTTTCCCAGTGCGGCGAAGTCCGCAGAAAGAATGGAAGGGGCGATTTGAACCATGCGGCTAACGAACCACCTCGAAATCGACAGCGTCTGCTTCCAGAATGATTTCGCCGGCCGCCGGAGTGTGTTCCAACACGGTCCCCCGGGTCAAACCGGGCAGGCTCTGGTAGTTGACCTCCCCCAGTTCGATATTCCACAGCGCCAGGGTTGTGGAGACCTCCTCCAGCCGCTTTCCCACCAGGTCCGGCATCAGATAAGCCACCCTGTTCCGGCCGGCCGACACCAGCAGGTTGACGGTGGGCGACCGGGGCGCCTGCTTCCCGGGCAGAGGATACTGGGACACCACCAAGTCCTTTTCGGTGCTGTCGGAACTGATGATCGTGGTGAAACCGGGGGCAAGTCCCCTCTGGAGGAGTTGATAACGGCCGGCCCTCAGCGTCTTGCCTCGCAAGTCAGGGACCCGGATGCGCCGAGGGCCCAGGCTGACCAGCACCTTTAGGCTGCCGCGGCGCTTGAGTCGGCTCGCCTCCGCCGGACTCTGAGCAATGATCCGATCCGGGGCCACCTGGTCGTCAAAGCGGTGTCCTCTCACTTTGAGGACCAATTGGGAGCCGGCGACCTGTTGGCTTGCCTCCTCCAGGGTTCGACCCACCACCCCGGGAACCGTAACTTCACTGCCTCGAATAGCCAGTCGCATGGCCGTCAAGCAACTCAACAAGGCAGCGCTGATGAGGACGGCAGCCAGGAAGAGCACCCGCAGAAAACCAACCAGCTTTCCGCGGACCCTGCGAGTCGACTGCCGATCACGGGCAAACACACCGAAAATTTATCACAGCCATGGCACGGCTTCAACAAGCCCGCCCGCAGGAGCCCGCCCTCAAGCGGTCGGGGTGAGCGGCGATGCAGGGGCTTAAGCGTGGTTCGGGACGAGGCCGTGCGCTCCGCGACGGTGCTGCAATTCGGCATTGTGACGCGGGCACCGCACCGATGCCGCCAAGGCTTCCCTGCCCGTACCGCTGATAGTCACTTACGGGGCGGAGTGTTTGCCCCCCCACCGGCTCGACTGCGGGCTCCGCCTCTCGCCGACTCCCCCTCAAGGGGGGAGTGATTCTTGAGGCCTGCACAAGGCTTCTTGTCTTGTCTGAAACAACAGAAAAAAGACAAAAGAAAAAGAGTTATCCACGAAGGGCCACTAAGAACGACGAAGGGCCACTAAGGCGTTGAGTTTAACCGCTACGGGATATCAAGGTCACGACAGGATTGTCGATTTCCGATTGTTTCACTCTCGTATGATCCGCCCGGCAAGGCGGGGGCCCGACTTGCCTGAAACAAATCTGGGTTCGCGTGACGCAAAACCGGTTCAAGAGATTGAAACAACAGGGGTTGGAGAGGAATTGACAACGTGCCTAAATCACCCCTGTTTCACTCTCGTATGATCCGCCCGGCAGGGCGGGGGCCGGACTTACCTGAAACAAACGCCTGCGCCTGGTGGCTGGAAACCGGTTCATAGTCAAGCATGGGTAGATTTTTGATTCACATCGATGCACAGGATACACAGGATTTTTTCCGGAGACGGCTGGCTTGTGTTCCCGGACATCCTCAAATCCACACGCGATCATCGCCCGAGTCCGCGTCTCCTGCAGCAGCCTCCCGTCCTGATTATCCTGTGCATCGATGTTCAATTTATAGTCCTTTTCGATGGATCTGCCCAGTCGCGGGGGGCGGGCGCCCGGCTCGCAGGCAAACGGGAGTCTCCCAAAGGGGACAGGCCGGCTTTCAGAGAAGTCGCCCGCCGGATACCCCCCACCTCACCATCGAGACGACACCCCCGGGAGCGCGGGCGTCCCGCCCGCATGCTGTCCCTTCGGTTGCCGCTCAGTTTCCCTGCGATGTTGCAGCCGACCGCCCTGCCGGCGGGAACCGCATGAGCCCGGCCGAAGCAGAGGCAGGGCGCCGCTGCCGGTTGATTCCGGTGGAGGAGATGGCTGAAGCTGCGGGAGGATTTGTGCGGGCGGGACGCCCGCGCTCCCGGGTGGGCTTCCTCCCATGACAGGGTCACACCAACGGGACAAAAGTGCAAAAGCATTTTGGCGCCAGTTGTCGTTGAAGGAGGTCCATCAGTCCTCGTGACTGAAACAAAACCTGTTTCACTCTCGTATGATCCGCCCCGTCGTCGGGGGCGGGGGCCCGCCTTGCCTGATTCCTTGGCAGGATGTAAAACATGTTCCCGGTCTAATGTGTAAACGACGTTCCCGGTTAGTAACGCGGGTATCACTCCCCCCTTGAGGGGGAGTCGCAGAAGCCGAGCCGCCAGGCGAAGGCTGATGCGGTGGGGGGCGGAAGCCGGACCGTCAGGCTGCGGCGCGCGGCCACGCCAAGTCCCTTCAGCACTGTCCTGATCTACTGTAAATCTTTTGTGCGACACAGTCCCATGAATTTTCTGGCAAAAATCCGGGCAAGCTGCGACCCTGTTTCCGACCCGTTTGGCCTCTTCAACCGGCCACTGGCCGCTCAGGAGAAAGTCTCAGATGGGAAAGAAAAATGACCTCATGGTGGGGGTTGACCTCGGGGGCACCAGCATGACGGCGGTGGCGCTGGATGGCCGGGGCCGAGTTCTTGCCTCCAGGAAACGTTCCACTTGTCCCAGCCTGGGTCCCGATGGAGTCACCCGGAGAGTCGCCGCAACGGTCCGTAAGCTCCTGAAAGACCTGGGGAAAAAATCGAAACGGGTTCAGGGAGTCGGGATTGGTGCTCCGGGAACCGTGGATCCTGAGAAGGGTTTGGTGCTCTATGCCCCAAACCTGGAATGGAAGGACCAACCCTTGGGAAGCATGCTCAGCCGACACTTGAGGCTGCCGGTGACCCTCGACAACGACGTCAACGGAGGTGCGGTAGGCGAGCATGTCCTGGGTTCCGGTCGAGGCGCCAGAAACCTGGTGGCGATTTTCGTCGGAACCGGCATTGGCGGCGGTGTCATCCTGGACAATCGTCTCTACCACGGCAGTTGCGGCGGGGCCGGAGAGGTGGGTCACATTAAAGTCCTGGCCGACGGCCCTCTTTGCGGGTGCGGACGCAACGGCTGCGCCGAAGGATTGGCCAGCCGCACGGCCATGGAGCGCGACATGCGTCTAGCGGTCGATTCGGGGCGGTCCAGCCTGGTTCCGGCCATCATGGCCAGGATGGGCCGAGAACGCATGACCAGTCGGGTGATTCAAGAGGCCCTGCAGGAAGGAGATCCGCTCATGCTGGAAATTATGCAACGGGCCCAGACCACCCTGGGGCTGCTGGTGGCAAGCCTGGTCAACCTGCTGGATCCGGATTGCGTGGTGATTGGCGGGGGCATTGCTGACCGGTTGGGAGACCGGTTCCTGGAGCCCATTCGGGCAACGGCCGCCCGTCATATTCTCAGGGCGCCACACCTGGAGCCGGTCAAGATTCTTCCCTCCCGACTGGCTGATGGCGCCGGCGCGGTCGGCGCGGCCGTGCTCGCCTGGAACAGGCTGGCAGGGATCAATCCGGTGAATTCCTGAAATCCACTCCGCCATTGCGGCAAACTGCGGTTTAACCCGCATTTCTCACCGGGGGGCGTGACAATGGCGCAGGAATTTTCCCCTCAGCGCGTGCTCGTGACCGAAGAGCGTAGCGGGCACTACGTTCGAGGGAGCATGTGCGCGCTGAGGGGAAAAGGACAAGCCAGTGCGCGCCCAGCGCCGTCTGCACCCGCAAGGCCTTTTAATGGGGCCAATCAGGGTGCTGAAGATAAACTGCTTCTCATCATGGTTCCAGCGACCCGGTGAGAAATGCGGTTTAATGCCCTAAAAACACAATTTTCCTTCGGAAGCCGGCCCGGTTGGAGCTAAAATCCGAGATTATGCTTCAGGTTTCAGTCGCCGCGCCTTGCAACGGTTCCGGAAAAACATCGCTCCTGCTGGCCATTCTCCAGGCTTTCCCCGGTGTTTTCTCGACCGCCAAGTTCACCACCATCTATCGGGAGGAACAATTTTGTCCCGTCGGAAACAGCGGGTGCGCCTGCCATCGCATGGAAGGGCCCTATCTGCTCTGCGAGGACCCCGATGTTCTGGCTCAACCGGATACGGACACGGGGAAACTGATAGAGGCCGGCGCCGCGCAAACCTACTGGGGTGTGGCCCGACCCGATGGATACCCGGCACTGGTGGATCTGCTGCACAGGGATCGCTTCCGTGAAAGCACTCGCCTGTTGACCGAGGGGAACACTATCCTGGGACATCTGGCGCCCGATTTTCTGCTCTTCGTCGTGAATCCCTTCCTTCCCCGGGATTGGTGGAAGGGCGACTCCGAACGTTTTTTGGAGGCAGCCAACCTGGTCGTGATCAACACGTTCTCTCCGGAGGCCAACCGGCCCGGCACCGCCCACAAGCCTTTCGTCAAGGCTGCATTGGAGCCCTTTGCCCACAAATGCGTCCATGGCCAATTCGGGGTGCGGCTGGATAGCTGGAACGACCAGCGCCCCTTCGATGCCATCCAGGCTCTCCTGGCAGGTGCGGTGAAGTCGTCCGGACACAGGGGTGCGGCGGGCAGCCGGTGAGCCGGTTGACTTCCTTCCCCCTTTATTTTTGCGGGCAATTCCACAGTGCCGGCTTTTTTTGCAGACAACACGGCTCCCGACCGCCCCGTCTCTTGCCGAGGCCGGGCAACACTGTTGTTTCTTCTGTTGTCCCTCACCGGTTGGAGCTTCAGGGTACTGGCCCAGGGTTCGTCCGAGGTCCGTTTCCAGCAACTCTGTCGCAACTTTGTCGATGAAAACTCCTCCTCCGCCAAGCTGGAACTGCTGGAGTTCAGCCAAGGGAATCCCCAGAGCCCTCTGGCTGCTCTCGGGTACTACCTGATCGGCACCCAGGACCTCCAAAAGGGGCGTCTGGAATCAGCCCGTGACGCGCTGAAACAGGCCCTGGTCGGAGCCGAACAGGTCTCCATTTCGGATTTCATCCTCTACCATCACGCCACGGTCCTGCACAAGCTCAATCAGCCTACCCTGGCCATTGAAGGATGGCGAACCTACCTGAGGCGGTTTCCCCGGGGCCATCTTGCCCGGCAGGCCATCAGTTTCCTCTGGCAAGACGCCCTGCTGGCCGGAACCCCCCGCCTCATTTTTCAATCTCAACAGGATTGGCCCCACCTGTCCAAGTCTGCCGAGGCTCTCTATTACGCTGCGGCGGCTCATGAGTCCATCGGGGAAATCCGTCGATCCATCGACCGCTACCTCCGCCTGCACTTCCGGTTTCCCTCGAGCCCCCTGAGCCCGAAGGCTCTGAATGCCATTACCCGACTGCAGGTCGACTATCCGCCAGAGTTTTTCGAGGTCCCGCCAAGCTGGAGGCGAGTGCGGGCCGAAAAGCTCTTCAAGGGAAAACGGTACCGCCAAGCCGTGGAGGCATTGAACGCCGCCCTGGAAGAAACCAGTTCACCGGCCGAAAGGGCCAAGCTTCAGTTGCGCCGGGCTATTTCCGAATTCCACTCCGGGAGCCAACTGGAATCTCTCCGGACACTCCAGGCCTTGCCCCCAAAATACGCGCTGCAGCCTCAAGCCTTGTTCTACCGGGCTGAGAACCACCGCAGACTCGATGACGATGCCTCCTTCCGGGAGGCTGTCCGCCAGATAGAGCAGCGTTACCCCAGATCGACCTGGCTGGAGAGAGCCTGGTTCAGCCTGGCGAATTCCCGGCTGGTCAAGCGTGAGCTGGATCAGGCCAACCACTTCTACCGCAAGATGGTCGACCGTTTCTCCAGCGGGCCACGGGTCAGGCGGGCCCATTGGCGAGTGGCCTGGCACCACTACAGAAAACGTAACCGGGACAGGTCCCTTGCCTTATTTACCGAACACCTCCAGCGGTTTCCAGGCTCACCTCACCGGCCGGCTGCTCTCTACTGGATCGCCCGGACCCGGGAAGGCTCCGGCGATCTTCGGCAAGCCCGTTCGGTATACCAGGCAATCGCCGACCTTTTCAGCAACCACTACTACGCTTATCGGTCCAGGGAACAACTGAAAGGAGTCCGGCCAACCGACGCCGACAAAGCAGCGCTGGACCCACAGCTTGCCACCATTCTGGCCGGTCTTGAAAGGCGAACCAGCGCCCGTTTTTCCTCTGGAGCCGCCCAGGTTCCCGGTCTGCCCGGACGCCTTTCGGCCAGAGTCAGGACGCTTGGATTGATCCAGCTATTCGAAGCTGCTGCCGGGGAACTCCTCCGAACCAGCCCGAATTCGAGAGGCATGCAACTCCAGGCCGCCATGCTCCTCCACCAGGGGGGCCACTACCGTGCCTCCACCTATCGTTTGCAACAGCTCTTCCCGGGCTTTGTCTACAGGCCCCTTGCCTCTCTCCCCCGGGAAATCTGGAGGATGCTCTTCCCGATCAAATACGCTTCTCTCTTTGCCCAGGACGCCCGAAAACACGGTCTCGATCCCTACCTGCTGGTGGCGCTGGTCCGTCAGGAATCGGGCTTTGACCCCCAGGCCCTGTCGGCGGCAGAGGCCCGGGGACTGATGCAGCTCATCCCCGAGACGGCAAGACGGGTGGGGCGTCAACTCCAGCTGGACAACCTCTCTCCCGACCAACTCTTCCTTCCGCGCTTCAACATTCGCCTGGGAAGCCAGTACTTCGCCGATTGCCTGAGACAGTTCAACGGTGACGTCGACCAGGCTCTGGCCAGCTACAATGCCGGACCGCATCGTGTCACCCTGTGGCTCAGCGAGGGCGACTATCGGGAAGCCGCCGAGTTCGTGGAGAACATTCCCTTCACTGAAACCAGGAACTACGTCAAGATCATTCACCGCAACCACCAGTTGTATAAGCAGCTTTACGGTGAGGCCTTCCGGGAATGATGAGGGATGATCCACGAAGGGGCACGAAGTTACACCAAGGATTCTTGATTGCAGAAGCAATCTGGCTCCGCTTCTCGGCGAAGAAGCGCACTCTCTCTTAGTGCCCTTAGTGGATGATTTTTATTAGGTTCCGTTACTTCAAGCTATAAACTGGTTCAATGAAACCCGTCGACCGATGGGACTCCGACGGCGACTCACCTCGCTCCCTGCACCTCTTCTCAAGAGCGCACCCCCGGTCAGCAATGCGGGTTAGCCTCTTGTCTCGGATAAGCCAATCAGGCGGTGGGCGTGTCGGAAATCTCCCCCAATCCCAGTTCCAGGATCGCGATCTCCCGGATCTTGTACTTTTGAATTTTCCCTGTGATGGTCATGGGGTAACTGTCCACAAACTTGATGTACCGCGGAATCTTGTATTTGGCGATCTTCCCCCGACAGAAGTCCTTGATGTCCCGGGCCGTGGCCATCCCCTGTTCTTTCAGGCGGATCCAGGCCAGGACCTCTTCACCCAGTACGGGGTCTGGGACACCCACCACCTGGACGTCGCTCACCTCCGGATGGGTGTAGAGAAACTCCTCGATTTCGCGGGGATAGATGTTCTCACCGCCCCGGATGATCATATCCTTCACTCTGCCGGTGATCCTGCAGTAATCCTCTTCGTCCAGGGTTGCCAGATCCCCGGTGTGCAGCCAGCCCTCCGAGTCGATTGCCTCCCGGGTTGCCCTCGGATTCCTGTAATAGCCGTTCATCACCAGGTAGCCGCGAGTGCACAGCTCCCCGGGATTTCCCCTGGGGACCACCTCTCCAGAATCGGGATCGATGATCTTGACTTCGGTATGGGGCAAGGGCCGGCCCACCGTCGTGACCCGGGTCTCCAACGGATCGCCTACCCCGGTCTGGGTGATGACCGGGGAACTCTCGGTGAGTCCATAGGCGATGGTGATCTCCCGACAGTGCATTTTCTCAACCACCTGTTTCATCAACTCGATGGGACAGGGAGAGCCGGCCATGATTCCGGTCCTCAAGGTGCCGAGATCGACGCTGGGGAAGTCGGGGTGTTCCAGCTCCCGAATGAACATGGTCGGCACCCCGTAGACAGCGGTGCATCCTTCTTCTTCGATCGTCTTCAGCGTGGTCCAGGGATCGAAGGCCTCGTCGGGAATGACCATGGCGGCTCCATGAACGGCACAGGCCATGTTTCCCAACACCATCCCGAAGCAGTGGTAGAAGGGCACCGGAATGCAGACACGATCCCGGCAGGTGAGCCGCATCCTTTGCCCCACCAGCAATGCGTTGTTGACAATGTTGCGGTGGGTCAGCACGGCCCCCTTGGGATACCCCGTGGTTCCGGAGGTGTACTGGATGTTGATCGGGTCATTCGGGCTCAAGGAGGCTCCCGACTTCCCCGCCGTTCCCGCTGAAACGACAGCCTGACCGCCAGACACCAGCTCATCCCAGCTCCCCATGCCCGCCAGGGGTTGCCCGTCTCCAGCCAGAATCAGGTTTCCGAGGTGAGGGAGTCCACCGGACCGCCAATCCTCTGCGCGGGCGCCAACTGCTTCGGGACAGATTTCGGAAATCATCTCCAAGTAGTTTGCCCGCCCGAACCCGCGAATCATGATGAGCGTCTGAGTCTCCGACTGTTTCAGAGCGTAGTGCAGTTCACGAGACCCATAGCCGGGGTTGATGTTGACCAGGATAGCCCCGATTCGCGCCGTGGCGAATTGGGTCAAGACCCATTGGGACCGGTTAGTGGCCCAGATTGCCACCCGGTGCCCCTTCCCGACTCCCATGGCCATGAGTCCGCGGGCGACCCGGTCCACCTGTTCGAGGAACTCCCCCCACCGCATACGGACTCCCTCGGGAACCACCACCAACGCGTCGCGCTCCGGATACATGGCTGCGGTCCTCTCCAGAACGGCTCCAATGGTCAAATCGAGCAGGGGGACGTCCCGCGGCCCACCAGCGTGGCTCAGGCTCCGTTTCCTGGTGTTCATTGCATTTACCCTCGACACGGGAAAGTCGCCGGCCATTATAGCCGATCGACCCCGGCTCGAAGCGCTTCCAGCGGGGGCAGTTTGGCAAAACCACGACTGGCCAGCACACCGACGAGCACGGTCATGGCCGTCACCAGCATGAATACCCCCAGACTGGGAAGAACAGCCGGTACGAAGGGGGATTGGAAAACCAGACGGGCCAGCGCCCAGCTTCCCAACCACGCCAGCAGAACGCCTCCCAACGCCGCCACGCTCGCCAAGCAGAAGTACTCCACCCCGAGAATCAGAAACACCTGCCGCCTGGAAGCTCCGAGAATCCTGAGCAGGGCGCTTTCCCTCAGCCGTTGATACCTGCTGTTCCCTACCACCCCGACCAGGACAGTCAGGCCGGCAATAATACTGAACAACGCCATGAAACGAAGGACGAATGAGACTTTTTGCAGGAGATCGTCGATCGTTCCCAGAATCAGCGCCAAGTCGATGACAGAAACGTTGGGGAATTGCCGCACCACGGCTCGCTGAATAGCGGTGGCTGTCGGGCCCGCTCCGGTTCGGGTGACCAGGACGTGAAACTGGGGAGCTTGCTCCAGCACCCCCGGTGGAAAGACCACGAAAAAGTTGGGTTGGACCTTGCGCCAGTTCACTCTGCGGATACTACCCACCCGGGTTCCGAGCAGCATTCCCTGGACATCAAAAACCAGCTCGTCTCCCAGGCCGGCTTCCAGGCGGCGCGCAATCCCTTCGTCCAGAGAGACAAGAGGCGGCTTGTTCCCCTCACTTTCCCCAACCGGCCACCTTCCCAGCAGCAGTTCCTCGTTCTCCAACAACCCTCCCCGATAGGTGGACCGGTATTCCCGTCTCAAGGCCCACGCCGGAATGGTGTTTCCAGGATCCCGCAACCACTGGGCGACGCTTTTTCCCCGGATCGAGTGTAGTCGCATGGCCACCACCGGCACATCCTGAAGCACGGGAACTCCAAACCCCCGAAGCAGCCCGGCGAGCTCTGCTTTCTGGTCCCGCTGGACATCAAACAGAACCATGTCGGGCTGATCGCCGCCGCCCGCTCTCAGGATCTCACCGATCAACCCCTGGTGCACCAGATAGAGAAGCATCATCAAGAAGGTCGCGAAACCGATGGACAGTACCAGGACCAGGGTCTGATTGTGGGGACGATGAAGGTTGGCCAACCCCTGGCGCCAGGTGTAGGGCCAGGAGCCCGGGAAGAACTTTCTGATCAGAACCATGCTTAGCCGTGCCGCAGTTGCCAGGAGCGCCAACGAGATCAGCAGGCCAAGCGTAAACGCCACGGCATGAGTCCAACGACGGGTATGGACCAGTGCAAACGTCAGGATGATGGCCACAATGGCCAAACGAACCAGCCACTGCGCCCAGTCAAAGCGCTGCCGACCTGCTTCATAGTCCATCCTCAAGGCGGCCAAGGGTGAGAGCCGGCGCAAAGATAACAGAGGTTGAATGGAGAACAACCAGGCCAAGCTCAATCCGATAAGGCCGGCCTCGACCAACCCGCTCCAGGACAGATTGACGGGGATGGCCACGGGCAGGAAATCCTGCAGGATGCCCGGCAGAAAATATTGCAGACCCACTCCCAGCAGGATGCCCCCAAGAATGCCGGTCAGACACAAGCCAAGGGCCTGACAGAGGTATAGGGTCAAGGTCTGCTCCGACTTGGCTCCCAGACAGCGCAACAGGGCGGCCGCGGGCGACTTTCGCTTGACGTAGACGTGGATCGAACTGGCCAGACCCATCCCCCCAAGAAGCAGAGCAATGAATCCGACCAGATTCAGAAAATCAGTCGCATTTTCCAACGATCGTCCCAGGCGGGCTCTGCGGTTCGCCACCGTTTCGATCCGCAGGTTATACTTTAATAGTTGTGGCTCAACTGTCTGTAATAAAGTCTGTAACTCAACCCCATCGTCGAACTTGAAATAGACCCGGTAGGAGGCTGTGTTCCCCCGCGTCAGGAGCCGGGTCTCTTCCAGATAAGCCAAGGGAATGTAGACCCGGCCACCGACGAGGTTGCTGCCCAGAGTCTCGCCCGGCATTTGCTTGAGGCGCCCGGCGATACGGAACGACCGTTCCCCGATCCGAATGACCTCTCCCAGGCGCGCCTCGAACTGATCCATCAGGCTATCTTCGACCAGGGCAAAGGGACCCTGACCGAGGCGGGCGGGCGCATGGGGCGGCTCGACCTCCATGGTTCCGTAGAAAGGAAAGGTCGTCTCACCGGCCCGCACCTGGGCCAGCCGGCTGCCGCCGCTCCCGGAGAAACGCACCATCGAGGAAAATCGAACCTCTCGGGCCTGAATTCCACCCAGGCTTTCGACCAGAGCTACTGCCCCGCCGGTCAGCGGTTGCCGGCCCCGAAGCAGCAGATCGGCGCCCAGCAAGGCTTTGGCTTGGCTGTCCAGAGCGCTTTTCAGGTTGGCTCGGAAGCCGCTGATGGCCACCAATGCGGCCACCCCCAGGATGATGGAGGCGGCAAACAGCAACAACTGTCCGCGGCTGGACCTGCTGTCCCGCCAGGCCATTTTCCAGGGCCAGGAGGTAAGAATGGATCTCATGGTCGGACGCCTCAGGCCGGCTCAAATCCGGTTCCGGCTGAATGCTCCGGAACACGGAACGAAGTCTGCTCCGGGCTCCGGGCCGGTCTATGGAGGGAGTCTGAATCCCGATCGGCGGTGATTCTCCCACCCTTGAGGGTCAGAATTCGTCGGGTTTTACTGGAAAGATCGAGGTCGTGGGTTACCACCAGCAGAGTCGTGCCAAAGTCCCGGTTCATTTCCAGAAGCAACTCGATGACCTTCTCACCGGTATCGGCATCCAGGTTCCCCGTCGGCTCATCGGCAAACAGGATCCTGGGGCGATTGACAAATGCCCGAGCCAAACCGACTCTCTGTTGTTCCCCTCCGGACAGTTGGACCGGGTAGTGGTGCGCCCGGTTTGCCAGTCCCACCTGTCGCAGCAGCTCGCAGGCCCAGGCCCGGCTGGGCTCTCCCCGCAATTCCAGCGGAACCATGATGTTTTCCAGAGCCGTCAGGGTCGGGACCAGTTGAAAAGTCTGAAATACAAACCCTACCCACTGGTTTCTCAGTTCCGCCAATCGGTCCTGGTCAAGCTCTCCCAGGTTTTGACCGTTCAGCAGGACCGACCCCGAGGTCGGGCGGTCCAGGCCCGCACACAGTCCCAGCAAGGTGGTCTTCCCACTGCCGGAAGGCCCCAGCACGGAGCAGGTTTCCCCCGGGCCCAGGGAGAAGGTGATGTCGTCGACCACTGTGAGCAGCCGCTCGCCGCTACGATAGCTCTTGGTGAGTCGCTCGACCTGCAACACGGGCTGAACAGGGCCTGAGGGAGTATTCAAGAAGCGAACTCCGGAAATGAATGGGAATCCTTCGGGTGCGGTTCGGCCGGTCCAGGGTGACATGGCCGCCCCGGTGAGACCTGCGGGCCGGAGGTGAACCGGTGATCCACCGGGCAATATTCTTGCACAGTTCCGGGCGAGCCATAATAATAACGACCTTTGGACGGTAGAGGCAGGCCGGAGTGAAACAACTTGCGAGCATTGTCTGCGTCTTTCTGACCGGTACCCTGCTATCGGCCTGCTCTCCCGAACCCCTTTCCCCCCGACAGCCGCCAGTCAAACACTCCCCTGAAGCACCCACATCCCCCCAACCATCCGTCATGACCGTACTGTGCCTGGGGGACAGCCTCACCGACGGCTATGGGCTGGATCGGTCCCAAGCCTACCCGGCCCGGCTGCAGGAAAAAGTCGATGCTCTGGATTGGAAATTCAAGGTGATCAATGCGGGACTGGGAGGAGACACCACCGCCGCCGCGCTGCGCCGCCTGGACTGGCTGCTGCAACGAAGGATCGATGTCCTGATCCTGGCCCTGGGAGGCAACGACGGTCTGAGAGGCCTCCCGCTACCCGAAATCCGGAAAAACCTGGAGGCAATCATTTCAAAAGCCACCGCTCGCTATCCCGAGGCCAAGGTGGTGGTGGCCGGCATGCAGATCCCACCCAACTATGGGAGGCAATACGTCCAGGGATTTCGGGCTCTCTTTCCCAAGGTTGCGGCAAGGGTTCAAGCCCCGTTGATCCCCTTTCTCCTGGAAGGCGTGGGAGGCCGCTCCGAGCTCAATTTTCCGGACGGAATCCATCCCAACGGACGGGGGCAGGAGATCGTCGCCGAAAATGTCTGGAAGATCATCGAACCGGTGCTGCGCAAGCTCCATCGCCAGGCGACCGACACTGCCGCTTCCCGGCCGGGCAGAATGGCAAGCGCCTGCGGCCGCATCCCGCAGGATCCGATGCGGCACGGACGCGGCTAACCCGCATTTCTCACCAGGGGGTGCGATCATGGCGCAGGAATTTTTCCCTCAGCGCGTGCTCGCGAGCGAAGAGCGTAGTGGTTTCTACGTTCGAGCGAGCATGTGCGCGCTGAGGGGAAAAGGACAAGCCAAGGCGCGCCCAGCGCAGTCTGTACCCAGACGACTCCAATCAAAGAACCGCAAGATGTTAAAGACAAGCACTCTTCGACAGTATGCTCAGCGACCTGGGTAGAGTCGAGGACTGGCGCGTTGACTATAGGGTCCGGTGGCTATTCCGTCGCTTTCGCTTCGGGCCTCAGTCCGGCTCCCTTATCACGTTTCCAGTCCCCGCTCTCCGAACCGGACGTGCGGTTTTCCCGCATCTCGGCTCTCCAGTGGGATCATGCGTCTCGCACACAGGTCCCCGGTCGCATCCGTGGACGACTCCTATGGGACTGGCACTCGTCCCCGACTCCATCCACTGCCGCTCCCGGGTTGCCGCCAGGCCTGTTGATGCCCTGACGACGCCGTCCTCCTCCGACGACCCCTTCACTTTTGCATGTGATGCCTCTGGAGTCTCCGGTCCTTTACCGGGGTTTCAGGCTTTCGCCACTCCCGGGACCCTTCCCCCTTCGGTCACCGCTCCTCACCTGAGGCCCCTTCCCTCCACCGGCATTACCCGGCTTCTCCAGTACTACGAGCCTCTCCGCCACCCTGCCGGCCCAGCCTCCCCCTCACGGGGTCCCGGTTCGGTGCGTGCCTCACCACCCACAGGGCTTCCCATGTTGCTGCCTTCTTCTCCTTCCATGCGTGCCAGCGTCACTACCCCGGCGGATCCAGAGGGGTGCCCGCGTCGCTCGCTTCCCCCTCCCTCTTCGGCCTTCCCCATTTCTCAGGTGGGTCGGCTTCCGCATTGCCCGTTTCGAGGCCTGCTCGACGTTCACTCGCGTTCCGGCCCGCATGTTCGCTGAACCGCCTTATGCGGCCCTTTGTCACCAGAGTGCTTCAGTCCATGTCGTTGCCTCCATGGCCCGCCCTGGCTGCTACCAACCGGAGCGACAGTTGTTGGACGGGTTTCGCACCCGTTAGAAGAAGGCGCCTTTCCATGGCGCACTGAGAAATGCGGGCTAAGGCAAAAAGCCTTTCTTTTTCATAGGTTTCCATTTGTGTTAGACTGCTATTTGAAGTAGGGGTAGGTCCTGCCGGGCAACACGACACTGTTCTCAATGGTGAAAATTCCGCTGAACTTGAAGGCTTGTCGTTCGGAATCAGCCCAGCCGGGTTTCAGAGGCGGGCAACACGCAATGGCTTTGCACCCCAAATCCTCCCTTTCAGGCATGCTGGCCTTACTGGTGCTTGCCTTTGCCTTGAATTCCTGTGGCGGCTCCAGTGCCTTCAAGCGGGGCCTGGAATATAAAAAGCTCCAGAACCATGACGCCGCCTTGCAAAGCTTCGAAGAAGCCCTCAGTGCGGACCCCGATAACACCAAGTACCGACTCTATTTCGAGCGGGCCCGTTTTCAGGCGGCCATGGCCCACTTCGACCAAGGCAGGCGTTTCAGGGAGGCCGGTCGTCTGGAGGAAGCCCTGCAAGAATTCCGGCGGGCCATGGCCATCGATCCTTCCATCGAAGCCGCCCAACAGGAGGCAGAGGCGGTTGCCGCACTGATCCGTGATCGGGAGAAGCAGGCGGAACAGGGCAAGCCGACCCAATCGACTGGCCCGGGAGCGGACCTGGCCCCTTCCCAGCAATTCCTGCCGGTGGTTAAACTTTCGGGAGAAGTTCGGGACGCCTACGTGACCCTGGGAAAGATCGGCGGCATCAACGTCATTTTCGCCCCCGACTTCAACCCCAGTCCGCCGGAAGTCGAGCTCGATTTCAGCAATGTGACCCTTACCGAAGCCCTGGGCCTGCTTGCCTTGCAGAGCAAGACCTACTGGTCCGTCATCAAGGAAAACACCATCCTGGTTGCGGAAGACACCCAGCAAACCCGCCAGCGGTATCAGGAAGAGACCCTCAAGATCTTCCATTTATCCAATGTGAACGACAAACAGGACTTGGGGCAGATTGCCACCGCCTTGCGCTCCCTGCTGCTGATGAACAAGGTCGCTCAGGTGGACTCCCAGAACGCCATCGTGGTGCGCGATACCCCCGACAAGGTGGCGGCGGCCGCGGAAATCATCCGGTCCATAGACAAGGCCAAGCCCGAGGTCATGATCGAGGTGTACATCCTGGAAGTGGTGGGCACCGTCAGGCAGTTTTTGGGTTTCAAACCGGGCCTTCCGAGTGTGATCAACGTCTCTCCCGACGGCCCGCAGGCGGAAGGCTCCAACACCATATCCCTCAACGAACTGGGGCGGCTCGGAACGGACAGCTTTTCCGTTGCCATCCCCTCCATGCAACTCGGGCAGCTCTACACCCGGGGCAGGGGCCGCGTGTTGCAGAACCCCACCCTTCGGGCTTCAGACGGGGAAGAGGCCAGCTTCAAGGTCGGCACCCAGCAACCCATCGCCCAAGGCAGTTTTTCCACCGGAATCGGCGGGGGGACGGGTTTCGGGGGAGGCGCCTTTACCACCTTTTCCACCGTGGACGTGGGAGTTACGCTGGAGATCACTCCCCAGGTGCTTCTGAATCGCGATATCGCCATGAAGGTCAAGGTCGCCTTGAAGACCATCAGCGGCTTTGAAACGCTGGATGGAAACCGTTACCCCATTCTGGCCAACCGGGAGATCAACCACGAAATACGGCTGCGGGAAGGTGAGTCCAGCGTGGTGGGCGGAATCATCCAGCATTCCGACTCGGTCGCCGTGGATGGAGTGCCCGGGCTGAGCAAGATTCCGCTGCTGCGCTACCTCTTTTCCACCGAGGACAACACCGTCTCGGACAATGAAATCATTATCGTGATTACTCCCCGCATCGTTCGGCTGCCGGATCTTCTGCAACAGGACACCTCGCTGGCCCTGTTGGGGTCCAGCAATACTCCCAAGTTTCTGGGATCTCCCAAGCAACTCATCGGCGAGCTTCCGGCGCCAGGGCCGGCGTCCGGTCAAGCCCCGTCCCCCCAAGACAGCAGCGCCCCGGCTGGGGTGACGGAGCTCCCTCCGACCTCGAAAGCCCCACCGCGGGCGACCGATCGGCCGGCCCCCCGTCTGGCTTTCGTCAAGCTGGTCCCCCCTTCGGAACCCGCCGCACCCGGCAGTCGGTTCCGGGTCGGCGTCTCGGTCGCCAATGCCCAACAGGTCCACGGACTCTCGTTCAACTTCAGATTCAATCCGGAACTGGTTCGGTTGGTGGAGATTCAGGGTGGAGGATTTCTCAGCAGCGACGGAACGTCCGTGGCTCTGGCCGAACGCCTGGAAAACTCGCTGGGTCGAGCGGTGATCTCGATGACCCGTCCCCCCGACAGCTCGGGTGTCAGCGGGTCCGGGTTGCTGATAAACCTCAGTTTCGAAGCCGTGGGGTCCGGCGACGGCGCCATTTCCTTCGGACCCAACTCCGTCTTGCGAGACAGCCGGCAGGCGCCCATTCCCGCCAGCCTCGCCAGCACTGCTGTGACCATCCAGTGAGGCCGCCCATGCCCTTTTCCTCAATCAGGGCTCTCTTCGGGAAAACCGGGCGTTTCAGCCAGGGGTTGACGCTGGTGGAGCTGATCGCCACGGTCGCAATTGTCAGCATCCTGGCCCTCGGGGCCCTGCCGCTGACCAAGGTGGTGATTCAACGCCAAAAGGAGGTCGAGCTTCGACGGGCCCTGAGGAACATGAGAACAGCCATCGACCGCTACCACGACGCCGCCCTGGCCGGCCAGATCGAGCTCAAGTTCGGCACCGACGGCTGGCCGCCCGACCTGGACACCCTGGTGGAAGGCGTGGAACAGCTCAACGCAGTCGACAAGCGACTCCGCTTCCTGCGCCGTATTCCCATCGATCCCATGACGGGCGACCAGGAATGGGGCTTGCGCTCCTCGCAAGACAGTTGGGATTCCACCAGCCACGGCGGCCAGAATGTCTACGACGTCTACAGCAAGAGCAGCGGAACGGCCCTGGACGAGTCCAAGTATTCGGATTGGTAGGATGGGATTGAAACGATCGAGGGCCGGCGAAAGGGCCGGCGGCTACCCGGGTGGGAGACCCCGGGGAGATGGATTCACTCTGATCGAGCTGATGGTTGTGCTCACCATCGTGGCTATCCTGGTGAGCATTGCCCTTCCCATCGCCGACTCAGCCATCCTTCGGGCCCGTGAAGCCGTCCTGAAAAGCAACCTGCACACGCTGCGCACGCTCATCGACCACTACACCGCAGACAAGAGGAAGGCTCCTCAAACCCTGGACGATCTGGTAACTGCCGGCTACCTGCGTGCACTCCCCAAAGACCCGATCACCAATGACACCGACTGGGAGATCGTGATGGAGGAGGCATCCATGTTCCCGGACCAGCTCGAGCTGGGAATATACGATGTGCGCAGCAGTTCCGAGGCCGTCTCCTCCGAGGGAACACCCTACAGCACCTGGTAACCCCCGCACCGGCGAACCGGCCGCGGACCCCCGTTCCTGGCCTGCATTCCTCACCGGGTCGCTGGATAGATGATGAAAAGCAGTTTATCTTCAGTACCTTAATTGGCCTTATGTAAAGGGCTTGTGGGTACAGACGGCGCTGGGCGCGCTCTGGCTTGTCCTTTTCCCCTCAGCGCGCACGTGCTCCCGCGACCGTAGTGACCGCTACGCTCTTCGGTCACGAGCACGCGCTGAGGGGAAAATTCCTGCGCCATTATCACGCCCCCCGGTGAGAAATACGGGCTAGTGCACCACACCCTCCAAAGGGCTGCTGGCGGAGGCGTACAGTTTTTTGGGAATTCTTCCTGCCCGGTAGGCCAGACGGCCCGCCCGGGTCGCCAGATTCATGGCTTCGGCCATTTCCACCGGGTTTTCGGCCAAGGCAATACCGGTGTTCATCAAAATGGCATCAGCGCCCAACTCCATGGCGAGCGCGGCGTCCGAGGCCGTGCCGACGCCGGCATCGACGATCAACGGAACCTCGGTGATCATTTCGCGCAGGATTTTCATGGTGGCCACGTTCTGAATTCCCATTCCCGAGCCGATGGGTGCTCCCAGCGGCATCACCGCAGCCGCTCCGGCATCGATCAGACGGCGGGCCGTCACGATATCGTCGTTGGTGTAGGGAAGAACCACGAAACCTTCCTTTACCAGGATTTCCGTAGCTTTGAGCAGGCCCGCATTGTCGGGGAAGAGTGTCTTTTGGTCGCCGATGACCTCCAACTTCACCCAGTTGGAAAGACCTGCTTCCCGGCCGAGCCGGGCAGCCCGCACCGCCTCCTCCTGGCTGTAGCACCCTGCCGTATTGGGCAAAATGAAGTAACGCCCGGTATCGATCCAGTCCAGCAACGACTCCCGGTTGCGATCGGAAAGATTCACCCGGCGCACCGCAACCGTGACAACCTCGGCCCCCGACTTGTCATGGGCTTCCACCATCTGCGCATGAGATGCGTACTTCCCCGTCCCCACCAGCAGACGGGATGAAAACTCTCGTCCCGCAATGACCAGCTTGTCAGGTTTCATATTCGCCCCGCAAAGGAAAAGGCTTCCAAGGACAATCGTTTCCAAGTCTTTTTGTCGGCCTCATTCTAGTGTAAAGCAGCCTCGATTGCGACGCGAAATTGCCCCCGCCCCCGCTGACCTTGACCCGGGCACTCTGGCGGGTTATGTTTACCTCTTGACGGGAAACCCTGCCCTGCTTGAATCCCAGAGCGCGGCCTTCCCTCGGAGCTTTACCTCAGATGAAGAGCGGCGTCCTCATCCTGCTGATTCTGTTACTGGTCTTCGCCTTCCTGGAGAGCCGGCCCTCAGAGGAAACATCCATGCAACCCACCCGCAATTCGGCTGCCGAACCCGAATTTACCAACCAATTGATTCACGAGACCAGTCCCTATCTGCGACAGCATGCCCACAATCCGGTGGACTGGTACCCCTGGGGGCAGGAAGCCCTGGACAAGGCCAAGCGGGAAGACAAGCCGATTCTGCTCAGCATCGGTTATTCGGCTTGCCACTGGTGCCATGTCATGGAGCGGGAGTCGTTCGAAAACGAAGCCATCGCCGAAGTCATGAACGCCCACTTCGTGAACATCAAGGTCGATCGAGAGGAACGGCCCGACCTGGATACCCTCTACATGAATTACGTTCAAATGACCACCGGAAGCGGCGGCTGGCCCATGACCGTGTTTCTTACGCCCGATCAGATCCCGTTTTACGGGGGGACCTATTTCCCTCCGGAGGACCGCTCCGGACGCCCCGGTTTCGGGCGCCTCTGTCTGACGCTCGCCGAGGCCTATCGGGAAAAGAGAGAGGAGATTGAAGCTCGGGGTCCGGAAATCGTGCAGAGCCTGGCGGCCATGAACACCCTCCCGCCGGGCGCCGGCAAAGTGACGGCCGCCAGCCTCGACCTGGCCTTCGATCAGTTGGTCCCCCGTTTTGACAGGACCCATGGCGGCTTCACGGGAGCGCCCAAGTTTCCGGGATCCATGAGCCTGGCCTTCCTCCTTCGCCACTTCTCCCGTGCCGGCCGGCAGGAAGGGCGCGATTTTGTGGCATTGAGTCTGCAAAAGATGGCCCGTGGCGGCATGTATGACCAACTGGGCGGAGGATTTCACCGCTATTCGGTCGATGAGCGCTGGCTGGTACCCCATTTCGAGAAGATGCTCTACGACAACGCCCTGTTGAGCCGCCTCTATATCGAAGCCTATCAACTCGACCCGCAGCCCCTCTACGCCAGAGTCGTCGAGGAGATCCTGGATTATGTGGTTCGGGAGATGCTGAATCCCGAGGGGGGCTTCTACTCGACCCAGGACGCGGACAGCGAAGGCCACGAGGGTAAGTTCTTTATCTGGACCCCAAGGGAGATCGGGGAGATCCTTGGAGAAGAGGAAGGCAGGGTCTTTTGCCGATACTATGACGTCACTGCCCAGGGAAATTTTGAAGGGGCCAACATCCTGAACGTACCCCGGCCGCTGGAACAGGTGGCCAGCGAACTGTCATTGTCGCCCGGGGAGCTTTCCCGGATCCTTTCCGAGGGCCGGCAACGCCTGTTCCGGGAAAGGGAGAAGAGGATCAAGCCCCATCGTGACGAGAAGATTCTGACCGGTTGGAACGGTATGATGGCGGTCAGCTTTGTGGAAGCCTCGGTGGTTCTGCAGCGGGCTGACTACCTGGAGGTCGCCAGGCGCAATGCCCGCTTCCTGCTCAAGCATCTATGCCGCAAGGGCCGGATTTTTCGGACCCACAAGGATGGGGTGTCCAAACTGCGCGGTTACCTGGATGACTACGCCAACCTTGTCGAGCAGTTGCTGGCGCTTTACCAGGCCACCGGCGAGAGAGAGTGGCTGGACGAAGCGGTGATCTACAACGACGCCATGCTGGAGCAGTTCTGGAACCGGGAGCAGGCCGTCTTTTTCCTCACCGGCAAGGAACACGAAAAACTGGTGACGCCGGTCAGGGACGTCTACGACAACGCCACCCCGGCCGGAAGCTCCGTGGCGGTGCTCAATCTTCTCAAACTGGCCATCCTGACGGGAAACATGGAATACCGGAGCATCGCCGAGACCAACCTCGAGAGCATGCACCTGCCCCTGACCCGTTATCCGGCCGGTTTCGGATACCTGTTGGGCGCCGCGGATTTCTATCTGGGGCCGGTCAAGGAAATTGCCGTGGTGGGGGATCCGGAATCAGGCGAGACTCGGCGGCTGCTTGAAGTCGTTCATGGGAGGTTCCTGCCCAACAAGGTCGTAGCCATTCTGGACCCGAACGATGCAGACGGCGCCGGCGATCTGCCCCTGTTGGAAGGCAAGACGCTGGTCAAGGGTCGGCCGGCCGCTTACGTGTGCGAGAACTACACCTGCAAGGCGCCGGTCACCGAACCAAGTCAGCTGGAACTGGCCTTGAACCGAAGCCCCTGATTTCGCCCTGCCCCTCTGTTCCCGCACACCTTTAAAGCAGGCCCAATAACGTGTTGAAGATAAGGCGCCTTTAACTACCCGTCCAGCGACCCTTATCTGAAACACTTGAGCGTTATCCGCAAAGGACAAAAAAGATATCCACGAAGGGGCACGAAGGACCACGAAGGGCCACTAAGGGGTTGGAGAAGGCTCAAGAGGGATCTGCCAAAGGTCGGGCAGGGGGAAAAGATTTCCAGGAAGGGACTGAAGTATCTGTCAAGGGGGTAAAAGATCAATCCGCGAAGGGACTCCAAGGGGTTGGAAAAGACTCGAAAGGGGTCCGTGAAGGGCCACGAAGAAAGACACTAAGGGGAAAAAGTTATCCACCAAGGGCACGAAGGGCCACGAAGAGACACCAGGAAATGGAGTCTTCAGGGTACAGACTGCGCTGGGCGCGCCCTGGGCAGAAACGCGGCTTAGAACTCGTAGCGCAAGCCGAACTGTATAACCCGCGGCGGAACCATCACCCGAGAGTAGTTGCCGAAGCTCCCGGGGAAGACGAACGAGAGGGTTTCCCAGGCGTCGGCGTTGAACCGAACGCTGTTCGTCAAATTGAAGGATTCGACCCGGAACTGGATGCTGTGACTCTCGAATGGCAGCGGAAAGCGTTTTCCGATGGCCATGTCGATCGAGAAGATCCCGTCGCCGCGCAGGTTGTTACGCTGTCCGACTTCCCCGGGCAGGACTTGCCTGAAGGAGGAAAGCGCTGCCTGCGGATCGCTGAAGACGTTCGGCCCGGTCCCCCCTCCGATCAATCTCGCATTCTTTGCGTTGGTCTGCTCCGGCACCGGTCCGTCAGTTTCGGCAAAGTGTTGGTAGCAATAGCAGGTCGGCCAGGCCAGACCGTTCAGCACAGTGAGGGGAAGGCCTGACGTCAAGCGCATCAGGCCGCTGAGCTGCCAGCCGCCGAAAACGGCCTGGCCGGCTGTTCCCATGTCGGGGAGGATCGGCTTCCCGTTTCCGATCGGCAACTCGGCCACCCAGTTGGCGTTCCATTGGTGGCGCATGTCGAAATCGGAAACAGCCCGTTGCGCCTCCCGGTCCCAGGAGTTGATGACGCTGAACGAAGACCAGTAAGTATCTCCCGGAACCTGGCCGAACCGTTCACCCTGGCTGCGTCGGGCGGCGACCGACACCAGGTCGGTGGATTTGGACAAGGTATAGTTCAGGTCGAACTGGTACCCTTGGGAGAAGGCTTTGCGCAACGACACCTGCATCGAGTGGTAGGTTGAGGTTCCGAAAGACCGGAGCGCATCGAAGGCCCAGAACTGGGGATTCATGAACACACCCGGCCCCAAATCGCTGCAGAACGGGGCGCAGGCGTAGTCGATATAGTAGAGAGCCGTGCCTGTGTCGGGACTGCTGGAGCGGATGACGTCGTAGACGCGCTGAGTCGCGGTTGCCTCCGGTGTGGCAGTTCCGGAATAGAGGTTTTCCCAGAACGCGATCTGCGGCACGCCTTCGGTCGGTACCCCGCGTCGCACCATGAGTTCGAGTTCCTGGAGCGCATCCATCAAATACCCTCCGGACGCCGGATCCTTGAAGTTGGCGTACTGAGCCGAGGCGGTATCGTTGACCAGCAGTCTGCGGCCGAATCGGCCCACATAGCCGATGTCCACCAGGAATCCGCCGCCGAGCTCCCGGGCCAGAGAAAAGGTAGGGTTGATGCTGTAGGGTGGCTGCAGGCTCGCGTCCACCCCCTGGCTCCATCCCAGTCCGGTCGGGTTGGGTGTACCCGGCCCCCCGGGCGGCGGAGGCAGGATCCCTGCCGCAGGCAGGTCCGAGAGCCCGGCGAAGCGAGGGGCATTGGCCACGTTGGCGATCTGGTTGGTCACTTTGCTGGTGAGCCCGAATGCGTTGCGGTCGAGCATTTGCATCATGCCCATCCCGAAGCTGTTGTAGAAGAGGCCCGCCCCTGCTCGGATCGATGTCCTTCCCGGGCCGCCGAACAGCTTGCCCAGAACTCCGTCGCTGACCCCCGGCGAGAAGGCGACGGCAAGCCGTGGCGAGAAATTCTTGGCATGGGTCGCCCACAGCGGTCCGCCCTGGGGGTCGTCCACTCCCACGAAGCCGATGGAGCCTGCTTCGCGTGTGGGACGACCGTTCGCCGCCAAGTCCAGACGGTGCCCGATGTACTGGTCGAGACCCGGCGTGATGCTGACCTGGAGTCCATTCACCTCCCTGACCGGAGGCATGAGCGACCAGCGCAGGCCGCCGGTGATGGCCAGACCCGGCCGCAGGCGCCAGGTATCCTGGACGTAAAGCTCCAGTTGTTCCACTCCGAAAGTCCGGCTGACGGGGTCACCCAGAGGCAGCGGATTGCCGTCCAGGTCGTAGTTGTAATTGGCATCGAAGAAGTTGAGGATCCCGAGGGCCGTCGCCATCGTCTCCCGGTAGACTCCGGGGTTGGCGGGCGCTGCCGTCAGTGGCGTGTCGAATACCGCGGGGCCGTCGGCAAACGCCCAGGCTGCCTGCTTGGCGAAGTGAAAGCTGTTGCCGTAGCTCAAACGGCGGTTCCGACTTGAGAAGAAGGCCCCTCCGAACTGCAGGGAGTGGGTACCACGCATCACGGAGAAGTCCGACGACAGGGTCTGGGTCGGCAGGTCGATGTCTTGGGGAGTCGTCGCACCCTCGATATCGTCGATGATGCTATCCCCAAGACTTGCCCTGGATGTCGTCTGCACACCCGAAACGTTCAACTTCTGGGCAGTCAGTCCGTAGCGGAAGGTGCCTACGACGTTTCTCCCGAAAAGGCCGTTATACCCCAATGCCAGCCCGCGGCTGGTGTCCTTGGTCTCGCTGTTCGGGGGCTGGCCGGGAAACTGGGGAACGCTTCCGATGCGGTCGTTCTGGTAGTTGACGCGCATGAACATGCGGTGCCCGCCGTTCTGATCCAGGTTCCAATCCATCTTCGAGATGAACGCGTTCCAGACCAGGGGTGTCGAAGCCGTGAATCGGTATCCGGCCGTGTTGAGACCATCTCCGACGGTGGAGTCGTTCGGTTCCGGAAAGGATCTGAAGTAATCGAGCGTCGCCGGACTGGGACCGGTCCCGAGCGGATCGATCTGGCTGCGGATAAATGCCGGATTGAGAGTCTGCACGTCCCCGCCGACACTCCGGTACGCGACGTATCCATCGCGCATCGAAGCCGTCGGAACCCGGCGCACCGCGCTGCCCTCGCTGGCGTCCCGGCGCCCTTCGTAATTGGCAAAGTAGAAGACTCGATCCTTCTTGATGGGACCGCCGACCGAAGCTCCAAATACGTTTCGGATCAGCTTTGGACGATCGACGCCTGCCCTGTTGTTGAAGAAATCATTGGCTGCAGTGACCGTGTTGCGGTGGAATTCGTAAAGCGATCCGTGGATCTCGTTGGACCCGCTCTTCGTCACCAGCGACACCTGCGCGCCCGATGAGCGGCCCTGGTTGGCATTGGCTGTGGTCGTCACCACGCGGAATTCCTGAATCGAATCCAACGTGTTGCGAAGCACGCTGGTGAACGGCAAGCGTCCGTTCTGGTCGTTCACATCGACCCCGTCGAGCGTCACGTTCGACTGGTCGCTCTGAGCTCCGTTCACCGTGCCGTTCCGGATATCCCCCGACAACCTGGAGTCCAGAGGGTCCGCGGTCAGGAACGTGACGCCCGCCTGCAGCGAGAGCAGACCGGCCGGGTTTCGCGCATTCAGCGGCAGTTGTCTGATCGGCTTGGTTCCAAACGCGTTCCCGACCGACGCGTCAGTGGTGTTGAGCTGTTGCGCCGAAGCGGACACCGTGATGGACTGTTTGAGCGCCGCGACGGTGTCGAAGACCACCGGAATCTCGACGTTGGTGTTGACGAGCAACGTGATATCTTCAATATTGACCGATTTGAAGCCCGGCTGTGTCGCCGACAGCTTGTAGGAGCCGGGAGGGAGCTGGGCAAAGACGTACAGTCCCTCATCGTTGGACAGTACCGTTCGGTTGAGGCCATTGGCCTCGTTCGTCACAGTGACTTCGGCATCGGGGAGGAAGCCACCGGTTTCATCGGTGACCACTCCACTCAAACTGCTTGACTGAGCCTGTGAGTTGGGAACCAGGAATGCCATGGCCACCAACAAGGTCAGAAACAGAGAGCAAATACGAGATCGTTTCATTGATGGAACCATTTTTGGTAATACCCCAAGTTGAGAAGTTTTCATGTCTGACACCCCAGCGTTAATCATGGGCAATCGAACACGCCAAGTGTGAATTCTGTGAAGAATGTTCACACGGACTAGCCCGGATTTCACATCAGCAGTTAACCAGATTCCATGAGGAAAAGCGATACGCATACAGTCTACCACCAAACCGCTGGAGCTTGAATGCTTTGGCCGCCGCCCGGTGGTGACCGCTATTGACGGCGGTCCCATGACTTCCGATGCCGGTGCCCGGCTGTTGCTTCAGGTCGATCGGCTTCTGTCTCTCTTTGACCAGGTGGCGGCCTGCTTCAGCCATCGCCGCAACCCCGACCGGATCCAGCGCGCCCTGCGCACCCTCATCGCCCGGCGCACCGTCGCCATCGACCCGGGCCATGAGGATCTCAACGACCACGACCAGCTCGGTCACGATCCACTGATGGCGCTGATCACGCGGACCCCAAGATGTTGGGGTCGGCGGCCCCCGGGCCGGTCTCGGGGAGACCTCCGGTTTCCTCAACTCATTGAAAAAGAATGACTTGACGGTCTGAGGGTGGTTGACATATCTGCGATCTTAACGGAAGTGATTGCTTTGGCAGGAGGGGAGCCCTCAATCAATACTTTTCTGCACCCCATGTACGGCAAGGCTTGACAAATCAAGCGGGAGACCCGGTCGTATCAGCGCTTGTCGAGCTTGCAGGCGAAGCCGCTCCGAACTTGATTCCACAAATAGTGAGGGGGGTAGCGCTTCTCCCAAAGCCGTCGTGTTTGAACGTTCGTCCTTGTTTGTGGGCTTCGGTGCCGTTTTACCGGGCGAATCGGGCAGGATCTTGATGAGGGTGAGGTCCTTGGGACGAAGAGCTCGGTTCACCAATATAGCAACTCCCGTGGCGATTGCTATACTCGCAACGTAGCTGCCATAAAACTTCTCGCCGGGTTCACCGGCTTCGGTTCCGGCAATTGCGACCATGCTCCCCATCATGGCTCCGACGAATGTTCCCACGGTCGCGCCAACCCGCATCCCCTTATTTTCCTTGAGGCCTCGGACTTCGATTCGTGAGACGGTTTCTCTCGGAATCTGGATCTTTCCCTTGGGGTAAGCCACCGGGTCGCTGCTCTTCTTAACCTTGAAGACAAGCGAAGCAGCGGTCATCGTTCTGATTCGGCCCTCTACCCGTGCGCCTTCGGCGAGTTGGAGTGTAACCTGTTTCCCGCCGATCAATTTCTTCAACTCGCTCCACCGGACTTGCCGGTGTTTTTCCGGCTCAGAACCAAGCGAGCTACCGTTCATCGCCAGAAACACTGCCACCAAGCCAAGAATAGGCCGCCACTTCATGTCATGACCTCGCAGTTCTGTTTCACTCATCAACCGATAATAGTTTGCGCAGCAGCCCCGATTTTCGTCTCGGAAACCTCAGATCTCGCCGCCTGTGGCGGACCTGCGATTTTGGTCCCGATCGGCGGAAAAAACAGGCCCGTATTTTCCCTGTGCTGCGTTTTCTCGGGGTCCAGCCTACCTTGGCACCTGGAATTTCACCGAAAATAGGAGACGTTGTTGAATTACTGGAATATCTGTGCTCAACTTCCACATCTTGCTTGACAAGAGGAGGACACCCGATGCGCCCCCAAGTCCTTCCGTAGGCTCCACGACGCTACGAGCGTCATGTTGCGGGGGTTCGAGCCTTCTCAACATTGACAAGATATTGAAAGACGGCCGGCCCAAGCAATTTCACAAATTCAATAACAACCCCTTGGGTGCCCTGCAAGGCCCCGGTCACTGAACCCAGCCAACTGGAACTGGCATTGAGCCGGAAGCCCTGATGGGGACGACGAACAGGTCGAGCGACTCCTGTCGGCCTGGCAAGGTGAAAGAGATTCTCCTTCGAAGACGCCCTTCCGGATAACTCTGACTCATCACAACTGCAATTCTATTGGAGCTTACCATCGGTTCAAGCTTACCCGCACAGACAGGTCTCAACCCTACGGCAGCCCAGCCTCGCAGGGTAATTCTCGATGTGGACCCGGGCATTGACGATGCCATGGCCATCCTGTTGTCGGCCCAGTCCCCGGAACTACAAATCGAGGCGATTACCGTGGTCTCCGGAAATGTACTGGTGGACCAAGGTGTGGAGAATGCGCTCAAGCTGGTCGAACTGGCCGGTCGGACCGATATTCCGGTAGCCAGAGGAGAAAAATACCCGCTCCAGAGAAAGTTGATCACGGCCCCCATCGTGCATGGCAAGAATGGCGTCGGAGAGACGCAATTGCCTTCGCCTGCCAAGAGTGCCGAATCGCGGCACGCCGTGGATCTGATCATCGATCTTGTCCGTGCCCACCCGGGTCAAATCACCCTGCTGCCCATGGGACCATTGACCAATATCGCTCGGGTTCTGCTCAAGCGACCGGGCATCGCAGAGCAGATACCTGAGATCATCCTGATGGGCGGCTCCATTGCAGGAGGAAACGCCAGCCCTGCCGCCGAGGCCAATATATACAACGACCCGGAGGCCGCCAAGATCGTCTTCGAGTCGGGCATTCCCATCACCATGGTGGGTCTGGGCGCCACTCATCAAACCCTGTTGAAACGGTCCCATATGGTCGCTCTCGCCGACAGTCGATCACCCATCGCACGCTTCGTAGCCCGGATAGCCGATTTCTACATCGGCTTCTCCGAGAGCATCGGCTTTGACGGGGGGGCCCTTCACGATCCGTTGGCAGTCGGTTTGGCCGTGGACTCGTCCCTGGCCATAGAGAGTCGTCCCATGCACATCGCGGTGGAGACCCAAGGGCAACTAACCTACGGCGAAACGGTGGCCAATCGCCATCTGCTCAGGGAATCCGTAGAGGACGCGGGGGACCACTACGTTCTCACCGGGATCGAGCCAATAGAACCCAATACCCAGGTTCCGATCCTGATCGACGCCGACCGGTTCCTGCGATTTTTCATGGACCGGATCTGTGCACCGCCACGGGTTTTGGTGTGAGGAACAAGTCTCGACCTGCCCGGTTACCGGCTTCACCCGCTGAAGGGCGGACTGAAGGGGTGCTGGAGCATCTCGATTTCCGGTAACTGGCGTGTGATCGTTCGCTTCGAAGATGGCGATGCTTACGACGTCGACCTGATCGACTACCACTAACAGGAGGCAACAACATGGTGATGAGCAATCCCCCGCATCCCGGACACAGCATCCGTGAGAACTGCCTCTACCCACTCGGTTTGAACGTGACCGAAGCGGCCAAGGTTCTGGGTGTCGCTCGTCACACCCTCTCTCGGGTTCTGAACGGCCACGCGGCTATCTCCCCGGAGATGGCCATTCGTCTCGAGAAGGCGGGCTGGTCCAATGCCGAGTTCTGGCTGCGCCGGCAGAACACTTGGGATCTCCTCCAAGCGCGCAAGGAAGAAGACCGAATCAACGTCGAGCGATACCAGCCGGAGTCGTCGCCCGAGAGAAAGTAGGGGACGTTGTTGAATTGCTGGAAAAACTGTAATCAACGTCGGCGTTTTGCCTGACAAGAGTAGGCCACCGATCCCCCGCCAAATCCCGCAGTAGGCTCCACGATGCTCCGAGCGTCATGTTGCGGGGGTTCTCGAGCCTTCTCAATATTGACAAGATATCGAAAGACGGCTGGTCCGAGTAATTCCACTAATTCAACAACGTCCCCTTGGGTCCTCCGAGGCGCAGCCTCGCTTCGCTTATCCGCAGCGGATGCGGGAAATCCGTGTTGTCCCGCGTCTGATGCGGCGTTTCGGGGAAGTCCCAACCAAAACGGCGAGGGCTCCGCCCTCTGAGAGAAAGGCGTTGTGCGTATCAGGATCATGTCCACCTTAGATGTCCACCCCCCCGTCTGAAAGGTGGACACCCATCTGACGGCATCTGCGTGACCCCCAGAGGCGGAAATCGTCGACCCATCCCGTTCCGGCCGAGGCCGCCTCGTGGCTGCTTTCGACGGCGGTTCCATGACTTCCGCTTCCTTTGCCCCCTGTGGCACAGCGCCGCACCCGCCAACTTATCGTCCTTGGCAGACTCTTGGAAAAGGAGGTCCCCCCAGGTGCCCTCATCGACAAGCTAGACCGCTCCTTTGATCGCGACCAGGACCGCACCGTCTTCGGGTCTTCGGGCTCCTTCCCAGATCCCCCCGCGGGCTCTGATTGCACAGCGCCGCCGTCTACTTGACCTTGGATTCATCGAGCGGCTCCGGCAACCGCCGGTTCTGCTCGAGGGGGTGGGCCCGCACTCGACGGGTCCAGTCCTCCAGCTCGTGGCCCTGGGGGACCGAATAGGCCCAGAACCGAACCGTGTCGCTCATGAAGACAGTGTGGCACACTACAGGGCAGTAAACAGCGGGCTCAGTCTGTGCCCCAATAAAACTTCGTCTTGAGATCTTCCCATTTGTTCGCGTGCTTCGCCTTGCGGTCGTGCGGTTCAGTCAATTCGTTCGCCTCGCTGTCGGAATATGCCCCACTGCGAGCGTACGCTGTCGTTAAGTGCTCGTAGAAGCTTAGCGTGAGGATGGGATTCTGGTGGAAGTCGTCGAACTGAATTCAGATGCCGCTCCGACGGTCTGTGCAGGAAAAGCTCACCCGATTGTTCTTGGATCTTCGCATAGGGAAAAGTCCGCTTAAGCCAACACGGGACGGAATAGCATGCCCATGGATTTGTGTACAGGCATACTTGCTGACACGGCAGGCTATTTTGTGTAAGCCCAGTGAACAGTAAAACAGCGCTGATCTTGGTATTTTCGCGTCCGCCCCAAGCACTTCGACGCTTCGGCATTCCAACAGGCGGCGTTATTCGGCAAACACCTTCCGCTACATCTTGTTCCCATCCAAATAATGCAAGCGCCACGTCGATATCGTCGGCAGGAAATATGCTCTTGTCGTTTATCACCAGGACGAGCGGTTCATTGACAGCTCTATGTTGACGTGCTTTCGCTCTAATTGCTCTAACGAGAGGTCCCACGGAGTCTATGGCCCCGCCCTTTCCGAATCCCGCAAACATCTCAGATTCAACTCCCCGCATATGCTCTGACCTGGGCGTCACTCGAATGTCAATAACCCATTCTCCTTCTCGGGGAAAGTCCTCCCGATATGACAAAGGCCGACAACGGGCATTTACGCCTTGGGCAGCACGATCAAGACAAGCAAAGGTTTGTCGGCATTCCGCTGGCTCTTCGGTGCTTAGGCCTTGTACCCACTCCTTGATAGGGAGTAGGTCCTTTTTCGCAAGATGCTGACGCAATTCCCCGGATCTCACGAATAGGCTGTACCAGAAGATGCCGGAGTTGTGGCACATGTCATTTAGTTTCGCGATTACATCATTTTCGGCGGGTGTTTCTTGATATTGAGCAGACGTCACTTCCGTCGCTTCAACGTAGAATCTGTCTCCGTCGGGTGTAGTCGTGAGAAAGTCCGATTTGTTATTTTCGCCTACAGGTGGTTCCTCTTGTGTTTGGCATCCCAGCTCATCGAGAAGGCCACCTACAAATTGCTGGAAGAATTCGCTCTGCATATGCTCTCCGCAAGGAAAACTTCTATAACGCCGACACCTCGTAAACTTCTCTGGCTATAATTCCCATCAAACACCCTCTAAATACGGGAGTTAGGCCGGTCAGGCTGTGATTTCCCGGCCTCCAGCGTACACTAACACCCCCAAAACGCTCTCAGGCCAATTTCGGACCTTTCTGGCTAAAAAGAGGCCGTAGGATGCCCTGTATTTGACATTCTCAGGGTCCGACGACCTGTAGCACCTTGGATTTCAGAGGCTCCAGACTCTGGGAGGTCTTCAGAGGCCTCGAGCCTGCCCTGGCGCTGATCCTCAAGGGCTCTGAACACTGTTAAACCACTTTATCGTGAGTCACTCTCGAACGGGGAAATCACACCGCCGCACCATTCCAGAGGGGCGCCACTCTCAGCATCATGGGCACCATCCAGTTTGGGCGGGCTATTGGGATCGGCTTTCGCTTGATCAAGTTCGTCCTGCGTAACGCCAACTGCTCCAGAAAAGTCCGTTCCGGTCAGATTTGCAAAGGGCAGGTGTGCATTGGTCAGGATCGCGTTGCTCAGATTTACGCCGGTCAGGTTTGCAAAGGCCAAATTTGCGTCGGTCAGGTTTCCCCTAGACAGATCTGCATCATCTAGATCCACGTTGACCAGGTCCAACCTGAATGCCTCTTTCTTCTCAAGTTCAATGTCACCGTCGCTGCGATTGCTGATCGCCCTCATAGCAGCCTGAACATCCTCTCGGATTCGAGATGTTAGTGGCTGTCTGGCGTGCCTCAATTCGAGATCTTCGTCTTTGCGTGGATTGAGCACGAAGGCGCAGAACAGACGCATGATTTGGACGTGGTACTGCTCCGGCTCGTCCTCGGCCAGATGCTGCAGCGCGTAGATACCACCCAAGCGGACGGCGAGAACCGGGCTGCCGAGCATCTCTGCGCCCTTCTGATAACGCTCGTTCAGTAGACCGCTCCGCGCTGTTTCGGCCTGGTGCTGGGATGCCTTGGCTTGGCGATCGGCTACAACCCCGCGCCAGATGCCGAACCATATCGCAATGAGTCCGAAGAACAAGATGCCCACATTGCGGGCGGTCGTGGACCTAGACTCCATGCCGCAAGGCTCCGTTGCGAACCACGCCCAATACACCACCACGAACGAGATCAGTCCGATAACGAAAAGTCCTACAAGTCCGCCACAAACCCAACGTAGCCAACTCGGCAGTTTCATTGACATCCTTCCATGCTCAAGGCTTTCCCACAGGGGGAGAGGCTCCGCCCCTAAGAGAACCTAGCGGCTCGGCCCGGAGTCGCGGCCTCTATCCGGAGACCGGCTCGGCGTCCGCAACCCCAGCCGCGACTGCGCCCGCCGGTTCAGGGACTTCCGCTCCGCCTCTGGAAGCTCCTGGATGCGCCGCTCGAAGACGTGCAGTACCTGGCCGGCCACGCCAACCCCAGAACCACCCAGATCTATGTCCGGCGGCGAAGGCGCGTTACGCGTAATATCGTGGAGAGGATTTCCGTATGAGCTGACTCCCAGCACGGGTCGCAACTCAAGATGGATCAAACGGCTCGCGATTCGCTGTTGAGGCTCAACAGTTCCTGCTCAGCATCGTCGTCGGAGATGTCTGCCGACCAACCGTACGCGGTGGCCACAGCCGTATCAAGAGCCGCGTGCGCATCGACGAGCCATTGCGGCCGCGTGTTGTAGAGGTTCGTCAGCGTGCGCTTCTTGAGCGCCTTCGCCGCGTCCTCGTCGCGGGGCACCGGCCGCTTCGGATAGCCGGGAACCGGCTCGTCCACCCACTCGACCCACTCGGGCGGGTTCAACCATCGGTCGCGCAACTCGACCAGCCGTCGCGCTTCCAGAGCTACAGCCACAGCTCGAGGGTCGGCAGCGTAGTCGCTCGCCGAGATGTTCGGCGTCAGTCCAGGCGGAAATGGGAACGTCCCGAACGTGGTGGTTGGAGTGTACCTCGGACGGTCCTCTAGGCTGGTCCCGAGCCGGAGCGACCAGAGTTCGTGGAACCGGCTGTGCAGGATGCCGAACGTCGTGTCGTCGTCACGAGCGATGGCGATCAAGGCATGATCAGGACAGATGCGCCAGTCGAGCCAGGTGAATAACCGGTGCTTCGCAACGCACGGCGTGGCGATGTAGCGCGGCAGGCCGGCGAGCGCCCCCCACATGCCCTGCCGCGGCTCGACGTGCCGCCACCAATACTCGCGATAGGCCTCGCGTCGGTTCGCCTGACGCATCGGGTGGACGCGTTCCTTCACCCAGCGGAACGGCTCCTCATAGAGCGCGGCGCCGCCGGCTGACATTGTCCACCCAAAGTCGACGATCCACTTTCCCCCCGGTCGCCGGGTCAGGTCCATGCCGTTCACCCACGGCTTTAGGACGTCGGCGTTCGTCCGGCCGTGCGGGTTCGCCGGCAGATGGAGCCACTCGCGCGCCTGATCACCTGCAACGTCGAAGGGACCGCCCTTCGTGTCACCCATGAACGCCACGCAGGCGTTCTCCGGAAGACGCCGGACACCTGTCAGATCGACCCCGGCGCCGCCGCGCCGCGCCGTCAGGTCCGCGAAGATCTCGTCGACTGACTCACCGTCAAGCCGAGCGTCAGCCACGGACTCGTCGCCGGTACGCGAAAAGCAGACCAGCGACACCCGCACGGCCGCTCCGTCGATGACCCACGGCTCGTCGCTCCACGCCTCGAAGATTCGGCGGGTGTCGGTCGCGGCCTGAAGCGCCCGCCTGTTTGCACCTCCTCGGATAGAATTGGTCGCGACGAGCCCAGTCCGTTTCGCTTTGCCGGATGCGATCTGCTGGCCTGCCTTCTCGAACCAGTAGCAGACGAGATCGGCTTCCGCTGGAACGCGGCCCGAGTAGGTCGCGAACATGCGTGAAACAAAGTCCTCGCCGAGGTGTGTGATCAGGAGCTTGCCGCCGAGGAACGGTGGGTTGCCGATCACGACATCCGCCTCCGGCCATTCCGGTTCGGTGGAGTCCGGCGTCAAGATCGCGTCGCAGCACTCGATGGTGTCGAGCGGCTTCAGAATCGTGGAAAGTAGGGGACGTTGTTGAATTACTGGAATAACTGTATTCAACGTCGGCGTCTTGCCTGACAAGAGTAGGCCCCCGATCCCCCGCCAAATCCTTCCGTAGGCTCCACGATGCTCCGAGCGTCATGTTGCGGGGGTTCGAGCCTTCTCAATATTGACAAGATATCGATAGACGGCTGGCCCGAGTAATTCCACTAATTCAACAACGTCCCCTAGGGTTCCCTCTCTCCTTTGTCGGTTCACTGCCGCAAACCGCCCAAACTCGATCAGTCGGGTCTTCTCGGGGTGTAGCTCCAACTCGAACCGTCCAATGCGCTCCTTCAGGTCGTTGAGTAATCGCTCCGCATCCCGCCGATACTGAAAACCCACCACGAAGTCGTCGGCATAACGTACGATGATCGTCTCGCCTTCGGCCTCGCGAGTCCGCCACTTCCTCTGGAACCAGAGGTCCAGCCCATAATGCAGGTAGACATTGGCCAGGATCGGTGAGATCACCGCCCCCTGGGGCGTCCCCCTCAGGTTGTCCCTCCACTCTCCATCCTCCATGACGCCGGCGTTCAACCATTTGGCTACCAACCGTATCACCCGCTCATCCCCGATGCGGTGCCTCAGAAACCGCAGCATCCAGTCCCGCGACACCTTGTCGAAGAATCCGCGAATGTCCGCGTCGACAATCCATCCGATCTTGCGCCGTTCGATCCCGACCGCCAGGGCGTCCAGCCCATCGTGTCCCCCTCGGCCGGGCCGAAACCCGTAGCTGAACCCCAGGAACTCCGCCTCGTATATCGGCGTCAGGAGGTTGTCCGCCACGGCCTTTTGGACGATCTTGTCCTCCAGTGCCGCCACGCCGAGCGGTCGTGTCCCGCCATCCGCCTTGGGAATGTTCACCCGCCGCGATGGCGTCGCCCGGTACGCCCCCCGCTGCACCCGATCGTGCAGGTCGACCCATCGGTCTTCCAGCCCAACCGCGTACTCCTTCCACGTCATGCCGTCCACGCCGGGGGCCGCCCACCTCTTCAACTCCCCGTAAGCTTCCCTCAGCGCGTCCACCGTGACATGGTGCAGCAGCGCCGTCAGCCGCCTCCTCGGTTCCTGTTTGACAAACTGCCGTATCCGGTCCGCCGCCTGTGTCACGCTTCCCCGGCTCTGCGTCCGGCACGTGTTTTGGCCTCCCGGTTTCCCCTCGGGTGAGGCCCTTCGCTCCATCGGCTCCGCCAAGGATCGCTCCCCTTTGTTCGCCGACTTCTCCGCTACTATGGCCTCATCTGACTTCTTCATGCCGTGCGTCATCGGTGTCGGATTCCTCCTTTCCTTTGCGGTCCCGCCACGACTCGCGGGACGACATGAAGACCTCCCAGGTCTCGGTGAAGCGCTTACGTGCGTGCCTGGGATCTTCGACACCGCGGGGCTCCCCTCCCCCTCACCTTGGCGGTGGAAAGGATGTTGCCTTCGGCTGCCGAGACGGCCTCGGCACCCCGAATGAGTGAGTTTTCGGTGCTCAATAGCCCTGCCCGCACGCCCCCCTGTCAACGCTTAACCCCCACCCTCGCGGATGAGCGCCCATGACTCGGGGCGGAAGTAGTGGTTAGCCTTTCCTTCCCGCCGGACTTCCACCGGCTACGCTTCACCAGTTTGCCTGGCGCACCTCGGCTTTCACCTGCGGCCGCCTGCGGGGATTGAGGTCGATGATCGGCACATGCCCCAGCTTTTGGCTGAAGGCCCGGATCTCGGGCGCGTCATAGGCGCTGTCCATCAGGTCGTAAAGGCTGTCGACCCGGCTCGCGGTCAGCCTCGCCAGCGGGATCGCCGCCTGACTGTCGTGCACCGAGGCTGACGTCAGCAGACAACTGACCGGAATGCCGCCGTCGATGGCGTCGATGTGCAGCTTGTAGCCGGTCCAGCTCTCCTGATGCCCCTTGGCGTTGCGCTTGACGCCGATGTCGCAGACCTTCGGCAGGTCCTCCAGCGTCATCGAGGCCTGCCGCTCCAGCCGGCGCGGCTCCTTCGGCCGTGGCTCGTCCTGGCGGGGCCGACCCCGTCGGCGCTTCGGCCTGGCCGTCGGGGCAGGCTTGGGCGCCGGCGACTCGCGTCCCCCGATGGCGGTCGAGTCCCTCGACACGTGGCCCGCCAGGTGGCCCTCCAGCGTTCTGTCGAGCAGCGCCTCATGCAGGCGCCCCGGCAGGTCGCTGGCGGCGAATTCCGCAAACGCGCGCGAGAAGGTCGCCTCGCTCGGCACCCCACCCGCCGCCTCCCAGCCGCACAGCCGGCGCAGCAGGCCTTCCGTCCTCAGCCGCTCGACCAGCCCCCGGGTGGTGGACACGTCCAGCACCGCCTTCGCCAGAAAGGCCCGCGCCAGCGCCCCACCATCCTTCAGCGGCCGGCCCCGCCAGCCCCTGCTGTAGGGCAGCCACTCCTCCACCCGTACCAGTTCCACCACCCGCACCAGCCGCTGGTAGCGCTCGCCGAGGGAGCCCAGGGCCTCCTCCAGCCAGGGGAACAGCTCCCGTTGAAACCTGAACCAATGTCGTGATAGGGTTTGTTTGAGGGGCAAGTTCGATCTCCGTTCATCATGTGGATCAGATACCTTCATGATACAACAGAGAGTAGACTTGTTCCTCGACTGACCTATCCCCTCTTACCTCTCACCATAAAAATTCCCGCTTGCTACGAATTTTGCAAGAGGCTCATACGCAAAGAAACACAATAGTGGCCAACTATCTCCTGCACCAAGTCGAGATTGGGCAGCGCTTGAAAAATTGATAGATAACACTGAAGGCAAGCTGAGCTGAGAGGCGGTCCGCGGGCGCCCTCAGCGTCACTGTACGCTCCGCGATTACCAGTTCCCCACTACCAGATCTTAGCCTCAACACTTCCGATTAGACCCTATAGGTCAACTCGGTTCAGTAGAGGTGCTCACTCGGATTGATCTCTCTGGTCTACAGTCTGCGGCCATACTCACAACGCCGGCGGGCTCCCCTGAGGAAAACCTCGGGATAGGCGCCCAGGGGCTGCTGCTAGTCCTTGCCTCCGAAGCAGCGCTCCAACCGCCACCATTGCCTCCTCTGGGAGCGACTTCGGGATAAAGTCCGCGTCCATCCAACATTTTTATGGATGATTTGCCGGGCCGAGCACGGTGAATGGTAATATCGTTGAGGGATATGGGGCGGGGCAACTCCCTGCCGTGACCGCCGGGCCCCCAGCCGCCCCCGGATGTCCGGGGAAACTATTGGACAAGGCTGGACCGGGTAAGTTTATAAGGGATTGATAATAGGGGATTAATGGAATCCCAGGGACTGCTTTGGATGGAGTTTGGTGGACGAGAAGGGGATCGAACCCTCGACCTCGGCGTTGCGAACGCCGCGCTCTCCCATCTGAGCTACTCGCCCTGGCTGAACGGGTCTGTTTAGCATCTCGGCACAAAATGAGTCAAGTCATTTAGGCGGTGGAGGCGGCCCGCCGGCAAGCCGTGCGGCTACCGCCGGCAGGCGAAAGTCCCAGCCATTCCGTAGCCCCCTCTACCGGCTCCTGCGAGAATCTTTGCCTGCCCTGCCCCTTGCACCATTGGTCTGGGGGTGACGGGTCTTTGCCCCAGAACCGCCCAGGAAGGATGCTGGCAGATCCCTTGGCCTTCCGTTCTTGAAACTGCTCCTCACCAACGATGACGGATTTGATGCCCCGGGGCTCGATGCGCTGTTGAAGGCCGCCCAGGGTCTGGGGGAATGCGTGGTGTTGGCGCCCCGTCAACCCCTGTCGGGCTGCAGCCATCAAGTCACCACCCATGAGCCCCTTCGGGTGGAGCGCCGCGGCCTCTCCCGATACAGCCTTTCGGGAACCCCTGCCGACTGTGTACGCATCGGCCTGCGCCAACTGGTCCCCGATGCCGGCTGCGTTCTGTCTGGAATCAATCAGGGAGGGAATCTGGGGTCGGATGTCTTCTATTCCGGCACGGTGGCGGCCGTCCGGGAAGGCGTGCTGCAGGGGGTGCCGGGAATTGCCGTTTCCCAGTACTGCAAGAAGGACCGTCCCATCGACTGGACCCGGACCATCCAATGGGTGCAACCCCTCCTGGAAGAACTGCTCCAGGCTCCCTGGTCCGCTGGGACCTTCTGGAATATCAATCTGCCCCACCTGGAATCTGGGCGGCCCGCCCCCCGGACCGTGCGCTGCCCACTGGATGTATCCCCACTTCCGGTGACCTTTCGAGAGGAAGCGGAGGGCTTCCTGTACGACGGAGACTACCACCAGAGGCAGTACCGTCCGGGAACGGACGTCGACGCCTGTTTCCAGGGGGATATCGCTCTCACCCAAGTCCGGCTGAAGTGAGCCGTTGCCTCACGGGCCCGGAGAGCCGGAACCGGCGGCCTCACTCTCCCCGAGACGCCTGTCGGCCCGGCCGGACGCCAAATACCGCTTGGCGCAGGCCTGCACCATGGAGACCATGCCCATCAACCCCATGCTCTTCCCCATGGAGAGTTCCTTCCCGAAGATCCGGTAGACCAGTTCACCGGGCACCTGGGCCAGACTGGAGGCCGACTCCCCGGACAGGGTCTCGTCCAGGATGACGGCCATGCACTTGGCCGAGATCCCCTGGGGGTTCTCGACGGCGAAATGGAACTTCAGCGCCTGGCTGGGGAGCTCTTCGCACCAGACGTAGGCCTCCGACTCGCAGGCCGGCGTCAGGTGCGATTTGGGAAAGGGACGCCTGGCAATGAAATCCGGAACCGATTTGAACCGGGTGGCGACGTCGATGAGCATCTGGATGCGCTCGTCGCGGTCGCCCACCAAATCCAGGTACTCCAGCAACATCGCCAGTCTTTCAGGGTATGCATCCATGATCGCCCAAGCGCACCCTTGCGTTCCGCGACTGCGCCTGCCTGCCTTGCCGGGAATCGCGGCTTATGGTCTTTCGATGGGCACGTTGACCAGGTTGCCCCATTCCGTCCAGCTCCCGTCATAGTTTCTGACTTGCTGGAAGCCGAGCAGATAGGTCAGGACGAACCAGGTGTGGCTGCTGCGCTCCCCGATCCGGCAGTAGGCGACAATATCGTCGCCGGGCTGCAGATTGTTTTCCCCGGTGTAGATGGCTCGCAGCTCATCGGCGGACTTGAAGCTGCCGTCCTCGTTGGCTGCGCGAGCCCAGGGAATGTTGGCGGCTCCCGGAATGTGGCCCCCACGCAGGGCGCCTTCGTTGGGGTAGGCCTCCATATGCAGCCGCTCGCCCGTATATTCCGCCGGGCTTCTCACATCCACCAGGGGTCTCCCGGCCCGGACATGATCGAGCACATGGTCTCGAAAGACACGAACCTTGCTGTCGTCCCTTTCCGGTGCCTGATAATTGCTGGAGGGATAGCTGGCAGCCTCGGTCACCAGCGGCCGCCCTTCGCTATGCCATTTCAGGCGCCCCCCATCCATGATCTTGGCATTGGTGTGCCCGAACAACTGAAACACCCAGAAGGCATAGCAGGCCCACCAGTTGCTCTTGTCTCCATACAGCACCACCGTCGTCTCCGGGGTGGCTCCGATCCGACACATCAGGGCTTCAAAACCCGCCTTGTCGAGATAATCCCGTCGCAGGGGATGGTTCAAGTCGCGGGTCCAATCGACTTCCACAGCTCCCGGAATGTGACCGGATGCATACAGCAGCGGGTCCTCGTTGGATTCGGCAAATCTGAGATTTGAATCGTTCAGGTGCTGTGACACCCACTCGGTCGATACCAGGGCGTCCGTACTGGCGTATCCCCGTTCTTCAATAGCAGTCATAACGCTTCCCTCCTTGCAAGATTTAGCAGAGTTATACCATAGAACTTGCCGGTCGTCCGTCGATCCGCCCCGCCTCGGCATCGAATCGCCCCGGAGTCGGCCTCACCAACCCACAGGCTGGCCCCTGTTTTGTTCATTCAGCCACTCCCGGAGCGGGGCAAAGTAATCCAGAATAGCGGTGGCATCCATCTCCCGCTCTCCGGTCAACACTTCCAGTGCCTCCGGCCAGGGTCGGCTGGCCCCCATGGAGAGCATCGCCCGCAGCCGCCTTCCGGCTGGTTCACTCCCGTAAATGGAGCATCGATGAAGCACCTCCTCGCAAGCCGCTTCCCGTGCCAGGGCCCGATGAAACTGGAACTGCAGGATTTGGGCCAGGAAATAACGAGTATAGGGCACGTTTGCCGGAACATGATACTTGGCGCCCGGGTCGAAATCGGTTTCGCTGCGTGCCACGGGAGGTGCGATGCCCTGGTACTTCGTTCTCAGTTCCCACCAGGCCTGGTTGTAGCCCTGGGGCGGAATTGCACCGGAAAACACCTTCCAGCGCCACTGGTCGACAAGCAGGCCGAAGGGAAGGAAGGCAATCTTGTCCAGCGCCAGGCGCAACAGCAACCCCAGGTCCTTGGACGGCGGAGGAACCTGGTCCAGCAGTTGGAGTTTTGCCAGATAGTCCGGCGTGATTGAGAGTGCAATGGTGTCCCCCACCGCCTCGTGGAATCCGTCATTGGCACTTTCCCGAAAGAGAAAAGGCTGCTGGCTGTAGGCTCTCTGATAGTAGTTGTGACCCAACTCGTGGTGGATCACATTGAAGTCCTCGGCGGTGATGTCGATGCACATCTTGATGCGCAAGTCTTCACGCGAATCCACGTTCCAGGCGCTGGCATGGCAGACGACTTCCCGGTCTCGAGGTTTTTCAAACAGAGATCGATCCCAGAAGCTCTGCGGAAGAGGGTCAAAACCCAGCGAACTGAAAAACCCTTCCCCATAGGAAACCATCTGCCTGGGGGTTGTCTTTCGAGACCGAAGGATTTCAGTGAGATCGAAGCCGGGATCGGTTGCTTGCGGGGCTACCAGGGGGTAGACGTTGGACCAGGTTTGCGCCCACATGTTTCCCAACAAGTGAGCCGGTATGGGACCGTCCGAGGGAACCGCCTCGGGCCCGTAGTGGGCTCGCAGCCGCTGTCTCACGTAGGCATGCAGCGACAGATAAAAGGGCCGCACCTGCTCCCACAGGCGATCCAACTCCTGCAGGAAAGCGTCCGGAGACATATCGTACTTGGCCCGCCACATGGCTCCCGTATCCGAAAAGCCCAAGCTCCGGGCCCCCTGATTGGCCAATTGGACGTAGCGCTGAAAGTCCTTCCGCATTGCAGGAGAAATGCCGCGCCAGCCAATCCAGGCTTCTTTCAGGACTTCCGGATCCCGGCTGGTGGCCATTGTCCGGGACAGCTCCTGCAGGCTTTGACACTCGTCGCCAGCCTCGCCGCACACCTTCCCCTTTCCATACCTGGATTCCATCGCCGTCACCAGTCGGGTGAGCTCCTCACTGGCTTTGGGGTCGGGAGGGGCGGCCAGGGTCAGCGACAATCGAAGCAACTCCAGTTTCCGGGCCAGCTCTCTCGGTAAATCGCCCGTCTCAAAACCCGCGGAATCCTTGGCCAGTTTCACGGCGGCCTCGATGGCCCGCTTGCTGGCCAAAGCCGCCAGTACCTGGGTGTCCCCGGTGATATAGGTCGACTGAATCCAACTGGCGCGGGCGGCCTCCGTCCATAGCGCCAGCAGTTGCTCTTCCGCCTGCCGCACAAAATCTTCTGGCCGGGGGGAGGTTGACTCGGCTGCCTCCGGCAATCCCGTCTGCCCCGACACCGGACCGGATCCGAGGGCGATGACAACCCCAATGAAAGCCAACCATCTCCTCAAAGAAGACCTCCTTCCCCAGCCATTCTCACCGGACAACGCACTCAGTTTATAATCTGGCCACGCCTCCCTCAATGTTTTTATCTCCAATGGATTTATCGGGCGGAGGCCCGCCTGCGGCGATACCCAATGCCCCCGGCTCGGGCAAGCCGGTCCCCGCCCTGCCGTGCAGATCATTCCAGGAAAAACGGCCGATCGTAAATGAAGATGAACCACGAATGAACACGAAGAGACACGAAGACAGATGGACCCCTCCTTCAACGACAAGCGGCGCCAAAATGTTCCTGCATTTTTGTGCCCTGGGTGTGGCGATGTCATGGGATGATGGCTTCCTGGGAGCGCGGGCGTCCCGCCCGCACAAAGCCTGGCACAGCCTCGCCCATCTCCCCCACTCGGATCAACCGGAAACGGCGCCATGACTCTCCTGCGGCCTGGCCGATGCGGTTCCCGCCCACAGGGTGGCTGCCTGCAGCATCGCACGGAAGCTCAGCGGCGGCCAAAGGGACAGGATGCGGGCGGGACGCCCGCGCTCCCAGCCCGGCCTCTCCTGCAGCGCGATACCTGTGAACCCATTTGTAAACGGTAGGGCAACTGACACCAAACTCTCTGGCGACTCCGGTTACGGACCTGCCTTGCTAAAGCACTCGTTTGGCCATCAAGGCTCGACTTCGGGGGCAGGTTCTTGCATTCTTATGAAGGTTCATGCGGGGTGAGACAGCAGTGTTTCAAACACGGACTGCATTCCCTCTCAATTGCCCCTTGTACTTCCGGATAAGGCAAAATAAACTGGAAAGGGTCGGCTAAAGGGGGGCTGCAGGCGCCGCCGCAAAGCCCTGCCGGAAAGGTGAGCCATGCGAGGCATCAAGATCTTCATGTTCGCTCTATGGGTCGGGACCGGGCTCATTGGCTGCAGCGGCGAGGTCGGTTGGGACAAGGCCACACCTCTCTCGACAGACACCCCGCTGGACAGCGGAGATCCCCCGGCGGCGATCAGTGTCTACTCCGTAGAGAAGGGAGAGTTGGTGATGGTGAACAAGGTAGTCAAGTCTGAGGAGGAATGGCGCAATCAACTCACGGCCCTGCAATACAACGTGACCAGGAAAAAAGGGACCGAGCTGGCCTTCAGCGGGAAGTACAATATTTCCAAAGAGCCGGGCATCTACCAGTGCGTGTGCTGCGGAACCGATCTCTTCACCTCCGAAACCAAGTATGACTCGGAAACCGGTTGGCCGAGCTTCTGGGAACCCATTGCTCCCGAGAACATCCGCACGGAAACCGACAGGGCCTACGGCATGGTCAGAACAGAAATCCTGTGCAATCGCTGCGACGCCCATCTGGGGCACCTTTTCAACGATGGGCCCAAACCCACCGGCCTGCGCTATTGCATGAATTCCGCCTCCCTGAACCTCAAGAAGAAATAGGTAGGAACATCCAGGGGCTCGATGGAGCCCTTCTTCCTGCCAGGCGCAATCCCCCCGCCCCGATGACCCACTCCCACTTGGCAAACCCGCATTTCTCACCGTGGGGCGTGATCATGGCGCAGGAATTTTCCCTCAGCGCGTGCTCGCGAGCGAAGAGCGTAGCGGGCACTACGGTCGAGGGAGCATGTGCGCGCTGAGGGGGAAAGGACAAGCCAGGGCGCGCCCAGCGTCGTCTGTTCGCGCACGCCCTTAGAACAGAGCCAATAAGGCACTGAAAATAAACTGCCTTTCATAACGTATCCAGCGACCCGGTGAGAAATGCGGGCTAATACCATACGATTGTCGTTGATGGGCGCCTGGCTGATGGGCACGGCACTCCTTTGGGTGGTCGCCACCGAGAACTTCCGCCGTGTGGATGCCGTGCTGAGCGGTTCGAATTCGGAATTCCATCGACAACTGGAGCCTCTGGAACCCGGCGAGGCCCGCTTGGCCTTGCGTTTCCTGGCCTCCGAGCTCAATCGGTTCTACTTCACCGCCTGGGGCCGTTTTCAGTTGGTCCTTGGAGGGGTGATCCTGGTCTTGAGTTGGCGCCTGGCGGCGGACCATTCCGACTTGGGGCTGCTCGCCGGAATGTGGGTCCTGTCGGCTGTACTGGCATTCTGGGTAACCCCTTCCCTCGTCGAAATCGGCCGCCAGGTCGACTTCGTCCCCCGATCTCCACCGCCGGCGCAGATGGGAACCTTCTGGCGTTACCACCTTGCCTACACCGTGACCGATCTGGTCAAGTTTGGCGCCGGCCTTTTCTGGCTGCTGCGAACGGGGCTGAAGCGGGCCTGAGTTTCCTCCATTTCCTGACCTTCGAACTTGATCGGCATTTTTCACCGGGAGGATGGCAACTCTTCCCCGCCCCGTCAGATCGGCGCCACTGCTTCAGTATTGCTTCCATGCCATGGCCACTTTCGCGATCGGCGACATTCACGGATGCTTCCGGACCCTGCAGCATCTGATGAAAACCATCCGGTTCGACCCCGGCCGGGACCGCCTCTGGCTGGTAGGGGACCTGGTCAACCGTGGACCGATGTCCCTGGAGGTCCTTCGCTGGGTCAGACAGCTTGGCGATCGAGCCGTCTGCGTTCTCGGAAACCATGACCTGAAGTTGCTGGCATGCGGCCTGGGAATTCGCTCCTCCCTGAAGAACCCCCACCTGAGCTCGATACTGGCGGCCGAGGACAGCGAGGAACTGCTCGCCTGGCTTAGAAGCCGGCCACTGGTTCATTGCGAAAGGGAGTATGTCCTGGTTCATGCCGGGCTGTTGCCGGCATGGACGGTGGACCGGGCTGTGGAACTGGGGCGGGAGATTCAAAGACGCCTGAAGGGTCCGGGGGCCGCTGAGCTGTTGCAGCGCCTGCTGGCGAGAAACCCGGCCGGGTCCAAGGAGAGGGAGCCCGAGGCCTTGCGATTGGCGCTGGCGCTCAGAGCCATGACCCAACTGAGGACGCTCAGCCCGGACGCAAGCATGGACCTCAGCTTCGTGGGTCCCCTGGCGGAGATGCCGGACACCCTCATCCCATGGTTTGCATTTCCCGGCCGCCGCAACGGCTCCGCCACCATTGTTTTCGGGCATTGGGCCGCCCTGGGGTTGTTCCAGCAACCCGGAGTCGCAGGCCTCGACAGCAACTGTGTCCGAGGAGGACGGTTGACGGCAATGCGATTGGAGGACGGCCGGATCTATCAGCAGGAATTTGCGGGTTAACCTGTATTTCTCACGGGGCGCGTGATCATGGCACCGGCAGTTTCCCCTTCAGCCCATGCTCGCGACCGAAGAGCATACCCTTCGAGGGAGCCAGCGCGCGCTTACGACGAGCCAAGGCGCGCCCGGCCCAGTTTGTACAGGTAGTCCTTCACAATATAACTTATAAGCTGCTGAATATAAACGGTTTTGTGGAATCACCCAGAGACCTGGCGAAACTTGCGGGTTAACTCCGCTTGAATTCTCCCAGCACGGAGTGCAGGCTGCTCTTGGCATCTCCAAAGAGCATGCGGGTGTTGCCTTTGTAGAACAAGGGGTTGTCAATCCCCGCAAACCCTGCCGCCATCGACCGTTTCAACACAATCACCACTTTGGCCCGATCTACCTCGATGATCGGCATTCCGTAAATGGGACTTTCGGGGTCGTCCCTGGCGGCGGGGTTGACCACGTCATTGGCTCCAATCACCACACACACATCCACCATCTCCATGGTGGGATTGACGTCCTCCATCTCGACCAGAAGATCGTAGGACACGTTGGCCTCCGCCAGCAGAACGTTCATGTGGCCCGGCATCCGACCGGCGACCGGGTGGATGGCATAGCGGACCTCACAGCCATCGCGCTCCAATAGCTCCCCCAGTTCCCTCACTCCGTGTTGGGCTTGAGCGACCGCCAATCCATAACCCGGTACAAAAACAACCGACCGGGCGGCTTCCAGGATGAGGTAGGCGTCCCCCGCCGATATGGGCCGGGGATCTTCTCGGACCCCCTTGACGGCATTCCCGCCAACGGCGCCGAAACCGCTGAACAACACGTTGGTGATGGACCGGTTCATGGCTTTGCACATGATGTTGGTCAAAAAAAGACCGCTTGCTCCCACCAGGGCGCCGGCGACAATCAGTATGTTGTTGAAAATCGCAAAGCCCGCCGCGCAGGCCGCCAGCCCGGAATAACTGTTCAGAAGCGAGATGACCACCGGCATGTCAGCCCCGCCAATGGGGGTAACCGCCATGATGCCAAGCAGAAAGGCCATTCCCATCAGGACCAGAAACAGCGTCTGGCTCTCCTGGGGCTCGAAGCCGTAGAGGACGCCGCCGGCGCAGATGAGTGCCAGCAACACGCCATTCACCGCCTGCTGTGCCGGAAAAAGCAACGGCTGACTGAGACGAAAGGATCTCCAACCGATTTCCTTCAGTTTGGCCCAGGCCACCAGGCTGCCGCTGAAGGTGACACCGCCGATCAGGACTGCGAGCAGAATGGTCACCGCACCCAGAGGATCCAGAACCGGCTGGCGATGGTAGGCTTCCCAGCCGACCAGAAGACTGGCTCCCCCGCCAAATCCGTTAAACAGCGCCACCATTTCCGGCATCGCGGTAAGCTGCAGACGTGATGCCGCAAAGGAGCCTATGCCTGAACCGATGAGAACTCCCAGCAGGATCCACCGGTATTCCACCACCTCCGAATGCAGCAGGGTCACCACAACCGTCAGGAGCATGCCGCAGGCAGAGGCCAGGTTCCCCCGGCGAGCCGTTGCCGGGGAACCCATCATCTTCAGTCCCAGGGCAAACAGAAAGGCCGCCAGCAGATAAGCCAATTGGATGGGAATGCTCACCGCCGGTCACCACGCTTCTTTTTGAACATGGCCAGCATCCGCTGGGTCACCAGGTATCCCCCGACCACGTTGATGGTTGCCAGCGCGACTGCAGCCGTCCCCAGAGCCGTGCTGAGCGGGGTACTGTCGACGGCTCCGGCGGCCAGCAGAGCCCCGACCAGGGTAATCCCGGAAATGGCGTTGGAGCCCGACATCAGCGGGGTATGTAGCGTCGCCGGAACCTTGGAAATCAACTCGAAACCCAGGAATATGGTAAGCATCAGGATAAACATCAAAAAGATCAGTTCCCCGGACATGGGCTCTCCTCAACGATTGACAGACGGGTTGATTCCCTCATGCAAAATGCGGTGCCGGTGGGTCACCAGGCAGGCGCGAAGCACCTCGTGGTTCAAATCCAGGCGGAGAGGGGGCTTCCCTTCTTCCAGGCATTCCCCGACAAGATTGAAGAGGTTGCTGGAATACATCTGACTGGCGTGGGCGGCCACCCGGCCGGGCAGGTTGGCCAGGCCGATGATTTTCACTCCCCCCGTCACGGTAATTTCATCCACTACCGAACCCTCGACGTTGCCGCCGCGCTCCACAGCCAGGTCCACCACCACGCTACCCGGCCTCATCCGGCTCAGGGCCGGCGCAGTGATCAACCGGGGGGCTTCGCGGCCAAAAACCTGTGCGGTGGTGATCACGACATCCGCCTGAGCACAGACAGCGGCAAGCGCCTCCTGCTGCCGGCCCAACTGCTCCCCGGAGAGCGCCTGCGCGTAACCTTGCTCCGTCTCCGCCGTGTCGCCCAGATCGATCTTCACAAAACGGGCTCCCAGCGATTTGACCTGCTCCTCCACCGCCGGCCGTGTATCGTAGGCCTCGACCCGCGCCCCCAGCCTCTTGGCCGTGGCTATGGCCTGGAGGCCGGCCACTCCCGCCCCCAGCACGAAAACCCGCGCCGGAAAGATGGTGCCGGCCGGAGTCGTCATCATGGGAAAGATCTTGTCCAGGGCCTCGGCTGCCAGGATCACCGCCACATACCCGGCCAGGCTGGCCTGCGAACTCAAGGCATCCATTTTTTGCGCCAGGGTGGTCCTGGGAATCAGCTCCATGCTGATGGCGCTGATCCCTCGGCTTCTCAGCAGTTCAATCAACCCGGAAGCTTGGAATGGATCCAGGAAACTGATGGAAAGACAATCCTCCGGAAGGCGTGCCACGTCCTCCGCAGGAAGGGGCCGAACCCCGACAACCAGGTCGGCGGCCGCCAGCATTTTCTCTCGCTCGGATGAGACTATGGCGCCACCGGCCTGGTAGGCCTCATCCGGGCAGCCGGCCCCCGATCCCGCGGAAGTCTCCACCTCCACCTGAATTCCCTTTTGGACGAGACGCTCGACGTGGTCGGGTATCAGCGCCACCCGCCGCTCTCTCTGATCCCGCTCCCGCGGTAGGACGATCTTCATTGACAGACTCCTTCGAGCGGCAGGGACCGGCCTGCCCGACAGCGTCCCCATGCTAGCGGGTAGGGCGAAAGGGTCTCAAGGAAAAACCACCGCGCCACCAATCCAGGTGCAGCCGGTGCTCTCCCAACCATCGGACCCCGGTTAGACAAGCTGCCGCGATAAATGTACGGCAGCGTTTCTCACGACTTGTCCCGGACTACGGAACCGAGAAGACGGAGAGCCGGAACGACGTCTGCAATACCGATCTGCCGCCTGCCTCTCATGCTTCTCCCTCCCCCGCACTCGACGCAAGCAACCCATCCGGGTTAGTATTTTCGAGAGTGTGGTGCTAGAATAATCGGCGCCGGTTCAGCCGACCCAGCCGCCAAGGGTTGGGGCCCGGAGCCGGCGCTTCCATCCCCACGTTTCCCAACTCCAGGACCCACTCGGCGCATACGGTGGGATTCAACGGAACACTGTTGCGATAGCCGCCAACATCGCCAAGGAAAAAGGAGAAACAAAATGGTTCGTGGCCTTTCTGCCGGTTTCGGCTTGTTACTGACTGCTTTCCTCCTGGCTGCCTGCAGCTCATCCAGTGACGTTGCGGAGCCAGAGTCAACCGACAAGGGGCCGGGGCCGTACGAACTGACCTTTCCCCTAGGCCTGGACGCGGAGTCGGCCATCATACCCGAAGACAATCCGGTGACCGAAGAAAAACTCAAGCTGGGCAAGCGGCTCTTTTTCGAAACCAGTATTTCCGTCGACCATTCGATTTCCTGCGCTTCCTGTCATGTTCCGGAGAACGGTTTTGCCGATCCCAGCCAGTTTTCATCCGGCGTCGGCGGGAAAAAAGGCGGGCGACAGTCGCCGCCGGCATTCAACCGCATCTTCACCTTGCGGCAGTTCTGGGATGGCCGCGCGGCCACCCTGGAAGAACAGGCCCTGGGACCGGTGCAGAACCCCATTGAAATGGCCATGCCGGATATGGAAACGGTCGTCAAGCGCCTGGAATCGGATCCCGAATACGTGGCTTTGTTCAAGGCCGCCTTTCCCCCCGAGGGCGGGGTGACCGCGGACCATATTGCCAATTCGATCGCCACCTTCGAACGCTCCATCCTGGCCGGAAACAGTCCCTTCGACCGCTTTCAGGCTGGAGACAAGAGCGCCATGAGTGAAGCCGCCCAACGGGGTTATGAGATCTTCAAGGACGAGAACCGGGGCAACTGCGAAACCTGCCACGTCGGCTTCAATTTCAGCGATGAAAATTACTACAACCTGGGTGTGGCGATGGACGCCAAGAAGCCGGATCTGGGCCGCTACGCCATTCAGAAGCTGGAAGGCTACCAGGGAGCTTTTAAAACCCCTACTCTGCGGCAAATTACCCAGACCGGCCCCTACATGCACGATGGTTCTCAGAAGACGCTGGAAGAAGTCGTCGATTTCTACAACAAGGGGGGCCATGCCAACAAGTGGCTGAACTCCAAGGTCAAGAAACTGAAACTCAGCAAGCAGGACCAGAAAGACCTGGTTGAATTCCTGAAGGCGCTAACTGGAGAAGTCACCTGGTATGGGAAGGGAAAAGAACCGAAAATGATGTCTCTCAGGAATTAGGGGCTTGTTCCCATTGGGGGCACTGTTCCCGCTTGCGGAGAAGTGGTCCATTGGGGTCGGAGGCTGGTCGTTCGGCAGCGTCCGCAAGCCGCTTGTCGGTCCGGGAGCGAGGTTTGTCACTAAAGTTCATTCAAATCACGGACTCCCACGTCGGCGAAACGGCCGACACCCTGTTGCATTTCTATGCAGCGGGACGCGCCCTGAGCGCTGCCCTCGCCCACATTGCCCGCCACGACCGCCATGGAGCCGCCTTCATCGCCCACACGGGCGATATGATCTGCACCTCGTCCCGCCCTGCCTCTTATGAGGGTGCCCGCTCAATCTATGGACTGGAAGGCGACAGTCCGGCGCCGGGTCCGCTCACCGTTCGTGCTCATGGCCTGGACCTGCCCTGGTACTACATCCCGGGCAACGCCGACGACCGCGACGCCTGCAGAGCGCGGATCTTCCCCCACGGGCCCCGTCACGGCCTGTTCAACTATAGCTGGGAGGTCGGGGGTATCCGTTTTCTCAGTCTGGACTGGGGAGCATGGAAGACCGACGTCTACACTCTGGAGCCGAGCGCCTTCGCATGGCTGGAAACTCAACTGCAGCGATCGGTTCCCACCATCATCCTCACTCACCACCCACCGGTCCACGTCGGCGTGGAAATGTTCGACAGGATGACGCCGGAAGATCTACCGCGGCTGCAGAACCTGATTCGCGACTCTTCGGTCACGGCGGTATTTCACGGACACACGCACTACCCCTGGGAAACACGCATCGGACGCGTTCCCGTCTTCGGCACAGGGTCCATCACCTACAGGTTGAGCTATGATGAAGGCCCCCCGCACTTGAAGCTCTTCCCACCACAATACCGAGTGGTTGCGGTGAAGGATGACGGATCGGTAAGCACCGAGGTGTGGGAAGTGGAGTTTCCCGCCTAGCAACAGGAGCTGCCGGGCGAACAGCAGGCATCTCCGGCCAGATCCCCGTCCCCGGCGGGACCCTGAATCACGAAGAAGCCCCGGTAGGGAGGTCGGCTGAGCCTGGCGGCGGTATCGGTGCAGACCTCAATCGGTTCGTTGCGCGGGAACAGGTGTCCCTCCTCGTCCATGACTGCCTTCTGAGGCCCGAGATAGACGGCCCGCTGACCCATGAAGATACAACCTGCGGTCTTTTCAAACTTGAAACCCCGCAGGGTAACCGAATAGAAAGTGCACCCCTCGACTTCCTTCCAGTAGGTTCTCTTCAGCACCTGAAGGCCGTGGAATCCGGCCTGTTCCAGGTAGGCCATAAATTCCTCTTCAGTCAGTGCTCCCGACAGACACTCCCCCCACAACCTCGGATTGACCCGCAGGTGGTCGGGCACGGATTCCCGACTGACGATGTCGCTCACCACGGCGCGGCCATGATCCTTCAACACCCGCCACATTTCGCGAAACACCGCCTTCTTGTCTGGTGAGAGGTTGATGACGCAGTTGGAGGTGATCAGGTCAACGGTCTTGCTCTCCACCGGAATCTGTTCCAGAAAGCCGTAACGAAACTCGACGATGTCGTATCCCAGATTTTCCGCTACGGCGGTCCGGTTCCGATTGGCCACGGCCAGCATCTCGGAGGTCATGTCCACGCCGATGACCCGTCCCGCGGGCCCTACCTTGCGGGCGGCGATGAAGCAATCGATGCCGCCTCCCGATCCCAGATCCAGCGCCGTTTCCCCGGAAGCCAATTCAGCCAGGGCAACCGGAGAACCACAACCGTAAAAGCGATCCATCACTTCCCCGGGGATATGGCTGACCTCAGCCGGGTCAATGTCCATGGGACAACAAAGGTCCGCCTGGGGCTCCTCTGCGGCCCTGGCGTAAAACTCCCGCACCACCCGGCGGGACCGTTCAATGTCAAAGGCCAACACACAGTTGGAATGCAGCGTTGCTACCGAGGTCTCGCTGCCGACATCGATCTGATCCCTGTCCGTGCCGCAGGCGACGGCGCCTTCACCCATCGAATGGTAGACCACCGGGGCGTCGAAACCGGAACGGCTGTTCAGGCTGCGCCGCTTCTCCTGCGCCAACTCGACCATGATGTCCTCAGCCAGGGCGCGATAAACCTCATAGTAGGGGTCGGGGGCATGCAGGTCCCCCCTCCCGGACTGGTTGGCGCTGAAGAAATAGCTGTGCTCAATATCTCCGCCTCCGAGTATGAATCGGAAGGGGTCGTCCCGGAGCCAGGACTTGTTTGCAACAGAGGCCTGCCGAAATTGTCGGGCCACCGGGGAGTCCTGCCAGATTCGACGTAAATTTCCATTGTCGACCACTCCGGCGGACAGGGGTTTGTGGTCGGCGGAGGCCGCCGAAGGATAGACGGTGCCGTCGGAATAGACGCACAAGGAATCCCAGAACTGGTTCCCGAGGTCGTATTTGACCCCCGGCCTCCCGTTGACCCGCAGCTTCAAGGACTCCAGATTGTCCAGCCTGATGCCGAGCCTTCCGGCTTTTTGAGCGGTGGCCCGGGCGGCCCGGATCAGCTCCTGGCAGGAGGGGAATGCATCCTGGTCGGTCTCCAGGACCCGCCCCCGCCGGTGCATCCACATCAGGTGTTGCGACTGCGCACCCCAGTCCTTGACGAACTGGGTGATCCGGGGCAGCTCCTCCAGGTTTTCGCGGGTGACCACGGTGGTCAGGGAAACCGGGAACCCCAGCCCCGCTACCGCCCGAGTCCCTTCGGCAATCCTGTCAAAGGTGCCGCGCCCGCGGTAGCGATCATTGGTTTCCGCTACGGCGCCGTCCAGTGAGATCTGGAGCCTCAGCCGGTCCCGGCTGATCTGACCGAGCCGATCCAGCCGCTTTCCCTGGAACAACAGCCCGTTGGTCAGGATGATGAGCTCGGCCTGTTTCTTTTCGGTGACGGTCTGGATCAACTCAAAAATATCGGGACGCGCGAACGGTTCTCCTCCGGTGAAGTAGAAGCGCTCGACCCCGCACTCGCAGGCCTGGTCGATGATGTGGAGCAGTCGAGAGGTCGGCAGTCCCGGATCCGCCGCCGGCGACGAGCTGACCAGACAATGGGTGCAGGAGAGATTGCAGGAGTTGTTGGTATGGATCCAGACTTCGGAGAGCTTGTCGACACGCAGATGGGCCGAACGACCGGCATAGGGCGCACGCTCAAAGGGTGTGAATGACAACATGCCCGTTCGGAGGCAGTCGCGGACAAAGGAATGCACATGCAGCCAGGACTTGGCGGCATCCAGTTGGAGCCACTCCGCGTAACGCCGGCTCAGAGCTCCAACCGTTAACGGCTCCCGCAACCAATCCAGCAGCCGGGCTCCCCGCCGGCCGGTGACCAGCCAGTTGGGACCCTCGCCGTCGATAAAGAACCGGAGGCCCTCCCGCTCGAGGTGAGACAGGTCCGGCAGGTAAAGAGGCTGAGCTTCCTTGAGTTCCGCCATCACGGTCTCCTTGGAATGTGTTCAGGTAGATCTCTAACTTGCCCGAAACACCCCTGTTTCGCCTTGTATGATCCGTACCGTCGTGGGGGCCGGGGGCGTGGCTAAGTGAATAGTGGATAGTGGCCAGTGGCAAGTGGATAGTGATTTGAACCATGCGATAAGCATCTTGTTGATCTCGGTGCAGTCCTTCAAAAAGTGCAACCAGGTCCTAAGGCGCTTTCCTGCTCCCGAAACGCTCCACTTGTCTGAAACCCATTGAGGGGTTATCCACGAACGACATCCACGAAGGGCACGAAGGACCAATAAAGCATATCCACGAAGGGGCACGACCGAACCACGAATGGACACCAATGGACACCAATAAACTGATTAATGAGTTGTTAATTTGGGGATTGTGACAACTGATCTTGCCTAAAATCCACCTCTACAATCCACAATCTACGACCAGCAATTCACCAAACTTGACTCATCTGTCAATGTTCTTTCGATACAAGAGATCCAGCCACATTTCTGAAACCCATTGAGGGGATTATCCCCCAAGGAGACAAAGTCACACTAAGGGCACAAAATCGCAGAGGGATTTTGGTGCCGCTTGTCGTTGCAGGAGGCTCATCTGTATTCGTGTCTATTTGTGTCCATTTGTGGTTCATGTTCATTAACGGTCACCCGTTTTTCCTCGAATGATCCGCACGGCAGGGCGGGAGCCCGGCTAACCTCGGCTGGTTCCATCGCGAAGCCCCCGAGGGTGTCCCCAAAAAACCTCTTACCTCTCCATCCTCAGGAGGACGGGTCGTTCCACAGTTGCATCACCCAATCGACCACCCTGGGCTTTCCGAACACCACATCGTAACAGCCGCCCTTGCGGCCCCCCTCATCCCGCCGCAACCAACGGAACTCGCAACCGGCCTCTCCGGCCAGCACCACCGTGGCCGCCACGTCCCAGAGGCGCAAATCGGGATCGATCATGGCTCCCACCGAGCCTTCCAGAGCCAGGCAGTGGCCGAAGCAGTCGCAGTAGGTTCGAACGCTGGGATGGGACCGGTGCAGGCGCTCCAGCGCTTCCGCCTTTCCTGCTTTCTGGAACTGGACTCTCTCTCCAACCGACAGGATCTCCTGCTCAAGAGAATCGTCCCGGCCCAGGTCGACGACTTGCAGTCGGCGGCCGTTGCACCAGGCTCCCAAGCCCACGGCGCCGCTGTAACAGCGTTTCAGACCCGGCAAGTCGATCACGCCCAGGACCGGATGACCTCGAAAGCGTAGCGCCAGGAGTGTTCCGAACAGCGGGACCCGATGGCGCAGGCTGCGGGTTCCGTCAACGGGATCGATGATCCACTGGTAGTCCGCATCCGGGTTGCAAGGGTCGAATTCCTCGCCCAGGATGCCATGAGAGGGAAACCAAACGCTCAAGGCCGACCTGACATATTTTTCTACAGCCAGATCCACCTCGGTCACAAAGCTGTTGTCTGCTTTCAGCCGGTGGCTGATCCTCCGGGTCAGGGCCTGGTCAATCAACTGCCTGGTTTGGCCTGCGACCTGCCGCGCCCTCTCCAACAGTTCGGCCAACTCGCCCCTCGGCGGTGAGGACCGGCTGCTCGACTTTCCTTCCCCGGCCTTGGTCATGGCTCACCCTCCTGCAACTGCCGGGACGAACAGCACCTCATTCTCGGGAGTGACTTCAAACTCCAGAGCCTCCCGACGGACCATCCCATCCACGAAGATTGCCAGGCCCGACCGGAGATGTCCGTTCTCCAACAGGCGGTTCCGAATCCCCGGATAGAGCCGCTCCAACTCTTCGATCAATTCTCCTACCGTCCGTCCATCGACTTCCTGTTTCCTGACATCGCCCGTCAGGGAGTGCAGCAACGCCGGGATGTGAACAATAGCCATGATGTCGCCTCTCGGTTCTAGTGTTCTGTCTCAGAAATAGGGTTGCCATCTTTCGGAGCGCAACGGCGCCGGATTCTAGGAGCGACGACGATGCAATGCCCCTTCATTGTGAGGAGGAGCGACGCCGAAGACGGCGCCGTTCCGCCCGAACCCCTTGGGCCGATGGAGGTTCCCGGAACGGGGAGCAGAAGGGTACCTGTTGGCTGAAACGCAAAGGGTCTCTCGAACCGACCGTTCCCCGGTGGAACCTCCATCGGAGATGGTAATCTTATTTCTGAGACAGGACACTATTTGCCTGGTTCGGATCACAAAAAAGGGCTCGAAGCCGCTTTCCCGGCCTCGAGCCCGATTGCTCCGTCTGAAGATCAGGTTCCCTCAGCTCTTGGCCGACAGCGCCTTCACCACCCGTTGGGGAGACATGGGAAGATCGCCCAGGCGCACCCCAACGGCCCGAGCGATGGCATTGGAGACGGCTGCCTGCGGCGGGACGATGGGTACCTCGCCGACCCCGCGCACTCCGTAGGGGTGCCCCGGGTTGGGCACTTCCACGATGATGGTCTCAATCATGGGCAGATCCAGGCTGGTGGGCATGCGGTAGTCCAGGAAGCTGGAATTCATCAAATGCCCGGCCTCATTGTAGAAGTACTCCTCGTTCAGAGCCCAGCCGATGCCCTGCACCACCCCGCCCTGCATCTGGCCCTCCACGTAGCTGGGGTGAATGGCTCTCCCCGCGTCCTGAACGGCCGTATACCGCAGGATGGTGGCCTTTCCGGTATCGGGATCGATCTCCACATCCACGATATGGGTGGCGTAGGCCCCTCCGTGGTTCTGGGGAGTGACCGTCTGACGGGTTCCGATGTCGATGCCCTTCCGGCTGAGGTCGGCCGCCAGCTCCTTGATGGTCATGGTCCTGGAGTCGCCGTTGGTGGTCGAAATCTCTCCGTCGGCCAACGACACCTGGTCCTTGTCGACCTTCCACACCTCGGCCGCCTGCTCGATGAGCTGGCTCCGAATGGCCTGACCCGCGTTATAGGCCGCCCAACCCGTGGCGAAGGTGACCCGGCTTCCTCCGGTGACCTCGGTATATCCCACCGAATCAGTATCGGCCACCGAGGGAATGACATCCTCGACCGGGATCCCCAGAACCTCGGCCAACTGCATGGCGATGGAGGTCCGAGTGCCTCCGATATCGGTGGAACCCTCCTGCAAGGTGACGGTCCCATCGCCATTGAGCCGTGCGGTGACGCTCGAGGTCAGGCCCGCATTGACCCAATAGCCTGAAGCCACCCCGCGGCCCCGGTTGGGCCCCTCCAGCGGAGTCTGGTAGTGTTCGCAGTCCCTGGCCGCCTCGGTCGTCTCCAGGCAGCCGATCCGAGGATGAGGAATCCCGTGGCACTGAATATCGCCTTCCTTGGCTCCATTCTTCAGCCGAATCTCCATGGGATCCATATCGAGAATCTGGCAGAACTCGTCGATCATGCACTCGGCAGCAAATTCCGAATTGGGGGCTCCCGGAGCCCGGTAGGCCGCCGTCTTGGGCTTATTCACCACCACGTCATACATGTCGATAGTGAGGTTCTCAACGTTATAGGGGGCAAACATGCAAATACCGCCCAGGCTTACGACGGAACCCGGGTAGCCACCGGCCTCGTAGGCCAGCATGGCCTCGGCCGCTGTGATGCGCCCCTCGTTGGTGATGCCCATCTTCAGCTTGACGTAGGAGCCGGAAGTCGGTCCGGTTCCCTGGAAGACTTCGGTTCGATCCATCACCACCTTGACCGGCCGCCTGGCTTTCCGCGAGAGCACGGCAGCCACCGGCTCCCCATACACGGGAATCTTCCCCCCGAAACCGCCTCCGATTTCGGTGGGGATGACCTTCAATTTCGAAACGGGGATTTCCAGAATCTGATGAACGCTGGTGCGGACGGTAAAGGCACCCTGCGTGGTTACCCAAAGCGTAAGGTAGCCATCCGGATTCCACATGGCGGTGGCGGCGTGGGGCTCGATATATCCCTGGTGGACGGTGGCGCAACGATACTCCCGTTCCAAAATATGATCAGCGGCGGCGAACCCCTGGTTGATATCCCCTAAGACGTGCCGGGAGTGAGAAGCCACGTTGCTTGGCTTGGCGCTCTTCTCCCCCAACTCATCGGTGTAGAGATCGTCGTGCAACAAGGGCGAATCTTCCTCCATCGCCTTCAGCACGTCCATGACCGGCGGCAGCACCTCGTACTCGACTTCAATCAGCTTGAGAGCTTCCTCGGCAATGTGCGGGCTGGTCGCCGCCACCGCCGCCACGGCGTGGCCGTGATAAACCGCCTTGTCCGAGGCCATGACGTTGTCGCACATCGGCTTTAACGGGACCTCGCCCAATTCCCCCAGGTTGGCGGTGCGACTCCCCGCGTCGGGGAAATCGGCTGCCGTCATCACCGCTTTCACACCGTACAGGGCCTCGGCCTTTTCGGTGTTGAGGGACTTGATTCGGGCATGGGCGTGAGGGCTGCGGAGGATCTTCCCGTGGAGCATGCCCGGCAACTGGACGTCGGCGCCGTAGACGGCCCTTCCCGTGACCTTGTCCACACCGTCATGGCGTATGGGCCGGGTCCCGATGACCTTGTACTTCCGTTCGACCTCCGTCTTGGCTGGTTCCATCGTCTGGGTGGGGTTCATTTCTTCACCTCCAATTGGGGTTCGGCCTCCATGATGGCACGCACAATCTTGTCATAGCCGGTGCAGCGGCAGAGGTTTCCGGCACACCAGTGGCGGATGTCGCCCTCGGTAGCCTGAGGATTCTTATCCAGCAGGGCCTTGCCGGCCATAATAAAACCCGGCGTGCAAATCCCGCACTGCAGCGCCGCATTGTTCAGAAAAGACTGCTGTAGCGGATGCAGCCCTTCCGGCCCCATCATGCCCTCGATGGTTTCCACCGTGCATCCGTCGATCTCCACGCCCAGCACGATACAGGCATCGACCAGCAACCCGTCCAGGATGACACTGCAGGCTCCACAGTTTCCGTTGTTGCACCCTTCCTTGCTGCCGGTCAACCTCAATTCGTCCCGCAAGACCTCCAACAAGCTCTGCCTGGGCTCGCACAGGAACTCGACCGGTTCTCCATTGATGGTTGCTGCCACATGAACTTTCGACGCCATGCTCAATCCTCCTTGGCCCGTTCTAACGATTTCTCGAGTGCGCGCCGAGTCAACACTCCGGCCAGGTGCACCCGATACTCCACGGTGCCCCTCATGTCCGTGATGGGACGAGCCGCAGCTCGCGCGGCAGCCGCAGCCTTCTCGATGGCACCCTCATCCAGCTCCCTGCCTTCCAGTTCGGCAGCCGCTTCCCCAACCAGCAGCGGCGTGGGAGCAACCGCTCCCAAGGAAACTCGCGCTCTCTTGACGGTGCGCAGGTCGGATTCCATCTCCAGCGACGCCCCGCAGCCGACCACGGCGATGTCCATTTCGTTTCGCGGAATGAAGCGCAGATAGTGGGCGCCAAAGCGCTCGGGGGGAGGCGGAACGTGAATGGAAACCAGCAACTCATTGGGCGCCAGGACGTTCCTTCCGGGACCGGTGCAGAAATCTTCCACCGGCACGGTGCGGGTACCCCCGGGTCCTGCGATCAGGCAAACCGCCGAATGGGCAATCAAGGCCGGAATGGAGTCAGCCGCCGGCGAGGAGTTGCAGAGATTGCCCCCAAAGGAAGCCCGGTTTTGGATCTGTATGCCGCCAATCAGCGTGGCGGCATCATTCAGTCCGGGATAAAGCTGAGAAATCCGGATGTCTTCGTAAAAGCAAACACAGGGAACCGAAGCGCCCAGGGTTAGTCCCGATTGGGGATCGAAAGACAGCTCCATCAGTTCGGCAATCTTTTTGCCATCCACAATGAGGTCCAGATCGCGGTTGTTCTCCCTCACCTGGACGATCAGGTCGGTTCCTCCGCTCAATACGCGGGCCCGTTCCCCCTTCTGCTCCAACAAGCTCACCGCTTCCGATAAACTCTTGGGCGCAACATAGTCAAAAGCTTGCAATTAGGGTCCCTCACTTTCTCAACACTCTCAACTCGAACGCATCGAGGAAAACCAAAAGATTTGGACAGGGCTATTTTACGGATCGGAAGGCCCGCATGCAATCGACTTTATGGCTTTCAATCCAGATTTGTACGTTTGGTAGGAGCCGGCGCCGCCGTGAGCCACCCTGAACCCGCATTTCTCACCGGGGGTGCACACTCGAGAAGATTTCAAGGAGTGATACCTACATAACGTATATCCTAAGCGATCGGAAGATGATGCGCGATGAGCCCTGCCGGAAACCCTCTAGCGCTCGAACGACGCTGCCAACGCGCCGCTGACATTCACTCACGAGGCGCGGTGTTTGCCCCCCTCCGGCTCGACTGCGGGCTCCGCCCTGGTCTCGCCGACTCCCCCTCAAGGGGGGGAGTGATTGGGGCCTGCACAAGGCTCCCGATGTTCATTGCCTAGCCGGGTCTACCGTGTGGCTCGCAACACCCCAGCATCCGAATCACTCCCCTCTTGAGAGGTAAAAGTGATGTCATGGGATGACGACTTCCTGGGAGCGCGGGCGTCCCGCCCGCATCCTGTTCCTGCCAAGGCGTCCTCCCGCGCCGGTGCCTCCGGGCTATCGACGCTTCAGGCAGCCAGCAGCGTTCGCCGCTTGGCGGCCGCTGAGCTTCAGTGCGATTCTGCAGGCAGCAACCCTGTCGTCGGGCACCACATCAGCCAGGCGGAAGGGAAACAATGGTGCCGGTCCCCGTTGATCGAAGTAGGGGGAGTTAGGCGAAGCTGTGCCCGGCCTTGTGCGGGCGGGACGCCCGCGCTCCCAGGCAATCACTCCCCCCTTGAGGGGGAGTCGCAGAAGCCGAGCCGCCAGGCGATGGCTGATGCGGTGGGGGGTGGAAACCGGGCACTCGGGGGGAAACCGGTTGGGCCCCGGAGAACACCGGAGTTGACCCCTCCCGGCAAACATGTAACATTGCCTGCGGATAGGCAGGCAAGTGCAATACTCGGCGAAGTCCCGGCCGGTAACCGGAGTGGCGCCGGCGCGTGGAAGTCATCGGCCGATCGCTCCGGCCGGCGGGTCCAGACCCTGATTTTCGCACCGCCCTCTTCACGGACGCCGACGGCAAACCACCATGTGCGGCCGATTTACCCAGCAATTTACCTGGGGGCAGCTTCACCACCTCTACTCGCTGTCCAGACCGGCCCCTCTGCTGAACTTCCACCCCCGTTACAACGGCGCCCCCACCCAGGACTTCGCCGTCTGTCGCCTGGACCAAACGGGTCGCCGCACCATCGTGCGGCTGCGCTGGGGGTTGGTGCCTTCCTGGGCCAAGGACATCAGGATCGGTTCACGCCTCATCAACGCTCGGTCCGAGAGCGTTCACTTCAAACCCTCCTTCAGCGCCGCTTTCCGTTCCCGCCGCTGCCTGGTTCCGGCCAATGGCTGGTTCGAATGGAAACGGGCCGGCCCCTCCAGGCAGCCCTGGTTCGTGGCTCTGGCCAGGGGCTCGCCCCTGTCTTTGGCCGCCCTCTGGGAGTGCTGGGACAAATCCGGAGAACCGGTCGAGTCCTTCACCATCATCACCACGGCCGCCTCACCGGCGCTGGCCGACATCCATGAGCGGCAGCCGGCGGTCATCCCTCCCGGCCGGTTCACCCAGTGGCTCGATCCCGCCTCGCCGCTGCCTCAATTGCTCGATCTGGTGCGGGAACCCTGTGCCGGCCCCTTCGAGCCGCGCGCCGTCAGCACCAGGGTGAACCGCGTCGCCAATGACGACCCGGGAATCCTCGTCCCTCTTTCTAAAAACAGGTGATCTGACTGAGGCTAAGGCACTACACCTTAAGCACCACGATGACGGTGATTCCGAGGAAGAAGAGGCCGCAACAGACAAGGCCCATCCTGCTGATCCAGCCCGGACGCACCTCGGGCGGCAACAGCGAATGGTTGATGTAGAGGACATGCAGCGAACTGGCTCCCAGGGCCACGTTCATCAGCACCGTTCCCACCTTGGCAATCTGGAGGGGGTTGAACAGAGAGAGGGCGAAGAGGCCCCAGACCCCATAGGCCAGCAGGATGCCGTAATAGATGAACTTGACCTGGTTGCCGCCCAGGGTTCTGGCCCGGCTGCTCACTGTCCAGATGATGTCGGTCCAACGCCTGGCGATGTTGTCTCCCGAGTGGATCTGATTGGGGGCCAGCACCAGGAAACTGATCAGCAGGGTCAGCGGCCACAAAATATAGCCGAAATCGGGGTGCCGGGAGGCCAGACCGTCGGCCACCATGGCGCCCACCCGGTTTCCCGAAATGGGAGCGTTGCGGATGAACTCCAGCGACAACATGCAGGGGAGGGCCATGCCCAGAAAGCTGCCAGTGACCCAGATGGCTTGATCCCGCCGAACCTGGCGGATCCAGCCCTTCCACCGCTGGAGGGATTCCCGGCTGATCGCAAAGACCTCACCCACGTGGGACAGGCTGATGGTCAATCCACCCACGGCACTGGGAATGGCTCCGACCCGAGCCCCCATCCCCCAGCCCTTGTCCCTGGCATAGTTCGAGAAGAGGCTGTTGGACAGGCCGCCGGCGCCGGCAATGGCCGCCAGACCAGCCAGCATGGCCCACTCCAGGTAGGGCAGCCGTCCATGCTGGCGGGCGTACCCGAGCAGGCTCACCAGCTCCAGTCCCTGGCGGTCCACCAGTTCTCCCAGGCGGCGGGCAAAGGCCGGTGGAAGCTCCTCCAGGCTCTCGAAGCGTTCCACCAAACCGTTTCGCTTCACAAAAAAACCAGTGGGGCGCCAGGACCGATCGGAGGCGATGCTGCCTTCGGCCGACAAAACGGCTGCCCCCTCGACAACCTCAATATAAAAGCCTCCTCTTCCAGCCAGCCTCCCGGCGCGTTCCAGCATGCGCCTGCGCCGATTTTCCAGGCCGGCGGGAACCGGATCCCCCACACCGAACGTCCGCACGGCCCCCTCCCGGTCCACGGCAAATGACAAGGCTACCGCCCTGCCCTTTTCCATGGTTCCACGGATGGTATAGCCGGCGCCGCCTTCCCGGGAGCTCAGCGTAAAATGCCCGTCGGCGATGACGGTACCGGCGCGCAGCGGCGCCGCCCCCACCCGAAAGAAGCCGCTGAACACCTCCCGAACGTTGCGTCCGGAAACCATGAACAGCGTGGTGAAAGTGAGGAAGGTCAGCACGATGACCATCTTGGTGGTCATGAGCCGCTCGATCAACCGGTAGACTGTTCCGCCAAAGATCAAGGGCACAAAGGCCAGGATGAAGATGAGGTAGCCCAGCACCTTGACCAGGCCCGCCTCCAACATTTCAACTCCCAGCCAACTGGTCATTCCGGCGCCGGGCAGATGGCCCAGCATGGCCGCCGCCAATGGCACCGCCGCATTGGAGGCCATGAAAGGCCAGATGCTGGAAAACTCCAGGACCGCATAGAAAGGGATCCAGACCCGGCGGCCGGGCCAGGATCGGCAGAACCCCACGTGCACCGGCTCTCCGCAGTAGAGGGTGTAGCGCATCACTTCCAGGTTGTAGAACAGCTGCATGAGGATGCTCAAACCGCCCAGCCAAAGGAGCGTTCCGCCATACTGGGCCGTCACGGCCGGACCGAAGAGCCACTCTCCGGCTCCCACCGACACCCCCACCATGACAACTCCGGGGCCGATGATGGCCGTGAGATGACGCCGTCCGAAACGGGGCGAGGGAGGCAGGTCTCCTCTATTCCAGGGAGGGATTCCGGCGTCCGCGGACGGATTGGGTTGCTGGGTGTTGTTCATAAGCTGTGTTGGCGCCAGGAATTGAATTACTCCCGGCTGTGACACCTGGCCTCATGCCTCGGCCGATTCATCGCCGGACCCTTTCTGCCAGATGCGCCGGAATTGGAAGACCAGATCGGACCGGTCGGTCTGCTGGCTGCCCGCCAGGGCACTGATGGCCTGCCCTGCCAGCACCGTGACCACCGCCCCGATGGGACCGAACCAGAGGAAGGAAACGCTGTTGTCCAGGATGCAGTACCCCGTGGCCACCGTGCCCACCACCAGGCCCCAGAAGGCTCCTCGCCATTCCGTCTTGCGGGTCATCATTCCCAGAACGAAAATCCCCAGCATGGGCCCGGCAAAACTGTTCACCAGCTTGTTGGCGATCTCGATAATGGTGCCCAAGGCCCCCACGAAGCAAGCCAGCACGGTGACCACCAGCCCCAGGGCAAAAGTCAAGGCCCGAGAGATCTTCAACTCACGCCGGGCCTGGTCATCCGGGGAAGTCAGGCCTCCCTGGCTCAGCCAGCCAAAGCGCTTGAAGAAATCGGTGATCAACGCCGTGACCGAGGAGTTGAGGCCGGAGTCGATGGACGACATGGCGGCTGCCAGGATGGCGGCGATCATCATGCCTCGCAAGCCCAGCGGCATCTCGGTGGCTATAAAAAAGGGAAAGACCTTGTCTCCGCCGATGGTTGCCGGCAGACTCCCGGGGTGCAGGGCATAAAAGGAGTAGAGCCCCAAACCGATCCCGATCATCAGGAATCCCATGGCCCAGCCGCCCACCGTGTTGAGAATGAACGATTTTTGCATTCCCTTGAGCGACTTGGCCGCAAGATAGCGCTGCACGCTGACCTGATCGGCCCCGTACATTCCCAGATTGGCTACCAGGCCGCCAATCAGTGCCCCCCAGGAGGTGATCCGGGTGGTGGGATCAAGGGACCAATCGAAAATCCGGGTCCGGCCTCCCTGCTCCGCCAGGGACCAGATGCCCTCAAGCCCCCCAATCTGAGTGCTGACCACCCAAAGGGCCAGCACCGATCCTCCCGAGAGAACGAAAAACTGGGCCACGTCGGTCCAGATCACGGCCCGCATTCCCCCCACTACCGTGTAGAGCGTGGCCACCACGCCGACCACCAGGATCATGGGAATCAAGGGAAGACCGGTGATGGTGTGCAGCACCAGAGAGGGCACGTAGACGGCTGTTCCCATCCACAGGATCCTCCAAAAAACGAACACCGCACTGGCCAACACGCGAACCTTCACATTGAACCGCTTTTCCAGATACTCGTAGGCGGTGTAGACCTGCAGCCGATGAAAGAAGGGCATGAAGACCACCATGACCACCCAGGCCGTGGGGATCATGGAAAGCATGCCCACCGTGATCCGCAAATCGTAGCTGCGATACTCGGAGGGGCCTCCCATGTAGCTGATAGCGCTGTAGAGACTGGCTATGGTGGAGATCCCGATGGGGAACCAGCCCATGGAACGGCCCGCCAGGAAATACTCCTTGGTGGAGCGTTGTCCGCGGCCGACCCAGACGCCCATCCCCACCACCAGCAGGATGTAGGCCAGCATGATGAAATAGTCCAGGGAGGAAAACAGCGGCTGGTCCATTGGGGGTCCTCGAACAGGGAGCTTCGGGCTCAGAACGTGAGCAACGCGAGCGCCGACTTGGGCTCGGATTCTACACGAATTCGAGTCGGGAGCCCATATGGAAGAGGGCGGGGTGCTGGAGGGTCGTGGCTTAACCCCGGACCGGCTACTCCCTGGACCGGAAAATCCGAAACACCAGTTCCCGGGGCGCCTGGCCGGGTCCGCCCACCAGCCGGCTGGCGGTCTGGCCTACCAGGAGCGTGGTGCAGACGCCGATGGGCGCATACCAGAGAAAGGAAACTTCGGAGTAGAAGATGAAATAAGCCGTGGTCAGAGTGCCCAAAAGCAGTCCCAGGAAGGCGCCCCTGGACTCGGTCTTGCGGGTGAACATTCCCAGAAGAAACACCCCCAGCATGGGCCCGGTAAAGCTATCCACAATAGTGGCGGCAATCTCCACGATGGAACCCAATTGGCCCACGAAACAGGCCAGCACGGTGACCAGGACGCCCAGGCCCAGGGTCAGCAGGCGCGAGAACGCCAATTCCAGCGAGCCCGGTCCGGGAAGCCAAGGCGCGATCCAGGCCAGAGACCATCCAAACCGCTTGAAAAAATCGTTCATGATGGCCGTGGTGACCGAATTCAGCCCCGAATCGATCGACGACATGGCTGCGGCCAGGATGGCCGCGATCATGATCCCCCTCAACCCCGCCGGCATCTGGCTGGCGATGAAATAGGGGAAAACCCGGTCCCCTTGGATGGCGGCGGGCAATTGCCCTGGATTGAGCTGGTAGAAAGCGTAGAGACCCAAACCGATCGAGATCATCATCAGCCCCAGAGGGAAACCCCCGCCCATGTTCATGAGAAAGGATTGTTGCATCACCTTCAGGGAACGGGCCGACAGGTAGCGCTGCACGCTGACCTGGTCGGCGCCGTAGGTTCCCAGATGAGCCACCAGGCCGCTCAGGAAGGCGCCCCAGGTGGTGATCCGAACGGTGGGGTCCAGGGACCAGTCCAGGACCCGCGTCCTTCCCCCCGCTTCGGCGACAGCCCAGATTCCGGAGAATCCTCCAACCGCGGAACCCACCACCCACAGGGCCAGGATCGAACCGCAAAAAAGCACGAAAAACTGGACCACATCGGTCCAGATCACGGCTCGCATGCCACCCACAACGGTGTAAAGGGTCGCTACCACGCCGACCGCCACGATGGTTTCTACCAGAGCAAAGCCGGTGACCGTGTGCAACACCAGGGAGGGGACGTAAATGGCGGTGCCCATCCAAAGGACCCGCCAAAGGACGAAAATGCCACTGGCCAGAGACCGCACGGTGACGCTGAAGCGCTTCTCCAGATACTCGTAAGCCGTGTAGACCTGGAGCCGGTGGTAAAAAGGCATGAACACGTAGATGACGACCACGGCCGAGGGAAACGCGGCCAGCATCTGGACGGCGAACTTGGAGCCATGAGTAAGGTACTCGGACGGAGTCCCCATGTAGCTGATGGCACTGTAGAGGCTGGCGATGGTGGAAATACCCAGGGGAAACCACCCCATGGAACGGCCGGCCAGGAAGTACTCCCTGGTGTCCTTCTGTCCTCTGCCCACCCAGACACCGATGCAGACCATGACCAGGAGATAGGTGAACAGGAGAATGTAGTCCAGCAGTGAAAATGGAGAGGGGGGCATGAATGTCTTTGACGGGTGGCGGCAGAATGACCGGCGGGGCTCCAGCCCCATATCTCACCGGGTCGGCGGATATCTCATGGTCGCTGGATATATCACGAAAGACAGTTTATCTACAGCATCTTATTGGCCCTGTTTTGAAGGTTTGCGGATGCAGACGGTGCCGGGCGGGCCCCCGCCCGTGGCTGGCGCGCACAGCTTCCCTGGAACGTAGTCCCCTGGACTCCCTTCGGTCGCGAGCAGGCGCTGGGGAGGAAAAGGCTGCGCCGTCATGGCGCTCCCCGGCGAGCATTGCGGGGCGGCAACCAACCCGCTTGCCCGGAAAAACCCCGGCAACTCGAGGCCGAAGAATTGCACTGGAGCACCCACGTCCGGCCGGCTCAAAAGGCGAAGCCAACAGACACCGTCGAACGCAGAATCGGGCTCAAGCCGATGCGCACTTCCGGCGCCAGGAAGAGGCGCTTGGTCAGGAACAGGCGGGCGCCCAATCCGGTACTCCAGTTGACGCCTGGCTGCTTCTCCCAATGGAACTCCCGCAAGGAGCGATCGAAGGTATGCCTCGGGTTCGGCACATAGGAGCGGTACTGGGTATACCCGATGCCGATGACCAGGTAAGGTCGAAACCGCGGTCTCAACCGAAACTCATACTCGGCTATCGGAGTGATGAGCCTGGCCCGTTCCTTGTAAGAGTTATATTTGCCGAACATGTTGGCATGCAGCACCTCCACGCCAAGCCGCAGGTTGGGACCGACGGCGGCCGTCAGCGAACCGCCGCCCACCCAGGCCTGGGGCGGTGTATCGTCCAGGACGTGGGTGTAACCCCAGTGGGCCCGCAGGTCGACCCGGGGGGAAGGTTCTGCGGCGGCGGCTTGGGGAATCAGTACGGCGGCGGTGACCAGGCTGAAACGAACGATATCTGGACGAAGCATGATTCCTCCTGGGAAAGCAATCGTGGGGGCAGGCCCCGGCGGTCGATGAACCGGTTCCACCGGCAGGAGTGAGGACGCAACGCCTCACCCCCCCCCCCAATAAATCGGTCCGGCAGGCGGCATGGCCGTCAAACTAAGGCCTCCGGCTCTTGCTCTTGGCTTCGGCCGCCTCGTCCCGCCGGTCGCGAGGCACGAAATAGATGTCTCCCATCCTGGGCGCCGCCAGAAATGCGATGGCCGTTGGAGCGGCGATGACCACCACAGCCACCAGCAGCTTCCCCAAGGGAGTTAAGTCGTTTCCCGGGCGCAAAATCCCACGGACTCCCAATGCGGTGCCGGCTCCGGCCGCGATCCATCCCTGGTAGCGCTTCTTGAGCGGCCGCCGGACCAGTACCTTGCGCACATCCTGCTTGAGGAGCGTGCGCGTTTGCCCGTTCGGCAGCAGCAGCGTGACGGATTCGGCCTGGGCCGAGTAAAAAACGCCCTTGATCTTCCTTTGCCCTCGCGGGGCCCGGTCCTTGTAGAGCAGCACCGTGGTTCGGGTCCCGGGCGTGACTATCTGCACCCTGGACCAGTCCCGCTTCACCCAGAGTCCGGCGGCTGCTTCCGGGGCCCCGCCCGATAACAACAGGATCAGAACCAGGATCACCCCTACGGCTCTGGCTGTCCTCGACTGCATTCCATGGCTGAAATTGGCATTGGTCATGACATCCTCCCATTTCCATGTTGCAAGAAAAACCGTTTCAGGAATCAACCGGCTCCCATCGATCCTGCTGGAGCCCCGGTTCAACGCTGCCGGAACCAGGTCGGCTGAGCCTGTCCCGCAGTTGAAGTCGAACCACCCTCCCCTAGTGCACATGCCTTGCCAATTTGCAGGGCCGACACAAATTTCTCTAACACATTGTTAATAGAACATTTAGGGTAACAGTGATCGATGGATGCCCCGGCGGTCGCCTGTCAGGATTTTCTGACAGTGAATGCTTCGGCATCCAGATCCGCGACGGGAACAGGGAAACAGGAATGGAGGCCTTCAAACGGAGATGTTTCTCTGGCCGATCGGGCTAGCGAATGGTGAGGGCGGCATCGTCGGTTTCATAGTAGAGCGGATGCACTGCACCCAAAAAGATTGCACTCATCAAAATTGTGTCAATGAGCAGGATAAGCAAATGGAGGGAACAACCGTCTTCAAGCAGGAAATGGATGCCTGGCAAAGAGGAGGATGGAAAAACCACCGTAACTACTGTGACCAACTACCCATCCTTTTTGGAGTAATGGATCATGGGTGGAGAACATGGTGCCGGAGGGGGGACTTGAACCCCCACGTGGGGTAACCCACGCTAGATTTTGAGTCTAGTGCGTCTGCCAATTCCGCCACTCCGGCAGGATGGCGTGAGGGTGGTGAAGAAGGGCTGTTGCAACCGCCCATTAACGGAACGGTTTCAGGGTTCTAAATCCCGGAACGGCGTGGAGATTACCATGCCGTGGCCGATTTGTAAACGAGGGCACGACATGATGGAAGACCCTCGAAGGTGCCCCGCTACATCCGACAAGCAAATCCGAAGCGCGGCAACCCTACAGCATTTCTGCCAGGAGCGTCATCTTTTCAGAGGAGGGGAACTCTCGCCTCTACCGTCCGTCCGGGCCGGTCTGATTGACTCCGGCTCTCAAAACAGACCGAATCCTTTCCGCCACCTCAGGCGATGGGAGTTTGGTCTCGCCTGTCACGATCAAGGCAAAATTGACCGCCAGGATTTCCTCAGGGTGGATGATGTAGGAGCTGTTTCTTCCGATTTGCTCAAAGAACCCCGTCACCTCCTTGACTTCTACCAGCTTGCGAGGTGAACCGGACGGCGCCGAAGGACCGGGACTGTCCCCTTCCATGGCCTCCAGCAGCAGACGAAACTGCAGATACTTGAAGAAGCTGCCGCCTTGCAGGGGGTCGTAGCGCTCACTCTTCGAGTAGAGGACCGGAACGGCCCAGAACGCCCGCCGGTCCTGCTGCACGCGAATGCGGTGGGCGTTGATGGGCGCATCGGGGTTGGTGATCCTGCGCCGGGTGAAGGGGGCTGGAAGTTCGATCTCCGGGCAGCGTTCAAATCCGATCACCCGGTACAATCGATCTCGGAGGGCCTGATCGTGGCGTGAGAGGATATGAAACAGCTCATGGGCGACCAGTCGGGAGAGCTTCTCCAGGGACACGTCGAGTCTGGTCCGGGGCAGGATGACGGCCTCCCCTCGAGTGTAGGCCGCACCCCCTTCCTCTTCTCCCGTCGTCTGGATGAAATGGACGCTCTCCGGCCAATACAGCGAAAACTCAGCCAGTGCCGGTTGAATCCGCTCGAAGGCCGCCTCGATCTTGTCCCTGTCCGCGCTGTCCCAGGCCAGGACCTTGCTGGTGACATATTTCAAAAATTCTGGCTCGGACACTTCCCGATCCGTCTTCAGCCGGGAGGCGCGATCGAAGGGGCTCAAACGTTGGATAAACCCATCCCGGGTCCCCAGGATCTCCCGTCCCTGTTCCAGCGAGGCAAACCGGATCCTGACGTTAGAGGCCGTCCCGGGCAGCGCCAGGATAACGGTTGACCCCAGGCAGACCAGCACGGCCGTCAACGATCGATTGGCCATCTCTTCCTTAACCCGCATTTCTCATCAGGTCGCTGAGCATAATGTCGAAAAGTGCTTGTCTTTAACATCTTGCGGCGCTTTGTTTGGAGTCTTCAGGGGACAGACTGTGCTGGGCGCGCCCTGGCTTGTCTTTTCCCCTTCAGCGCGCACATGCTCCCTTGAAAGGTGTTCCGGCTACGCCCTTCGGTCACGAGCACGCCCTGAAGCGGAAAATCCTGCGCCAAGTTGCACTCTTGAGAAGAGTGCAACCTCCTGGTGAGAAATGCGGGTTAACTCGATCGCTTCCTACCAACGCAGGATGGAGGCACCCCAGGTAAAACCGGAGCCGAAAGCGGCCAGCACCACCACCTCTCCCGGCTGGACCCTTCCCGCTCGAACGGCTTCGTCCAACGCGATCGGAATGGATGCCGCCGTGGTATTGCCGTACCGTTGAATATTGCTGAAAACTCGTGCCGGTGGGATTTTCAAGGACCGCACCACTGCTTCCGATATCCGCAAATTGGCCTGATGCAGAATCAGGAGGCCGACATCCGCCATTTCCAGGTGGTTGTCGGCCAAAGCTTCCAGCACGCTTTCCTGAAGGCGGTCCACCGCATGTTTGAAGACATAGCGACCGTCCATTTGAGGGTAATGCCGCCCCTCCTTCAACATTTCCTCCGTCAATCGGGGGTGGTTCAGTGAGGTCGGAGCCTCCAGCCATAGTTTTCGGGCATATTTCCCTTGGGCGTGCAAGGGGTTGGAGAGGATTCTCCGGTTTCCGTTCTCCGAACGGCCGACGACGACGGCTCCGGCCCCGTCACCGAAGATTACCGCAACATCCCGCCCATGGGTATTCATCTCAAGTCCGGAAGAATGGACTTCGGCACCGACCACCAGTATGTGACGATAGGTGCCGGTCCTGATGAACTGATCGGCGATGGCGAGACTATAGAGGAAACCCGTGCACTGGTTGCGGACATCCAGTGCCCCCACCGTGCCAAGACCGAGCTTTTCCTGCAAAAGGCAGCCGCAACCTGGAAAATTGTACTCGGGACTCAAGGTGGCAAAGATGATGAAGTCGATCTGGTCCGGCGCCAGCCGGGCAGACTGCAGGGCTCGGCGAGCGGCCTGCAAGCCCAGATCGGTGGGTCCGACCCCCGGTTCCACGAAACGCCGCTCGCGGATCCCCGTCCTCTGCCGGATCCATTCGTCAGAGGTGTCCATCACCTTTTCAAGATCGGCGTTGGTGACGATCTTCTCCGGCAGGTAACTCCCCGTGCCCAGGATTCTGGCGTTGAACATTGGGTTGGATTCACTCCTGCCTGACAGACTTGGCCGGAAGGACCGGTTCCTGGTTTAACTGACTCTCGGGCTAGAGTCAGCTTGACTGCTCGCGGAAATAGAGCATCAGATCCGTCCCCTGCGGCGTGGCGCCAAGCTGCCGCAGCATGGTGGCAACCTGCCCGCGGTGATAGGTGGAGTGGTTCACCACATGCAACATTGCCTGCCACAACAAACTCGTGACCCGACGCCCCTGAGGAGTGGTCAAGGCAAGGGGCTGCTGCAGACGGCTGGCATCCAGTCCGTCGACGAAGCCGGCCAGAGCCCGATCGACTTCTACCCAGCGGCGGTTGGCTTCTCCGGGACTCGCGAACTGTTGCGCGGGCAGGGGCTGGTTTGCCGACTGGCCTTTCCACCGTTTCAACCAGTTCCACTGCGCCGAAACCAGATGAGCCACGGTTCCCTGCAGTGAGCCGAAACTGGCTCCCAGATCGCGTTTGAAGGCTTCCGGATCCAAGCCCTGAATGGATGCTCTGACCCGCTCATTGGCCCACCCGTTGTAGGCATACAACTCCGATAGGTCCTCTATTTCCATGGTGGCAGCCTCCCTTCGAGTTTCCGTCCCTTCCCTTGCCGGATTCGTCTCCCCATTAAATGACGTTTCGTTGAACTTGTAAACCCAAAGCGGCTTGCAAGGAAGCCGCCCTCGGGGCGACGGGCTCGAAAGGGGACCACCGGTTAGCCGCACCCCCGCCCTGCCGCACGGATCATTCCAGGAAAAACGGCTGATCGTCGATGAAGACGAACCACCAATGGACACGAATAAACACAAATAGACCAGAAGACAGATGGACCTGCTTCAACGACAACTGGCGCCAAAATGCTTCGGCACTTTTGTCCCGTTGGTGTGACCCTGTCATGGGAGGAAGCCCACCCGGGAGCGCGGGCGTCCCGCCCGCACAAATCCTCCCGCAGCTTCGGCCATCTCCTCCACCGGAATCAACCGGCAGCGGCGCCCTGCCTCTGCTTCGGCCGGGCCCATGCGGTTCCCGCCGGCAGGGCGGTCGGCTGCAACATCGCAGGGAAACTGAGCGGCAACCGAAGGGACAGCATGCGGGCGGGACGCCCGCGCTCCCGGGGGTGTTGTCCCGATGGTGAGGTGGGGGGTATCCGGCGGGCGACTTCTCTGAAAGCCGGCCTGTCCCCTTTGGGAAACTCCCGTTTGCCTGCGAGCCGGGCGCCCGCCCCCCGCGACTGGGCAGATCCATCGAGAAGGACTATAAATTGAACATCGATGCACAGGATGCACAAGATAATCAGGACGGGAGGCTGCTGCAGGAGACGCTGACTCGGGCGATGATCGGGTGCGGATTTGAGGATGTCCGGGAACACAAGCCAGCCGTCTCCGGAAAAAATCCTGTGCATCCTGTGCATCGATGTGAATCAAAAATCTACCCATGCTTGACTATGAACCGGTTTCCAGCCACCAGGCGCAGGCGTTTGTTTCAGGCAAGTCGGGCCCCCGCCCTGCCGTGCGGATCAAACGAGAGTGAAACAGGGGTGATTCAGGCACGTTGTCAATTCCTCTCCAACCCCTGTTGTTTCAATCTCTTGAACCGGTTTTTCGTCACGCGAACCCGGTTTTGTCTCAGGCAAGTCGGGCCCCCGCCCTGATGTGCGGATCATACAAGAGTGAAACAATCAGAAATCGATCATCCCTTCCCGACCTTGGTATCCCGTCGCGGCTAACCTCAACGCCTTAGTGGCCCTTCGCCGTTCTTAGTGGCCCTTCGTGGATAACTCTTTTTCTTTTGTTTCAGGTAAGCCAGGCCAAATTGACAGCACTACCGGACATTGCTAGCATTGGGTCGTTCCAGGCGTCATCACGGCACCTCGGGCGGAAAGTGCGTCCTTTCGCAGCTACAGAACTCTGGGAGAAACTCTTGGCAAGACTCACCCGGCATGAAATTCTAAAGGAAGACCGCTTCATGATGCTGGTGGAGGAGCTTCGTCACTTTTTCACCAGCAACCGTTCGGAAATCCTGCGTGGTCTGTCTGCCGTCGGAGTCGTGGCCCTCCTGGTTGCAGGCTTCTACTACTACACGGCCAAGCAGGAGCAGCATTCCAAAGAGGAGTTGGCCCGAGCCCTGGCAACCTACCATGCAACGGTCGGACAGGCCGAATCGTCCGGATTGACAGCGCCGATTTACTTCAAGACCTCCACTGAGAAATACGAAAAGGCCCTGTCGGAACTCCAGGAGGTCGTCTCCCGCCACGATTCTCGGGCGGCTGGCAAGATCGCCACCTACTACTCCGGTCTTTGCCTCCACCAGCTCGACAGGAGCTCGGAAGCTGCTCTGCTGCTTGAGCCTCTCAGCCAGGAGCAGTCAGATTTCGGCGCTCTGGCACTGGCAGCCCTGGGGAGAATTTATGAGGACTCTGCAGACATCGCCAAGGCAACCGAGGTTTACCAGCAGTTGGTTGAGCGTAATGCCCTGACAACTCCCGGACAAACACTGGCAATGCACATGGCCCTCCTTTACGAGCAACAGAACAAGCAGGAACAAGCCGCCAAAATGTACGAAAAGGTCATCAACGACTTCCCCGCTTCCCCTGCCTCTACCGAAGCCGAGCAGCGGTTAAGGAAACTTGTTCCCTGATGGTTGAGACCCTTCGTCAACGGGCGGAGGAGCGCGAGGCTCAAACCCTGGCCCCCCAGGCGACCCTCAGTATGCGAACTCGGGGCCGCCAGAGGGAAGAGGCTGCCTGCTCCATCCGAACCGCCTTCCAGCGCGACCGCGACCGCATCCTTCATTCCAAATCATTCCGACGCTTGAAGCACAAGACCCAGGTATTTTTGTCACCCGAGGGTGATCACTATCGGACCCGCCTGACCCACACTCTCGAGGTCGCCCAAATCGCCAGAACCATCAGTCGGGCTCTGCGGCTGAACGAGGACCTCACCGAGGGGATAGCGCTGGGTCACGACCTGGGCCACACCCCATTTGGGCACGCGGGCGAAGCCATTCTGGATGACCTCGCTCCCGGCGGTTTTCGCCATTATTGCCAGAGCCTGCGGGTCGTGGACAAGTTGGAACAGGGCGGACAGGGGTTGAACCTGTGCTGGGAGGTAAGAGACGGAATTCTCAAACACTCCAAAGGGACGGGCGCGGTGTTCACCAGGCAGGACAAGGGACACCCGGCAACCCTGGAGGGTCAGGTTGTCAGAGTTTCCGACGTGATCGCCTATGTGAACCACGACTTGGACGACGCGCTACGGTCGGGCCTCATCCGACCATCCGACATCCCCAAGGAGTTGACAACTGCCTTGGGTAACAGCCACTCGGTCCGAATCAACGCCCTGGTCAGTGACGTGATTCGCTCCAGCCTGGAAACCAACCTTCAAATCATCGCCATGAGCCCCCCGACCCTGCAGCCAATGATGGGACTGAGACACTTTCTGTATCGGACGGTCTACGCTCGCAGTATTCCCAAGGAAGAGTTGCTCAAGGCCAAGAAGCTCTTGAGCGATATCTACCACCATCTGTTGGCCTATCCCGACCGGATTCCGCAAAGTTTCCGGAGACCGGAAGATTCCGAGGAACTGGCCGCAGTCGATTTTGTCGCCGGGATGACCGATCGCTTTGCCTTGAACCTCTACGATCGCCTGTTTCTGCCGAGAGGTTGGAGCCCTCACTCCACACACTGAGCGAGCCCGCGGTCGGTAGTCAGTGCAGGAGTGGGTATTCCTTGCCGGCAGAACAGCCCTATCAAGGAACTTCGGAGGGGGATTTCCGACGGACGACCCCGCCGGCCATCAGGAACCATAGCGCACGAATACCTTGCCCGGCATCAACTCAATGCTCCGGATATTGAAGGGCAGATCAAAATCGGTGTTCGGCCCCGCTCCGGGGTACTTGGGAAGCACATAGTGAGCCAGCAGGAAATCGATCAAGACCTTGGGGATTTCCTGGTCATCGATCCGGATCCCCAAGATGTCGTAACGCCCCAGCCCATTCTCTGCCGTAAATCTGCCGGACACCTCCATCCAGTGTTCGCCCTGCAGCAGAGCCCAGACCAAGGACCTGCCGGCAGAAGCAGCGTCGGCCTGCATTTCATCGAAGTCAACCAGCGCCCGGGCTGACAGCTCATTCTGCTGAAAGCGGAATTGGATTTGTCTCACCCCCTGGGGGTAGTGCTGCGAAACCTCGAATTGGAGGAAGGCGTCCACCTCCGTTTCGGTGAATTCCGCCTGTCCACCGGCGGAATGCCCTTTCGGCAGGGCAATGGTCGCAAGCTTTTTGGCAAAGGCCCGAGCTGCATTCCGATTCACCGCCGAGCCGGGTCCGGACGCTTGCGACGGGGTGCGAAGAAACCGCCAGGCGCCCGCCCCCAACAGAAACAAGCCCAACAAAGAAAGAACCGTTCTTCTCTCCATCTGACCCCTGCGACTGCCCGACCTCATCCGACCAGCTTGAAGGTCCGGCTCCAGCGGGTCTTGCGGAAAAAGTTCCACAAGACATCGGCGAACCGACCGGTCCGGTCAGACAGCGAATTGTGCAGATGTCCCCTCGAGTCGGTCGCGAACGACCAATAGATGATGAACGCCCTGCCTACGATATTTTTTCGAGGAACGAATCCCCAATAGCGGCTGTCAGCGCTATTGTCCCGGTTGTCACCCATGGCAAAGTACCGGCCGGGAGGAACCACCACGCCCTGCCCGGCGGTGAACTCCTTAAAGTACCGGTAGGCCAAGTGAATATCGCGCGCCTGGTTGTAGTCGGCAAAGCGATTTATCTGGGCTTCGCTAAGCGGAAAGTTGTCTCTGATTTCCACATCCTTCCGCCCCGGACGTTTGTGGAACACATAGGGCTCCGCCACCTGCTTGCCGTTCCGGTAGAGCTGTTGGTTTTTCAGTCGGATGCGGTCTCCCGGCAGCCCGATCGCCCGCTTGACGTAGTGCTTGGTGGGGTCTTCCGGGTAGCGGAAGACAATGACGTCGCCATGTTTCACCTGCTGGAATGGAAGCAGTGGCTTCAGCCAGCCTCCTGGATGACCATAGACGAACTTGTTGACCAGAAGATGGTCCCCAACCAGCAGATTGTCCTCCATGGAGGGTGTTGGAATCTTGAATGCCTGAACCACGAAGGTCGTTCCGAAGAGCGCCAGGATGATGGTCACCACGAAACTCTCGAAATATTCACGCAACGTCGATTGCTTGGCGGGTTGACCGGCGTTATTTGAATTCACGGTTTCCACGATAAAGGGATGCTCCCGGGGTTTGCTGTTGCTCTAAGATTTCCAGGGCCTGGCGGGCAGCCTCCTGCTCCGCATTCTTCTTGGTTTCACCTTGACCTTCGGCAGTCGGCTTGCCCCCGATGGTCAAGCGTACTGAAAACTGTTTTTGATGATCGGGGCCGGACTCGTCGATGACCGAGTATTCAGGTAGCCCGCTGCGGAGCGACTGCGATTTTTCCTGCAACCTGGACTTGTAGTCGGTGGAGGCGAATCGCCCTGACCGGATGTCCTGCAAGTCTTCCGCGAACTGTTTCAGCACAAGCCTCCGGGCCGCATCCATCCCTCCATCCAGGTATACGGCAGCCACCAGGGCCTCGGTGGCATCCACCAGCAGAGCCTGTTTTCGGCGGCCGCCGTTTTTCTCTTCTCCTTTACCCAGGTTGAGAAAGCAGCCCAGTTCCAGGCTGGAGGCCGAGCGAAACAAACTGCCGGAACTGACGAGATGGGCTTTGAGCTTGGAGAGTTGTCCCTCGGACAAATGGGGATGGTTCGCCAGGAGATACTCGCTAACGACGAAGCCAATGATCGAATCGCCCAGGAACTCCAACTGCTCGTTGTCTCCCTTATCGACCCGGCATTCATTGGCATAGGAGCTATGGGTCAAGGCTTTGACGAGCAACGCCCGGTCCTTGAATCCATAGTCGATCCGCTCCTCCAGGTCCTCGAGTGGGTTGCCCATCGCCGGAATTACTCTACCTCACTTTGGACCAACTTGCACCCCGACCCAAGGGCAAGCCAATGCTGCAGCCCGCTTGGTGCAAGACCGAAAAAATCGAAGTACTTGCTTTCCATAGTCCGTCTCCGGCTCCCTTGAGGGCGGCCCCGGCACTACGTTCCCCGGCAAACATCCCCCAGGGCTACCGCCTTGCCACGGTGCCAAGGACCCAGCGCCGATCTCTCAAGGGATCGCCAGTGCCTGAGGGAAGCTGCTTGCGCAGTCATCGCGCCCCCGGTGAGAACCGTGGGAGCGGGAAGAGGGTGGAGCAGGCTCAGGGGGCCGCCGGGCTGGGTTGAAAGGGTTCCGCCAAGCCGCTCCGAGCAACGGCTTGCGCATTGCGAGTATCGTCGCCCAAGGCAACGGCGGCCCGGTATTGCAGAATCGCCTCCTCGCGATTGTCGTCCAGATCAAAAATTCTTCCCAGATAGATGTATGCCCAGACTTTGACCGAGTCCGGGCAGGATTCGGAGGCCACCGCCCTACCGAAATAGTCCCTGGCGGCATCCTTGTCACCGCGGCTGACGGCCACGATACCCAGACCGTAAAGGGCCTCGCCTTTCCGGGAATCGTGGCGGTCCAATACAAGGGTGAACAGTTCCTCGGCCCGCTCCAATCGGTCACTCCCCAAGCTGGACTTGGCCTGGCGGAGAAGTCGCTCCGTTTCAGTGGGCCGCTCCGCCGATGCCGTCTCCCTAGGCGCTGAACTGGCGGCCGCTTGCTGGCCTGCCCAAACCTCGGAGATGTCCAGTCCGGACAGGAGCGTTCGGTAGTACAGTTGAAATCCTTCGAATTCCTGCTCGAAGCGTTGCAGCGCTCTAAAAAAATGGCGGCACAGCAGGGCCCCCGAGCGAACAGCCTCATTAAGGGAGACCTCGGCTTCCTCCTCCGGCAAGCGATCGAGCCTCATCTCCACTGCCTTGACGAGGCTTTCGGTAACCATCTCCTGCAAGCCTCCCGGGGCGGGTTCCGGGTTTTCGCTACCAAACAGCATCATCTCGGCCAGAGTTTTTCTCTCTTCAACCGGCAGCGGATATCTGGCGGCGAAGGGATCCAGCAGGAAGTGCAGGTACTGGTGGCGAATTTCGGAAATCTTGGGAGACTTGGATGGACTGAAAAGAAAATAGTAGCTGCTTTGATAGGTTCGTGCATTGAACGTATTGGGAGGAACCAGATAATCCGGCACCAGGACCAGTTGCCTTCCTCGATAGACTCCCGACCGCATCCTGAGATATCCATCGGTCGTCAGGATCATCTGGTTGATCAATGGGCGATAATCCAGGACGGCTCGATCGTGAAGATGTTTGTACCGACTCCAGACCGACTCAACTCTTGCCGTGGAGTAGAATTCCCCCAGCAGACTCGTCAATCCGGCTACCGACTCGGCGTCGGGAGGCATCTGACCAGCGGCCAGGAGCGGTTTGAATTCGGGGGGGCCATCGATGACGAACGCCAGTGAAATGTATTTGGTCAGTGCCTGTTGTGGATTTTCCCCTCGGCGATGGAAGTCATAAAACTCCTTCAGTCTTACCTTCAATCCGTCGGGTAAATCCTGAAACTCCCGGGCAATCGGGAGACCCGCGGGATGAAGGGAGAGTGAACCCTCGTCGAACCCGGCGGCCCGCAGTGCTCCCAGAACAGTAAACACGCGAATATCCGGATGAATCAGAATCGAGGGGAATTGGGCGTGGCTCCAACCACCGAGCGCCAGGAACAGGATCAGGATCCAGAAAATGCGCAACCCGCCCGCAGGCATCGGATAGGGAAGATTCATGGGCCTGTTGCCGATCACTGAAACGTTACCGTTGAAAATGATCGAATCCGCGAGGAGAAAGAGGTCTTAGCTGCCCCTGTTCTTTAAGCCAGCACGCCCCGGGCTCATCGGTAATGGTGCCAATTTCGTGAATCCCCAGACCGTCCATCTGGCTGGGAACCTGATTTCGTCTCCCGGGGGGAACACTAAAGAGTAGCTCGTAATCCTCGCCCCCGTTCAACCCATAGTCTAGCAGGGGCTGTTCGACCCACGAACCGACTTTTGAGCTGATTCTCGGCAGGGGAATGCGGTCCGAGTCGATCACGGCTCCAACCCGACTTGCCTCGCAAAGATGGTGCAGGTCGGTAGAGAGCCCATCACTCAGGTCGATGAGAGCGGACGCGCAACCGCTCGCCGACAGCCAGCAGCCAATCCGATTCCTGGGCATTGGCCGTAGATGCCTTCCTGCCAGGCGGGAGAAGTAGCGGGCACGCTGGGGAACCCGGCGAAGCAACTCCAGCCCGACCGCCGATGCTCCGAGCTCCCCGGTGACGAAAAGGCTGTCTCCGGGACGAGCATCCCTTCGAGTGCACACCTGAGCCAATTTCACTTCACCCAGGATGGTCAAATCCAGGAAAATGGTCCCCGGAGAAGCGCAGAGATCTCCTCCCAACAGGAAGGCCCCGCTGAGTTCAGCCAGCTTCAACATGCCCTGATAGACCCGGGTGACAAAACTTGGCGAGGTTTCTCTCGGAAACGCCAACGACGTGGTGAACCCCAGGGGCTTACCTCCCATGGCGGCGATGTCGCTCAGATTGACGGCCAGCGCCTTCCAACCCAGGTCCTCCGGTCGGAAGTAGTCCAGATCGAAATGGATTCCCTCTACCAGGGCATCGGTTGAGATCAGCAGGATATGGCCCTGGGATGGGGCCACGGCGGCAGCGTCGTCGCCAAAGGAGATGGGAACTCTCCCCGATGGTGGGAGAGCTTGGCCGGCCAGGTGGTGAATGCGCTCGATCAGCCTGGTTTCGCCCTGAGGGGAGGACCCGACCGCCATGATCCCTACGTCCTCTTGACATGCCGACGCCCCCCGGCGCCCGGTGCCATCAGTGGACGCGTACTGCCGGCGTCGATCCGGGCCATGCGACGGGTTTGCGAACAGCGGTGGGGAGTTTGCAAAGATCCATTGCTCTGAGTCCTGGCACGGTACTTCGGCTACAGATTATTCCGATCACTCAACTCTGAGCAGTTCCCGAAGCTCTGCCATGAACTCTTTAATGTCCTTGAAATCCAGGTACACCGAGGCATACCGCACATAGGCGACCTTGTCGAGTTGACGCAATCTCTCCATCAACATTTCCCCGATCTGAGCGGTGTCTCTCTCACGGTCGCCGGATTCGTAAACAAAGGACTCGACTTCATTCACGATGGATTCCAGTTGGTTCATGCTCACCGGACGCTTCTCGCAGGCTTTCAATAGACCGACCAACAGCTTCTGCCGGTCAAACTTCTCCCGAGACCCATCCTTCTTGACTACCAAATAGGGAATCTCATCGATCCTCTCGTAGCTGGTGAACCTGCGGCCACAACCCGAACACTGCCGCCGCCGGCGGATGGCTTCCCCTTCCCTGCTCTCACGGGAATCGACCACCTTGTCTTCCAGGTGACCACAATAGGGACATTTCATGTCTTTGGGCCGGAGAAAAACCGAGTCAGATCGCAGCAGAAAGGGAATAAACCCGCATTTCTCATCGGGGGGCGTGACAATGGCGCAGAAATTTTTCCCTCAGCGCGTGCTCGCGAGCGAAGAGCGTAGCGGGGACTACGTTCGAGGGAGCATGTGCGCGCTGAGGGAAAAAGGACAAGCCAGGGCGCGCCCAGCGCCGTCTGTACCCGCAGGACCCAAAAACAGGGCCAAAAAGGTATTGAAGACAAGCGGTCTTTCATTTACATATCCAGCGACCCGGTGAGAAATGCGGGTTCTCCCCCTGGTTTCCAAGAATATCAAGAATAACCCTACACAGAAAACCCTTCCCCCGTCAAGGAGCTGAACAGCTTAACCATTGATCTTTCAATGTTTAACCGCAGGCGCCCGGTTCTCGCGGCCATTCGTGGCCCTGCCTGCCCCTCTCAGGCCAAACTCCCAGGATAAGGTGCCCTGAACCCCCACTCAGGACTTCTTTCCACCGAAAGGCACGCGCCTACTCAGAGGTTGACACCTCCTCCACCATCAGCTATTTTCGACCATCAGGCGGACAGCACTGACAGCTCCAGGTGTGATAAGTTATTTACAGATAACAACTTTTGGAATCAGGCCAGTCGCCTGCCCGCGTCTGACCGCGAGTTGTGCGTCTGTCACTGCGCCACTGGGTTGCCGAAGATGACGGAAGCTCAAGCCATTGCTGGATGCGTCGCCGGCGACCCGGAGGCCTTCGAGTTGCTGTACAACATGCACAAGCGGCGGGTCTACTCGCTTTGCTTGAGGATGGTACACGACTCGGCAGAGGCAGAGGATTTATCCCAGGAAGCCTTTATGCAGCTTTTCCGGAAGATCGGCACCTTCCGGGGGGACTCGGCGTTCTCGACCTGGATGCATCGGCTCACAGTCAACATTGTCTTGATGCGCATCAGAAAGAAGGGACTGAACCAGGTCTCGCTGGACCAGGATCGCGACGACGGACAGGATCTCCCCCCAAAGGAATATGGATCCGAGGATATCGATCTGCTGGGAGTGGTGGACCGGATCACCCTGGAAAAAGCGATCGCAGCCCTGCCCAGAGGGTACCGGACGGTCTTTGTCCTGCACGATATCGAAGGATATGAACACAACGAAATTGCCAAAAAGATTGGTTGTTCGATCGGGAACTCGAAGTCGCAACTCTTTAAGGCACGGCTTAAACTCAGGTCGTTGTTGTTGAGTAAGCGGCCAAAATTGAAAAAAAAGCAACTCAAGGCATCACCTTAACAATTTTTTGTATCTAACCTACTGGACGTAGGAATTTATACAGTTCCTCCGCGGTTTGGTTGAGGATAACCCCATGATCAATTGCCCTGATGCCCAAGAAGATGTCTCCTTGTGGATGGATGGAGAACTGGATCCCTCCCAAGCCGAGACGGTTGAGAACCATATCAAGTCCTGCGCTGAGTGCGCGGCATTCTATCAGGACCTCAGATCGATCCGGAAGGGTGTGGAAAGATTGGAGCTGTTCGATCCTCCCGAGCACATCTGGACCGGCCTCAGACTCCAGCTCGTAGACGAAGGGCTCATTCGGTCCAAGCCCAGGGGGGCCTTCTGGGCCGCGTTCCTGCCCAAACACTTCCCTAACTTGAAACCCGCCTGGAGCGGTGCTATATTGGCCCTGTTTCTCGGGGTAAGTTCGCTGCTGGTCTATGATCTGACCACCCGGTCACCGGTGGTTCCGGATCCCATGGTCGTCATCTCCCACCAGGACGCCCTGACCGAGGAACTCAATAAGGCGGAAGCCAACTATCGGGCAGCCATCGAGGCGCTCAGTGCAAGCTCCCGGAAAAAGCTGGAGGGACTCGATCCCGTCTTGGCGCAGGTGTTTCACGACAACTTGGCGACCATGGACTACTACCTGAACGAGTGCAAACGAGCTGTGGAAAACAGCCCTCAAAACCCGCTGGCGCAGCGCTACCTTTTGGCCTCCTACCAAAAGAAAGTCGAGTTGATGCAGACGATCCTGACTTCGGATTCTTTGTTATAACCTCTGGATAAAGGAGATGTTACAACCGCCATCATGACCAACCATGGAACCTACCTGACCCTGTCGGCTGCCCTGATTCTGGCGCTTCCCCTGGCCGTCGGCGCCGACCACCACCGCGAAGAAAAAATCTTCAACGTCGGGGACTCACCCACAATCATCCTCGTGAACTACTCCGGCGTGATCTCCGTGGAGGGTGGAAAGAACAAAGTAGTCATGGTGATTGGGGTCAGGCACTCCGAAAACGTTGAAATCGACTCCGAAGTCGGCCCCAACCGAGTGCGGATTACCAGCCACGTGCTGGACGAGTTGGCTGCTGCCGAAAATACAGTGGTGGACTATGAGCTTTACGTTCCGGAACGCTCGAATCTCGAGATTCGATCCAACATGGGCGTTGTCACGGTACGCAACATTCAAGGTCAGGTCAGTGTGGACGTGGTTGAGGCGGAGGTCAAGGTGGCCGGCGTCGAGGGTTATGTCAATGCCTCCTCAATCGGACGGAAGACAGTCGAGGTCACCCAATCCAAGGGAACGATTCAAGCCACCACGGTCATCGGGGACATTGTGCTGGACCGATTGGAAAGCGACAATGTCAAGGCCAACTCAACTCTTGGCAACATCACCTACAAAGGGAATTTCATGGAGGGAGGCTCCTACAATCTTTCCAGTACCGACGGTCAGATCTCGGTCATCTGCGATGAGGAAGCCTCGGTGGAGTGGGAGGCCCGGACGGTAACGGGGAGCATCAAAACCAACCTTCCCATCAAGTCGAAGCAACACCGACCGCTGTGGCGTGACCGCCATTCGCTGTTGGGCACCCTGAATGAAGGATCCGCAACCGTTCAACTCTCCACCTTCAGCGGCCCGATTGAGATCAAACGCCAGTCGTCAGAAGAGTTCTAGCCCGCATTTCTCACCAGGTCGCTGAGCATCAGGTCGAAAAGTGCTTGTCTTTAACATCTTGCGGCGCTTTTTTTGGAGTCTTCAGGGTACAGGCTGTGCTGGGCGCGCCTTGGCTTGTCTTTTCCGCTTCAGCGCGCACATGCTCCCTCGAACGCAGTTCCGGCTACGCCCTTCGGTCACGAGCACGCCCTGAAGCGGAAAATCCTGCGCCAAGTTGCACTCTTGAGAAGAGTGCAACCCCCTGGTGAGAAATGCGGGCTAGCTCTCCTCCAATCCTGCTCCGATTGAAGAGTGCTGAAGACAAGCCCAAGCCGCCTTGGGCTTTTTTTGGAAATGGTGAGAGATCGGGTCTTTCTCGTTGGATTTATGGGCTCAGGCAAGTCCACTGTGGGACCGCTGCTGGCTCAGCGTTTGGGATGGCCTTTCCTGGACCTGGATGCCGTGATCGAGGACTCCTTCGGCGGTCCCATCCACCAGATCTTCGCAGAACGTGGGGAACCCTTCTTCCGCCAGATGGAAAGCGATGCCGTGAGGAATCTAGGGCGGTGGAAACACTGCGTGGCGGCCCTGGGGGGTGGCGCATTTGTGACCCTCGGGAACCGCCTCCACATTGAAAGGCTGGGGCTTTCGGTATTTCTCAACCTACCCCTGGAGCGCGTGCTGGAGCGATGCCCCCCGGACGGGACCCGGCCGCTCTTGGAGGATCGGGCTTCAGTGAAAAAGCTCTATGCCTCCAGGTTGACCCTGTATCGTCTGAGCAATTTCGAGGTCGACGCCTCCCTACCCCCTGATACAATAGTGGGCACCATCCTGCAGAAAACCCGTTTGCGGCCCTCACTGAGAAAAACGGCAACCCCTCATGGCCATGGGCCTTAAACCAACCGTCCTCGTCCCGTTGCTGTTGTCCCTGCATCTGTGCCGCCTGCTGGTGGCAGGGCCTCCGCTCCAATCACAACAGGAGTGCAAAGAGTTGGAGGTGGACGAGGAGGCTCCACCGATCACTTTTTCGGGCCGCGAACTGGGACGTTTTAGGATTTTTTTCACAGGAAAGGAAATCGGTCAGGAAGATTTCGAGATCTCAGGAAGCGCCAAGCACTTCAAGGCCAACAGCCGCACCCAGCTTACCATCAGCCGGGAAGACCCTGATCCCCCGCCGGAATATCTGGACGAGGAAGATCTTGAGGAACTTCCACCCGCCGCCGCCCGCCCGCCTGCTGAACCCGTGACCTTCCGGATCCATTCCACCCTTCGCTTCAATGAGCTGTTTGAACCGGAAGCTTATGAGGTAGTTCAGGATGCTGGCCCCAATCGCATGAGGGCCAAGGTCCAGTTTCTGCCGGATCGAAGCCGGGTCTCCTACGTTTCAGATGAAGGCACGGACCAGAGAAGAATCGAATTGAAGAAGGACGTAACCGTTCTGGACGACAACGTTTTTCACCACTATCTGATTCTCTCCAAACGGTACGACTTCTGCCGGGGCGGCATCCAGCAGTTCTCCGCTTTTGTTCCGCAACAGTTCCTGACTGGAGGAATCAGCGTTTCCGAAGTGGGGAAAGAAGAAATCGAAATCGAGGGTCAACCCTATCGGCTGCGACGATTCCTGGTCGACACGGGAGAACTGAACGTCAATCTCTGGCTCGACGGTGAACTGAGGCTGAAGAAGCTCGCCATCCCGGACTCCGAGATCGAGGTCGTCCGGGAATAGATTCCGTGCCTTCCATGACCCACTACCACCCACCCCAAGGTGTTGCCACCGGCTTCACCAGCCTGCTTCTTCTGGGAATCGTTGCCGTCAATCTTTCCGGACAAGGTCTCCCCTTAAGCGGCGACCGGGCATTGTCCCACGTGAAGCGCCTGGTCAACTTCGGTCCCCGCCCGCCCGCATCGCCAGGCATAAGGAAAGCCCAGCAGTACATCACCAAGGCTTTGCGCCAGCTCCCCCTGGAGGTCGATCACCAGAACTTTCTGGCTTCGACCCCCAATGGAAACCTTCCCATGAAAAATATCATCGGGCGCTCTCGGCGGGAAATGGACCGGGTCGTGATCCTGGCCACCCACTACGATACCCACTTGATGCCAAACGGCATTTTCCTGGGAGCCAACGACGGAGGTTCCAGCGTGGGCTTGCTGCTGGAACTGGCACGGGTTCTCTCGCCCCGGCAAATGAGTTTCTCCTTATGGTTTGTCTTTTTTGACGGGGAAGAAGCCCAAAGGGCTTGGTCGCCCACCGACAGTCTTTACGGCAGCCGATATTTTGTGGAGCGTCTCAGAGCCAGCGGGCAGACCGGGAAGATCAAGGCCATGATCCTGATGGACATGGTGGGCGACAAGGATTTGGTGCTGGAGCAGGACCGCAACTCGACCCCCTGGCTGATGCGTTTGGTGAGAGACTCCGCCAACGAGTTGGGGTATGCACGACACCTGTCCGCCAATCCAAAGGCCGTTATCGATGATCACATGCCTTTTATTGAGGCCGGGATCCCGGCCGTGGATCTGATCGATTATGAATTTGGACCGAACAACCGATACTGGCACACTTCGGAGGACACCCTGGACAAAATCAGCCCCCGCAGCATGCAGCGGGTGGGACAGATTGTGCTGACGACCCTTGAAAAGCTATCAGGGCGGTGAAAGGAGGCGCTGGGGGTGCTACTTGAGAAATTCCAGGAACTCGCTACGTGTTTTGCTGTCGCTCTTGAAGCGGCCGAGCATACAACTGGTGACGGTCTGACTATTCTGCTTCTGCACCCCCCGCATCATCATGCAAAAATGATAGGCCTCAATGACCACACCCACACCCTTCGGCTCCAGGTACTTCTCGACGGTGGATGCAATTTCCGTAGTGAGCCTTTCCTGAATCTGCAGCCGCCGACTCAAGACATCCACGATTCGGGCCATCTTGCTTAAGCCAATGATCTTTCGATCCGGCAGGTAAGCCAAGTGGCACTTCCCAAAAAAGGGCAACAGGTGGTGCTCGCAAAGGCTGTAGACCTCGACATCTTTGACGATCACCATTTCATCGTACTCGGCTTCAAACAAAGCGCCGTTGATCACCGATTCCAGGTCAAGTTGGTAACCCTGGGTAAGGAACTGGAGGCTGGCCGCCACCCGCTCGGGAGTCCGCTCCAGCCCCGGTCGCTGAGCATCCTCGCCCAAGTGGGAAAGCATTTGGCGCACCAGGCTGGAAAGCGCCGCGGTGTGCTCGCCCGGCTGGGCTTTCATCAGCATGAATCATTCCTCCTCGGAGCCACCGGCTGGACTCAAAACGCCAGCTAGTAGATTTTGTCGCTCCAACCCTCCAGCTTGGACCTCAGGCTCGACAGAAACCGGTCTGCCACCGCACCGTCAATGAGGCGGTGATCGAAGGTTAGTGACAGATAAGCCATGGAGCGGATGGCGATGGCATCGTTGACCACAACCGCCCGCTTGGTGACAGCGCCGACACACAGAATCGCGACCTGGGGTTGATTGATGATGGGCGTCCCGATCAAGCTGCCAAACACCCCGGGGTTGGTGAGCGTAAAGGTACCTCCCCGCACCTCGTCCGGAATGAGCTGTTTCTGCCGGGCCCGATGGGCCAGGTCAGCCACTTCCCTGGCCAAGCCCACCAGAGTCTTCTCCTGAGCCTGCCGGATAATTGGAACAATCAAACCCCAGTCCAAAGCCACAGCAATACCCAAGTTGATTTCCTTCTTATAGACAATGTCATTCCCCATGATCGACGCATTCAGTATGGGAAAGGCATTCAAGGTGTCGGCAACTCCCTTGACAAAAAAGGGCATCAAGGACAGCTTGAATCCTTCCCGACGTCCAAATTCATCGGCAATTTCCTTCCTGAGGTTTACGATGGCGGTCATGTCCACTTCAAAAATCGTGGTGACATGGGCCGAGGTGCGCCGACTGTTGATCATATGTTCAGCAATGCTTTTGCGCATGGCTGACATCGGAACGACTTCATCCTGACCGGAAGGCGGCCGCGGCAACCCTTGCTGAGCCTGCTGAACCAGCGGCCGGGCCACTTCCGAAATTCTCTCCCGCTCTGACAGATAGTTCAGGATATCCCGCTTGGTGATCCTTCCCCCCAAACCGGTTCCTTCAATTTCACTCAGGTCAATCCCTTCTTCTTCAGCCATGCGCCGTACCAGGGGGGAGGCACGAGTGCCTCGCCGGAGGTCGCCGCGTTCATGTCTCAGGTTCTGCCTGGGAGGCTGCTCGGACTCTCTGGGGCGAACGACCTCATCGGACCCTTCAGACTCCAAATCTGCGGCCTTCTCGTCATCGATAATGGCGACCACGGTGTTGATCTCTACCGTCTCTCCTTCCTGGAAAAGGATCTCTCTGAGGATGCCCGAGGCCGACGCCGGTATCTCTGAATCCACTTTGTCGGTAGAAATTTCAAACAGGGGTTCATCCCGTTCCACCCGGTCGCCCGCATTCTTCAGCCACTTGGTGATCGTACCCTCGAAGATACTTTCCCCCATCTGGGGCATGATGACATTGGACGGCATGGACTTCTCCAACTTGGACCACAGATTCAGTACGCTGCCAGGTGCCTGGCCACACGGATGACGTCCGAGGCCTTGGGAAGAAAGAACTCCTCCAGTGGCGGGCTGTAGGGGATGGGAGTGTCGGGCGCCGTGATACGCATGATGGGCCCGTCCAGGTATTCAAACACCTCTTCTGCAATGACCGCGGCCAGCTCTCCGGCAAAGCCACCGGTACGAGTGTCCTCGTGCAACAGGATCACTTTGTTGGTCTTTTTGACCGACTCCAGAACCTTGGCCTTGTCAAGAGGCACCAGGGTACGCAGATCGACCACTTCCAACTCGATGCCATCTTCAGCCAGGACCTCGGCAGCTTCCAAGGCCTTATGAACCATGGCACCGTAAGTGATCACCGAAATATCCCTGCCCTCCCGTTTGACATCGGCTTTGCCAATGGGAACCAGGAACTCGTTGCTGGGAAGTTCCTCCTTGATGCGTCGATATAAATACTTGTGCTCGAAAAATAGCACCGGATCTTCATCGCGAATCGCCGATTTGACCAGCCCCTTGGCGTCATAGGCCGTAGACGGAGCCACCACTTTCAATCCCGGCGTATGCACGAAGTACATCTCCGGATTCTGAGAGTGAAAGGGCCCGCCGTGAATACCACCCCCCGACGGACCCCGGATCACCAGGGGGACTCCAGCACCCCAACGGTAGCGGCATTTGGCGGCAAAATTAGTGATTTGATCAAACGCACAGGAGATGAAGTCGGCGAACTGCATTTCAGCCACCGGCCTCATGCCCATCAGCGCGGCTCCAATGGCCGCCCCCACGATGGCGGATTCAGAAAGGGGGGTGTCCAACACACGTTCCTCTCCGAACTGATCCAGAAAGCCGGCAGTCACCTTAAAGGCTCCGCCATAGACACCAACGTCCTCGCCCAGCACGAAGACGTCTTCGTCTCGAGTCATTTCCTCCCAAAGTCCCTGGCGGATGGCTTCGACATAAGTTGTGGTTGCCACGCGTTACCTCCAGCGATCGGGGGAAAAGAATGAGGCCGCAAACGCCAGTGGAGCTTCGACCGACTGATCGGCATAGACTCCCTCCAGGGTTTCCTCGGGGTCCGGGAAGGGGTCACTCTCAGCCAGCCTGACTGCTTGGTCCACTTCCTGGGTGATTCGGGTGGCCATCGCTCTAACCTCTCGTTCGCTCATCACCTTATCCTGAATGAGACGGGTCTCCCACCGCAGAATGGGATCCTTCTTGCTCCACTCCTCGAAAAGCGCCTTGGGCACGTATCTGGCATCATCATGGGCGGAGTGACCCGTCATGCGAAAGGTCTTGCATTCAATCAGGCTAGGGCCGGCACCGTTGCGTGCCCAGTCAATGGCCTCCCGGGTTGCCTCATGGACAGCCAGCACATCGTTCCCATCCACCGTGACGCCCGGCATGGCGTACCCCTGGGCTCGAAGGGAAACATCCTGAATGGGCATCTGCTTTTCCAAGGGTGTGGAGTAGGCATACTGGTTGTTGTTGCACAGGAATACCACGGGCACCTTCTGGACCGCTGCCAGATTCAGCCCCTCGTGCCAGTCTCCCCGACTGGTGGCTCCATCCCCAAAATAGCAGAGCACCACATTCCGCTGCCGCCGCATTTTGTAAGCCAGAGCAATGCCGGCAGCCACCGGAACCGTGTCGGCCAGCATGCTGACGAAGGCCACGATTTTGTGGCGCATATCACCCATGTGCATGTTGGCTTCCTTGCCCCGCGTCACTCCAGTCTTTCGCCCCATGTATTGGGCCAGCACCTCACGTGGCGATAGGCCGCGAATCAGGAAGGCTCCCATGTCTCGATGGGATGGACAGATGCAATCGTCCCGCTCCAACTGGATGGAGGAGCCCACCGGAATCGCTTCCTGACCTGTTCCGACATAAACGCCTCCCAAAATCTTCCCCTGCCGGTAGAGCTTTCGCTCTATCCTGGTCTCGATTTCACGGGACAACTTCATGTAGTAGAGCATGTCCCGACGTATTTTTTTGTCAGGCAGCATAGGTCTTGCTCTCCGTGTGAAGGTCTCAACCTGTCCCGTTCGGGTCAACTGCACCACCGGTTCCGGAGATGCAACTCCCTCGGCCAGGATTCAATGAAGGTCCTCTTCCCTATCGACAGTTCGAAAGGATCGTCCGAACGCTCGAGCGAAGTGCCGACCGAAACAGGAGCGCACTTCCGAAAGCTCCATTGGCTGGCCCAGTAGAGCCCCCATGGAAGTCACGCCCCGGCCGACCAAGCCACACGGGACAATCAAATCGAAATACTCCAGGTCGGTGTTCACATTCAAGGCCAACCCGTGGGAGGTGACCCACCTGCTGGTTCGGACCCCGATAGCCGCTATCTTGCGACCCTCAACCCAAACTCCGGTGGCACCGGGCAGAGTCTCCGAGGCAATCCCGAAGTCCAACAGCATTTCAACCAGACAGCGTTCCAGCGTGCGCAGGTAGAGATGAATATCCTTGTGCCATACTTTCAAATCCAACACGGGATAGGCCACCATTTGTCCGGGACCATGGTAGGTAATATCCCCGCCGCGACCGGCCGGATAGACACGGACGCCGCGCTTACTGAGCTCCTCAGGCCCCGCCAGCAGGTGATTTCTCTTCCCTGCCCTTCCCAGAGTGATAATCGGGGGGTAGTCGACAAACAGCAGACAGTCCGCAAGGGCGCCATCCTTGCGTCTTGCGACAATCCGATCCTGGATCCGAAGGCTTTCTTCATAGTCGCGGAACCCCAGATTGAGTCCCACACAGGCGGGTTCAGCATCCGTTGGCGACTCCTCCAGGCGAGACTTGGGCAGGGCTGCCAGCTGAGCGGGCATCGGCATTTCGGCACTGTATTCTAGAGAGAAAGCGCCCTGTCGCCGGCCAATTCCATTCTGATTCCCTGGAAATACTCAAATGAGACCTGACGAGCTCCTTTCCAGGTCCAAAGGCGACAGGAGGATCCAGTGAAATCATGCCGACCCCCGGCCAGACGGGAAGCTGAACCGGCTGGCGCGGGCAAATTACTATATACCAAGTGAACCCACTAGACCAACCCGCAGCTCGGGGGGGGGTGCACGACATGAATTTTGGATTTGCACAACGACGGGGGATAGGGCATGATATCTTTATTTAGTAATAACATAAATAACAGGAGGCCCCCTGATGCCCCTCTCTTCAGACGATCCATCCCTGGAGGCTCAACGGGATGCCGTGCGCCATCAACTCGCCCACATCGGCTACTTCCGTCCAGGCACTCTCGCCCCTCGCTACGTCAAGTGTGGCAAGCCTACTTGTCGCTGCGCGCCCGAAGGCGCGCCCGGACATGGGCCCTACTGGTTGCTGACCAGCGAGGTCAACGGCCGGGCCCGATGCCGGTCGGTTCCTGCGGCCACGGTCGAGCGCACCCAGCAGCAGATCGCCGAATATCATCGGTTCCGCCAACTGGTCAAGACCCTGATCGAGGTCAACTCTCGGCTGTGCGACACCGAGATGGACGAGGCCAAGCAGGCCAAAGCGGTCAAAAAAAAACGCTTGAGGCCAGGCTCACGACCGAAATCGCCGCCGAGGTGGAAGACCTGATCGGCGAAGGCAGGCTGACGGATATCGACTTCGAAGCCTTGGAGAGGGCGGCCCGGCGACAGGCGCTCGAGATTGCGGCCAAAGCCGTGGCCAGGAGGCTCAACGCCGACCACACCGACCAGGCCGGTTCCACGCTTTCCTGCGCCTGCGGCACTGCGGCCGCCTACGCGGGCCGGCGGCCAAAGACCTTCACCACAGCGCTGGGAGAGATGACGCTGGAGCGAGCCTACTATCATTGCCGCCACTGCCAGGAAGGCTTCTTTCCCCGCGACCGGGCGCTGGGGATGGAGAAGCGTTCGCTCTCGCCCGCCGTCACCCGCATGACGGGGTTGGCTGCGGCCGAGGTCAGCTTCAGGCGTAGCGGTGAGATGCTGCAGGAACTGGCCGGCCTGCGAGTCGAAACCAAACAGGTCGAGCGCACCGCCAAGGCTCTCGGGGCCGAAGTCGCCGAGGACGAGCTGTGCCGCGTCGAAGCGGTGCAGCCACCGGTCTCGACCCTCTATCTGGGCATGGACGGCACCGGGGTTCCGGTCCGCCCCTCGGAATGCGAAGGCCGGCCCGGCAAGCAGCCCGATGGCTCCTCAAAGACTCGCGAGGTCAAACTGGTGCCTGTCTGGTCGACCTCCCCACAGTACGACCAGACGGGCCGTCCCCTCCACGACCCCGACTCGGTTTCCTACTCCGCCGCCATCGAGAGTGCGGCCACCGGCGATACCGACCCGGAACCGTCCGCTTTCGCCCAACGGGTGGACCGCGAAGCGCGACGCCGGGGCTTCCCCGAGGCTCAACGGCGCGTGATCGTCGGGGACGGCGCCGCCTGGATCTGGAACATCGCCGGGGAACTGTTCCCTGGGGCCATCGAGATCGTCGATCTGTTCCACGCCAAGGGCCGCCTCTGGGACGCCGCCAAGGCGATCTATGGCCCCGGCACCGACCTCGCCGCTCAATGGGCCCGAAAACGTTGCGGCCAACTCGAAGCCGGCCGCATCGATACCGTCGTCGAGACCCTCGGTGCGCACAAGAACTGTCAAGAAGCGCTCCGATGCATGGGTTACCTGGAAACCAATCGGAACCGAATGCGATACCCACAGTTCCGTAGACAAGGCCTGAGTATTTCCAGCGGGGTGGTGGAATCCGGCTGCAAGAGAATCGTCGGCGACCGTCTGAAACGCGGTGGCATGCATTGGACCGTTGACGGCGCCAACGCCATCATCGCCCTGAAATGCTGCCTCCTGAGCGGGCGGTTCGAGGACTTCTGGGACCAGCGCGCTGCGGCTATGTGATCAAGATCTAAAAATCATGACGTACACCCGCTCGGGGGGAGTGCACGTCAAAATAGTGAGATCTTGCAACAAGCAAGAAAAGAGGCAGAATGTCTGGCATTGGTTATATTTGCCAGACTGGAAGAAGTCTCTCATGCCTCTCTCCCTCAGCCGCAAAGATCTCAGGGCACGGCGCGATGCCATCTGTCAAGACTTGGCCACCATCGGCGAACTTCGTCCAGGCTCTCTCAAGCCCCGCTATCGCAAGTGCGGAAAACCGAACTGTCATTGTGCCCGACAAGGAGACCCGGGCCATGGACCGAAATGGGTACTCTCTCGCCTGGTGAAGGGCAAGATGCGCACCTGTGCCATTGCCGACGATGACGTGGAACGGACCCAACGGCAAGTCGACCAGTGTCGGCGTCTGCGTCAACTCACCCAGGAACTGATTGAGGTCAGTGGCCGCTTATGCGAGTTGGAGCTGGCTGAGGAAACACCGGCCCCACCGGAAAAAATGGGGGCCTTGCGAGCCTCTTCACGGCCGAGATCCGGTCCGAGTTCGAACGCCTGATCGGCGCCGGCCCGCTGGTCGGCATCGACTTCGAAGCGGTCGAGACCGCGGCCAAGCAAGCGGCCTTGCAAATCATGGGGCAAGCAATGGCGCAACCACTCAATGCTGACCCTTCAGACGACCAGGGACCCCGCCAGCCCTACGACTGCGGGCACTCGGCCCATTATGCGGGCCGGCGGCCGAAGACTTTCATCACGGCCCTGGGCCCGATGAGGCTGGAGCGTGCCTGGTATCATTGCCAGCATTGCCACCATGGCTTCAGTCCGCCCGACCAAGACCTCGGCCTGGACCGATCCCCCCTGTCGCCGGCAGCGCTACGCATGACGGGCGTGACAGCGGCACGGGTCAGCTTTGCCGAGGCCAGCCAACTGCTGCAGGAACTGGCCGGGCTCGACCTGGATCCCAAACAAGTGGACCGCAGCGCTGAAGCGCTCGGAGATGAGATCGCCGAGGACGAGCACCGGGTCATCGAGCCCGAACCCTCTCAAGCGCACACCCTCTATCTCGGCCTCGATGGGACCCGGGTGCCGGTCCGTCCCTCCGAATGCCAAGACCGCCAGGGCAAGCAGCCTGACGGCTCCGCCAAGACCCGCGAGGCCAAGCTCGCCACCTGCTGGACCTGTGAGAGCCTCGACCCGAACGGCCTCCCCCTGCGGGATCGGGACTCGGTCACCTATAGTGCCGCCATCGAGACCGTAGCCCGCCTCGACACCGACCCGGTTCCCGCTCCCTTTGTGTGTCGCGTAATCCGTGAAGCCGAGCGTCCCGGCTTCAACCAGGCCCAGCGCCGCGTCATCCTCGGCGACGGAGCCGCCTGGATCTGAAATCTTGCCGACGAGCACTTCCCCGGAGCCGTTCAGATCGTCGATATCTTCCACGCCAAAGGCCACCTGTTCGATACCGCCAAGGCCATCTATGGACCCGGCACCGACCTTGCCCATCAGTGGGGAAAACAAAGACGTGACGAACTGGATCAAGGCCGCATCAATGCTCTCAGTGCCGCCCTTCGCGCTCAGGCCGGAACCTGCCAGGAAACCCGAAAGTGCCTCGACTACATCACTCGCAACCGCGATCGGATGCGCTATCCCAAGTTCCGGGCCCTGGGGCTCTGTGTCACCACCGGCGTTGTCGAAGCCGGATGCAAGAACATCGTCGGGAGCCGCCTCAAGCGTGGTGGGATGCACTGGACCGTCGCTGGCGCCAATGCCATTATGGCCCTGCGATGCTCCATCCTCAGCAACCCCTTCGACGACCTCTGGGAACGCCGCCTAAGCGGAGATTCGTGATCATCTCACTTTTTTGTCGTACACCCTCGGGGGGCTACAGAGGCAACTCAATCCCCAAGCCCCGTTTCCTGGCCTCCCGGTAAATGATGATCGCCGTGGCCATGTCATCCAGGGCGATGCCCAGGTTAACGCAAAACGTTCGTTCCTCCTCGCTCTGGCGGCCCGGCTTCTTGCCAGCCAGAATCTCTCCCAGGTCGGCATAGGCTCGGGGCGTCTGGCTGAAATAACCCTGTCGGCGGTAATACTCCATTTGCCCGAAGTCATCGGTGGCCAGTTTTTCGGCCTCAGCCAAGGCACCGCCTTGCCAATAGGAATCGAAGTCGACAGCACTGGCAAAGGCCCCCGGACGTAACCATCCGGGTTCAATCACGGGGTTGGGATTTTTCAGGATGGGACCACTGGTCACTACCAGATCGGCCCCGACGCATTCCCGGGGCGTGCCAACCACTTCGATGTCCAACTGCAACTGCGCCGCCATCTCTCTGCTAAAGCCCTGAGCGATCTCCGGATGGATATCGTAGGCCTTGACATGACGCAGATCGAAGACTGCCGCCAGCGCTTCCAGGTTGCTTCGGCCCTGCACGCCACAGGCGACGATTCCCGCAGTGGCGCTATCGGACCTGGCCAATTGCTTGGCGGCAACGGCAGTAGCGGCACCCGTTCTCTTGGCGGTAATCCAGGTGGCATCCATCAGTGATATCGGGACTCCCGTGCCGGGATCGTTGAGGATCAGAAGCCCTGTGATGTAGGGAAGGCCTTTGGCCTGATTCCCGGGATAGCCCGAAACCCACTTCATGCCAGCTGCCGACAGGCTGGGAATATAGGCCGGCATGGCATGAATAAATGCGTCCTTTCGGGTGTGAATTCCCGGTTTGGGAGGCATTTCGACTCTCCCATGTCCCTTCTCGACAAACATGGCTTCGAGGGCAGCGATGATATCGGACATGGGCAAGTCGACAGCTTCGACATCGGCACGGGATAGATAGAGCATGGGGCAATTCCTGGGCCTAGAGCGGCGTTTCAGATCGACTTGAAGCCTCGTTCAGTGGACAGGTAAACTACCATGGGTGTCTACTCAACGTCTATTGTCCCCCGCGCCCGCAGAATGCATGCTGACTGAACCGATCCTCGACCGTCGAGCCTGGACCCGCCAAACCGTTGGAGAAGAGCCGTGCTGGACGATGCCGCTTCCGCCCGGTTGGCTGGCATCCGCCGAGGAAGCGATCGCCGGTCTTGAGGAGCATCCCGGCCAGTCGATCCATGCCGTTCCAATGCCGCCGATGGCTTTCCGAGGAAACTGGCAATCCCTGCGAGCGACCCTTGACCAGGGTCGAGGCTTTGTGGTGCTGGATCGCATTCCCGTGGATCAGTGCTTTCCGAGCCAAGCCCAGGCCATTTTCTGGCTGCTGGGACGCATGTTTGGCTACCCGGTGACCCAGGATATTGCCGGAACGCTTCTGTTCGATGTCAAAGACAAGGGATATGACGTCACCCATGGAGCTCGCTTCTCCGGAACCACTGCCGAGAGCAGCTTCCATACCGACAACGCCTTCGGTCCGGCGGCTCCCGATCTGGTCGGTTTACTCTGTCTGCGTCCCGCCGTCAAGGGGGGAGAGTCCCAATTGATCAGCGCCATCACCCTGCACAATCACCTGCTCAGCCAGCACGTCGACCTGCTGCCGTGCCTTTACCAGCCTTTCTACTTCGATCGCCGGGGAGAATTCCGCCAGGGCGAATCGCCGACTTCTCAGAACCCCATTTTCACCTGGGAATCCGGCGAACTCACCATGCGCTATCTGCACTACTACATTGAGGTCGGCCACCGGAAGGCCGGCCGGCCCCTCAGTCACCGGCAAATCCAAGCCCTGGGGGTCGTGGAGAGTCTCTTGAGACACCCCGAGCTTCGAGTGGAGTTCCGGCTGCAACCGGGCCAGATTCTCCTGACCAACAACCACTGGATTCTCCACAACCGCACCTCCTTCGAAGATTCGACCCGCCCGGAAGAACGCAGACACTATGTCCGAATGTGGCTCTCACGAACGAGCCGGCCCGGCCCAGCAAGCAGCTAACCCGGATTTCTCACCGCCCCGGTGAGAAATGCGGGCCGGGAATCTACGCTGTGGAAGGCTACCGCAGACTACGTTCGGGATGTGATCCCTAATACTGGCATTAGGTACACAAATAAGGGCTCCAGCCCCTACTCAAGGCAACTGTAGGTCTGTTTTGTGGAAGTCTTTCCCAGAACAATGATCTGCGGTGCAGACTCCAAGCCAGGCCTGCGACGTCTCAGGGTTCCTGTACAACGTTATTCACTGAATGACAGCCAATGCTTGAAAAGAACGCGGGGACCGGCTCGCAAACCCGAAAATCTGCTATGCTGGTTTCCATGGGTGAAAATCTTGGTTCCTCAGGCTTGGCCCGACCGGCCAAGGCGTTTCTGTTGATCCTTCTTTACGGCTGCTGTTTGGTTCCGACCCTTTGGGCCGACCAAGCCAAACAGCCATTGTCCTGGAACGAACTCAAGCAGCTCCTTCAGCAATTCCAGCAGGGCAAGCTGTCCGAGGATCGGGTCCTCTACCTCATCGCGGACCGCAAGGTCGGCTTCAGGGTCGACAAATCGGTCAAGAAGGCCCTGAAACGACTGGGCGCCACCCGACTGATTCTGGAGGCTGTGGACCACCACCGAGAGGGTTCTGTGCCCGCACCCAAGACCAGGGCCGATACTCCCCTCAAGCACGCTCCCCCTCAACCGCAGCCCCGCCAAAATCCGCCAGCAAAGGCAACCGTCCCCTACACCCTCGCGGTGGATGTGGACCTGGTTAATGTCAACGTCGTGGTGACCGACACCAACGGAAGATACCTGACCCAACTGCGCAAGGAAAACTTTCGGATCTACGAGGACAGTGTCGAGCAACAAATCACTCACTTCTCCCCGGTGGACGCCCCGTTCGCCGTGGGACTGGTCCTGGACACCAGCTACAGCACTATCAACAGACTGGCACAGATTCAGGATGAATCCATTGGCTTCATCGACCGGATTCATGTCGACGACGAGGTGCTGGTCGTCTCTTTCGACGATGAAGTGCATCTGGAGAGTGAGTTTACCCGCAACAAGCAAGCCACTGAACGCGCCATCAAACAAACCCGTACGGGGGGCTCCACCCAGCTCTATGAAGCCGTCTACCTCGCCCTGCAGCAGAAGATCCGTCACAGACGGGAACGAAAGGCCATGGTGCTCTTCACCGATGGCGTCGATACCGCCAGCCCGACTTCCACGGAGAATGAAACCATCGAGTTGGCCAGAGAGGTGGACACGCTCATCTACCCCATCTTCTTCGACACCCGATACGATACGGATCCCATGTCCCGCAACCCGGGACCTCCATTGGGGCGGGGCGGGGGCACCGTAGGAATTCCGACCGGCGGGGGGACCGTCGGGCTACCGACCGGCGGCGGCACCATCGGATTGCCTTTACCTCGCCGCCGCCGCTCTCCCCGCATCCCCTCTCCCCGCCGCCCCACCGGCCTCGGCCGAAGCGAGGCGGAATACCGGAGAGGCCGCCGTTATCTGGAACGGTTGGCACAGGTTTCGGGAGGCACCCTTTACGTCTCCCAGGGTCTGCGCAACCTTGGCGATGCTTTCCAACGGATCGCGGCCGAACTGAGAAGCCAGTACAGCCTGGCCTACAGTCCCACCAATAAGAAAAGGGACGGCAAGTTTCGCCGAATCAAGATCGTCACCGACCTCCCCGATGTCATCGTCAGAACCAAGCGCGGCTATTACAGCCGTCCCTTCTAGGCCTTCCAATCCAGGGTTGCCTGCTGCCCGGGCAGCCAAATCCAGGACAAAGCTCCGCCACACTCCGGAATTCCAACGATTCACCCTGTGTCACCGTGGATAGATTCACCCCCATTCCGGAGTGAAAGGAGAGGAGGAGATTCGATTCTCTCCACTCTCCCGGAATGGATAGGCAGCCTTGTTGGCGGATGCCTCCATTGACCTTTGGCAGAGTGTCAATCCACAATGGCATCGAAGGATTTCCTATGACAACGCTGAAACAGGTCGCCCGGGGGAACTTGTGGCTGATGGCAGGAATTGGAGGAGTGCTCCTTTGCCTCGTGGACCCGGTGATGGGGCAGGTGGTGGTGAGCGGGACCGTCACCGATCAGAGCATGAACCCCATCCAAAACGCCAGCCTCCTCATCGAGAACAGTGACAGCCCCGCTGTACAGGTAACGACCCGGTCCAGTGAGCAGGGGAATTTCAGCTTCAACCTGGATCGAGCCGGGGAATATCTCCTCCAGGCGACCCATGGCGACTATTACCCCATCAATGGCAAACCCCTGGATTTGATCACTGGAGTCAATATCGTCAATATCGAGCTTATCCTTTCAGCGGAGGCCCAGATCACGGTGGACGTCTACCCTGACGACCATCTGTCGGTCGAACAGATCGCCATGTCGCAGGCATTGGAGGAAAGGGAAATCGACTCCATTCCTGCAACTCGCTCCACCAAGCTTCGCATTCAGGGGGTAACAGCGGTTTTGCCCGGTGTTTTGAGGGACCCCAAGGGAGATCTGCACTTCCATGGAAGTTCAGTGGAAGAAATGAACTGGACCCTGGACGGATTCAGCTTGTCTGATCCCGCCTCGGGCAAACTGGAGATGGGTCTGGGTGCAGAATCGGTCAAATCCCTGGATCTTTTCTCCGGGCGTTATTCGGCCGAGTTCGGTAAGGGAACCGGCGGAACCATGGTCCTCAATTCCCGGATGGGAGACGACCAATTCAGACAACGGTTCACCAACTTCGTTCCCGGGATCGAGTTTACTCGGGGACTCCGATTTCGCGACTGGCGACCCCGACACAATTTCTCCGGCCCGATCCTCAAGGATCGAGCCTGGTTCTTCAATAGCCTGGATCTCCTTTATGAAGAAAACATTATTCCCGAGTTACCGGTCGGCAACGACCGCCACGTGTCCTGGGCCGTCAACAACAGTTTACGAGTTCAAGCCAAGCTCACCCCTCGACAGACGTTGAGTTCAGGGTTCGTGGTGGACTATCTGAACTCACCCAAATCAGGCCTTTCTCCCCTAAACCCGCTGGAGACTACGCTGGACAGGCGGGCCCGCAGGTATTTCTTCAATCTCAAGGATCAAATCGTTCTATCCCCCGAAAGCATTCTGGATTTCGGTTATGCCGCCTACCGCTCGATCAATCGACAGGTCCCTCAGGGCAGCCAAACCTACCAGATAACGTCATTTGGAAGAGCCGGAAACTTTGCCATCGACACTCTGCATATCAGCAGCCGGGACCAGTGGCGAGCCAATCTTTTCATACCTCCTCAGGATTGGCTGGGCCAACACCAGTTGAAGGTGGGTGTAAACCTCGACCATTCCCGCTATTTCCAGAACATCCGGCGGACCGCTATCGACTACTTCCGACTGGACGGAACCCGGTCGGGCAGGCTGTCCTTTGGTGGCAGCGGTGAATTCAGAGAATCAAACCTGGAAACTGCCGCCTACCTGCAGGACCGGTGGGCCATCCAACCTCGGCTGGTAGCGGAGCTGGGGCTGCGTTGGGATTGGGACCGGCTTGTTTCCCGAGGCGTGGTCACCCCCCGATTCAGCCTGGCCTTCATGCCCGTCGGGCTTGACAGCACCAAACTCTCGGCCGGCTTCGGTTGGATTCCGGCCACCACCTACTTCCGGGTTTTCACTCGCCACCGGGACCAATACTCCATCTTTACAGAATTCGAACCGGACGGAGTAACTCCGCTCCAACCTCTCAACATCAGATTCTTCGCTCTGGACCGGGCCCTGCTCACCATCCCCAGAACTCAGAATCTGAGCGCGGGCTGGCAACAGAAGCTGCCGGGCGGAACCGATCTAAACCTCAACTACTTGCGCAAGAGGATGAGGAACGGCTACACCCACGTCCCGATCTCAATTCGAATGGTCGAGGACGATCGCTTCCCTCGCGGAAGTCGGACCATCCACTATCAACTGCAGAACTTCAAGCGGGACAGCTACGATTCGGTGGAGATCTCTTTAAGCCGAACCTTACTGGCAACCCACCGATGGTTCCTGAGCTACACCTATTCGCGAGCCCGATCAAACGCCGCTTTGGACCTGGATACTGACGATCCCATCCTGTTTTCCGACATCTCGGGGCGTCTTCCCTGGGATGTACCCCACCGACTGGTGTCTTGGGCGTCCTTTCCGATCGGAAAAAAGACTTCGGTGGCCTTTTTTGCCGAATGGCGCGACGGATTTCCCTTCAGTATCCATGAAGACAATGGCCAACAGGTCGGCCAAATCAATAGCTGGAGACTTCCCCGGCATTTCAACCTCAACATCCACCTCCAGAGAAAGCTGACCTTCCTCGGACATCAGTGGTCGCTGCGACCCGGGGTGGATAACGTGACCAACCGCCCCAACTACAACCTGGTTAACAACAACCTCGCTTCCCCCCAGTTTCACAATCTTTTCGGACGATCCCCCAGAAAGCTGGTCGTTCGGCTACGGTGGCTGGGGAAAGCAGAGAACTGAATCAGCCCGCATTTCTCACCGGGAGGGGTCAGAGGTGGGTAGGCCCGTTTGGCAACAGAGGCGGGGGTTTCCGCTTGTAATCTTTCTGCCAATCCTTCACACTCCAGTTATTGTTAAGTGCAATGGAGGCATGCCATGAGCTTGAGAATGCTCTCCTCCATGACCTTGCTCATCTCTCTGGGCGCGTCCCTGCCCGTTCCTTTCCGGGCTCAATCGTCAGTCGCCACCGAGGCATACGATCAAGGCCAATACGGTACGGCCTATCAGCTCGCCCGTTCGCTGGCCGAACAGGGAGACGTCGAGGCTCAAGTGCTTTTGGGACGGATGTTTGCCTGGGGTCGAGGGGTTCCCCGGGATCAGGCTGAATCCGTGAAGTGGTTCCGGAAGGCGGCTGAGCAGGGACACGGCCTGGCCCAATCCATTCTGGGCTTACGGTATGCCTATGGCCGTGGCGTTCCTCAGGACGACTCCCGAGCCATCGAATGGTTTCGTCGGGGGACGAAGCGTGGCAATGCGGTCGCTCAGCACAACCTGGGGGTCATGTACGAAAACGGGAAGGGGATTGCGAAAGACGACAAACAGGCAACCTATTGGTATCGGCTGGCCGCCGAGCAGGGTGTCCCTCACGCACAATCCAACCTGGGCAGGATGTACAGTGAAGGCCGGGGAGTCGACCAGGACGATCTGGAAGCCGTCAAATGGTTCCAGAAGGCAGCTCAGCGCGGTCTACCCCAGGCCATGCACAATCTGGGCGTAGCCTACCTCAAGGGGGAAGGCCTCCCCCAAGACGACCTGAAGGCTTATGCCTGGATCCATCTGGCGACCCAATTCAGCAACGGGAGCCGACGTACCCGTGAAGTCCATCAGCAGTCTACCGAACTCAAAACCAGATTGGGGAACCGGATGACTGGCAAGGAGATCAAGAAGGCCGAACAGCTCTCACGAAAGTGGCAAAAGAAAATGTCCTTCAGGTAAGCCAGGGTGAAGGCTAGGCCGCCCCCTCCCTGCCGTGCGGATCATTCGAGGAAAAACGGCCGATCGTTCATGAAGACGAACCACCAATGGACACGAATAAACACAAATAGACCAGAAGACAGATGGACCTCCTTCAACGACAACTGGCGCCAAAATGCTTCGGCACTTTTGTCCCGTTGGTGTGACCCTGTCATGGGAGGAAGCCCACCCGGGAGCGCGGGCGTCCCGCCCGCACAAATCCTCCCGCAGCTTCGGCCATCTCCTCCACCGGAATCAACCGGCAGCGGCGCCCTGCCTCTGCTTCGGCCGGGCCCATGCGGTTCCCGCCGGCAGGGCGGTCGGCTGCAACATCGCAGGGAAACTGAGCGGCAACCGAAGGGACAGCATGCGGGCGGGACGCCCGCGCTCCCGGGGGTGTCGTCCCGATGGTGAGGTGGGGGGTATCCGGCGGGCGACTTCTCTGAAAGCCGGCCTGTCCCCTTTGGGAAACTCCCGTTTGCCTGCGAGCCGGGCGCCCGCCCCCCGCGACTGGGCAGATCCATCGAGAAGGACTATAAATTGAACATCGATGCACAGGATGCACAGGATAATCAGGACCGGAGGCTGCTGCAGGAGACGCGGACTCGGGCGATGATCGCGTGCGGATTTGAGGATGTCCGGGAACACAAGCCAGCCGTCTCCGGAAAAAATCCTGTGCATCCTTTGCATCCATGTGAATCAAAAATCTACCTGTGCTTGACTATGAACCGGTTTCCAGCCACCCGGCGACGGGGTTGTTTCAGGCAAGCCGGGCCCCCGCCCCCCACGACGGGGCGGATCATCCGAGAGTGAAACAATCGGAAATCGATAATTCTTTCGTGACCTTGGTATCCCGTCGCGGTTAACCTCAACGCCTTAGTGGCCCTTCGTCGTTCTTAGTGGCCCTTCGTGGATCACTCTTTTTTCTTTTGTTTCAGGCAAGTCCGGGTGAAGGCTACGCCGCCCCCTCCCGGGCAGCGGCTGGAAAGTTCAAGACCACTAAGTTTTTCCCAACTCAGCGTTTTCTACCATTCGAACACCGGCCGCTCTCATTTCATCCATCGCTCGCTGCACGTCCCCGGGATTCAAATCCACACCCCGGCAACAATCCTGGACCAGACAGGTCGCAAACCCCAAGGCCTGCGCATCCAGAGCGGTGAACTTGACACAGTAGTCGGTGGCCAATCCTGCCACAAATACCCTGCTCACATCCCTGTCCCTCAGGTAGTCCCCGAGGCCGGTTGCCTTGCGATGGCCGTTGTCGTAGAAGCCGCTATAGCTGTCAATGGTGGCATCGGTCCCCTTAAAAACAACCTTGTCCCAGCGGTCTCGGTTCAAACCCGGTGCAAAATCCGCTCCCGGCGTGTTTTGCACACAATGGACCGGCCACAGGGTCTGATCGAGCCCTTCCAACACTATCGAGTCTCCCGGGCGTTTTCCGGGATGGCTGGCGGCAAAGCTCCCATGATTCGGAGGGTGCCAGTCCCGGGTCGCGGTGATCAACTCGAATCTTGTCTGCAACCGGTTCACCAGGGGTATTACTTCATCCCCCCCAGGCACCGCCAGTGCTCCCCCGGGAATGAAATCGTTCTGAATATCAACCACTATCAAGGCTTCCATCAAGAGTGCCGCCCCCGGTGAGAAACCCGGGCCAGGATCATTCTCTCTCTCAGCCGGTGAAGCCTCGATTCCAACCCCACCGGATACCGCTTCGGTTGGGTCAAGCTTTTGAGGCCGGGGTCCAATCGGGCCAACTGCTTTTGAGCCCGTTGGCGACAGCGATCCACCGACTCCGGCTGATAGACCTGCTTCCCCTTTCGCCAGACCGGGATCAGAAGTTCCTCGCTGGCTGCTCCCGCGGGAGGCTGCCGCTCCCCACTGGCACCACTGGAATCCAGCAACACCTGTTTGCTGCCGGCTCCCAGGCCCATGTCATAAATGACGTCTCCCACAAATTTCCCGGCCTTTTCGAACCGGCGGACCTGAAGGATGCCCGGGATCGACACCTTGACCGCCTGCTCGGAGAGTTTTAGCTTGTAATCCCAGACCCCCGCGGGACCGCGAACGGCGGCCAGCTTGTAGACCCCGCCCATTGCCGGCTGTCCGTCAGCCGTCACCATTTTGGTTCCGACACCCCAGATTCCAATGGCCGCCCCCTGCTTCTTGAGAGAGGCAATGAGGTGTTCGTCGAGATCGTTGCTGGCAATGATCGCCACCCTGCCGAAACCCGCTCCATCGAGAATCTCGCGGGCGTCCCGACTGAGCTGCGCCAGGTTTCCCGAATCGAGGCGAATCCCCACCATTTCATGACCCGATTCTCGGAGCAGCTTCCCCACCCGGACGGCATTGCGCACTCCCTCCAAGGTGTCGAAGGTGTCCACCAGAAAGACGCAATTGTTTGGAAGAACCTTGGCGTATGCTTCGAAAGACTCAAGCTCGCTTCCAAAGGCCATGACCCAACTATGGGCGTGAGTTCCCCGAACTGGGATTCCAAAGCGCCTCCCGGCCAGCAGGTTGGATGTCGCCGAGCAGCCGCCGATATAGGCAGCTCGGCTGGCTGTGAGGCCGCCATCGCTTCCCTGCGCCCGGCGCAGCCCGAATTCCAGTACAGGATCTCCTGCGGCCGCCAGACACACCCTAGCTGCCTTGGTGGCAATCAGCGACTGAAAGTTGAGGATATTCAGGAGAGTTGTTTCCAGGAGTTGGCATTGTATGATCGGCCCCCGCACCCTCAGGACAGGCTCGTGAGGGAAGACCAACACCCCTTCGGGAAAACCGTCAACGTCGCAGGTCAGCTTCAGCTTTCCCAGATACCTTAAAAAATCGGATTGAAAAATCGGCCGACCATCGTTACCGGTCAGGCTCCGAAGATAATCGATATCCTCGGCAACGAAAGTGTATCGGTCGAGATACTCAATGACGTTGGCCAGTCCACAGGCAATGGTAAAACCACCCCCGAAGGGAGTGTTGCGAAAGGTGAGGTTGAAGACGGCTTCCTTCTCCTGCCACCCCGTCTTCCAATAGCCATAGGCCATGGTCAACTGATAAAGATCCGTTAATAGAGCGTGATGACCACGATCGTGCGGCTGATCGAATCCCAAGATCACCCATCTCCTGTTGGGGACGCTGACGGGCCTGTTGGAGGCCTCCCTGGCAGGGGAATTTCCCTTCTATCTCAACCCATGAAATGCCCAGAGACTGATTTCAGGGACGACGACCAAAACAATAGAGCGTTCGGCCGGTACGAACATAAAGTCGACTGCCGGCAATTGCCGGCGTGGCGTAACACTCGTCTGCAAGATCGTTGAGCGCCAAAACCTCCCATTGACCCCCCGCCTTCAATACCGGGGCTTTCCCATTCTGGCTGAACAGGTAGACCTTGTCGTCCACACCTACGGGAGAGGAATAGTAGCGGTCGGTAGCTCCGTTCAGGCGCGCCTGCTTGAGCACTTCCCCACTCGCGGGATCCAGCGTGGTGACGATTCCACCATCCTTGACCAGGTAGAGGATGGATTGGTAGAGGAGCGGTGATGCCACGTTGGGCAGGGATTTCCGATATCGCCACAGCACATTGGAATCGGTGAGATCGCCGCGCCCACCGTGTCTTATGGCCATCATGCTGTTCTGGGTCTCCAGACGGGCTCGAAAGAATTCCCAATCCCGCTCGCTCAAGAACTTATCCTTGTCCAGATCCACATTCGGCCAACTCCTGGCAGGCTTGAATCCGGCTACCTCCTCCAAGGACAGCCGTCCGTCCCCATCCGCGTCTCGTTCAGCCAACACCTGTGCGTGGGAGGGAAGGTCGACTCGACTGGCACTATTCCCGCCGGATTCCCAGGCATTCAGGTAAATCCGGTTGCCGTCGATCAAAGGCACCGACTTGAGCTGCCAGGCCATGCCTCGCAGCCACCAAAGCTTCTCTCCGCGATCAAGCGAGTAGGCAATCAACTGATAGGACCCCGGTACAATCAACTCCGCGGACTCACCCCTGCGGCTAAATAAGGTGGGTGTCGAATAGCCTCGGGTGACCTCAGGCCTTTCCGTTCGCCAAAGAACCCGCCCGGTGTCCTTGTCTACCGCAATCATGTAGGAACCACTATCCTGGTCACAGACCATGACGACTTTGCCGTCCACCAGGATTGGCGATGCACCGTGCCCATTGATGTTGTTCAATGGCCCCAGCGGCAATCGCCACCGTTGGGTGCCGTCCAGCCCATAGGCAATCAAACCGAAATCCCCGAAAAATACGACCAGGATTTCACCATCGGTAACGGGTGTGGGAGAAGCCGTGGAGTTGATCTTGTGGTACCTCTGATCCCGCTCCCGCGCCAAGGAATCCCGCCATAGAATCCGGCCTGTATGGCGGTCGAGACCATAGGTGACCAGTGCCTCATCCGTGGCCCCGGTCAGGAACAACTGATCGCCAGCAATCACCGGAGAAGACTCTCCCGGAGTCAATCCGGTCTTCCAGATGACGTTCTCTTCAGGCCCAAAGCGGACCGGAAGATTTCGATTGTCGGAGACACCCATACCGCCCGGGCCCCGGAATCTCGGCCACACTGGCGCTTCTGCCGCCTCCACCGGTCCAATCCTTAACTGCGGGAGACTGGTGGCCAATCCGGCCATCAGGACAGCCAGGAGATGAACTTTAAATGTTCGGGTCACAGGAGCAATGTCCAAGCCGCGGGTTCGGTCTCTTGGCATGAGATCGACTTCTCCGCAAAAAACATAAGAGGCTGGAGTTGAGGCACTCCCCGGGGAGCGCCAGCTTCCGTCCCGGCATTTAAGCCGTTACGGCGCCCGCCATCCAGGGTTGGCCAACAGAAGATGAAGGCCGATGAGCGTCTTGGCGTCGACGATCTTCCCCAGCCGGACCAGTCCATCCAACTCGTTGGGGGAATAACGATGGACCGAGAGATCCTCATCCTCATCTCCTGCCCCTCGACCGGGTTGCAAGTCTCTCGCCAGGAAAAGGTGCAGCAACTCGGTGCAAAATCCCGGAGTGGTATAGAATGCCGCCAGTTTCTCCAACCTGCCCGCTCGAAACCCCACTTCTTCCTCCAGCTCTCGGGCAGCCGTTTCCTCGGGCAATTCTCCAGGATCGATCTTGCCTGCCGGCAGTTCCAGCAGAGACTGCCGCATCGGATAGCGGAACTGCTCCACCAGCAGGACGTCCCCGTTTGAAAACACCGGCAGCACTGCCGCACCCCCTGGATGCTCAACGACTTCCCGTACCGCCTGAATTCCGGAGGCCGTGGTAATGCGATCAACCGTGAGATTGATCAACCTTCCCTCATAGACGGTTTGGCGGTGGTTCAGCCGGTAAGGGTCGTTCAGCGCAGTCTCCTGTTGAATGCGAGCCAGCTTGCGGGCGGGACCTGCGGTTTTGAGGCGGGGGCAAAGCTGGCTGTTGCAGAAGCTGCCGGCTGACTGGAAGAGTTGCAGTCCGAGCCGTTGTCAACGGCCCTCGGCCGCAGGTTGTTTCTATTTGGTTTTGTCCTGGCTTTTGGCACCGGCGGCCTTGGTTTTCTTTTCGGACTCCTCAGATATCAACTCGATGATGGCTAACTCAGCTCCATCTCCGGCACGCGGTCCCAGCTTGAGAATACGGGTATAGCCGCCGGGACGATCGGAATAGCGGGCAGCGATGGAATCGAAGAGTTTTTGGACGACGGCCGCCTTCAAGAGGAATCTGGCGGCCTGACGCCTGGCATGCAGCGTCTCTTTCTTTCCGAGAGTGATCATCTTCTCAGCCAGTGGCCTGACCTCTTTGGCCTTTTGAACCGTAGTCCTAATACGTTCGTGCTCCAACAGTGAAGTACAGAGATTCCTAAGCAGGGCCCGGCGGTGCGGAGGCGTTCGCCCCAGTTTTCTTCCGTGAACACGATGTCTCATCCAAAACCCTCCCAAACGACAAGAACCGCCGGGAACCGCAGTCAGCCCTTCCTATTCCTCGTTCACTGCAGCCTCAACCGGCTGTCCTCCTTCATCCAGCTCCATTCCAAGACCCAGTCCCATGCTGCCGAGAATATCTTTGATTTCATTCAACGACTTGCGACCGAAATTCTTGGTTTTGAGCATTTCCGACTCGGTCTTCTGAACCAATTCCCCTATGGTCTTGATATTGGCATTCTTCAGACAGTTGTAGGAGCGAACCGAGAGTTCCAGTTCGTCAACCGATTTGGAGAGATTTTCGTTGACCACCTCCACGACCGGACTGTCAGGCTCCTCGTCAACCTCGTCCTGTTCCTCGAAGTTGATGAAGATGGCCATATGGTCTCTGATCAACTTGGCTGCCAAGCCTACGGCGTCCTGGGGAGAGATGCATCCATTGGTCCAGACATCCAGAGACAGTTTGTCGTAGTCAGTCATCTGGCCCAACCTGGAAGGTTCAACCGTATAGTTGACCTTGCGGACCGGGGAGTGAACAGAGTCGACGGGGATATAGCCAATCGACAGATCATCATCGAAATTCCTGTCGGCAGAAATATACCCTCGTCCATGCTTCAGTCTCATCTCCATCTGTAAGCGTCCCCCTTCGCTTACAGTTGCCAGATAGACGTTTTTGTCCAGGATTTCAACATCTCCGTCAGTTTGAATGTCGGCAGCGGTCACCACCCCCGGAGATTCCGATTCCAAATGCAACGTTTTCGGGCCCTCGCCACTGAGCCGGAATGAGATCTGCTTGAGATTCAGGATGATATCGGTGGCATCCTCCACAACACCCGGAATAGGAGAAAATTCGTGCAGGATGCCGTCGATCTTGACAGCCGTGATGGCGGCACCTTCGATCGAGGACAACAACACCCGCCTCAAGGCGTTCCCGATCGTGGTCCCGAAGCCGCGCTCGAAGGGCTGTGCAGCAAATTTTCCATAGTGCTGCTCCTGATCCTCGCTGCTGATAGAGAGCCGCTTGGGCTTCTGAAATCCTTTCCACAACATAAGCGATAGACCCTCCCAGGGTTGGAGCCTGCTGGCTAAAAACCTGATTAAGATTCGATGGACATTTACTAGGCAGCTTTGGGCGAGAAGCTACTTGGAATAAAGCTCGACGATCAAATGTTCCTGCACGGGCAGATTGACGTCATCTCGAGTAGGAAGGGTAAGCACTTTGCCTGAGAAGGTGGAACTGTCCAACTCCAGCCAGGCGGGAACCCCGCGACTTCCGACCATCTCCACAGAAGTCATGATGCTCGGCACCTTGTGGCTCTTTTCACGAACTGAAACCGAGTCACCCAGCCTTAACTGGAAGGAAGGGATGTTGACCTTGCGATTGTTGACACGAATGTGGCCGTGCCCCACCAACTGGCGGCCTTGCGCCCTGGAAGATGCAAATCCCAGGCGGTAAACGGCATTGTCGAGACGTCTTTCCAACATTGCCAGCAGATTCTCGCCCGTAACCCCTTTGTGCCGGGACGCCTTTTCGAAATAATTCCGAAATTGGCGCTCCATCAATCCATAGGTCCGCTTGACCTTCTGCTTCTCCCGCAATTGGAGACCGTACCCGACAATCTTGGATCGACGGCTCTTGCCATGCTGCCCGGGAACGAAGTTCCTCTTTTCAATGGCGCAGGAATCCTTGAAGCAGCGGTCTCCTTTGAGGTACAGCTTGATTCCCTCCCGACGACAGAGACGACATACCGAACCGCGATAGGTTGCCAACTTCCTTCTCCTTGCTATGCAGCGTTCTATCCATTCCCCGGTAAAACGGAAACTAAACCCGTCTCCGCTTGGGCGGACGGCAGCCGTTGTGAGGAATGGGTGTAACGTCTCGAATGGACTTCACTTGCAGACCCACCGTTTGCAGCGCGCGGATGGCGGACTCGCGCCCCGACCCGGGGCCCCTTACCCGAACGTCCACAGTCTTCATCCCGTGCTCGCGAGCGATCTTGCCCGCAGTGATCGAGGCCTGCTGTGCCGCGAAGGGCGTTCCCTTTCGCGACCCCCTGAATCCCTGGGACCCCGCGCTGGACCAGCAGACCAAGTTGCCCCGCGTATCGGTGATGCTGATGATCGTGTTGTTGAAGGTCGCCTGCACGAAGACAATCCCGTTCAAGACAATCTTCTTTTCCTTTTTTCGAAAGACCTTCTTCCGTCCCTTCTTGGACTTAGCCTGAGCCTTGGCCATAAGAACCACTCCTTAAGCCAGAACGGGATCACGATTCCCATTCTCAAGTTTTAGCCGTCGCTTTCTTCCTGCTCGCCACGGCTCCCCTGCGAGGGCCCTTGCGGGTGCGACCGTTGGTGTGTGTCCGTTGCCCCCTAACCGGAAGCGACCGCCGATGCCTCAACCCTCGGTAAGAGCTGATCTCCATGAGCCGCTTGATATTCATGGCAACTTCCTTGCGCAAGTCGCCTTCAACGCCGCTCTGTTCCTCGATGATTTGACGGACCCGGGTGACCTCTTCCTCGGAAAGATCTCTCACCTTGGTGTCCAGGCTGATTCCCGCACTCTCCAGGATCTTGCGTGATCTGGACCTGCCAATGCCGTAAATATAGGTCAGTCCCACTTCTACCCGCTTGTCGTTTGGTAAATCAATGCCAACGATCCGAGCCACGTTGATTCCTTTCCAGGCAGGAAAACCGGATTCCGTCTGGTTCGACTATCCCTGACGCTGCTTGCATTTCGGGTTGACGCAAATCACCCTTACCACCCCGTGCCGGCGGATGATTTTGCATTTCGGACAAATCTTCTTTACGGATGCCCTGACTTTCATGGCTGACCTACTTGTATCGGTAGACGATCCGGCCCCGGCTCAAGTCGTAGGGGGACAACTCCACCGCGACCCTGTCGCCCGACAGAATCCGAATGAAATTCTTGCGCATTTTTCCGGAGATATGAGCCAGGACGACATGCTTGTTCTCCAACTGAACCCTGAACATGGCATTGGGTAAGGGTTCCAAAACTACTGCCATCACTTCAATAGCATCTTCCTTCGACATTCAGGACCACTTTCCCCTAGAACCATCAAACCCAAACTTTCAAGGATACAACAGGTTAACTATAATTCCAACCCCTGACTCAGACCGAACCTCACTTGCCGGATTGTTCCGGCTCATACACGGCGCCCCCGAATCCGACGCCCCCGCGGCCCCAGAAAGCCATCGTAGTGACGCATCACCAACTGGGCCTCGATTTGTTGAACCGTGTCCATGGCCACCCCCACCACAATCAGCAGTGAGGTGCCGCCGAAATAAAATTGCACCCCCATGCCGTTCAAAAGCCAGTTGGGCAGCCCTTCGAAGTAGCTTCCCACCCACGGCAGGTGATTAATATGGAAGCCGGTGATCATGAATTCCGGAATGACGGCAATCAGAGCCAGATAGATGGCCCCTGCAAAGGTGATGCGAGTCAAGATGGTCTCGATGTACTCGGCAGTGGCCCGTCCAGGCCGGATTCCCGGGATAAATCCTCCGTACTTCCTCATATTGTCGGCGACTTCCGTGGGATTAAAAACGATGGAGGTGTAGAAGTAGCAGAAGAAGATGATAAAGGTGACATAGAGGAGATTGTAAAGAGGCTCGCCAAACCGAAGGGCATCGGTCAGGCTTCTGAAAAAACGACTGTCCTCGAAGATCAGACCGAAGGTCTGCGGAAAGGTGAGTATCGAAGACGCAAAGATGACGGGGATCACCCCGCCCACATTTACTTTCAAGGGAAGATGCGTCGACTGTCCCCCCATGACCCGCCGGCCCACCACGCGCTTGGCGTATTGCACGGGAATCCGCCTCTGAGCCCTCTCTACCAGAACGATAAACCCAACCACCACTACCATGATGGACAGGAGACCCATAACGAAGAGCGGAGACCATTGCTGCTGCACCAGTCGGGTGAAGACCTCGTGAGACGCGCTGGGCAAGCCGCTGACAATTCCGGCAAAGATGATCAGGGACATTCCGTTCCCGATGCCCCTCTCGGTGATCCGTTCTCCCAACCACATAATGAATGCGGTTCCCGTGGTCTGGGTCAGCATGGTCATGAACACGAATCCAAAGCCGGGGTTCAGAACCACCTGAGTGCCAGCCTCCGCAGACATCCCCTGGAGAAAGGATGCAATGCCGAAGGACTGCACCACACTGAGGACAACCGTCAGATATCGGGTGTATTGGGTGATCTTCTTCCGGCCGAGTTCTCCTTCTTTGGACAGTCTCTCCAGATAAGGCCAGACGACGGTCATCAACTGCAGGATGATCGAAGCCGTAATATAGGGGGTGATGCCTAAAGCAAAGATGGTGAAGTTGCCGAAGTTGCCGCCGGAGAAAAGATCCAGGAATCCCAATACCGTGCCCCGACTGCGGTCAAAAATCTCGCGCAAGGCCTCGGTGTTGATCCCGGGTGTGGGAATGAAGGCCCCGATCCGGTACACGGCCAGAATGCCCAAGGTAAAGAAAATCCTGTTTCTCAGGTCATTCATTTTCCAGATGTTGCGCAGGCTTTCAATCACTTGACTTCCTCGACGGTCCCCCCAGCCTGGCTAATCTTGCCCCGAGCACTCTGACTGAAGAAATGTGCTGAGACTTTGAGAGCTTTCGACACCTCGCCTCGACCCAAAATCTTCACTCCATCCTTGGCTTTCTTGATGATTCCCCGTTTGATGAGGGCCTCGGGAGACACCGAGGATCCGGCCCTGAACACCTGAAGCTGACTCACATTCACCACTACAATCTGTTTCCTGAAGATATTGGTGAAACCGCGCTTTGGCAAACGGCGGTGCAAGGGCATCTGCCCACCCTCGAAGCCGCGCTTGGCCCGTGCGCCGGAACGAGATTTCTGGCCTTTGCTTCCCCGGCCTGCGGTCTTTCCCAATCCGGAACCGGGCCCGATTCCCCGGCGCCTGCGATTTCGGGTTGACCCCGGTGAAGGCTTCAATTCGTGAAGTTCAATCATGGAGCAGTGCCTCTAGCCCGCATTTCTCACTAGGGGGTTGCACTCTTCTCAAGAGTGCAACTTGGCGCAGGATTTACCGCTTCAGCGCGTGCTCGTGACCGAAGGGCGTAGCCGGAACAGCATTCGAGGGAGCATGTGCGCGCTGAAGGGGAAAAGACAAGCCAGGGCGCGCCCAGCACAGTCTGTACCCTGAAGACTTCAAACAAAGCGCCGCAAGATATTAAAGACAAACACTTTTCTACCTTTTGCTCAACGTCCTGGCGAGAAATACGGGCTAACCCTGGGGCTCTTCGCTGACCTCCAAGAGATGGCGTATCTTGAAGATCATGCCCCGAATTTCAGGCGTATCGGGTCGGGCAACGGTCTGGTTCAGGCGTCTGAACCCTAAACCCCGAATCACCCGCTTTTGCCGGGTTGAGCAACCAATGCCGCTCTTGACCAGCTTAATCTTCAGAGGAGTCTTCTGTGTCTTCATGCACTCGCGGCTCCGGCACCTGCAATATTTCCTCGACCGACTTTCCCCTCAAGCGGGCAACATCGGCCACATCCCTAAGTTGCTTGAGCCCCTCAATGGTAGCCTTCACCACGTTGTGAGGATTGGCGCTCCCCAGAGACTTGGTCAGCACATTCTGTATCCCTGCCGATTGAATCACGGCTCGCACCGGCCCGCCGGCAATCACGCCGGTTCCGTCCCGTGCCGGTTTCAGCAGCACCCGGCCCGAGCCGAATCGACCGACCACCAGGTGAGGAATGGAGGTACCCTTCATCGGGACACGGATCAGATTCTTCTTGGCCGCCTCGGTCGCCTTGCGAATGGCCGAGGGGACTTCCTTGGCTTTACCGTTACCGTAACCCACTCTGCCATTCTCGTCTCCGACAACCACCAAGGCACTGAAGCTCAGGTTCTTGCCGCCCTTTACCACCTTGGTCACACGATTGATCGAAACCACCTGGTCTTTGAATTGAGATTCACTCGAATTGAATTTGGCTTCCAAATGTCCTCCTTGAGACACCATGCAGCGACCGACGAAAGAATGGAACTTGCCCGGGTTGACTCAGGCTTGCATTAGAACTCCAGGCCGCCTTCTCGAGCCGCATCAGCCAATGCCTTCACTCGCCCATGAAAGATATACCCGCCCCGGTCGTAGACCACTCGCTTGATCCCCAGTTGGGTGGCTCGCTTGGCGACCCAGCTGCCCACCGCCCTGGCTGCGGCCAGGTTGCCTCCATACCTGTTTTGCTCACGAAGTTCCTTGTCGACGGTTGAGGCGGAGGCCAAGGTCCTGCCCCGGTCGTCATCAATGACCTGAACGTAGATGTGACTGGCCGAGCGAAAAACACTGAGCCGAGGGCGATTACCCGAACCATTGATCTTTTTGCGCACCCGTGCGTGGATACGTTTGCGAATGTGCCCTCTGGAAATCCGTTTAGCCATCTATCCCGCTTTTCGCGGCCTCCACTTGCCGACCTGTCGTTACTTGGCCCCGGTCTTGCCGACTTTCTTCTTGAGCCTCTCTCCCGTATAACGCACTCCCTTGTTCTTATAGGGATCGGGCTTGCGCAAGGATCGGATGTCGGCAGCCGTCTGTCCTACCTTTTGTTTATCCACGCCCGAGACAATCAGGTGCGTCTGCCGCTCAACATCAACACTGACACCCGCTGGAATCGGAAAATCGATGGGGTGGGAAAACCCCAGACTGAAGACTACCGACTTCCCTTTGACTTCAGCCCGGTAGCCGATGCCCACGATGTCCAGTTCCCTCTTGAATCCCTGGCTCACGCCGGTTACCGCGTTGGCCAACAAACTTCGAGCCAGTCCGTGCAGAGCTCTCTGCTGCTTGGAATCCGAGGATCGGGTAGCGGTAACCCCTTCCTTGGTCCGTTCAAAGCGGATTCCTTCCGGCACCAGGCTGGTCATCTGACCCTTGGGTCCCTGAACCCGGACCTGGCGGTCCGAAATACTGACTTGGGTACCCTCTGGAAGGGAAACGATCTTTCTTCCGATTCGTGACATGGCTAACGGTCGGCTTCAGGCTGCTAGGAGCGGCTACCAGACATAACAGAGCACCTCGCCGCCAATCCCTTCCTGTCGCGCCTTGCTCCCGGTCAATACACCCTTGGGCGTCGTCAGAATGCTGATTCCCAGGTTCCCCAAAACCGAGGGAATACGGAGCTTGGAAGCATAAACCCGGCAACCCGGTCGAGACACACGCTGCAATCCCGAAATGACACGCTCGCCTTTGGGACCGTAACGGAGATAGATTCGCAAGAACCGCTTACTGCCCTCGTCGATAGTCTTGAAGTTGGAGATGTACCCTTCGTCCTTGAGAATTCGGGTCATTTCCACCAGCAGACGGGAGCAGGGAATGGTGACCTTCAGGTGTTTGGCCTGCAAGGCATTGCGAATGAGGGTGAGATAATTGGCAACAGGATCAGTTAAGCTCATTCTTCGTCAGGCTCCACAAATGCGGCCGGAATTTACCGCCGGACCGCGAATCACGCCGGGCTCACCAACTTGACTTGATGACTCCCGGAAGCTCTCCCCTCAAGGCTAGTTGACGGAAGCACAGGCGACACATTTGGAACTTGCGCAAAAAACCGCGCGGTCGCCCACAGACCTTGCAGCGGTTGTATTGCCGGACCTTGAACTTGGGCTTTTTATTTGCCTTGGCTATCAGAGCAATTCTGGCCATCGATTCAACCTCAGCGTCGGAAAGGGAGCCCCAAGAGACCCAACAAGCTTCTGGCTTCATCGTCGGTCTTGGCGCTGGTCACCATACAAACGTTCATTCCTTTGATTTTACTGACTTTGGAGTAGTCAATCTCCGGAAAGACCAATTGGTCCCGCATGCCCAGGGTATAGTTTCCTCGCCCGTCGAAAGACCGGGTGGAAAGTCCCCGGAAGTCTCGGACCCGGGGGAGGGCAATGTTGATCAGACGATCAAAAAACTCGTACATACGGGCGGCCCGAAGCGTGACAGAGCAGCCAATGGACATTCCCTGGCGGAGCTTGAAAGAGGCGATCGACTTGCGGGCTCGGTTGATAACGGGCCTCTGTCCGGTGATCGCTCCCAGTTCGTCCACGGCCGAATCCAACAGCTTGGGGTTTTGGATGGCCTCTCCCAGACCGATGTTGACCACGATCTTTTCCAGCTTGGGCACCGCCATGACATTACTGTAGCCGAACTCCTTCTGCAAGGCCGGCATGATTTCCTTCTGATAACGGACTTTGAGTCGGCTCATGGATTCTTCTTCTCCTGCACGCCCGCCCCCCGGGGGCTAGCGGTCCAACGAGGCCTCACACTTACGACAAATCCGGATTTTCTTGCCATCCGCCAGCCTCTGATGACCGATTCGGGTCGGCTGGCCACAGGCTCCGCAAACGATCATGACGTTGGAAACGTGTATGGTGCCTTCCCGCTCCACAATCCCACCCTTCAGGTTCCTACTGGGGTTGGGGCGGGTATGGCGCTTGACCATATTGATTCCTTCCACAACCACCCGCTGCTTCCTGCGGACCACCCGCAACACGCGGCCGACTTCCTTGAGGTTCTTGCCGGTAATGACCTTGACCTGGTCGTTTCTCCGGATATCTATTCGATGGGGACGCCCCATTTCAGATCACCTCCGGAGCCAAAGACACGATCTTCAAGAACCGTTTGTCGCGCAACTCTCTGGCCACAGGCCCAAAGACTCGGGTTCCCACCGGCTCTCCCTGGTCGTTGATCAGCACGGCCGAGTTCTGGTCGAAGCGAATATAGGAACCGTCCCTTCGACGGGTCTCCTTGCGGGCTCTCACGATCACCGCCTTGACTACACTCCCCTTTTTGACGTTGCCATCGGGGGTTACATCCTTGACGGCGGCTGTCACCACATCTCCCAAGCTCGCATTGGCGCCCGTGGAACCTCCCAGCGGCAAAATGCAGGCGAGCCTGCGGGCACCCGAATTGTCGGCAACTTCCAGGATGGTTCCCATTTGAATCACGGTGCAATCTCTCCGTCGCCTGCCTCAGGAATCTCCCAGGCCCCACTCAACTGGCCTTGGTGATAATCCGGGATACCCGCCACCGCTTGCGTTTGCTGATAGGACGGGTCTCCACGATCGCAACCCGATCACCGACACCACAGGCGTTCTGGTCGTCATGGACCAGAAAGTTGGACGTTTTGGTGACAATGCGCCGGTAAAGGGGATGGGGAACGCGGCGTTCCACCGAGACCACGACCGTCTTGTCCATTTGATCGCTCTTGACGATCCCCACCTTGGCATTCCTGCGACCTGTATTTTCTTTGCTTCCCATGGGCTTGCGCTCCTGGTCCGGGATGGGAACGACTCCGGCTCCCTCTATCCTGAGACCTTTTTCTGCTGCAGTTGGCGCTCCCGCCGAATGGTCTTGATTCGGGCCACGTCCTTCTTTAACCCATGCAGCTTGTGCGTCCCTTCCGCCTGGCCTAACGCCAGTTGCAATCGCAGCCGAAAGATCTTTTCGGCCATGTCATTTTCCTGGCTGACCAGTTCTTCGTCGGATAGCTCCCTGATCTGCTCGGGCGTCATTGCTCGCCTCCGGCATTGTGTCTGGAGACGAATTTGGTTTTGATGGGCAATTTATTGGCGGCCAAACGCATGGCTTCCCGAGCCACCTCCATGTTCACGCCTTCCATCTCGAAAATGACCTTGCCCGGGCGGACCACCGCCACCCAATACTCGGGGGCTCCTTTACCCTTTCCCATGCGAGTCTCCGCCGGCTTCTTGGTCACGGGCTTATCCGGGAACAAGCGGATCCAGATTTTGCCGCCGCGCTTCACAGAGCGGCTCATGGCGATACGGGCCGCTTCGATTTGCCGATCCGTAATCCAGGCGGGCTCCAGCACCTTTAGTCCAAAGTCTCCGAAGGCGATTTCCGAGCCGCGCCACGCCTTGCCGCAGTTCCGACCCCGTTGCTGCTTGCGAAACTTGACCTTCTTGGGCATTAACATTTCAAATCCCTACCGGGTTGATCACAGTTTGGCACCGATTTCGGAGGCCTTTTTCGTTACGGGAAAGAGCTCGCCCTTGTAGATCCAGACCTTGACGCCAATCAGTCCGTAGGTGGTAAAGGCTTCGGCGAAACCATAGTCGATATCGGCCCGCAGCGTATGGAGTGGGAGTCGTCCCTGAAGGTACCACTCGGTTCGCGCGATTTCAGCTCCGTTCAGACGTCCCGAACAACAGACCCGAATGCCCTTGGCATTGACTTTGAGCGCCGAGTCCACGGCCTTCCGCATCGCCCGCCGAAATGCAATGCGTTTTTGCAACTGAAGCGCAATGGATTCGGCCACCAATTGAGCCTCCAGCTCCGGACGATGGATCTCGTTGATGTTGATAAAAACCTCACGTTTGGTCCTCTGCTGCAGATCCACCTTGAGTTTGTCGATCTCGGAGCCTTTTCGGCCAATGATGATTCCGGGGCGGGAGGTGTAGATGGTGATTCGGATCTTGTTGCCGGGACGCTCGATTTCGATATTGGAGACTCCGGCGTGTCCCAATTGCTTTTTGAGCTCCTTTTTCAAGCGGAGGTCTTCGTGCAGTAGCAACCCATAGTCCTTCTTGGCGTACCAGCGGGAACGCCAAGTTTTGTTGTATCCCAAACGAAAACCAAAGGGATGTACTTTCTGTCCCACGCGCCCTCCTTTTGCAGCCAGCACCTTAGCCCTCAATGCTCACCGGGGCATTTCCCGTGTAAACCACCTTCACGGAATTCACAGCCAGCTATTCGTCAGACACATGTATCGAGAGGTGACTCATGCGCCGTTGGTAACGTAATGCCCGCCCCATGGGAGCCGGACGCATCCGCTTCGTCCGAGGTCCCTCATTGACAAAAGCCTTGCTCACCAGCAGCCGATCCACGTCGGTGGCTTCGTCCTTCTGTTCTGCATTGGCGATGGCCGACTTCAAGACCTTGGTGACCTGCGCAGCCGCTCTCTTCTTGGTAAAGCGGAGAATGTCCAGTGCCTCCGAGACGTTGCGTCCCCGGATCAGGTCAACGACCAGCCGTACTTTTTGCGGCGAACTACGGATATATTTCGCGGTAGCGCGAGCTTCCATGGATATTGGGCTCCCGGCAACTCTGCAAGGCTTCAGGATCGCGAAGCCGTCTTCTCGCTGGCGGACTTGGAGCTATGCCCCCTGAAAAGGCGGCTGGGGGAAAATTCTCCCAACTTGTGGCCCACCATATTTTCCGTCACAAAGACAGGAATGAATTTCCTGCCGTTGTGCACTGCGAAGGTGTGGCCGACCATATCGGGAATGATAGTCGACCTTCGCGACCAGGTCTTGATCACTTTTTTCTCGAACCGCTTATTCATGCCGTCTACCATTCTGGCCAGGCTGCGGTCGATAAAAGGTCCTTTTTTGACGGATCGGCCCATCTTCTCTCCTCCCGGAGGTCCCGCTACTTCTTGCCTCTGCGTTTGACGACGAACGGATCGGTTCTCTTGTTGTTGCGGGTCCTGAATCCCCGCGTCGGCTGGCCCCAGGGGGTCACCGGATGCCGTCCTCCGGAAGTCCGTCCCTCACCTCCCCCATGGGGATGGTCTACCGGGTTCATGGCCACGCCCCGCACCGTGGGTCGACGTCCCAACCAACGCCGTCTTCCAGCTTTGCCCAGGCTGACATTGCTGTGGTCGGTATTGCCCACCTGGCCAACCGTAGCCATGCAGTCGATGTGTACTTTCCTGACTTCTCCGGAAGGCATCTTCACCTGGGCGTAGGACCCTTCCTTGGCGACCAGTTGGGCCGCACTCCCGGCTGAACGGGCCATCTGGGCTCCCCCGCCCTTCCGCAGCTCAATGTTGTGTATGGTGGTTCCAAGAGGGATATTTTTCAGAGGCAGCGCATTGCCCACCAGGATATCGGCCTCCGGGCCCGAAACGACCGTAGCTCCAACATCCAGGCCCACGGGATGAATGATGTAACGCTTTTCCCCATCCCTGTAGTGAAGGAGTGCAATCCGGGCCGATCGGTTGGGATCGTACTCCACCGAAGCCACCCTGGCCGGCACTCCGAACTTGTCGCGCTTGAAATCGATCTGGCGATAGAGCCTCTTGTGCCCTCCACCTCGATGGCGCACGGTCATGTGACCCAAATTGTTGCGGCCGCCGCTCCCGGACTTGCCCCCGGTCAGGCTCTTCTTTGGCCGCGCGCGGCTGAGCCCCTCGGACGTCGTCACCGACGTAAACCTCAGGGAGGGCGTATAGGGTCTGAACGATTTGAGGCCCATGGTTAGGTATTGTCCGTGTATTCAATCATCTTTTCACCGGGGCTCAACTTGACAAAGGCCTTCTTCCAGTCAGGCCGCCGACCGGCGTGGCGTCCCTGGCGTCGCATCTTCCCTTTGAAACCGGCAGTATTGACCGAAGCCACCTTGATGTTGAAGAGCTTCTCGACGGCTTGCTTCACCTGCTTCTTGTTGGCACTGGCATACACCTCGAAGCATAGACACCTCTGGTCTTCTTTCAAGCCCAGGGCCTTCTCGGTGATGATCGGGCGTTTGACAATTCCGGCCGGGTTCACGGTTGGAGGCCCTCCTGAAGTTTCTCAATGGCCGTCCTGGAGAACAGAACGCTCCTGGAATTCAGCAAATCGTAAACGGTAACCCCTCGACTGGCTACCACCTTCACCTCTGGCAAGTTGCCGGAGGCTCGGGCCAAGTTCTCGTTCTCCCCGTTGTCCACGATGAGTAGCCTTCTCTGCGTCTCCAGTTTCTGCAGCACTCGGTCCAATTCCCTGGTTTGGTGGCTGGGCAAGGAGAAATCGGCCACCACTCTGATGCAATTGGACGCAAACCTGTCGCTCAGAGCCGAACGCAGCGCACCCTGCAACATTTTCTTGGGGACGCTGAAGGCGTAGGATCTCGGCTTCGGTCCGTGAGCCACACCACCCTTTCTCCAGAGAGGATTGCGGGAGCTTCCAACCCGGGCTCTTCCGGTACCCTTCTGCCGCCAGGGTTTCCTGCCCCCACCGCGCACCTGAGCCCTGGTCTTGGTGGCGTGGGTTCCCTGTCTGAGGCTGTCACGGTGGTGCTTCACCGCCAAATACAGCAGGCTCTTGTTGACCTTGGCCGCGAAAACCGTGTCGTGGAGGTCCAGTTGGCCAACCACCTCATTCTCCAGATTCACAATATCAAGCGTCGCCACCACACGCTCCCTCGCCTGACCGCCGGACCGGCTATTCAACTCTATTGCCGATTCCTGCGAACAATCAGATAGTCCCCGTTGGCGCCGGGAACAGCTCCCTTGACGATCAGCAAATTCTTTTCCGCGTCCACGCGCACCACTTTCAACTTTCTTACCGTCACCCGGCGACTCCCCATGTGACCGGCACCTTTCGTTCCCTTGAGGACACGTGAGGGGAAAGCCGACGCACCGATCGACCCGGGCGCACGATGAAACATGGACCCATGGCTGGCTGCGCCCCCGCTGAAATTGTGCCGCTTCATCACCCCGGCAAATCCCTTGCCCTTGCTTACACCGGTCACATCCACTTCATCGCTGTTGCTAAACTGGTCCACCAGAACCTTGGATCCAACGGCTGTATCTTCGGCACCATCGGGCAAGCGCAATTCCTTCAGAAATCGAACCGGCGGGACCTCGGCCTTCTTGAAATGGCCCGACATCGGTTGACCGACCCGCTTGGGCGAAGTGAACTCGATCAATCCCAATTGGACCGCGTTATAACCTTCCCGATCGGCCGTCTTTTTCTGCACGACCACGCAAGGACCGGCCTGGATCACGGTTGCCGGAATGACGCGGCCCCCTTCCTCAAACAACTGGGTCATGCCAACCTTGACACCCAGAATGCCATTCACCATCGGTGATTCTCCCGGTCACTGGCTGGAGGGGCCTGCAATATCCTCCACCCTTACTTGTGCTCCTTGCCATAGGCCTTGATCTCCACGTCAACCCCTGCGGGGAGATCGAGCTTCATCAGCGCGTCGATCGTTTGCGGAGTGGGCTCCAGGATATCCAGCAGCCGCTTGTGAGTTCGTATCTCAAATTGTTCACGCGACTTCTTGTCGACGTGAGGGGACCGAAGCACGCAGTACTTGTTTTTTGCCGTGGGAAGCGGGATCGGGCCGGCAATTCGAGCTCCGGTCCGCCGGGCGGTATCCACAATCTCGCTGGTGGATTGGTCCAGGACCCGGTAATCAAAGGCTTTCAATCGGATGCGTATCTTTTCGTTCAGCATCAATGAACTCTCATTCCTGGAGACATCGCGGCAGGCTCGTCCCCTGCGCTCCTACTCCAGGATTTCAGTAATGGTACCGGCCCCTACCGTTCGGCCTCCCTCACGGATCGCAAATCTCAGCCCCTTCTCCATCGCTATCGGCGTGATCATCTCAATCTCCATACTCACGTTGTCCCCAGGCATCACCATCTCGGTCCCTTCCCCTAAACTCGCCACCCCCGTTACATCCGTCGTCCGAAAATAAAACTGCGGCCGATACCCCGTGAAAAACGGCGTGTGCCGGCCTCCCTCTTCCTTCGTCAATATGTACGCCTCCGCCTTGAACTTCGTGTGCGGCGTGATACTCCCCACCTTCGCCACCACCTGCCCCCGCTCTACATCCCGCTTCTCCACTCCCCTCAATAACAACCCCACATTGTCCCCCGCAACCCCCTCATCCAACAGCTTCTTGAACATCTCCACTCCCGTTACCACTCGCTTCTGCGTCGGCCTCATCCCCACGATCTCCATCTCCTCCCCAACCTTTACCTTCCCTCGCTCCACTCTCCCCGTTACCACCGTCCCTCGTCCCGATATCGAAAAGATGTCCTCCACCGGCATTAAAAACGGCTTGTCCACCTCCCGCTCCGGTAACCGAACGTACTCATCCACCGCCTCCATTAACTCCTCTACCTTCCCCTCCCACTTCTCCTCACCATTCAACGCCCCCAACGCCGATACCCGCACCACCGGTACTTCCTCCCCAGGAAACTTGTAACTCTCCAATAACTCCCTGACCTCCAACTCCACTAAATCCAATAACTCCTCATCCTCCACCGCATCCACCTTGTTCATCGCCACCACAATGCTCGGTACCCCCACCTGCCTCGCTAATAAAATGTGCTCCCGCGTCTGCGGCATCGGCCCGTCCGTCGCCGCGACTACCAAAATCGCCCCATCCATCTGCGCCGCTCCCGTGATCATGTTCTTGATGTAGTCCGCATGCCCCGGACAGTCCACGTGCGCATAGTGCCGATTCCCCGTCGCATACTCCACGTGCGCCGTCGCGATCGTGATCCCTCGCTCCCGCTCCTCCGGCGCATTGTCAATCGAATCAAAACTTCGAAACGCTACCTTCGGATCACTCTTCCCCAATACCCGCGTGATCGCCGCCGTTAACGTCGTCTTCCCGTGATCAATATGCCCGATCGTCCCTATGTTGACGTGCGGCTTGCTTCGATCAAATCTCTCCTTCGACATCGCTTCCTCTCCTTGCTCCTGAGTCGTTATCGACCTGCGCTGTCCCAGCTCCGGCCCTGGATCCTGGCAACGATCTGCTCGGTCACTGATTTCGGGGCCTTAATGTACTGGTGAAAATGCATGGAATAGGTCGCTCGCCCTTGGGTCATGGACCTTAAATCGGTGGCATACCCAAACATCTCCGAAAGCGGAACCTTGGCACTGACCACCTGCGACCCCGCTCGGGACTCAATGGTCTCAATGCGACCGCGACGAGCCTGGAGGTCACCCCCGACTGCCCCGATAAATTCCCGGGGAACCACCACTTCCACCCGCATGACAGGCTCAAGCAGTGCCGGAGCCGCTCGCGAAACCGCGTCCTTCAAGGCCATGGAACCGGCAATCTTGAAGGCGATTTCACTGGAATCCACCTCATGGAATGACCCGTCATAAAGGGTGACTTCGACATCCTGAAGCTCGTAGCCAGCCAGCGGACCGGCCTCTGCGGCTTCCCGCATACCCTTCTCCACTGCCGAAATGAACTCCCGCGGAATGGCTCCGCCCACGATGGCATTGATGAATTCGAATCTCCGCTCCGTGTCAGCCCTGGGCTCCACACGAATCTTGACATGGCCATACTGACCGCGGCCGCCGGTCTGACGGATGAATCGCCCTTCCCCTTCAGCGCCTCGACAGATCGTTTCCCGATAGGAAACCTGGGGCTTCCCCACATTGGCAGCCACCCCAAACTCACGAGACATTCGGTCGACCAGAATCTCCAGATGCAGTTCGCCCATCCCTGAAATGATGGTCTGCCCGGTATCCTGATCGGTGGAAACCTTGAAGGTGGGATCTTCCTGCGACAGTTTCCCCAGCGCCAGACCCAGTTTTGCCTGGTCGCTCTTGGTCTTGGGCTCAATGGCCACGGCCATGACCGGAACCGGGAATTCCATGGACTCCAGAATCACCGGCGCATCTTCCGCGCAGATGGTACCGCCGGTAGTCACCCCCCTCAAACCCACTCCGGCAGCGATATCGCCGGCGTAGACCTCCCGGATTTCCTCCCGCTTGTCGGCATGCATCTTCAGCAGGCGGCCCACACGTTCCCGGCTGTCCCTGGTTGAATTGTAAACGTAAGAGCCTGTCCTGAGGACACCGGAGTAAACCCGGAAAAAGGCCAGCTGGCCCACATAGGGGTCGGTCATGATCTTGAAAACCAGGGCTGAAAATGGTTCCTGATCCCGGGATTGGCGGATGACCTCCTCCCGACCCTCCCGGTCCGTTCCTACCACCGGAGGCAGGTCGGTGGGTGAGGGTAAATAGTCCACCACGGCATCCAGCAGGGGCTGCACCCCCTTGTTCTTGAAGGCGGCACCGCAAAGCACCGGCACCAGCGCCAGGCTCAACGTGCCCCGGCGCAAGCCTGCTTTCAAGTCGCCTGCCGAGATGAATTCTCCGGACAAATATTTTTCCAGCAACTCGTCATCGGTCTCACAGACAGACTCCACCATCCGTTCACGGTATTCCCGCGCCTGGGCAACCAGTTCCGGAGGAATCTCCGCCGTTTCGTGGTCCGCCCCAAGGGTCTCGTCTCGATAGATGATGGCTTTCATGGTAATCAGATCGATAACCCCCACGAAGTTATCCTCTTTGCCCAAGGGGATCTGAACCGCCACCGGCTTTGCCAACAACCGATCCTTGACCATCTGGATGCAGCCAAAAAAGTCGGCACCGGTCCGGTCCATCTTGTTGACGAAGACGATTCGCGGTACTTCATATTTGTCGCCTTGCCGCCAAACCGTCTCGGTCTGAGGCTCCACCCCCTCCACTGCGCCCAGCAGGCAAATGGCCCCATCCAAGACACGCAGGCTGCGCTCCACCTCGGCTGTGAAGTCGACGTGACCGGGAGTGTCAATGATATTGATGCGGATGTCCTTCCACATGCATGTGGTCGCCGCTGAGGTGATGGTGATTCCCCGTTCCTGTTCCTGCTCCATCCAATCCATGGTGGCCGTACCATCATGGACTTCGCCCATCTTGTGGGTGATGCCGGTATAGTAGAGAATCCTCTCGGTGGCCGTGGTCTTGCCGGCATCGATATGGGCCATAATCCCGATGTTTCGGATTTTCTCGAGTGGAATCTGACGGGGCATAAGCAGCCAGGCAGCCACTGGTCCGAAGGGTATCGAGCGGCCTCTCGCGGCTCAGGCCTCAGGCACCCAACCCATCCTGCCAGTGAACAGAATTTCATTTACCACCGATAGTGGGCAAAGGCCTTGTTGGCCTCTGCCATGCGATGCACGTCTTCGCGCCTCTTGACGGCTGCTCCGCGATTACTGGCGGCATCCATGAATTCGGCAGCCAACCTTTCCTGCATCGACTTCTCTTTGCGCAAGCGCGTGTAGGTGATCAACCAGCGAATACTCAAAGAAACCCGGCGGTAGGTATTGACCTCAATGGGAACCTGATAATTGGCGCCGCCGACCCGACGGGACTTGACTTCCAGAACAGGTTTGACATTGTCCAAGGCCTTCTTGAAGACCTTGAGAGGATCTTCTCCGGTCTTTTCCTTGATGATGTCCAGGGCACCGTAAAACACATGTTCAGCCGTGCTCTTCTTTCCCTTCCACATGATGCAATTGATAAATTTAGAAGCCAGAGGACTGTTGTATACGGGGTCGGGAATGACCTCGCGCTTGGGCACATGTCCTTTGCGTGGCATGACGTCTGCTCCTGAGAACGGCATTGCAAGCAATGCCACTGGTTAAGCCGTTGGGTTCGAAACCAGGGATGATTTACTTTGGTCGCTTGGCCCCGTACTTGGACCGGCTTTGCTTCCGATTCTGAACACCGACCGAGTCCAGGGTCCCGCGCACGACATGGTAACGCACTCCAGGCAGGTCCTTCACACGGCCTCCGCGAATCAGCACAATCGAATGCTCTTGGAGGTTGTGGCCAATGCCAGGGATATAGGTCGTGACCTCTATGCCGTTGGTCAACCGCACCCGGGCCACCTTGCGTAGCGCCGAGTTGGGCTTCTTCGGAGTAGAGGTATAGACCCGCACACAGACACCCCGCTTTTGGGGACAGCCCTGAAGTGCTGGACTGCTGGTCTTGTCTTTGGCCCTGGTTCGACCCAACCTCACCAGCTGATTAAACGTCGGCAACTTCTAATCTCCCAGAATTCAAGCATTATCAATATGATAGCCCAGCGACTCTGTCGCAGGCGCAAAACCATGAGACGATAGCAAAGCAACCCTCTAGTGTCAACTAAAATGCAGTCGAAGTGTGGGTAGGGAGATGCGGCCGAAACGCACTCGGGAAGGCTGGGCGAGCCCGCATTTCTCACCAGGGGGTTGCACTCTTCTCAAGAGTGCAACTTGGCGCAGGATTTTTCGCTTCAGGGCGTGCTCGTGACCGAAGGGCGTAGCCGGAACACCATTCGAGGGAGCATGTGCGCGCTGAAGCGGAAAAGACAAGCCAGGGCACGCCCAGCGCCGTCTGTACCCTGAAGACTCCAAACAAAGCGCCGCAAGATGTTAAAGACAAGCACTTTTCGACCTTGTGCTCAGCGTCCTGGTGAGAAATGCGGGCTAAACGGTAAGGATTTCCTCTTCCTTCCTCTTGGCCAATTCCTCCAACCGGACCACAAATCGGTCGGTCAGTTTCTGAATCTCCTCCAACCCCCTGAGTTCGTCGTCTTCCGAGAGCTGTTTGTCCTTCAGCATCTTCCTCAAGACAGCGTTTTCGTCCCGCCGGATGTGGCGCAGGGTCGTTCGATGTTCCTCCAGCACCTTGCCGACATGCCGGGCTAGCTGCCTGCGGCGTTCCTCGTTCAGCGGGGGGATGGGAATGCGAATGATCTTGCCGTCGTTGGCGGGGTTCAAACCCAGGTGGGAAGCCAGGATGGCTCTCTCAATGGCCGGCAGAAGAGAAACGTCCCAGGGCTGGACAGTGAGCAGGGTCGGATCCGGAGCAGCCAAAGTGCCCACCTGGCTGATGGGAGTTGCCGTCCCGTAGTAGTCCACCGTGATCGGATCCAGCAGCGAGACCGAGGCACGCCCGGTGCGCACCGTGGACAGATGGCGGCGGAGATCCTCAACCACTTTCTCCATGCGGATTCCTGTCTTCTTGATCACATCCTTGATCATGGCCTACACCTTGACGACGGTTCCAATCTTTTCCCCGAGAACGGCCCGCTTGATGTTGCCGCTTTGCCCGAGGTTGAAAATGACAATCGGCATGCTGTTTTCCATGCATAGGGAAATCGCGGTCGCATCCATGACTTTCAAGCCCTTGCCGATCACATCGATATAACTGATTTCATTAAACATCCTGGCATCTTTCACCTTCATCGGATCAGCATCGAAGATTCCGTCCACCTTGGTGGCTTTCAGAATCACCTCGGCTTTGACCTCCATGGCCCTCAGTGCCGCCGCGGTGTCGGTCGAAAAATAAGGGTTGCCGATGCCGGCCGCAAAAATAACCACCCGCCGTTTTTCCAGGTGGCGAATGGCCCGCCTTCGAATAAAGGGCTCGGCCACTTCGCGCATCTCGATGGCTGACACCACACGGGTAAACACACCCACCTTCTCCAAGGCGTCCTGGAGAGCGATGGCGTTGATCACGGTCGCCAGCATTCCCATGAGGTCACCCGATACCCGATCCATCCCCTGGGCGGTTGCCGACAGCCCCCGAAATATGTTCCCGCCTCCGATGACGATGGCGACTTCCACTCCCAGGCCGTGCACCTCGCGGATTTCCCGGGCGATGGTTCCGGCAACCTGGGGATCCAGGCCAAAGCGCTGTTTCCCTATCAGGGCTTCGCCACTCAGCTTCAGCAGGACTCTCTTGTATGCGGGCGCCGCCATGACCTCCCCGGTCAATTCAGCCCATTTGAGCTGCTACCTCTGCGACAAAATCGGCCGATCTCTTCTGCAGCCCTTCTCCCAACTTGAACCGCACAAAGCGGCGCAGGTTGATGTTCTCCTTGGTGGAGGCGATCTTGTCGGCCACCAGTTGTCCCACCGTAATCGAAGGTTCCTTGACGAAGGGCTGCTCCATGAGGCACACCTCGCCAAAGTATTTGCCAAGCTGGCCTTCAACTACGCGCTCGACGATTTTCTCGGGCTTTCCGCTGGCCAGGGCCTTGCAGCGATAGATCTCCATTTCCTGATCGATCTCGCTCTGGGGGACATCCTCCCGGCGCACATACCTCGGCGCCAGAGCGGCGATGTGCATGGCGATGTCCTTGACCAACTGCCGAAGCTGCGGGGTCTTGGCCACAAAATCGGTTTCACAGTTCAGCTCCACCAGCACCCCCAGACTGTCGCCGGAATGGATGTAGGCATAAATCAAGCCCTCGGCGGTGGCTCGATCAGCTCGCTTGGCAGCCGCGGCCAGCCCTTTTTTCCTGAGAATGACGGTCGCCTTCTCGGAATCGCCCTCGGCCTCCTGCAACGCCAACTTGCAATCCAGCACTCCGGCCTGGGTTCTCTCTCGCAGACTCTTGACTTGTTGGGCTGTAATAGCCATTTTCATTTCCTCTCGAACAAGATTGTCGCTAAGGAACCACCCTCAGGCGTCTGAAACCACTGCGCCTGCTTCGCGTGCACCCAGTCAGCATTTCTTACCGGGTCGCTGGATAGCTCATGATAGACGGTTCATCTTCAGCACGCTATTGGCCCTGTTTCAAAGGCTTGCGGGTACAGACTGTTCTGGGCGCGGTCTGGCTTGCCTCTCGCACACACAGGCTCCCCCGAACCTAGCCCGCATTTCTCACCAGGACGCTGAGCATAAGGTAGAAAAGTGCTTGTCTTTAACATCTTGCGGCGCTTAGTTTGGAGTCTTCAGGGTACAGACTGTGCTGGGCGTCCCCTGGTGAGAAATGCGGGCTAGTGCCCGCTACGCTGTTCGGTCGCCAGCACGCGCTGAAGGGGAAACTGGCTGCACCATATCACGCCCCCGGTTAGAAATGCGGGCTACTGGCTCGCTGTCCCCCCCTGGTGTGTTACGGGGTTGGGCCGGGAAACGTTTCCCGGGAAAAGAATGCGTTGAAGGGGAAAGGAGGAAAGTCAGACCCCGACCGGGAATTTCGGACGGGTCAGCCAGCAGCAACCCGGTCGCCCCGATTCTCAGGCCACGTCCTAGGCATGGTCGCCGCTCCCGACCGGAGGAACACCCTTCTACGAGGCCGCTCTGCCCTTAGGCGCGGCGTCGCTGCTCTCTCCCGCCGCCGCCTCCTGGACATCGGCCTTCTCCTTCAAAACGGCCGTACCGTCGACCACTGCGTCTGCCACCTTGGAGGTAAAGAGCTTGATAGCGCGCAAGGCGTCGTCATTCCCGGGAATTACATGATCAACGCGGTCCGGGTCACAATTGGTATCGACAACCGCCACCACCGGTATTTGCAGCCGATTGGCCTCGCGGACGGCGATTTCTTCCTTCTTGGAGTCGATCACGAAAAGTATGCGAGGCAGCGACTTCATCTCCTTGATCCCCGAGAGATTCTTCTCCAGCCCCCGGCGTTCACGCTCCAGCCGTGCCACTTCCTTCTTGGACAAGAGCTCGTATCGGCCGTCAGTCGACATTTCATCCAACTCCTTCAGCCGTGCGACCGATTTTTTAATGGTGACGAAGTTGGTCAGCAGTCCTCCCAACCAACGCTGGTTGACAAAGTACATGCCACACCGGCGGGCCTCCTCAGCGACGGCATCCTGTGCTTGACGCTTGGTCCCCACAAAAAGGAGGACCCCTCCTTGGGCCGTCACCTCGGTGATGAAGCGGGTGGCCTCCTTGAACATGCGCAGGGTCTTTTGCAGATCAATGATATAGATTCCATTGCGCTCCCCAAAAATATAGGACTTCATCTTGGGGTTCCAGCGTCTGGTCTGGTGGCCGAAGTGGACCCCGGCCTCCAGCAGTTCTTTCATCGAGACAGATGCCAAACAGACCTCCCGAGCAATTTAGGGTTATCGCTTGGAGAATTGGAAACGCTTACGGGCTCCAGGCTGCCCATATTTCTTTCGCTCCTTGATCCTGGGATCACGGGTCAAAAAACCGCCTTTTTTCAGTGTCTTTCGCAGTTCGCCGTCGTACCCGAGCAGGGCCCGAGAAATGCCGTGCCGGACGGCTCCAGCCTGCCCGGAAGGTCCTCCCCCGTTTACGGTGACCATCGTGTCGAACTTGTCCAAGGTCTCGGTGAGCTGAAAGGGCTGCTTCACCACCATCCTCAGAGTCCGGCTCTTGAAGTAGGATTCCAAAGAACGGCGATTGATGAGAAAATCACCCTGACCCGGCCTCAAATAAACTCGCGCCGTTGAAGACTTTCGCCGTCCCGTTCCGTAGTACTGAACCACCGCCTCCATACATTGGCTCCTTTGACCATCCCCCCCTAGCCCAGCACCTGCGAGGATTGCGGCATCTGGGATTGGTGAGGATGAAACTCTCCTCGGTACACCTTCAACTTTTTCGCCATGGCCCGGCCCAGCCGGGACTTGGGCAGCATGCCCCTGACAGCCCCTTCGACCATCCGGTCGGGCCGCTTGGCCCGGAAGTCTTTGGCCTTCAGCGCCTTGATCCCGCCAGGATAGCCTGTATGACGATAATAAACCTTCTGTTCCCATTTGTTGCCGGTCAGCTTGACCTTCTCGGCGTTGACGACAATCACGTGGTCGCCAGTGTCCAGATGGGGGGTCCAGATCGGTTTTCCCTTGCCAGCGAGCAGGGTGGCCACATGGGTCGCCAAACGCCCCAGGACCACATCTTGAGCATCCACGAGGTACCATCTCCTCTGAAGCTCGGCTGCTTTGGGTTGATAGGTCGACATGAAACAATCCCTACTCAAGGCCCAACGACACACAAATCCCCGAACCTATTCGATCCCCATTCGGTTGTCAAGAAAAACCTTGGCCCCTTTTCCGCTAAAGAATTTGACAACCACTCTCTCCCTGGGCTACTTTGGCGGTGTTTTTAGAGCCCATGCCGGCCGATCCCTTCCCCATCCTGCGCGGGTTTCCGGAATCTCCCCGGAATAGCCGGCGTTGGACGCAAGCCGGGAAGATCCGGTGCCTGCTGAGGCAAACGCTTGACGACACCGCCGGGCCGGATGACTGGAGTCGGTATCCCCTTCCGGGGAGAGCCTTTCGACCCGTCTCGGGCAGATGGCCTGGCTCCTGAAGGCTGCCGTCACCCGTTCTCCTCCCCTATCTCCTGCGCCCGTCCGTTTGTCACGCAAAGGAACCCAGTGACTTCGCCCTGGAAACCACAGGGCCACCGCGCCAAAGGCCGCCAAGCCGACGATGGATCCCACTCGCATTAGAAACTTCTCCATCATTGCCCATATCGACCACGGCAAATCGACGCTGGCCGACCGCCTGCTCGAATTCACGGGAGCCCTGTCTCAACGCGAGATGGCCGAACAGGTTCTGGATGACATGGATCTGGAGAGGGAGCGCGGCATTACCATCAAGGCCCATGCCGTGCGTCTGAAATACCACAGTCGCGACGGGGCGGACTACATTTTGAATTTGATCGACACCCCCGGACACGTCGATTTCAGTTATGAAGTCTCCCGGAGCCTGGCGGCCTGCGAAGGAGCCCTGCTGGTGGTGGATGCCTCCCAGGGGGTTGAAGCACAGACCCTGGCCAACACCTACCTGGCCATCGACAACAATCTCGCGGTCGTTCCCGTCATCAACAAGATCGACCTGCCCGGAGCCCAACCCGATCGTGTCAAGGAACAAATCGAACAGGTCATCGGGCTGGACACCCACAACGCGCTGTTGGTCAGTGCCAAACACGGCACCGGGGTCCACGAGGTGCTGGAGGGAATCGTCAGGGAGGTCCCGGCCCCGCGGGGAAGGCGGAATCATCCCCTCAAGGCCCTGGTCTTCGATTCCTGGTTCGATCTCTATCGGGGGGTCATCGTCCTGGTTCGCGTGATCGACGGCACGCTCAAAGCAGGCATGAAGATCCGTCTGGTCTCCAACGGACAGACCTACGAGGTCGAGCGGGTGGGGGTGCAGACCCCCAAGATGGAACCGGTCGCGGAACTGTCGGTAGGGGAAGTGGGGTTTGTTGTCGCCAATATCAAGACGGTTTCCGACACTCATATCGGGGATACCCTCACCGAGGATGGCAACCCGACCGCCGTCCCCTTTCCCGGTTTTCAGGAAATCAAGCCCATGGTCTTTTCAGGACTCTATCCCATTGAGCCCAATCAGCATTCGGCGCTGAGGGATGCTCTGGAAAAACTGCGGTTGAACGACTCTTCCTTTTTCTATGAGCCGGAAACCTCCACCGCCTTGGGGTTCGGGTTTCGCTGCGGCTTTCTGGGACTCCTCCACATGGAAATCGTTCAGGAACGCCTGGAGAGGGAATTCGATCTCTCTCTGATTACGACGGCGCCCGGAGTCCGCTACCGGGTCACGACCAGCGAAGGCGAAGTGGTGGAAGTGGACAACCCCACCCGGCTGCCGCCGCCTTCGCGTATCGACAAAATCGAGGAACCGGTGGTCACTTCCATGATCATGACCCACCACGAGTACGTAGGGCCGCTGTTGAAGCTGCTGGAAGAAAAGCGCGGCGTCCAGAAATCCCTGGACTACATGACACCAACCAGGGTTTTGATCACCTATGACCTCCCACTCAACGAAATCGTGATGGATTTCTACGATCGGCTCAAGTCTGCCTCCCGCGGCTACGCCTCCTGGGACTACCAACTCACGGATTCCTGGACCTCTCCCTTGGTCAAGCTCGACATCCTGGTGGGGGGCGAGACGGTGGATGCCCTGTCGGTCATTACCCACCGCGACCAGGCTCACAGCCGGGGGCGCGCCCTGGTGGAAAAGATGAAGTCTCTGATTCCCCGGCAGATGTTCGAGGTTCCCATTCAGGCCGCTATCGGGAGCAAGGTCATTGCCCGCGAAACGGTACGGGCCATGAAAAAGAACGTCACCGCCAAGTGCTACGGCGGGGACATCACCCGAAAGCGCAAGCTCCTGGAGCGTCAGAAGGAGGGCAAAAGGCGCATGAAGCGTGTGGGTAGGGTGGACATCCCTCAGGAAGCCTTCCTGGCGGTTCTGAAAACGGACTAGGTCCGCCGTTCGCATGTCGGTTGGCGCCGGAAAACTTGCGGGGAGGGTTGATTGGGATTAGACTTTCACTCCGGTCACACCGGCATCGGAGGTGGACGCCCTGGAGGTTCGCATGAAGAGACGGATTCAATCCACACTTGCCATCGCCTTGCTGATGTTCACCGGTGTCGTCACCCTGGCAGCTCAGGACGCAGACTCCGCCTTTGCCGACAAGACGCTGGAAGCCGCCGTCAAGAAGCAGGTGTTCGCTTCCGAGGCCCTCACCCGGGAGGATCTGGAACGCCTGTCCACCCTGAAAGTCCGCGGGGCCGGAATTCAGGATCTGAATGGACTGGAAAAATGTCTCAACCTGGCCGCCCTGGACCTGGCCGACAATCAAATCAGCGACCTCAGCCCTTTGAAGGACTTGAAAGGCATTCAGACCATTGACCTTTCGGGCAACCGTATTGAGCGTCTGGAACCCCTGGCGGGACTGATCAAGCTGCAATACCTGCAACTGGAGAACAACCAGGTCTCGGACCTGACGCCGATCAAAGGCTTGACCGCCCTTAATTCCCTCTACCTCTCCCAAAATCGAATCAGCGACATCAGCGCCGTGGCGGACTTGCACAAGCTCTGGTCACTCTACCTTCGGGGCAATCAGGTTTCGGACCTCAAACCTCTCAGCAAGTTGCGTTTCCTCTCCTCTCTGGACCTGACCGAAAACCAGGTTTCCGACCTGTCTCCACTGGAGCCGCTGACCGAGTTGCGCTACCTGATTCTCAATAACAACCGGATTAGCGACCTCGGCAAGCTGGTGGCCATGAGCAAGAAGGATTTTGAGGGCGAAAAACGATTTGCTCCCTACCTGCGGCTCTATCTGGCCGGCAACCCCATGGGGCCCAAAGCCGCTGGAAATCAAGCCAAGCAACTCGAGGGCTTCGGGGTGCGGGTCAGTCTGAAGTGAGCCGGGCGAATGGGGAGTTGCACTCCCGAGGCGAGCGCAACCCCCGGCGGGAAATGCGGGTCAGCTCTTTCCGGAGAGGAGGTGAATCATGTTAGGTTCGGTCGGAATCACCGAGATGGTCATCATTTTGGTTATTGCCCTGCTGGTCTTCGGTCCCAAGAAACTTCCTTCTCTGGGGAAATCTCTGGCAGAGGGCATCGTTTCCTTCAAGAAAGGCATCAGCGGGGGTGACAACCAGGCTGATGCGGTAGAGAAGTCCAAAGATGGAAGCGACCCCTCTTGACCTGCACCGATCTTCCGGATCTCCTCGATATTTGGACCTGCACACCGCCCCCATCCCTTCATCCACCCTGGGTTCCCTCAATTGACCAGATGCTGCGCCACCGCCTCGGTGAAATCGGTGGTGGTGGCATTGCCCCCGAGGTCTGAGGTCAAGGCCTCTCCCCTTCGGTAAACGGCCTCAACCGCAGAGAGCACCCGCTGAGCCTTTTCGGACTCGCCCAGGTGTCGAAACAGAAGCACCGCCGAAAGGATCATGGCGGTCGGATTGGCCTGGTTCTTGGAGGCAATCGAAGGAGCGCTCCCATGAACCGGTTCGAAAACGGCGCAATCCTCACCCAGGTTGGCTCCGGGCACCAGTCCCAGCCCGCCCACCAGCCCCGCGCCCAGTTCACTGACAATATCGCCGTACAGGTTCTCCAGAAGGAGGACATCGAACTGCCGGGGATCGAGCACCAGTTGCATGCAGGTATTGTCCGCGATCGATTCGCCATATTCGATTTCGGGGTACAGTTCGGCGACCTCCCGGACACACTCCAGGAAGAGACCGTCGCTCAGCTTCATGATGTTGGCCTTGTGGACGGCAGTCACATTCTTGCGCCGCTTTCGGCGGGCGTAGTCGAACGCGAACTTGGCGATTCGGGTTGAGGCATCCGCCGTAATGATCTTCAAGCTCTCCACCACGCCGGGAACCACCACGTGCTCCAGGCCGGCATAGAGGTCTTCCGTGTTCTCCCGGATGACGATCAGGTCGACGTCCCCGAACCGGGTTTTGACTCCAGGCAAATTCCTGATGGGGCGAAAGTTGGCGTAAAGGCGCCACCTCTGTCGCAAGCTGACGTTGATGCTGGTGAACCCCCCGGCGATGGGCGTGGTAATGGGCTCCTTGAGGGCCACCCTGTTTTGGCGAATGGACTCCAGCAGGCGGTCGGGAAGACAGCCTCCGTCGCGCTCCAAGGCTGCAGCTCCGGCATTGATGGTCTCCCACTCCACATCGCCGCCGGCCGCCTCAACCACTTTGGCGGTTGCCTCGGTGACTTCCGGTCCAATGCCGTCTCCGGGGACCAGGGTGATTTTGTATTTCATGCCGGCCTTTTTCCAAGGGACTGTAGCCCGTGGCTGACCTTCAGGTCGACGACCACTCGACGGCTGACCAAACGGAGGGCTGCTGTCGCTGAAGAGAGGCTCCCCTTGCCTTCAGACCTGCGGACCCCGGGCGGGTAGCGCCACCTTTCCGCTCGGATACCCCCAAAGGCCCTTTCCGGGATCGAAATCTCCGAAGACCGATTGGAAACAGGCCCGGATAAAGCAGTGACCGCGCACGGGAAGGTGGCGGCCTGGGACTTCCGGTGTGCAACCTCCCTGCTCGCGGCCTCCGGTTCATGGCTACCCAACAGGCAGGAGGTCTCCGCTCCGAATGCCGCGCTCCGTCTCAAGGTTGCCGTTTCTCCTCCTCCCTCTTCAACTCCTCCCAACTCTTGGGTTTCCACTCGCCTACCCGCCGCCGGGCTTCGCCGATCTGGATTGGGATAATCGGGGATGGCAGAATCGGAGGGATATTCCAATAGTCGAAGGGACCCCGCGGAAAAGCAGGCCTGTCTTCCATAGCCGAGTTGAGCCACTTGAGCGCCTCCTCATCGTCCCGCGGGACCCCTTTGCCCTCCTTGTACAGGATACCCAGAGCAAGTTGAGCGGTGCTGTCTCCCTGGTCAGCGCTCTTGCGAAACCACTTGCCGGCCTCCCTATAATCCTGCGCCACTCCCAGGCCGTCCCGGTACATGGCGCCAAGACAGGCCTGGGCGAAAGCGTTGCCTTGTCCGGAGGCACGCAGGAACCACTTCAAAGCTTCCCTGGAATCCTGCGGCACCCGCATACCGTGCTTGTATCTCAGACCAAGGGAAACCTGAGCAGCAACGCCCCCTTGCTCGGCGTTTTCGATCAGGTTTTCCAGCGATTCTTTCGCTTCCCTTGCGTAATCTCGGATTGGCGGCGCACCACTGCATCGGCTCAAACTCAGCGCTACCAGCACGACGGCCAAGGGTGTCCATTTCCTGGATTGGGGTGCTCTTGCGGCCTGGTCCTTGGCCAAGGGACAAGCAGAAGCAACCCTATTGAATGTCGCACTCCGTCTCACGGCTGCCGTTTCTCCTCCGCCTTCTTCAACTCCTCCCAACTCCTGGGCTTCCACTCGCGGACCCGCCGCCGGGCTTCGCCGATCTGGGACGGCTTCATTTTCCCGGCCAACTGATCCCGTTCCCTCCCGAAAGGCTCCCAATTGGCGGCAGCCAGGCTGAGCCACTTGTAGGCTTCCACCCTGTCCCGGGGCCCCCCTCTGCCGAGCTTGTAGAGGAGGCCAAGAGAGTGCTGGGCGCTGGCATCCCCCTGCTCGGCGGCATATCGATACCACTTGATGGCTTCCACCAGGTCACGGCGCACCCCCCTGCCCTCCGTGTACATGATGGCCAGGGCCAGTTGACCCGCAATACTCCCCTGCTCGGCGGCCCGGCGGACCCATTTGCTGGCTTCCTCCAGGTCCCACACCACACCGCGTCCCAGGTCGTACAGGGCACCGAGCTTCATCTGGGCGGTAACATCCCCTTTCTCGGCCGCACGGCGAACCCACTTGGCAGCCTCGATCTCATCCCGTGGTACGCCGTCACCCTGGTCATATTTGTTGGCCAACTCCATTTGAGCCCCGGTGTCTCCCTGTGCAGCTTTGTAGCGCAGTTTCTCAATCGCATCGTCCTTTTCAGACGTTCCTGCCGGTACCCCCACCCCCGTCAGACTCAGGATCAGCAACCCAAGGGACAGCAGCGGCCCGGTCCCGGTCGGCATCGGTTTTCTCCTCATGGACATCTCTCCCATCCAGACTGTGCTTTCCCAGTGAAGAACCCTCGAAAACCGAGATTCCCGGCGGTCCGGGCACGCCGCCTTCCGGGAGCGGACTTGTCGATGCCGGTCAACGCTCCCCCCGTTCCCGGATCTCTCCCGATCTGACGAATGGAACAAAGCGAACCGGAATGATCTCGCGCTCGATTCCCTGCCCGTCCGGACCCTTTTGAACCACCACCAGCATCTGGGAGTCGCCGGTTCGGGCCAGTGGAAGGACAATGCGTCCCTCGGGCTTCAACTGATCCAGCAGTGCCCGAGGTACATGATCGATCGCCGCCGAAGCCAGGATCGCGTCATAGGGTTGGTGCTCGGACCATCCCAGATAGCCGTCCCCAACGCCGACTTCCACGTTGCGGAAATCCAACGCTTTCAGTCGCCTTCCCGCGCTGGTCGCCAAGGGGGCAAGGTGCTCCAGGGCAAACACCTGCTTGACCAGCAGTGCCAGCACGGCGGCCTGGTAACCCGATCCGGCGCCCACTTCGAGAACCACCGCGTCCCGACCCACCTGGGCCAGGTCGGTCATCAGCGCCACGATATAAGGCTGGGAGATGGTCTGATCGCTTCCAATGGAGAGGGGATGGTCTTCATAGGCCTGGTCCCGGTGAGCGCGCGGCACGAAACAATGGCGAGGGACCTCCCGCATGACCCGGAGAACGGACGGGTTGGAAACTCCCCGACCCAGGATCTGTTCTTCCACCATGCGCTCCCGGCGGCGGCGGTAGGATGATTCAGTCAGAGCTTTTCGGCCACGGTTTAGGAAAGCCACGACGCCAGGTGGTAAAATCCTTTCGCAGGTATGAGAACTCTGGGGGTTCGCCGGCGATTGTAGCACAGGACCCTGGCGGACCGGCCCGAGGAATGGAGTGGTGATGAGCGATTCAGGCGGCTTCGGATCTTTCGGGGAAGAAGCCGGGAAAGTTGCCTCCGACCGAACCCGGGGGGGGCGGCTGGTGCAAGACGCCCTGACCAAAGCCTACCGAAACAGACGCTGGCTGCTCAAGGTCTGGATCGACCTGTTGACAGTTTGCCGGCTCATTGCCGCCTGGTCCAGAGGGGAGTACCGGCATCTCCCCTGGAAGTCCCTCGTGCTGGCACTTGCGGGGATCCTCTACTTTCTGAATCCGGTCGATATTTCCCCCGACGTGATCCCGGGCATAGGATTGCTGGATGACGCCGGAGTGCTGGCCCTGGTTTTCAACTCGATCCGCAACGATCTCCGGCGGTACCTCAAATGGGAGGCCGCCAGGAGGCCTTCTTCCTGAGCGGTTGGGCGACCCACCCGAGCATCGGGGGCAGAGTCCCGGCCGTCACCACCGCCCGGTCCCGGCCCCGCCCAGGAGTGGCCCGGCAGGAATTTCACCATGAAGATCGTGCTCCTGAACCTGGCGGACAGAGGATATCGGATCTACATCGATAACGGCCTGCTGACCAAGGTAGGAAGCCTTCTCCACCCCTGGCGGGCCGCACCCAGGCTGGTGGTGATTTCAAGCCGGCCAATCCTGGACTTGCATGGGAGGGCATTACATCGGTCCCTGAGCGAGGCGGGGTTGTCCCACGAGATCCTGGAGATTGCTGACGGGGAGCGCTACAAGACCTTGTCCACTCTGGAATCGGTTTACAAGAAGCTGGCTGGGCTGGGGGTCACCCGCCAGACCGTTTTGGTGGCGTTGGGGGGAGGTGTGGTTGGAGACGTGGCTGGATTCGCTGCCGCCAGTTACCTGCGAGGATTGCCCTACATTCAGATACCCACCACTCTCGTGGCCCAGATCGACAGTGCCATCGGAGGCAAGACCGGGGTCAATCTCAGCAACGGGAAAAACCTCGTGGGCGCCTTTCATCAGCCAAAGGCCGTCTTCGTGGATCCGGAACTGCTTCTCACGCTTCCCCGCCAGGAGCTGGACTCGGGACTCTTCGAAGCCATCAAGTACGGCGTCATTGCCGACCGCAATCTCTACGACCAGGTGGTCCGACAGCATCGGAGCTATCCGGGGCAGGACAAGGCCGGCCTGGCGAGAATGATCGTCCGCTGTGTGGAAATCAAGGCCGTCGTCGTCTCCGGGGACGAACGGGAAAGCCAGGCTCGCATGGTGTTGAATTTCGGCCACACGCTCGGCCACGCCATCGAGGCAGCCACCCGGTACAGACGCTTCACCCACGGGCAGGCGATTGGCCACGGCATGATCCTGGCCACCCGCATCGCTCTGCAACTGGATAAAATCGATCGAGTGGAGGCTGAAACCCTCCAAACAGACCTGGGTCGGCTGGCCCCGCTCCCCCCTTTGGGGAACCTCACCTGGAAGTCGATCCACCACCATATGCGCTCCGACAAGAAGTTCACCGACCACCGCCTTCGATTCGTGCTCCCCCGCCGCATTGGCGCAGTGGAGATTGTCGAGGATACTCCACCCGGAGTCGTGGAAACGGTGGTGCGGGAATACCTGATCCAGTCCCGCCGCGGCCCATGCTGAGTCCCCAAGCCAGTCAAATCCGGGAGATGTTCTCCTCGATCGCCCCCCGCTACGATCTGTTGAACCACCTGTTGTCTCTCAACGTGGATCGGAGTTGGCGCCGCCAGGCCGCCTCCCTGCTGTCCGACCCACTGGCCGACCGCCAGGCCCTGTGCCTGGACCTCTGCTGCGGTACAGGTGACTTGCTCCTGGAAATGGCGAAGCAGGGCTGCGCCCGCATTGTCGGCGCCGACTTCAGCCACGCCATGTTGAAGCTGGGCCGGGAGAAACTCGCCGGAAGGCGCCTCGAGAGCCGTGTCCAGGTACTGGAAGCCGACGCACTGCGACTGCCTTTCCCGGCCAACACCTTTGACGGGCTGGCCGTGGCCTTCGGACTGCGCAACCTGGAAAGCTGGCCTGACGGCCTGGGGGAGATGTGGCGAGTGCTGAAGCCCCAGGGACGGATCGTCGTTCTGGAATTCTCACGACCGGCCCATCCGGTCTTCAATCGACTCTTTCAATTTTACTTCCGGAGGATCCTGCCCAAGATCGGCACGGGGATCTCCAGACACCGCTGCGCTTATCGATACCTGAGAGACTCGGTGAGGGAGTTTCCCGATCAAATCCGACTCTGCCAACTGATGACGGAGTCGGGCTTCACCGAGGTCTCCTTCCGAAATCTCAGCGGCGGGATTGCAGCTCTTCACTGGGGAATCAAAGACGGGGTGTCAATGCCGTGACCGTGCAAGCCTGCATTTCTTATGAGGGCTCGCCGGAAGGGACGGCCTATCCGGAGCAGGGCGGGTGTATAATGCCACCCGGTAAGACTCAATGACATTTCACGAGGCAATGACGTTGGAAAAGGCGGTCCCATTAACCCGCATTTCTCACCAGGGGGTAGCACTCTTCTCAAGAGTGCAACTTGGCGCAGAATTTTCCGCTTCAGCGCGTGCTCGTGACCGAAGGGCGTAGCCGGAACACCGTTCGAGGGAGCATGTGCACGCTGAAGCGGAAAAGACAAGCCAGGGCGCGCCCAGCACCGTCTGTACCCTTAAGACTCCAAACAATGCGCCGCAAGATGTTAAAGACAAGCACTTTTCTACCTGATGCCCAGCGTCCTGGTGAGAAATGTGGGTTGAGCATGCTTCGGCTTGCAGCCGCCCTACTGTGGTTGGCGGCAGCCCACCTTGTAAATGCTCAATCGAGCCTGGATGAACGACGGTTCTTTGAGGAGAACGTCCGACCGCTGCTCGCCAAGCATTGTCTGGGCTGTCACAACAACCAAGCCAAAATGAGCGGGCTTTCCCTTGAGTCCCGAGAGTCGGCTCTGCTGGGAGGTGGACGTGGCGCTGCCGTCGTCCCCGGGGAACCGGCCCAAAGCGTTCTGATTCAAGCCGTCCGTCGAACGGGTGCGTTGAAGATGCCGCCTGCCGGGCCGTTGGAGAGCCAAGAGGTGGCGGTGTTGACCCAATGGGTCCGGGCTGGGGCTCCTTGGGGTCTGGAGGCCGGTGAAGAGGCCAGACGCGCGGGCCCTTCCCATTGGGCCTTTCAACCGCCAACACAGGCCGAGCCTTCCCTGGTGAAGGAGGAGGAATGGGTGCGGAGCCCTATCGACCGGTTCGTCTTGGCTCGGCTGGAAGCCAGCCGGATTTCCCCTTCGCCCGAAGCCCGGCGGCGGACGCTCATTCGCCGCGTCAGCCTCGATCTGATCGGCCTGCCGCCGACTCCCCGGGAAACTGCCGAGTTCCTGGCCGATACCAGGGCCGGCGCCTACGAGCGCCTGGTGAATCGCCTGCTGGATTCACCTCATTATGGCGAGCGCTGGGGACGCCATTGGCTCGACATCGCTCGCTATGCCGACTCGAACGGTTACTCGAGCGACGGCACACGCCCGATGTGGAAATACCGTGATTGGGTGATCAACGCGCTCAATGAAGACATGCCGTTCGACCGCTTCGTGACAGAGCAGCTCGCCGGTGATCTTCTCCCCGATCCGACCCGGGATCAACTGGTCGCCACCGGCTTTCACCGCAACACCATGATCAACGAAGAGGGCGGCATCGACTTCGAGCAATACCGCGTGGAAGCTGTTGTGGACCGGGTCAACACCACCGGCGAGGCTTTCCTGGGATTGACGGTGGGTTGCGCCCGCTGTCACGACCACAAGTTCGACCCGATCTCACAGAAGGATTTCTACCGACTCTACGCATTCTTCAACAACATCGACGAACTGGGGGGTGAAGTCTCCGTCGAGCAGAAAAACGATCGTAAATTGGACCCGATTCTCGAGTTCGGCAAGCCCGAAGACTTCGCACGCCGACAAGCCATCCGGCACCAGGGATCGATCTTGGAAAAAGAGCTGAAGGCTTACCAGACCACGCTGGAAACGAGTCTGGCCAACTGGGAGCAAGGGCTTCCCAAGGAGAAGCGGGCATCGATTGCACCGCAAATCCAGGAATCACTCAAGATTCCTCCCGAGCGGCGGGACCTTTATCAAAAGCGCGTGCTGGACCTCTTCTTTTTCTCGCAAGACCCCGCCTGGCAGGCACGCCGGGACGGGGTGCGAGCCCTTCAAGAGGCCGAACCCAAACTCGATGCGGCTCTGATCATGCGGGAGTTGCCGGAGCCGCGCACCGCTTTTGTCCACCTGTCGGGAGACTTTACCAGCAAAGGAGAAACGGTTCATCCCGGCACTCCTGCCGTTCTTCCGGGCCTGCCACGCCGCCAAAACCTCAACCGCCTCGATCTGGCTGGCTGGCTGGTGTCACCGGACCATCCGCTGACGGCCAGGGTGACCGTAAACCGCATGTGGCAGCGCTACTTCGGTTTGGGACTCGTCGAAACCGAGGCCGACTTCGGCTCGCAAGGAACGCCCCCCAGCCACCCGCGGTTGCTGGACTGGCTGGCTTCGGAATTTGTTCGCCGTGATTGGAGCATGAAGGCCATGCATCGCCTGATCGTCACCTCGGCGACTTACCGGCAGTCATCGGCGGCACGACCCGAGTTGTTGGAAGTCGACCCAGGCAACCGGCTTCTGGCCCGGCAGAACCGGCTGCGCCTGGAGGCCGAGATTATCCGGGATACAGCGCTGGCCACCTCAGGTCTGCTTGCCTCCACCGTTGGGGGGCCGAGCGTATTTCCGCCTCAGCCGGAAGGGTCGGGGCAGTTCACTCAGGTCAACCGCAAGTGGAAGTCCGACGAGGGACTCAACCGCTATCGCCGCGGCCTGTATACGTTTTTCCGGCGCTCCGCGGCTTACCCCGGCTTAACCATGTTCGATGCACCCAACGCTCAATCCACCGAGACCAGGCGAAACCGCTCGAATACGCCGCTTCAGGCATTGACTCTGCTTAACGACCAGACTCAGGCCGAGTTTTCCCGGGCACTTGCCCGGGTTACTCTCACACAGAGCGGCCGAACGCAGTCCGAGCGTATCCGGTACGCTTTCGAGCGCTGTTTGGCGCGAGTCCCCGAGCCAGCAGAAGAAGCGCGGCTGCAGACGTTCCTGGAACGCATGCTCGACGACTTTCGCGCTCACCCCGCAGGAGCTCACCAAGTCATCGGCCAAGCCGCCGGCAGTGACGATGTGCCGTTGCTGGCATCCTGGGTCGCCGCTTCCCGCCTCCTGCTCAACCTGGACGAATTCGTGACGAGGCCATGATGCAACCCAAGGATCCGCAAAATCGAGCCCTCCACTTCATCACCCGCCGTCATTTCTTCGAGCAATGCGGCGTCGGGCTCGGCAAGACAGCCTTGACTGCCCTCTTCGCGGGTGACTCGCTGTTCGGTTCGGCAAAAAAAGGACCTGCACTCGAAAAACTGCACCTCACGGCAAAAGCGAAGAACGTCATCTACCTCTTTATGGCCGGCGGCCCGAGTCAGTTCGAGTTGTTTGAGCCCAAACCGGATCTGCAGAGGTTGAACGGCGAACCCATTCCGCCCTCTTGGATGAAAGGCAAGCGCTTCGCCTTCATGGAAAGCTTTGCCAAGGATCCACCCAAGCTCCTCGGCACCAATCGGACCTTCAAGCGCCACGGTCAGTCGGGCACATGGGTGTCTGAGTGCCTCCCACACACGGCTCAAGTCGTCGACGACCTCGCGTTCATTAAATCGATCCACACCGACAACTTCAACCACGCGCCGGCGAAGGTCATGATGAACACCGGCACCCCGATCTTTGGGCGTCCAAGCATGGGTTCCTGGATTAGCTACGGCATCGGTAACGAGTCGAAGGAGTTGCCCGGATTCGTGGTATTGCAGTCAGGCCCGCGGGGGCCGCGGGGGGGGGCGCTCAATTGGTCCAGCGGCTTCCTGCCCACCGCACATCAGGGGGTGCCCTTCCGTAGTGGGGGCGATCCGATTCTGAACATGTCGAATCCCCCGGGATTCGGCGCCGCACATCAACAGGCGACTATCGATGCGATCCTCGACCTGAACAGTTTACGACTTCAGCGGGTCGGTGACCCGGAGATATCCACCAGGATCTCCGCTTACGAGATGGCTTACCGCATGCAAACCAGCGGCCCCGAACTGATTGACTTTTCCACCGAGTCGGAAGCCACACTCGAAATGTATGGGGCCAAGGCGGGCGCCAAGTCGTTCGCCAACAATTGCATCCTGGCGCGACGTCTCGTCGAGCGGGGCGTGCGCTTCGTCCAACTCTATCACTCGGACTGGGATCATCACGGGGGCGCCGGCGCAAATCTGGACAACAGCCTCGACCGGGTGTGCCTGGATGTCGATCGACCTGTCGCCGCACTGATCCGCGACCTCAAGCAGCGAGGCTTGCTGAATGAGACGTTGGTCGTTTGGGGTGGGGAGTTCGGCCGGACCCCGATGGGAGAAGTACGCGACACCATCGGCCGTAACCATCACATCGATGCCTTCACCATGTGGTTTGCGGGTGGGGGGATCAGGCCGGGCCAGACGATCGGCGAAACCGACGAGATCGGCTTTTCACCCGTCGAGGACGCTGTTCACGTACACGACGTTCAGGCCACAATCCTGCACCTGCTGGGGATTGATCACACTCAGTTGACCTTCAAGTTCCGCGGGCGCGATGCTCGGTTGACCGACGTCGGCGGCTTGGTCATCACCAAGTTGCTCGCATAGACCGCCTGCCTCATTCTCCCGACCCCGGTGAGGGAGTTCCCCGATCGAATCCGACGTTGCCAAATGGCGTTAGCGTCGGCCCTCGCCGAGGTTTCCCTCCGCAAACTCCGCGGTGGAATTGCTGCTATGCACCGGGGGCAAGGACAGCCGGCCGCAAGTTCGACCGAATCCTCATTTCCAGGTCCCGGTGGCTGGTTGCCATTCATAGCTGCGAAGCCGCCCGACGCCAGGCAGAGAGCAGGAGATGGCAGCGGCGTCGCCGGAGGCGTTCTGCAGGTAAACGGTACCCATCTTGTTGCAGTAACCCTCGGGGTTAAAGGTGAACCGATCCCCGCCGAAGGTGATGGGATCCCCCACCGGCCGGAGGGTGGTAGAGGCCGGCGGGCCGCTCAAGCCGGTGCTGTTGAAGTCTACCTGTTTCGGAAGCGAATAAGCTCCCACCATGGGATCCGACGGTCCCTGCACGCCGTTGCCGTCCAGATCTTCGAAAAGGCGGTAGGACCGCTGCTCCCGCCGGAACTGAATCACCACCTCCCGGTTTCTGGCGATGGCCCGATAACGTCCCCGGTCCAGATTGGAGAGCATGGTCTGAACCGCCGAGTTTAACTGATAGGCTTCCCAAAAACGGCCGAAGCCGGGAAACGCAAGCCCCGCAAGAATCAGAATCAGGCCCGCAACCACCACTGCCTCAAAAATACTAAAGCCTTTTAAATCATTATGATGGGACACTTTTTCCCCTGTTGCCAAGCAAAAACATGCAGGGAGGTTGACAACCCTGGCGGTTGCCTTATCATGGGTCCGGCAGACAGAACTCCCTGGAAACTCAAGACCCCCCATGCCCGCGATTCACGGTTTGTTGCGCCAGAAAACCGGCCCAACGTCATTGGAACGATTTCCTGGCCGGATGGTCACCGGCGGGACCTGCCAGAGCGGCTTCACCCTGCTGGAACTGTTGATTGCCACGGCAGTCCTGACCATCGGCCTGTTGTCGACAGCCTCCCTCCTCCTATTGGCCCTGTCCAGCCATTTTAACTCCAATATCGAGGCGGCGGCCCTCCGAATGACCCAGTCCACTCTGGAGGAACTGAAGTCCTTGCCCCTGAATCATGCAGGGCTGGCCGATTCAACGGAATCGCTGACCCCGGACTACGAAATTGACTTCTCGGCGACCCCATCTCCCTCCCACGCCAGAGCCACCTGGATGACACTCAACCCGTTCCACAAAATTCGGGTTGAGTTTGAAACCCGCTGGCATGTTCAGACCTCCGCCGGCAGAAAAGTGATTACCAGCGCCACCCGCAAGATCGGCGGCACCGACTCTCCCTTCCGGCCGGTCAGCATGCGGATCGTCAGGCTTTACACCGCTCCCGCGCTCGGACTGTAGTCCTCGGAGAAACGGTTAGTCCTATGACCCACGCCACGGCCAAGGTTCGGGGGTTTTCCCTGCTTGAGCTGATCGTTGTCCTGGCACTGGTCAGCGCCATCCTGGGAGCGGTGCTCTCTACTCTGTCGGAGGGAGGCAGAGTTTCCATGCTGGGACGGGCGGAATCCGAGATGCGTCAGCAACTGCGGGACGTCCTGACACTCATGGTGAAGGAGTTGCGTCACGCCGGCTTTCCGCCTCCCAACACCTATGACGGTCACTATCTGCAGTCCTCCGGCAGGTTGAACCTGGTATCCAGCGGAATCCTGGCTGGGAGCCATTCCAGCAAGCTGATGTTCACCGGAGACATCAACGCCGACAACCGGGTGGACTACGTCGAGTATGCGGTGTCGGGTGCTGCTCCTCCGCGGACGTTGACTCGCCGCGCCGGACCCATCGGCGAGGCCGGGACTCTACCGGGTGGTTCTGCCCAGCCACTCTCCCGCCTGATTGAGAGCTGTCGTTTCACTTATTTCGATGCCGCCGGGGCCGTCACCTCAAATGCGTCCCAGGCGGCAACCATCCGGATCGACCTCACCCTGCGCAGTCGGTATCCCGATGGACCCTCCAACCGCTATCGAACCGTCAGCCGGTCGGTTCGAGTGAAGCCACTCAACCTATGACCCCGACCTTTGCAGGAAAAGCAGTTTCTTCAGTCGCCTACAGCCCGAGGGAGCGTGGCATGGCGCTGCTGGCTGCCCTGATGGCCCTTTCCATCCTGACGCTGATCGGGTTGACTGTCACCTTCGTCACCGCCACTGAAACCCTGATCATCCACAATCTCCGCTCACGGCTGGTCAACCACTATCTCGCCGAGTCCGCGGTCGAGGAAGGCCGCTTCAAGCTCCCGGCAATCCTTCCCGTGGCCGGCCACGAAGCCGTCTATATCCGCTACGACAGTACGATCGATCCCACTATCGGGAATACCGTTACCAATCCCTACTTTGACCCGGCCTACGGCTCCCAGGGGATAACCTCGGCCAGATTCGTCGACTCGGACTTGGCCCCGGTGGGATTTGCATGGGTTCGGGTTTGCCGGAAGACTGAAGACCGCGCGGGCTATGAACTCGACGGCGATTCCGGGAATAACGCCTCGTTTGTTCACTACGGCTATGACAACGGTGCCCCGGGATTGAAGCCTTTCCAATTCGCGGGGTCGCCAGCCGACCATTACGGCTCGCCGGTCTTTCTGTTGACGGGGATGGCTCGGGATCCTTCCGGCTCCCGACAGATGGTTCGCACCGAGTTGGCACGGCCCCCAATGCCCCCCTTTTCGGCGGCGCTCTACAACAAGACCGGAGTGCGGCTCCTGGATGCCGTAGGGGTCACCGGCAATGACGGGGACGGCAGGGGCGATCTGGCTGGAATCGACACTCGCGACGGGGTGTCCGGCGATACCGGCAGGGTCCTCGGCACACCAGCCATCGTCTCATCCTCAACGTCGAGCCACAATATCGCCGCTCTGATAGAGATGTTCAAGCCTCCGGTGTCGATCGCCATTCAAGGCGCAGACCCGGCTGTCACCGTTTCCTCGGGAACTTACTCGGGAACCGACCTGCGGCTCGGCCGACCCGGAACGAACCGGCGTATTCCAATATTCGTGGATGGAAATTTGGTGGTGTCCGGGAATTCCGCAGGGCACGGCTTTCTGATCGTCAACGGAGATTTGACGGTGTCGGGTTCCTTCCGTTACGAGGGGGTGATTATTGCCAACGGCCGCTTGGGGTTTGACGGATACCCGGTGGGTTCGGGAACCGGGATAAGCGTCCGGGGAGCGATCATCTCCCATCCCGAAAGGGGGACTGCTCCCTCGCTTTTGGCTGGAGAGACCACCCGAATCCGCTACTTCTCCCAGATCGTGGCGGCGCAGTTTCGGGCACTCCGGCATGCCCGGCTTTCCTACCGGCAACTCACCAGTCTCAAATGAGTCAGACCCCGGCCGTGCCGTGCCGATCATTCGAGAGTGAAACAACGAACCTTCATGGCCTATCGGGACCAAGGGCCATGTCCCGTTAAACCGGTTTTCTACATAATTGAACATCGATACACAGGATAGACAGGATAAACAAGACGAGAAGCTGCTGCACAGGAAGCTGACTGGCTCGATGATCGAGTGCGCGTTTGTGGAAAACCTCAGTGTCCTTGGTGGCCCTTCACGGACCCCTTTCGAGTCTTTTCCAACCCCTTGGAATCCCTTCGCGGATTCATCTTTTGCCCCCTTAACAGACACTTTAGCGCCCTTGGTAGAAATCTTTTCTCCCTTCCCGACCTTTGGCGGATCCCTCTTGAGCCTTCTCCAACCCCTTAGCCCGCATTTCTCACCAGGGGGTTGCACTCTTCTCAAGAGTGCAACTTGGCGCAGGAATTTTTCCCTCAGCGCGTGCTCGCGAGCGAAGAGCGTAGCGGTTTCTACGGTCGAGCGAGCATGTGCGCGCTGAGGGGAAAAGGACAAGCCAGGGCACGCCCAGCGCAGTCTGTAGCCGCAAGTCCCTTAAATGGCGCCAACCAACGTACTGAAGATAAACCGCTTTTCACTATGCATTCAGCGTCCTGGTGAGAAATGCGGGTTAGTGGCCCTTCGTAGTCCTTCGTGCCCCTTCGTGGATTCCTTTTTTTGGCCTTTGTGGATAACCCTCAATTGTTTCAAAAAAGTGCGGGTTCAAATCCTGCCGGTAATCTCCAGGTACCAGGAGACCAGTTGCTGGCCCCAAAGAGCTGCGGCAATGGCTGCAATTCCGAGAAAGGAGCCGAAGGGAAGCGGGTAGCGGTAGTCCTTTCCGGTCATCTTGATAAAAGCCAAACCAACCAGCGCACCCAGCAGGGATCCCAGCAGGATGGTCAAAAGACCCAGCTTCACTCCAAGGAAGGACCCCACCATGCCCATGAGCTTCAGGTCGCCGCCTCCCATCCCCTCCACTTTTTTCAGCTTGAAATAGACTGCGCCAACCAGCCAGAGAAATCCGCCGCAGACGAATGCCCCCAGCAGGGAACTCAGCAGCCCGCCCCAGCGGCCTTGGGAGTCAGCCAGTCCCGCCGACTGCAAGAGGGTGGTTCCGGCACCGTCCTCGATCCCAACCAGCAGGCTCAGGGCAAGCCCGAGAGCGATCCCGGGCAGAGTGATGACGTCCGGCAGGAGGCGGTGGTTCAGGTCGATGAATACCAGCACAATCAACGCGGAAAAAAAGACCAGCAGCACCGCCGTCTTCCACTGAAACCCGTAGCTCGCAAAGGTGATCCAGTAGGTGGCCGCCGTCAAGGCCTCGACTGCCGGGTACTGCCAGGAAATCCTGGCCCTGCAGAATCGACACCGCCCCGCAAGAATGAGAAAGCTGATCAGGGGAACATTGTCATAGGGGTTCAGGGCTCGGCCGCAATCGGGACAAGAGGAACGTGGAGACAGGATGCTTTGGCGGGCAGGAACTCTGACAATACAGACGTTCAGAAAGCTGCCGATCACCAGGCCCAGCGCGATAAAAAACCATTCCGCTGCCGACATAGAGGGTCACTGGAATTCAATAGTCGAGATCTAACTGCCGAGAACGTTAGCGTAAACCCGGCTGGTTTCCGCCACCATGCGCTCCACCGAGAAATCCGACCGGACCCTGGCTGACGCCCGCTCCGCCTGCCGCCGTGCCAGGACGGGGTTGCCTCTGGCCCGCAAAACGGCCTCCACCAGAGCCTCTCGACTGCCCGGCGAAAACAGGAACCCGGTCTCTCCATCGATCACCACTTCGGGAATCCCACCGGTTCGGCTGGCGCATAGGGGAACGCGGCGGGACATGGCCTGCAGGAGGACCGATCCCAGACCCTCGTCCAGAGAAGGATGCACCAACAGGTCGAATCCCGGCAGCAAGTCGTCCAGGTCGGAGACAAAGCCCGTCAGAACGGCACGACCGTCGAGCCCCAGATCCCGGATCAAAATCCGCAGTTCCTCTCGGAGTGGCCCTTCTCCCACCAAGGCAAGCCGGGAGTCGGGATGGGCACTCAGGATCTCAGAAAACCCCCGTATCAGCAACGCCTGACCTTTTTCCGGCGTCAACTGGCCGACGCATCCAATAAGAAACTCGGAGTCGGTCAGATCCAGGCGCCGCCGTGCGCTGGATCGCCGGTCCAAAGCCTGCACCGCCGGGATGTCAACGCCGTCGTAGACAACTTCTACCTGGTCTGGCTCCAAACCCTCGCGGACGAGCAGATCTCGGACATATCGGGAAACCGCAATGACCCGGCTGGTCTGGCGCCCATACTTGAACTTCCACCAGGGATTGCCTCGAATGCTGAAGGCGACTCTGCGAGCAGCCACGACTCCGCCCCCCCAACCCATGGTCTTCAACAGAACAGCCAGACCCAGGGTCCGCGAATCGTGTGCGTGAATCAGTCCGGGTTGGAAACGGCCAACCAGCCGGGCCAAGCCTGCCAGCGAGATGGGGTCCAACTCGGAGGACAGAGACAGTTCCCGAACCGGCACATCCAGCTCGGCGGCACGGATTGCCAAAGGACTTCCCTTGCGTGCCGCCAGATACTGCCGAATTCCCTGTCCTTTCAGCCCTGCAACCAGGTGGTGCAATTGCTGCTGTCCACCCCGCCAAGCGGGTCCGGAATCCAGGTGAAGAATCCTCATCGTGGATGAACCGGTCTCCTCATCCAGGCATCCTCGCCCGCCTGGAAGCTTGGGCGCTGTAAAGGCCCCTGTTCAGTTCCTGCCGGACTCCAACCGACGGCAACCGCCCCGAGGCTCCTCTGCGGCGGCTTGGCCGGCCGGCGGGGACCTCTGCAAATCCCATAGTTTGGAATACTTGAGGAAGTTGTAGTAGGCGGCAAAGGCCGAAATCAACAGTCCCCGCGAGCCGTCCAAAAAGCCGGCCTTGAAGCAAAAACTGCTCACAAAGGCGGCAATGGGCGAACCCAGAATCTTGAGGGGACTGCTCCTTATTCCTCTGGCTTGCAGATCCCGAGCCGCCAGGGTGGTGTAGCTCCCCACTCGACAGGCATGCTCTGAAACCGAATCGCAGGTGTAGTGGAGAAGATCGCCCTTAAGGCGACCGACCGGGCCGTCACAGGACAGATGTTCATGAACAAAGTCACCCTTCCATTGCCCGTGCCGGCGCCGGTACAGACGCCGCTTGTGGTCGGGATACCAGCCGCAATGCCGGATCCAACGGCCCAGGTAGAAGGCTTTCCTTGGAAACTCGTAGGCGTTGGCCGGCGCCGGGTCGGCCTTTACTCCCAGCAGTTGCTGCCTTAGAAGCTGGCTGAGACACTCATCGGCGTCCAGGCTGAGGATCCACTCGTGGGAGGCCTGTGCGGCTGCAAAGTTTTTCTGGTCGGAGTAATTGGTCCAGTTACGCTTGTAGACGCGGGCGCCCCATCCAGCGGCAACGGCGCAGGTCCGGTCCTGGCTGCCGGCATCCACCACGATCGTTTCATCGGCCACGCCCCGAACCGACTCCAGGCATCGACCGAGATGCCTTTCCTCGTTGAGCGTGATGACGGTGGCAGAAATCCTCAAGGCAGTTGCTCCCCCTCCCGGACGCATCGGTGCCTTTTGGTTGGTCGGCGGTACCAGTCCTTGGCACGTGTCTGACCGGTTGGCCGGTGCATGATGGGATGAATCCGCGTTTCTCACCGGGTCGCCGGAACCATCAGGATAGACAGTTTATCCTCGGCAGCCTCTTGGCCATTTTATATTGAAGGCTTCCGGGCGCGGCCTGTGCCGGGCCTCGTTCCGGATGGCCCTTTTCCCTTCAGCCTGCACAGACTCCCTTGAATGTCGCCCCCCTCTACGCTCTTCGGTCGCGACCACATCCAGACCAGGAAATTTCCGGCGCGCTTCCTGCACTCGCCTCGCGAGTACGGGCTTCGGTGACAACACCGGTTAAACCCTGAGAAATAAACCGGTCAGCTCCCCCCGGCCTCCAATGGAGATTCGCCGGCCACTCCCCTTCGGGCCACTTTACCAGCAATCGCATCTCCAATCTTGATGTTCTGAAGTTCAAGCGTCTTACCCATGGCCCTGTCCAGATCACGCTTGGCCTTGGTAAAGCTTACCAGGGCATTGACCTCGTTGGTCTGGGCTTCGGCCAGCCGAACCTGCTCCTCCAGCACGAATCGGATTTGGGAGGTACCGAGCTGGAATTTCTTCTGCTCAGCCTCCAGGTTCCGCTCGGCCAGCTCCCGGGCCTTCTTGGTGGCTTCGATGCGCGCTCGATTCATTTCCATTTGGGTGTGGGCATTGCGCACCTCCAAGGCAATTAGCTGCTCTAAGGCGCGGAGCCGCTTTTCCGATTGCCGTCGGGCCACGCTGGCTCGTGCATAGTCCGCCCTCCGGGACCGATTGCTCAGGGGTATCTCAACCGAGATCGAAGCCCCATAGGTGGGAAAATCAGAGGCCAGCAGCCGGTTGAAGGCATCTCCCAGCCCGCTGGTACCGGCAACCACCGGTGTTCCACCGAAAAACGGAAATCCGGTGGGGTCCCCTCCCCTGAAAACTCTGCTGACGCCCTCCAAGGCCGCTGTCCCATAACTGACATTGAGCCGGACATCGGGAAGGAGCTGGTTGCGAAAATACTTCAGGTCGATGCCCGCGTTGTCGATCCGCTTGCGCTGCTGCTTGATCTCCGGTCGCTGCTCAATGGCGTAACTCACCGCCTGCACCAGATCGAAATCCCTGAAATCGTCCATCCCCGCGAGGGAATCCAGAGGCATGATCCTGACGGCCACCTTTCCGGGATCTCCCAGGGAAGAGATCAGCTTTTTCATCTGATCCTCCATTTGCACCAGCGAGTACTCGGTCCTGATCAACAACTCCCTCCGGTTGGCGATCTCGGCTTCCGACTGAACCACTTCGATTGGCGCCAGGGTCCCAATCTCGGCCATCCGCTTGTTGTCTTCGTTGGTCTTAATGGCCAGGTCCAAGGACTTTTTTCTAACCTCGACGTCCTTGCCGGCAAAGACCAGATCCCAGTAAAGGTTCTGGACTTGATTGACCAATTGGACGACTTGCTGCTCGAAGAGATGTTCGCTGATGTTCTTGTTGTTGCGGGCAATTCTGATCTGGCGGGTGTTGGGAAGGAGACCGAAATTTCTCAGAAGCGGCTGGCTGACGGACGCGGTCAGGGTCGCCCGCCAGTAGGGATTGAGAAAATTCCTCAAGTTGTTGTCGGAGACGCGTTGGCTGGTGTAGTCCACTCCGACGAGCGTCCCGGTCTCGAAGAGCTTGCTCACCCCAAGGTTGACCGAATGCGACAGGCTGGTCTGGGTTTCGGTCCCGGTCAGGAACGTGCTGGTCAGGGGCCGGGTATCTCTGTTGGCACCCAGCGTCATCGAAAACGTCGGATCAAAGAGCCGGTAGGCTATTGCGATCTCGTACTCGGACATGCGGGGATCGAAGCGTTCCACCACTACATCCAGATTGCTCTCAAGGACCATCTGAACGGCCTCGGCTTCGGTCAGGCCCACTTGGTCACGCTGCATCAGGCTGCTTAAAAAGTCCGGCGACACCCCCTGACGTTCCGGGAGTGGAGGACGAGCGATATTGTCCTTGAACCAGTCGGGAAGAGGAAACACCGCCTGGCCCCGTACTGCCGTTGGGACCGTCAGAATGCCCAACCAGAGCAACGACGTCAGAAATCCCGGAAGCACGGTGTGAATGAGACTTTGAGTTCGACGCATTGACAACTCCTTCTGTGAGTAATCAGCCAAGGGGATCAACGATATGCAGCACGGAATGAAAAACGTGTTGCCTTCCCGGTTGGTTTCAACAATTCCAGGCCCGGGAGTTAACCCGCATTTCTCACCGGGGGGCGTGATGATGGCGCAGGAATTTTTCCCTCAGCGCGTGCTCGTTAGCGAAGAGCGTAGCGGTCACTACGTTCGAGCGAGCATGTGCGCGCTGAGGGGAAAAGGACAAGCCAGAGCGCGCCCAGCACCGTGTGTAACCGAAAGACATCCCAATTGGACCAACAAGTTGCTGAAAATAAACCGTCTTTCATCATGTATTCAGCGACCCGGTGAGAAATGCGGGTTCAGCCCGCGCCCTCCCTCCTGGCTGGCCCGCAGCCTCAATTGATTTCTAAAATAGCTGGTGCTACCATCCCTGCCTCGAACCCGGCGAACCTGTTTATGCCCACCTCAGACCAGATCGAGAAGATGTTCACCGATACCGGCGCCCTCATTGAAGGGCATTTTCTGCTCAGTTCAGGACTTCACAGCCCTCAATATCTCCAATGCGCCAAAGTACTGCAGTGGCCGAGGTACGCGGAGTCATGCGCAACCCGGCTGGCTGCCCTCTTGGGCCCCGACAAACCCGATCTGGTCGTTTCCCCGGCCATGGGAGCCATCATTATCGGACACGAACTTGGCCGAAGCCTCGGTTGCCGGGCGGTGTTCGTCGAACGCGTGGGCGACGTCCTGAGACTTCGCCGCGGTTTCCAGATCCATCAATCGGAGAAGGCTCTCATCGCCGACGACGTCGTCACCACTGGTGGGTCCACCCGCGAGACAATGGATCTGGTGGAAAACCATGGAGCCATTCCCGTAGGAGTGGCCTCCATTATCGACCGAAGTAACGGACAGGCACTCCCGGCTGTGGTGCACCACAGCCTTTGGAGCCTGAAAATTCCAACCTTCCGGCCCGACGAGTGCCCGCTTTGCAAATCCGGTTCCAAACCCTATAAGCCCGGCAGCCGCGCTTGACCTACAGGTCTCGTCAAGTCGTTCGGTGCGAGATGCCACCCAACCCTCCCCTCAATCCAGACAGCCCCCACTCGTCGCAAGCCACGGGGGCGCCCCGGCGAAACCTGCGGCTGGAGGTCCAATACGACGGGACCGACTATCACGGTTGGCAGATCCAACCCCGACACCGAACCATTCAGGGAGAGTTGACCCGGACGTTGGAGAGCATTGTTCGAGAGTCGATCCATGTTTGCGGCTCGGGAAGAACCGATGCCGGGACCCACGCGCTGGCCCAGGTTTGTCATTTCCATACGACCTCGCGCCTGCAATTGTCCAGCCTCTGGAAAGCCGTGAATTCCCGTCTGCCGGCAAGCATCCGTGTCACCGCAATCGAGACGGTTACGGCGGATTTCCACGCACGCCGACATGCCCGATCCAAACACTATCGTTATCGAATCTTGAACATCCCCTGGTGCCCTCCCTTCGAATACCCCTATGTCCATCACTTCCACCGCAGCCTCGACTATGAGAAGTTGAACCGGGCCGCCGAACTGGTGGTGGGAAGGCGGGACTTCAGCGCCTTCTGCGACGCCGACAGCCAGGCAAGGTGCAAGATCCGCCAGATCACCTCGTCCCTTTTTGTGTTTGACACCCGTCGGAAACTCTTGGAATATAACGTTTGCGCTGACGGCTTCCTTCATCATATGGTCAGGAATCTGGTCGGCACCTTTTTGGAAGTCGGCCGGGGCAAGCTCCCGGTGGAAGCCATCCCTGCCATCCTGGAATCGAAAAACCGTTCCAGAGCTGGCCCGACCGCTCCAGCCAAAGGACTTTTCCTGGTTTGGGTTGGCTACTAGCCCGCATTTCTCACCGGGTCGCTGGACACATCATATAAAGGCCGTTTTTTTTCAGCAGCTTGTTGGTGCTATTTTGAAGGTTTGCAGTTACACACGGTGCTGGGCGCGCCCTGGCTGGTCTTTTCCCCTTCAGCGCGCACATGCTCCCTCGAACCTAGTACCCTGCTACGCTCTTCGGTCGCGAGCACGCGCTGAAGGAAAAAATCCGGCGCCATGCCTGAACTCGCCTCGCGAGTTCAGCCCCCGGTGAGAAATGCGAGCTGCCCCCATCGCACACCGGATCCCTCAAGGTCAAGACGCGCGGGTTCACCGGCGCTGACTCCCCGTCACCTCGGGTGCGAAGCGTGGCACCTAGCCCGCATTTCTCACCAGGTCGCTGAGCATAATGTCGAAAAGTGCTTGTCTTTAACATCTTGCGGCGCTTTGTTTGGAGTCTTCAGGAGACAGACGGTGCTGGGCGCGCCCTGGCTTGTCTTTTCAGCTTCAGCGCGCGCATGCTCCCTCGAAATGGTGTTCCGGCTACGCCCTTCGGTCACGAGCACGCGCTGAAGCGGAAAATCCTGCGCCAAGTTGCACTCTTGAGAAGAGTGCAACCCCCTGGTGAGAAATGCGGGCTAGTGCATTGCTCCGACCCTCACCCTACCCTCCCCAGTGAGGGGCGTCGATCATCGGCACCCTCGACGGCAGCCCCTTTGGGATGAGTCTCATGTCAGGAAACAGCCGAGAAATTCGAGGCAACTTTGCTCCCTACTGGAGGAAAGACGAAGAAGACCGTCGACTTTTCGAGCGACTGGACCTGGACAGCATTCCCCAGCATGTGGCAATCATCATGGACGGAAACGGCCGTTGGGCCCGCCAACGTCGCTTGCCTCGGGTGGCTGGACACCGTGCCGGCATTCAATCGGTGCGGGAGACAGTGGAAACCGCGGCTCGTCTCAAGCTGGGGATCCTGACCTTATACGCATTCTCCATTGAGAACTGGAAGCGCCCCCCCAGGGAAGTGGCCACCTTGATGAGTCTGCTCAAAGAGTACCTGAACGAGGAAATTGCCAATTTGATGGCCAACGATATCCGTTTCGACACCTTGGGGCGCACTCAGGAACTGGACCGCTCCATTCAGAGAGAGCTTCAAGGGGCCAGGGAGAGGACCTCCGGCAACCGTGGCTTGCGCTTCAATGTGGCGCTCAACTACGGTGGGCGCGCCGAACTGGTGGACGCCTTTAACGCACTCTGGCAGCAACGGAAGAACGGCGGGCAGGATGCGCCCGCCATCGACGAACAATCCATCGCCGAATGCCTTTACACCGCCGGACAGCCGGACCCGGACCTGCTGATTCGGACCAGCGGGGAGCTGCGCATCAGCAACTTTCTGCTGTGGCAAATTGCCTACTCCGAAATCTGGGTGACCAAGACCTTGTGGCCCGATTTTCGACGCAAGGATTTTTTCGAGGCGGTTCTATCCTACCAATCCAGGGAGCGGCGCTATGGAGGCTTGGCCCATCAATGAAACGCTGGCTGACAGCCGTCGTGCTGGTTCCTCCGCTGATCGGAGTGGTCGGCTACCTGCCGTCCTGGTGCTTCCTGGCGGTCATCGCCGGGGTGGCGGCCATCGCCCTGGAGGAGTTTTTTCGTCTGGCCCGAGACTCGGGCATCCATGGCTACCGAGGCGCCGCCCATGCATTTTCGCTGCTGCTGGTCAGCAGCTTCTATCGGTCTCCCGATGACCACTCGGCTGTTTTCTGGCTGTTGATTCTGGCGTCTATGATCTGCCTCATCCTGGCACTCCGAAGAGGGCACAAGCTGCAGGAAACGCTGCCAAGCTGTGGGGTGACCCTGTTGGGACTCGTCTATGTCTCCACTACGCTGGGATTCCTTCTGGCCATCCACAACCGCGCCCAAGGTGACGGTCCCGTGTGGCTCCTGTTTCTTTTTTTGACGATCTGGCTGGGGGACACAGCCGCCTACTACGTCGGCAGCCTGCTGGGGAAACGCCCGCTGGCGCCCAGAATCAGCCCCCGAAAAACCTGGGAGGGAGCCATTGGCGCCTTGCTGGGAAACAGCTTGGCGGCTTTGATGGGCCAGGTTCTCATCCCCCAAACCCCACTGATTCCCCGCTTCCTCCTTTGCTGGTCCCTGGGGATAGCCGGCCAGGCAGGAGATTTGGCCGAGTCGGCGATCAAGCGGGGCGCCCGAACCAAGGAATCGGCTGACCTGTTACCCGGCCACGGCGGCATGCTGGACCGTATCGATGGGATCCTCTTCGGGGCCCCGATGCTTTATTTCTACCTGCAACTATTAGGAAAGCCTTAACCCACAGCTCTCCAGGTCGCTGGATATCTCATGAAAGACGGGTTATCTTCAACAAAGTCATGAAAACAATTTCCTTGCTGGGGTCGACCGGTTCTGTGGGCAGGAACTGCCTGCAGGTGGTGGAAGAGTTATCCGGCAAGTTTCGAGTAATTGCCCTGGCTGCCGGCCGGAACACAACCGAGCTGGCCGATCAGGTCAGAAGGTTTCGTCCCGAGCTGGTGTCGGTGTCCACCCCGGAGGCCGGAAGGGATCTGGCCCAAAGACTGCAGCACCTGTTTGTCTCCGACCAGCCCGAGATCGTAGTAGGGGATGAAGGTCTGCTAAGAGTGGCTACCCACCCCGAAACCGACCTGGTGGTCAGCTCAATTGTGGGGGTTGCCGGGCTGGCTCCTACCTGCCGGGCCATCGAAAGTGGAAAGCAAATCGCGTTGGCCAACAAGGAAGTGCTGGTTGTTGCAGGAGAACTGGTGACGGAACTGGCTCACCGAAATGAGGTGCAGCTCATCCCCGTCGACAGCGAACACAACGCGATCCACCAGTGTCTGCGTTGTGGCCGAGCCGACGAAGTCGCGCGAGTCATCCTCACGGCATCCGGAGGCCCCTTTCGCAGCTACAGCAGCGAACAGCTCAGCCGGGTTACTCCCGAGATGGCTCTGCGGCATCCCACCTGGAAAATGGGGGACCGCATCACGGTTGATTCCGCTACCATGATGAACAAGGGGCTGGAAGTGCTGGAAGCGCGCTGGCTCTTCGACCTCAACGTCGATCAGATTTCCGTTTGGGTGCATCCCCAGTCCATCGTTCACTCCCTGGTCGAATTCGTGGACGGCTCCATGATCGCCCAACTCGGTATCACCGACATGGGTCAACCGATTCTGTATGCTTTGAACTACCCCCGGCGTATGCCGGGCCGCAGGCCAGGTCTGGCTCTGAACCAGGTGGCGAGGCTGGAGTTCATGCAGCCCGATTCGAGGAAATTTCCCTGTCTGGATCTGGCCTACCAGGCTGCGCGTCAACTTGGGGCTCTACCCTGCACACTCAACGCGGCCGACGAAGTGGCGGTAGAAGCCTTTCTGCAAAGAAAGATCAGCTTTTCGGCAATTCCCCGGATCGTCGCCAGAATGATGAAGCAGGGGAATGGAGTGGGCAAATTCTCTTCGGTCGAGGAAATTCTGGAGTATGATGCATCGGTGCGAAGGGAAACGCGCCGCTTGATTCAAAAGGACTTCAGTTAGACCCCGGAGTGTCGGCCCCGGCAAGGGATCGACATGATTTCCGGGCAATGTCTCAACGGCTTTCCAACCGGACAACAGGCTGAGATGATCGATTTCCTTTGGAGCGTACTGGCAGTGTTGGTGGTGTTTGGGACCGTGGTGGTGGTCCATGAGCTGGGCCACTTTGGCGCGGCCAAGGTCTTCAGGATTCGCGTGGAAGCTTTTTCGGTCGGGTTCGGTCCGCGGCTTTTGGGTTTCCGCCGCGGGGAAACAGACTACAAGGTCTGCGCGATTCCTTTGGGCGGGTACGTTAAGATGGCGGGTGAAAACCCCGACGACGTGACCGGGGGGGTTGAAGAGTTCCTTTCGCATCCCAAGTGGCAGCGATTCATTGTGGCCATTATGGGCCCGGTCATGAACGGGCTGCTGGCGGTGGTCCTGCTGACCGGATTGTTCTACCACCGATACGAGGTTCCCGTTTGGCCCCGTGAACCTGTGGTGGTTGGCTTGATCAAAGCCGACTCCCCTGCTCTCAAATCTGACCTCAGGCCTGGCGACCGAATCGTCGCGGCGGCCGGGCAGCAAAACCCCACCTGGGAAGAGTTTCTGATCGAGGTCAGTATCAGTCCCGGAGTCCCCTTGCAACTCCAGGTCCAGCGAGAGGGACAGACGGTCCCCTTGACTGTGACACCCGAGGCCCGAGGTAGAGACAGTGCCGGCTACCTGGGAATTGCACCCTTTGAGCTGGCCTCGGTGCAGGTCAAAGAGGTGCTGGCAGGGAAACCCGCCGCCCAAGCCGGGATTTTGCCGGGAGACCAGGTGGTCAAGGTGGGCGGGGTGGAGCTCCGCCAGGCCGGGCTCGACCTGGTGGACGCCCTGGCCCGGAACCAGAACCCCGTAATCCCGATCACGGTCCTCCGCAACGGCAGGGAGGTGGACATCCAAGTCACTCCCTATGTGGACGAGACCAGCCAAAAACGGATGATCGGGGTCATGCTGAACCCCATGGCCAAAACCACCGTCAAGCAGCTCTCCCTGCTGGAGGCCCTGGACACTTCAATCGAGAGGAATATCCGCTTCGGAGGCCTGCTGTTTGATTTCCTTCATCGGCTGCTTCGGGGCACGGCACCGATGGGCATGGTCGGTGGTCCGATTGCGATCGCCAGGCAGTCCAGCCTGGCGGCCAAGTCCGGCATCCCCGATTTCATCATGTTCATCGCCGTGATCAGCATCAACCTGGGAATCGTCAACTTGTTGCCCATCCCCATCCTGGACGGCGGAGTCATTGCCATCATTCTGGTCGAATCCCTGGTTGGCCGGGACCTCAGCTTGAGCCTCCGGGAGAAGGTGACACAAGTGGGTTTCATTATGGTGATCCTGTTGGTCGTCGCCGTGACCTACAACGACATCATCAAGTCACTTCCCGCCTCCCTGGGAAAGTATTTCCCTTAGTGCTCCGGACCCCATCTCTCCACGCCAGAGCCATTCTTGGCGGAGTCGGACCGCTCATAGGCCCCCTTGCAAGGAAGGGTCCCGGCCTGCAGAAGAGCTCACTGGATGAGAGGACCTGCTCCGAGGCCGGAATTTCCTCTCTGGCCAAAATCGGGGTTGGACGTGTATCATATTGCAAAGGGAGGGCTTCTCCCGCAATCTTTGGAGTGAGGAATTACGATGCCGACCAAAATTTTCTTCCTTGGCCTGCTCGCCGGGGTTTCAATCCTGTCTTCAACTGCTTTGGCTCAGAGTTCGAACGGAAAGGTAGCCGTGCTCAACTACTCGGCCGTGATCCGGGAGTCCAGTGCCGGCAAGAGGCTCTTTGGCGAGTTCGAGCAAAAGGTGGCTGCAAGACGGACCCAGTTCGAGCAGAAATCCAACGAGATTTCCACCCTGCAGCGGCAACTTGTCGAGCAGGCAGCCTCTCTGAATCCGGATGCCCAGCGGGCCCTGACCAAGAATATCGACTCCAAGAATATTCAACTGAAGCGGGACCAGGAAGATGCTCAAAAAGAGTTCAGCGCGATGCAGCAGCAGATCGTGCGGCAGATCGCCACCCAACTGAGACCCGTGGTCGAAAAATTCGCCCAGGATCAGAAAATATCCTTGATTGTGAACCTTTCTCAAGAGGTTTTCTTCGTCAACCCCACCATAGAGATCACTCAGGAGATCATTGAGCAGTTCGACAACTCTGCCGCGGCCGGTTCCACTTCGGCTACCCAATAAGCAGAGCTCTCCACCGCCAAGGCGACGTTTCAGATGCCGACTCTCATGCCCGAGCGGCTCCGGCACTCATCTCAGCCCCCGACCCGTTGGGTGACCACCGAAATCCGGGTTCGCTACGCCGAAACAGACCAAATGGGAGTGGCCTACTACTCCAACTACCTGGTCTGGTTTGAGGTCGGGCGCTCCCAGGTGTGCCGGGATCGAGGATTCTCCTACGCCGAAATGGAAACCAACGCCCAGGCCTATTTGGCCGTGGCGGAAGCCTGCTGCCGCTACCACTCTCCGGCCCGTTACGACGAGGTCCTGCAGATTCGCACGGCCATCGAATCCTTGCGGAAGCGAACCTTGAACTTTCGGTACGAGATCATCAAGAAGAACAGCGGCATTCTGGTGGCCACTGGCAGCACCACCCATATCGTCCTGGACGAGAACGGCAGACCCAAGACCCTCCCCGAGGAATACGCCTCCCTGCTGAGATCTCCGGCGTAGCCCCATTTTTTGAACCTGCGATTGGCACCGGTTGCCGGGTGCACCATGAAAACGATTGTTGAATGCGTCCCCAATTTCAGCGAGGGGAAAGACCCGCGGGTAATCGACCGCATTGCATCCGCCATCGAGTCCGTGGCCGGCGTGGGGATTCTGCACCGGACCATGGACAGCGACCACCACCGGGCCGTCATCACCTTTGTAGGCGACAGGGAACGGGTCGCGGAGGGGGCCTTGCGTGCGATGGGGAAAGCGGCGGAATTGATTGACCTCAATCAGCATTCCGGTGCCCACCCACGCATCGGAGCTACCGATGTGGTTCCCTTTGTCCCGGTCAGAAGCGCGACCTTGCAGGACTGCGCGCTGATCGCGCAAGCGGTGGGCAAGGAAGCCTACCGCCGTTTCTGCATCCCGGTCTATCTCTATGGAGCTGCGGCCCTGCGACCTGAACGGGCCCGGCTGGAAAATGTGCGCCGCGGGCAATTTGAGGGTCTGCGCTCCGAGTTGGCCGGGCAAACGAACCGCCGACCGGACTTCGGTGCGGCAGGCCTTCACCCCACCGCCGGAGCAACGGCGGTCGGCGCCCGCAGGTTCCTGGTCGCCTACAACATCAATCTGGTGACTTCAGACGTCGATCAGGCAAGAAGGATTGCCCGCAAGATCCGCGCTTCCAGCGGCGGATTTCCCCATGTCAAGGCAATCGGAGTGAGCCTGAAGACCAGGAATCAGGCCCAAGTATCGGTCAACCTGACCGATTTCGAAATCAGCCCGCTCCAACTGGTCTTCGAGGCCGTCTGCCGGGAGGCCAAGCGGATGGGGACCCGGGTGTCCGACAGCGAAATCGTCGGACTGGTTCCCGGGAGAGCCTTGCCCCCCTCCTTCGAATCGTCACTGCAACTGAAGGACTTCCGGACCGATCGTGTCTTCGAGAACCGACTGGCTGCTTTTCTGGAACAAAAGAAAAAAGAGTGATCCACGAAGGGCCACGAAGAACGACGAAGGGCCACTAAGGCGTTGAGGTTAACCGCCACGGGATGCCAAGGTCGCGAAGGGATGATCGATTTCTGATTGTTTCACTCTCGTATGATCCGCCCGGTAGGGAGGAGGCCGGACTTGCCTGAAAAGTCAGGGGAAGGGCTCCCGGTTCCCGAGCGAGCCTGAGCCAGGACGAATTCCATCAGGAGATGGTATTCGATCTGGGCGACTTCACACAGCACCGCCGGTTCGGCCAACTCACCCCGGGCGGCCCGTTCACACATCGCCACCAATCTCCCGGGCTGCCACTGCGGGCCTTCCACCAGGGTCTGCCAACCCTCCGAGTCTCGCCCTTCCATTGCCTTCCGGACCCCGGCTCTCAACCGGGCGTGGAGGGGATGGACACCGACGCGGTTGAACCAATAGAGCGAATTGCCGAAATCACCCTCGCTACGATGCACCAGGGCATGCCAGTAGGCCCCTTCCGAGGAAGCGTCCTGCTGCGTCAGGCGGTGAGCCTCATCCAGGAAGCCGTGCAGCCAGAGGGCCCCGGCCCGGACCAGCCGGTCCGACCCAAGTTGAAGCACTTGACACCAGTCGGTGCCACTCACCAACCGGTAGACCTGTTCATCTCCCCTGGGGGGATTGACGGGCACCGGCAAGCCCGTAGGGGCGGGGAAAAAGAGATTCAAACGCATTGCCGACCTCGAAAAATGGCAGCGGACCTAGCCCGCATTTCTCACCAGGACGCTGAGCATAAGGTAGAAAAGTGCTTGTCTTTAACATCTTGCCGCGCTTTGTTTGGAGTCTTCAGGGTACAGACTGTGCTGGGCGCGCCCTGGCTTGTCTTTTCCGCTTCAGCGCGCACATGCTCCCTTGAATGGTGTTCCGGCTACGCCCTTCGGTCACGAGCACGCCCTGAAGCGGAAAATTCTGCGCCAAGTTGCACTCTTGAGAAGAGTGCAACCCCCTGGTGAGAAATGCGAGCTAGCGCAAGATGGCCGTTGCCGCGAACAAGAGAGCACTGAGGATAATCAGACCCACGACAATTTCCAGCTTGGGCCGGGTCGCATCGGGGTCGTAACCGGAGATTGTCGGTCCTTTTTCGCGTTCCATCCAGCGGCCAAGCCAAAGCGCCGGGTTATGGGAACTCAGTGCCAGCCACCGAATACCAGACAGGATTCCAGCTTCGGCCCGGTCGAAGAGCTGGCTTGTCCGTTCGACAAAGCAGCGGCGAACCCAACCTGCCGGTCGACGATAGAACCAATCCGCATCCAGTGTCAACGTCGGCTCGCCGGCCAGCTTGGAACGGTACCACCAGAATCCGAAAAAGGTCGCGGCGAGCAATTGAATGCTCTCCACCAGATGAGGGACGGTGTAGGGCCGGTAGTTCGCTCCGTAGGGAAGCTCGGCGTAAAGCAGGGAGGGAAGCACTCCGAACCCGACGCAAAGGAAGGCCACCAGTCCCATGGCCAGGTGCATGTTGAGCGGGGGGCGCGCCACCCTTCCCTCTCCACGACTGGGACCGAACCAGGTGAAATAGGGCAATTTGAGGCCGGTGTGGAGAAAGGTTCCCACCGATGCCAGAACCAGGAGGAGAAAGGCAGTGTGCTGCCCGGCCTCCAGGGCGGCGCTGACCACCATCGACTTGCTGATAAAACCGTTGAAGAGTGGAAATCCTGAGATGGAGAAGGCGCCCACCATATAGAGCCAAAGCGTCACCGGCATTTTCCTGCCCAAGCCGCCCAGCTCAGTGAGTCGGCTCCGACCGGTCGCCTGCAGAACCACCCCCGCACCCATGAACAGTAGGCCCTTGTAGAGGATGTGGCTGAAGGCGTGGGCCACGGTACCGTCGAGAGCCAGAGGTGTGCCGATTCCGACTCCGGCAACCATGTATCCGACCTGGCTGATGATGTGGAAGGCAAGGATCTCCCGAATGTCATTGGCCAGGACAGCGAAAATGACTCCGTAGAGAGCCATGATGACTCCCAGGGCAATCAGGACCTCCCAGCCCGGCGCCACTCGGACCAGAAGATAAACCGCCGACTTGGTGGTGAAAGCGCTCAGGAAGACCGCGCCGGTAACGGTAGCCTTGGGATAGGCGTCGGAAAGCCAGGCGTGGAGAGGAGGAATGGCGGCGTTTACGGCGATGCCTCCCAAAATCAGCCAGGAAGACAACCGTCCGGTGTCCAGCAGTTGGACGGCAATTTCCCCGGAGCCGTGAACCTGCCCCAGAATTCCGGCCAGCAACAGGCTGCCTCCAAAAAGGTGGACCAGCAGATAACGCAGGCCCACCCTGGATCCTGTCCCCTGCCTGCACCAGATCAGAACGGTCGATGTAACGGCGGTGAGTTCCCAGAAGAAGAAGAGGCTCAGCCAATCTCCGGAGAAGACCAGACCCAGGGCGCTGCCGGCATAGAGCAAGGCGGCGACCTGTTGGCGGGCATCCCTGAGGTGGAGAGCAAAAAGCCCCCCGGCAACGGCGATCAGCGAGAAGATGATTCCAAAAACCCGGCTCAGGCGATCCACTTGCAGGATTGACAACCGGTATTGCAAGAACTCGACCGTAAGGCTTTGATCGGTTGAAAGATTCCAGCAAACCCAGAGGGCAGCCAAAGGGAAAAGCGGAAATACCTTGCCTCTGGCTCTCGGGGGGACCAATGGCAGGACCAATCCCCCCAACAGGACCAGAAAAGCGGGATGAAGGATCAGTTCACTCGCCATCGTAGTAGCGCTCGTCCTTCTGCAGCCATTTCCTGCCCAGCAGTTTGGACGCGAGAATGATCCCTATACAGCCGAGGAACCCAAACCACCCGTAGAAGCCGGGGATATGGGCCCACCAGTAGGAAGTCTGTGATAGGTCATGGGGAGCGGTCCGTTCCAGGATTAGAGAACCGGCCATGACCGCCGCCAGCGAAATCCAGTGCCACAGTTTCATTGCATTGAGGTCTCCAACACCTGAGCGGCAATCCGCTGCGCCAGAGGGAAGAAGTGAAAGATCAGGTCCGGCTTCAGGCCCAGCAGCACCGACAAACAGGCAGCCAGAACCAGGGGGATTACCATCCAGCCGGAGGCCTCTCCGATGGATTTAAAGTTCACGGACTGCTTGAAGAAAGCCCGGTAGACAATGGGCATGAAGTATCCGGCATTGAGCAGGCCGCTGATCAGGAGAATGATCAGGGCCGCCCCATTGCCTCCTTCCAAAGCACCCAGACCGAGGTACCATTTGCTGACAAATCCACTGACAGGCGGAAGCCCTGCAAGTCCCAGCGAAGCCACGGCAAAGGCTCCCATGGTCCAGGGCATGGCTCGACCGATGCCATCCAGTTCGCTGATCCTCTCCTTGTGGGCATTCACGTAAATGGCGCCCGCGCAGAAAAACAGCACAATCTTCATGGTGGCGTGGTTGGCAATGTGCAGCAGCCCGCCAATCAAACCGCTCGGAGAGAGCAGCCCGACCCCCAGGACCACGTACGCAAGGTGGCCGATGGTGGAGTAGGCCAGGCGCCGCTTCAAATGATCCTCTGCAAAGGCCAGGCAGGAGGCCAGCAAAATGGTGCTGCCGGCGAGCCAGAGCAAGACCTCGTTCAGTCCAAATCGAGCGAGCATCTCGGGCCCAAAGACGAACCCCACCACCCGAACCACCCCGAAAACGCCCGATTTTACGACAGCCACCGCGTGGAGCAAGGCACTGACCGGCGTGGGAGCCACCATGGCCGCAGGCAACCAGGCGTGCAGGGGCATGATGGCCGCCTTCACGCCCACTCCCAGCAGGAACATCCCGAAAAGAACCTTGACCGCGGTCGGTGACAGGTTTTCGAAGGCGCGGAGGCCGCCCGGATGGAAATCCGAGGTCCCGGTCAATTGCAGGGTCACCGCCGTGGCGGCCACCAGCACAACCCCGGCCGTCAAGGTGAAGGCCAGATACTTGCGCCCCGCCGCGATGGCCTCGGGGGTTTCCTTGTGAATCACCAGTGGATAGGTGGCGATGGTAAGGACCTCGTAAAAAATAACGAAGGTCAGCAGGTTGGCCGCGAAGGCCACACCCAGAGTTGCCGACAGGCACAGGGCAAAGCTGGCGAAGTAGCGGGTCTGGTGCTTTTCCTTGAGACCCCGGACATATCCGATGGAGTAAAACGAAGTCAAAATCCAGAGACTGGAAGCGATCAGTGCGAAGAAGACCCCCAACGGGTCGGCCCTCAAGGTCAGGTCGATCCCGGGTGAGATCTGAAACAGCCGGGTCTCGGCCACCTGGTTCTCCAGTACCGAGGGGAGCAGCGACAGCACCAGCGCGAACTTGGCGCCAGCGGCCAACAGCGTCCAGAATTCCCTCAGGTTGGGACGGCGCGAACTGATCCCGATCAGCAGCACGCTCACCGTGGAAACCAGGATGGCCAGCAGCGGTACGACCGATGGATAGGTGGATGGGGCGTTCATAAGTGCTCAGTGCTCAAACGTTAACGATCCGCCGGGGCCCCGCGATTGGTATTAGCCCGCATTTCTCACCGGGTCGCTGGAACCATGATGAGAAGCAGTTTATCTTCAAACCCTTGATTGGCCCCATTTAAGGGGCTTGCGGGTACAGACGGCGCTGGGCGCGCTCTGGCTTGTCCTTTTCCTGCGCCATCATCACGCCCCCCGGTGAGAAATGCGGGCTAAAAACCCGCCGGAATCATGAGATGAATCAACCGATTCACCAGGAAAGAGCTCGACAGGCCCAGCACCAGGAGACCTCCCGCCAGGACCAGGGTGGGGGCCAGCATGGAAAACCTGGCTTCCCTGCCTTCCACAACGCCCTGCCCTCCAATTGCGTCGGAGTGATCCGGCAGTCCTCTCCGAAAAGGCAGATACACCCTCTCAACTACCCTGAAAAAGTAGATGGCGTTCAGCAACCCCCCCAGCAGAATGACGGCGACAAAAGCCCAGTGGGAACCTTGGATGCCTCCCAGCACCAGATACCATTTGCTGAAAAACCCAGCCGTCGGCGGCAGGCCGATCATGGACAAGGCTGCAACCAGGAATGCAGCCATCGACCAGGGCATCTGACGCCTCAGTCGGTGGTCCATGGCTGCGATATTGGAATGGCCGACCTGCACCCGCAAATTGCCTGCAACCAGAAATAGGGTGGCTTTCATGAACGCATGATTCAGGATGTGGAGCACGGCTCCGGTGAAACCCAGAGGATTGGCCATCCCGAGACCCAGCCCGATATACCCGATCTGTGCGATGCTGCTGTAGGCGAGCATCCGTTTGAGTTCCTGCTGGGCCAGGGCCATGAGCGACCCGTACAGAACTCCCCCCGCCGAGAGCCAGGCGATTACCGAAGCGATGGGGACTCTCTGTTCCACCTCGCCGGGATCGAAGACGAAAAAAAGAACTCGAATGAGGATATAGGCACCCACCTTGGTGCCCAACGGCGCCAGCAGCGCCGAGCTGGCCGAGGGCGCGGTGGAATAGGCGTCCGGCAGCCAAGAGTGCAGCGGGAAGAGGGCCATCTTGAGGCCGATTCCGGTCACCATCAGGATCAATCCGGCCAGGACGGCCGGCTGGTCGAGGATGAGTGGGAGGATTCGAGCCACGTCAGCCATGTTCAAGGACCCGCTCATCACATAGATGAATCCGACCCCCAGCAGGTAGAAAGAGGTTCCGATACTACCCAGAATGAGGTAGCGATAGGCCGATACCGGCGAACGCTTGTCTCCGATGGCTACCAGCGCGTAGCCCGATAGGGAGCTGATCTCAAGGAAGACATAGAGATTGAAGAGGTCCCCGGTCGAGATGATTCCGCAGAAGCCGGCCAGCAGCAGCATCACCACGCTGTAGTAGGGGACCCGCTTGCCCGGGTGCTCCACCGACACCACTTGGCGGGCGTGAATCAACACCAGGCAGGAGATCACCGCCACGATCAGCGTCAGGAAGGACGAAAGCGGGTCCAACACGAACTCAATGCCGATCGGAGCTTCCCACCCCCCCAGAGTGCAGGATACCGGCCCGCCGGCAATCACCCGGAACAACCCGAACCCCGCAATGGGAACGGACACCAGAACTCCGGCCAAAGCCAGGGGGTAGGCGGCGGCGGGAACCCGGACGCCAATCAGAGGAATGAGAAGGGCAAGAATGAGAAAGGTGAGCGGGACCAGGAGGGGCAGGTTGGCTTCAATCATCTCATTCGCTTCAGCAGAGTATCTTCATCCAGGGTCCTGTACCGGCGATAGATGCTGATGAGCAGGGCAAAGCCCACACCGGTGGTGGCCACGCTCACCACGATGGCCGTCAGCATCAAGGTGTGCGGCAACGGATTGATGTAGTGAGCAGGGTCCACCGAACCCAATGCGGGGTCGATGACCGGAACGGTGGCGTTCCTCTTGGAGGCGCTGGCGATGTAGAAAAGGATGATAGAGGTCTGTAAGATATTCATGCCCATCAGTTTCTTCACCAGGTTCTGCTTGGCCAGCATCCCGTAGAGGCCCACCAGCAGCAGGAGAAAGATGATCCAGTACAGGTTGTGACCGGCGATGAACTCAATCCCCACCGGTGCCCTCCATGATGTCGTCGTAAATGGCCACCAGCACCGCCATGACGGCCAATCCCACCCCGACCTCAACCAAGAGAATCCCGGCGGAATGAAGCTCCGCCCTGCTCAGGTCCGGCAGCGGCAGAAAATGAAATTCCAGGAACCGCCCGCCCAGCAGGAGCGTGAGCAGACCGGTTCCGGCAAAGATCAGGGCTCCCAGCGCCCCCAGCGGCGTGCCCCAGGATTTCCGGAAGTTGAGTTGCGACCTCTCCGCCCCCACCGAGAGCCGCAGCAGCAGAACGCTGGCGGCCAGCATGGCGCCTCCCTGGAATCCCCCCCCGGGGCCGAAGTGGCCGTGAAAGATCACGTAAAAGGCAAACAACTGTATGAAGGGAGCCAGCAGCCGGCTGGCAGTGATCAGAATCGGATTTCCGGAGCTGGAGGTCATGGGCTCCTTCTGAGAATCAAGTAGCAGACCAGGCCGGCCGTAAAGACCACGATCGTCTCTCCAAGCGTGTCGAAGCCGCGATAGTCCGCCAGCACCACGGTCACCATGTTGGGGGATGCCGCATCCCTTTCAGCATGCCGGATGTAGTGGGCCGCGGCGCCGGGGGAACCCACCCGGCTTTTCTCCCGATGGCTGGGTGCATCGGGGTCGCCGCGGCTGGGCAGACCGGATGAGGCGTAGAGCAGCAAGGCGCCAAAAAGAACCAATGCGATCAGAGAGGTCTGTCTCAATCGATGCTCCGGCGAGAGGTATGGAAGAGCACCACGATGAACAGCACTCCCGTGATGCCGGCGCCCACGACGGCTTCGGTAAACGCCACGTCGACCGCCCCCATAACCAGGTAGAGCAAGGCCGATATGAAGCTGAACACCGAAAGGGTCACCGCGGCCGCCAACAGGTTTTTCAACCGAAGAGCAATCAGCGCCGTAGCCAGCAACAACAGGCCCAGTATCGTTTCCAGCGCGAAATACACTATGGATTTCCCTTCACTTCACGCCCTGGGCTGTCGGTGGGCCGCCGCCGAAACTGGAAGCGCGCGGCTGCATTGACCAGGACATGAGACCCGATGGGATAGGCCAAGGCCACAAAAACCAGGACTGTGACCAGCTTCAAGCTTGTCAGCGTAAACCCCTCAAAAACCGCCAAGCCTCCCACAGCCAGCATGATCCCGAGGGTATCGTTCTTGGTGGTGGCGTGAGTTCGGCAAAAAACGTCCGGCAAGCGCAGAATTCCCACACTGCCCACCAGCAGGAAGAAACTTCCCGCGAAGACCATAGCCAATGCCAGCAGTTCCCTGAGTGTGCTCATGTTCCCCTAAATCTCTTGAGTCGAAACGACATTGATAGATGAGGCAAGATTTGCGGATGGATCAAGTTTGGCCGCAAAGAGGATATCCATCGCTCTCCGTGCTTGTCGGTCCGAGGCACAGCCTCTCTGGTGGCTATCCACTCTCCACTCTCCACTAGCTGTGGCTCTGGAAGTACCTGGCCACGGCGATCACACCGATGAAGTTCAGGATGGCGTAGGCCAGGGCAATATCGACAAACAGCTCAATCCGTCCATAGAGGAAGCCGATCAGACATACCAGCACCAGCGTCTTGGTCCCAATGGCACTGGCACCCAGGAGCCGGTCAAAAATGGTGGGGCCCTTCAGCACGCGGTAAAAGGGCAGAGGGATGATGACGGACAGGACAATGGCAAGGTAAAGAAAGATGTCTTGCATCAATTCGCGGATGAGCCGTCCAGCTTGACTACTCGGACCTGGCTGACCACATGCTCTCGAGGACCGTTGAAAATCCTGGAGATTCGTAGCGGCATGGTGCCTTGGACCAGGCTTTCCGCCGATGCTCGGGTGAGTGCGTGGACCACAAACTCATTCTCCCGGATTCGGATCGTCACCGTTCCCGGAGTCAGGGTGATGGAGTTGCCGAGGATGACCCTGGCCGCCAGATTGGGCAGATTCACCCGGAAATAGATCAGGCAGGGGTCCACCGGCATCCTGGGGTGCAGCACCAGGTAGGCCACCTGCATGCTGGCCAACAGGATCTGCCACCCCAGCCAGGGCACATAGGCGAGCAAGGCCCAGTAGTTGGCCCGGTCCCAGGCAAACGTATCTCCACTGTACAGTTGGGTCTGCTTGAGGGGAGCATTGATCCACATCACCAACAATACCGAGCCCACACCCAAAGCCAGGTGGAAAGGGTCGAAACGGCCGCTGAGATGGAGCCACAAACCCATCAGGAAAACGCCCTCGATCACCAGAGCCCTCCCTGAGCGCCCACGTCTCAGCCCTGTTCCGTTCGAGCCTGCCCGTTCGGTTGCCATGGATCCGTCGATGACCGGAGCTCCCCCGCCCGGAAAGCCGGGTCAGGCCCCCCCGATAGCCATTTCGCTGCCGAAATCCCTCAAAACCCGCCGCATTCGGCCCCAAAAAAACCGAGACATTATAGTTAAAAGCCTTTGAAATGGACACCCAAGAGTAGGCTCCCCGCCCGGAAGAATATTGCCTTAGACCGGTGCCGGGCATCGTGATAAGGTGCGAATTCATTGATGTATGGCAAACGTCCCCGTCTCGGGGAGGTCTACCGCTGGCTCAAGGAAGCCTGAGCCGGCCGGAGCGCAACCACGGGTGAGGTGACCGCAATGAAAGCCATCGTGTTGAAGGACTTGGGTGGTCCCGAAAAGCTGCTATGGGAAGAGGTTCCCGACCCGGTTCCCGGCGCAGGCGAGGTGCTGGTCCGTCTCAAGGCGGCTGCGTTGAACCACCGCGACGCCTGGATACGCCAGGGACTTTACGCCAACATCCAGCTTCCCACCATCCTGGGTTCGGACGGCTCCGGCGAAGTGGTCGGCTTGGGCTCCGAAGTATCGACCAGCCTGCTGGGTCAGGCGGTTCTGATCAACCCCTGTCTGGATTGGGGAACGGAGATCAAGGCTCAGGGGCCTGGGATGCGCATCCTGGGGATGCCGGACGATGGCACCTATGCCCAACGGGTCGTCGTTCCGGCCACCAACATCCGACCCAAACCGGCCTCCCTTTCCTTCGAAGAAGCGGCGGCGCTGCCGCTGGCTGCCATGACCGCCTACCGAGCCCTGGTCACCAGAGCCCGAGTGGCGGCCGGTGAAACGGTCCTGATCACCGGAGTAGGGGGCGGCGTCGCCTCCCTGGCCCTGCAGATCGCCCATTGCCTGGGAGCCCGGACGGTGGTCACCTCCGGCAGCGACCACAAGATCGAACGCGCCTGCCGCATGGGGGCGGCCGGCGGGGTCAACTATCGGGACGACCAGTGGAGCCGAAAGCTGCGCCACCTGCTGCAGGGTCGGCCTTTGGATGTGATCATCGACGGCAGCGGCGGCAGCGTCTTCGAAAGAGCGCTGGAATTGATTGGGCCCGCCGGAAGAATCGTCACCTACGGCGCCACCCTTGGGGCTGCCCGGCAAATCGAGGTGAGACGGATTTTCTGGAAACAGGTGACCGTGATGGGTTCCACCATGGCCAGTCCGCAAGAGTTCGAAGCCGTGGTCCAACTCTACTCGGCGCATGGCCTGAGGCCGCCGATTGACCGGGTCATTCCCTTGCAGCAGGCCGGGGAGGCCCACCAGCGGATGGAAAACGCCAAACAGTTCGGCAAGATCCTCCTGGAGATCTGACCTGCCGGCCCTAACCCGCATTTCTCACCGGGGGGCGTGACAATGGCGCAGGATTTTTTCCTTCAGCGCGTGCTCGCGACCGAAAAGCGTAGCGGGGACTACGTGCGAGGGAGCCTATGCGCGCCTAAGACAAGCCAGGGCGCGCCCAGCGCCGTCTGTAGCCGCATGCCCTCAAAACAGAGCCAATAAGGTACCGAAGATAAACGGTCTTTTATAATATATACAGCGACCCGGTGAGAAATGTGGGTTCACTCAGCGGTGGTTTCGATTGGGGCTCCTTCGGGGTCGGGTTCTTGTCGGCTGCTCCCGGTTCCCGTCGGACGAATGCCCGGTTTCGGACAGGAAGACGACGGTTTGAAAACTGGCAATCTCAAACCGCCTGCGGCACCTGCCATTCTGGCAGTGAACGGTGTCGTCCATCCGGACCATGTAGGACCGGGCCTTGCTGAATCGCCGGCGGTCCTCTGAAGAAGCGGCCCCCGGCAGGCTCTTCTTCTTGAGCCGCTGCCGCCAGCGCACCTCGTAAGGGAAGGTCTGGCCGCAAAAAGGACAACTCAGCCGGGTCGGCTTCCTGACGTCGCTCTCGTCGAAATAGTCGCTCTCTCGCATTGCTGGTTTGCCCGCAGGATACCGCCTGCTCCATTCTGCCCAAGCGGCTTCGATTTAGGTTCCTTCACCGGGTGGCTCATCTGGCCATCCCGGCCAGAAGACCCCGCCCGAAAACTGAATCAAAGTATAATAAGGTTTCGAGCGGGTCAATACCTGGTTGAACGGCCGTTCCATGCACACCGGGATGGATGCGGTCAGGGAAAGCGGTTCGGAAACGCGGCGATCCCGGGAATCTCTGGAGAGGAAATGAAGGTAACACTGGCCTACGGAAAAGGTGGACTGGAGGTGGACCTTCCGGAAACGGGAGTAGAGATCATCGAGCCCCGGTTCGTGGAGGGGCTGGCGGACGAAGCCGCCTCGCTTCTGCAAGCGCTTCGGCATCCGGTGGCCTCGGCCCCCCTGCGTGAGCTGGCCACCGCCGAATCGTCGGTGGCCATTATCTTCCCGGACCGCACTCGGGCCATGCCAAGCGACCGGGTACTGCCCATCGTGTTGTCCGAACTGGACCAGGTTCCCAAAGAAAACATCACCTTGATCAACGCCGTGGGCACCCACCGCTCCAACACGCCCCAAGAGCTGGAGGCCATGCTGGGCCGGGAGATCCTCAGCAACTACCGCATCGTGCAACACCAGCCCCGGGAGCGTTCCAGCATGGTCCATCTGGGAGCCAGCCGATTCGGCAACCAGGTTTGGGTCAACAAGGATTTCGTGCAAGCCCGGCTCAAAATCCTGACCGGATTCATCGAGCCCCATTTCTTTGCAGGATTTTCGGGGGGACCCAAGGCGGTATTGCTGGGAGTGGGAGCCTTCGAAAGCATCCTGAGGAACCACTCGGCTCCAATGATCGACGACCCCAACTCCACCTGGGGAGAAACCGCCAACAATCCCATCTACCGGGAGATGTCAGAAATTGCAGCCCTGGTCGAGCCGGACTTCATCGTCAACGTCACCCTCAACAGGAACCGGGAAATTACCGGTGTCTTCGCGGGAGACTGGAAGGAAGCCCACGTCCAAGGGTGCCGGTTTGCCAGGGAATCGGTCATGCGGTCCGTGGAGGAACCCTTCGATATCGTAGTGACCACCAATTCGGGGTTCCCCTTGGATCTGAATCTCTACCAGGCCGTCAAGGGCATGTCGGCAGCCTCCCGCATCGTCAAGCAGGGTGGAACCATCATCATGGCTTCGGAGTGCTGCGACGGCGTGCCGTCCGAGGGAAACTTCGGCCGCTTGCTGCGATCCGGGAACTCTCCGGCTCAGCTGCTTTCCAACATTCACAATCACACCGAGACCATCCAGGACCAATGGCAGGTTCAGATCCTGGCCAAGATTCTCATGAAGTCGGAGGTTTACCTTTATTCCACCCTGCCGGACTCCGAGGTTGTGGCGGCCCACCTCAAGCCGGTTCGGGACATTGCCGGCCTGGTGAGGCGGCTGCAGGCGGCATCGGGTCCGTCCTGCCGCATCGCCGTACTCCCCGAAGGCCCGCAAACCGTCCCCTACGTCAGCGGGAAGGTGCTCTCCCATGCCTAGCGAGGCCGTGCCTCAGACCGACAAGCAGGGAAAAAAGATATCCACGAAGGGGCACGAAGGACCACGAAGGGACACTAAGAAAAACCAAAAGAATCGGCTTGCAATCGTTCTCGCTCAGCAATCCTCATCTGTTATCCATCTCGTACCTTCGATTCTTGTCTTACATCGATTAACAGGATGGACAGGATTAAGAACCAGGCGATCCTGTTTGTCCTGTCTATCGGTGTTTCTATCATGATTTCCGTCACCGGCTGCAGAGGCCCTCTCCAGTCGATCGAGTCGCGACATGCTGAGGCACGCTCGTGTGAACGCACTGATTCGGAAAATCCCTCAGCTGCGGCCTGAGTCAACTCAATTTGAGAGCGCAACACCAGCCCCCCTACTTCCAGCTCGCGATTCGCTGAATGAGGGAATAGCCGATCATGAGGGCCATGACCAGGGCTGAAATCCACAGGGCCAGGGTCACCCATGGACCGGTAAGGACCTCTTCCGGCATGTGACGGTAATGCAGGTAAACCGTGTAGAAGGCAATGACGGGCAACATGAGGGCTTGGGCCGCTCCGCCAATGATGACCATCAGGACCGGAGCCTGCAGAAACATGAAGTAGAGGGAAGGCAGGAAAAGAAGGATGACCACGAAGAGCCGGGTCACTTGGAGCCGTTTAGCGTAATCGGTCTTGTCGTAGAGTTTCAAGATGCCGGCAAAATCGGCGAACACCCGGCAGTGCGCGGCAGTCGCGGCAAAGATGGTGGAATAAAGGACCGCGAAGGCACCCACCAGGAAAAGCGGCAGTGACCAGGCCCCCATGGTTTCGGTGTACATGGCGGAAAGCACCAGCACCATTTCGGAGCCCTTGGGTACCAGTCCCCTTCCGTGCAGGATTCCCGCTCCCAGGAGGTAGAAGGCCACCGTGGCAAAGGTGTAGATGACCATGGAATTGCCGACGTCCACCCCCATGACCCGAATCCATCCGCCGGCCCTCTCCCGCCAGGCCTGACTGCCGTCGCGAGGGCCGCTGTAGCGGGCATACCCTTTTTCCAGGCACCAATAGGGATACACCACCAGCTCGGTGGCTCCCACTCCGGTGATGCCGAAGGCAGCCACGGCGGTGATGAGCCCCCCTTCCGGAAGCCGAAATGACAACCCCGAAACCACCTCGGACCAGGAAAAGTATTGGGGCAGCTTGAACATCATGAAGGCACAACTGACAGTCAGAACCGTGAAGCAGACCACCAGTCCCATGGAGATTTTCTCCACCACCCAGTAGCGCCCGCCCATGAGCAGGGCAACGGTCACCAAGTTCACCACCCAGACCCAGACACCGATGGGAACCGTGGGAACCAGCCGGTTGAGCACCTCGGAAACGCCCCCCAGCATGCCGCCCACCTGCAGGAGCGTAAACATGACCATCAGGAACCAGGCCCAGACCAGCCAGGAGGCCCGCAGGCGGGGACCCGGCGCCCGGTCGAAGGCCTCCAGGGTGGTTTCGCCGGTGCCTATGGCGTACCGGCCCAGCTCGTTTTGAACCGCCACCTTGATGAAGCAGCTCAGAATTATCAGCCAGAGGAGCGTGTAACCGGCCTCGGCGCCCAGCACCGTGGTTGCAATCAACTCGCCCGAGCCGACGATGCCGCTGGCAAGAATCAGGCCCGGACCGATCCGTCGAAAAATGCCCACATAGGTCCGCGGGGGATCCTCAATGTCTTGGGGACGAAGCTGGTAGGGATTGAAGAGATTCTGGGTGGCCATGGGACAACAGGCATCCTATCCCAGGCGGTTGGCCCTGTGCAAGGAAGTGGTCAGCGGGGGCGCACGACATTCTCTTGAGAATAGAGCACTGAGTTGATTCGGGGGCGTGTAGTCCGGTTGTTCTGGGAGCGTCAATCAGTGGTTGGCTGAGATCGATCTCAAGATTCTGACGTACACCCAAATTGAACCCTCTCGGCCCGCTTGCTCGCCACGCTCTGCCTCAATCCTTCCAAGGGTTCAACAGCTTGACTCCCGTCGCGGCGAAATCGGATTCGTTGCGTGTGACGATCGCAAACCGATGCCGCAGGGCGGTCGCGGCGATCAAGCCGTCGATGGCGGGTACCGGGGTTTTCAGGCGGGCCATCAGGCGGCCCCATTCGTCCGCGACGCCGATATCGACCGGCAGAATACGGTCTTCGAACCAAGCGGGCAGCTCCGCTTCAAGCCACACAGCGATCTTTGCCCGGCGACCGCCGCCCCCGAGATTCTCGACCCCCTTGCGGATTTCTCCCAATGTCAGGACGCTGACGAACAACGCTTCCGGCGGAGCTTCGTTGAACCATTCGGATACTCGCCGCGACGGATTCGGCTTGACCAGTTCGGAAAGCGCACAGGTGTCGATCAGAAAACTCACAGTTCAACATCGCGCGGCAGCGACAGGTCGCGCTCAATGTTCAGCCGGACACCCGCCAGCGGGGACATCCGCAGAAATTCGGTCAATGAAGGCTTGGACCCCTTGAGACGGTCATAATCGTCCGCCGAAAGGACGACGGCCGCCCGGCGCCCGTGGACGGTGATTGTCTGCGGTCCAGTTGCCGCGCCACGCATCAATTCGCTGAAGCGCGCTTTGGCCTCCTGCAACTGCCAGGTAGGCATGGCAAGCCTCCTCTAACTAGTCTGACCAGATTATTGCAGAAAGAGTCAAAAAGAGCAAGCGTTTGCTCACATCGCCAGTTGTTCGTAACCCTGTTGCATGGCCAAGGGTTGGGTCTGTCGAGTGTCATGCAGAGGAGGGGCTACCGGAGAGGCTGTTGATCTGAGACATCAGACGGGATTTCTGGCGGGCGGCTTTGTTTCGGTGGATGAGGCTGCGGTGGGTCGAGCTGTCAATCAGAGACAGGGTCGGAGACAGCAACTGCTGAATCTGCTCGGTGTTCTTCTCGTCAATGGCGTTCCTGATTTTTCCCAACTGGGTGCGCAGCCGGCGCATTTTGCTCCGCCGGGCCAAACGCCTGTGCTCACTCTGACGGGCTCGCTTCATCGCTGATTTGTGTCTGGCCATTGAATCTCCCCGCGATCCGGCTCCGCTCGGCACCTTGGCACCGAAGAGGGCCAAACTTATACCGGGTCCGTCCACGGATTGTCAAGATCAAAGAGGCGGCGCTCCTGTCAACGGCAGACCTGGCTGTGAATTCAGTGAACCTCTTTCAGTCGGCACTATTCGGCTGACTCCACCCCATGGATGCCCTGCATTATTTCTTTGAAGGCGCTGCGTCCCGCACCGCTCAAACTGCCTGTCGGAGCCTGCCCCCTTCGCTGCCTTGTGCTAACATGGCTCCTCAATTGGGGACCAGCCTACCGCCGGCCCGAGGTCATAGAGTCCGGAGGAAGACATGATACAGGAGGAACTGAGCCGAGCCTTTCAGGCACTGGAGAAACGGGTGCAGGATATACGGAGCTATCTTTGACGCGGAACCCAAGCGCAAGGAAGTCCACCAGTTGGAAAGTCATATCGCCGATCCGAACTTCTGGACGGACCAGGCCCAGTCGCAGAAAATGCTGCAACGGCGCAAGCGCCTGGAAACCGACCTGTCCCTGGACAGGGAGCTGAGTGGGGCAGTTGAAGACCTGCAGGCCTATTTCGACCTGGGAGCCGAAGGCGAGGACGTCCATGAGGACATCCAACAGGAGATGGTCCGGCTGGAAACCCTGGTGGGGGATGCTGAAACCCGGACGCTCCTCAGCGGTGAGAACGCCCAAGCCAATGCCTTCCTGGCGGTTCATCCCGGAGCCGGTGGCACCGAATCCCAGGATTGGGCCGAAATGTTGTTGCGCATGTACCTGCGCTGGGCCGAACAGCAGGACTTCAAACATGAGCTGGTGGACTACCAGGCCGGTGAGGAAGCCGGAGTCAAATCGGCAACCATCGCCATCAAGGGCCTCAACGCCTATGGACTGTTAATGTCCGAGGTGGGAGTGCACCGTCTGGTCCGTATCTCTCCCTTCGATGCCAACAAGCGTCGACACACCTCCTTCTCTTCCGTGTTTGTCTATCCCGAAATCGATGACGCCGTCGAGGTGGTCATCGAGGAAAAAGACCTGCGGATCGATACCTATCGGTCTACGGGCGCCGGAGGACAACACGTCAACACCACCGATTCGGCAGTGCGCATCACTCATCTGCCTACAGGTATTGTGGTGCATTGCCAAAACGAGCGTTCCCAGCACAAGAATCGATCGGTAGCCATGAAGATCCTGCGTTCCCGTATTTACGAGGCCGAACTGGAAAAGAAACGGGCCCAGAGCCAGGCGATCGAAGACAGCAAGCTGGATATCGCCTGGGGCAGCCAGATTCGATCTTACGTGCTCCACCCCTATCGCCTGGTCAAGGATCACCGCACCAAACGGGAAGCGGGCGATGCCGACCGGGTCCTGAACGGTGACATCAATCCATTCATCAAGAGCTATCTGGTCTGGGCTCGTAACCCGACGGCCACCCGGGAACGGTAAGCAGCGCTTCGCCAAACCCGCTGCACGGGGGCCGGGAGGCTGCCCAGGACTCAAGCCCGCATTTCTCACCAGGTCGCTGAGCATAAGGCAGAAAAGTGCTTGTCTTTAACATCTTGCGGCGCTTTGTTTGGAGTCTTCAGGGTACAGACGGTGCTGGGCGCGCCTTGGCTTGTCTTTTCCGCTTCAGCGCGCACATGCTCCCTCGACCGTAGTGCCGGCTACGCCCTTCGGTCACGAGCACGCCCTGAAGCGGAAAATCCTGCGCCAAGTTGCACTCTTGAGAAGAGTGCAACCCCCTGGTGAGAAATGCGGGCTAGGACTGATGGCAACCCCGCTTGCGTTCCGGGTGATTCTTCCCGGTTGCAGGCATTTCTCCCCGCTGGGCTGGCCACATGCTGGAACTTCAGACTCCGGTGCAATTCGTCAAGGGGGTGGGGCCCAGAAGAGCCCGGGATCTTGCCGCCAAGAACATCCACACCGTTGAAGACCTGATCTACACCCTTCCCTACCGCTATGAAGACCGGACCCGTTTTTGCCCGGTGAGGGACCTCCGGCCGGGAGAAACGACCTCCATTCTGGTGGAGGTGCTGACCGCCGGTCTGGTGGTAACGCGCAAGAGTCGGCTCAAGATCTTCGACTTGGCCGCCCGCGACAAAACCGGTCTGATTCGCTGCAAATGGTTTCACTCGGAATACCTGCATCATCGCAAGATCTTCAGGCGCGGACAGCAGGTCATCTTCCACGGCAAATTCAAGATCGACCCCTTTGGCGCCGGCAACCTGCAGATCATCAATCCCGAGTTCGAAATCCTGGATGAAGATGAAGAGGTCTCTATCCAGGGCTCGATCGAAATGGGCCGAATCGTTCCGGTTTACGAGGCCGCCAAGGGCTGTGGACCCCGCCTTCTGCGGCGGTTGATCCACACCGTCCTGTTGGAACTTTCCCGGATCCCGGAGACTCTGCCGTTGGCGCTGCTGGAGCGCCACAACCTCATGGACCGGCGGGCTGCCCTCCAGGAATCCCATTTTCCCTCAACCGGGACCTGCCGGGAGGATCTGGCCGCCAGGCGCACCCCGGCGTTAAGGAGGCTGATCTTCGAGGAGTTGTTTCTCCTGGAAGTGGGCGTCCGGTGGAAACGGCGGCTGGCACGCACCTTTCGGGGCATTCCCTTCCGTATCGACCCCAACCTCCGCCAAGCCGCCAGGGAGTTTCTACCCTTCCGTCCGACCCCGGCTCAAGAGCGGGCTCTTAACGAGATGGCCGAGGACATGCGCCGCCCCTTTCCCATGAATCGCCTCTTGCAGGGAGACGTGGGCTGCGGCAAGACCGTTGTCGCCCTGCAGGCCAGTGCGATGGCCATCGAGAATGGAGCCCAGGTGGCCTTCATGGCACCCACCGAGATCCTGGCGGAGCAACACCACTTCTACGCCAAACGCCTGTTTGCCAATAGCGGTTACCGCATCGGATTGCTCACCAGTGGACTGAAGAAGGCGGAGCGGAGCGGCCTGCTGGAGGAGTTGTCCCAGGGGAGACTCCAGATCCTGATTGGCACCCATGCCTTGCTGGAACCGGACGTCTCCTTCCAGAAGCTGGGACTGGTCATCATTGACGAACAACACCGATTCGGCGTCATGCAGCGTTTCAACCTCATGAAGAAGGGCAGTCATCCCCATACCCTGGTGATGACGGCCACTCCGATTCCCCGGACGCTTTCCATGACACTCTACGGTGATCTGGACGTTTCCACCATCGACGAGATGCCCCCGAACCGGGGCTCCGTCAAGACCCACCTGCTGGACGACCTGAACCGGTCTCGAGCCTATCGGTTGGTTGCCGACCAGATCGGACGAGGCAGACAGGTCTACGTGCTCTGCCCCCTGATTGAAGAGTCGGAAAAGCTGGATCTGCGGCCGGCCCGGAAAATCTTTGAGCACCTGCAAGGGGAGGTCTTCCCCGAATCCCGTGTCGAGCTGATGCACGGCCGGCTCAAGAGCATGGAGAAGGAGGCCGTCATGCAACGCTTTGCCGCGGGCCAAACCGACATCCTGGTTTCGACAACCGTGATCGAGGTTGGAATGGATGTGGCCAACGCCACCGTGATGCTCATCGAGCACGCCGAGCGCTTCGGTCTGGCGCAGTTGCACCAGCTCCGCGGCCGGGTCGGACGAGGTCGGGAGCCGTCCTATTGCCTGCTGATGCAGGGTTCCAAGGCTATCAGCCCGGAGGCTGCCGAAAGACTGACCTGTCTGCAGGAAACCACCGACGGGTTCGTCATTGCGGAGAAGGATCTGGAGATACGAGGACCCGGGGAGTTCTTCGGCACCCGCCAGTCCGGTCTGCCCACCTTGCGCGTGGCTCACCTGTTGCGCGACCGCCGCATTCTGGAGACCGCCCGGAGAGAGGCCGCTCACTTCGTCGACAACCTTGAATCGCAGCCATCTCCGAGGCAATGGGCCGCCGGCCTGAGCTCAAGTTGGCAAACCCGCTACGGTCTGGTGGGCGTGGGGTAGCCCCCATCCCCTGCCGGACCGGGCGGACCGACTCCCGGCACTTGCGGAGAGAGGGCTTCCTTTCGCAGACGAGCGTTGCCACTATGGTTCGCGTCATCGCCGGAACGTTCAAGCACCACCGCCTGAGCACCCTGAGAGGACTGGACACCCGGCCGACTTCGGACCGGCTCAAGGAGACGCTTTTCAACCTGATCCAGGAGGAAATCGAGGAGGCCTTCTTCCTGGACTGCTTTTCCGGCAGCGGCAGTATCGGCATCGAGGCGCTGAGCCGGGGAGCCCGGGGCGTCACCTTGATCGAGTGCGCGCCACGGGCGGTGCGGATCATTCAGAATAACCTGAAGTCGCTTTCCCCTGCCCCGGCCCGCCAGGTCGAGCTGCTGACCCATCCGGCCCATATCTCATTGCAAATCCTGCAGCGCCAGAGGCGCAAGTTTGATATAGTCTTCGTCGATCCGCCCTACAGCGCCGTGCAACGCTATCCTCAAACCCTGGAACAGATTCATCGCTGTCAACTTCTTGCTCCTCGAGCCTGCGTCATTCTCGAGCATTCCAAGAGGTTGACCCTGCCGGCCCGACTCCATGATTTGAGCCGAGTGCGCGAAGTCCGGCAAGGGGACAGTCAACTCAGCATGTATCGTGGGGCTTGAATCGACCCGGCAACCGGTCACCTGACGGCTTGCAATGATCAACGCCCCCAGCCCGCATTTCTCACCAGGTCGCTGAGCATAAGGTAGAAAAGTGCCTGTCTTTAACATCTTGCGGCGCTTGGTTTGGAGTCTTCAGGGGACAGACTGTGCTGGGCGCGCCCTGGCTTGTCTTTTCCCCTTCAGCGCGCACATGCTCCCTCGAATGGTGTTCCGGCTACGCCCTTCGGTCACGAGCACGCCCCCTGGTGAGAAATGCGGGTAGGTGTCCCCCGACCCCTGGTTTGCTGTCCATTCCCACGGAAAGACGCCGAAGAGATCACTGAGTTGGAGGCCGCCTATGAAAAAGATCGCCCTTTATCCCGGGTCCTTCGATCCTCTCACCAATGGGCACCTCGACATCATCCACCGGGCCTCCCGCCTGTTCGACGAGGTCATTGTGGCGATCCTGATCAACAGTGAAAAATCTGCGCTCTTCACAGCCGGGGAGCGGTCGACCATGATCCGGACGGCCCTGGGAAACGACTACCCCAATGTGCGCGTGGACACCTTTGACGGCCTTCTGGTCGACTATGCCCTGCAACGGCAGGCCCGGGTCATCGTCCGCGGCATCCGAGCGGTATCGGACTACGAGTACGAACTGCAAATGGCCCTGATGAATCGCCGCCTGGAGCCTCAGATCGAAACGGTTTTCATGATGCCTTCCGAGGCCTATAGCTATCTGAGCTCTCGACTGGTACGGGAAGTCTGTCAATTCGGGGGGGCGATCTCCGGACTGGTTCCCCGCAACGTGGAGGACCGACTTCTAAAAAAGATCGCCCGGGCCCCCAAGCCATCCTCCGCCTCCTCCGATCCCCACTCATGAGACTTTCACAGCGCGTCGGACGCATTTCGATCAGCTCGACGGCGGCTGTTTTTGCGGCGGCGGCTCAACTCAAGGCTCAAGGCGTGGATGTGGTGGATCTGAGCGCCGGCGAGCCGGACTTCCCCACCCCGGCCAACGTGAAGCGCGCCGCCTTTGAGGCGATTCAAAACGACTTCACCCGATACACGCCCACCGACGGCATACCCGAACTGAAAGAAGCCATTGTGCGGCGGCACACCCGCGACTTTCAGTCCGACTACTCCCCCCGGGAAGTTCTGGTCACGGTCGGAGGAAAGCACGCGATCTTCAACCTGACCAGCGCGCTGCTCCAGCCCGGCGACGAGGTGGTGATCCCTGTCCCCTACTGGGTCACGTTCAAAGAGGCAGTCCACTACGCCGGAGCCGCATGCCGGTTTGTCCCCACCTCGGAATCCGAGAATTTCCGGGTGACCGCGGGTCAGATCGAGGCTGCAGTCTCTCCCCGAACCCGCCTGATCCTATTGAACTCACCCAACAACCCCAGCGGGGCAACCATTCGGGAAGCGGAGATGCGGAACATCGCGGAGTTGGCGCGCCGGCGGGACCTGATGGTGCTGACCGATGAGTGCTACTGCCACTTCAACTATGAGGGTTTGTCACCCTTTTCGCTGGCCTCCCTGGGGAAAGCCTACCGGGACCACCTGATCGTCGTGGGATCGGTATCCAAGACCTACGCCATGACTGGCTGGAGGATTGGTTTCTGTCTGGGGCCCGCTCCTCTCATCCAGGCCATGCTCAAGATCCAGAGCCACTGCACCTCCAATGCCAACTCCATCGCCCAGAAAGCGGCCGTGGCGGCCCTCAGCGGGCCCCAGGACTCCATTCAGGACATGCTGCAGGAGTATGGCCGCCGCCGTGGCTTTATCGTCGAGGCGCTCAACGCCATGCCCGGAATCTCCTGCAACTGGCCCGACGGGGCCTTTTACGTCTATCCCAACCTGCGCGGCCTTCTTGACGCCTGCCGTCTGGACAGCCCCTCCGGCCTGGCGCTGCAACTCCTCCATGAGGCCGGCGTTGCCGTGGTGCCCGGGGAAGGATTCGGCACCCGGGACCACGTTCGGATTTCCTACGCCACTTCCATGGAGCAACTGGAGAAGGGCGCCGACCGCCTGGCACGGTTCTTCAGGAAACTGTAGCAAGGCTATGCGTCAGACCGACAAGCAATAAAGGGAGAAAAGATATCCACGAAGGGGAAAAGAGTTATCCACAAAGGGCCACTAAGATTCACGAAGGGCCACCAAGGGGTTGGAGAAGGCTCAGGAAGGATCCGCCAAGGGTCGGCAAGGGGGAAAGGATTTCCACCAAGAGCGCCGAAGGATCTGTCAAGGGGGTAAAAGATTAATCCACCAAGGGACTCCAAGGGATTGGAAAACACTCGAAAGGGATCCGTGAAGGGCCACGAAGAAAGACACCAAGGGGAAAAGAGTTTTCCACTTAGGGGCAGGAAGGACCAGGAGGAGCCCCCTGAAAAGCAGAATTTCAGTCGATCAGCACGGTGCGGAAGCGCCAGGCCGCGGCCAGGCGGCCCGGCTCCTGCCCCCCACCGCATCAGCCTTCGCCTACCGGCTCGGCTTCTGCGACTCCCCCTCAAGGGGGGAGTGATCGGCCCTGGGAGCGCGGGCGTCCCGCCCGCATCCTGTCGCGGCCGACGCTTCCGCCCCCGCCGGCGCCTCCGGGCCAGGGTGCAAACCGGGAACATCCTTTACACCATAAACCGGAAACATGGTTGACACCTTGCCAGGGGTTCTCTCAAGGAGTCTGGCAACACCGCCCCACGGGCTCCTGACCGCATTTCTCAGCGGGGCGGCTTTTTCCAATGCCCTTCAGCCTGGCTCCGCAAGCGATCCAGAACATCCTGCATTTCCCGGTGCTTACGTTGAATCTCCTCTCCGTCGGCTCGGGGCGAAACATAAATCGGGGCGGCCTTGAGGATCAAAGCCCGCGAAAAGGGCAGTGGGATCTGAGATCGATCCCAGTTGTCGAGCTCGATCTTGCGCTGAAGCGCGACATGGAAGCAAAAGATGGCGGCGCCGCTCCTGCGGGCCAGCAACACCGGTCCGATCTTGGCACTGAAGCGGGGGCCTCGGGGACCATCCACCGTGAAGCCCACGTCGCTGCCTTGCCTCAATTTTCTGGACATTTCGACCAGAGCCTTCATACCTCCCCGGGAGCTGGAACCCCGTGCCGCTCCATAGCCTAAGCTTTCGATAATCCGGGCGATATACTCCCCATCCACGTTCTGGCTGGTCATCACCACGATGCCGCGGTCCCTCCAGTACCAGGTCGCTGGGAAAATTCCTCCGTGCCAGGTGGTAAAGATGGCTCGGGTTCCGGAGCGATAGATCTGCTCCAGGTGTTCATCGCCCCGGCTTTCCCATCGGAGAGTCCTGCCGATCCAGCCAACCATCCAGGCTCCGACGCGAGCCACCACGGCAATCCAGATCCGCTGCCACCGAGACAGGTGGCGGGGCCGGTTCCAGTAGGCCAGCCCAATCCGGGGTTCCCCGGGCTTTGCTTCAGGGGTTGGGTCGGACTTCATCGGAAACCTGGGAGCGGAGTGCTCGGCTATCGCCGTATTTCCCCGGCGATCTCGATCAACTTGGGAACGACCTGAAAGACGTCCCCGACGATCCCATAGTCGGCCACCTGGAAGATGGGAGCATAGGGGTCCTTGTTGATGGCAACGATGCAACCCGAGTTGGACATGCCCACCAGGTGCTGAATGGCCCCTGAAATCCCGCAGGCAATGTAGAGCCTGGGCATCACCGTCTGGCCGGAGCTGCCGATTTGATGCTCCTTGGGCAGCCAACCGCCGTCGGTCACCGGCCGGGAGGCCCCGACTCCCGCCCCCAAGGCCGAAGCCAGGTCGAGAATCAGTTGGAACTTTTCCTTGCTGCCCAATCCCCGTCCTCCGGCGACAATGATCTCCGCCTGGCTCAAATCCACTTTGGTCTGAACCGCTTCCATGACTTCCAGAAGCTGCCTCCGCAGCACTCCTTCAGCCAGGCTGGCCTGGCGGCGGTCAATTCGGGGGAGTGCTCCCAGATCCTCCTCCAAGGCGGGGAAGGCACCCTGCTGAATTGAGACCAGGTAAGGGGGGTCCCCCTTGGGGCTCACATGAAGGTGGAGCTTGCCGTTGAACACCTGCCGAACCCATAGGAGTTGGCCGGCCGTGTAGCGGTAATCGACGCAGTTGGGGATCAAGGCCCGATCCAGCATGGTCGCCAGCTTGGGAGCAAAATCCATGGTTTGATAACTGTGGCCCAGCAGCAGCAGATTAGGCCTGTCCCGCCTGGCGAACTCCGCCAGAACCTCACAGTAGGCCTCAGGCGTGTAGTGCCGGCAGTGGTCGTTGGCCAGCACGACGACTTCCAGGCCACTCTGCCCGGAAACCTCCCGAGCCAAGTCGTCGATTTCACTGCCCACCAAGGCCAGGCACAGGTCCTTGCGGAGCTTGGTGGAGAGCTTGCGGCCCAAGCCGACCGCCTCCCACGAAATCTTCTTCAAACGGCCATCCCGGTGTTCGCCCAGGACGACGATCTTGGTTGCCATGAATCGATTTTTCCTGTCCGACAGGTGCTGTTTCTTTTTTAGGACCGCCTGGTCGCCTGAAATGCCCCGCCTCTCCTCCAATAAAGCTAGATCACCCCGACCTCGTTGATGAGCTTGTCCATCAGCGAACGCGCCGCCTCGTCCGCTCCTCCCTCGATCATCACCGTCTTTTTTTTCTTTTCGGGCACCAGCAAACGGTGGTGCATGACTTTGGCGGCCATCTCCCCCACGGCCTCCGGGGACAGGCTCAGATCCGGCGCCGTCATCACCCGGTACTCCTTTTTCTTGGCCTGCATGATCCCTCTCAAGGTTGCGTAGCGGATGGGGTGGGTTCCCGACTGAATCGTCAGGACTGCCGGGAGCGGAACCTCGACGCGTTCGAAGACGTTGCTCTCCAACTCCCGTTTCACCTGAATCCTGCGGGCATCGGCCTCGAAGGCGATCTCCATCACGATGGTTGCGCAAGGCCATCCCAGGATCTGGGCCAGAACGGCGCCCGTTTGAGCGAAAGCCATGTCCTCGGACTGCACACCGGTGAGGACCAGGTCAAAGTCCTGCGGGGCGATGGCAGCGGCAATGACCCGGGCCGTGACCCAGGCATCCCCGTGCTCAAAGACCTGGCCCTTCAGGTGGATGGCCCTGTCGGCTCCCATGGCCAGGGCGTTACGGAGAACTTTGGAGACTCGGTCGGGCCCCAGGGAAAGCACCGCCACTTCACCCCCGAATGCCTCTTTCAAACGCAGTGCTTCCTCCAGGGCGTAGAGGTCGCTTTCGTTGGTTTCGAAGATCAGGTCTTCTTCCAGTACTCGGGAGCCCTCCTGGTTCAGCTTATAGCGGGAGTCCCTTTCTGGAACCTGTTTCAGGCAGGTCAGGATTCGCATGAAAACTCCAAGGAGGTCAAGCCCCCCCTCTACGGATCTCAGAAATTAGCTTATCCGGAAAGAGCCTGTCAACGAGCCGCCTCCAGAATGAAGCGGGAGGACAACCCATCCGTTCTCAAAGCGTTCCGGGCTTCATATCTGCTATCATGAAGCGGTTTTTTCGCCTCATTCAAGGCCAGTCAGCCGGTACCCCAGGGCGTCTCGGAGTCTCTCCGGGCTCGGGGCAGGTTGGTGGAGCAGGCTGGCCGCCGGCAACCGTCGTCGCGGAGGTATGACCATGAAAAGAATCAGGATCCCCTTTATGCTGTTGTGGTTCCTTTGGCCTCAAGCCGTGCAGCCCGAAGGCAGCTCCGCCTGGCTTGCCCTCTTCAATGGCCGGGATCTGAGTGGCTGGCAGGAGCACGGCCGCGAGAAATGGACCGTAGAAGGAGGTGAAATCCTGGGAGAAGCCTTGACCCGGGAATACGGCTATCTGGCTACAACCAGAACCTACAGGAATTTCGAGCTCAAAGCCAAGTTCAAGGGTGAAGGGACTGGCAATAGCGGCATTTTCTACCATTCCACCCTGCAGGGAGTCGACATCAAGGGGGTTCAGGTGGAGGTGGATCCCAATCCGGGCAAGCAAACCGGAGGGCTCTACGAGAGTGGCGGACGGGGTTGGCTGGTCAAGCCCGGTCCGGCCGGAGAAGCAGCCTTGAAACCGGGGGAGTGGAACGATATTTCCTTTTCGGTGCTCGGCAACCGGGTGGTGACCTTCGTCAACGGCGTGCGGGCGGTGGACTACCGGGATCCCGCCCCCCGCTATTTCGACGGGGTCATCGCATTGCAGCTCCATAGCGGCGGGGAAGGCAAAATGCGCTTCAAGGACCTCTACATCCGAGAGATCGAATAGGTGGGAGCAATGACTCTGTTGAGGTCCGGTATTGTGCCGGGGAGTTCTGTTGATTGGCTTCTATGAGTAGGCTATAGAATCGTTGGATCCCACTCCGTCCAAGAAAACGGTCAACCAAGTCTGATCCTTGACTTGGATCACGATAGCCCAGTCGGTTTCAGCATCTATTCCTATTCCGGGAACCGAAATCAGAATGTCGGTGCCGTTCTCACTTTCGGAGGGCCCGCCGACCGCCTCGACCAAGCAACTCGGATAGATACCAGTAAGATTCTCTGTCAGTAAGCTTTTCCAACCCTTTCCTTCATTTCTCTCCTGGCACGCCGGTTGCACAGACGGTTTCGCAACTCATTAACTCCGGCTGGACTGCCCTACCAGCCTCCCGGCGGCCTCTTCCGAATTCAGTATTTCTTCTTTGTCTTCTCGATACACATCGATGTTCTAAAACCTTCCAAAAAAATCCGCGGAGAACAACCTGGTACGTCCGAATTTGACGCATTACCTTGGTATCTTCTCTCATATGAGTTTTCGAAAGGAGAATGTCATGCTTTCCGCCTACAATCGCCGCCTCCTCCTGTTCTATCTGTCGAACGCCGTCTCCCACCTCTGTTGCTACACCATGGCGGCGAACAAATTGAAGGAATGGCTCCTGAAGCATGAAGACGACCTGAAGTTCCGGTACCCGCAGACACCGGACGGCAAGACTGCCAATGTGATGGTGCGTGGATCGCGCGTATGGGAAGTGCCGCCGCTCGAATGGCGGCGTTTGGCCGAGGCCCTAGGGAGCGAATTGGCAGCGGCCAGACAGGCACGCCCGGACCGTACGGCGGCGCGCCTCCGCCATCTCGGGAGGGCCACGCGTCTCACCCGAACAGACACGGAGATCCTGGAACTGGTGCTGCGCAACAATACGGTGCTCCTCATTGAGTCGATGATGAAAGCCATTTGCGAAAGTGCGCACTGGAGCAAGACAGGTTTCGCGTTGACCAATCCGATTCTGCCATGCCTGCTTGGGCTCTCAACCGGCGCGTTCTATCGGCGGTTCGCGCCCGATGCGCCTCTTGTGACATCGGGCCTCGTGTCCATCGACGACGACAGCTATGTGACAGTCATCGACCGGCTGATTCGACTGCACTGGCTTCCGAAGGTGGCCGGTACCGACGTGCACTGCCTGCTGCTTGACGGAGCCAGCCCGGGCGAGCTGGGCTGGTCCGATTTCGACCATGTGGCCGGTGACCGCGATCATCTCGAACGGATCCTGAACGGGGCCCTACGGACCGGCCACAAGGGCGTCAACGTGCTCGTCCATGGACCGCCAGGGACGGGCAAGACCGAGTTCTGCAAGACCCTGGCCGCCCGACTGCAAGCGCCGCTTTACATAGTCGGCGAATCGGTTGCCGACGGCTGCAATCCTTTCGGCAGAGATAGGTTGCAAGAGCTCCGCCTCGCTCAACGCCTGCTTGCCGGGAACCGTCGTTCGATCCTGCTTTTTGACGAGATGGAGGATCTGCTCTCCACGAAGGGAGAGGTGCCGGCAGCATGGTCCGGCTCACGCTGTTTTCCCGAGCTCTCGGCCGCTGGTTCGAGAGTGTTCATGAACAGGCTCCTGGAGGAGACTCCAGTGCCGGTCCTGTGGACCTCGAACACCGCCCCGTGGACCAGTCCCGTTCTCTTGCGCCGCATGATGTTCGCTCTGGAACTGCGCCATCCTCCGGCCAAGGTGCGGCAGCAGGTCTGGGCGCGCCAGCTCGCGCACCATGGTATCGAGTCGACCGAGGAAGATGCCCAGGCCCTCGCTCGGGAGTTCGATGTAGCGCCGGGCGTCGCCTCCGGGGCCACTGCGGCCGCCAATCTCGGTGGCGGGACCATTGGCGACGTGCGCCGTGGGCTGCACGGACTCGCACGGTTGCTGTCGGGCAACTCGCCGCCAACTCAAGGGACACCGGACAAGTACGATCCCGCACTGATCCGTGCCGATGTGAACCCTGTGCAACTCGCGGACCGCCTCGCCTCAAGCGGCGCGCGCCACTTCTCGCTGTGCCTGCAGGGACCATCCGGAACGGGAAAGAGTGCATTCGTCCGCCATCTTGCCGACCGGCTCGGTCTCGAAGTCATTCAGAAGCGCGCATCCGATCTCATTTCCATGTGGGTAGGTGGCACGGAAAGGAAGATCGCTGAAGCCTTTGCCGAGGCACGCGAGGCCGAAGCATTCCTGGTCTTCGACGAAGCCGATTCACTGCTGGCGGACCGGCGACTCGCCCACAGGAACTGGGAGGTGAACCAGGTCAACGAGATGCTGACCTGGATGGAAAGCCACCCTTTCCCAATTGCCTTCACGACCAACTTCCGCGAGCGCCTCGACCCGGCGACCCGGCGGCGCTTCACCTTCAAGATCGCGCTCGACTATCTCTCTGCGGAACAAGCCAGAGTCGCATTCCGTACCTATTTCAGCTACGACCCCCCAGCCCAGGTCGCCGGCCTGACAGCTCTGACCCCCGGCGACTTTGCGGTCGTGCGCCGGAGGGCCGAGATTCTCGATTGCCTGAGCGACTCGCGCGCGGTCATGGGAATGCTGCGTGAGGAGTGCGAGGCGAAGCCGGACTTGCCACGGCGAGTGGGCTTCCAGTCGTAAACACAGGCCCTGATCAGGAACAGGGCTCGCGAGTATGAGCAAGTTGCACTTTTTGGGAAGGCATTTCCTGAAACTTCACACGGTGAGGGAAATATTGAGGTGGCGGGGCGGAAAGACTTCGCCACAACAAGAGGAGGCAAGGGTGTCGTACTGGGGATTCCGAATTGACGTAAATTGTTAAGATTATCCCGACGACTATGTGAAAGAGTTGCACGAACGCCGCGTTTTCAGGCAAGGCTGGGGATAGGACGAAAGCCAGAACCTATGGAACCTGGACCAAAATACTCCTCCCAGGGAGCAGCACGCCAATGTCCGGATGTTCAAGGCGGTGAAGAAGGGTGATTTGGTCTTGATTCCTCTGACGCTGTAGCAAAGGCAGGTGGGTATGCGGTATGAACGAGTCGGAGATATTGTGCGCCTGGCCATCCGCCTGCAAGGAAGTCATGGCGGCCTGACCACTGCCGACATCCAGGAGGAGTTCTCGGTGAGCCGGCGTACTGCCGAGCGGATGCGCGCTGCCGTCGAGGCGGCCTTCGGTCCACTGGACAGGGTGGAGGTGGACAGTGGCGACAGCCGCATTCATTGGCGGCTTCACTCACGAGCGCTGCACCCGTTCATTTCCATCTTGCCCGAGGAGTTGGCCGACCTTGAAGCGGCGGCTGGGAGTCTGGACCTGACCGGCCTGGCGGAACGCGTCCGCGGTCTTGTGGTCAAGCTGCGAGCCGCATCGCGCCGTTACTCGCCCGAGGAGTTCGACGCCGCCATGGAATCTCTCATGGAGGCGGAGGGTTTGGCGATGCGGGCCGGCCCGAGAGAAAGTCTCGAAAAGGGCCTGCTTTCGCTGGTGCGGGAGGCCATCTCGGCACGCCGCATGATAGAGTTCGACTATCTTTTCCGGGCAACGGCTCGGCGAAGCCGCCAGCGAGTCCGTCCCTACGGAGTGCTCTATGGCAACCGCGCTTTCCTGGTGGGACCGGCCAACCACGGGAAAAACCCGAGGCTCTGGCGGCTCGCGAACGTCAGCCACGCCCGGATCACCGCTGAAGCATTCGAACGCGATCCGGCGTTCGATTTGAGGGGGTACGCCGAGCGTTCATTCGGCACCTTTCAAGAGAAGGTCTTCGATGTGCGGCTCCGCTTCGATGTCGACGTGGCGCCGGACGCCAAAGCGTTTCAATTTCATCCAAGCCAGACCATTGTCGAGAACAACGACGGCTCCCTGACGGTGCGTTTCAGGGCGGGGGGTATCCAGGAAATCTGTTGGCATCTCGTGACCTGGGGAAAAAACGTGACAATCCTGGAGCCGCCCATCCTTCGCCAGCGGCTTGCGGAGATGTGCGATTCGATGGCCAGGCACCATCGCCTCCGATAATCCCTCCAGCCAGGCTTTGCTTTGCCGGCGGCGGGCCTCAGATCCGGTGCTTCAGGTAAACCGTTCTGAGCTCTGAATAAAAATCGATGGCCACACTGCCCTGCTCCCGGTAGCCGGTGCTGGAGGCCTTGGTGCCTCCAAACGGCAGTTGATACTCCACGCCGGCCGAAGGCAGGTTGACGATAATCAAGCCGGCCTCGATCCGATTGATGTAGTTGAAAGCTTGATCGATCCTGTTGGTCAATATCGATGCCGACAGGCCGAACTTGACCCGGTTGGACAATTCGATGGCTTGGTCGAGGTCCTCAACCGGAAAGAGAGCCAGCACCGGGCCGAAGATCTCTTCCTGGGCAATCCTCATATCCGGGGACACCTCGGAAAAGATGGTGGGTTGGACGAAATAGCCCTTGTCCCAGGCATCCCCGGTCAGTCGCCGGCCCCCGCACAGCAAGCGGGCCCCTTCCTGCTGACCGATCCTGATGTAATCCAGGACAGTGTTCATCTGATTCTCGTCGACGCAGGGCCCCATCTCGATCCCCTTCCGGAGACCGTCGCCGACTTTCAGCTTCTCGGTTTTCTCCACCAGAAGACTTACGAACCGGTCGAAGATCGGCTTCTCCACCAAGGCTCGACTGGTGGCGGTGCATTTCTGTCCGGTTGAGAAAAAAGCGGCGTTGACCACCACGTCGGCGGCCTGGTTGAGATCCGCGTCGCGGAGCACAATGGTGGGGTTCTTCCCGCCCATCTCCAACTGAGTCTTGATTCCCCGCGGAGCCGTTTGCCGTTGGATCCCGTCGCCGACCTCACAGGATCCGGTAAAGGAGACGGCCTTGACCAGGGGATTGGCAATCAGCTCATCTCCGATGGTGGCCCCCGAACCGGTGACCATATTCAGCACACCCTTGGGCAAACCGGCCTCGTTCAGAACTTCGGCCACCCGCACCGTGCACAGCGGCGCCAGGGAGGCCGGCTTGATGACCAGGCTGTTTCCGGCGACCAGTGCCGGGGCTATTTTCCAAACCGGAATGGCAATCGGGAAATTCCAGGGAGTCAGCAGAGACACCACCCCCAGCGGCTTACGGAAAGTAAAGCCAAATACGCCATCCCGTTCCGAGGGTACCGTTTCGCCACTCATCCTGGCGCCCTCGGCCCCGAAATAGCGCAGGATGTTGACGGCGCGGCCCACTTCCCCCCTGGCTTCCGGAAGCGTTTTTCCCTCTTCGCGAGTCATCTCGGTCGCCACCTGCTCGGTCCGCTTTTCCAGCAACTCGGCGGACCGCATCAGGATGGTGCCGCGCAAGGGAGCCGGCATTTCGGCCCAGGCCGCCTGGGAGCGGCCGGCGGCCTCCAGCGCCTGCCTCACGTCAGAGGCCGTGGACGCCTGGTAGCGTGCCACCACTTCCCGGTAGTTGGCCGGATTGACGCTCTCAAATGTCTTGCCTGACGAACTCTCCACCCACTCCCCGGCAATGAAGTTCCCATAGGTCTCCGCCATGCTTCCCTCCAAACCTGGCTCGACGGCATCTTTTTTCCGCTGACCGGCCGCCATATCGGCAACGGCAGCCCATCTTAGTTTCGGGTCAGGGCTTTGTCAATCCTGTGGTATGATTCACTCACACGGCAGATACTTATCCACTGGTTCGGTTCCGCACTCATATTAACAACCTATTGACATTAAAGGGGTTTGTTGATGAAAGCCAAGCAAGCAAGGATTGATGAGGTCAAATTGGGCACCATCACCTGCGATGCCTTTCCGGCTTCGCAGAAGATCTATGTGCCCGGCAATATTCACCCGTCCATTCGGGTTCCGTTGCGCCAAGTGAGCCAGACGCCCACTCGACAACGAGGCGGCACCGAAAAGGATGTGACGCTCAACCCCCCGGTCACCCTCTACGATACCAGTGGCCCCTACACCGATCCCTCGGTCGCGATCGATATTCGCCGAGGGTTATCCCCCATTCGGATCGACTGGATTCGGGATCGTAACGACGTTGAGGATCTTTCACAGGTCTCGTCCCGGTACGGAAAGCTGAGACTGGCGGACCACCGGTTGGATGCCCTTCGATTCAAGCACCTTCGCCGCCCCATGCGTGGCCGGGTCGGAAGCAATGTCTCCCAGATGCACTACGCCCGGCGCGGAGTGATCACACCCGAGATGGAGTTCGTGGCCCTTCGGGAGAACCAGCGGATGGAACGCGAACTGGACCACCAGCATCCCGGCAACTCCTGGGGAGCCAGCCTGCCGCCACGGATCACTCCCGAGTTCGTGCGCGACGAGGTCGCTCGCGGCAGGGCCGTCATCCCGGCCAATGTCAACCACCCCGAACTGGAACCGGTGATCATAGGACGTAACTTTCTGGTCAAGATCAACGCCAACATCGGCAATTCAGTCGTATCCTCCACCATCGAAGAGGAAGTGGAAAAGATGGTCTGGTCCATCCGATGGGGCTCCGACACGGTGATGGACCTGTCCACCGGTCCCAACATTCATGAAACGCGGGAATGGATTCTTCGCAACTCCCCGGTACCCATTGGCACCGTGCCCATCTATCAGGCCCTGGAGAAGGTCCAGGGAAAAGCCGAGGAACTCACTTGGGAGATCTTCCGCGACACCCTGGTCGAACAGGCCGAACAGGGAGTGGATTACTTTACCATTCATGCCGGCGTACGCCTGCGCTACGTCCCCATGACGGCCCGACGGGTTACCGGAATCGTTTCCCGGGGTGGGTCCATTCTGGCCAAGTGGTGCCTGTCCCACCACTGCGAGAATTTCCTCTACACCCATTTCGAGGAAATCTGCGAGATCATGAAGGCCTACGACATCACCTTCAGCCTGGGAGACGGGCTCAGGCCCGGCTCCATCGCCGACGCCAATGACGAGGCCCAGTTCGCGGAACTGGATACGTTGGGCGAACTGACCAAGATCGCCTGGAAGCACGACGTGCAAACCATGATCGAGGGCCCCGGACACATCCCCATGCAACTGATCCGGGAGAATATGACCCGCCAGCTCGAGACCTGCGGAGAAGCGCCCTTTTACACCCTGGGCCCTTTGACGACGGACATCGCCCCCGGATACGACCACATCACCAGTGCCATCGGCGCCGCCATGATCGGATGGTACGGTACCGCCATGCTCTGTTACGTAACCCCCAAGGAACACCTGGGACTGCCGGAGCGGGAGGACGTCAAAGAGGGAGTCATTGCCTACAAGATTGCCGCTCACGCCGCCGACCTGGCCAAGGGCCATCCCGGAGCCCAGGCGCGGGACAACGCCCTTTCCAAGGCCCGATTCGAGTTTCGCTGGGAGGACCAGTTCAACCTGGGCTTCGACCCGGAGAGAGCCCGCGAGTTCCACGACGCCACCCTCCCCGGAGACAACGCCAAGCTGGCCCACTTCTGCTCCATGTGCGGACCCCACTTCTGTTCAATGAAAATCACCGAGGATGTGCGAGCCTACGCCCAGCAAGTAGGAGTCAACCCCGAAGAAGCGCTCCACCAAGGCATGGACAGCAAGTCCCGGGAATTTCAGCAGAAGGGTTCCAGCCTTTATCAAAAGGTGTGAGGGAAGGTTAACCCGCATTTCTCACCGGGTCGCTGGAACCATGATGAAAAGTAGTCTATCTTCTGTACTTTGATTGGCCTCGTTTAAAGGGCTTATGGGTACAGACTGCGCTGGGCGCGCACTGGCTTGTCCTTTTCCCCTCAGCGCGCACATGCTCGCTCGAACGTAGTGCCCGCTACGCTCTTCGGTCGCGAGCACGCCCTGAGGGAAAAATTCCTGCACCGTGATCACGCCCCCCGGTGAGAAATGCGGGTTGAGGTCCGAAATCCCTCAGGATTGTTCACCGCCGCCGCCCCCCGCGACAACCCCTGACACCAAACCAGTGCCTTGCCCGCATTTCTCACCCGCACCCCCGTCTCAGACCGTTCATTATCAAAGAGAAATGAGGTAAACAGGCTGGGCACCCCTACGGAAGCGGTTCTCTCTGAGGGTCCGGCCGGAATGGAACGGGAACACAACATTTTGTTGCCGGGCGGATGACGCGTCCATCATTTTGTGCAAAATAGCCTTATTGTGCTTGACAGGGTTGGTCACCCGCGTACAATGCCTCACACCAAAGCGAACGGATGGACCCCAATATCGTTCGGGCTCGAATCGGGGCCGGCTACACCTCCGAAGACCAGCCTGACGGGCAGACAGCCTGCTTCCCTTCCATTGTCCTGATTGAGGATTAAGGAGACTTTCCATGCTACTGAGAGCCAAGACGGAGAGCCAGGCTACGGCCGCAGCCCCCAGTGTGTCGGAAGAAACCAGACTCCTGCACTTCGACCGGGTTTACACCAGCCCCGGGGTGCATCCCTTCGATCAGGTTGAGTGGGAGCAACGCAAGGCAAGCATCACCAATGAAAAGGGAGAGGTGATCTTCGAGCAGCCTGACGTGGAAGTACCCGTCAGTTGGTCCATGTTGGCGACCAACGTGGTGGTCTCCAAGTACTTCAGGCGATCCGCCAATGGCAAGGGGCGCGAGAGAAGTGTCCGGCAGCTCATTGGAAGAGTGGTGGACACCATTCACCAATGGGGTCAGGAGGGGGGCTACTTTGCCACGCCCGAAGACGCTGACACCTTCAAGGCGGAGCTCACCCACCTCCTGGTCGATCAAAAAGCGGCATTCAACAGCCCGGTCTGGTTCAATTGCGGTATTGAGGCCAAACCCCAATGCTCGGCTTGCTTCATCAACTCGGTAGAGGATCGGATGGAAGCCATTCTGGACCTGGCCAAGACGGAAGGCATGCTCTTTAAATGGGGGAGCGGCACCGGCACCAATCTCTCCCCGATTCGTTCCTCCAAAGAGTTGCTGTCCGGCGGGGGGCAGGCTTCCGGGCCGGTTTCCTTCATGAAGGGCTATGATGCCTTCGCCGGTGTCATCAAGTCGGGCGGCAAAACGCGGCGGGCGGCCAAAATGGTCATCCTGAACGCCGAGCATCCCGACATCGTGGAATTCATCAAGTGCAAGGAGGAGGAGGAGAAGAAAGCCTGGGCGTTGATCTCGGCGGGATACGATCCTTCCTTCAACGGCACTGCCTACAGTTCCATCTTCTTCCAGAATTCAAACAACAGCGTACGGGTCACCGACGAGTTCATGCAGGCAGTGGTCGAAGACCGGGAATGGAGCACTCGAGCGGTGACCACCGGTGAGATCGTGGATAAGCACCGCGCCCGCGATCTGCTGCGAATGATGGCCGAATCCGCTCACATTTGCGGCGACCCCGGCATTCAGTTCGACACCACGGTCAACGACTGGCATACCTGCGCCGCCACTGACCGTATCAACGCTTCCAACCCCTGCAGCGAGTATATGTTCCTGGATGACACCGCCTGCAATCTGTCGTCCTTGAACCTGATGAAATTCAGGCAAAAAGACGGCGGTCTGGATGTCGAGCGGTTCAAACACGCGGTGCAGGTGATGATCACCGCCCAGGAGATCATCGTCGACAACGCCAGCTATCCGACCCCCGCAATTGCCAACAACAGCCACCTCTTCAGGCCGCTGGGACTGGGCTATGCCAACCTGGGAGCCCTGCTCATGTCACTGGGGCTTCCCTACGACAGCGAGGCCGGCCGAGCCTACGCCGGTGCCGTGACGGCCCTCATGCACGGAGAGGCCTACCACACCTCTGCCCGGATTGCCCACGATCTGGAGCCCTTCGCCGAGTTCCCCCTCAACCGAGAACCGATGTTGAGGGTGATTCGCAAACACCGGGATGCCGCCGCCAAGCTGACCGCTTCCGCTCTGCCTCAGGATCTCTACCAGGCCGTCCGGCGTTGCTGGAGCGATGCTCTGTCCCAGGGAGAGCAAAATGGCTACAAGAATTCCCAGGTGACGGTGCTGGCACCGACCGGAACCATCGGGTTCATGATGGACTGCGACACCACGGGGGTGGAGCCGGACATCGCCCTGGTGAAATACAAGAAGCTGGTCGGAGGCGGCCTGCTCAAGATCGTCAATCAGACCGTTCCGGAGGCTTTGACGCGGCTGGGATACGGCCGGGAAGAGATGAACGGAATCGTCAAGTACATCGACGAGAACGAAACCATCGAAGGGGCGCCTTATCTGAAGGAGAAGGATTTGCCGGTCTTCGACTGTGCTTTCAAGCCCATGAGCGGAACTCGCTCCATCCACTACTCGGGACACTTGAAGATGATGGGGGCCGTGCAACCCTTCCTCTCAGGCGCCATTTCCAAGACCGTCAACATGCCCGAGGAAGCCTCGGTCGATCAAATCCAGGAAGCATACATTCAAGCCTGGCAATTGGGTCTCAAGGCTCTGGCCATCTACCGGGACGGATCCAAACGGTCACAGCCCCTGAATACCAGTCTGAAGGCGGAAGGCGAAAATGACCAGGCTCGACCGGCTCGACGCCGCCTCCCCGACGAGCGCCAGGCCATCACCCACAAGTTCAGCGTTGCCGGCCACGATGGCTATTTGACGGTGGGAATGCATGACGACGGCAGCCCCGGAGAGATCTTTGTGGTCATGGCCAAGCAGGGCTCAGTCGTTTCCGGTCTCATGGACACGGTGGCAACTTCCATTTCTTTGGCTTTGCAGTATGGGGTGCCATTGAGAGTCCTGGTCGACAAGTTCAGCCACAGCCGTTTTGAACCCTCAGGGTTCACCAACAATCCTCAGATCCCCATTGCCAAATCCATCGTCGACTACATCTTCCGCTGGCTGGGTCAGAAATTCCTGACAGCCGAGGATCAACCCCAACCCGAGAAGGCGGCTCCCGGACCCAGCATGCAGATGGAAGACATGGAAAGGCAGGTCTTTCAAACCCAGGCAGATGCCCCACCCTGTCCCGAATGCGGCGCCATCATGGTGCGCAACGGCGCCTGCTACAAGTGTCTCAACTGCGGCACTACCAGCGGTTGCAGCTGATCGTCAGCGGTCCGCCCTCTTCGGAATCCAACCACATTTGCTGAGAATCTGGATCTGACCTACCCCGGCGGCCAGTCCATCTCCCGTCCTCCCAGGAGATGCAGATGGACATGAAATACCGACTGGCCGGCGTCCGGGCCGGTATTGATCACTGTGCGGTAGCCGGACCGTTGGTGGCCTCGGCGGCGGGCCA